>NZ_JBHYDM010000001.1:0-414814 GCF_051860665.1 Falsiroseomonas sp.
CCGGCACCGGCCGCCGAGGAGGCCGTGCGGGTCGAGCGCGCGCCGCGGGACGATCGTGGCCCGCGCCGCGACGCCCGCCCGCCGCGGGATGAGGCCCGCCCGCCGCGGGACGAGGCGCGGCCGCGCCGGGATGGCGGCCGGCCCGAGTCGCGCCGCGACCACGGCCCGCGCGAGGCGCCGCAGTCCATGGAAGCGCGGCGCGAGGAATTCCGGCGCGAAAGGCGCGAGGATCGCGATGCCGGCCCGACCCCGCGCGGCTTCGGCGATACTGTGCCGGCCTTCATGCTGCTGACCGTGCCGAAACCCCGGCGCGACGCCGCCTCGGATGCCGAGGCGGCCTGATCGGCCTGCCCGAATAACTCCGGGCGCGGTTGCCGGATGAGGGGAGCCGCGCCAGATTGACGGGACGGGGCAGCGGGCCCCGCCCTGTTGCCCTTGTCGTAGTTCGGGCCCTTGCCCTGGCTTTGCCGGATCCGAGGCCGCCCGCCAGGAGGACTCCATGAACGTCGTCACCCCGGTTCCCAATAGCGCAGGCGCCCCCATCGAGGCCCAGGGCACCGCGAAGAAGTCCGGCACTTCCCCCTTCACCTGGGACGACCCGCTGCTGCTGGACCACGCGCTGACCGAGGATGAGCGCATGATCCGCGATGCGGCGCGCGAGTTCTGCCAGGAAAAGCTGATGCCGCGGGTTCTCATGGCGAACCGGAACGAGTCCTTCGACCGGGAGATCATGAACGAGTTCGGCGAGATGGGCTTTCTGGGCGCGACGCTCGATGGCTATGGCTGCGCCGGCGTGTCCTACGTCTCCTATGGGCTGATGTCGCGCGAAGTGGAGCGGGTCGATAGCGGCTACCGTTCGGCCTTCTCGGTCCAATCCTCGCTCGTGATGTACCCGATCCACGCCTTTGGGTCTGAGGAACAGAAGCAGAAGTTCTTGCCGAAGCTGCGGACGGGCGAATGGGTGGGCTGCTTCGGCCTGACCGAGCCGGATGCGGGCTCCGACCCCTCCTCCATGCGCACCCGCGCGAAGAAGGTGGATGGCGGCTATCTGGTCAGCGGCTCCAAGACCTGGATCACCAATTCGCCGATCGCCGATGTGGCGGTGGTCTGGGCGAAGGATGATGAGGGGATTTTGCGCGGCTTCCTGCTGGAGCGGGGCATGAAGGGCCTGAGCTTCCCGAAGATCGAGGGCAAGTTCTCGCTGCGCGCCTCGGTCACCGGCATGATCATGATGGACGAGGTCTTCGTCCCCGAGGAGAACCGCCTGCCGGGCGTGAAGTCGCTCGCCGGCCCCTTCTCCTGCCTCAACCGGGCCCGCTACGGCATCGCCTGGGGCGCACTCGGCGCCGCCGAGTTCTGCTGGCATGCCGCCCGCGAATACACGCTGAACCGCAAGATGTTCGGCCGCCCCCTGGCGCAGACGCAGCTGATCCAGAAGAAGCTGGCCGATATGCAGACGGAGATCACGCTCGGCCTGCATGCCGTGCTGCGCGTCGGCCGGCTGTTCGACGAGCACAAGGTCGCGCCGGAGATGATCTCCCTGGTCAAGCGCAACAATTGCGGCAAGGCGCTGGATATCGCCCGCATGTCCCGCGACATGCATGGCGGCAACGGGATCGTCGACGAGTACCACGTGATCCGCCACGTCATGAACCTGGAGACGGTGAACACCTATGAGGGCACGCATGACGTCCATGCGCTGATCCTCGGCCGCGCCCAGACCGGCCTGAACGCCTTCGGGGGGTGAGACAGAGCCCTCTCCCCCCGTTGGGGGGAGAGGGTGTTCCCCGCCGTATTGCTGCACCGCATTATCAGCGGTTACCCTTGGGCATCAGGAGTATCCCGGATGCCCACACGTCGCGCCCTCGGCGCCGCCGCCCTTTCCCTGCTCGCCGCGCCCGCCTTGGCCCAGCGCAGCTGGCCCACCCGCCCCGTCCGCCTGCTGGTGGGCTTCGCGCCCGGCGGCTTCACGGACATCGTGGCGCGCGCGGTGGCGGAGCAGTACACGGCGCTGCTCGGCCAGAACTTCGTCATCGAGAACCGCTCCGGCGCCTCCGGCACCATCGCGGCCGATGCCGTGGCCAAGGCGCCGGCGGATGGCTCCGTGCTGCTCTTCGGCCATTCCACGCCGAATGCGGTGGCCGCGGCGCTGTTTTCCAACCTGCCCTATGACCCGCTGCGGGACCTGACGCCGGTGGCGCAGATCGCGGTGCATCCGCATCTGCTGGTGGTGCCCGCGGCCTCCCCCTATCGCACGACGGCGGAGCTGATCGCGGCGGCCAAGGCGCGGCCGGGGGCGATTTCCTTCTCCTCCGCCGGGATCGGCTCCGTCCACCACCTGGCCTGCGGGCTGCTGGCCCAGAAGGCGGGGGTGGAGTTCACCCATGTGCCCTATCGCGGCAGCGCGCCCGCCATGGCGGATCTGATCGCGGGCCGGGTGGACATGACCATCGACGGCATCAGCGCCATGGCGCCGCTGATCGAGGAGGGGAAGGTCCGCGCGCTGGCCGCCGGCACGCTGGAGCGCATCGCCCGCTACCCGGACCTCACCACCCTGCAGGAGCAGGGCTATGGCGAGATCGATGCGATGAGCTGGGTCGGCGTCTTCGGCCCGCCCGGCCTGCCGGCCGAGATCGTCCAGGCGCTGTCCCAGGCCGCCGACCAGGCGATGCAGGCGCCGGCCATGCAGCGCATCCTGGCCAGCGGCGGCTCCATCGCCGCGGCGCGCCGCGGCGAGGCGTTCCGGGCCTTCATCGGCGTGGAGATCGACCGCTACAAGGCGGTGCTGGGCGACGGCAAGATCGCCCTGTAGCAGGTGGCTACGGCGCGACCTCGCCGCGGCTGAGCACGATGTCGCAATGCGCCAGGCCCGGCATCTCGGCCGCCGGGACCGGCACCAGCACGCCATTGCGCTCGATGCGGTGGCAGCGGAAGCCGAGGCCCTCGATCCAGCCGGCCAGCTCCGCGACATCGCCGCGGGCGGCCAGCATCACGGGCGACCACTCCATCACCACCACCAGCTTCGGCGAGCGCTCCATCAGCTGCTGGGCGCCGAGCAGCACCAGACCCTCGGTGCCCTCGGAGTCCATGCGCAGCAGGTCGAGCGAGGGCAGATCCGCCAGGGCATCGTCCAGCCGGGTGGCGGGTACCGCAAAGCTCTCGGAATAGCTGGGCGCGGCCACCGCGATGGCCAGGTGCGCGCTGCCGGCCTGCTGCGGGTCGGCGGCGAAGAAGACGTCGCCCGGGGCGTGCAGCACCGCCATCTCGTGCAGGGTGACGCGATCGGCGAAGCGGTTGCTGGAGATGGTGTTCCGCAGCAGGGGCAGCACCTTGGGATAGGGCTCGAAGGCGTGGATATGGCCGGTGGGTCCCACCGCCTCGCCCATCACCAGCGTGTGGAAGCCGATGCTGGCGCCGACCTCCGCCACCTGCATGCCGGGCTTCAGCACGCGGCGCAGCACGGCCTCCACATGCGGCTCCCACTGGCCTTTCAGGATGATCTCCGGCGTCATCCCGGCATCGCCGCCGGGCAGGAAGATCTTGCGGCCGAAGTGGGTGAGGGCCAAACCCACGCCATTGCCCAGATAATACCACTCGCTCCGACGGCGGAGCCGCGCACGCAGCAGGGAAAGCAACTTGTCGAGCATGGAGCCCCGTCCTGGTTCGGACCCCCATCGCACCCGGCCAGCCGGGATGCAACCACAGGAGGAGGTCACGATTACCCGCCTGGGCTCCGCCGGGGATGGGGTGGCGGAGACGCCGGGCGGGTCTCTCTTCGTCTCCGGCACGCTGCCCGGGGAACGTATCCTGGCGCGGATTGGCGCCCGGCGCGGCGAGGGTCAGGCGGCGGAACTGCTGGACATCCTTGCGCCGAGCCCGGACCGGGTGACGCCCCCCTGCCCCCATTTCCTGGTGGAATGCGGCGCCTGCGCCCTGCAGCACTGGGCGATCCCGCCCTATGCGGCATGGAAGCGCGCCCGGCTGGTGGAGGCGCTGGAACGCGCCGGCCAGCCCGGCACGCCGGTGGCGGAGATGGCGATCGCGCCCCCCGCCACGCGGCGCCGCGCCGACCTGGCGCTGAAGCGGCTGCCGGGCGGTGGCATGGCGCTGGGCTTCCACCAGCGCGGCAGCGCGGCGGTGGCGGACCTCGCCACCTGCCATGTGCTGGACCCGGCGCTGGTGGCGCTGTTCCGGCCGCTGCGCGAATTGCTGCGCCGGATGCCGGCGCTGAAGCGGGAGGGTTCGGCGGTGCTGAACCTGCTGGATTCGGGGCCGGACCTGCTGCTGCGCACGGATGGGCCGCTGGATGCGCCGCAGCGCGCCATGCTGGCGGCCTTCGGCACCGCGCATGGCCTTCCCCGGATCGCCTGGGCGCTGAAGGACGGGGTGGTGGAGACGGCGGCCCAATCCGGCCCGGTGCGGCTTGATCTTTCGGGCGTTTCGGTCGCCCCGCCGCCCGGCGCCTTCCTGCAGGCGGCGCCGGCGGGCGAGGCCGCCATCATCGCCGCCGTCCTGGCCGGGCTGGCCTCGCAGAGGCTGCCGGTGCGGGCGCGGATCGCGGATCTCTATGCCGGCATCGGCACGCTGTCCTTTCCGCTATCCGCCAGGGGGCGGGTTGCGGCCTATGAGGGGGATGCGGCGGCCGTCGCCGCGCTGGATGCCGGGGCCCGGAAAGCGGGCGGGCGGGTGGAGGCGATCCGCCGCGACCTGGCCTATCGCCCGCTGCTGCCGGCGGAGCTGAACGCCTTTGGTGCCGTGGTGCTGGATCCGCCCTATAATGGCGCGGCGGAACAGGTGGCGCAGATCGCCCGCAGCAAGGTGCCGGTGGTGATCTATGTCTCCTGCAACCCGGTGGCCCTGGCGCGGGATGCGGCGGCGCTGGTGAAGGCGGGGTTCAAGGCGGTCTCGGCCGTGCCGGTGGACCAGTTCGGCTGGTCGCCGCACCTGGAATCGGTGGTGAGTTTCCGGCGCTGAGGCGCGGCTCGCGAAAGATCGTTGCGCGGAACGAGGCGCGGGGGCTTGCAACCGCCCCCCCGCATCCAAACTGACGGCTGCAAATGAAGCGGAGAGGCTTCCATGGATCGCCGTCACCTGATGCTGGGCGCCGCCGGCGCACTGGCCGCCCCTGCCTTGCTGCGCGCGCTGCCAGCCTCCGCCCAGGCTCCGGCGCAGGCCCCCGCGGCTGCACCGCTGGCGCAGGCGCCGGGCTTCTACCGCTTCCGGGTGGGCGCCCGCACCGTGACCCTGCTGCATGACGGCAGCCGCGCCATCCCGCTGGCCCAGGGTTTCGTTCCGGCCACGCCGCTGGCCGAGGTGCAGCGCGTGCTGGCGGAAAGCTTCCTGCCGACCGAGACCTTCCGCATCCCCTTCACCCTGACATGCCTGGAGACGCCGAACGGCCTGGTGCTGTTCGACACCGGCAATGGCGCACAGCCGGCGGGCGCGCCCGTGGGACTGCTGGGGCCGAATATGCGCGCCGCCGGGCTCGACCCCGCCCGCGTCACCACGGTGGTCTTCAGCCATTTCCATGGCGACCATGTCGGCGGCCTGCTGAATGCCGATGGCACCCCCGCCTTCCCGAATGCGGAGCTGGTGGTGCCGGCCGCCGAATGGGCCTGGTGGACCGAGGCGGGCAATGAAAGCCGCAGCCCGGAGGCGCAGCGCGGCACCTTCGCCAATGTGGCGCGGCGCTTCGGCCCCTATCAGGGCAAGGTGCGGCAGGTGGCGGGGGATGCCGAGGTGCTGCCGGGGGTCACCGCCATTTCGGCGCATGGCCATACGCCGGGCCATACCCTCTACCGCATCGCCGATGGCGCGGACCAGCTGATCGTGCTCGCCGATATCACCAACCGGCCGGAGCTTTTTGCCCGCCGCCCCGACTTCCGCGTGATGTTCGACTTCGACGGCGCGGCGGCGGAGGCGACGCGGCGGCGGGTCTTCGACATGGTGAGCACCGACCGCATCCGCGTCACCGGCTACCACTTCCCCTTCCCCGCCACAGGCCACATGGCGAAGGACGGCCAGGGCTATCGCTTCGTGCCCTCCGACTGGTCGGCCGCGAGCTGAGGGGCATGGAGATGATCGATCGTCGTACCCTTCTCGCCGCCGGCAGCGCCGCGGCCCTGGCCCCTGCCCTGCCCGCCCTGGCGCAGGGCGCCGCCGTGACGCCCCCCTTCCACCATGTGATGGTGGGCGGGCTGCGCGCCACAGTGGTGAATGACGGCGCCGCGACGCGGCCCGATGCCACCCAGGGCTTCGTCATGAATGCCCAGCCGGCCGAGGTGGCCGCCGCCCTGCAGGCCGGCGGCACGCCCGGCCCGGCGCTGGTGAACCCCTACAACGTCACCGTCATCCGCACGCCGCGCGGCCTCGTGCTGCTGGATGCCGGCACCGGCGCCACCCCCACCATGATGGTGAATATGCGCAATGCCGGGCTGGACCCGGCCGAGGTGGTGCTGGTCGCCCATACGCATTTCCACGGCGACCACATCAACGGGCTGCTGGCCGCCGATGGCAGCCCGGCCTTCCCGAATGCGCAGATCGCGGTGCCGGAGGTCGAATGGACCTTCTGGAACGATGCGGGCGAGGAATCCCGCGCCAATGAGATGCGCCGCCCCGGCTTCGCCAATGCGCGGCGGCGCTTCGCCCCCTATGCCGGGCGCATCACCCGCTTCGCCCCCGGCGCGCAGGTGGCACCGGGCATCACCGCCATCGCGAGCCCCGGCCACTCGCCGGGCCATGTCTCCTACCTGGTGGCGGATGGCGACAGGCAGCTGATGGTGATCGGCGATGCCATCACCACGCCGGCGCTCTTCATGGCCAATCCGGACTGGTATCCGGTCTTCGACATGGACCCGACCCAGGCGGTGGCGACGCGCAAGCGCCTGCTGGACCAGCTGGCGACGGACCGCATCGCGGTGGTGGGCTACCACTTCCCGATGCCGGCGACCGGCATGGTGGAGCGCGCGGGCAAGGGGTACCGGCTGGTGCCGCTGGCCTGAGAAAGGGAGCGGGTGGCAGCGGCCGGTTGGTGCCACCCGCCTTCGACGTCCCCCTCACCCAACCTCTCCCCCATAAGTGGGGGAGAGCGGTTGTTACTGGCGCAGGACTTGGGGGTTCACGCAGGCGTCCGGCGGCAGGGGCTCGCCGCGCAGCACCGCGAGCGCATGCGTGGCCGCGGCCTGGGCGGTGGCGCTGCGGGCCACGGTGGTGGCGGCGCCCATATGCGGGCTCAGCAGCGTATTCGGGCAGCCCACCAGGGGATTGCCGCCGGGCGGCGGCGGCTCGGTGGACAGCACGTCGAGGCCGGCGCCGTAGATCCGGCCCTCGCGCAGCACCTCGGCAAGCGCCGCCTCGTCGATCAGCCCGCCACGGCCGGTGTTCACCAGGATCGCCTCGCGCCCCAGCAGCGCCAGCTCCGCCGCGCCGATCATGTGGCGGTTCGCGGCATTCATCGGCGCATGCAGCGAGACCACGTCCGACTCCGCGAGCAGGGCGTGCAGTGAGGGCGCGGCGATGACGGGCGCAATGTCGCCGCGGCGGGCCAGGTTGGGGCTATAGGCCGAGACCTTCATGCCGAGGGCCAGCGCCATCCGCGCCAGGCCTTGCGCGATGCGCCCATAGCCGACCAGGCCCAGGCGGCGGCCGTAGAGCTCGATCCCCAGCCGGCTGCGGTCCCAGCCGCCCGCCTGCGTCAGCCGGTTGTGGTGCGGGATATTGCGCGCCACGGCCAGGATCAGGCCCAGGCTGTATTCCGCCACCGATTGCGCATTGGCGCCCACCGCCGTCAGCACCGGGATGCCGCGCGCGGTGGCGCCTGCGACATCGATCAGGTCGTAGCCGACCGCGGCGCGGGAGATGACGCGCAGCGTCGGGCAGCTCGCCATGGCCTCGCCGGTGATCGGGATGGCGCGGGAGATGACGCCCTGCACCGGGGTGGTGGCGAGCTTACGCTCCATCTCCGCCCGCCCGCCTTCGAGGGAGACGAAATCCACCGTGCAGCCGGCGGCCTGGAGCAGCGCCAGGCCCGAGTCTTCGAGGCGCGCGGCGGTGACGAGGATATGGAAGGTCATGCCTTCCGGATCGCCCTTCAGGCCGCGCGGGTCAATACGCCCCCGCGCCAGAACCGGCCGCCGCCGCGCCGCGTTTCTTGGGGGCGCCCGGCAGCAAGCGCGGGTGGCGATCACGGAGGAACGCAGGATGGCGAACCAGCAGGGCGGCAAGGACAAGTCCGGCGGGCAGCACGGCGCCGAGGGTCAGAAGGGCGTGTCGCAGGAGACGGTCGGCAGCGGCAAGGACAAGGACCCGAACAATTTCGCGAACGACCCCGGGCGCGCGGCGGAAGCCGGCCGCAAGGGCGGGCAGTCCCGCAAGGGTTGAGGCGGCGGCGACGGCTGGCGCTACAGCGCCAGCCGCAGGCGGCCCCGGCCGCGCGAGACGCAGGCCGTGAGGCTTTGGCGCCGCGCGGCGGGAGAAAGGCAGACGTCGCGGTGCAGCGGCTCCCCCCGCTCCACCCCCACAACGCAACTGCCGCAGGCGCCGTATTCGCAGGCGGCGTCCACCGCATGGCCGGCCTCGCGCAGCACCTCCAGCAGGCTGCGATCGGCGGGCACCGGCAGGATGGCGCCGGAGGAGGCGATCTCCACCTCGAAGGCCTCGCCCTGGCTGGCCTCGGCACGCGGCAGGCCGGCGAAATGCTCGCGATGCGCGGTGCCTTCCGGCCAATGCGCGGTGGCGGACTCGAAGGCCTCCAGCATCCGGGCCGGGCCACAGCAATAGGCATGGGTGCCGGGGGCGGGGCTGGCGAGCAGCGCCGGCAGGTCCAGCCGCCGGCCGATCCATTCCCGCAGTCGCGGGCCGAGCGCCGCGCGCAGTTCCGGCAGGAAGGGCGTCGACTCGGCGCTGCGGGCGCAGAAATGCAGCTCGAAATTCGCGCCCGCACGCAAAAGCTCCGGCAGCATGGAGAGGAAGGGCGTGATGCCGATGCCGCCGGCCACCAGCAGGTGCCGCGCCGCGCCTTCCGCCAGGCCAAAACCCTGCTGCGGATGGCTGGCCAGCAGCCGGGTGCCGACCGGCGCCGCATCATGCAGCCAGGCGCTGCCGCCCTGCCCCGCCGGCTCGCGCAGCACCGCCACCTCCCAGCTCTCGGGCCGGGCGGGGTCGGAGACCAGGGAATAGAGGCGCCGCCTGCCATCCGGCAGCACCAGGATGGCATGGGCGCCGCCGCGGAAGGGCGGGAAGGCGGGGCGTTTCGTCGGGCGCAGCGTCAGCGCCACCACCGCCGGCGTCACCTGCCGGCGCGCCGCCACCTCCACGCCCATCAGCAGCTTCATCGGCTCAGACCGGCTCGATCACGTCGCCGGGACGGATCACGCCGCCCTTGATGATGCGGCAATTGAGGCCGGAGCGGTTGAGCAGCGGGTTGAACAGCGGGCGGCCCAGCAGCTCGTCCAGGTATTTGCAGGGCACGTTCAGCCGGCCGCCGAACAGCACCACCTCCCCCACCCGGAAATGCCGGCCGACCAGGTGGTTCAGCGGCACGCCCTGGGTGGTCAGGTTGCGGCGGCTTTCATGGGGTTCCAGCGTCAGGCCGTGGTCGCGGCGGAGCGCATCCAGCGTCTCCATCTCGATCAGCGTGCATTGCCGGTCCTCATGCGGCTTGTAGCTGTAGGTGCCGCGGCCGGTGGCGTAGCGGTCGCCCTCGATGCCGACGCCCTCGATCAGCCGGGCGGCGGGCAGTTCCTCCATCTCCATCGAGGCCTGCTCGGCGATGAAGCTGGCGATCAGCCGGCCGCTCCAGGGATAGCCTTGGGTCACGCTGCGTTTCCTTTCTCGTTCAACCTGCCGACACGCCGGCCAGGAGGGGGCGCCAACGCGTCACCTCCCGCGCCACCAGCGCGCGGAATTCGTCGCCCGTCCCGCCGAGCGGCAGGGTGCCCTGCTGCACCAGCCGCGCACGTGTCTCCTCCGCGCGCAAAGCGGTGTCGAAGACCTCGTTCAGCCGGGCCAGGATCGGCGCCGGCGTGCCCCGCGGCGCGACGATGCCGGAGGTGGAGCCATTCTCCAGCCCGGGCAAGCCCGCCTCGGCCGTGGTCGGCACATCGGGCATCAGCGCCACCCGCGACGGGGAGGCCACGGCATAGGCGCGCAGGGTGCCGGCCTGGACATGGGCGATGACGATCGGCGTGGCCTCCGCCGTCATGGAGACCTGGCCGCCCAGCACCGACTGCACGCTGGCGGAGCCGCTGCGGAAATGCACCTCCAGCAGCCTGGCACCGGTGGCCTGCTGGAAGGCGAGCTGGGTCAGATGCGGGGAGCTGCCGGCGCCGGCGGTGCCGAAGCTCAGCGCCTCCGGCCGCGCGCGGGCGGCGGCGACGAGGCCAGCGAGGTCGGGCGCCACGGCGGGATGCGCCACCAGCAGATGCGGCGTGCTGCCGATGGCGATCACCGGCTCGAAATCCCGCGCCGGGTCGTAGGGCATGGCGGCATAGATCACGGGATTGACCGAGAACATGGCGACCGAGGCCATCAGCAGCGTATGGCCATCGGGGGCGGCCTTGGCGACGAAATCGCCGGCGATATTGCCATTGGCGCCCGCCCGGTTCTCCACGACGACCGGCACCCCGAGCAGCGCGGCGGCGCGTTCCGCCACCACCCGCGCCACCAGATCCGTGATGCCGCCGGGGCCGAAGGGCACCACGAGGCGCAGCGGGCGGGCGGCGGGAAAGGCCTGGGCGCGGGCCAGGCTGGGCGCGGCAAGGGCGGCGCCCAGCAGAAGGCGGCGGGAGAGGAATGGGTTCATCGGTGGGGATCCTGTCGGTGAATGCCTCCCCGGTTGCGCCTGTGCTAGGCTGTCCGGGTTTCCTGTGTGGAAACGAGTATCCTGAGAGGAAACCGTGCCGTCAACCGCATTGAACGACCCTGAGGCCGGGCTGCCGGAGGCGGAGGGCGCGGCGCTGGGCCGCCGGTTGCGGGCGCAGCGCCAGGCCGCCGGGCTCAGCCTGGCCGGGCTGGCGCTCGCGACCGGGCTGACCAAGGGCTATCTTTCGAAGGTCGAGCGCGGTCAGGGCCAGCCCTCGATCGGCACGGTCTTCCGCATCGCGGAGGCGCTGGGCCTGCCAGCCGGGCAGCTGCTGGCCGCCGAGGCCGCGCCCAGCGGGGCCGCCGACCTGGCCCGGGCCGAGCAGCCGCCTCGACCGCCGCCGGGCGAGGAGCTGCATCTGCGGCCGCTGTTTCCCGGCGGGCCGGGGCGGCTCATCGCGCTGGAGATGTGGCCGCCGCTGGAGCCGCGGCCGGAGCAGGAGACCTCGACCCACGCGGGGGAGGAACTGCTGCATGTGCTGTCCGGCCGGATGGAAATCCTGTTCGAGGAGTC
Organism: Falsiroseomonas sp.; assembly: GCF_051860665.1. Lineage (GTDB taxonomy): Bacteria > Pseudomonadota > Alphaproteobacteria > Acetobacterales > Acetobacteraceae > Falsiroseomonas. Next base: position 11,375 of record NZ_JBHYDM010000001.1, read on the forward strand.
CAGCCTAGTGTTGGAGGCTGGCGATTCGCTGCGCTTCGATGCGCGCCGCCCGCACCGCACCCGCTCCCTCGGCGGGCAGCGGGCCCGGGTGCTGATGGTGCTGGCGGCGGAGGGATGAAACTCCGACGCATTTTCCGAGTCGCCTTGCGAAGCCGCAAGGCTTGAAAATGCGTCAGGCCCGCCTGCGAAACGTCAGCACCAGCACGTCGCGCCAGGCGGGGCGGCTGGCATCGTGCGGCACCACCGGCGTCACGCCGTGCAGGATGCGATGGTCGTCCAGCAGCACCGCATCCAGAGGCTCGGTCAGGGTGAAGGCACCGAGGCGCGTGCCATCGGGGGTGGCGATCTCGGTCACCCCCTCATCCACATTCTCCCGCCGCACCAGCAGCACCAGCACCCAGTCCACGCCGTCCCGGTGCATGCCCTCCGGTGTCGGGCGGCCGGCGGCGTCGGGCGCGGCCTCGATGCGGAACTGATGCGCCTCGATATGCCAGTCCTGGCCGGGATCGGCGGCATCGAAGGCCTGGCGGGCCCAGTCGGCGATGCCGGCAAAACCGGCGGAGGCGGTGATGGCGCGGGGGATGGGCTCGAAATGCCGCTGGATGCCGCCATTCAGCGGATTGTGGTCCCGCGCCTGCCAATGCGGGGCATCGGCTTCCCGCACCAGGCCGGGCATGCCGGCGCGGGCCGACAGCACCGCATGGCGGCGGCGGCGGTAGCGGCCGCCATCGGCCATGTGCTGGTCGAGCGGCATGCCGTCCCAGCTCGCCGCGAAGGCGGGGAAATCGGCGAGCGCGGCCGGCGGCAGTGCGGCGGCGGTGGCCCCGGACTGAAGGTGGACGAAGCCGGCCTGGACCAGCATGGGTGTCTCGGGGGTCATCGCGGGGATGTTAGGGGCCGGGCGCGCGGGGGGCGATGCGCGAAAATCTCATCCCGGCCCTGCAAGGCTATTCCAGCTTCACATTGCCCAGCTGCACGGCGCGCCGGTAGATCTCCAGCTCCTCCCGGATCACCGCGCCGTAATGGGCGGAGGTCATCTGCGCGGGCGGCGGGATCTCGCCGCCCAGCGCGGTCAGGCGCTGCCGCGCCAGGCCTTCCGACAGCGCCGCGGCCATGGCGCTGCGCAGCTTCTCCACCACCTCGGGCGGCGTGCCGGCGGGGGCGAGCATGCCGAGCGTGGTGCTGAGCTCCGGCTGCACGATGCCGGCCTCGCGCAGCGTCTCCACCTCCGGCAGCAGAGGCGAGCGCGCGGCGGAGGCGATGCCCAGGATGCGCGCGCGGCCATCGGCATGCAGCTGCAGCGCGGAGGACAGCTGGTCGAAGACCACGGGGATGGTGCCGGCGATCAGGTCGTTCAGCGCAGGTCCCGTGCCGCGATAGGGCACATGCACCAGCCCCGCCCCGCTGCCGGCATTGAATAGCTCGATCGCCAGATGCGCGCCGGAGCCGATGCCGGCGGTGCCGGCCGAGAGACCGCCCGGCGTCGCCTTCGACTGCGCGACGAAGTCCGCCAGCCTGCGGGCCGTGATGTCCTTCGCCACCATCAGCACGATCGGCACGCGATAGGCCATGCCGATCGGCACAAAATCGCGCAGCGGGTCATAGGGCAGGCGCTCCATCGCCACGGGGAAGATGGAGACGGGCGCGGTGCCGGTGATGAGGATGGTATGGCCATCCGGCCGGGCGCGGGCCACGGCTTCGGTGCCCACGATGCCGCCGGCGCCGGCGCGGTTGTCCACGATCACCTGCTGGCCCAGCGCCTGGCTCATCGCCGGCGCCAGAAGCCGGGCGGAGAAATCCACATTGCCGCCGGGCGGATAGGCGACGACCAGGCGCACCGGGCGGTCCGGAAAGGTCTGTGCGAGGGCGGGCGCGGCGAGCAGGGCGGCGCCGGCAATGAGGGAGCTGCGGCGGGTGAGCATCTTCTTCCTATCTCCCTGCGGCCGCGCGGCGCGCGGCGAATTCACGTTCGAGCAGCGGGATCGACCCGCCAGCCTGCCAGACCTGCACCATGCGCTCGGAGAAGGGTTTTGCGCGCAGCTCCTGGCCCTTGGGAAGGGTGACGAGGCCAGTGGCGGGGTCGGCCGAAAGGATTTCGCCGTCCTGCACGGCTTCGTGGATGCCAGGACAAATCATCACCGGCAGGCCGTGGTTCAGGGCGCGGCGCAGGAAGCCGGAATCGCAGGATTCCACGACGACCACTGAAATGCCGGAGGCGCGCAGCGCGACGCTGACCTCGACATGGTTGTGATGCGCGAAATTGCGGCCGCCGACGATGATGTCGCCGCGCCGAACCTGCTGCGCGAATTCCGGCCGCATCCGCCGGAAGCACATGGCCCGCAGCGCCTCCTCGTCGAATTCCTTGCCGAAACTGTCGCGGATGATCGAGAATTCGATGATCCCGTCATCGCCATGCACGTCGTCGCCGAACTTCCAGACGCGCCCCGTGCAGGTGGTCATGCCGCCACCTCGGCCAGCAGCGGGCGCGGATCGGCGATGGCGCCGGCGATGGCGGAGGCCGCGACCACCGCGGGGCCCGCCAGGAAGACGCGAGAGGTGCGATCGCCGTTGCGGCCCTGGTAGTTGAACTGCTGCGTCGAGATCAGCACTTCGTTCGCATTCAGCACGCCCTGGTAGCCCCAGCAGGTGGTGCAGCCCGGGGCCAGGATGGTGGCGCCGGCCTCGGCCAGGTCGCCCAGGATTCCTTCGCGGGAGGCCTCGACATAGACGCCGCGGCTGCCGGGGGTGACGTAGAGCGTGACATGGGGGGCGATGCGGCGTCCGCGCAGAAGCCGTGCCGCCTCCCGCAGGTCGTCCAGCCGGCCGTTGGAGCAATAGCCGATGGTGGCCTGGTCGATGCGCTGGCCCAGCGCCTGTTCCACCGGCACGCCGCCATGCGCATCCGGCGGCAGGGTGACCATGGGCTGGATCTCCGAAAGATCGTAGGTCAGCTCCGTCACATAGGCGGCGCCCGGATCGGCCCGCACCACCTGCCAGGGCCGGCCGGCATCGCGGGCGCGGACATAGGCCAGCGTGGCCTCGTCCGGCGTCATGATCCCGGTATAGGCGCCGGAATGGAACAGCGAGGCCAGCACCGTCTGCCGGTCGTCCAGGCTGAGGGTGGCGAGCCCTTCCCCGTCGAATTCCACGCAGCACTGCAGCAGCCGCCCATCGGCGGTGCAGTCGCGCAAAATGGTCTGGATGAGGTCGCGGGCGGTGACGCCGAAGCCCAATCGGCCGTTCAGCGTGATGCGGGCCGAGGGCGGCACCGCGATCCAGTTCTCATCCTGGATGATGGCGACGATCACCTCCGTCGAGATCGGCAGGTTCAGCGCGCCCAGCGCGCCGATGGAGGCGATATTGCCCTCGTCGGAAAAGATCAGCGTGCCGGGGCGGGCGAAGCCGCGCTCGGTCAGGACCAGGTGGCGCAGGCCGTTGCCGGGGCCGAAGAAGTTCTCGATGCCCTGCTGCGCGCACCAGTCGCGCAGGGTGCGGTGGGTCTCGTGGTGGTGCGAGCCCATGGCGGCGGAGGTGGAGTGGTCGATCACCATCACCGCCTTGTCCGGGCGCGGGATGCGGTCGACGCCGATGCGTTCCAGGTTGCGCTTGTGGCCGGGCCAGAACAGCTCCTGGCAGGCGGTATAGTCCGGGGTGACGGTGACGTAGTCGCCGACCTCGACATGGTCCCGCCCGCAATGCGCGGCGATGATCTTCTGGGCGATGGTCTGCGGCGCGGTCATGCGCCGGTCCTGAACCGCATGGCATCCTCCACGGGGCGGTCTTGCGCGCGGCCCTATGGGGCAGGCTTATAGGACAGACTTATGGCCGAAGGAAGCAGGGAGGGTGGGGGGAGCAAGGCGCAGCTCCCGCTCAGCCTTCCGCGCGGTCCAGCCGCGGCGGCAGCGGCGGCACCTCGGGATTCCCCTCCTGCTGGTCCCGGTACAGCGCGGCGCGGGCCAGCAGCATCAGCGTGACGGGCGTGGTCACCACCATGAAGACCGCGATCAGCAGTTCATGCAGCACGAACCGCGTCTGCAGCACGGAGAAGAACAGCATCGAGGCCGCCAGGATGCAGCCGATGCCGAGCGAGGTGCCCAGCGTCGGCGTATGGATGCGGTCGTAGAAGCTGTGCAGCCGCAGCAGGCCGACGGAGCCGATCAGCGCCAGCGTCGCGCCCAGCAGCAGCAGCAGCGCCACCGGCACCGCCAGCCACAGCGAGATCTCCGCCTGCCCCATCATTCGATGACCTCCCCGCGCATCAGGAACTTCGACAGCGCGGCGGTGGCGGCGAAGCCGAGCAGGGAGATCAGCAGCGCCGCCTCGAAGTAGTGGGTGGTGCCGGTACGGATGCCGAAGACCAGCAGCAGCATGGCGGCATTCACATACATGGTGTCCAGCGCCAGCACCCGGTCCTGCGCCCGCGGCCCGCGCAGCGCGCGGGTGCAGGCGCAGCCCATGGCGGCCACCAGCAGGATCTGCGCCAGCAGCAGCGACCAGGAGAGAAGCGCCCAGGCCAGGGTCGGGCTCATTCGAAGATCTCCATCAGCCGGCGCTCCCACCTGTCCTTGATGATGCGCACCCAGCCTTCCTCGTCGATCAGGTCGAGCACATGCAGCAGCATCGTGTTCTCCACGCTGTCGTATTCCACCCAGACGGTGCCGGGCGCCGCGGTCAGGATGCAGGCGAGCGCGGCCAGGCCATAGGGGCTGCGCATATCGAGCGGGATGCGCACGAAGCCGGACCGCCGCGCCTGCGTCGCGCCCTGGCCGAGGATGATCCGCGCCACCGAATTGTTGGAGCGCACCACCTCCACCATCACCATCCAGACCAGCTCGGGGATGCCGGCCAGGCGGCGCAGCCGGCTGCGCGGCGGGGTCAGCGCCGCCAGCATCCAGCCGCCGGCCAGGCCGAAGCCGGCCGCCAGCAGCAGGCTGCCCGGCTTCACGCTGCCGACCAGCAGCAGCCACAGCGCGGCCACGGCCAGGGCGAAGATCGGGAAGGGCAGCAGGCGCCTCATCGCGGCGGCTCCGCCGGCGGCGCCTGCATGGTCAGAACGCCGCCCAGATAGCCGCCGGGCGCATGCAGGGCCTGGGCGGTGTCCTGCATGTAGCGCATCACCGGGCCGGCCCCGGCGGTGAGCGCGGCGCAGAGCAGCAGCAGCAGGCCGACCGGGGCGATCTCCACCAGGCGGATGCGCGGGATGCGCTGTGCCGGGGAGGCCCAGAAGACATCGATGCCGGCCCGCACCATGGCGACCACCGCCGCCAGGCCCGAGAGCACGAGGGCGGCCAGCAGCACCCAGGCCATCGGCGGCACCGGGGCGGTGCCGCTGCCCAGCAGGGGCGAGAGGATGGCGAATTTCGCCAGGAAGCCGGAGAGCGGCGGCAGGCCCGCCAGCAGCAGCGTGCAGGTCAGGAAGGCGAGGCCCAGGATGGCGACGGAGCCGGGAATGACGACGCCGACCGCATCCTCATCCTCCTCCTCCTCCTCCTCGCCGCTGCCGAAGGCCTCGCGGGTCACGGCCAGCACATCGGCGCCCACCTCGCGGCCCCGCTCCACCAGTTCGATCAGCAGGAAGAAGGCGCCGATCGCGAGGACGGAACTCGCCAGGTAGAACAGCGCGCCGGCGGTGGCCGCCACCTGCCCCGTGCCGATCGCGGCCAGCAAGGTGCCGGAGGAGACCATGACGCTGGCGCCCGCCAGCCGCGACAGGTTCTGCGTCGCCAGCACGGCGATGGAGCCGAAGGCGATGGTGAGCAGGCCGCCCAGCGTGATCCAGCCGCCGCCGAAGCCGGCCGACTCCCCGGCATCCATGCCGAACAGCAGCAGCCAGACGCGCAGCACGGCATAGATGCCGACCTTGCTGAGGATGGACAGCACCGCCGCCGCCGGCGTGCTGGCCGCGGCATAGGTGGGGGACAGCCAGAAGCCCAGCGGCCACATCGCCGCCTTGGTCAGGAAGGCGATGCCCAGCACCGCCGCGCCGGCCTCCAGCAGCGCACGATCCTCCGGCGCCACGTCACGCATCCGCATGGCGAGGTCGGCCATGTTGAGCGTGCCGCCGATGCCGTAGATGACGCTGACGCCGACCAGGAACAGCAGGGAGGCGACCAGGTTGATGATGATGTAGTGCAGCCCCGCCCGCACCCGCGCGGTGCCCGATCCGTGCAGGGCCAGGCCGTAGGAGGCGGCGAGCATCACCTCGAAGAAGACGAACAGGTTGAACAGGTCGCCGGTCAGGAAGGCGCCGTTCAGCCCCATCAGCTGGAACTGGAACAGCGGGTGGAAATTCGGCCCGGCGCGATGCCAGCGGGCCAGCGAGAAGGTGAAGGCGGCCAGGCCCAGGATCGCGACCAGCAGCAGCATCAGCGCCGAGAGCCGGTCCAGCACCAGCACGATGCCGAACAACGCGGGCCAGTCGCCCAGGCGATAGACCCGCACCACCGGCGCATCGGCGATGCCCAGCAGCAGCACGGCCAGCACCACCAGGCCGAGGCAGGAGGCGAGGCCCATGGCAACCGTGGCGTGGCGGAAACGGTCGCCGGCCAGGATCATGGCGATGCCGACCAGCATCGGCAGCACGATCGGCGCGATGGTCAGGTGGTCCATCCAGCCGGTCACCGCTCCCGCTCCCGCCCATCCACGTGGTCGGTGCCGGTCAGGCCGCGCGCGGCCAGCAGCACCACCAGCAGCAGCGCCGTGGTGGCGAAGCTGATGACGATGGCGGTCAGCACCAGCGCCTGCGGCAGCGGGTCCGCATAGCGGGCCAGGGTGCCCACCTCCCCCGGCTGCAGGATCGCCGCCGCGCCGGTGCGCAGCCCGCCGGTGGAGAAGATGAAGAGGTTCACGGCATAGGAGAGCAGCGACAGGCCGATGATGACCTGGAAGGTGCGCGGCCGCAGCAGCAGCCAGATGCCGGAGCCGGCGAGCACGCCGATGCCGAGCGACAGGACGAGTTCCATCAGGCGTCTCCCCCGGCAGAGGGCACCTGCGGCACAGCACGCGGCACAGCGCGGGGAGTGGCGCGATGCGCACGGACCGACTGGTGGGCGAGTGCGATCAGCATCAGCAGCGTGGCGCCCACCACCAGCGCGAAGACGCCGATATCGAACAGCAGCGCGCTGGCAACGGGGATCCGGCCGATCACCGGCAGCTCCGCATACTCGAAATAGGACGTCAGGAAGGGCTTGCCGAAGGCCAGCGCGGCCAGGCCCGTGCCGGTGGCCAGCAGCAGCCCGGTGCCGATCCAGATCTGCGGCCGCAGCCGCAGGCGGTCCTCGGTCCAGTCGGTGCCGCCGATCATGTAGAGCAGGATGATGGCGATCGCCACGACCATGCCGGCGGAGAAGCCGCCACCCGGCAGGTCATGCCCGCGCAGCAGCAGGAAGAAGGCGGTGATGACGATCACCGGGAAGACCAGGCGGGTCAGCATGAAGGGCACCAGCAGCCAGTCGGAGCCCGGGCCGCTGGCCGCGCCATGGCGGCTGCTCCCTTGGGCCCCCGGCGCCTGGTCGCGCTGCTGTTCCGGCACCTCCCGGCTGTCCGGCGCCGGGCGGAAGCGGCGCAGCAGGGCGAAGGTGGCCAGCGCCACGGCGGCGACCACGAAGATCTCGCCCAGCGTGTCGAAGCCGCGGAAATCCACCAGGATGACATTCACCACATTGGTGCCGCCGCCCTGGGTATAGCCGCGCTCCAGGAAGTGCCGTGCCAGCAGGTCGGGCGGGGTGCGCGTCATCACGAAATAGCTCAGCGCCGCCATGCCGAGGCCGGCACCGACGGCGATCGCCAGGTCGCGCATGCGGCGGCCGCGGGTCAGCACCTCCGGCCCCCGCTCCCCGGGCATATGGTGGCGCTTGGGCAGCCAGCGCAGGCCGAGCAGCAGCAGCACGGTGGTGACGATCTCGACCGTCAGCTGGGTCAGCGCCAGGTCGGGGGCGGAGAACCAGACGAAGGTGATGCAGACGACGAGGCCGGCGCCGCCGACCAGGATCAGCGCCGCCAGCCGGTGATACTTGGCCTGCCAGGCGGCGCCCAGCGCGCAGGCCGCGCCCACCGCCCAGATCAGCACCAGCACCGGGTCGATCGGCGCCGGCACCAGATTGCCCGGGCCGATGCCGCGCAGCCAGACCGCCGCGGCGCCGGCCAGCAGGGCGATGCCCAGGATCAGCCGGAGCTGCGGCTGCAGCCGCCGCGTGCCGGCCCAGCTTTCCAGCAGCCGGGCCAGGCGCCAGGACAGGAAGACCATGCTGCGTTCGAAGATGCGGCGGCCTTCCAGGCGGCGGATCACCGGCGGGCCATCCATGCCGACGCGCAGGCGCGATTGCAGCAGCACGTAGAGCAGCACGCCGCCGGCCAGCGCCAGCAGGCTCATCAGCAGCGGCAGGTTGAAGCCGTGCCAGACCGAAAGGCTGTATTCCGGCATGGCCGGGCCCAGCACGGATTGCGCGGCGAAATGCAGGAAGGGGCCGACGGTCGCCGCCGGCAGCACGCCCACCATGATGCAGACCAGCACCAGGATCTCGACCGGAAAGCGCATCCAGCTCGCCGGCTCATGCGGCGTCTGCGGCAGGTCCCTGGGCTCCGGGCCGAAGAAGGCGCCATGGATGAAGCGCAGCGAATAGGTGACGCTGAAGGCACTCGCCAGCATGGCGGCGAACGGCAGGATGTTCAGCAGCGGCACCACCTGCAGCTCGGCCGAGAGCGCCTCGGCGAAGAACATCTCCTTCGAGATGAAGCCGTTCAGCAGCGGCACGCCGGCCATCGCCGCGGCGGCCACCAGCGCCAGGCGCGCGGTGAAGGGCATGGAGCGGTTCAGCCCGGACAGGCGCCGGATGTCCCGCGTGCCCGTCTCATGGTCGATGATGCCGGCGGCCATGAAGAGCGAGCATTTGAAGGCGGCGTGGTTGAGGATGTGGAAAATGGCGGCGACCAGCGCCAGCTCGCTCCGCAACCCCAGCAGCAGGGTGATGAGGCCGAGATGGCTGATGGTGGAATAGGCCAGCAGGCCCTTCAGGTCGTTCTGGAAGATGGCGATATAGGCGCCGAGCACCAGGGTGATCAGCCCAGCGCCGCCCACCAGCCAGGTCCATTCGTCGGTCCCCGCCATCACCGGCCAGAGCCGCGCCAGCAGGAAGACGCCGGCCTTCACCAGGGTGGCGGAATGCAGATAGGCGGAGACCGGCGTCGGCGCCGCCATGGCGTGCGGCAGCCAGAAGTGGAAGGGGAATTGCGCGCTTTTGGTCAGGGCGCCGAGCAGGATCAGCAGCAGGGCTGCGAGGTACAGCGGATGGTCCCGGATCAGGTCGCCGGAGGCCAGCACCACATCCAGGTCATAGCTGCCGACGATATGGCCCAGCACCAGCATGCCCGCGAAGAGCGCGAGCCCGCCGGCGGCGGTGATGGTCAGCGCCATGCGCGCGCCATCGCGGGCTGGCGCCGTGTGGTGCCAATAGCCGATCAGCAGGAAGGAGAAGAGGCTGGTCAGCTCCCAGAAGAAGGCGAGCTGGATGATATTGCCGGCGATCACCACGCCCGTCATGGCGCCCATGAAGGCCAGCAGGAAGGCGAAGAAGCGCGGCACCGGGTCGTCGGCCGCCATGTAGTAGCGGGCATAGAGCACGACCAGCGCGCCGATGCCGGTGACCATGCCGGCGAAGAGCCAGGCGAAGCCATCCATCCGCAGCACCAGGTTCAGCCCCAGGCTCGGCATCCAGGCGAATTCCGCCCGCAGCACGCCGCCGGCCGCCACCGTGGGATAGGCGGCCCAGACCAGCGCCAGGTTGACCAGGGCAATGGCGCCCGCGAGGCCGGAGGCTGTGTTGCGCGCATGGCTCGGCAGCACCCCGGCCGCGATGGCGCCGAGGAAGGGCAGGACCAGAAGGGTCAGCAGCAGCAGGGCGTCAGGCATCCGGGCGGGTCAATCCGCCTCGGGAGCGGAATCCACCGACCGGCCATGGCGCTGCAGCAGCGCCGCCACCTCCGCCGGCGTGGCGGCGGCGCGCAGCTGGCGCAGCGCCACCGGCTCGCGCAGCGCGCGGCAGGTCTCGGACAAGGCGGGCAGGAAGCCCTCCGGCTCGGCTTCCGGCCAGAGCACCAGGATGACCAGGTCCACCGGCTCGTCATCCTTCGCCTCGTAGTCGATCGGGCGCTTCAGGCGGATGAACAGCATCACCGGCGGGGATTCGCCGGGCAGCCGCGCATGCGGCAGGGCGACGCCGCGGCCGAGCGCGGTGGAGCCGAGATTCTCCCGGTCCTGCAGCGCATCCAGGATCTCCTGCTCCGGCCGGCCGAGGCGCCGGGCGGCCTCCGCCGCCAGGGTCTGCAGCAGGCCGCGCTTGGTGCTGGCGCCCAGGTCGAGCACGACATCCGCGGCGGAGATGCGTTCGGTGATGGCCATCGTCTCTCCCTTTCGCGGCGCCCCTGCCCCCCTTTCCGCCAACCGGGCCCGTGCGGCAAGCCGCGCCCAGCCCGGGCGGCAGTCGCGCGGGAAGCGGGTCACCGGCACGCGGGGGAGGACACCGGGTTAGGTGAAAAATGAAATTTTAGCAATGCGCGACCCCGCAAAGGGGCCCGCTGCTGAAGCGTGCGTGATCGCTTCGGGTTCCAGAACCCTGGGGCGCGGCCTTCTCAGCCTGAGGATTCTCAGCCCAGGGCTTCGCGCAGCGCGGCGCGGCTGCCGCGCGCCACCAGCCCGGCCAGGGCGGCCTGCACCGCCGGGCGGAAGACCGGGTGGCGGGGCAGGTCCTCCCCGAAGATCGCCGGGATGGCCAGCAGCCGGTCCGCCAAAGCGGCGGGATCGGCCAGGCCGGGGGCGCAGGCGCGCGAGATCTCCGCGATCATCGGGTCGCGCAGATGGATGGCGCCGCCCGCCTCATCCACCCCCACCATGTAGCGCATCCAGCCCGCCACGCCGAGGACGAGGCAGCCGACCGGCAGGCCTTCCGCCAGCGCCGCGCGGATGGTGCCGAGCAGGCGCTGCGGCAGCTTCTGGCTGCCATCCATGGCGATCTGGCTGGTCTGGTGGCGCAGCGCCCGGTTGCGGAAGCGGGCCAGGAGCTGGGCGGCATAGTCGCGCAGGTCGAGCCCGGGCGGCGGCGCCAGATTCGGCATTACCTCGGCCCAGAAGGCCTCCAGATAGGCGGCGAAAAGGGGATCGGCCGCGGCCTCGGCCACCGTCCCGTGCCCCGCCAGGTAACCGAGATAGGCCAGCGCGGAATGCGCGCCGTTCAGCATGCGCAGCTTGGCCAGTTCGAAGGCCGCGACATCGGCGGTGAATTGCGCGCCGGCCATCTCCCATTCCGGCCGGCCGCCGGGGAAGTGGTCCTCGATGACCCATTGCCGAAAGCCTTCGCCCACCACCGGCCAGGCATCCTGCAGGCCGAGCGCGGCATCGATGCGGGCGCGATCCTCCTCCGTGGTGGCGGGCACGATGCGGTCCACCATGGTGCAGGGGAAGGCCACCTCCCCCGCGATCCAGGCGCCGAGGTCGGGGTCCTGCAGCGCGGCCAGGCGGGCGGTGATGGCGCGCGTGGTGGCGCCATTGGCGGGCAGGTTGTCGCAGGACAGCACGGTGAAGGGCGGCGTGCCGGCGGCGCGGCGGCGGCGCAGCGCCTCCACCAGGAAGCCCGGCGCGGAACGCGGCGCGACGGGCAGCGCCAGGTCGTGGCGGATATCGGGGTGGGACTCGTCCAGCGCGCCGCTGGCCGGGTCGTGGCAATAGCCCTTTTCCGTCACGGTCAGGGAGACGATGCGGGTGGTGGGCGCGCTCATCGCCGCCAGCAGCGCCTCCGGATCCTCCGGCGCCACATGCACCCCGCGCAGCGCGCCGATGACCTGCAGCCGCTCCGTCCCATCCTCGCGTTCGGCGAAGGTATAGAGCCCGCCCTGGGGGCAGAGCGCATCGCGGGTGGCGGGGCTGCGCAGGCTGGCGGCGAGGATGCCCCAGTCCCGCGCCCCGGCGCGCAGCACCGCCTCCGTCATCACCGCCTGATGCGCGCGATGGAAGGCGCCGAGGCCGAGATGCACGATGCCCGGGGTGACCGCCGCGCGGTCGTAGTTCGGGCGCCGCACATGCGGCCGCAGGTGCTGGAGCCTGGCGGCCGAGAGGCGCATCACCCGGCCCGGCCCGCATGGCGCAGCCCGGCGAGGACGCCGCGCAGCTCCGCCAGGCCGCGCAGCCGGCCGATCAGCGGATAGCCGGGATGGGTCGGGCGGCCGGCATCCGACAGCAGCTGGTGGCCATGGTCCGGGCGGAAGGGGATGGGGGCGCCGCCGCGCCGCGCCTGTTCGGCCAGGAAGGCCGCGAGCACCGCCGGCATGTCGACATCGCCGTCCAGATGCGCGGCCTCGTGGAAGGACCCATCCGGCTCATGCCGCACATTGCGCAGATGCAGGAAGACCGTCTGGGCTGCGAATCTCTTGGCCATGGCCGGCACGTCGTTGCCACGGCCGGCGCCGAGCGAGCCGGTGCAGAAGGTCAGGCCGTTCGACGGTGACGGCACGGCCGCCAGGAGGTCGGACAGGTCGGCCGCCGTGGAGACGATGCGCGGCAGGCCGAGCATGGGGCGCGGCGGGTCGTCGGGATGGATGCCGAGCACGATGCCCGCCTCCTCCGCCGCCGGCACCACCTCCGCCAGGAAGCGGGCGAGGTTCGCCTTCAGGGCGGCGGCGTCGATGCCGGCATAGCTGTCGAGCATGCGGCGCAGGCCGGGGATGTCGTAGCGGTCATAGGCGCCGGGCAGGCCGGCCATGATGGTGGCGAGCAGCGTCGCCTTGTCCGACTCCGACGCGCTGTCGAACCAGCGACGCGCCGCGGCCAGCACGGCCGGCGGATGCTCGGCCTCCGCCCCCGGCCGGGCCAGCATCAGCACGTCGAAGGCCGCATGACGCACCGCATCGAAGCGCAGCGCGACGGCGCCGCTGGGCAGCGGGTGGGCCAGGTCCGTGCGGGTCCAGTCCAGCACCGGCATGAAGTTGTAGCAGACCGCGCGGATGCCGCAGCGGCCGAGGTTGCGGAGGGAGTCGCGGTAATTGGCAAAGATGCGGGCGAGGTCGCCGGTGCCGCGCTTCACATCCTCATGCACCGGCAGGCTTTCCACCACGTTCCAGCGCAGGCCGGCGGCGGCGATCATGTCCCGGCGGGCGCGGATGGCGTCTTCCGGCCAGACCTCGCCATAGGGGATCTCGTGCAGCGCGGTGACGATGCCGCTGGCGCCGGTCTGGCGAATTTCCGCCAGCCGGATGTCATCCAGCGGACCGAACCAGCGCCAGCTTTCCTCCACGCCTGCTCCTCCTCAGAACACCAGGTTCGGCACGAAGAGCACCAGCCCCGGCCAGAAGACCATCAGCACGATCAGCGCGATGACGGCCGCGAGGAAGGGCAACGCCTCCCGCGTGTATTCGTCCATCGGGCAGTCGAGCATGCCGCAGACGGTGTACATGGCAACCCCCACCGGCGGCGTCATACCGCCCAGCGTCACCGTGGTCATCATCACCAGGCCGAAGTGGACGGGGTCGATGCCCAGGCGGGTGATGACCGGCACCAGGATCGGCGTCAGCAGCAGGGTGATGACGGTGGATTCCAGGAACATGCCGAGGAAGGCCAGGAAGGCCACCAGCAGCAGCATCAGCACCTGCGGGTTCGACGACAGGCCGGCCAGGAAGGTGGTGGCGTCCTGCGGCACGCGTTCCAGCGTGATCATATAGCCGATCATGGAGGAGAACATGATGATCAGCATGATCATGCCGGTATCGGTCAGGCTGTGCCGCAGCGCCGTGACCAGCTTGGCGACGGTCAGCTCGCGATAGACGACGGTGCCGATGACCACGGCATAGGCGACGGCGAAGGCGCCGGCCTCGGAGGGGGTGAAGATGCCGTAGCGGATGCCGACGATGAGGAAGACGGGGAAGGCCAGCGCCCATTTGCTCTCCCAGACCCCGCTCACCACCTCCCGCACCGAAGGCAGGGTGGCGCGTTCGGGCGCATAGCCGCGGCGCGTGGCGACGATCCAGGCGGTGACCATCAGGAACAGCGTCATCAGCACGCCCGGCACGATACCGCCGACAAACAGCCGGCCGATCGAGACATTGCCGAGGAAGCCGTAGAGGATCAGCCCGATGCTGGGCGGGATGGTGGCGGTGATCAGCGAGCCCACCGCGATGGCCGCGCAGGTGAACCCCCGCGAATAGCCGCGGGCGAGCATCGAGGGGCCGAGGATCCGCGCCTCCATCGCCGCATCCGCCACCGCGGAGCCGGAGACGCCACCCATGAGTGCGGAGAGCGCGATGGCCACCTGCGCCAGCCCGCCACGGATCCAGCCGGCCAGCACGCTGGCCAGCTTGATGAGGCGTTCGGTGATGCCGGATTCGTTCATCAGGTGGCCGGCCAGCACGAAGAGCGGCACGGCCAGCAGCGGAAAGGATTGTGTGGCCGAGACGATCTTCTGGACCGCGATGGCGGGCGGCATGGGGCCGAAGAGGTAGAAGAGGAAGGCGGCGGTGCCGATGGCGAAGGCCACCGGCATGCCCAGGAACATCAGGACAAAGAAGGCCCCGCTGACAACAGCCGTCATAGCACCATCCCATCCACGCTGCCGGTGGTGATCGCCTGTCGGCCCATCAGGCCACGCACCAGGCGCACGGTGGTGGTGAGCAGCATCAGCGCCGCCCCCACCGGGATCGCCGCCGTGACCCAGCCATAGGAGATCGGCGTATCGCCCAGCTCCCGCTCCAGGTTCAGCAGCGTCAGCTCCGCCCCCAGCCAGACCAGCGCGGCCAGGAAGACGATGATCAGCACCAGCCAGGCATAGGCGAGAAGCCGCCGGACCGAGGCCGGGAAGGCGCGCACCAGAATGTCGATCTCGATGTGCTGCCAGCGCTTCAGCGCGACATCGGCACCGAGCACCGCGGTCCAGGCAAACAGCAGCTGGGCCACATCCACGGCCCAGATCAGCGGCATGCCGATGGTGCGGGTGACGGCGCCGAGCAGCACCAACAGGCAGACGGCGGCGAAGAGCGTGATGCCCACGGTCTCCTCCGCCTTTTCCAGTGCGCGCATCGGCTCAGGCCGCCAACACGGCTTCGACTTCGCGCCGCACCGCCGTGTAGTTCAGCTTGTCGTAGACCACCTTCGTCGCCTCTCGGAACGGTGCGAGGTCCGGCGTGGTGATGGTGAGGCCCTGCGCCTTCAGCCGCGTCTCGAAATCCTCCAGCGAGGCGAGCGTGGCCTGGGACCCGGTATCGCCGCCCTTCAGCGCCTCCTCCCGCAGGATGGTGCGGAGGTCGGCCGGCTGGCGGTCGAACCAGATGCGGGATCCGATCAGCCCGGTGATCAGGTTGATGTGCGAGGTCTTGGTGATGAAGCGCACCACCTCATACAGGCGGGAGCCCCAGAGCGCGGGGTACTGCGCCTCCGCCGCATCGATCGCGCGCAGCTGCAGGGCGGAATAGACTTCCGTCCAGGGCAGCGGCGTGGGCGTGGCGCCCATGGCGCGGATCGTCTCCAGCCAGACCGGCGCGCCCGGCGTGCGCAGGCGCAGGCCGTTGAGATCCGCCGGCGCATTGATGGCGCGGTTGGTCAGCAGGTGGCGGTCGCCCTGGAACCAGTTGAAGGACAGCACCTGGTGGCCGGAGGCGGTGCGCAGCCGGTCCGCCCAGCGGTCAAACAGCGGCGAGGTGGCGAGCTTGCGCAATTCGGGAAAGCCGTTGGCGATATAGGGCGCGCCCAGAATCCCGAATTCGCGGACGAAGGGCGCGAGGCGCCCGCCATCGACCACCACGGCGACGCCCGCGCCGGCGCGCGCCTGTTCCAGCACATCCTCATCCGAGCCGAGCTGCGACGACGGATAGAGCCGCACCTGGAGGCGGCCATTGCTGCGCGTCTCGACGCCCTGCTTGAAGGCCTCGAGACCCTTGAACAGCGGATCATCCGCCGTCAGTGCCGAGTTCACGTTCAGCGTCGCGGCCTGGGCAAGCGCCGGGCGCGCGAGGAAAGGCGTGGCGAGCGTGGCGGTGAGGGCAAGACGACGGGTGATCATGGCGTGTTCCTCCTGTTTGTTCTTGGTTCAGACGCCCCGTTTCTGGCGCCAGGTGGCGAATTCGGTGAGGCTGGCGGGATCGGTCGCCGGGTAGAGGCCGACCAGGCTGCGGCCTTCGGCCACCTTGGCCGCGGCGAAATCCTCATAGGCCGTCATCTCGGTGGCCTCGACGGCGATCTCCTCCGCCAGATGCGCCGGGATGACGATGACGCCATCGGCATCGCCGAGCAGCACATCGCCCGGGAAGACCGGCGCATCGCCGCAGGCGATCGGCACGTCGATGTCGATGGCCTGGTTCAGCGTGAGGTTCGTGGGCGCCGAGGGCCGCTGGTGATAGGCGGGGATGCCGAGGGCCGCGATCTCCGCGCTATCGCGAAATCCGCCATCGGTCACCACGCCGGCGACGCCGCGCGCCTTGAGGCGACCGACCAGGATGGCGCCGGCGGAAGCGGCACGCGCATCCTTGCGGCTGTCGAAGACCAGCACCTTGCCGGCCGGGCAATTCTCCACCGCGCGGCGCTGCGGGTGGGCGGGGTCCTTGAAGACCTCGAGGCCGTTCAGATCCTCGCGCGCCGGGATATAGCGCACGGTCACCGCCTCGCCGACCATGCTTTCCGTCACCGGATGCAGCGGCAGCACGCCCTGGATCATCTGGTTGCGCAGGCCGCGCTTGAAGAGGATGGTGGCGACGGTGGCGGTGCTGACCTTGCGGAGCAGTTTTCGCGTAGTGTCACTCAAAGCCATTGCAGGGTGCCTTTCAGTAGATGACCGGCTCGGGCACTGGGGCGCCGAAGTCGGTGCGCAAGAAATCGAAGTCGCAGCCCTCATTGGCCTGCTGGACGTGTTTCGTGAAGGCATAGCCGTAGCCGCGTTCGAAGCGGGGCGGCGGCGGGGTCCAGGCGGCGCGGCGGCGCGCCAGTTCCTCCTCGGAGACGCGCATGTTGATGCTGCGCGCGGCGACGTCGACCTCCACGATATCGCCCGTCCGCAGCAGGGCGAGCGGACCGCCGATGTAGCTTTCCGGGGCGACGTGCAGCACGCAGGCGCCGTAGCTGGTGCCGGACATGCGCGCATCGGACAGGCGCAGCATGTCCCTATGGCCCTCCTTCAGCAGGCGCTTCGGCATCGGCAGCATGCCCCATTCCGGCATGCCCGGCCCGCCCTGCGGCCCCGCATTGCGCAGCACCAGCACATGGTCCGGCGTGATGTCGAGAGTCTCGTCATCCACCGCCTTCTTCATGCTGGGATAGTCGTCGAAGACCAGCGCCGGGCCGCTGTGCTTCAGGAATTTCTGGTCCATCGCCGCCGGCTTGATCACGCAGCCATCGGGGGCGAGGTTGCCCTTCAGCACCGCCAGCGACCCCTCGCCGTAGATCGGATTGTCCAGCGGCCGGATCACGTCGTCATTGTAGACCTTGGCCCCCGCGATGTTCTCGCCCAGCGCGCGGCCGGAGACGGTCATGCAGTCCAGGTGCAGATGTTCGCGCATCCGCTCCATCAGGCCAAGAATGCCGCCGGCGTAGAAGAAATCCTCCATCAGATAGGTGCTGCCGGAGGGGCGGACATTGCCGATGACGGGCACCACGCGGCTGGCGCGTTCGAAATCGTCCAGGCCGATATCGTGGCCCGCGCGGCGGGCCATGGCGATCAGGTGGATGATCGCATTGGTGGAACAGCCCATCGCCATGGCGACGTTGATCGCGTTGAGAAACGCCTTGTGGGTCTGGATGCGCTTCGGCGTCAGATCCTCCCACACCATTTCCACGATGCGGCGGCCACTTTCGGAACACAGGCGGATATGGCCGGCGTCCGCCGCGAGGATCGAGGAACCGCCCGGCAGCACCATGCCCACCGCCTCGGCAATCGCCGTCATGGTGCTGGCCGTGCCCATGGTCATGCAGGTGCCGTGGCTGCGTGCGATGCCCGCTTCCACGCCGAGCCAGTCCTGCTGCGTGATCCTGCCCGCGCGCAGCTCGTCCCAGTATTTCCAGCTGTCGGAGCCGGACCCCAGGACCTTGCCGCCCCAATTGCCGCGCAGCATCGGGCCCGCCGGGACGAAGATCGCGGGAATGTCCATGCTGGTGGCGCCAAGCAGCAGGCCCGGCGTGGTCTTGTCGCAGCCGCCCATCAGGATGGCGCCGTCGATCGGGTGGCTGCGCAGCAGCTCCTCCGTCTCCATCGCCAGCATGTTGCGGTAGAGCATGGTGGTGGGCTTCACCAGGCTCTCGGACAGCGACAGCGCCGGCAGCTCCACGGGGAAGCCGCCGGCCATCAGCACGCCGCGCTTCACATCCTCCGCCCGCTGGCGGAGGTGCGTGTGGCAGGGGTTCAGGTCGGACCAGGTATTGACGATGGCGATGACCGGCCGGCCCTGCCATTCCTCCGGCGCGTAGCCCATCTGCATGGTGCGGGAACGGTGGCCGAAGGAGCGCAGATCGGCGGGCCCGAACCAGCGGGCGCTGCGCAATTCCTCAGGCTTCTTGCGGGGCGTTTCGGTCATCAGTGCTCTCAGTCGATCTGGATGCGGGCGCGGCGCGCCACCTCGCCCCAGCGCGCGGTCTCGCTGGCGACGAAGCTGCGGAATTCATCCGGCGAGGTGCCGTTGGCGGTGATGCCGAGGTCGCGGAAGCGGTCCGCCACGCTGGGCTGGGCCAAGGCCGCCACCGCTTCGCGGTGCAGGCGCAGCACGATCTCGGGCGGCGTGCGGGCGGGGGCGAAGAAGCCGTTCCAGGACAGGCTCTCGAAGCCCGGCACCGTCTCCGCCACCGCCGGCACGTCCGGCGCCGCGGGGTTGCGCTGCAGGGAAGTGACGCCGAGCACGCGCAGCTTGCCCTCCCGCGCCAGCGGCCAGACGGAGGAGAGGTTGTCGAAGGCCATGGGCAGCTCGCCGCCCATCAGCGCCGTGGCCACGCCGGCGCTGCCGCGATAGGGCACATGCTCCAGCTCCGTCCCGGTCAATTGGCCAAACAGCGTGCCGGCGAGATGCACGGAGGTGCCGACGCCGGAAGTGCCGAAGGCCACGTCGCGCGCCTGGCGGCTGCGCAGCAGCGCCACCAGTTCCGGCACGGTCTGCGCCGGAAAGGCGTTGGTCACCGCCAGCGCGTTGGGCTGCGCCGAAAGCTGCGTGATCGGCGCGAAGTCGCGCAGGTTGTCATAGGGCAGGCGCGGATAGATCGCCGGGTTGATGGCGTGGCTGCTGATGGTGCCGAGGCAGATCGTGTAGCCATCCGGCGCCGCGCGCGCACAGACCTCCGTGCCGATATTGCCGCCGGCGCCGGGGCGGTTCTCGATCACCAGCGGCTGGCCGAGGGTCTTCGACATCTCGGCGCCGACCAGCCGGGCCACGGTGTCGGAGGTGCCTGCGGCGAAGGGGACGATGACGCGGATCGGCTGGCTGGGCCAGGCGGCGGCACGCCCCTGGGCGAGGGCCGGCAGGGCGGCCAACGAGAATAGCGCAGCGAGCGCCAGGCGGCGGGGGGTTGGGCGCATGGATCACTTCCTCCGTCCTGCGCGGGCTCGACAAGGCTCGCTTGCGGACAGACGTATCTGATATGTTAGATTCCAGAACGTCAATATGAATTCTGGTCGGCGCCACGGCGGCTGCTAAAGGGACGTCGCGATGAACTCCGTCTTTCCGGATGCCGAGGCCGAGCTCTCGGCCCTCTCCCCCGTCGGTCCGCGCCGCTCGGCCGCCGATATCGCCTATGCGCGGCTGCGCGAGGCGCTGATCTCCCTCGCCCTGCCGCCGGGCTCCGTCGTCTCGCGCCTCGCCATCGCGCAGCGCCTCGGCATCAGCCAGACCCCGGTGCGGGAGGCGCTGATCCGCCTGCAGGACGAGCATCTGATCGAGGTGGTGCCGCAATCCGCCACGCGCGTCTCCCGCATCGACCTGAACCATGCGCGGGAGGCGCATTTCCTGCGCCTGGCGCTGGAGGTGGAAGTGGTGCGGCGCCTGGCCCGCGCCCCGGCGCCGGAGCTGGAGGAGACGTTGCGCGCGGAGTTGCAGCGCATGCGCGCCGTGCTGCGCGAGGACGACCGCGCGACCTTCGCCGAGGCCGACGAGGCCTTCCACATGGCCTTGTTCAGCGCTGCGCGCGTGCCCGGGCTGCGCGAGCTGGTGCGCAGCCGCGGCGGCCATCTGGACCGGCTGCGCCGCCTGCACCTGCCGGAGCCCGGCAAGACCGAGGCGGTGCTGCAGCAGCATGAGGCGCTGGCCGAGGCCATCCTCGCCGCCGATGTCCCGCGCGCGGAGGCGGCGCTGCGCGCGCATCTCTCCGGCACCTTTGCCGAGGCCGACCGGCTGCGCGCCGCCAACCCCGGCTTCTTCGCCTGAGGATCAGCCCGGCAGGCGGTCCAGCAGCTTGTCGAGCGTGATCGGATAGTCCCGCACGCGGATGCCGGTGGCATTGTGGATCGCATTCGCCACCGCCGCGCCCACGCCGCAGAGGCCGAGCTCGCCCACGCCCTTCGCCTTCATCGGCGAGGAGATCGGATCCGTCTCGTCGAGGAAGATCACCTCCTGCCGCGGCACATCGGCATGCACCGGCACCTCGTAGCCCGCCAGGTCGTGGTTGACGAAGAAGCCCTGGCGCCTGTCGACGGCCAGCTCCTCCATCAGCGCGGCGCCGAGGCCCATGGTCATGGCGCCGATCACCTGGCTGCGCGCGGATTTGGGGTTGAGGATGCGGCCCGCGGCACAGACCGCCAGCATGCGCCGCACCCGCACCTCCGCCGTCGCCGCATCCACCGCGACCTCCACGAAGTGGCCTGCGAAGGTGGATTGCTGGTAGCGCTTCTGCAGATCGCCGAATTCGATGACGTCCTCGGCGTTCAGCGCGCCTTCGCGCGCCGCATCCGCCAGCGGGATGCTGCGCGCGCCGGACCGCACCATGCCATCGGCGAAGTCGAGATCGGCGCTGTTGAGGCCAAGCGCCTGCGCCACCTGCTCGCGCAGCTTCACGCAGGCGGCATAGACGCCGGCGGTGGAGGTATTGGCGCCCCACTGCCCACCCGAGCCCGCCGAGGCCGGGAAGCTGGAATCGCCCAATCGCACCACCACGCGATCCAGCGCAACGCCCATCATCTCCGCCGCCGTCTGCGCGATGATGGTGTAGCTGCCGGTGCCGATATCGGTCATGTCGGTCTCGACAATCACCGTGCCGTCACGCTCCAGCCGCACCCTGGCGCCGGATTTCTCCACCATGTTGTTGCGGAAGCCCACGGCCATGCCGAGGCCGATCAGCCAGCGGCCCTCGCGCCGCGTGCCGCGCTGCGCCTTGCGCCGGTCCCAGCCGAAGCGCTCGGCCCCCAGACGCAGGCATTGCACCAGCTGGCGCTGGGAGAAAGGCCGGCCCGGCTTCTCGGGGTCCTCCTGCGTGTCGTTGAGGATGCGGAATGCCACCGGATCGATGCCGAGCTTTTCCGCCATCTCGTCCATCGCCACTTCCAGCGCGAGCAGGCCGGGCGCCTCGCCCGGCGCGCGCATGGCATTGCCCTCCGGCAGGTCGAGATGCGCGAGGCGCGTGCCGGTCAGGCGGTTGGCGCCGGCATAGAGCAGGCGCGTCTGCTGGATCGCATTCTCCTCCTCCCCGCCTTCCACATTGCCGGACCAGCTTTCATGCGCGATCGCGGTGAGCTTGCCGTCGGGCGAGGCGCCCAGGCGGATGCGCTGGATGGTGGCCGGGCGGTGGGTGGTGTTGTTCGCGATCAGCGGCCGCTGCAGCGCCACCTTCACCGGCTGCCCCGCCAGCCGCGCGCCCAGCGCCGCCAGGACGACATCCGCGCGCAGGAACAGCTTGCCGCCGAAACCGCCGCCGACATAGGGGGAGCGGATCCGCACCTGTTCCTTCTTCAGGCGCAGAGTCTTGGCCAGGTCCTCATGCGCCCAGGCGACCATCTGGTTCGAGGTCCAGACCTCCAGCCGGTCGCCATCCCAGGCCGCGAGGCTCGCATGCGGCTCCATCATCGCATGGCTCTGGTCCGGCGTGGTATAGGTGGCGTCCAGCTGCACCGGGGCCTGCGCAAAGGCCGTGTCGAAATCACCGACCTTGGAATCCGGCGAATCCTTCGAAGGGCCGACGCCTTCCGCCCTGGCTTCCGCCAGGTCGAAGGCACCTTCCTCCTTCGCATAGCTCACCGTGATGCGCTGCGCGGCATCGCGTGCCTGCTCGAAGGTTCGGGCGATCACCAGCGCGATGGCCTGGTGGTAATGCGTGATCTCCGGCCCGCCGAGCAGCGGCGCGGCATTGCGCTTGCCCTTGTCGAGCGGCCCGGCATTCTCCGCCGTCAGGATGGCGAGGACGCCGGGCGCGGCATAGGCGGCCTCCAGATCCATGCGCGCGATGCGGCCGCGGGCGATGCCGGCACCGATGACCCAGCCATAGGCCTGGTTCGGCACGGCCGCGTGCTGCTCATAGGCATAGGGCGCGGCGCCGCGCACCTTCAGCGGGCCGTCGATGCGGTCCACCGGCTGGCCGACGATGCGCAGCCGGTCGATGGGATTGGTGGTGGCGGGGGTGTCGAAGCGCATGGCTCAGCTCCTCGCCTCGGCCAGCACCGCGCCGAGCGTGCGCTCGACCAGCTTCAGCTTGAAGGCATTGTCCTCGGTTGGGCGCGCGCCCTGCATCAGCGCGGCGGCACTGGCCTGCGCACCCTGCGGCAGCGCGGCATCGGCCTCCGCCCGCCGCCATGGCTTCGGCGCCACGCCGCCGAGTGCCACCGCGCCGCTGCCATCGCGCTGGATGATGGCGGCGACGGAGACAAGGGCGAAGGCGTAGGAGGCGCGGTCGCGCACCTTGCGGTAGATCTGCGCGCCACCCACCGGCGGCGGCAGCGTCACGGCGGTGATCAGCTCGCCCGGCTCCAGCACCGTTTCCAGATGCGGCGTCTCGCCCGGCAGGCGGTGGAAATCGGCGATCGGGATGGTGCGCGTCGCGCCATCGGGCCGCACCGTCTCCACCACCGCATCCAGCGCCCGCATCGCCACAGCCATGTCGCTGGGATGGGTGGCGATGCAGGCCTCGCTGCCGCCGACCACGGCCAGCTGCCGGCTGTAGCCCGCGATGGCGGCGCAGCCGCTGCCGGGCACGCGCTTGTTGCAAGGCTGGTCGGTGTCGTAGAAATAGGGGCAACGTGTGCGTTGCAGCAGGTTGCCCGCCGTGGTCGCCTTGTTGCGCAGCTGGCCGGAGGCGCCGGCGAGCAGCGCGCGCGACAGCACGGCATAGTCGCGCCGCACCCGCGCATCGGCGGCCAGGTCCGTGTTGCGAACCAGCGCGCCGATGCGCAGCCCGCCCTCCGCCGTCGGCTCGATGCGGTCCAGCGCGAGTCCGTTCACGTCAATCAGATGGCCGGGCGTCTCGATGCGCAGCTTCATCAGGTCCAGCAGATTGGTCCCACCCGCGATGAATTTCGCCGAGGGGCTGCGCGCGGCCGCCGCTGCGGCCGCGGCCGGGTCCTGCGCGCGCTCATAGGTGAAGGGGGTCATGCCGCGCGCTCCGCGACATCGTTGATCGCATCAAGGATATTGGCATAGGCGCCGCAGCGGCAGATATTGCCGCTCATCCGCTCCCGGATCTCCTCATTGGTCCGGCGCGGCGCGTCGAGGTCCTCGCTGACATGGCTGGGGATGCCGGCCTCGATCTCCGCCAGCACCGCGACGGCGCTGCAGATCTGCCCGGGCGTGCAGTAGCCGCACTGGTAGCCGTCATGCTTGACGAAGGCCGCCTGCATCGGGTGTGGCGCCTCCGCGCTGCCCAGGCCCTCGATGGTGGTCACCTCCTCGCCGTCATGCATCACGGCGAGCGTCAGGCAGGAATAGATGCGCCGCCCTTCCACCAGCACGGTGCAGGCGCCGCATTGGCCGTGGTCGCAGCCTTTCTTGGTGCCGGTCAGCTGCAGCGCCTCGCGCAGCGCATCCAGCAGCGTGGTGCGGGTATCCAGCTCCAGCGCATGCGCCGTGCCGTTCACGCGCAGCGAGAGCTGCGCCAGGCTGGGGGTTGCGGCGCGCGGATGGCGCTGGGGCGATTCGGTGGGCTCGTCTGGGGGCATCTCGGCAGCTCCGGGGGGCACGGTGTGACGTCACAGCGCAGCCGGGCCACAAACGTTGCCTCGCCCCGCGCTGTCAGACGCTTGAGCCGCGCCACGGCCACTCCACATCTCCCGCGAGTTCATCTGGAACCCGCAGGCATGACCGAGACCGCCCCCTATACCCCGCCCAAGATCTGGACCTGGAACCGCGAGAATGGCGGGCAGTTCGCCAGCATCAACCGCCCCGTCGCCGGCCCGACGCATGAGAAGGCGTTGCCGGTGGGCCGCCACCCGCTGCAGCTCTATTCCCTGGCCACGCCGAATGGCGTGAAGGTGACCATCCTGCTGGAGGAACTTCTGGCCGCCGGGCATGGCGGGGCCGAATACGATGCCTGGCTGATCTCGATCCGCGACGGCGCGCAATTCGGCAGCGGCTTCGTCGAGGTCAATCCGAATTCCAAGATCCCGGCGCTGATGGACCGCAGCGGGCCGACCCCGATCCGCATCTTCGAATCCGGCGCCATCCTGGTGCATCTGGCCGAGAAGTTCGGCGCCTTCCTGCCGAAGGACCCCGCGCCGCGCGCCGAATGCCTGTCCTGGCTGTTCTGGCAGATGGGCAGCGCGCCCTATCTCGGCGGCGGCTTCGGCCATTTCTACGCCTATGCGCCGAGCAAGATGGAATACCCGATCGACCGCTTCGCGATGGAGGTGAAACGCCAGCTGGATGTGCTCGACCGCCGCCTGGCGGAGAGCGAATTCCTGGGCGGCGCGGACTATACCATCGCCGATATGGCGGTCTTCCCCTGGTATGGCGGGCTGGTGAAGGGCTGGCTCTACGACGCCGCGGAATTCCTGCAGGTGCAGGAATACAAGCACGTGAACCGCTGGGCGGATGCCATCGCGGCACGCCCCGCCGTGCAGCGCGGCCGCATGGTGAACCGCAGCTTCGGCGATCCGGCGATGCAACTGCATGAGCGACACGACGCGCGCGACTTCGAGACGCGCACGCAGGACAAGCTCGCCCCGGGCGGCTGAGCTTGCGCGGCGGCCGGGCGGGGGCGAACACGAAACTGTGTTGACCGCCGGCCGCACCGCAAGCGCCGGAAATGCCGCATCGGGCGCCGCCGCGGGGCGCGACCCGCGCCCGAGGCGGCTTTCCACCCGGCACATGCGCCCCTAATGCGGGGAAGGCGTTCCGGCCGCGTGCCGGATCGAACCATCCGCCCAAGGACCCCGCATGGCCCCTGCTTCGGGGCGCCCCCTGACGCTTCGGGCGCATCTGCTTCGCCTGACCCTCGCGGTCCTGCTGCCGGCGCTGCTCGCGGGGGGCCTGACCGCCTGGGAGCTCGGGCGTGCCTATCGCCAGGCCGTGGAGAATGCGCTGCAGGGCGGCGCGCGCACGCTGGCGGTCGCCATCGACCGGGAGATCGAGGTGGCGGTGACCGCCGCCAGTTCCCTCGCCGGCACGCGCGCGCTGCGCGCCCTGGCCGAAAGCGGCGACAGCGCGCCGGAGGAGGCGATCGCGGAGCTTTATGAGCGGGCGCGCACCGTGGGCAATGCCTTCGGTGGCTGGGTGCTGCTGGTCCGCGCCGATGGCGAGCAGCTGTTCAACACGCAGCGCCCGCTGGGTGCGCCGCTGCCCGCCGCCGCGGCGCAGCCCTGGATCCGCCGCGCCACCGCAAGCGGCCAGCCGGCCGTCACCAACCTCTTCACCGGCAGCGTCGCGCAGCGGCCGGTGCTGGCCGTGGTCACGCCCGTGCTGGCGCCCGGGCGCCGCCCCGGCGAGGGCCCGGCGCCGCTGGCCATCCTGCTGGCCTTCGACCCCGCCCGCCTGGCCGCGATGCTGGCCCTGGTGCGGGAGGGGGAGATCGCCGGGCTGATCCAGGTGGAGGATGGCCGCATCATCGCCCGGTCCCTGAACCACGCCACCTCCACCGGCCGCGTCGCGCCGGACTGGGTGGCGGCGCCGCTGCGGAACCTGACGATCGGCCAGGCCTCCGGCCCCTCGCTGGATGGTGCCGCCATCGTCGCCGCCTTCCAGCGGCTGGACCGCGTGCCCTGGGCCGTGGTGGTCACCGCCTCCCGCGCCACCTACCAGGCCGCCTGGCGCAGCCCGCTCGAACGCCTCGTCATCGCGGGCGCGGCGCTGCTGGCCCTGGGGCTGCTGCTCGCCGGCCTGCTGGCGCGGCGGCTGCTGGACCCCGTGCGCGCCCTGGCGCGGGAGGCGCAGGAGCTTGCGGCAGGGGGCGCCACGCCCTCCGCCCTGGCCGCCGCCCCCGTTGCGGAATTCGAGGCGCTGCGCGTGGTGCTGGCCCAGGCGGCGGAGACCACGCGCGCCCGCTCCGTCTCCGAGGGCCGCGCGGCGGCGGCGGAGGAGGCGGCGGCCGAGCTGCGCGCGGAACGCGACCGCGCCCGGCTCTATTTCGACATGGCGCAGGCGGTGCTGGTCGTGCTCGGCCCGGATGGGCGGGTGCGCAGCATCAACCGCCACGGCCTGTCCGTGCTGGGGCTGCGGCACGAGGACGAGGCGGTGGGCCGGGACTGGTTCGAGGGTTTCGTGCCGCCGCGCCTGCGCCCGCAGTTGCGGCGGCTTTTCCAGGGCCTGGCGCAGGGCACCGAGGATGGCGCCGCCAGTACCGAAAACGCGGTGCTGCGCGCCGATGGCACGGAGCGGCTGCTGGTCTGGCGCAATGCCGTGCTGCGCGATGCCGCGGGCAGGCTGATCGCCGTGATCGCCTCGGGCGAGGATATCACCGATCGCCGCGCCACGGAGGAACGCCAGACGCTGCTGATGCGGGAGGTGGACCACCGCGCCAAGAACGCGCTGGCCGTGGTGCAATCCATCCTGCGGCTGACGCGGGCGGAGCGGCCGCGGGATTTCGCCACGGCCGTGGAAGGGCGGGTGAACGCCCTGGCGCGCGCCCATACGCTGCTGGCGCGCGAAAGCTGGGCCGGCGGCAGCCTGCGGGAGCTGGTGCGGACGGAACTAGCCGCCTATGGCGCGGAGGACCGCCTGCGGATCGAGGGGCCGCCGGTCTGGCTGGCGCCGGATGCGGTGCAACCGCTGTCGCTGGTGCTGCATGAACTGGCAACCAATGCCGCGAAATACGGCGCGCTTTCCGCCCCCGGCGGCAGGCTGGCGGTGGATTGGCAGGTCGAGGCGGATGGCGGGCTGCGCCTGGACTGGCGGGAGGATGGCGCGGCGCTGGCGGGCGCGCCGGCGCATCGCGGCTTCGGTTCGCGGATGATCGCGGCCACCGTCACCGGGCAATTGGGCGGCAGCCTGACGATGGACTGGCGCCCGGCCGGGCTGCATGCCCGCCTGCGGATCGGCGCGGACCGCGTGGCGCTGCGCGAGCCCGCGACCGCCCCGACGGATGCGGAGGCTGCGGCCGCGCCGCCACCGCTGGCGCGGCTGGCCGGCCGGCGCATCCTGCTGGTCGAGGACGAGCCGCTGGTGGCGCTGGACCTGGAGGAGACGCTGCGCGGGCTGGGCTGCGAGGTGGCGGGGCCGGCAGCGACGCTGGCCGAGGCGCTGCGCCTGGCGGAGACGCCACGGCTGGACGCCGCCGTGCTGGATGTGAACCTCGGCGGCCAGGCTGCCTTCCCGGTGGCGGACCTGCTGCTGGCGCAGGGCGTGCCGGTGGTCTTCGCCACCGGCTACAGCGAATTGCCCGGGGGCTGGACGCCGGAAGGCGGCCAGGGCCCCACGGCGCTGCTGCGCAAGCCGGTGGACCGGGCCGCCCTGGCCGCGGCGCTGTGCCGCCTGGTGCCGCCGGAGGCGGCGCCGCACGCGCCGTTGTGAGAGCGGGGACCGAAAGACCCCCGCCCCGTCGCGTCACAGGATGAAGCTGCTGGCCTCCAGCGTGTGCAGCCCCGTCAGCTCGATGATCATGTCGCGGCCCGTCGCCGCATCCACGCCGAGATTGACGAAGGTATTGCCGTTGAACTGGTGGTAGCTGACCTCGCCGAGGCCCACGCTGGCACCGGAGCTGCTGCTGACCAGGCCGATGAAGGTGAAGTCCTGCAGCCCGTCCCGCGTGGCATCCGCATCGATCGCCGAAAGATCGATGACATCGCCGGCGCCGAAGTCGCGCACCACATCGCGGGTGGAGGTCGCGGTGCCGCTGTCGCTGACCGAGGTCCAGACGAAGCGATCCGCGCCCGTCCCGCCAGTCAGCAGGTCGCGCCCGGCCCCGCCCAGCAGCACGTCATCCCCCGCGCCGCCCAGCAGCGTATCGTTGCCGCCGGCGCCGTTCAGCGTGTCGTCCAGCTCGCCGCCGCGCATCGTCTCCGCCGCGCCGGTGCCGCTGCGGTCATGCGCCACGCCCAGGAAGCTGGTGCCGTCGAAGCTGACCAAGCCCCGCACCTCGATCTGGAAGTCGCGCTGCCCGTCCGCGTCGACGCCGCCGATGAGATAGGTCTTGCCGCCATACTGGTAGACC
Organism: Falsiroseomonas sp.; assembly: GCF_051860665.1. GTDB lineage: Bacteria > Pseudomonadota > Alphaproteobacteria > Acetobacterales > Acetobacteraceae > Falsiroseomonas. The sequence goes on from NZ_JBHYDM010000001.1 coordinate 39,879, forward strand.
CAGAGCTCGCCGGCCGCGGCGCTGCTCATCGCCGTGGTGGTGCCGCGGAAGATGAAGTTCTGCAGCCCGTCCACGGCGATCTGCGCATCGAAGCCCGAGAGGTCGATCACGTCGCCGCTGCCCCAGTCGAGGATCACGTCGCGCCCGGCGCTGGTCGCCAGGCTTTCCTCGGCGGAGGTCCAGACGAAGCGGTCGGCGCCCAGCCCGCCGCCCAGGCTGTCCTTGCCGAGGCCGCCGGTCAGGACATTCGCCGCGTCATTGCCATAGAGCGCATCGGCAAAGGCCGAGCCTTCGATGTTCTCGATGCCCAGATAGCTGTCGCCCGCCGCATCGCCCTGCAGGACCCGGGCGGCCGAGAGATCGACCAGCACGCCCGCGGCGGCATTGCGATAGGTGACGAGGTCGATGCCGGTGCCGCCGACCATCTCATCCGCGCCGGCACCGCCTTCCAGCGTGTCGTTGCCTTCGAAACCCTGCAGCGAGTCATCGCCGTCGCCGCCCACCAGGTGATTGGCCGCGGCGCTGCCGCGCAGGAAGTCCTCGCCCGCCGAGCCGAGCACGTTCTCGATCCCGGTCAGGGTATCGCCGGCCGCATCGCCCAGCGCCTGCACCTGGTCCTTCAGGTTGATGGAGACGCCGCTGGCGCTCCCCGAATAATCGGCCCAGTCGAGGCCGGCGCCGCCAGCCAGCAGATCCGCGCCGGCGCCGCCGGCCAGCGTATCCGCGCCCGTCCCGCCGGTCAGCGCATTGGCGCCGGCATTGCCGACCAGGCGGATGCCCTCCGCCAGCGCGCCGGCATCGACCGAGGCATCCGCGATGCCGGTGGTGGCGCCCGTCTCGTCGGCGATGCGCACCTCCTCCACCCCGGTGGTCGAGGCGGCCAGCACCAGCCGGTCCTCGAAATCCGCGGTGAAGAGCAGAAGGTCGCGGCCCGCACCGCCGTCGATCACCTCGCCGGTGGCGTGTTCGCTGCCGCTGCCGATCAGGAACAGGTCATCGCCCGCCCCGCCCAGCAGGGTGTCGGCGCCGTCCAGCCCCAGCAGCGTATCGTTGCCGGCCGCGCCGTCGAGCCGCTCATCGGCGGAGTCGCCGCTGATCCGGTCGTCGTAGTCGGAGCCGGTGACGGCCTCGATCTCCTCCAGCTGATCGGTGCCGCCCTCGCCATCCTGGGCGGTTTGCATGTCGAGGTCGACGGTCACGCCGCCGGTGGCCGAGGTGTAGAGTGCGGTGTCGAAGCCGTCGCCGCCGCGCAGCGTGTCCTGGCCGGCGCCACCCCGCAGCGTATCGGCGCCGTCATTCCCTTCCAGCTCATTGGCGCCATCGGAGCCGATGAGCAGGTCGCCGCCATCGCCGCCGGCGGCATGCTCGAAGCCGGTGATGGCGATGCTGCCGGTACCTGCCGCCTCCAGCGTGCCGGCCGCCAGATCGACGGTCACCCCCTCCTCCGCCGTGGCGTCGATGCGGTCGCCGCTGCCCGCGGTGGCAATCACCGTCTCGACCGCGTCGGCATCGTCGCGGCCGATCAGGCTGCCGCCATCCGTCTCGCGCCGGATGGTGAAGTCGCCGGTGACGAGCATGACATGATCGGCATCGCCATCGCGGTAGTCGAGGACGTCCTCGCCCGCGCCGCCGACCAGCGTATTGTTGCCGCCGCCGCCGAGCAGCGTGTCGTTGCCGCTGCCGCCCTCCAGCGAGTCGTTGCCGGCCCCGCCTTCCAGCTGGTTGTCGGCGGCATCGCCGGTGAGGGTATCGTCGCCGCCGCCGCCGCTCGCATGCTCGAAGCCGGAGAGCGTGTCGACGACCAGGCCATGGCTCGCCCGGCCCGAGGCCAGGTCGAGGGCGACAGGCGCGGACGACCAGGCATAGGTCACGGTATCGCGGCCGGCGCCGCCGATCAGCGCATCGCCCTCGCCATCCGCGGCACCGCGGCCGCCGATCAGGTCATCGCCGTCGCCGCCATCCAGCCGGTTCGCCGTGCCATCGCCCAGCAGCGTGTCGTTGCCCGCGCCGCCCAGCACGCCTTCGATGCTCAGCAGCAGGTCGCTGGCCGCGGCGCCCGTGCTCTGGCCAGGATCGGCCATGTCGATGCGCAGACCCTCGCCGGAGTTGGCGTAGGAGACGAGGTCGAAGCCCTCGCCGCCCGCCAGCGTATCGGCGCCCGCGCCGCCCTGCAGCGTATCCGCGCCCGCCCCGCCATCCAGCCGGTTGTCGCCGGCATCGCCGGACAGCCGGTCGTCATGGTCGGAGCCGAGCAGATGCTCGATGCCACCCAGCCTGTCGCCGGCCGCATCGCCGCCGCTGCCCGTGCCCGCCAGCAGGTCGATGGTGACCGCCAGGGCGGAGCCGGCATAGCTGGCCGTATCCTGGCCGAGGCCGCCCAGCAGCGAATCCGCGCCGGCGCCACCTTCCAGCGTATCGGCCCCGGCGCCGGCCGAGAGCGTATCCGCCCCGGCCAGCCCCTGCAGCAGATTGTCCCCGGCATTGCCGACCAGCAGGTCGCCGAAGGCGGAGCCACGAAGGCCCTCGATATCGGTGAAGGAATCGCCACGCGCCTCGTTGCCGGCATCGCCGGAGAGCGGGTTGCGATACGCCTCCAGCGAGGCCTGCACGGCCGCAGCGGCGGTCTCATAGCTGGCGAGGTCGAAGCCCTCCCCGCCCCACATCCCATCGGTGCCCGCGCCGCCTTCCAGCGTGTCGTTGCCGCCACCGCCATAGAGCGCATCGGCGCCAGCCAGGCCGCGCAGCAGATTGGCCTCGGCATCGCCATAGAGCGCATCGGCGAAGGCGGAGCCTTCGAGGTTCTCGATCTCCTCATAGCCATGCAGCGCCGCCTCGCCGGTATTCGCCACCGGCGGTTCGTCGAGCAGGCCGAAGCCGGTGAAGTCCATGTTCTGCAGCAGCGCGGTCACGCCGGCCGTGGCGTCGCGGTAGCTCGCCGTGTCGCGGCCCTCGCCGCCGGAAAGCAGATCCGCGCCCCGGCCGCCGACAAGCGTATCGTCGCCCGCCCCGCCGGCGAGCAGGTTGTCGGCGGAATCGCCGACCAGCAGGTCGTCGAAGTCGCTGCCCTGCACCGCCTCGATCGAGAGCAGTTCATCGGCATCCGTGCCGCTGGTCGCGGTGCCGAGGTCGAGGCGGACCACGACCGCCTGCGTCGCATCGCCGAAATCGGCGGTATCGATGCCGGCGCCGCCCAGCAGCAGGTCGGAACCCACGCCGCCGCGCAGCGTGTCGTCACCGCGGCCGCCATCCAGGATGTCGTCGCCATACCAGCCGGCAAAGAAATTCGCGACGCCATCCCCGCTGCCGCTGACATCGCCGATGATCCAGTCATCGCCGCTGCCGCCGGCCACGCCCTCGATGCTGATCAGCACCTGGCCGGCGGCTCCACCGGCCTGCAGCGGATCGAAGGAGAGCAGCAGGCCGCCGGCGAATTCCGGATCCGCGAAGCTCACCACGTCGAGACCGTCGCCGCCGTCCAGCGTATCGGCGCCGAGCGAGCCGACGAAGGTGTCGTCGCCCGCGCCGCCGAGCAGCCGGTCGGTCGCATCGCCGCCGATCAGCACATCGTCATGCGCCGTGGCGATCACGCCCTCGATGCCCAGCAGGGTATCGGTCTCGCCGTCCAGCACGGCCTCGCCACCGCGCAGGTCCACCGTGATGCCGCGACCGATCGCGCTGTAGTCGACCAGGTCGAAGCCCGCGCCGCCATCGAGCAGGTCGTTGCCGGCGCCACCCGCCAGCGTATCCTCGCCCGCCATGCCGCGCAGCGTATCGGCGCCCGCGCCGGCCGTGATGCGGTTGTCGATGTCGTTGCCGGCCAGCGCCTGGTCGCTGCCGGTGCCGTGCAATTCCTCCAGATTCGCCGCCAGGGTGAAGCTGGCCTGGGCGGTCCGCACCAGGTCGAAGCCGCCATCGGCCTCCTCCACCAGCAGGTGCTCGCCATCGGCGCCGATCACATAGGTGTCGTTGCCGGCGCCGCCGGCCAGCGTATCGGCCTCCGTGCCGGCCGTCAGCGTATCGTCGTGGCGGCTGCCGAGCACCGCCTCGATGCCCTCCAGCGTATCGCCCTCCGCATCGCCGCCAAGGCTCGTGCCGGCGGCCAGGTCGACCGTGACCGCCGCCGCGGAGTCGCTGTAGTCCGCGGTGTCGTTGCCGGCGCCGCCTTCCAGCCGGTCGCTGCCCGCGCCACCCTTCAGCACGTCGTCGCCCGCATTGCCGACCAGGGTGTCGTCGCCGGTGCCGCCCGTCAGCGTATCGGCATAGGCGGAGCCGCGGAGCGCCTCGAACCCGCTGAGCACATCGCCCTCGGCATCGCCCCCCGAGGCGAGCCCGGTGGAGAGATCGACGGCGACCATGGCCGAGGAGCCGGAATAATCGGCCGTATCCTGCCCATCGCCGCCGATCAGCGTGTCGGCGCCAAGGCCGCCGACCAGCAGATCCCGGCCCGCGCCGCCGTCCAGCAGATTGTCGCCGCCGTCGCCGGCCAGCTCGTCGCTCTTCGAGGAGCCGATCACGCCGTCGATGCCGGAAATCGTATCGCCCTGCGCATCGCCGAAGGCTGCGAGGCCGAGCTCGAGGTCGATCACCACCATGTTGAGGGAGGCGCTGTAGTCGACCAGGTCGAAGCCGGACCCGCCGTCCAGCAGGTCGCCATTGCCGCCGCCGACCAGGATATCGTCGCCATCGCCGGCATAGAGCGTATCGGCGCTGCTCGTACCCGTCAGCGTATCGCCATGATCGGATCCGATGAGCATTTCGATGCCGCTCAGCGTATCGCCCTCGGCATCGCCGCCGCTGCCCAGGCCGGTGGCGAGCGAGACGGCAACCCCGGTCGTTCCGCCGGCATAGCTGGCGACATCCACGCCATCGCCGCCCTCGAGCTCGTCGGCATCGGCGCCGCCGAACAGCGTGTCGTCATCCTCGCCGCCCTGCAGCAGGTCGCGGCCTTCGCCACCCCATAGCTGGTCGTAGCCGCTGCCGCCTTCCAGCCTGTCGTCGCCCGCCTCGCCATCGAGAAGGTCGTCACCCTCGCGGCCCTGCAGCCGGTTGTTGCCGGCTCCGCCCGCCACCGTATCGGCGCCATCACCGGCGATGATGCCATCGTTCCCCTCGCCGCCCCGAATGCTGTCGGCATGGGCGGATCCGATGACATATTCGAAGCCCGACACCGTATCGCCCGCCGCATCGCCGGCGGAGCCGAGCCCGGTGCCGAGGTCGATCGTGACGCCACTCGCCGATTCCAGATAGGAGAGGAAGTCCACGCCCTGTCCGCCGCGCAGATCGTCCGCGCCGGCGCCACCCTGCAGCGTGTCATTCCCCTCCCCGCCCTCGAGCGTGTCGTCGCCAGCGCCACCCGCCAGGGTATCGTTACCGCCGTTGCCGAGCAGCTGGTTGGCGCCATCATCGCCGGTCAGCGTGTCCGCCCCCGCGGAGCCCTTCACCTGTTCGATGCTCGACAGGCCGTCGCCCGTCGCATCGCCACCGGTGGCATAGCTGTTGTAGAGATCGACCAGCACGGCTTCGGCGGAGGTGCTGTAATCCGCCGTGTCCTGGCCATCGCCACCATCGAGGGCGTCGCTGCCGGCGCCGCCGGCCATCACGTCATCGCCCTCGGCACCCACCAGCGTGTCATTGCTGGAGGCGCCGGTCAGCGTATCGGCATGGACCGAGCCCCAGGCGGATTCGATGCCGATGAGCACATCGCCCTCGGCCTCGCCCCCCGTGCCGGTGCCGGCGGCGAGATCGACGGCAACGGCCGCGGTCGAGTCCCCATAGAAGGCCCTGTCATTGCCCGCGCCGCCCTCCAGCGTATCGGCGCCGAGCCCGCCGGTCAGGACATCGTTGCCCGCCTCGCCGCGCAGCAGATTGTCGCCCGAGTCGCCGGTCAGCTCGTCGTTCCGGCTCGAGCCGATCACCGCCTCGATGCCCGAGAGGGTATCGCCCTGCGCGGGGCCATAGGCACCGGTTCCGGTGCCGAGGTTGACGATGACGAAGCTCTGGGAGGCGCTGTAGTCCGCCACGTCGAAGCCCAGGCCGCCGACCAGCGAATCGCCGCCGGCACCGCCATCCAGCAGGTCGTCGCCATCGCCGCCCAGCAGCGTCTCCGCACCGGTGCCGCCGGCCAACTTATCGGCCCCCGCGGAGCCGATCACCACCTCGATGCCGCTCAGCGAATCGCCTTCCGCCTCGCCGCCCTGGCCCAGGCCGGAGGCGAGCGAGACGCTGACACCATCGGCGGAGTTGCCATAGTCGGCCGTGTCGGTGCCTTCGCCGCCGTCCAGCGTATCGCCGCCCGCGCCGCCCGCCAGCACGTCGTCGCCTTCGCCGCCTTCCAGGCGGTTGTCCTGGTCATTGCCGGCGATGCTGTCGGCATGGCCGGAACCGACGACGGTCTCGATGCCCGAGAGCGTGTCGCCCTCCGCATCGCCCGCGGTGCCGAGGCCGGTGCTGAGGTCCAGCGTGATGCCGCTGGCCGCATCGGTGTACCAGACCGCGTCGAGGCCATCCCCGCCATAGAGGCTGTCCGCGCCCGCGCCGCCCTGCAGCGTGTCGTCGCCTTCCCCGCCCACCAGCAGGTCGTCGCCCGCGCTGCCCTGCAGCGTATCGCCGCCGGTGCCGCCGAGCAGCTGGTCGTTGCCCGCACCGCCGACCAGCAGGTCGTCATGGTCGGAGCCGTAGAGCGCCTCGATGCCGCTCAGCACATCGCCTTCGGCATCGCCGCCGCGGCCGGTGCCCGCGCCGAGATCGATGCTGACGGCCTCGGTCGAGGCGGAGTAGTCCGCGATGTCGAAGCCATCGCCGCCCCGCAGCGTATCGGCCCCCGCGCCGCCGGCCAGCACGTCGCCGCCCTCGCCGCCTTCCAGCACATTGTCCGCGGCATCGCCGGTCAGCGTATCGTCGCCGATGCCGCCGCGCAGATTCTCGATGCCGCTGAGGGTATCGCCCAGTGCCGGCCCACTGGCCTCGCCGGTGCCGAGGTTGACGAGGAGGTTCGAGGTCTCCGCGCTGTAGTCCGCGGTATCGGCGCCCTCGCCGCCCGACAGCGTATCATTGCCCTCGCCGCCGGCCAGCACGTCGTCCCCGTCGCCGCCCTCCAGCACATTGGCGCCGGCATCGCCGGTCAGCGTATCGGCGCCCGCGCCGCCGCGCAGGTTCTCCACACCCACCAGCGAATCGCCGGCCGCCGCGCCACCGGTCTCACCGGTGCCGAGGTTGACCGAGACGTCTCCGGCCACCTCGCCGTAATCGACGAAGTCGGTGCCGTCACTGCCCTCCAGCGTATCCGCACCAAGACCGCCCGCCAGCGTATCGTCGCCCTTGCCGCCATCGAGCCGGTTGTCGCCGTCGTCGCCGACCAGCGAGTCGGCGCCAACCGAGCCCATCAGGCCCTCGATGCTCTCGAAGCTGTCGCCATCGGAATCGCCACCGGATCTGGTGCCGTCGCGCATGCTGACCACGACCACCGCGCTCGATGAGCCATAGTCGACCATGTCGAAGCCGGCACCGCCGTTCAGCACATCGCCTCCCGGGCGACCGATGAGCACATCGTCGCCGTCGCCGCCGATCAGCGTGTCGGGATCGTGCGTGCCCTCCAATGTATCGTTGTAGGCCGAGCCGATGACCACCTCGATGCCGCTCAGCGAATCGCCCTTCGCATCGCCGCCGCGGCCCCAGCCGGCGACGAGCGAGATGGTGACAGCCTGGGAGGAACCACTGTAGTCGGCGGTATCGATACCTTCGCCGCCGGCCAGCGTATCGGGGCCCGCGCCGCCCGCCAGCACGTCGTTGCCGTCGCCGCCCGTCAGCCAATTGACGCCGGCATCGCCGATCAGCGTATCGGCGCCGCTGCCGCCCAGCACCTTCTCGAAGCCTGTGATGGAATCACCGGATGCCTCGCCACCGGTCCCACCGGTGGCGAGATTGACCAGCACACCGGAGGTCTGGGCCGCATAGTCCAGCAGGTCCGTGCCTGCGCCGCCATCGAGCCAATCGCTGCCTGTACCGCCGGCCACCACATCGTCGCCGTCGCCGCCCAGCAGCGTCTCGGCATTGGTGCTGCCGGTCAGGGCATCGGTCCCCGCGGAGCCGATCACCACCTCGATGCCGCTCAGCGTATCGCCCTCGGCATCGCCACCCTGGCCGAGGCCGGAGGCGAGCGAGACGATGACACCATCGACGGAGCCGCTGTAGTCCGCGGTATCGGTGCCGCCGCCGCCCCACAGCCTGTCATTCCCCGCGCCGCCCGCCAGCACGTCCGCGCCGGCGCTGCCCCGCAGCCAATTGTCGGCCGCATCGCCGGTCAGCGTATCGTCGTGGTTGGAGCCGATGACGGCCTCGATGCCGATCAGCGTGTCGCCCTCGGCGTCGCCGGAAGCGCCGGTGCCGAGGAGGAGATTGACCGCGACGCCGCTCGACGAGGAGTCGTAGCCAGCTTCGTCGTAGCCCTCGCCGCCCTCCAGCCGATCGGCGCCACCGCGGCCGTCCAGCGAGTCGCCTCCGCCGCCGCCGATCAGCGTCTCGGCCTCGTCGCCGCCAGCCAGGTTGTCGCCGTAGGAGGAGCCGATCACCGCCTCGATGCCGCTCAGCGAATCGCCCCGGGCGCCACCCTCCAGGGTCACGTCCCCGAAGAGGAAGATGGTGAGGCTCTCGGTGGCGTCACTGTAGTCCGCCGTGTCGATGCCATCGCCGCCGATGAGCGTGTCATTCCCCGCGCCGCCGGCCAGCACGTCGTCGCCCGTGCCGCCATCCAGGCGATTGGCGCCGTCATCGCCCGTCAGCGTATCGGCCCCATCGCCACCGGTCAGGTTCTCGATGCCGCTGAGCGTGTCGCCCGCCGCGGCGCCGCCCGTCTCGCCGGTGCCGAGGTTGACGAGGACGCCCTCCTCGCCGCCGTAATAGGCGGTATCGATGCCTTCGCCGCCCTGCAGCCTATCCGCGCCGAGCGCACCCGCCAGGGTATCGTTGCCCGCGCCGCCCTGCAGCCAGTTGTCCCCGTCGTCACCCGTCAGCTCGTCATGGCCGCCGGAGCCGATGACGCCCTCGATGCCCTCCAGCGTATCGTCCTGCGCATCGCCGCCGCCGGCGGAGCCGAAGCCGAGATGGACGTTCACCGCCCCCGCCGAGGCGCTGTAATCCGCCAGGTCGAAGCCTTCGCCACCCAGCAGCGAATCATTGCCGGCACCGCCCGCCAGCAGGTCGTCGCCCGCGGCGCCATCCAGGGCGTCGTTGCCGGCGCCGCCCCGCAGCAGGTTGGCGGCGCCGTCGCCGGTCAGCTCATCATTGCGGGCCGAACCGATGACGCCCTCGATGCCTGTCAGCCGGTCTCCATCCGCATCGCCATAGGCGCCGGCGCCTTGGGAGAGGATGACGATCACGGCGCTCGTCGACGCGCTGTAGTCGACCATGTCGAAGCCATCGCCGCCGATCAGCGAATCGCCGCCGGCGCGGCCCACCAGCAGGTCGTCGCCCGCGCCGCCGATCAGCGTATCGGCTGTGCCGGCGCCGGTCAGGCTATCGTTCCCGTCCGAGCCGATCACCACCTCGATGCCGCTCAGCGAATCGCCCAGTGCATCGCCCGCATAGCCTTGGCCCGCGACGAGCGAGAGGGAGACGGCGGTGGAGGAGGTGCTGTAGTCCACCGCATCGGCGCCATCGCCGCCGACCAGCGTATCGTTGCCCGCGCCGCCTGCCAGCACGTCGTCGCCGCCCATGCCCTGCAGCTGGTCATGGCCCGCGCCGCCGATCAGCGTATCGGCCGCGTCCCCGCCGGTCAGCGTATCGGCCTGGGCGGAGCCGATCACCACCTCGATGTCGAGCAGCGTATCGCCGCTTGCATCGCCAACGCCCTGCCCGGAGATCCCGTCGTTCGAGATCACCACGCCTGTCGTGGAAAGGCTGTAGTCGGCAGTGTCGATGCCATCGCCGCCGTCCATCGTATCGGTTCCGGCGCCGCCCAGCAGCGTATCATTGCCGGCGTCGCCCTCCATCCGGTCGGCTTCCGATCCGCCATCCAGCAGATCGTCGCCATCCCTGCCCTGCAGATAGTTCTGCTCGGCATTGCCGGTCAGCGTATCCGCGCCTGAGCCGCCACCGAGACCTTCCACCCCGGCGATCGAGCCGCCGGCCGCCGCACCGCCGAATTCGCCGGTGGCGAGGTTGACGGAGATGCCGGTGGCATGGTCCGCGTAGTCCGCATAGTCATAGCCCTCGCCGCCATCCAGCGTATCGGCGCCGAGACCGCTGACCAGCACGTCATTGCCCTGGCCGCCGATCAGCACATCGTCGCCGCCGCTGCCGATGAGCTCGTCGTCCCCGGTCGAGCCGATGAAACCCTCGATGCCGGCGAAGCTGTCTCCGGCGGCAGCGCCCTCGGCAAGACCTTCGATGCTGACCGTGACTCCCTGCTGCATGTCGCTGTAGTCGACCAGGTCGATGCCATCGCCGCCCTCCAGGGAGTCGGAGCCGAGGCCGCCCTGCAGCGTATCGTTGCCCGCGTCGCCCAGCAGCCTGTCGTCGCCTGCCCCACCCTGGAGCAGGTCGTCACCGTCATTGCCCTGCAGGACATTGTTGGCGGCATCGCCGATCAGCGTATCGGCACCCGAGCCGGCGCCCACCTGCTCCACGCCGGCGATGGAGCCGCCGGCCGCCGAGCCGCCGACCTCGCCGGTGAGCAGGTTGACAAGGACGCCGGTGGAATGCTGGCCGTATTCGGCCTGGTCATAGCCCTCGCCGCCATCCAGCGTATCGGCGCCGAGACCGGTCAGCAGCAGGTCGTCGCCCCCGCCGCCGATCAGCACATCGTCGCCGCTGCTGCCGCTGAGTTCATCACCCTCGCTGGAGCCGATGAAGCCTTCGATGCCCGTGTAGCTGTCGCCCTCGCCGCCGCCGCCGGCCGTGGAGGTGACGGCGGCGAAGACCCCGTTCTGCACGTCGCTGTAGTCGACCAGGTCGATGCCATCGCCGCCGACCATGGAATCGGCGCCGAGGCCGCCCCGCAGCGTGTCGTCGCCCGCGCCGCCCTGCAGCGTGTCGTCACCTTCGCCGCCCGCCAGCAGATTGGCACCGGCATCGCCGGTGAGCGTATCGGCGTCCGTGCCTCCCAGCACATTCTCGAAGCCCGTGATGGAATCGCCCTGGGCCAGGCCGCCCGTCGCGCCGGTGGCCAGATTCACCTGAACTCCGCCGGCGTGACTTGCATAGCTGAGCAGGTCCGTCCCCGCGCCACCGTCGAGCGTATCCGCGCCCGTGCCGCTCGCGATGGTGTCGGCGCCGTCTCCGCCGAGGAGCAGGGTGTTGAGGAAGCCGGCGGTCAGCGTATCGCCCTGCGCCGATCCGATCACCCCCTCGAGGTCGGAGAAGCTGTCGCCCTGCGCATCGCCGCCGCTTGCCGTCTGGTTGACGAAATTGATCGAGACACCGGCGGAGGAGGCGCTGTAGTCGGCCAGGTCGATGCCGCCTGAACCGCCGTTCAACACGTCGCCACCCGCGCCGGCGATCAGCGTATCGTTCCCGGCACCGCCGAGAAGCGTGTCGGCACCTGCCCCGCCGTCCAGGACATCGTTGCCGTCCCCGCCGTTCAGGCTGTCGCCCGTGTCGCCACCGGACAGGCTGTCGTCACCCTCGCCGCCGAACAGCGTGTCGGCGCTCGTGCTGCCCACCAGGCTATCGGCATGGCTGGAGCCGCTGAGGATCTCGATGCCGCTTAGCGTATCGCCCTCGGCATCGCCGCCGCTGCCCATACCGGTGGCGAGGGATACCGAGACGCCGGCGGAGGAGGCGCTGTAGTCGGCCGTGTCCCTGTTGGAACCGCCGATCAGCGTGTCGTTGCCGGCGGCGCCCGCCAGGATGTCGCTCCCGCTACCGCCTTCCAGGCGGTTGGCGCCAGAATCGCCGGTCAGCGTATCGGCGCCGCTGCCACCGAGGATATTCTCGAAGCCCGCGATGGAATCGGCAAAAGCCGCGCCGCCAGTGATGCCGGTGGCCAAGTTCACCTGGACCGCATTGAACTGATCCAGATAGCTGAGCAGGTCGACCCCTGCGCCACCGTCGAGCGTATCCGCGCCATCACTGCCCCGGATCGTATCGGCGCCGTCGCCGCCGCGGAACAGGTCGTTGCCGGTGCTGCCGAGCAACGTGTCATCATACGCCGATCCCACCCAGCCCTCGATGCCCGAGTAGCTGTCGCCCTGCGCATCGCCGCCGGAGAGGGAGCCCCCGACAAGGTTGACGCTGACGCCGGCGGATGAGGCGCTATAGTCGACGATATCGAAGCCCGCGACACCATTCAGCGAGTCCGCGCCCGCACCGCCGATCAGGGTATTGCTGCCGGCGCCGCCAACGAGCGTGTCGGCGCCCGCCCCTCCGGTCAGGATATCGTTGCCCGCACCGCCGTTGAGGCTGTCGGCCTCGTCGCCGCCGGTCAGGCTGTCGTCGCCGTCGCCGCCGATCAGCGTGTCGGCCGCGGCGCTGCCCACCAGCGTATCGGCGTGGCTGGAGCCGCTCAGGATCTCGATGCCCGCCAGGCTATCGCCCTCCGCATCCCCGCCGCTGCCGGAGCCGGTGGCGAGCGAGACGGTGACCGCGGCGGAGGAATCGCTGTAGTCCGCCCTGTCGTTGCCGGCGCCGCCCGAAAGCGTATCCGCGCCCGCGGCGCCGCGCAGCAGGTCGTCGCCCTGGCCGCCGGTCAGCTCGTTGTCGCCGGAATCGCCGACCAGCGTATCGGCGCCGGTGCCGCCCACCACATTCTCGAAGCCCACGATGGAATCGCCGATTGCGTCGTCGCCTGCTGTATTCGTGGCAAGATTGATCGACACGGCCATGCTGTGGTCCGCGTAGCTGAGCAGGTCGATCCCCGCGCCGCCATCGAGCGTATCCGCGCCGGTGCCACCCAGGATGGTATCGGCACCGCCGCCGCCGCTGAGCAGATGGGCGACGCTGCCGCTGATGAGCGTATCGGCCTGGTCCGAGCCGATCAGCCCCTCGATGCCGCTGAAGGTGTCGCCCTGCGCATCGCCGCCGCTCAGGCTGGCAGCGCCGAGATCTGCGTAAATGCCGGCGGCGGATCTGCTGTAGTCGAGCAGGTCGAAGCCGCTGCCGCCGACCAGCGTATCGTTGCCGCCGCCGCCGGCCAGGGTATCGCTGCCGCTGGCTCCGGACAGGCTGTCGTTGCCGCCGCCGCCGGTCAGGCTATCGTCGCCGTCACCGCCGAGCAGCGTATCGGCAAAGGCACTGCCGACCACCATTTGGATGTCGCTGAGCGTATCGCCCTCGGCATCGCCGCCCGAGGCCGTACCATCCGCCAGGGAGACTGTGACGGCGCTGCCGGAGGCGCTGTAGTCGACGACGTCGATATCCGCATCGGGATCCTCGCCATCCCCGCCGCGCAGCACATCGGCGCCGGCGCCACCCACCAGCGTATCGGCCCCGTAGCCGCCGATCAGGGTATCCGCGCCATCCCGGCCTTCAAGCAGGTCGTCGCCATCCAGGCCGAGGAACCGGTTGTCGGCGGAATCGCCCGCAATCGTGTCGTTGATATAGGTGGCGACAAGGTGTTCGATCCCCTGGATGACATCGCCGGCCGCATCGCCGCCATTGGCAAGGCCTGCCTGAAGGTCGATCCCAATCGCCTGCTGGGACGTGTTATAGATGAGGATGTCCTCGCCAACGCCACCGTCGATGTTGTCCGCGCCCGGATCGCCGGAGATGGTGTCGTCGCCGGCACCGCCCAGGATGGTGTCGTTCCCATCGTTGCCGAGGAGATAGTCGTCGTCATTGCCACCGGCGATGCTGTCGTCGCCAAGCCCGCCTTCCAGCGAGTCCTCGCCCTCCAGGCCCGTCAGCGTATCGTTGCCCTCCCCGGCGAGGAACCGGTTGTCCTCGATGTCCCCACTCAGCGTGTCGGCATGGGCCGATCCCACCCAGACCTCGATGCCGGAGAAGCCGTCGCCCTCCGCATCGCCGCCGGCGAGGCTTTGATCGGCAAGGTCGATGTGGATGCCGGCGGAGGAGGTGGCGTAGTTGGCCTCGTCGTAGCCTGCGCCGCCATCCAGCGCATCGGAGCCCGCGCCGCCGATCAGGGTATCGTCGCCGTCACCGCCATCCAGCGCGTCGGCGCCTTCGCCGCCGGCCAGGGTATCGTTATCCTCACCGCCGACCAGCGTATCGGCCGCCGAGCTGCCCACCAGGCTATCGGCATTGCCGGAGCCGATGAGGATCTCGATCCCGACCAGGCTGTCGCCCGCGGCGGTGCCGCCGCTGCCAGCGCCCGTGGCGAGAGAGATGGTGACCGCGGCGGTGGAAGCGCTGTAATCGGCTGTGTCGTTGCCGGCGCCGCCCGAGAGCGTATCCGTGCCTGCGCCGCCCGCCAATACGTCGTTGCCGTCCTTGCCGCTCAGCTCATTGGCGCCGGTATCGCCGATCAGCGTATCGGCGCCGTTGCCACCCAGGACATTCTCGAAGCCCGAGAAGGAATCGTCCGCGGCGTAGCCACCACCTTCACCCGTGGCGAGGTTGATCGACACGGCAGTGCTGATGCTCGCGTAGCGGAGCTGGTCGATGCCGTCGCCACCGATGAGCGTATCCGCGCCCAGCCCGCCCTGGATCGTATCGGCACCATTACCGCCGCTGAGAAAGTCGGCGTTGCTCCCGCCGTACAGCGAGTCGCCCTGCGTCGATCCGATGACACCCTCGACGCTGCCGATGGAATCGCCTGCCGCATCGCCAAAGCTGGTCAGCGGCGGGACGGTGGCGAGGTTGATGAAGACGCCCGTGGAGGAGGCTGTGTAGTCAACCAGGTCGAATCCGGCGCCGCCATCGAGGGTGTCGTTGCCCAATCCGCCCACCAGCGTATCGTCACCCTGACCGCCCACCAGGCTGTCCGCACCGTCGCCGCCGATCAGCAGGTCGTTGTCGGTGCCGCCCGTCAGCGTATCCGCGCCATTGCCGCCCGATAGCGTATTGGCGCCCGCGGTCGCCGTGATCGCGTTGTCCAGCGCATTGCCGGTCAGCGCCTGCGCGGTGCCGGTGCCGAGGGCATTCTCCAGATCCGCGCCGAGCGTATAGGTGGCAGCCGAGACATTGACCGTATCGGTCCCCTCGCCGGCCGCTTCCACCACCGTTCCGCCACTGGTGCCGATGGTGTAGGTATCGTTGCCCATCCCGCCGACGAGCACGTCGCTCGCCCCGCCGGAGGTCAGCGTGTCGTTCCCCAGGCCGCCCTGCAGCGTCTGGCCCTCTCCCATACCCGTCAGCGAGTCGTCGTGGTTGGAGCCGATGATGACCTGGATGTCGATCAGCGTGTCGCCTTCGGCATCGCCGCCGGTGGCCGTTCCGGTTTCCAGCGAGACCGTGACGGCGCTGCCGGAGGCGCTGTAGTCGACGACGTCGATGTTCTCGTCCGGTACGCCCTCGTCATAGCCCTGGAGGAAATCGGCACCGGCCCCACCCACCAGCGTATCGGCGCCGGCGCCGCCGAGCAGCGTATCCGCACCCGCCCCGCCGGAGAGGGTGTCGTCCCCGTCCATGCCAGCCAGGAAGTTGTCGCTGCCATCACCCAGCAGCGTATCGTCGGCATAGGTCGCCACGATCCCTTCGAAGCCGCTGATCGTGTCGCCCGTGGCCTCGCCACCGCTGACCACGCCACTGCCGAGGTCCACCGATATGGCATCCTCGGAGTCGTAGTAGATCAGAAGGTCAAGGGCGCCCTCGCCGCCATCCAGCCAATCGGCACCGATGCCGCCGTTGAGTTCGTCATTGCCGGTTCCACCGAACAGGCTATCGGCGCCATGGCCGCCCTGGAGGGCGTCATTGCCGGCGCCGCCATCCAGCGTGTCGTTGTCACCGACCACGGAGTCGTTCTCGTTGCCGCCGACGAGATAGTCATCTCCATCGTCACCCGCCATGCTGTCGTTGCCCGCCCCGCCTTCCAGGACGTCGGCGCCCGTCAGCCCGGACAGCGTATCGTTGCCGCCAAAGCTTGCGATCGTGTCGTCGAACGCCGAGCCGGGGATCGATTCGTTGCTGTCGTCACCCGTAATGAATTCACCGCTCATCTCGACAGTCTCCGACGCGCGCCAGCAACTCGACGCAAACCATGAGGGCACGGCGCCCCGGCTGGACGCCAATGCAGGCACAGGAAAATGCGTGCTGAGACGCCTGGCGCCGCGGTGCCGCACCGGGCTGCCCCTGGGGGACCGCCAGATTGGGTTTCAGGCAGCGGGAGTCGCCGCGGGGACGACGCCAAGGCATCGGGCTCAACCCGCATCAGGTGCCTGATGATAGGCGACCGGGCGGCCGCTGTGGGACCAGCTTCTGTCGTTTATTGTAGCCAAACCGATTTCATCGCATTACGGCCCGGCACGACCTTTCGAGACAATTCCTGACGTGACGGGCGACGCTGGAGCTGGGCCAGGCGTCAGCCGAAGCGCTCCGGCCGATAGGGCGCCGGCGGCAGGAAGGGCGGCGCGCCCTCCATCATCTCCGCCAGCAGACGGCCCGTGCTCGGGCCCAGGGTCAGGCCCTGGTGGGCATGGCCGAAGGCGCACCAGGCCCCCGCCTGGCCGGGCAACGGGCCGATGATCGGCAGCATGTCCGGCGTGCAGGGCCGCACGCCCATCCAGGGCACTTCATCGACGCGCCCCTCCAGCGGCAGCAGGCGCTGCGCCAGCGGCTCCGCCCGCGCCAGTTGCACGGGTGTGGGCGGCGCCTCGGCCACGGCGAATTCCGCGCCGGTTGTCAGCCGCACGCCGGCACGCATGGGCGCCAGCAGGAAGCCGCTCTGCGTATCCAGGATGGGGCGGTGCAGCACGGCATTGCCGCGCAGGCGGTAGTGCATGTGGTAGCCGCGCTTGCCGAAGAGCGGCGGGGCATAGCCCAGGCGGCGCGTCACCGTCCCGGCCGCGGCGCCGAGCGCGATGACGACCTCCGCCGCCTCCACCGGCCCCTGCGGCGTGGTGACACGCCAGCCGGCGCCGTGGCGCGCGAGGGTGGTCGCATCGCCGCGCAGGATCTGCCCGCCCGCGGCTTCGAACTGCGCCGCATAGGCCAGCGTCAGCGCCTGCGGGTCGCTGACCGAGAGCGGGTCGGTCCAGTGGATGGCGCCGGCGCGCGGAACCTGCAGATGCGGCTCCGCCGCCGCCAGCGCCTGGCTGTCCAGCGCCGCAAAATTCACGCCGCGCTCGCGCTGCGCGCGCGCCGCCTCCGCCAGCGCCGCCTCCATCTGCTGCGGCGTGGCATAGAGGCGCATCCAGCCGATCGGCCGCAGCAGCGCCATGGCGGGCGTGCCCTGCGCCAGAGCCAGGTGTTCATCCAGGCAGGTGGCGATCAGTGCCGCATGGCCGGCGACCGCCTGGGCATAGCGGTCCGGCGCGGAATGCCACCAGTAGCGCAGCAGCGGCCAGGCGAGGCCCGGCAGCGCCCGGGGATGGTAGACGGCATCGACCGACCGGTTGCCGGCGATGCGCAGGATCTCGGAGAGCTTGCGCGGGAAGGGATGCGGGAAGACGGCCTCGCGCTGGATCAGGCCGCCATTGCCGAAGCTCGCCCCCTCCCCCGGCGCCTGGCGGTCCAGCAGCACCACCTGCCGGCCGCGCTTCCGCAGATGCAGCGCGACGGAGACGCCGACCATCCCGGCCCCCAGCACCAGCACCGATCCCGCCATTGGCATCCCCATTCCGTCGCGCCCGCGCGCAGAGTGCGGCGAAGCGGCGCGGCGCGGTAGCCCCGCTTGCGCCATGCCGGCCACCCCGCCATGCTGGCCGCCAAGCGCCAGAACAATCCCACGCCCGACCGCCCGCCGTCCGTGGCCCCCGCGGTGGCTTCTCGTGGAGGTTGCATGCCCCGTTCCGCCGCCCGCCAGCCCCGGGATCCGTCCGCGCCATGACGCAGCGGCGGATGCATCTGGTGGCCTATCTCAAGACGGGACCGACCGCCAACCATCCGGGCGGCTGGCGGCACCCGGAGGCCGCGCTGCACGACATCCTCCGGCCGGAACGCTACGAGCATATCGCCCGCGTGCTGGAGGAGGCCTGCTTCGACGCCTGCTTCTTCGCCGACCTGCTGGGCCTGCCCGATATCCATGGCGGCAATTTCGACGCCTATCTGCGCAAGGGCGGGCAGATCAGCTACCTGGACCCGCTGACGGTGCTGCCGGTGATGGGTCGCGTGACGCAGCACCTCGGCCTCGGCGCCACGCTCTCCACCACCTTCCAGCATCCCTACCACCTGGCGCGCAGCCTGGCCTCGCTGGACCTGCTGACGGGCGGGCGCGCCGCCTGGAACGTCGTGACCTCCGCCACCGACCTCGAGGCGCGCAACCTGGGCATGGCGGGAATCCCGCCCAAGGCGCAGCGCTACGACCGTGCGGATGAGGTGCTGGAGGCCTGCGACGCGCTGTGGAACTGCTGGGATGCGGATGCCTTCGTGATGGACCGGGAGGCCGGCGTCTTCATCGACCCGTCCAAGGTGCGCTACGCGAATTACGAAGGCGAATGGGTCCGCACGCGCGGCCCGCTCAGCCTGCCGCGCTCGCCGCAGGGAAGGCCGGTGCTGCTGCAGGCCGGGGCCTCCGACCGCGGGCGGGATTTCGCGGCGCGCTGGGCGGAGCTGGTCTTCTGCACGCCGCACAGCCAGGCGGATGGCCTGGCCTTCCGCGCGGATATCCGCGCGCGGGTCGCAGGCCAGGGCCGCGCGCCGGAGGCCTGCAAGGTGCTGCCCGGCATCGCCGTGGTGGTGGGCGAGACGGCGGCCATCGCGCGGGAGAAGGCGGCCTATCTGCAATCGCTGATCGAGCCGGAGGCGCAGACCATGCTGCATTCCGCGCTGCTGGGCGCCGATCTCTCGCAGCACCGCACGGCGGAGGCGGTGGCGGCGGCGCAGGGCCACCAGGGCATCACGGGATCCCAGGACCGCGTGCTGCAATTGATGCGCAAGGAAGGCCTCAGCTTCGCCGAGGCCGCGGCCCGGCCGCGCAACCTGATGGTCGGCACCGCCAGCGACATCGCGGATGAGATGGAGGCCTGGTTCAGCGCCGGCGCCTGCGACGGCTTCGTGGTCTTCCCCACCGTCTTCCCGCGCATGTTCGAGGATTTCGGCCGCCTGGTGGTGCCGGAATTGCAGCGGCGCGGCCTGTTCCGCACCGCGTATTCGGGCCGCACCCTGCGCGAGAACCTCGCGGCCGCCTGACCCCTTCCCTTCCACGAGAGATCCCGCGCCCATGCCAAAGCCCTTCCATCTCGGCTGGTTCCTGCAAGGCTCCTCCGTCCAGGCCTGGGGCGAGCCCTGGACCGGCGCGATCGGCCGCGACTGGCGGGTGCCCGAGCTGTTCTGCGACATCGCCCGCGCGCTGGAACGCGCCTGCTTCGACTATGTGCTGATCGAGGACAGTTCCTATGTCGGCGAAAGCTTTGGCGGGTCGCGCGAGATCTACCTGGCCAATGGCCTGTCCGTGCCGCGCCAGGACCCGAGCGTGATCGCGACGCTGATGGCGGCGGCCACCAGCCGCATCGGCATCGTGCCGACGCTGTCCACCTTCGCCTATCCGCCCTATCTGCTGGCCCGCCTGGTGGCGACGCTGGACCAGGTCTCCGCCGGCCGCATCGGCTGGAACATGGTGACCGGCAGCAGCGACTATGCGGCGATGAACTACGGCATGCCGGGCATGCCGGAACACGACCTGCGCTACGACATGGCCGATGAATACATGGCCGCGGTGAATGCGCTGTGGGACAGCTGGGAACCCGGCGCCATCCTGGCGGATACCGAAAGCGGCGTGCTGGTGGACCATACCAAGGTCCATGCCGCGAATTTCGAGGGCAAGTGGTTCCGCACGCGCGGCCCGCTGAATTCCGGCCCCTGCGTGCAGGGCCGCCCCGTCATCGCCCAGGCCGGCGGCAGCGGGCGCGGCAAGCGCTTCGCGGCGCTGCATGCGGATACGGTGGTGGCCAGCGTGAAGGGCGTGGCCGCCATGCGCGCCTATCGCGAGGACGTGCGCGCCAGTGCGGTCGCGCAGTGGCGCAATCCGGATGACATCAAGATCCTGTTCCTGGTGGCGCCGACGCTGGGGGAGACCATGGAGGAAGCGCAGCTGCGCAAGCGCCAGCGGCTGGCGCGGGCGGAGGCGCAGGTGCCGCTGTTCCTCGCGCATTTCGGCAAGATCACGAATATCGACTTCGGGAAATACGACCTGGATACGCCGGTGGACCAGCTGGACCTGCGCACCAATGGCCACCAGCAGTCGCTGGACGACTTCAAGCGCGTCGCCGGCAAGCGCAGCCTGCGCGATGCCATGATGGCCTATCGCGGCACGCCCGGATCGGTGGAGCTGACCGGCACGCCGGATGCGGTGGCCGCGCAAATGGCGGAGGCGATGCAGGAGGTGGGCGGCGACGGCTTCCTGCTCTCGCTCGGCGATGTCAGCCGGCGCAGCGTGGCGGAGATCGCGGATGGGCTGGTGCCGGCGCTGCAGGCGCGCGGCCTGGCGCGGCGCGCCTATGCCCATGCGCAGTTCCGGGACAATCTGCGGGAGTTCTGACATCCCGCCTCACGCCGCCTTGCGGAGGGCCAGCGGAACCGCGCCCCGCGCCGCGCGCTGCCCCAGCCTTGGGGATGGGACCGCGGATGCGCGATACGGAAGGCCTGGATGACCCGGCGATGCCCTGCGCGGAACCGGAGGGGCTGCTGGCCGCGCGGCTGGTTCAGCGGGCGGCCGCGGGGCTGATCTTCGTCGCGCGCAGCGAAGGTCGTGCCCGGCGGCTCTACAACGCCGCCCGCGCCCTGGCGCCGTCGGGCATGGCGGTGCGGCTGCTGCCGGCCTGGGACTGCCTGCCCTATGACCGCGTCTCGCCCTCCCGCGCCGTGATGGGCCAGCGCGTGGCCGTTGCCGCCGCGCTGGCCTCGGGCGGCACCGCCGGGCTGCTGATCGGGTCCGTCGAGGCGCTGGCGCAGCGCCTGCCACGGCCCGATCCCGCCCTGTCCTTGCGGTTGCAGGCCGGTGACGTGCTGGCGGTGGAGGCGCTTCGCGAAAACCTGTTGCGGCTGGGCTATGTGCTGGATGACCGCGTCGACGACCCCGGCGAGGTCGCGTTGCGCGGCAGCGTCATCGACGTGACGCCGGCCGGCAACGAGGACCCGCTGGCCCTGCGGCTGCGGCACGAGGCCGGGCGGCTGCTCGGCATCCATCGCTACGACATTGTCACCCAGCGCAGCCAGGAGGCGGCGGAGGCGGAACTGGTGGTGCATCCGGCCTCCGAACTCGTGCTGCCGCCCGGCCATCCGCTGCTGGAGGCGCGGCCACCCGGGCTGGAACACGCGCTCGCCGCCTTCCGCGACGATCTGGTGGCGCCGCTCGCGCTGTGGCCGGAGGCCGCGGTGATCCTGGATGCCGGGGCGGAGGAGGCGCTGGCGCGCCGCCGGGCGGAGGTGGCGGAAGGGTTCCGCGGCCAGGCTGCCCTGCGCCCCGCCGATGCGGCGCCGCTGCCCCCGGCCGAGGCCCTGCACCTGGATGAGGCGGGCTGGCAGGCCGCGCTGGCTGGCCGCAAGCCAGCGCAGCTGGCGGCGCCCGAAGACCCGCCAAACCCCCTTCCCGATTTCAGCCGCCAGCCGGATTCCGCGCTTCTGGCGCATGCCCGCGCGCTGCTGGAAGGCGGTGCCCGCCTGGCCGTGGCGGGCGTGCCCGGCAGCGGTCTGCGGCGGGTCGGCGCCCGGCTGGCGCAGGCGCTGGGCCTGCCCGCGCAGCCGGTGGCGGATTGGCCGGCGCTGCTGGCCCTGCCGCCCGGCAGCCTGGCCATCCTGCCAGCGCCGGCCGACCTGCCGGGCATCGCGGCGCCGGAGGCGGTGGTGCTGCCGCTGCGCCACATCCGCGCGCCGGCCGAGGCGCCGCGCGGCCCGGCCGCCGATCCGCTTTCCGCCTTCACCTTCGCCAGCCTGCAGCCGGGGGATGCGGTGATCCATGCCGAGCACGGGCTGGGCGCGCTGCGCGGCGTGCAATCGGTGGAGACCGGCGCCGCCTGCCTCGACTGCCTGAAACTCGATTACGCCGATGCGGCGCAGCTGGTGCCCTTCGACGAGCTGGACCGGCTGTGGCGCTATGGCGCGGAGACCACGGGCCTCAGCCTGGACCGGCTGGGCAGCGAGAGCTGGCCGAAGCGCCGGGCGGAGGCCGAGGCCGCGGTGGCGGAGACGGCGCGCGCCCTGCTGGTTGCCGTGCAGGCGCGGCGCCAGGCCAAGGCGCCGGTGCTCAAGGCCCCGGCCGAGGCGCTCGCAAGGGTCTTCGCGCGCTTCCCCCATGAGCTGACGCCGGACCAGGCGGCGGCGGTGGCGGCGGTGCGGGCGGATCTGGAAAGCGGTCGGCCGATGGACCGGCTGGTCTGCGGCGATGTCGGCTTCGGCAAGACGGAGGTCGCGTTGCGGGCCGCCGCCATCGCCGCGCTGGCCGGCCATCAGGTGGCGCTGCTGGCGCCCACCACGGTGCTGGTGCGCCAGCATCTGGAGAGCTTCCGCCGCCGCTTCGCCGGCACCGGCCTGCGCGTGGAGGCGCTGTCCCGCCTGACGCCGCCGGCCGAGGCGCGGGCGATCCGCGCCGCCATCGCGGCGGGCGAGGTGGCGATCGCCATCGGCACCCAGGCGCTGGCCGCAAGCGCCGTCCGCTTCGCCGACCTGTCGCTGCTGATGATCGACGAGGAACAGCGTTTCGGCGCGCGGCAGAAGGCGCAACTTCGGAAGTTGCGTGACGCCGGCGCGCCGCATGTGCTGACGCTGACCGCCACGCCGATTCCGCGCACGCTGCAGGCCGCGCTGGTCGGGCTGCGGGAGCTGAGCGTGATCGCCACCGCCCCCGCGCGGCGCCAGCCCGTGCGCACGCTGCGCGCCACGCCGGATGATGCGCTGCTGGCCCAGGCCCTGCGGCGGGAGGCGCGGCGCGGCGGGCAGAGTTTCGTCGTCTGCCCGCGCATCGAGGATATCGACCCGCTGCGCCGGCGCATCGCGGCGCTGGTGCCGGATCTGACCCTCATCGTGGCGCATGGCGGCCTGCCGGCGGCGGAGGTGGACGAGGCGATGTTGCGCTTCGCCGAGGGCGGGGCGGATGTGCTGCTCTCGACCAACATCGTCGAGGCGGGGCTCGATGTGCCGCGCGCCAATACCATGCTGGTCTGGCGCGCCGACCGCTTCGGCCTGTCGCAGCTGCACCAGCTGCGCGGCCGCGTCGGGCGCGGGCGGGACCGTGGTGCGATCTATCTGCTGACCGATCCGGCGCAGCGGATTTCCGCCACCACCGAGGGCCGGCTGCGCACGCTGGAGGCGCTGGACCGCGTCGGCGCCGGCTTCGCCATCAGCCTGCGCGACCTGGATCTGCGCGGCGCCGGCGAATTGCTGGGGGAGGCGCAAGCCGGGCATGTGAAGCTGGTGGGGATGGAGCTGTACCGCCACCTGATGGACCGCGCCCTGGCCGTGGCGCGGGGGGAAACGCCGCCGGAGATCTGGAGCCCGGCCCTGGCGCTCGGCGTGGATGCCTTCGTGCCGGAGGCGCATGTGCCGGAGGAGGCGCTGCGCGTCGACGTCCATGCGCGGCTCAGCCGCATGCTGCGGGAGGGCGATGCGGCGGCGGTGGATGCGCTGGAGGATGAGATGGAGGACCGCTTCGGCGCGCCGCCGGAGCCCTTGCAGAACCTGTTCGCGCTGGTGCGGCTTTCCATCGATTGCCGGCGCCTCGGAATCGCGCGGCTGGAGGTGGGGCCGGCGGCGGCGGCGGCGACACCGCGGCAGGCGCCCGCCGAGCCGCCCGCCACGCTGGAACTTTCGAAGGGCCGGCTGCTGCTGCGCCAGGCGAGCGGCACGGCGGCGGAACGGCTGGCGGTGGCGCAGGCGCTGCTGGCGGCGGTGGCGCCGCTTCAGCTGGCGATCGCATAGGCCGGGCGCCGGGGATCGGCGCCGGCGGCCATCAGGCCCGTCATGGGATCGGTGCGGATCGCCTCGACGCTGCCAGCGGCATAGGCCCAGTCGGGCCAGGCCTGGATCTCATGCCCCAGCGCCGCCAGCGCGGCGCGCGTTTCGGCGGGGATGCGCGATTCGACGGCGAGCTTGCGCGGGAAATACTCGAAGGGCGCGAAGGAGGAGGGGAAGGCATAGGTCGCGATGCGCGGTGCCTCGATCGCCTCCTGCACCTCCATGCCGAAATGCAGCACGTTCAGCAGCACCTGCAGCATGGACTGCACCTGCACATCGCCGCCCGGCGTGCCGAAGGGCATGACGCCGCCATCGGCCAGCACGGCGAGCGCGGGGTTGGGCGTGAGGCGCGGGCGCTTGCCCGGCGCCACGCCGCAGGGATGCGCGGGATCGACGCGGCTCTGCGATCCGCGCGCGGAAGGCACGATGCCGAGGCCCGGCACCACCGGCGCATTCCAGGATCCGTCGGAGGGCGTGGCGCTGAAGGCATTGCCCCAGCGATCGACGACGCAGACATAGGAGGTATCGGCCTCCACCTCCGGCGGTTTTTCGCGCATGGGTGGCGGCAATTCGGTGCCATTGCCGATCAGCGGCGGCGGCATGTCCGGGCAGGCGGCGTCGGCGCGGAAGGCGGCGGCGCGGGCGGCGACATGCGTCGCGGACAGCAGCTGGTCGAGCGGCACATCGACCGTCGCCGGATCGCCAAAATGGTATTCGCGATCGGCCAGCGCGGCCTTCAGCGCCTCCGCGATCACATGCAGATACTCGGCGCTGTTGTGCGCCAGTCCCGAAAAACCGATGCGCTCGGCGATCAGCAGCGCCTCCAGCAGCGCGGGGCCCTGGCACCAGGGGCCGCAGGTGGAGATGGCGTGGCCACGCCAGAGGCGCGTGAGCGCGGGCTCGATGCGGCTGCGGAAATTGGCGAGGTCCTCGCGCGAGAGATAGCCGCCCTGGTCCCGCTGGAAGGCGACGACCTTGGCGGCGATGTCGCCCCGGTAGAAGGCGGCATGGGCAGCGGCGAGGCCCTGCGCGCGATCGCCACCGGCGGCGGCTTCCTCATCCACCATGTGGCTCAGCATGGCGGCGAGATCCGTCTGCACGAATTTCTCGCCGACGGCCGGCGCACGCCCGCCAGGCAGGTAGATCGCGGCCGTGCTCGGCCAGCGGGCGTAGGACTCGAATTTCTGGACCAGGTTCTTCGCCATGGTCGGGTGCATCGCGAAACCATCACGCGCATGGCGGATGGCGGCGGCGGCGACCTCGCCGAAGGTCATGCTGCCGTGGCGCTGCAGCGCGGTGATCCAGGCATCGGGCGCCGCCGGCACCACCGTGCGCAGCACCCCCGGCGGCATTTTTCCTCCATGCTCGCGCAGGAAGAGATCGGCGGGGATGGACTTCGGCCAATGGCCCAGGCCGGCGATGGTCTCCACCTCGCCCGCCGCGGTCCGCAGGATGATGGGCGCGACGCCGGCGACATTCACGATATCGGACTGCACCACGCCCAGCGTGATGCCGGCGGCCACGCCCGCATCGATGGCATTGCCCCCCGCCTCCAGCACCGCATGCCCCGCCGCGGTGGCCAGGTAGTGGCCGGCGGAGACGGCGTGGCGCGTGCCGTAGAGGGTGGGGCGGCCCGTCATCACGGGGCGGGGCGGGCGTGGACGGCGACCACCTGCTCATCCATCCGCGGGGTATAGGTGATGCCGCGCCGCGTGCCGATGGCGGACATCTGCACATAGAGCGGGATCTGCACATGCAGGTCCTGCACCTGGTGCATCGCCTGGCGCACCGCGGCCTCCCGCCCCTCATCCATCCGCACCATCACCTCCCGCACCACGGCGTCCACCGCCGGATCGCTGAAGCCGCTGCGGTTCGCACCGCCCAGGTTTCGGGGCACGTCGCGCGTGTGGAAGGAGGTGGAGAGCACATAGGTGGCGTCGCCGGAGGAGAAGGACCGGCCGACGAAATGCATCGGCAGCAGCACGCGATTGGGGCGGATGCGCGGGAAGAAGACCGTGCTGGGCGTGACATCCACCGTCATCTTCAGCCCGGCGCGGGACAGCATCTGGCCTACCGCCTGGCAGATGCGCGCATCGTTCACATAGCGGTCGTTGGAGCAGGAGATGGTCAGGCCGAAGCCATCCGGGAAGCCTGCCTCCGCCAGCAGCCGCCGCGCGCCCGCGACATCGGCGGGCGCCACGCGCACCGCCGGGTCGTAGCCGCCGAAACCCTCGGGCGTCAGCTGGGCGGAGGCGACGGCCTGGCCTTCCATGATGCGCTCCACCAGCGCCGTGCGGTCGATCGCCATGGAAAGCGCGCGGCGCACGCGGACATCGGAGAGCGGGTTCACCGGCAGCGGCTGGCCATTGCCATCCACCGCAAGCGGCAGGGGATCCGTCGCCACGTTCAGCGACAGGTACATGATGCGGTCGGTCGGACGGCTGGCGATGTTCACGCGGCCCTCGCGCCGCAGCCGCGCCAGGTCGGTCAGCGGCACATCCTCGATCAGGTCGTAGTCGCCGGCGAGCAGACCGGCCAGGCGCGCGGCATCACTGGCGATGACGCGCACATCCACCTCCGCCCAGGCCGGGCGCGTGCCGTAGTAGCTCTCGCTGCGCTGCAGCCGCATGCCGGAGGGCGAGACGCCATTGCCCACCACGCGATAGGGGCCGGTGCCGATGGCCGCGCGGCCGCGGTTGAAATCCTCCGTGCTCGCCTGCGCCGCGGCGCGGGCGGAGACGATGAAAACATTGGTGAGCTGGCCAGGGATGAGCGGATTCGGCTCGCTGGTATGCAGCCGCACGGTCAGCGGATCGAGGATCTCGACGCGGTCGATGGTGCGCAGGTTGATCGTATAGGGGCCGATATTGCCCGGCACATTCGGGATGCGGGCGATGGAGAAGGCGATGTCCTCCGCCGTGAAAGGCGAGCCATCGTGGAAGGTCACGCCGGGGCGCAGCTTCAGCTCCCAGATCGTGGGTTCCACCGCGCGCCAGCTTTCCACCGCGCCGGGCACCTGGCGGCTGTTCTCGTCGCGGCTGATCACCGTGTCGTAGATGTGGCGCGCGGCCGCCATGTTCGGGCCGTTGAAGAAGAAATGCGGATCGATGCCGAAGGTGGATTGCACTGCCATGGTCAGCGTCTGCGCGCCGGCCGGCGCCGCGAGCGGCAGGCAGAGGGCTGCGAGCGCGAGCAGCCGGGACCAGGTTTTGGACCGCATCAGACGCCTCCTTTGGTGACGCGCCAGCCATCCAGCCGGTCGCGCAATTGATAGGCGGTGCCCACGAAGGGCATGAACCAGGGCTGGCCCGTGTAGAAGGGCCGGGTCGGAAAACTCAGCCGGGCGAAGGCGGAGACACGGTTGGACCCGCCCAAAATCTGCTGCGCGGCGACGCGGCCGAAATGCGTCATCCCCACCACGCCGCTGCCATTGCAGGCCAGCGCGTAATGCACGCCGTCCTGGATGCCGACATGCGGCATCATGTCGAAGGCGAAGGCGACATTGCCCTTCCAGCCATGGGTGATGCGCACGCCGGCGAGATCCGGGATCAGGTCCACCAGGAAGCGGTGCAGCGTCGCCGCCGCCTTTCGGGGATCCGTCTGCACGAAGCTGGCGCGGCCGCCGAAGAGGATGCGGCGATGATCCGGCGAGGGGCGGAAATAGTAGAGGATCTTCTTGGTATCGCCATAGACGCGCAGCTTCGGCAGCGCACGGCGCACGCGGTCCTCGCCCAGCTCCTCCGTCGCGATCATGTAGCTGGCAACGGGGATCAGGCGGCGGCGAAACCAGGGTGTGGCCGCGCCGGTATAGCCATTCGTCGCCAGCATCATGTTCTTGGCGGCGATGCGTCCCTTGTCGGTGGTGACGAGGAAGCTGCCATCCGGCTGCCGCGCGTAGGATTGCAGCGAGACGCCGGAGACGAGGCTGGCGCCGTGCCGCATCGCGGCCTCGGCGAGGGAGCGCACATACTTGGCGGGATGCAGCCCGCCGGCGCGCAGCATCACCATGCCACCATGGTATTTGGCGGTCGCGATCTCCTCCGCCACAGCGCCGCGCGGCACGACGAAGGCTTCCTCCGCGCCGGTCGCGGCGTTCAGCATCTCGGCGCGGCGCTTCAGCCCCTCCATGGCCCTGGGTGCATGCGCGCCCACAAAGCGGCCGCTGCGGACGAAATCACAAGTGAGATTTTCGCGCGCGATCAGCGTGGCGAATTCCTCATAGGCGGCCTCGCCTTCCTCCACCATCTCGGCGACCAGCTGGGCGCCGAAGGCCTCGGCCAGGTCGGCGCGCACCTTGCCCAGGCTGCCCGCGCCGGACAGCGCGCCGCCATTGCGGGAGGAGGCGCCCCAGCCGATCGTCTCGCGGTCGATCACCAGCGCCTTCACGCCGTTGCGGCCGAGCTCCAGCGCCGTCGACAGGCCGGCGATGCCGCCGCCGACCACCAGCACCTCCGCGGTCTCGGGCAGCGCCGCCATGCCCGGCGCGGGGGGCGCGGCCTCCCACCAATAGGGGGTCTCGCGGAAGCCAGGCGCGAAGATGGCGTCGGATCCTGTCATGCGGTCAGCCTCGGCGGCGGGGGCGGCGACGTCAACCCGGAAGGGCCTGGCGGGTGGCACCGAAGTTGCTTGGCCGGGACACCCTTGCAGCAGGTGTTCATGGCCTCCACCCTCTCCTCGCCCGGCGATCGCATGGCCGCCGGCAATCCCGTCGCGCGGCGGATCCTGCCGGTGACACGTCTTTTCATCCTGCTCTGCGGCTGGTGGCTGCTCGGCTACAGCCTGCTGGTCTGCGCGGACCTGGTGGCGCGGCGCTATCTGGGCGTGTCGCTGCAGGGCACGGATGAGATCGGCGGCTATACGCTCGCGGGGCTCAGCGCCTTCGGCTTCGCCCATACGCTGCTCACCCGGCGGCATACGCGGATCGACCTGTTCCTGGTGCGGCTCTCCGCCTGGCCGCGCGCCGCGGCGCATGTCTTCGCCGCCATCGCCATCGCCGCCTTTGCCGGCTTCGTCGCCTGGCGCGCCTGGGCCGAGGTGGCCGACAGCATCGATTTCATGTCCGTCTCCACCAGCCCGCTGCAGGTGCCGCTCTGGATTCCGCAGGGCATCTGGTTCGCGGGACTCGCGCTGTTCGGTCTGGTGGCGGCGGTGCTCGCCCTGCATGCCGCCACGCTGCTGCTGCGCGGCCGGCTGCGGGAGGTGGATGCCTGGTACGGCCCGCCCACGGTGGATGAGGAAATCGCAGCCGAGACGAGCGGCGAGGCCGCACGATGAGCGGCTTCGGAATCGCCCAGGCCGCCATCGGCTTCGCGCTGATGCTGGCGCTGATGTTCACCGGCCTGCATATCGGCGTGGTGATGGGCGCCATCGCGCTGCTGGGGGCGGATCTCTATCTCGGCGGTCCCGTGATCAATGCCATCGGCACGCAGTTCTGGGGGGCGACTGACAGTTTCACCATGCTCGCCGTGCCGCTTTTCGTGCTGCTGGGCGAATTGCTGGTGCGCGGCGGTGCGACGGACCGCATGTACAAGGCGCTGTCGGTCTGGCTGGGGCCGCTGCCGGGCGGGCTGCTGCACACCAATATCGGCGCCTGCGCGCTGTTCGCCGCCGTCTCCGGCTCCTCCGTCGCCACCGCGGCCACCATCGGCACGGTGGCGCTGCCCACCTTCGCGGACCGGCGCTACGATGCGCGGCTGGTGCTGGGCACCATCGCGGCGGGGTCGACGCTCGGCATCCTGATCCCGCCCTCCATCAACATGATCATCTATGGCGCCATGACCAATACCTCGGTCGGGCAGCTCTATGCCGCGGGCGTGGTGCCGGGGCTGCTGCTGACGGCGCTGTTCATGGCGATGACGGCGGTGCTGTGCCTGTGGAGGCCGGCGCTCGCCGGCGCGCCGGAGCCGCGCCTGCCGATCGGCGAAAGGCTGCGCGCACTCGGCGGGCTGGCGGCGCCGGTTTCGCTGTTCGTCGTGGTGATGGGCAGCATCTATGCCGGCTGGGCGACGCCCACGGAAAGCGCGGCGGTGGGCGTGGTCTTCGCCTTCCTGCTGTCGATGTTCTACGGGCGGTTCAAGCTTTCGATGCTGCATGCCTGCTTCGAGACGACGGTGACCGTGACGTCCATGATCGTGCTGATCGTCGCCGCCGCCTTCTACCTGAACTTCGTGCTCGGCATCCTCGGTGTGCCGCAGGCGCTGTCCTCCTTCGTCACCTCGCTCGGCGTGGGCCCCATCGGCATCCTGTTCGTGCTCTTCGTCTTCTACCTGATCCTCGGCTGCTTCCTGGAGACGCTGTCGATGATGGTGGGCACGATTCCCATCGTCTTCCCCATCGTCGTGGCGCTCGGCGTCGATCCGGTCTGGTTCGGCATCTTCCTGGTCATCATGTGCGAGATCGCGCTGATCACGCCGCCGGTGGGCATGAACCTTTATGTCGTGCAGGGCCTCCGGCGCGGCGGCTCGGTGGGCGAGGTCATCCAGGGCACCCTGCCCTTCCTGGGCGTGATGATCCTGCTGACCCTGCTGCTGATCGCCTTCCCCGGCATCGCACTGTGGCTGCCGGGGATGATGTTCGACTGATCGCGCTCAGTCCGCCCGGGTGCCGGCCGCGGCGAAGATGGGTTGCCACTTCGCCAGGTCGGCCTCCAGGAAGCGGGCGAAGGTGGGTGGGTCCATGCGGGGGATGCGTTCGAACCCCTGCTGGCGCAGCCGGGCCCAGACCGCGTCATCCGCCAGCGCGCGGTCCGTCTCCGCCGCCAGCCGCGCCACCACCGGCTGGGGGGCGCCGGCGGGCAGGGCCAGGCCCATCCAGGTGGTCAGCTCATAGCCCGCCAGGCCGGCCTCCTGCAGGCTCGGCACCTCCGGCAGGAATTCGCTGCGCCCGGCGGAGGTGACGGCCAGCGCGCGCAGCTCCCCGGCGCGGATCTGGCTCAGCACGGTCGGGATATTGTAGCAGCCGGCCTGCACCTCCCCGGCGATCACCGCCAGGATGCCGGCCGGCGCCGTGCGATAGGGCACATGCACCAGCTGCGTGCCACTGATCTGCGCGAACAAGGCCATGGAGATGTGGTGCGAGGTGCCGTTGCCGCCGGAGGAGTAGTTGATCTGCCCCGGATTCGCCTTCGCCGCCGCCACCAGATCCGCCACCGTCCGATGCGGACTGCTGCGCGGCACCACCAGCGCATTGGTCACCACGGCGAAGGGCGCCACCAGGGTGAAGTCGCGCCGCGGGTCGTAGCGCAGGCCGGCATGCAGGAAGGGGTTGAAGACCAGCGTGCCCTGGCTCGCCAGGCCGATCGTATGGCCATCCGGCGGCGCATTCTTCAGCGCCTCCGTCGCCACGATGCCGCCGGCGGCGGGGCGGTTCTCCACCACCACCGGCTGGCCGAGCTGCCGGCCCCAGATTTCCGCCATGGTCCGCGCCAGCATATCGGCCGTGCTGCCGGGGCCGAGCGGCACGATCAGGGTGACGGGTCGCGACGGCGCCCAGGCCGGCTGTGCCCGCGCGGCACCCGGCGCGGCCAGGGCGGCCGTCATCGCCAAAAAGTCTCTCCGACGCATCGTCGTCTCCTTCCAGGAATCGACTGG
The DNA here is from genome assembly GCF_051860665.1 of Falsiroseomonas sp. GTDB lineage: Bacteria > Pseudomonadota > Alphaproteobacteria > Acetobacterales > Acetobacteraceae > Falsiroseomonas. The sequence continues at coordinate 71,405 of NZ_JBHYDM010000001.1, forward strand.
CGCGCTCTCCCGGTCAGTCGCCTGCTTCGAGGTCGTTGATGACGTAGATCGGGCTGGACCAGAGGACATTGCCGTCCTCGAAGGTCGCCCGGATGTAGAAGGCATTGTCCTCGTCGCGCCGCAGGGTCAGGCGGCGGGACAGGCGGATGGCGCGGTGCGGATTCACATCCGGCAGGCGGAAGGCGCGGATCCGCCGGCCGAGGCCGCCGGCTTCGAAGACGCGGTCCTGATGGCCGATCTCGTCCAGCGGCAGGGTGGCGGTGACCAGGTTGGTCTCGATCTCGAGTGTGCCGCCGGGGCCGTCCAGCACTGCCTCGACACCCATGAAGCCGCCCGTGGTCACGCCTTCGAAGCGCAGGCCCTGCGCATCGGCCTCGAAGCAACGGTCCAGGTTGAAGCGGTTGATCGGGCGCACGTCGCGCCAGGTGGCGCCGACCAGCCGCAGCGCACCGCGCCACATCGTCTCCCGCCCCCTGCCGCGGTATTCGGAGCCTTCCCAGAGGATGCGGATGCGGCGGCCGAGATCGGCGGGCGCATAGGGGCGCCAGGTCTCCAGCAGCCGGGTGCGGTTGCGGATTTCAATGCGCTCCACCGGCGTGGCGGCGGCCAGTTCGAAGCCGAATTCGGCGGCCTCGCCGCTGGCGCCGGAGAGGATGGCGCCGAGCCCCGCCTTGGCCGTGGTGCCGACGGCCGCGCCGCCGAGGGCCGGGTCGTCCCGATGCAGCGCGGCGGGCGCCTCCAATTGCAGCCAGGCATCGCAATGGGCGCGCAGTGCGCCGGTGGTGGCGTATTGGCGGCGCCAGAGCATGGCATCCCACAGCGCCTCGCGCGACAGGCCCTTGGCCAGGTAGCAGGTCAGCCCGCCATAGGCGCCGAAGAGCGAGGCGCCGGGATGCGAGGCGCCCTGGCGGCCCTTGTGCCCGTCCGAATTGGCGGCGATGCCGACGCGGCCGCCAGCGGCGAAGGCATCCTCCACCAGCCAGTCGAAGGTGCCCCAGTCCGAATGCACCTCCACGCTGCGCTCCAGCGTCTTGTCATGCGCATAGCCGAGATTGGCGTAGCGGCCGCCGACATGCGGCAGGCAGAGCGCATTCCCCTCCGCCCGCAGCGCCGCATGCAGGGCGCGCACATCCAGGGCATCCTGGTTCGCGTCGGACAGGTCCTCCACCAGCGCGTGGCAGGACCGGTGCAGGATGCGCCCCTCCTCCTTCAGCACCACGTTGCGGTCGCCGCCGAGCGCGGTGTTGCCGGACCATTCATAGCCGGGGAAGAAGACGAAGCGGCCGTCCTGGTTGAAATCCGCGGTCAGCTTGTTGAGGTCGCGCCAGAAATCCGCGGTGATCTGGAAGTCGTTGCCCTGGTGGCACATGGCATCGATGAAGGCGAGGTCGCGCGCATATTCGGCCAGGCGGCGGGCCGAATTGGTGCCGATGGTCTCGTCCGACTGGCCGTGCATATCGGCATAGAAGGGCAGCAGCTCCGCCGCCGGCACCAGGCGCAGCGGATTGCTCTCCACCAGCGGCGTGCCCGCCTCATCCAGCAGCGTGATGGACAGATCGCCAGCCTCGGCGCGCAGCCCCTCGATGCGATGCGCGCGGGCGCCCGCCGGCCATTCGAACAGCTCCGGCAGCCCCTGCACGGGGCGGCTGGCGCGCAGGCGGAAACGGCCCGTCACCTGCCCGCTCGGATTGCCCCAGCGGTCATCGGCGCGCAGCGATAGAGAAAAAGGTTCGGCGGCGCGGCGCAGCGTCGGCAGCACGGCGCGCCAGGTCTCGGCCGGGCCGGGGATGATGGAAATCCAGGGCTGGTCGGGCAGCAGCGCCCAGTTGAAGCAGGCGAAGACATCGGCCAGCACGCGGAATTCGAAGCGATCCTCGGCGAAGGTCTGCAGGCGGATGCCCGGGCTGCCGCCGCGGCGGTCGCCCAGCCGCAGCGTGATGGTATCGCCCGGTGCCAGGAAGCCGCGGGTGACGCTGACGGTCAGCGTCTTGCCCCAGGGCCGCATGTTCAGCCGCGGATTGTAGTTCAGGTCCAGCACGGCGCCGTTGGAGGCCTCGGCGGTGACGTAGTTCGGCGCCTTGGGGTCGGTGAACTGCACCGCCGGCATGTCCGAGGCGAAGCGATGCACCAGGCGGATGGAGCCGGTGTCGTCCATGCCGAAGCGCCCCGCCGTGAAGGTCAGGGTGAAGGACTGGTAGCTGCCGGCCTCGAAGCCCTGGCCGGTTTCCACCATGCGGGCGGTGCCGATCTCGGCGGCCATGTAGTCGGTGTGATGGACGATGTGCGGCACGCGGCGTCTCCGGCAGGCGGGAGGATTACAGCGCGAAGTCTGCTGGTTGACCAGCAGAATCTTTCGGGCAAAGCGATGGCCCGCGCGTGTAGGCTGCCGCCGATGGACCCTGCCCCGCCCACCGATTCGCGTCCGCTGTATCACCGCATCGCCGCCGTGCTGCGCGGCGAGATCGCCGGCGGCCGGCTGCCCCCCGGGGCCCGCCTGCCCAGCATCGCCAGCCTCGCTGCCAGCTATGCCGTGGCGCCGGTGACGGTGCGCCAGGCGCTCGGCCTGCTGGCGGAGGAAGGGCTGCTGCGCGCCCGCCAGGGCAGCGGCACCTATGTGACGGAGGCGCCGCCGCCGGCGCCGCAGCTGGCGCTCGATGCCGGCTGGCCGCAGCTGGCCGATTCGATCCGCGACAATACGGCGCGCATCCTGGCCGCCAGCGACACGCAGGACCTGCCGCCGCTGCGCCCGGGCGAGGGCCATGCCGCCCCCGCCTATCGCTTCATGGAGCGCATCCACAGCGACCCGGCCGGCCGCCCCTATGCGCATGCGCGCATCCATGTGGCGCGCCGCTACTACGCCCTGGCGCCGGCGCGCTTCGACCGCGGGATGGTGCTGGCGCTGCTGGAGGAGCTGGCGGGGGCGGAGCTGCCGGAGCTGCGGCAAAGCTTCTCCATCGCCGCCGCGGGGCCGGAGACGGCGACCGCGCTCGGCCTGCCGGTGGGGGTGCCGGTCGGGCAGATGCGGCGCGTGGTGAAGCGGGCGGATGGCGAGATCGCCTATTTCTCCATCGGCCATTACCGCGCCGATAGCGTCGCCTTCGAAGCGGTGCTGCGCCGTCCCCCTTCCCGCCGTCAGGGTGCGCGCCCGGCATAGTGCTGGCGCACCGCCTGCACCAGCCCGGCCACCGCTTCCTCCCGCGCCGGGGTCCAGGGCTCGCGGGCGCGGGCGGCAGCCTCCGCGGCGGCGGCGGCGATGGCCTCGGCATCCAGATGCGGGAAGCGACCCTCGCGATACAGCACGCGGCCATCCACCATGGTCAGCCGCACGTCCCGCGCATCGGCCCGCGCCAGCAGCAGGTCCAGCAGCGGCACGGAGGGATCGGCATAGAGTCCGCGGACGCGCCGCAGATCGACGGCGATGACATCCGCCGCGAGGCCCGGCGCCAGCCTGCCGATGCGCCCCGCCAGCCCCATGGCCGCCGCGCCCTCCGTGGTCGCCATGGCCAGCAGCGTCGCGGCATCGGGCGGACCCGCCGCCTGCCAGGAGGGTTCGGTGGCCAGCCGCGCGGCCAGGCGCAGCTCCTTCCACAGATCCTCCTCGTCATCCATCGCCTGGCAATCCGTGCCGATCGCGACCCCCACCCCGGCCGCCCAATAGGCCGCCAGCGGCGCGATGCCGCAGCCGAGCCGCAGATTGCTCGCCGGGTTGCGCACCAACCGCGTGCCCGTGCGCGCCGCCACCGAGATATCGCCCGGCGTCAGCTGCGCGGCATGGGCCAGCGATGTGGCGGGGCCGAGCACGCCCAGCGCCTGCAGCCGCGCCAGCGTGCCCTCGGGGTAGAGCTGCCGCGCCGCCGCCGCCTGGGCGACGCTTTCCAGCGCATGCATGTGGATCGGCACGCCGCCGCGGGCGCGCGCGGCCTTCGCGATGCCGGCGAAGAGCGCATCGCTGACCCATTGCGGGCCGGCGGGCGCGAAGGCCAGCGTGATGCGGCCGTGGCCCGGCAGCTTCTCCGAGAGGCTGTCGAAGAGCGCCGCCACCTCCTCCGCCGTCGTGGCGAAGATCGGCGGGTCCGGGTCGCCGACGAGCGCGGCCAATTCGGGCGGCAGGCCCGCCACGAAGCCGGGCTGCGCCTCGGCCGGGAAGACCAGGCTGGCGCGGTCCTGCGCCCCGATGCCGACCAAGGCGCGCAGGCCGGCCGAGTCATAGGCCGCGATGGTGCGCGCCAGGTCGTCCGGCTGCCGGCCGGCGGCGCCCCAGGTGGTGTTCGCATGAATGGTGGCGGTGATGCCGGAGGCCAGCATCTGCATCGCCGCCAGCGGCACCATCGCCGCCGGGTCCAGCCAGCCGCGCCGGCGTTTCGTGGTCTGCCAGGCCTCCAGGATCATGTCCGGGAAGCCGAGCTGCAATTGCGTCAGCCCGCGGCCGTGCTGATGCGCATTCACCAGGCCCGGCATCAGCACGCAGTCCTGGAGATGCAGCCGCTCCGCAGCTGGTGCGATCTGCGAGAGTTCGTCCAGCGGCGCCACGGCGGCGATGCGGCCATCGGCGCCGACCAGCACGCCCACACCTTCCCGCGGCGCGGGATCCGTGGCACCGGCGATCAGCGCCTCCGCCGCCAGGATGATGCCGCCGTCACCGCTCATCGGAGTTCTCCATGACCCGTTCCGCCGAAGCCCGCGCGCTGGAGCTGGCCGAAGATTACCTGGACGCGATCCGCGCGGGCAGCCTGGATGCGCCCGGCGTCACCCGCGCCTCCTACGGCCCCGGCGAGCGCCTGTCGCATGCCAGGGCGCGGGAGGCGGCGGAGGCGCTGGGGCTGGAGGTCACGGTGGACCCGATCGGCACGCTGTTCATGACGCTGCCGGGCGAAGACCGCAGCCTGCCCGCCGGGATGATCGGCAGCCATGCCGACAGCGTGCCGCATGGCGGCAATTTCGATGGCGCGGCCGGCGTGGCGATGGGCCTGGCCGTGGCGGCGCGGCTGCGGCATCTCGGCCGGCGCTTGCCGAGGGACCTGACGGTGCTGGCGATCCGTGCGGAGGAGATGGTGTGGTTCCCGGCCAACTACCTCGGCAGCCGCGCCGCCTTCGGCCTGCTGCCGGCGGAGGCGCCGGATGCGCTGCGGCGGAGTGATACGGGCCGCACGTTGGCGGAGCATATGGCGGAGGAGGGCTTTGACCCGGACTTCATCCGGCAGGGCCGCGCCAGCCTGGCGGCCGGGCGCATCGCCTGGTTCCTGGAGCCGCATATCGAGCAGGGGCCGGAGCTGGTGGAGGCCGGCATCCCCGCCGCCATTGTCACCGGCATCCGCGGATCGCTGCGGCACCGGAACTGCCGTGCGATTGGGCAGGATGCCCATGCAGGCGGCGCCCCACGGCGCAGCCGGCGGGATGCGGTGATCGCGGCGGCGCGGCTGGTGGCCGGGCTCGACGCGTTCTGGACGGCGGAGGAGGCGACCGGCACCGACCTGGTCTGCACCATCGGTGAACTCTTCACCGATGCGACGCGCCACGCGCCGACCCGCGTGCCCGGCGAGGTGCGCTTCACGCTCGATATCCGCAGCGCGGATGTGGCGGCGCTGCGACGTGCCCAGGCCTGGCTGGCCGAGGCCGCGGCGGAGGCCAGGGCGCGGCACGGCGTGGCGGTGGATTACGGCCCGGCGCTGCATGTGCCGCCGGCGCTGATGGATGCGCGGCTGCGCGCGGCACTCGGCGCGGCGGCGGCGGAGGCGGGCGTTGCGACCATGGCGATGGCCTCCGGCGGCGGGCATGACTGCGTGACCTTCGCGGGACAGGGCGTGCCCTCCGCCATGCTGTTCATCCGCAATGATGGCGGCAGCCACAATCCGCAGGAGGCGATGGAGATGGCGGATTTCGCCGCCGCCTTCCGGATTACAACGGGGGCGGTGGAGCGCTTCGGGTAGGGCGCGCTCCACCGCAGGCTTTTCTCAGTTGATGGTGAAGCCGCGCGCGGCGCCCACCGTGCCGTTCCACGTCTGGGTGCACTGCGCCCAGACGCGGTTGCAGGTGTCGCGCCAGCTCGGCAGGATCACCGCGCCCACCGCCTCCCGCACCAGCGCCGCATCGGCCTCGTTCACCGCGACCAGCGTATTGCGGAAGGGCTTGTGCTCCGTGCAGGGGCCGCCGGTGGAGCAGGACAGCGCATCGCCATTGGTATTGGTGGCGATGTCCCACATCGCATCCTCCATGCGGCGGAATTCACGGGTCAGCGCCGCCTGCTGCGTCGGATTGAAGCGGTTCCAGGCGGCCGTCGTCATGAAGTGGCCCTGCACGGCACCCGAAAGGCCCAGCGGCAGGATATGCGTGGTGACTTCCGGCCAATTGCCGGTATTGCCGGAGGTGGCGGAGGTGATGGCGCAGCTCGCCACGCCGCGCTGCAGCGCCGGATAGACCTCGCTGAACTGCAGCGTCACCGGCGTGGCGCCCAGGTGCTGCAGCAGCGCGGACATGGTCGGCGTGAAGGACCGCACCTTCAGCCCGCGCAGGTCGCGCACGGAGGTGATCGGCGCGTTGCAATAGATGATCTGCGGACCGAAGGGCCAGAGCGTCATCACCCGCGTGCCGAAGCGCTGCTGCAGCCGCTGGTCGAAGGCCTCGCGATAGGATTCCACGGCGCGGCGCAGTTCCGGCACGGTTGTGGAGACGCCGATCAGGTCCAGCCCCTCGAAGAAGGGATCGTCGCGCGCCACCATGCCGATCTGCACGCTCATCACATCGAAGGCGCCGGAGCGCAGCAGGCGCAGGCTGTCCGCCGCCTGGATGCCGAGCACGTCGAGCGGGTTGTAGTTCACGGCCAGCGGGGTGCCGGAGGCGGCACCGAGGCCGGCGAAGAAGGGCCGCTCCACGCCATCCACATGCTTGGTGTTCTGGCTGAAATTGCCGGCGACGCGCAGCGGGATCTGCGTCTGGGCCGCAACCGGGCCGGCGAGGCCGAAGGCGGCCGCGGCGGCCAGACAGCCGGCGGCGAGATGACGCGAAAGGCGAAGCATGGCGAACCTCCTGGCAGCGAATGCGGCACGGGGCTTGCAACATCCGGGCCAAATATGAGGATATTTCGCCATGCGCCGCGACCTGGTCGGCTACGGCCTGAACCCGCCCCGCATCGCCTGGCCCGGCGGCGCGAAGCTCGCCGTCTCCCTGGTGGTGAACTACGAGGAAGGGGCGGAGATGGCGGTGGAGGCCGGCGATGCGGAGAATGAGCGCATCGGCGAGGTCATCAGCGTGGTCCCGCCCGGCCGCCGCGACCTCGGCCAGGAGGGCATCTTTGCATATGGCCTGCGCGCCGGGTTGCCGCGCTTCCTGGAGGCCTTCGACCGGCATGGGGTGAAGGCCAGCTTCTTCCTATGCGGCCGCGCCGTGGAACGCACGCCGGCGCTGGCGGCGGAGGTGGTGCGGCGCGGGCATGAGGCGGCGAATCACGGCTGGGTCTGGCGCCCGAATGCGGACTACACCAGCGAGGCGGAGGAGGAAGCGGCGCTGCTGCGCTCCGCCGCCGCGATCGAGGCCGTGACGGGCGAGCGGCCCGTGGGCTTCTTCTGCCGCGGCAGCGCCTCCGCCTGGACGCGCAGGCTGCTGGCAAAACATGGCTATCGCTACGACAGCAACGCCTTCGACGACGACCTGCCCTATTGGGACCAGGGCATGCTGGTGCTGCCCTATGCGCTGGACTGCAACGACATGAAGTTCTTCCACCCCAACGGCTTCGTGCTGCCGGAGCATTTCGTCAGCTACGCCGAAGCCGCGATGGACCAGCTGATCGAGGAAGGCGCGCGGGGCGTGCCGAAGCTGCTGAACATCGGCCTGCACCTCCGCATCTGCGGCCGCCCCGCCCGTTTTCAGGCCGTGGAGGGCATCCTGCGGGCGCTGAAGGTTCGCGGCGCGGATGTCTGGGTCGCGCGGCGGCGCGATATCGCGGACCACCTGCACGCCACCCTGCCACGCGGAGCGACGCCATGATCACCATCGACAACCAGGAGGTCTTCACCGAGACCCACGAGCTGGTGGACCCCGCGCATACCGCGCTGGTGGTCATCGACCCGCAGAATGATTTCTGCGCGGCGGGCGGCATTTTTGCGCGCGCGGGCAAGGACATGTCGACCATGCCCGCCGCCATCGAAGCCTGCGCGCGGCTGGTCGATTCGGCGCGGGCGGCGGGTGTGACCGTCTTCTTCATCCAGAACCAGAAGCTGCCCAACGGCCGCTCCACCTCGCCCGCCTGGCTGCGCTTCCTGACGGTGCGCAACAAGATCACGGAGGAGCCGGAGGTGTGCCTGGCCGGAAGCTGGGGCGCGGACTTCGTGCCGGAGTTGCAGCCGACCGGCACGGATATCGTCGTCCAGAAATGGCGCAGCTCCGCCTTCGTCGGCACCAATCTCGACATGCTGCTGCGCGTCCACCGCATCCGCACCGTGGTCTGCTGCGGCTTCATCACCCAGGGCTGCGTCGAATCCACCGCGCGCGATGCGGGCTTCTACGACTACTACCCGGTGGTGGTGGAGGATGCGGTGGCGAACCACGACCCGGCGCTGCACGAAGCCTCCCTGCTCGTGCAGCGCAGCCGCTACGACGTGCTGCCGGCCGCCGAGATCCGGGCGATCTGGGACGCCAGCGCGCCGCAATTCGCACGGAAGGCCTGAGTCACAACGGCTTCAGCCCCCGCTCGATCTCGGCGCGCCGCGGCTCCAGGAAGGGCGGCAGGGCCAGGCCCTCGCCCAGCGTCTCCATCGGCTCATCCACCGCGAAGCCGGGGCCATCGGTCGCGATCTCGTACAGGATCCCGTTCGGCTCCCGCGCATAGAGGCTGCGGAAATAGTAGCGGTCCACCGGGCCGCTGGAGGGGATGCGCAGGCGGTTCAGCCGGTCCACCGAATGGCCGTATTCCTCGTCCCGCACCCGGAAGGCCACATGATGCACGCCGCCGGCGCCGGGCTGCGCCTGGGGCAGGTGCGGCTCGACGCGCAGATGCAGCTCCGCCGCCGGACCGCCCTCGCCCATCTCGAAGACATGCACCTGTGTCTCCGGCGCGTCAGGCGCCGCATAGCGCCGCGCCTCCCGCATCGCCAGGACCTCCGTCAGGAACAGGGCGGACAGGCGCAGCTGCGGCACGCTGAGGGTGACGGGGCCGAGGCCGCGGATCTGGCTTTCCGCCGGCACCGGGCTGCGCGACCAGGGATGCGCCTCGCCCCCGCCGCCATCCGCCACCAGGGCCAGGCGCTGCCCCTCCGCATCCTCGAATGCCAGCTGCGGCCGGCCATCCACCTCGCGCACGCCGCCATGCGCCACGCCGTGCTCCGCCAGGCGCGCCGCCCAATAGTCGAGTGCCGCGGTGCCGGCCACGCGCAGGCCGGTGCGCACGATGGCGTGGGTGCCACGCCCCTCCCGTCGCACGGGCCAGTCGAAGAAGGTCAGGTCGGTGCCGGGGCTGGCCGCACCATCGGCATAGAACAGGTGATAGGCGCTGACATCGTCCTGGTTCACGGTCTTCTTGACCAGGCGCATGCCCAGCACGCGGGTGTAGAAATCGTGATTCCCCGGCGCATCGGCCGAAACGGCCGTCAGGTGGTGAAGTCCGTGCAGCTGCATCCTATTCTCCTTCCGCGCTCCGCACCCGATATGGGGTGCCGCAGCAGGCCATGCAGGAGACCCCGCGCGGGACATGACGCAAAGGACGGAACTGGACAAGGTGAAGGGCCGCATCCGCGCCCTGGCGGCCAAGACCATCGACCGCGGCTGTTCCGAGGCCGAGGCGATGATCGCCGCCCAGAAGGTGGGGGAGCTGCTGGAAGTCTATGGCCTCAGCATGTCCGAGGTGGAGCTGCGCCAGGAGGTGTGCATCCAGCGCAGCGTCACCATCACCGGCCCGCGGCTGCAGGCGGTGTCCATCATCTTCATGGCGATCATCCGGCTGACGGAGACGCGCGGCTGGATGAACGGGCGCCACGAGATGGTGCTGTTCGGGCTGGAGCCCGATGTGCTGATGGGCGAATACCTGCTGCACCTGGTGGCCGGCGCGGTGGATCATGAGGAGCAGGTCTTTCGCGCCAGCGAGGCCTTCCGCCGCAGCCGGCAGACGACGCAGCAGCGGCTGCGCAGCTTCCGGTATGGCTTTGCCGAGCGCGTCTCGGACCGGCTGGATGAATTGGCGCAGCATCGCCAGGCGGCGGAGGCGGCGGCGCCAAGCACCGGCACCGCCCTGGTGGTGGCGAAGGAGAAGCGGGTGACGGAGGCGTTTCGCGACCTCGGCATCCGCCTGCGCTCCCGTTCCACCACGCGGCGGGTCAGCGACAGCGCCGCCTATCGGCAGGGGCAGGAGGCGGGGCGCCGCGTCAGCCTGGAACGGCCGGTGGGCGCCGGGGCCGGGCGCGGGTTGCTGCCGAAGTGAGCCGGCGCGAGGCCGCGGCACGCCGCGTCTATGCCTGGGAGGATCGCGTGGTGGCGCCGCGCGACCGCTCGGTCGTGCGCTTCGAAAACATGCAGGCGCTGGTGGATCATGTCTGGGCGTCGGAAGGGCTGCGCTGGCCGCCGCGCATCCGCCACCGCAAGGCGACGCGCGCGACGCTCGCCACCGGCAGCCGCCTGGCCATCGAGGCGCCGGACGAATTGCCGAGCTGGGTGCTGCTGCATGAGATCGCGCATGCGCTGGCCGACCACGACGATGGCAGGCCGGGCGATCATGGCCCCGACTTCGTCGGCCTCTATGTGCATCTGCTGGTGCGCCATGCGCGGCTGGATCGCGCGCTGCTGGCGGACTCCCTGGCCGAGGCCGGCATCGCCTGGAATCCCGAAGCGCGGCCCGTGCTGCTGACGCGGGCCTGAATGTCATGGCCGCGTCATCGCGCCCGGGCTTCCCGCTCGGCGTGAAAACTGCGAGACAGGCCGCAGGGCAGGAGAGTTGGCGCGGCGCGCGCTGCCCCTCCGCCTTGCCGTGGTGGGAATGATGGACCAGGACCTGCTCCGCAACCGGACCTTCGACGAATTGCAGCCGGGCGACACCGCCTCCGTCGTGCGCATCGTCGGACGCGACGATATCGAACTCTTCGCCAGCGTCTCCGGTGATGTGAATCCGGCGCATCTCGATGCGGCCTTTGCGGCCACGGGACTGTTCGGCCATGTCGTCGCGCATGGCATGTGGACGGCGGCGCTGATCTCCGCCGTGCTCGGCACGCGGCTGCCCGGGCCCGGCACCATCTATCTGGGGCAGGAGCTGAAGTTCCTGCGGCCGGTGGCGCCGGGCGATACGGTCACCGCGACCGTCACGGTGCGGGAGAAGCGCGAGCACAAGCGCATCGTGCTGCTGGAGACCATCTGCACCAACCAGGCGGGCGAGCAGGTGCTGTCAGGCACGGCCACGGTCATCGCGCCGGACCGCGCCATCACCTGGCCGCGCATGCGCCTGCCGGAGGTCCTGCTGCACCGGCACGACCGCTACGATGCGCTGATCCAGCGCGCCCGCGGCGGGCCGCCGGTCGCCGCCGGCATCGTGCATCCCTGCTCCACCGCCGCCATCCTCGCCGCCGTCGAGCTGCGCGCGGAGGGGCTGCTGGAGCCTTTGCTGATCGGGCCCGAGCCGAAAATCCGCGCGGCGGCGGAGGCCGCGCAGGTCTCGCTTGAGGGCTTCGCGATCGAGGACGTGCCGCACAGCCATGCGGCGGCGGCGCGCGCGGTGCAACTCGCCGCCGCCGGCCGCCTCGGCATGTTGATGAAGGGCAGCCTGCATAGCGACGAGCTGCTGGGCGCCGTGGTGGCGCGTGGGGCCGGCCTGCGGACGGAGCGGCGCATCAGCCATGTCTATGCGCTGGATGTGGCGGCCTATGCCAAGCCGCTGCTGATCACCGACGCCGCCATCAATATCCAGCCGGATCTCGCGCAGAAGCGCGACATCTGCCAGAACGCGATCGACCTGATGCACCGGCTGGGCACGGCGATGCCGCTGGTGGCCGTGCTGGCGGCGGTGGAGACGGTGAGTGCCGCCATGCCCTCCACCCTCGATGCCGCGGCGCTGACGGTGATGGCGGCGCGCGGGCAGATCACCGGCGCCAAGGTCGATGGGCCGCTGGCCTTCGACAATGCGATCAGTGCCGATGCGGCACGCATCAAGGGCATCATCTCTCCGGTCGCGGGCCAGGCGGATATCCTGCTGGTGCCGGATCTGGAGGCCGGCAATATGCTGGCGAAGCAGCTGATCCACCTGGCAGGCGCCACCGCGGCGGGGCTGGTGCTGGGTGCCAGGGTGCCGATCGTGCTGACCAGCCGCGCGGATTCGCTGACCTCGCGCATCGCCTCCGCCGCGCTCGCCAAGCTGGTGGCGCATGGCTAGCGCGCTGCTGCTGACCCTCAATGCCGGCTCCTCCAGCGTCAAGATCGGCATCTTCGACGTCGCCTCCGGCCAGGCGCAGCGCCTGGCGCGGGGCGTCATCGATTTCCGGAAGGCGCCGCTGCGACTTCATCTGACGGAAGGCCCCGCGGTCTTCGACGTCGATCTGCAGGCCGCGCCCGGAGAGTATCTCGGCGCGGTGATGGCGGAGACGCTGGGCTGGCTGGCGCGGCACTGCGACATGCAGCGGCTGTTCGGCATCGGCCATCGCGTGGTGCATGGCGGGCAGGATTTCGCCGGGCCGGCGCGCATCGATGCGGCGACGCTGGCGGCGATCGAGGCGCTGACGCCGCGCGCGCCGCTGCACCAGCCGCACAGCCTGCGACTGATCCGCGCCCTGCGGCGCTTGCGGCCGGAGGTGACGCAGACGGCCTCCTTCGACACCGCCTTCCACCGCACGCAGGCAGAGCTGGTCACCCGCTTCGCCATCCCGCGCGCGCTGCATGACGAAGGCATCCGGCGCTACGGCTTCCATGGCCTGTCCTATGCCTCCATCGCCCGGAACCTGCCGCCGGAACTGGCGCAGGGCCGCGTTGTGGTGGCGCATCTCGGTAGCGGCGCCAGCCTCTGCGCGCTGCAGGGCGGCCGCAGCCGGGACAGCAGCATGGGCTTCTCCACACTGGATGGAATCCCGATGGCGACGCGCTGCGGTGCTCTGGATGCGGGCGTGGTGCTGCATCTGCTGGAAGGCCACAGCCACGCGGAGGTGGAGGACATGCTCTACCACCGCAGCGGCCTGCTCGGCGTCTCGGGCCTCAGCGCCGACAGCCGCGTGCTGCTGGAGAGCGATGCGGCATCGGCTCGGGAGGCGATCGCGCTTTTCACCTTCCGCATCGCCGGTGAGGTGGCGCGGCTCGCCGCGACGCTGGGTGGGCTGGATGCGCTGGTCTTCACCGCCGGCATCGGCGAGAACCAGCCACCGATCCGCGCCGATGTCTGCGCGCGGCTCGGCTGGCTGGGCCTGGTTCTGGATGACGCGGCCAATGCGGCCAATGCGCCGCGCATCAGCGCCGCCGCCAGCCGCATCGCCGCGCTGGTGATCCCGACGGACGAGGAGCAGGTGGTGGCGGATGAGGCGCTGAGCCTGCTGCGAGGAGGAGAGGCCCGATGACGCCGTTGATCGACCTGACCGGCAAGCGCGGCCTGGTGGTGGGCATCGCCAATCGCGACAGCATCGCCGCCGGCTGCGCCAGCGCCTTCCGCCAGGCGGGCGCGGAACTCGCCGTGACCTATCTGAACGAGAAGGCCGAACCCTTCGTGCGGCCGGTGGCGGAGGCGGTTGGCGCGCGGCTGCTGCTGCCCTGCGACGTGCGCGAGCCTGGCCAGCTGGAGGCGGTCTTCGACAGGCTGCGCGCCGAATGGGGCCGGCTGGATTTCCTGCTGCATTCCATCGCCTTCGCCCCGCGCGAGGATCTGCATGCCAGCCTGGTGGATTGCTCGGCGGCGGGTTTCGCCCTGGCCATGGATGTCTCCTGCCATTCCTTCATCCGAATGGCGCGCCTCGCCGCGCCGCTGATGACGGAAGGCGGCAGCCTGATGACGGTGAGCTTCTACGGCGCCGACCGGGTGGTGGAGAACTACAACCTGATGGGCCCGGTGAAGGCGGCGCTGGAGGCCAGCGTCCGCGCCATCGCCGCGGATCTCGCGCCGCGGCGAATCCGCGCGCATGCGATCTCCGCCGGCGCCATCCGCACCCGCGCCGCCTCCGGCATCGACCGCTTCGATGCCCTGCTGGACCGGGTGCGGGACCGCACGCCGGCCGGCCGACTGGTCGGCATCGAGGAGATCGGCCGCATCGCCGCCTTCCTGGCGAGCGAGAGCGCGGCGCCGATGTCGGGTTCGGTGATCTATGCCGACAACGGCTTCCACACGGTGGCCTAATCTAAAGCACGAGATCCGTCCAACTGGACGGGTCGTGCTCTAGACGGGGGCAGGACTCCAGAGCCCCAGCTCCCGCGCCTTCACGCGGATCAGCGCGGCCAGCATCTCGAGCGTCGGCATCTTCACGCCGGTCAGCGCCGCGAGCTCCAGCGGCACGTTGTACAGCGCCTCGATCTCCATCGGGCGGCGTGCCGCCAAGTCCTGCAGCACGCTGGGGCGGTGGCCGAGGCGGCTGTTCTGGTCGAGGATGCGCGCCACATCGATCTCCGCCCGGCAGCCCAGCGCCGCGATCAGCGCCGCGACCTCCGACAGGATGCGGCGCGAGGCCTCGACCAGCGCGGCTTCTTCCTGCGTCGCACGCACCGGCGTTTCCGTGAGCACGGTCAGGGGGCCGGCGCTGAGGTTGAAGGCGAGTTTCTCCCAGATCCGGTCGCGGATGCGGTTGTCGATCACGACGGGCAGCGTCGCCGTCTCCAGCGCCTGGGCCAGCAGCCTTGCGCCCGGCATGTCCGATCCATCCGGCGCGCCGAGGATGGTGGGGCGGCTGCGCGGATCGGTCATGCGCACCAGCCCAGGTTCCGGCACGCTGCTCGCCGGCCAGGCGATGCCGCCGACCAGTCGGCGCGGGCCTATGGCGGACCAGATCGCCTCGCCGGGATCGAGCGTCGGCAGCGGCCGCCCGTCCCATTCGCCGCCATGCCCCCGGAAATACCACCAGGGGATGCCGTTGGTGAGGAAGGTGACGGGCGTATCCGGCCCCAGCAGCGGGGCGAGCTGGCCGGCCACGCCGGGCAGGGCCGGCGCCTTGACGGTGACGAAGACGCCGTCCTGCGGGCCCAGCTCGGCCGGATCCGCGCTGGCCTTGACCTGCACGGTGAAGCGCTCGTCGCGCGTCTCGATGCTCAGGCCTCTGGCCTGGATCGCCGCGAGATGCGCGCCGCGCGCGACGACCGAAACCTCGATACCGGCGCGGGCCATATAGGCGGCGATGAAGCCGCCGATGGCGCCCGCGCCGAAGATGCAGATCCGCATGGCCCCATTCTCCTCGACTCGGGGCGCATTGCGGACCGGGACGCGCCGAAGCTCAAGCCCCCCCTGTTTCATGCGCCGGCTGCAAGGCCGGGGCGGGCGTGGCGCGGCGCGCCATCGCGCGCGCCACCACGTAGAACAGCGGCGTGAAGAACAGGCCGAACAGCGTCACGCCCAGCATGCCGTAGAAGACCGCGATGCCCAGGCTCTGCCGCATCTCCGCCCCCGCCCCGGTCGCGATGGTCAGCGGCAGCACGCCAAGGATGAAGGCCAGCGAGGTCATCAGGATCGGCCGCAGCCGGGTGCGCGCCGCATCCGCCGCCGCCTCCCACCGCGTCGCCCCCGCCAGCTCCGCCGCGCGGGCGAATTCGACGATCAGGATGGCGTTCTTCGCCGCCAGCCCCACCAGCACCACCAGCCCGACCTGCACCAGCACGTTGTTGTCAAGGCCGGAGAAGCCGACGCCGAGCAGCGCCGCCAGCACCGACATCGGCGCGATCATCACCACCGCCAGCGGCAGCAGCCAGCTTTCATACATCGCCGCCAGCACCAGGAAGACGAAGACCACGGCCATACCGAAGGCGATCGGCGCGGTATTGCCGGCGATGCGCTCCTGCAGCGCGAGCTCCGTCCATTCGTAGCCGAAGCCCTCGGGCAGGCTGGTGCGCAGCACCTCCTCCATCGCCGCGATGGCCTGGCCGGTGGAGATGCCGGGCAGCGCCGCGCCCTGCACTTCCGCGGCCGGGAACAGGTTGTAGCGCGGCACGCGATAGGGGCCGGAGGTTTCGTGGAAGGTGGCGATGCTGCCCAGCGGCACCATGCCGCCATCGTCGCTGCGGGTACGCAGCCGGGCGATATCCTCCACTCCCATGCGATGCTGCATATCCGCCTGCGCCGTCACCCGCCAGGTGCGGCCCAGCAGGTTGAAGTCGTTGACGAAGGCGGAGCCCATGTAGATGCCCATCGCCTCATGCACGCGGGAGATCGGCACGCCCAGCATCTCGGCGCGGGAGCGGTCGATCTCGGCGCGGATCTGCGGCGTGGCGGTGTTGAACAGGCTGAAGGCGAAGGCGATGCCGGGCGCGCCATTGGCGGCGGCCAGCACCTGCTGGGTGGCGCGTTCCAGCTCCCGCGGCCCACGGCCGGCGCGGTCCTGGATCATCAGCTTGAAGCCGCCGCCGGTGCCGATGCCCGGCACGGAAGGCGGCGGCAGCACCAGCACCTGCGCCAGGTCCTCGCCCATCAGCCGCCCCTGCAGATCGGCCAGGATGCCGTTGCCGGTCAGCCCCTCCGCCGTGCGATCGGCAAAAGGCTTCAGGCTGGCGAAGACCACGCCGGTATTCGGCGCATTGGTGAAGGTGGCGCCGTCGAAGCCGACGAAGGCCACCGCGCTTTCCACGCCCGGTGTCGCCAGGATGGCGTCCGAGGCGCGGCGCACCACCGCATCCGTGCGGCTGAGGCTGGCGCCCGGCGGCAGCTGGAAGGCGGCGATGAAATAGCCGCGGTCGAGCTGCGGGATCAGCCCGGTCGGCGTGGTCAGCACCGAATGGCCGGTGGCCGCCAGCAGCCCGGCATAGAGCAGCAGCAGGATCACCGGCAGCCGCACCAGCCGCCGCGTCAGCCCGCCATAGCCCAGCGACATGCGGTCGAAGACCCAGTTGAAGCCGCGGAAGAACAGGCCGATGGGTGCCATCAGCCCGCGCGGCTTCGTGTGGCCATGCGGCTTCAGCAGGATCGCCGCCAGCGCCGGCGACAGGGTGAGCGAGACCAGCGCCGAGAGCAGCGTGGCGACCGAGATGGTCACCGCGAATTGCCGGTAGAAGGCGCCGGAAATGCCGCTGATGAAGGCGGTCGGCACGAAGACCGCCACCAGCACCAGGGCGATGGCGATCAGCGCGAAGCCGACCTCGTCCATGGTGCGGCGCGTGGCCTCCAGCGGCGAAAGCCCTTCTGCCATGTGCCGCTCGACATTCTCCACCACCACGATGGCGTCGTCGACCACGATGCCGATGGCCAGGATCAGGCCGAACATGGTCAGCGTGTTCAGCGTGAAGCCCAGCATCAGCAGCACCGCGAAGGTGCCGATGATGGAGACCGGAATCGCCAGAAGCGGGATGACGGCGGCGCGCCAGTTCTGCAGGAACAGGATCACCACCAGCACCACCAGCAGCACGGCTTCCGCGAAGGTGTGCAGCACCGCTTCCATGCTCTGGGCGATGAAGCGCGTGGGGTCATAGACCACGCTCCAGCCGATGCCGGGCGGGAAGCTGCGGGCGGCTTCCTCCATGGTGGCGCGCACGGCGGCGGCGGTCTCCAGCGCATTGCTGCCGGGGCGCTGGAAGATGACGATGGCGGTGGCCACCTGGTTGTTCAGCAGCGCGTTCACCGAATAGTCGGCGGCGCCGATCTCCGTCCGCGCCACATCGCGCAGCCGCAGCGGGGCACCGCCCTGCCCCGTCGCGATCACCTGTTCGTCGAACTGCTCCGGCGTCTCCAGCCGGCCCTGGGCCTGCACGCTGGTCTCGAAGGCGCCGGCGGCGTCGGCGCGTGGCGCCTGGCCGATGGCGCCGGCGGCGACCTGCGCATTGGCGCGCTGCAGCGCCTGCACCACATCGCCCGGTGCCAGGCCGCGGGCGGCGACGCGATCCGGATCCAGCCAGACGCGCATCGCATAATCGCGGGCGCCGAAGACCTGCGCATCGCCGATGCCGTCGATGCGCGACAGCCGGTCCTTGATGGCGAGCGTCGCGTAGTTGGAGACGTATTCGGCGCTGCGGCTGCCATCGGGCGAGGTCATGTGCACGACCATCAGCAGGTCGGGCGAGGCCTTGCGCACGGTGATGCCCAGGCGGCGCACCTCCTCCGGCAGCCGCGGCTCGGCCACGGCCACGCGGTTCTGCACCAGCACCTGCGCCTGGTCGACATCGACGCCCTGGCGGAAGACGACGCTGATGGCGAGCCGGCCGTCACCCGTCGATTGCGAGGAGAGGTAGAGCATGCCGTCGACGCCGTTCACCTCCTGCTCGATGGGGCCGGCGACGGTCTGGGCGATGGTCTCGGCGGAGGCGCCGGGATAGGTCGCGGTGATCTGCACCGTGGGCGGCGCGATCTCGGGGTATTCCGCCACCGGCAGGCGCAGCGCCGCGATGGCGCCGACCAGGACGAGGGCGATGGAAATGACCGCCGCGAAGACCGGGCGGTCGATGAAGAAGCGGGCGAGGCGCATGGCGCGGGAGACCTTCTGAGTCGCGGCGGTTCAGCGCGCGGAGGCCAGCGGGCTTTGCCCGAAACTGCCCTGCTGGGCGGTGACGCGGCTGCCCGGGCGGGCGCGGTGCAGGCCGCCGATGATGACGCGGTCCTGCGGGCCGAGTCCGTGCCGCACCACGCGCAGCCCATCGACCAGCGGGCCGAGCTGCACCGGGCGCGGCGCCACCGTGCCGTCCGGCGCCACGGTCAGCACCATGCGGCCGGACTGGTCCGCCACCACCGCCGCATCCGGCACCATCAGCGCCTCCGCATCGCCGGCAAACAGCCGCAGGCGGGCGAAGCTGCCGGGGGTGAGGAAGAGCTCCGGATTGGCGATCACCGCGCGGCCGCGGATGGTGCCGCTGCGCGCGTCGAAGGTGCTGTCGACGAAGTTCACCCGGCCCTCATGGCCGAATTCCGTCTCGTCCAGCAGGCGCAGCTGCACCTGCGCGCCGCCCTCCCCGCCCGCCGGGCGGAAGCCCCCCTGGGAGCCTCTTTGCGCGGCGCGGGCATAGCGCAGGTACTGCGCCTCGCTGGCATCGAAGGTGACATAGACGGGGTCGAGCGCCACCAGCGTGGTCAGCAGGGTGGTGCCCTGCTGCACCAGGTTGCCGGCATCGACCCTGCGGTCGCTGACGCGGCCAGGGCGCGGGGCGCGGATCTCGGAGAATTCCAGCTCCAGCTCGGCCTGGCGGAGCGCCGCCTGGCTGGCGGCGAGGCCGGCCTGGGCCTCCCGCACCGCGCCGCGGCGATTGTCCTGGTCAGCCTCGGAGGAATAGCGCTGGGCGGTGAGGCCGGCATAGCGCTGCAGCTGCTGCTGCGCCAAGGCCAGCCGCGCCTCGTTGCGCGCCACCTCGGCGCGGGCGCTGTCCACGGCGATGCGGAAGGGGCGCTGGTCCAGGGTGAAGAGCAGCTCCCCCTCCCGCACCAGGGCGCCATCCTGGAAATGCACCTGCATGACCTGGCCGGAGACGCGCGGCCGCAGCTCGACCAGGGCGGAGGGCTCGATCCGCCCGGTATGCTCATCCCATTGGGTCACGTTGCGGGTGAGCGGGGTGGCGACGGTGACGGGGGGTGCGGGGGGCGCCTGCTGGGCCGCGGCGGGCTGGGCCAGGCTGGCGGCCAGCAGGGCGGCGGCCGGCAGGGGCAGCGCGCGACGCAGCCAGTCGGACCATAGATTTCCGAGGTTTGCGGGGGCGGAGGCCTTGTTCAGGGGGTCCGGCATGACAATCTCCAGGGCCGAATGATACCGACCGGTTCGTCCCTAGGTAAGTGACCGGTCGGTATCATCAAGAGGCGCTGCCGCCCGGACCGCCGGAAAAGGCAGCCCGTCGCGAAGGGAGTTCCTGCCACCATGTCGACCAGCCCCGCCGATCGTCCCAAGGCTGCCGAGCGCATCCAGGCGGCGGCGAAGGACCTGTTCTACCGCCACGGCATCCGCGCCACGGGCATCGAGGAGGTCTGCCGCGTGGCGGAGGCCACCAAGATGAGCCTGTACCGGACCTATCCGAGCAAGGATGCGCTGGTGGCGGCGGTGCTCTGCGACGACAAGGACGGCTACGATGCCTGGTTCCAGCAGGTGACGGCGGAGGCGCCGACGCCGGTCGCCCGGCTGCAGGCGCTGATCGCCGCCGTGGTGGCGAAGCTGCACGACCCGGATTACCGCGGCTGCCCGCTGCTGCTGGCCCAGGCCGAATTCCCCGACCCGGCGCATCCCATCCACCAGCTGGTGGCGCAGCAGAAGGCCACGATCCGCGACCGGCTGGTGGAGCTGGCGCGGCAGGCCGGGGCGGCGGATGCGGCCCTGCTGGGGGAGAGCCTGGCCATGCTGATGGATGGCGCCTGGGCCAGCCTGCCCTATCTGGGGGCGGAGCGCGCCGGCCAGGTGCTGCGGCAGGGCGCGGAGGCGGTTCTGCGCAGCGGGCTGCCGCAGCCGGCCCCCGCAGGGGACTGAGCGCCGGGCACAAGCCCGCGTCATCACGGAACCAGTCGGTGTGGCGCGCGTAAGGGGCGCGACATTAAAACTGGATTGGTGAGACGCGTCATGCGCCGAATGGCCCTACCCCTTCTCGCCTTCGCCGCCCTGGGCCTCGCCGCCGGCGGCGCCGCATCCTGGAGCTGGAACAGCGGCCGGGACGGCGGCATGGCCCCCGATGTCGCGGCCGAGACCCTGCCCGGCCCCAGCGGCACCAGCCGCGCCACCGAACAGGCGGCGCTGCTTGCGGTGGAGGCGCAGCTGCGCCGTGCCGGCCAGACGGGGGCGCTGCAGGACATCCGGCTGGTCCGCCTGGGCGAGGGCGAGGAGCTGGCCGTCTGCGCCAGCCTGCACGCCGCCTCCGGCCCGCCGGCCGATGTGGTGGCGCGCGTCATCCCGACCTCCGCCGCCGTCCGCGATGCGCGGATGGGCCAGCGCGGCAGCCAGCCGCTGGTGGTGATGGAGGATGCGCCTGGCCTCTGGCGCGGCGGCTCGCCGGGGGAGCCGCGCCGGCGCTATTGCGGCACGCTGCCCGTCCAGGGTGCGGAGCCGGTGGTGCGGGTCGCGGCCGGCACCGCGCCGCAGCCTGCCCCTGCCACCGAAGCCGCGGCCGGGCCCAGCGCCAGCGTCACCGTGCTGAATCCGGTGCGGGTGCGCGCCAGCCCCAGCGGCACGGCCGAGATCCTCTGGGTGGCCGAGCGCGGCCGCGCCTTCCGGGTGCATGGCCAGGCGCCGGGCGGCTGGGTGCAGATCGGCGACGAAACAGCGCCCGCCGGCTGGGCGCATGGCACGCTGCTGGCGCCCGCACCGCTGTAGCGGGACAGGCCAGGGGCCTGGGCTCAGCGCCGCCGGCCGAGCGGCAGTTCGATACGGCAGTCCAGCCCTTCGCGCCGCCAGTCGAGCGTGAGCTGGCCGCTCAACTGGCCGCGCACCGTGGCTTCCAGCACGCGGGAGCCGAAGCCGCGCCGCGCCGGCACGGGCGGCAGCGGCGGTCCGCCGGTCTCCGTCCAGTGCAGGCGCAGCACCCGGCCCGGCTCCGCGTCGGACCAGCTCCAGGCCAGCCGCACATGGCCGGCCGCGGTGGACAGGGCGCCATGCTTCACCGCATTGGTCGCCAGCTCATGCACCGCCATGGCCAGGGCCTGCGCCACCACCGGGGAAAGGGTGACCGGCGGCCCTTCCATGGTCACGCGCTGGCCACCCAGGAAGGGCGCGACCTCGCCGCGCAGCAGCGTCTCCAGCTCCGCGCCATCCCATTGCCGGTCCGCCAGCAGCGTCTGCGCCCGGGCCAGCGCGCCCACCCGGCCCTCGATGGCGCGGATATAGCTCGGCAGGTCCGGCGCCTTGGTCAGGCGCAGCGCCGCCATCACCACGGCCAGGGCGTTCTTGGCGCGGTGATCCACCTCCCGCATCAGCAGCGTCTGGCGTTCCACCGCCTGCCGGCTTTCGGTGATGTCGCGCGCCACCCCGGCCACCACCAGGGGAAGCCCCTCCGCGCTGGTCTCCACGACCGCGCCGCGGGAGGCGACCCAGCGCCAGCCACCCTCCGGCGCCGGCACGCGCAATTCCGCCTCGAAGCGCGGGCTGCGTCCCTCGCAGACCGCGCGCAGCCGCGCCTCCACCATGTCCCGGTCCTCGGGGTGGACCGGCTCCAGCCAGGCGGCCATGGAGAATCCCTCGTCGGGAAGGCCCGGGAAATCGCCCTGCAGCAGGCCCCGCCGGCGGGCGAGGTCCTTGGCGATGTCATATTCCCAGCTGCCGAATTCCGCCGCCTCCAGCGCCAGGCGCAGCCGCGCATCGCTGCTGCGCAGCGCGGATTCGGCCGCCTTGCGGTCGGTGATGTCGATATGCGCGCCATAGGTCAGCTGGCGGCCCTCCACCTCCAGCCCCTGCACCCGCACCAGCACGTCGCGGATGGCGCCGCTGCTGGTGCGGTGCTGCGCCTCGAATTCCTGCGCGCCGGGGCCCGCCACGCAGCGCCGGCCGCGGGCGCGGATCTCCGCGCTGCCCAGCACGTCGATATCGCTGATGTGCAGCCGCACGAAGTCCTCCCGCGCATAGCCGTATTCGGTGCAGGCGCGATCGTTCACATCCAGGATCTCGTGCGTCACCGGGTCGATCACGATCACCGCGAAGGGCGCCGCATCGAAGAGCGCGCGCTGCCGCGCCTCGCTCACCCGCGCCTTGGCCTCCGCCAGGCGCAGGCTGGTGACGTCGAGCGTGACACCGAGGATCCGCCGCACCGCCCCGGCCGCATCGGCCTCCACCATGCCGCGGGCGAGCATCCAGCGCACGCAGCCATCGGGCCGCTGCACGCGGTATTCGATCTGCAGCGGGCCGGGGCGCTCCATCAAGGCCCGCGCCTCCCCCTCCGCCCGCGTCCGGTCCTCCGGATGCAGCCGCTCCAGCCAGGCGGGGAACCAGGCCTCCGGCGGCGTGGCGGGGTCGATGCCCATCAGGCGGAACATCTCGGGCGACCAGCTGGTGACGCGACGCTCCGCATCCCAGTCGAAGATGCCGATCTCCGCCGCCTCCTGCGCCATGCGTAGGCGCTCCTCGCTGGCGCTCAGCCCGGCCTCGGTCCGCCGCAGCACGGTGACATCGGTCAGGCTCTCGGCGATGGCGACGGGCCGCCCCTCCGCATCGCGCCGCAGCGCCATCTGCACCGAGACCGCCACCTGGCTGCCATCGCGGCGCCGCTGCCGCACCTCCCCCTTCCAGGCGCCGTCCTGCAGCAGCAGCGCCTCGATCTCCGCCTGCGGCCGGGGGAATTCCGAGTCCAGCAGCCGATGCGCCGGCTGGCCCAACGCCTCCTCCGCCGTCCAGCCGTAGAGGCGCTGGCAGCCCTCGGCCCAGAAGCGGATGGTACCATCCAGGTCGCGCACCAGCACGCTGGCAAGGTCGAGCGTCGCCACCAGGTCGCGCAGCCGGGCCTCGCCCTCGCGCAGCGCCACCTCGTTGCGACGCAGCTCGGTGACATCGGCATTGGTGCCGACAAGGCCCAGGAAGACGCCATCGGCGGCGAAGCGGGGCTCGGCCTCGGTCCGCAGCAGCCGCCAGTCGCCGCCGGCATCGCGGTAGCGCGCCTCCACCGTGAAGCCGGTGCGGGTCTGCCGGCCGTTTTGGAAGCAGGCGGCGACCATGGCGGCATCCTCCGGATGCAGCCGCGAGATCCAGTCGAAGCCCGCCATCGCCTCGGCGCCGACGCCCCAGAAGGCGCGCAGCGCGCGGTTCAGGTAGATGCACTGGCCCGATGCGTCGCCCATCCAGAGCATGGCCGGGGCGCTTTCGGCCAGCAGGCGGAAGCCGGCCTCCTCGGCGACGGCAACGGGGGGTGTGGCGGCCGTCTCCGCCGCCTCCAGCAGCCGCAGCGCGGCCCGGACCACCTCGCTGGAACTGCGGTAGTGTCCGCTGGCAATGCGCGCATCGATCAGCGCGTCGAGCTGTGGCGTCAGGGAGACGTTGCGCGTCCTTCGGAGGGCCATGCGGGATTGTTCCGACTGCGCGCCGATGTGTCAATCTTTGCCACAGGCCCGCGGTTCTGCCCCTGCCCCGGCGGAGGGCCGGCTTGCGCCGCCAGCCCTGCCCCGCGCATCCTGGCCGCATGTCCCCGCACCCGCCGCCCCGCCTCAATGCCTCCCGCCAGGTCGCCATCCGCGAAGCCTGGCTCGACCAGCTGCGGGAGGCGGCGCTGGACCCCGCCCTGCCGATCATCGACCCGCACCACCACCTCTGGGACCGCGCGGACGAGCGCTACGAGCTGGCGGAACTGCTGCAGGACACCGCCACCGGCCACGACATCCGGGCCACCATCTTCGTGCAATGCGCCTCCATGTACCGCGCCGAGGGGCCGGAGGAGATGCGCCCGCTGGGCGAGACCGAATACGTCAATGGCATCGCCTCGGCCAGCGCCAGCGGCCGCTACGGACGGCTGCGCGCCTGCGCCGGGATCATCGGCTTCGTCGACCTGACGCTGGGCGATCGCGTGGCACCGCTGCTGGAGGCGCATCGCGCCGCCGCCGGCCCGCGCTTCCGCGGCGTCCGCAACCGCACGGCCTGGCATCCTTCGCCGGAGGTGCGCTCCAACCTGATCGGCCCCCCGCCGGGGCCGCTGGGCGATCCGCGCTTCGTCGACGGCGCGCGGGAGCTGGCGCGGCAGGGGCTGGTGCTGGATGTCTGGGCCTATCACACGCAGCTGCCGCTGGTGGTGGCGCTGGCGCGGGCGGTGCCGGAACTGACGGTGGTGGTGAACCATTGCGGCGGGCCGCTCGGCATCGGCCCCTATGCCGGCCGACGGGCCGAAGCCCTGGCCGAGTGGCGCGCGGCGGTGATGCCGCTGGCGGCGCTGCCGAATGTGATGATGAAGCTCGGCGGCCTGGCGATGGAGGTGGGCGGCCACGACTTCGACCTGGCCGACCGCCCGCCGACTTCCGAAACTCTGGCCGAGGCCTGGCGCCCTGTGATCGCGACGCTGCTCGAGGCCTTCGGCGCCCCGCGCTGCATGTTCGAGAGCAACTTCCCGGTCGACAAGGGCATGTGCAGCTACGGCGTGCTGTGGAATGCCTTCAAGCGCCTGGCCCAGGGCGCGAGCGCCGCGGAGCGCGCGGCGCTGTTTGCCGGCACCGCGGCGCGCGTCTACGGGCTGGACCCGGCCTTGGTTCAGACGTCGTAGGGGGGATAGCCGGAGGCCTTCTGCTCCGCCTCGAGCTGCCGCAGCATGGCGTGCCATTCCAGCACGCCATAGGGCCGCCGCGCGCCGGGCTGGTAGAGATGCGCGGTCTTCGCCAGGATCTCCTCGCCCGGCATGGTCAGTTCCGTGCGCGCCGCCATGGCATCCACCTGGGCGCGGCAGGACATTTCCAGCTGGTACATGGTGTTGAAGGCCTGCGGCAGCGTCGCGCCACAGGTCAGAAGGCCGTGGTTGCGGAAGACCAGCGCATCATGCACGCCGAGGTCGCGCACGATCCGCTCCCGCTCCGAGAGGTCGATGGCCGGGCCCTCATAGTCGTGATAGCCGAGATGGCCGACGAAACGGATGGAGGTCTGGCTCAGCGGCAGCAGCCCGCACTTCATCGCGGCCACCGCCATGCCGGCGCGCGTATGCGTATGGATCACCGCCGCCACATCCGGCCGCGCCTTGTGGATGGCGCCGTGGATCACGTAGCCGGACTTGTTGATGCCGTAGTCGGTATCCGGCTTCCACAGGATATTGCCCTCGACGTCGATCTTCACCAGCGAGGTCGCCGTGATCTCCTTGTAGAGCAGCCCGTAGAGGTTGATCAGCAGGTGATCCGTGCCGGGGATGCGCAGGGTGATGTGGTTGTAGATCAGGTCCGTCATGCCGTGGACGTCCATCAGCCGGTAGCAGGCGGCGAGGTCGCAGCGCGCGCGCCATTCCGTGGGGCTGACCTCGTCGCGGATCGAGGGCCAGTTGGTGTCGTAGCGGGGGGCGGCGGCATCCATGCGGGCGTTTCCTTCTCCGGCCGGCCTTGGGCCTGGCATTCTTGCTGGCGCCAGTTTCGGGCAGGCAGCGGGAGAAGGGAAGTCCGCCGCTAGACTTCGTAGCGGTTGGGCGGCACCGGGACGCCCAGATGCTCGCGCAGCGTGGTGCCGGCATACTCGGTGCGGAACAATCCACGCCGCTGCAGCTCCGGCACCACCAGCTCGACAAAATCCTCCAGCGGCCGCGGATAGTGCGGCGAGAGCAGGGTGAAGCCGTCGCAGGCGCCGGATTCCATCCATTGCTGCATCGTGTCCACGATGCGCGCGGGCGTGCCGACCAGCAGATGGTGGCCGAGCGAGGTGCCCAGGTAGCGGGCCGTCTGGATGATCGACAGATTCTCCCGCGCCGCCTTGTCCATCAGGTGCCGCTGCCGCGCCTGGGCGGCGTTGGAGAGCGGCAGCGGCGGCAGGGGTGAATCCGGCGGCAGGGCAAAGATATCGAGATCGCCGCAGAGCCGCGCCAGCAGCCGCATCGAATTCTCATCCGAGAGCAGCCCCTGCAGGTCGCGATATCTTGCCTCCGCCTCCTCCTCCGTCCTGCCTATGATGGTCATCAGCCCGGGCATGATCTTCACATGATCCGGCTCGCGGCCGTGCTTGCGGGCACGCGCCTTCAGGTCCTTGTAGAAGGCCTGCGCCTCCGCCAGGTCGCTCTGCGCCGTGAAGACGAGATCCGCCGTGCGCGCCGCGAGTTCCATGCCGGGGCCGGAGGAGCCGGCCTGTGTCACCACCGGCCGCCCCTGCGGGCAGCGCGCCACGTTCAGCGGGCCGCGCACCCGAAAATGCTTGCCGACATGATCCTGGAAGTGGATTTTCGACGGGTCGATGTAGATGCCGCTGGCCTTGTCCCGGATCAGCGCGCCCTCGCCGAAACTGTCCCAGAGGGCGGCGACAACATCGAAGAATTCCTCGGCGCGTTCGTAGCGCTCGGCATGCAGCATGTGGTGGTCGGCGCCAAAATTGCCGGCCTCGTCCTCGATCTGCGAGGTCACCAGGTTCCAGCCCGCGCGGCCCTTGCTGATATGGTCGATGGAGGCGAAGCGGCGGGCGATGTTGTAAGGCTCGTTGTAGGTCGTGGTCGCCGTCGCCACCAGGCCGATGCGCTGCGTCACCACGGCCAGCGCCGCCAGCAGCGTGGTGGGTTCCAGATAGGCGGTGCGGCCCTGGCCCGGCCGGTAGCGGCTGACGCCATCCAGCGCGCCGCTGCCATTCACCGCGACCGTGTCCTGGAAGAAGATGGTATCGAATTTCCCGCGTTCGGCGATCTGCGCGATGCGCACGTATTCCGAAAACTCCATGTCGCATTCGGTGACGGCATCGGGATGGCGCCAGCCGGCCGAATGGCTGCCGGGCGTGAAGAGGAAGGCGGCGAGATGCATCATCGGCGGGGCCTCGGCTTCAGGACAGGCGGCGCAGAAGGATGGCGCCGAATTCCAGCACCTCCGCCGTCCAGCCGGGCGGCAGCAGCGTGGTGGCATCGAGCTGGGTGATGATGGCGGGGCCCTGCAGCCGATCCCCCTGCCCCAGGCTGGCGCGATCGAAGATGCCGGCCTGCACGCTGCCGGATTCGAAATGCACCGCCTGCGTCGCATAGGGCTGCGCGCCCGCACCCTGGGCCAAGGCCTTCGTCACCGGTGCGGGCAGCGCGCCCACCGCCTCCAGCCGCAGCGTGACGATCTCCGCGCGGCCCTGCGGCAGGTCGAAACCATAGAGCGCGCGATGCGCCGCCGCGAAATCCGCCGCCGCGCTGGCGCCGCGCCAGGGCACCGGCAATTCACCACCCTGCCCCGCATAGCGCATCAGAACGATCCGCTCCGTGCTGCGCGCTTGCGGCGCCACGCCCTCCTCCGCGAACCAGGCCGCCGCCTCCGCCTCGAGCTCGGCAAAGCCAGCCTCGATGGTGGCGAGATCCGCCTGACCGGGCAGCACGGAACGGCTGAACTCCGCGCGCAGATCGGCCGAGAGCAGGCCCTGCGCGCAGAGCACGCCGGGCGAGGGTGGCACCAGCACCTGGCCGATGCCGAGCATCGTGGCCAGCGCGCAGCCATGCAGCGGGCCCGCGCCGCCGAAGGGCACCAGGGCAAAGTCGCGCGGATCGTGTCCCCGCTCCACGGAGACCACGCGCAGCGCGCCGACCATGTTGGAATCGACGACGGCCAGAATGCCGCGCGCCGCCTCATGCAGCGAGAGGTTCAACGGTGCCGCGACCTCCCGCATCACCACCGCCTCGGAGGCCGCCATATCCAGCTGCATGCGGCCGCCGAGCAGCGCGGTGGGCAGATGGCCGAGCACGACATGCGCATCCGTCACCGTCGCGCGCTGCCCGCCGCGGCCGTAGCAGGCAGGCCCGGGATTGGCGCCGGCGCTTTCCGGCCCTACTGCCAGCGCGCCTTCCGCGGTGACGCGCGCGATGGAGCCGCCGCCGGCGCCAATCGTCACCATGTCCAGCATCGGCAGCGGCAGCGGCCAATCGCCGACCGACCCGCGCTGAGTCAGGTTGATGGCGCCGCCCTGCATCAGGCAGATATCCGCGCTGGTCCCGCCGATATCCACCGTGAGAATCTTGGGCACGCCCGCCGCCGCCGCCATGGCGCGCGCGCCCACCACGCCGGCGGCCGGGCCGGAAAGTGCAGTGACGGCGGGTGCGCGACGGATCGAGGCCGCGCCGGCGACGCCACCATTCGATTTCATCAGCAGCAGCGGCGCGTCGATGGAATCCTCGGCGAGCCGCTCCTCCAGCCGCCGCACATAGGTGGAGACGGCGGGCATGACCTGCGCATTCAGGATCGCGGCCAGGGAGCGCTCGTACTCGCGCACCACCGGCAGCACATCGACCGAGGCAGTGACGGCCACACCTGGCAGCGCTGCCCGCAACAACTCCGCCACGCGGCGTTCATGCGCCGGCGCGGTGAAGGCGTGCAGCAGGCAGACGGCGACCGCCGCGGCGCCCGCCTCCCTGCAGGCTTCCGCGGCGCGCTGCACGCTGTCCTCGTCCAAAGGCGTCAGCACCGCGCCATCCGCCGCGATACGCTCCGTCACCTCGAAGACGCGCGACGGCGGCACGGGGCGCTTCGGCTTCACCCAGGCATGCAGGTTCGCGCGGCGCGGAATATCCTGCCGCCCGATCTCCAGCACGTGCCGAAAACCGGCGGTGGTGACGAGGGCGGTGACGGCGCCCTTGTTCTCCAGGATCAGGTTGGTGGCGATGGTGGTGCCGTGCAGCACGCGGCCGATGCGCGCCGCCTGCTCCCCCGCCTTCTCCAGCACCAGGCGCACGCCGGTGAGAAAGGCCTCGGAGGGATCATGCGGGGTGGAGGGCGTCTTGGCCGTCCAGGCGCGGCCCGTCGCCGAATCCTGCAGCGTGATATCGGTGAAGGTGCCACCGATATCCACCGCGACGGACAGCGGCCGCGGCTCAGTCGAGGACATCGGCATAGCTCCCGCGATGAAAAGCTTTTGCCACCGGGCGCGCCGCACGCTGCCTTGCGGTGGCGACGGCGTCGATGTGGCGGCCGTCAATCACCACGCCATAGTCGCGCCGTGCCGCCGCCGCGCTGACCAGCCCGCCCAGCACATCCTCCAGCACCGCCTCCGCCGGACGATCATAGGGGTGGCCCCGCCCACCGCCGCCGCCGGTCTCGATCCGCAAGATGTCGCCGCGCACCACGCGATTGCCGTCGGACAGCGGACGCAAGGTGCGTTCCCGCGGCGTGCCGGGGTTCAGCACCACGCGACCCGGGCGACCGGATTGGCCCCCCGCCGCACCCCAGGGTGGATTCTCCACCCCGTCGATCCGGATGGCGAGCACCGATTCCTCGGCCATCACCTCATATTCGCGCACGATCCCGCAGCCACCACGCCAGCGGCCAGGCCCGCCACTGTCGCGGTGCAGCCCGTATTCGAGCAGCCGCACGGGATACTCCAGCTCGAGAAACTCGACCGGATAGTTCTCCTGCGCCACGAAATAGACGCCGTCGATTCCATCGGCGAAGCTGCGGGCACCATAGCCGACGCCCAGGCCATCGCTCATCAGGAAGGATCTGCCGCCGATTGTCCCGCGGAGGAGCATGATGACATAGGCCGCATGCGCCGCCGGGGCTTCGCCGCCGGCGACGGAAACCAGGCCGTTCAGCGCGGCCAGCATGCGCATCATGGTCAGGCCGCGCATGCCGAGCGCCGCGGGGAAGCGCGGCTGCAGCAGCGACCCCTCGCGTAGTCGAACTTCATCGAGCGACTGCGGCCCGCCGGCATTCACCACCTGCGTCGCATCGCCGCCAAGGAAATAGAGGCCCAGCGCCATGCCGGGCACATCCGGGTTCATCAGGAAATTCACCGGGCCGGGCGACTGGTCATCGGTCTCGGTGGCATCGAGGATGAAGCGGTCCTCCGCCGTCCGCGTCAATGCAAGGCGCAGCCGCAAGGTGCCGCTGCCATGGCCGTCGCCATCGATGCGGTCGGTGAAGCGATGCGTGCCCACGGGAAAGGTGCCGCGAAGCCTGTCCCGCACCGTGCCGCGCGTGCGGTCCAGCAATTGCCGCAGCGCATCCGCCAGAACCGGCGGGCCGAAGCGCGCCGCCACTTCGCGCATCCGCGCCACGCCAAGTTCCACGCTCGCCATCAGGGCGCGCGTGTCGCCCTGCGCCTGCTCCGGGTAGCGGGAGTTGCGATAGAAGATGGCCAGCGCCGCCTGGTTGATCTCGCCATCGCGGATCAGCCGCGTCGGCGGGATGATGACGCCCTCATGAAAGATCTCCGTGGCGTCGGGGCTGATGGAGCCGGGCCGCAGCCCGCCGATATCGGCAAAATGCGCCCAGCCCATGACGAAGGCGACGCGCACGCCATCGAGGAAGACGGGCGCGAGGAAGACCTGGTCGTTCGAATGGCTGACCGCGCCGCGCGATCCGTAGCAGTCGTTGTACCAGTAGAGGTCGCCCTCTCGGATCGTCTCTACGGGGAAGTCGCGGAACACCGGCCCGCAGATATCGCCGAAGACCGGGACATTGGAGCCCACGGCCATGACGCCATCGGCGTCAAAGAGGGCCGTGTAAAAATCCTTCTTCTCACGGATGAAGGCGGACATGGCGGTGCGCTCGATCAGCGCCTCCATCTCCCCCTGCGCCGCGCGGATCGCGCCGCGCACGATTTCGAGTGTCACGGCATTGCAGAGGGGTGGGGCCAATCTCGGAATCCTCAGGCCAGGTGGCAGGCGGCGTGCCGGCCGGGGGCGATGGCGCGCAGCGGCGGCGCTTCCTCCGCGCAGCGGGCGAAGGCCAGCGGGCAGCGGTCGCGGAAGGCGCAGCCGCTGGGCTGGTTCAACTGGTCCGGCAGGCCGCCGCGGATCGGCAGGTCGCCGCGATCCTGGTCGACGCGCGGCACCGGCACGGCGGCGACCAGCGCGCGCGTATAGGGATGCGCGGCGCCCGCAATCACCTCCGCCGTCGGCCCGCTTTCCACGATGCGGCCGAGATACATCACGGCCACTTCCTCACAGACATAGCGGATCAGCGCCAGGTCGTGGCTGATGTAGATGGCCGCCAGCTGCAGCTCGTCCCGCGCGCGCCGCAGCACGTTCAGCACGCCGGCGCGCACCGAAACGTCGAGCATGGAGACCGGCTCATCCGCAATGATGACGCGCGGATGCGTCACCAGCGCGCGCGCCAGCACCACGCGCTGCAACTGCCCGCCCGACAGTTCATGCGGGTGTCGGTCGAGATAGGCCTCGGGCGGATCCAGCCGCACACGCGCCATGGCTTCCAGGATGCGCGCATGGCGCGCCTCCGCCGGCAGGCCGAAGTTGCGCAGCGGTTCCGTCAGTGAGCGGCGGATGGTGAAGCGCGGGTTCAGCGCATCAAAGGGATTCTGGAACACCAGCTGCACGCGGGATCGGAAGGGCAGCAGGGCGGCGCCGCGCAGCGCCGTGACATCCTGCCCCTCGAAGACCACGCTTCCAGAGGTCGGCTCCTCCAGCCGCAGCAGCAGGCGCGCCGTGGTGGTCTTGCCGCAACCGCTTTCGCCGACGATGCCCAGCGCCTGACCGGCGCCGACGGCAAGCGAGACGCCATTCACCGCGCGCAGCACCGGGCGATGGCCGCGCAGCACATCGGCCATGCGGCGGGAGGCGGGGAAGGCCTTCACCAGGTCATTGGCCGCGATCAGCTGGCCCATGTCGCCGCCTCCGAGGCCAGGGGACGCAGCGCCGGCGCTTCCGCCGCGCGCCAACAGGCGACGTGGTGGTCCGGCGCCTGCTCGACCAGCGCCGGATCCTCGGCACAGCGCGGCACGGCGAAAGGGCAGCGCGCGGCAAAGCGGCAGCCGCTCGGGGGGTTCAGCAGCGAGGGCGGCGCGCCCTCGATCGGCACCAACTCGCCACCTGCGCGTTCAAGGTCGGGGAAGGCGTTCATCAGCCCCATGGTATAGGGGTGAAGCGGTGCCTCCAGCACCGCGCGCACCGGGCCGCTCTCCACCACGCGCCCGGCATACATCACCACCACGCGGTCGCAGGCATAGGCGACGACGGCGACATCATGCGTCACAAGGATCATCGCGAGGCCGAGTCGCGCCTGCAATTCGCGCATCACGTCCAGGATCTGGCGCTGCACGATGACGTCCAGCGCCGTCACGGGCTCGTCGGCGATCAGCAGCGCCGGATTCAGCGCGAGGGCCAGGGCGATGGAGGCGCGCTGGCGCATGCCGCCGGAGAACTGGTGCGGCCAGTCCCGCAGCCGCCCGGCATCCAGGCCGACGAGGGCGAAGAGCTCCGCCGCCCGGGTGCCGGCCTCGGCGCGGGCTAGGCCGCCGCGCTCCACCAGCACTTCCATCATCTGCGCGCCCAGCCGCTGCACCGGGTCGAGCGCATTCATCGCCGTCTGCGGCACGAAGGCCATGCGCCGCCAGAGCAGCTTGCGCCGTTCCGCCGCGCTCAGCGTCACGAGGTCCCGGCCCTCGAACACCGCGCTGCCCGCGGCGATGCTGGCACTGCGCGGCATCACGCCCATCAGCGCGCGGCCGAGCGTGGACTTGCCGCAACCGCTCTCGCCCACAAGGCCGACGATGGAACGCGCCGGCACATCGAAGCTCGCCCCATCCACCGCACGCACCGGCCCGGCGGCGGTGCGGTAGTGCACGGCGAGATCCCGCACGGACAGCAGCACGTCCATCAATCCCCCAGCTTCGGAAACAGCAGTTTCTCGGACCCGCGCGAGACGAGGAAGCCGGCCAGCACCAGCAGCACGATGCAGAGGCCCGGCGGCACGAACCAGCTCCACACGCCCCGCGAAAGGGCCTGGTTCGCAAAGGCGTCCTGCAGCATCAGCCCCCAGGAGATGGCATTGGGATCGCCGAAGCCGAGGAAGGAGGCGGAAGCCTCGGTCAGGATCGCCCAGCCCACGGCGATGGAGCCGTAGAGCGCGGCGAGTGGTGCCACCTGCGGCGCGATATGCACGAAGATGATGCGCGGCGTGGAGCAGCCGGTGACGCGCGCCGCCTCCACCCAGCCGCGCTCTCGCAGCGACAGAACCTGGGACCGGATGACGCGCGCCGTGTTAGGCCACAGCATCAGCGCGACGGAGGCGACGAGGGTGGTGGTGCCCGGCCGCGTCAGCGCCGAGATCACCAGCACGAAGGGCAGGAAGGGCAGGCCCAGGATGATGTCGGAGATCCGCATGATCACCTTGTCAACCCAGCCGCCGAGATAGCCCGAGAGCAGCCCGAGCAGCGTGCCGATCACGACGACGAAGAAGGCCGCCGTGACGCCGACCTGCAAAGCGGAGCGCGAGCCATGCACGAGCTGCGAGAAGACATCGCGGCCGCCCGCCGTGGTGCCCAGGTAGTGCGTGGCGGAAGGCGGCAGGTAGCGGGCCACGCGATAGGCGCCGCGGAACAGGATTTCGCGCGGGTCATGCGTCGCGATCTGGTCCGCGAAGATCGCCATGACGATGAACAGCAGATAGATGGCCAGGCCCGCGATGGCGAAGGGCTGGCTGCGCAGGAATCCCAGCGTGGCCCGCACGAAGCGGGGCAAGGCCGGACTCCGGGCCACCGCGCTAGCGCCGGGCACCGACCGAGACCCTCGGATCGAGCCAGGCGTAGAGCAGGTCCGCCACCATGTTCATCAGCACCAGCACGGCCGAGATCATGATGAAGGCGCCCTGCGCCAGCGGATAGTCGGCGCCCTGCACGGCGGAGACCAGCACCCGGCCGAGGCCGGGCCAGGAGAAGACCGTCTCGATCACCACATTTCCGCCGAAGGAACTGCCGAGGCCGAGCGCGAAGGCGGTGGCCACCGGCAGCAGCGCATTGCGCGCCGCATGCCGCATCACGATCGCCCAGCGCGAAAGCCCCTTCATCCGCGCCATGACGATGAACTCGTCGTTCAGCACCTCCAGCATGGTGGCACGCATCAGCAGCAGCGGCAGGCCCTGCAAGTACAGCGCCAGCGTCAGCGCCGGCAGGATCAGGTGCCAGAGGAAATCGGCCGAGGTCATCCGCGCCCATTCGGAGGCGAATTCCGATCCCGCCACATTCGCCCCGCCGGAGGGAAAGATGCCCCAGGCGAAGGACAGCCAGGAGAGCAGCAGCATGCCCAGCCAGAACTCCGGCGCCGCGCGCGTGATCAGCGCCGCGGGAATCGCGATGCCCTCGGTGACGGTGCCGCGCGCGAAGGCGAGGAAGGCGCCGGCGACGATGCCGAAGGCATAGGCGATGACCAGCGCCGTGACGGTCAGCGCCGCCGTATTCGGCAAGGCCGCCAGCAGGATGTCCAGCACCGGCCGCTTCTGCAGGAAGGAGACGCCCAGATCCCCGCGCAGCAGGCTGCCGAGATAGATCAGGTATTGCTCCGGCAGCGGCTTGTCGAGGCCGAAGGATTGCAGCAGGTCCGCCCGCATCTCCTCGCTGAAGGAATCCGAGAGGAAGTTCAGCGTGGGATCACCCGGCATCAACCGGAACAGCAGGAAGGTCAGCGTCGCGACCGCCCAGAGCACAAAGGCGGCATGCGCGACGCGCGCGCCAAATCGCTTCACGAGAGGCGTGTGCCTTTCACTGGTACGGCGTCGTGGTCTCGCGCACCCCGGCGGGGTAGTGCAGGCGACCATTCACCACGCGGTAGCCGGCCTCCCGCAACAACCGCTGCGCACCGGCGAGATTGCCGCCCGGCACGCGTCCCGCAATGCCCTCGTCATGCCAGGCGGCCAGCGCCGGGGAGACCATGGAATTGGACGGCACGGCCTGCCCGTTCCAGGCGGCGCCCGCCATCATCTCCCGGTTCACGGCGGCGGAGAGCGCGCGGCGGAAGGCGGCGTCCGAGAAAGGCGGGCGGCGCAGGTTCATGCCGACGAACTGGAAGCCGATATCCACTTCCTCGCGCACCGCGATCATGCGCGGCAATTGGCGGGCCATGTCCTTCACCAGGTCCGGGTCGCCGAAATAATCGGCCAGCACGTTGATCTCGCCACGACGGAAGGCGCCGAGCGTGGCTTCCGTATTGGTGATGATGCGCATGATCCAGCGATCGGCCTTCGGCTTCGCCCAGTGGTTCGGGTTCGCCTCCAGCACCACTTCCTCATTCACGCGAGAGCGGACGAAGCGGTAGGGACCGGAGCCGATCGGGCGCTCCTCGACATAGGACTCCAGATTCTCGGGGCGGTTCTGATAGTCCGCCAGCACCGGCGCCCAGGTCTTCTTCTGCACGATGTTCAGCTTGGCGAGCACGGCGATGCGGAAGGCGGCGTCGGGGCGCTTCAGCGTGAAGCGCACGGTCTTCGCATCGGTGGCGACCACGCTGGCGATATTCTGCACGAAGGGGCGGTACATCGGCGATTCGTTGCCGACGCCGGGCGCCTCGAAGGAGAAGACGACATCCTCTGCCGTCACCGGATCGCCGTTGTGGAAGGCCATGCCGTCGCGCAGCGTGCAGATGATGGTCAGCGGGTCCGGCTGATCGACCTTCTCGGCGGCCCAGGGCTGCGGCAGGCCGTCGGGCCCCACGCGCATCAGGCGATCCCAGACCAGATCCGTCACCCAGCTATCCGGTGCACCGCTGACATAGAAGGGATTCGTCGCCTTCACAGGCTCCGTGCTGTTGACGATGATGTCACGCTGCGCACCGGCGGGCTGCAGGCTGATCCAGTTCCAGAAGTTGCGGATACCGAGGCCCGCCTGGTTCACCGCGCTGGATTCGACGAAGACCTGCTTGTTGAAGGCCTGCAGATTCACCGGATGCACCAGGAAGGCATAGGGCTGGTCCTGGTTCACCACC
This sequence comes from Falsiroseomonas sp., assembly GCF_051860665.1. Classification (GTDB taxonomy): domain Bacteria; phylum Pseudomonadota; class Alphaproteobacteria; order Acetobacterales; family Acetobacteraceae; genus Falsiroseomonas. Next base: position 107,690 of record NZ_JBHYDM010000001.1, read on the forward strand.
TCCTGCACCTCCCGCACCAAGGCCTGGCGGCGCGCCTGGTCCATCTCGCTGCGCTGCGCCTCGGCCAGGCGGTCATAGGCGGGGTTGTTGTAGCCGACGAAATTGTAGCCGGTGGCGATGTTCGCGGAGTGCAGCAGGTTATAGACCATCTCATCCGGGTCGCCGCGTTCCGGACGGCCCACCATCTGCCACATGGTCGCGTCCCAGCGCTGCCGCTCGTACCAGACCACCTGGCTCATCTGCTGGTTGGGCAGCGGGCGAAGCTCGATTTGCAGGCCGAGCTTGCGCCATTCCTGTGCAATCAGCTCCGCCGCCTGATAGGCCGCCGGCGCCGCGGCCTGGGGGCGCGTCAGCAGCACCAGCGGGCGAATGGGGTCGCCCTGCGCCGCCTGCGCCTGCGCCGAACCAGCACCGAAGGGATTCCGCGGCAGACCGGCGAGAGCGGAAGCGGCGAGCAGCATGGTGCGACGATTCATGGCGACGTCCCCGGATGGCAGCCGGATGTCAGCACAATCTGTGCCAGCTGCACCATAGATTTATGCGAAATCCGCGATCGCGAAACGGCATCGGCGCGGGTGGCTTGCGCGGCGCGGCCGCTGGTGCTGCCATCTCCCGCCGCGCCGCGAGAGGGACCTGCCGATGCCGATCACCGCCGAAGAACAGCGCTTCCTGGATGCCATCAGCCTGGACGCGCCCTGGGACCTGGTGACCACCTTCGCGGGCATGCATCGCTGGCGGCCGGAGGATGTGAACAAGGCGGCCGATGTGATCGTGGCGAAGCTGCAGCGCCACGGCATTCCGGTGGAGGTGCATGAACCCGAGATCTGCCTTTCGGTGCCGCTCGATGCCTCCGTCACCGCCGGTGGCGTCACCTACCGCGCCAAGCCGCCCTCCTCCGCGCTTCCGGTGCCGGGCGGGCACACGGCGCCGCTGGTGAAGCTGAATGCGAATCCCAAGGCGCTGCGTTCCTATTCCCGTGATATCGCGACGTTGTTCGGCGGCTCGATTTCCTCGGTGGAGGAGGTGAAGCAGAAGGTCGGCGGCAAGATCGTCATCATGCAGGGTTTCGGCAATCCGGCACTGACCAGCCTGATCGAGGAATGGGGCGGCGTGGGCCTCATCGCGGTGAACCCCGGCATCGACATCCATTGGGGCACCTGCACCACCATCTGGGGCAGCCCGGACCTGCACGACCTGCCGCGCAAGCCGAAGATTCCCGTGGTCGCCGTGAACAATCCGGATGGCCAGACGCTGATGGCGCTGGCGGAAGCCGGTGGCGAGGCCACCATCATGACCGACATGCAGGAAGGCTGGTTCCCGCAGAAGATCCCGGTGGTCACCATCCCCGGCACGGAGGATGCGCAAAAATTCGTGCTGCTGCACGGACACTACGACAGCTGGGAAGTCGGCGTCGGCGACAATGCGACGGGCGATGCGACGATGCTGGAGCTCGCGCGTGTTCTCTGGACGAAGCGCGGCGAGCTGAAGCGCGGCGTGAAGATCGCCTGGTGGCCGGGGCATTCCACCGGCCGCTATGCCGGCTCCACCTGGTTCACCGATGCCTTCGCGCTGGACCTCGATGAGAACTGCCTCGCCCAGGTGAATTGCGACAGCCCCGGCTGCCGCTGGGCCACCAGCTACCACCAGACCCGCGCCTTCACGGAAAGCGCCGCGCTGGCCTCCGGCGCGATCCGCGACGTGGTGCCGGAGGCGGATATCAAGACCATGCGGCCGCCACAGGCCGGCGACTATTCCTTCAACAATATCGGCCTGCCCAGCTTCTTCATGCTGTCCAGCACCATGCCGGAGGCGCTGCGCAAGGAGAAGGGCTATTACGACGTCTCCGGCTGCGGCGCGAATATCGCCTGGCATACGGAGAACGACACGCTGGAGATCGCCGACCAGTCCGTTTTGATGACCGACATGAAGATCTATCTTCTGTCCATCCTGCGCATCGTGAATGCGGAGGCGTTGCCCTTCGATTGGTCGGCCACCTGCGACGAGTTCGATGCGACCATTGCGGGCTATGAGAAGGCCTCCGCCGGTGCGGCGGATCTTTCTGCGGCGAAGGCGGCGGTGGCGGGGCTGCGGGAAGCCCTCGGCACGCTGAGCGCAGCGCCGATCGCGGCGCGCAATGCGGCGGTGCACGAGTTGTCGCGCATTCTCGTGCCGATCAACTACACGCGGGAGGCACGCTTCGCACACGACCCGGCCTATACCGTGCCGCCGCTGCCCGGCCTCGCCGTGGCAGCGGAGCTGCCGCAGCTTGAGGCCGCGCTCCAGAAACCGGCGCAGGTGGAGCTGATGCGTGGCCAGAACCGCTTCGTCGCCGCACTGCGCGCCGCGACGCGCCGGGTGCAGCAGGCCAGCGCGGCATGACGCGCGAAGCCGCGATCGCCGCCGCCAGCGGGCTGCTGGATGATGGCAGCCTGCTCGCTTTGCTGGCGCGCCGCGTCGCCTGCCCGACGCCGAGCCAGGACCCCGATAGCGGCCCGGGCCTTTGGCGCTACCTGGAGCAGGAGATGGCGCCGGATTTGCGGCGCATCGGCTTCGACTGCAGCATATTCGAGAATCCCACCGGTAAGGGCGGCCCCTTCCTCATAGGGCGCCGCATCGAGGACGAAAGCCTGCCGACGCTGCTGACCTATGGGCATGGCGATACGGTACGCGGCCTCGACGCCGAATGGCATGAAGGGCTCTCGCCCTATGTGCTGACGCAGCGCGGCGAACGCCTCTACGGCCGCGGCATCGTCGACAACAAGGGGCAGCATTGCTGCAACCTGGCCGCGCTCGAAGCGGTGCTGAAGATACGCGGAAAACTCGGCTTCAACGTCATCATTCTGCTGGAGACCAGCGAGGAAGTCGGCTCCCCGGGCATCGACGAATTCTGCCGCGCGCATCGGGACGAATTGAAGGCCGATGTGCTGATCGCCTCGGACGGGCCGCGGCTTGTGCCGGATGTGCCAGCGCTGGTGCTCGGCACGCGCGGCGCGCTCAGCATGGATCTGCGCGTGAAGTATCGCGAGGGTGGTCACCATTCGGGCAATTGGGGCGGGCTGCTGGCCAATCCCGGCGTGCGGCTGGCGCATGCCATCGCCAGCATCATCGACCGCGACGGCCATGTGCTGGTGCGCGATATCCTGCCGGAGCGCATCCCCAACAGCGTGCGCGCGGCCCTGGCGCATTGCGCGGTGGATGGCGGCGAGGACGGGCCCGAGATCAACCACTGGTGGGGCGAGCGCGACCTGACCGCCGCCGAGAAGGTCTTCGGCTGGAACACCTTCGAGGTCCTGGCCTTCAAATGCGGCCATCCGGAAGCGCCGGTGAACGCCGTGCCGCCCGAGGCTTTTGCGCGCTGCCAGATCCGCTACACGGTGGACCGGCCGCCCGCGACCTTCATTCCTGCCATCCGCAAACATCTGGCGGAGGCGGGCTTCGATGATGTGACGGTGGAGCCCGTGAAATCCGGCGCGGAATGGGCGGCAACGCGGATGGACCCCGATGGGCCCTGGCCGCGCTTCGTGGCCAACTCCATCCAGCGCAGCACCGGCAAGGCGCCGATGATCGTGCCGAATGCCGGTGGGTCCTTGCCCAACGACACCTTCGCCGTCACGCTCGGGCTGCCCACGCTCTATATCCCGCATTCCTACAGCGGCTGTTCGCAGCACGCGCCGAACGAGCACGCGCTGCTACCGCTGATGCGCGAGGGGCTGCAGATCGCGGCCGGCGTCTTCTGGGACCTCGGCGAGCAGGAATGGCCGAAATGACCGTCAGCGCCGTCACCGTCGAGATCATCAAGGGCGCTCTGCGCTCGGCCCAGGCGGAATGCGAGGCGCTCCTGGAACGCACGGCGATGTCGCCGGTGATCCGGGAGAAGCAGGACTATTTCATCGGCTTCTATGGCGCCGATGGCAGGCTGGTGACCGGCACGAAACTGCCACTGTTCGGCGATGTGCTGCGGCCGATCCTCGACCGCTTCCCGGCGGAGGAGATCCGGCCGGGCGATATCTTCTGGTACAATGACTGCTACGCCTCCCGCGGCGGCGTCTCGCACACCTCGGACCAGGTCTTTGCCACGCCGGTGTTCGTCGAGGGCCAGCTGGTCGCCTTCGCGCAGAGCTGGGCGCATTTTCGGGATATCGGCGGCGCCTGGCCCGGTTCCAATACGCCAGGGACGGAGAGCATCTTCCAGGAAGGCATCATCGTGCCGCCCGTGCGGCTCTATCGCGAAGGCGTGCTGAACACCGACCTCTTCGAGACCTTCGTGCGCAATTCCCGCTTCCCGCAGCATGCGCGTGGCGACACGCGGGCGCTGACGGCCGCGGTGCGGCTGGGCGAGAAGCGGCTTGCCGAGCTTTTTGCCCGATTTGGCACCGATGTGCTGCTGGGTGCGGTCGAGACGATGATCGACCAGTCCTCGCGCGTTTTCCGTCGGCGGCTGACAGAACTGTTTCCGCCCGGCGGGAGCTGGCGTTTCGCCGACCGCGTCGATGGCGACGGCAAGGGCGGCGGGCCCTTTACGGTGCGCTTCACACTGGAATCCCGCGAGGACGGGTTCACGCTGGACACGACGGAGTCTGACGCGCAGGCGAAGGGCCCGATCAACTTCCTGATGAATCCCACCGTGCCCAATACGGTTTTCGGCCTGTACCTGCTGCGGGACGAGCCGGGGCTGATGATGAACGAAGGCCTGCTGCGCGCCATCGCCGATGTGCGGACCAAGGACGGCACCATCATCCAGCCCGCCTTCCCCGCGCCGCTCGGCCAGCGGTCCAATACGCTGGCGCGCGTGATCTCCAGCTGCCTCGGCCTGATCGCGCAGGCGACGGAGGGTGAGAGTCCCGCGGCGAGCTCCATCTACACCATCTACACGCTGACGGGTCGGCAGCCCTCGGACGGATCGCTCTTCTACAAATCCGGCGGCCATGGCACCGGCCAGGGTGCGCGCCCTTTCGCCGATGGACTCGACGTCATCTACTACGTCGCGCAGCAGAACTATCCGATCGAGTTTTTGGAGACCGACATGCCGGTGCGCATCCGCACCTATGCGATCCGTGCGGATTCGGGTGGCCCCGGGCGCTGGCGCGGCGGCTGCGGCATGATCAGAGAGATGGAGGTGCTGGTCGACGGCGCCACGCTGAACACGCGCATGGACAATGTGGACAACCCGCCCTGGGGTGTGAAGGGTGGCGAGAGCGGGCGGCCCGGGCGCTTCGTGCTGAATCCTGGCACGCCGGGCGAGCGCGAATTGCCGCGGCTCGCGCAAGGCATTCCGATGCAGCGCGGCGATGTGGTGCGCATGGAATCGACTGGCGGTGGCGGCTGGGGCCATCCCTTCGAGCGCGAACCCTGGCGCGTGCGCCAGGACTTGCGGGGCGGCTTCATCACGGAAGATGGCGCGCGCGCGGATTACGGCGTGGTGTTTCGCGCCGGGCCGGATCGCGAGGTGGATGAGGAAGCGACGGCCAAGCTGCGCGCCCAGCGCAGCGACAACACGGCGATGTTCCACCGCCACGGCGTGCATCGCGATGCGGATGCGTGGTGGGAGGCGATGGCGGGGTAGCTACCCCACCTCCACCACCAGATTCCCAAAGGCGTCGAGCGTCGCGACGTCGCCTTCATGCAGCCAGGTCGTCGCATCCATCTGCACGACGATGCCCGGTCCGCGCAGCACCGCGCCGACGCCGAGCGAGTCGCGGCGCCAGACCGGTACCTGCGCCGGGCCGGATTCCAGATGCACCAGCGCCGTCGCGGCCGGGCCGATCTCGCCCGCGGGCGGCGCGGCCTCCGCCGCCGGGCCGGGCAGCGTGCCGAGCGCGGTGACTTCCAGCGTCACGATCTCCACCGGCGTGTCGCGTTGGGCAAAAGTGTAGAGCTGCTCGTGATGTGCGTGGAACCGCTCCACCGCCGCGGCCAATGCGGCCGCATCCGCGACGCGGCCGGGCCAGTCGACATAAAGCTCAAAGCCCTGGTGCTGGTAGCGCATGCCGACGCGCCAGCGGATCTCCCGCGCGGCTTCCGGCACCGATTCCGCCACCAACCAGGCGGCGGCTTCCGCATCCAGCGCACCGAAGGCGCTGGTCAGCGGCGCCACATCGGTCACTGGCGCGCGCAGCATCACCGTCCGCGCAAACTCGTTGCGCAGGGGCGCGGCCAAAAGCCCCTCGGCCGAGAGCACGCCCGGCCGCGCCGGCACCAGGATGCGCGTCATGCCCAGCAGCCGCGCGATCGCGCCCGCCTGCAACGGCCCCGCGCCACCGAAGGGAAACAGCGCAAAATCCTGCGGGTCGTGGCCGCGCTGGACGGAGACGACGCGGATCGCGCCCGCCATGGCATTGTCCGCCACCGCCACGATGCCGCGCGCCGCATCCTGCAGGCTTAGGCCGAGCGGCTTCGCGATGCGCGTCTCGATGGCGCGTGCGGCGGCATCCAGATCCAGGCGGATGCTGCCATCCAGCAGCGAGGGCGGCAGGCGGCCGAGCACCAGGTTCGCGTCGGTCAGCGTCGGCGCCTCCCCACCCCGGCCATAGGCGACGGGGCCGGGATCGGCGCCCGCGCTTTCCGGGCCCACCAGCAGCGCGCCTTCCGGCGAGACGCGCGCGATGGAGCCGCCGCCGGCGCCGATGGTGTGGATATCGATCAGCGGCAGCGTCAGCGGCCAGTCGCCGACGCGGCCCTCGCTGGTCAGCCGCGGCTCGCCGTCGATCAGGCTGATATCGGCGGAGGTGCCGCCGACATCGAGTGTGATCAGCCGCGGATGGCCAGCGCGCAGCCCCACCGCGCGCGCGCCCACCACGCCGGCGGCGGGGCCGGAGAGCGCCGTCTGCACCGGCTGCTTCGCCGCGCCCTCGCCACGGATGACGCCGCCGCTCGATTTCATCAGCAGCAGCGGCGCGCTGATGCCGCCTGCCAGCAAACGGTCCTCGACACGGCGGACATAGGTGGCGACGGCGGGCATGACATAGGCGTTCAGCGCGGTGGCCATGCTGCGTTCGTATTCGCGGAACACAGGCAGCACTTCGGTCGACAGCGTGACGGGAATGCCCGGCAGTTCCTCCGCCAGGATGGCGCCGGCGCGCTGTTCGTGGCGCGGATCGGCATAGGCATGCAGGAAGCAGACGGCCACCGCCTGCACGCCGAGGCGGCGGAACTCGGCGGCGGCGGCGCGCACATCGTCCTCGTCCAGCGGCGTCACCACGCTGCCATCGGCGGCCAGGCGCTCCCGCGCTTCCAACACGTGTTCCGGCGGAATCGGGCGGCGCGGCTTCACCCAGGCATAGAGGTTCTCGTGCCGCGGAATGTCGTGCCGGCCGATCTCCAGCACATGGCGCAGACCCTGCGTGGTCAGCAGCCCGGCCTGCGTGCCCTTGTGTTCCAGAATCGCATTGGTCGCCACCGTGGTGCCGTGCAGCACATGCGTCACCTGCGCCGCGGCGCGCCCGGCCTGCGCCAGGATCCGTGCGATGCCATCCGCGAAAGCCTGCGATCTGTCGGCGGGGGTGGAAGGCACCTTGGCCTGCCAACGCTGGCCGCTGTCGCGGTCCACCAGCACGATGTCGGTGAAGGTGCCGCCGGCATCGACGGCGATGGAAAGGGAGTCTGGGTCGCGATCGTCCGTCATGCCCACCGCCGTCCTGTGCAGCCGGGATGCTAGGATACTCCGCGACGGGGGGAAATCAGGCGCGGCCGAATTTGGCATCGTTCTGTCAACATTGCCTGGCATCCTCGCGGCATGCGCATCGCCCTTCTGCTTCTGGCCCTCCTGCTCTCGCCGCCCGCCGCGGCGCAGACGCAGCGTTTCTACGACAGCCAGGGCCGCGCCACCGGCCGGGCGGAGATGCGGGGCGATACAACGCGCTTCTATGACAGCCAGGGCCGCGCCACCGGGCGCAGCGAAACGCGCAGCGGCGTCACGCGCCACTACGATGCGCAAGGCCGCAGCACCGGCCGCAGCGAGGATCGCGGGACTACGCAGCGGCACTACGATGCCCAGGGCCGCTCGACCGGCCGCAGTGAATTCCGGGACAGCACGCGGCGGGACTATGACGCGAGTGGCCGCAGCCAGGGCCGCGCCGAGACCCGCGGCGACACCACCCGCTTCTACGACAGCCAGGGCCGCAGCACCGGCCGCATCCAGAAGTAGCTACCGCGTCGCGGCTTCGAGGAAATCGAGCAGCGCCGAAAGCTCCTCCGCATTGCCCACGGTCTGGATCGGCATGCGCGTGCCCGGTGTCACCTCATCGGGTCCGCGGGTAAAGAGATCCGCCACCGTCTCCCGCGTCCAGACGATGTCGCCGCGCGACAGGCGTTCGGAATAGGCATAGCCCGGCAGGGACCCCATGCGGCGGCCGAAGATCCCGTGCAGATGCGGGCCGGCCATGGGCGGCGCATCGGCCGTCAGCGCGTGGCAGGCGGCGCAGGCGCGGAAGGCGCGGGCGCCCTGCGGGTGCAGGCCGGCCGGCACCGCCTCCGCGGCAGGGCCTTCCACCGGACCCATCGGGCGGCCGGTCGCCGCATTCCAGCGGCGCACGCGCCGATCCGTCCCGCCCGTGAACAGGCTGTTCCCATCCGGCGCCCAGGCCACGGACCAGACCGGCAGGCCCGGCCCTTCCAGCGTATGGCGCAGCCGCAGCCTCGCCACCTCCCAGACCGTGACGCTGCCGCCGAGGCCGGCGGCGGCCAGCTGCGTGCCGTCCGGCGAGGCGGCGAGCGCCACGATCGGACGCGCGCCGGCCTGCACCTCTCGCACCGCGCCATCGGGCGCGACCAGGCGCAGCGCGCCCTCCGCCCCGCCCACCGCCAGCAGGCCGTGCGGCAGCGCCGCCAGCGCGTTCAGCGGCAGGCCGAATTCGGCCAGGGTGCGTGGCGCCTCCCCCTCCGGCCAAAGGCGCAAGGTGCCGTCGAAGCCGGCGGTGGCCACCATCCCGTCGCTGCGGAAGGCCACCGCATTCACCTGGCCCTGATGCCCCAGCAGGACCCGCGCGGCGCTTCCCAAAAGATCCCAGATCCGCGCCGTGCCGTCCCAGGAGGCCGAGGCCAGGCGCCCGCCGTTCGCGGCCAGTCCCGCCACCGGCCCGTCATGTCCCGTGAGAACGCGCGCGGGCTCCGGCCCCGGCCGGGGCGGCCAGAGCGCCACCAGCCCATCCTCCCCGCTGCTGGCCAATCCCCCGCCGGGCAGCGCCGCCAGGGCGTTCACCGCGCCCTGGTGCCAGCGCAGCACCGCCTGCGCCCGCAGCCCATCCGGCGCCCAGAGGATGATGGCCTGGTCGAAGCCGGCCGAGGCCAGGCCGCCATCCTCCGCCACCGCCAGGGCCCGCACCGGGCCGCCATGCACGGCCTCCTGCGCCGCAAGCGGCAGGGGCAGCAGCAAGGCGAGGAGAAGGGACAGGATCCGCATGCATCACAGGATGGCGCCTCCGCGCCGCTGGTCTAGCCTCTTCGCGCAACCAGACGGGAATGTGCGGGCATGACGATCGAGGCAGAGGTGTTCTGGGCGCGGCTGACCGCCGCGGAGATCCAGGCGCGGGCGACGCCGGACACGGTGGTGCTGATCCCAGTCGCCTCGATCGAGCAGCACGGCCCGCACCTGGCGGTGGGCGTGGATACGGTGCTGGCCACGGCGGTGGCGGAACGCACGGCGCGGCGGCTGCTGGCGGGCGGCACCCCGGCGCTGGTCACCCCCACCATCTGGTCCGGCCTGGCCGAGCACCACATGGCCTTCGGCGGCACCATGACGCTGGACCTGGCCACCTTCTCCGCCCTGGTGGGCGGCATCGCCCGCAGCGTGGCGCGGCACGGGTTTCGGCGCATCGCCCTGGTCAATGGCCATGGCGGCAATACCGAGGCGGTGGCCAGCGCCGCCATCGAGCTGACGCGCAGCCTCGGCGTGCCGGTGGTGGGGCTGACCTATTGGCTCGCCAATGCCGACACTTTCGGGCCGATCCTGGAAAGCCAGCCCAATGTCATGCATGCCTGCGAGGCCGAGACCTCGATGATGATGGCACTCGCCCCGGATTGCGTGCGGGTGGACCGCATCCAGGCCGCCGTGCCCAAGCGGTTTGCCCCGCCCGCCCCGCCCGGCTTCAAGCGCAGCCGTCCCTTTGCCGAGATGACCGATACCGGCGTGATCGGCGACCCGCGGACCGCGAGTGCCGAGAAGGGCGAGCGCCTGCTGGAGGCGGCGGCGAAGCGCCTGGCGGAGGAATTTTCGCGGCCGGAGCTTTGGGCCTAGGAGGTGATGATGTTTCCTCGCCCGCGTCGCCGGCCGCTTTTGCCGGGCTTCCTCCTGCTGGCGGCGTTGCTCGCGCCGCGCGCTCACGTGGCGCAGGAGGCGCGCGAGGCGCCCGAGGTCATCACGGTCGAGGTCGCGGGCCGCACCTTCCGCCTGCCGCTCGCCTACCTCCCGGCGCGCCCACCGGCGGAGGCGCTGGAGCGGATGCGACGGCAGCAGGTGAATCGCTGGAACAGCTTCGGCTTCGCCTTCCAGATGCCCGGCGGCCAGCCGCTGAGCGCGCCCATCGCCACCACGGGACGGCTTTATCTGCGGCCGGAGGAGATGCGGCCCGGCGAGCCGGAGGGCTACGCCGTCCTCATCTCGCCCGTTTTGCGCGTGCAGGAGTGGCGCGAGGGCATGCCCGCCGAATGGCGTATCACGACCCCAGAGCGGCGGCTTCGGAACAGACTGCTCGATACGAGTCAGTATGAGTACGGCACGCGCGCGGGAATGATCGAGATACGCCCCCCACCCGGTCTCAGGCCTCTGGGCGTCCTCTACTACGGCTCGCGTTACTACCCGGAATTGGCATCAGTACCGACATTTCTGATGAGCTGCACGCTTGATCACGCCGGCGCGCCGAACCTCAAAATTTGCCGCGGCGACGTCATTGATGAGGAATTGGGCCTGACCTTTCTCATGACGATCCCCGATCGCCGCATCGAGGACATCTTCGACATCGTCCGGCAGGCGATCGTGCTGCTGCAGAGTTGGGAAGTCCGGCAGCCCTAGGCTGGGCAGCGCATCCAGATGCCGGTGGCGGAGCCGCCCGGCACACCGACGGTACTCTCGCGCCAAGTCCCACGGATGCCAGGTCGCACCGCATTCGCAGAGGTGACGCAGAGCAGGCCCGCCTCGCTATTCGGCAGCACCCCGCCGATAGCGGCATTGACCGAGGTCATGCGGGCGTGGGCCATGTAGCCGCCCAGAACGATGCCGCCTGCAAGGAACCCGGCGGCGAAGGAGGCAATGCGCGCGATTTGCACGGGCGGTTCTTTCGTTGACGTCGTCACCATGGCAGCCGCGGCACGGATCCGCCACTGCATTACGTTGGCGCATCACCTCCTTCGCACGTGCCATCCCTCAGGCCCTTCCGCTGAACCAGGTCCGCAAACGACATCCTCGCCGCCATCTGGCACCTCCGCCTCCGTAGCCAGCGGATCGGAGAGGACAGGACGCTAGGCCACGATATCCGCCGCCGTCAGCTGCCCCCGGGTCAGCCCCGCCAGCAGCACGCCGTCACCATCGCCGAGGTCGATGCGCAGCCCGTCGGTCACCTGCACCGCCAGCGCCAGGATCGCGCTGGCGCTGCGGCCGAAGCCGGTGAGCGCCAGCAGGTCCGTGCCGCTGACGAAATCCTCGATGCGGTCGAAATCGTCGCCGTGGCGCAGCACGAAGAGGTCCGCCCCGGCGCCGCCCAGCAGCGTGTCATTGCCGCCGCGGCCTTCCAGCAGATCGGCGCCCTCGCGCCCCTCCAGCCGGTTCGCCAGCGCATTGCCGGTCATCAGATTGCCCAGCGCATTGCCGATGCCGGTGACGGCCCCGGCGCGGAGCACCAGCGCCTCCACTTGGTCGGGCAGGGTGACGCTGGAGGCCGCGCCGACCACGGTATCCGTGCCCTGGCCCGCCACCTCCCGCACCACATCGCCGGAGGACTCCACCAGGTAGCGGTCATGGCCGGTGCCGCCGGCCAGGGTATCGGCGCCGGACCCGCCATCCAGCACATCGTCCCCGGCGCGACCCTCCAGCAGGTCCCGCCCGGCGCCGCCGGAAAGCTGGTTCATTGCGTCATTGCCCGACAGCGTATCCGCCCCCGCGCCGCCCAGCGCATTCTCCACGAGTGAGGCCGCATTGTCCTGGAACAGCAGGGCATTGAAGACATTGCCGCGGGCCATCGCCTCCTGCCCCGCCCGCGTGTCCAGCCGCGCCAGCTGGTCGGAGGAGGTGACGGACCAGGCGCCCGGCGCCAGGTCCACCTTCACGCCGCCGGCATAGGCGGAAAGGTCGTAGGTATCGATGCCGCCGCCATCCCAGATGGTCAGGAACACCCGGTTGGCGCCCGGCGCGCCCTGGCCGATGCCGTCGATCAGCGTCTCCCCGGTCGCGGGGTTCCAGCTGTAGCGGGTATGGCCGGCGCGGGCGGTATAGTCTGCACCGTAGAGGTGCTGCAGCGCCGCGATATCCAGCATCATCCAGCTTTGCGCGTAGTCGTAGGTGCCGTTGGTATAGCCGGTGGTGGTCGCCAGCCCCTCATGCGAGCGATAGGACATGACGGAGAATTCCATCATGTCCCATTCCAGCGGCATGGCGCCGAAGCCGTTGGCGGCCTCGTGCGGGTGCTTCAGGCCGAGGCTGTGGCCCAGCTCATGCACCGCGACCAGGAAGCCGTAGCTGCCCAGCGTCGGCGTGACATAGGCGCTGCGGCCGCCGAACCAGACATCGCCGCCCTCCCGCCCATTCGGGTAATAGGCCCAGGCGGTGGAGGGGACGGAGGATTTGGCGACGCGGATATCGGCGGTCCAGTCCTCCCGCGCCTCGACGATGGCGAGGTTGGTGAAGCCGGTGACGGAGACGCCGGGGCTGCCGGGGCCGCCGCTCGCCTCGCCCACCAGGATCTTGCGCACCGCGTCGCGCATCATGGCGCTGACGGGGGCGAAGCCGCGGGTGGGCTCGCTGGTGCCGTACCAGGCCTCGTAGTCGTTGGAACTGTCCGGGAAGGCGAAGCTGAGGGGGTCGCCCATGTCCCAGGCATAGCCGCTCAGCAGCCCATCCACCCCGGCATGGCCGGAGGAGGTGAACTGGAACCGCGGCGCGGTTTCCTGCGGCTGATCCGCACGCAGCGTGCCGCTGGCGGCGGCGCCGCCATCGGAGGCCCCGTTATGGGGCGCACAAAGCCAGCACATGGCTTCAACAGTCCGGATCGTCCGGCGCCTCGGCCCGCGGCGTCGTCCGGGGCCGCTTTTGCGGCCGGGGAGTCACCCGGTGCCTGCCCTCCGCATGTTGCGGGGCCAAGTCGCAAGGCCCGCGCCGGCAGGCCCCGCCGGCACATCATGGGGCGGCGGGGTGAACCAGGCGTGAACGCGGCGCGCGCGCGTCAGCCCGGTTGCAGCCTGCCGCCGGCTGCGCTACCCGAGGGCCGGCATTGGGGCGTCGCCAAGCGGTAAGGCAGCGGTTTTTGGTACCGCCATTCCCAGGTTCGAATCCTGGCGCCCCAGCCAATCCCCCGACACGTCACGCTTCCTGCACATGCGCCAGGCAGCCCTTTCGCACGGCCGCCTTGCCTCCCCAATCACATAAAGATATGTTGATATGGCGTTGGTCCCGCGCGAGCGGGTGAAAAGGGAACGCCGTGCGGGGCCTCGGCCCCAAGTCGGCGGCTGCCCCAGCAACTGTCGGCGGCGAGATGCCGGCCATCACGCCCCGCCCCTCGGCCGGGCGGGCCACTGCGGGGGGCACACCCCCGCGGGAAGGCCAGGCCGGCACCCATGACCCGCGAGCCAGGAGACCTGCCAGCGCCGCGGACCCGCACCGGGCCGCGCCACCTTCTGCCGCCGGGCTGTGGGGACCGGGGGTGAGGAGATTCTTGCGATGACCATCGCCGCCAATCTCGGCTATCCGCGCATCGGGCCGCGCCGGGAGCTGAAATCCGCCCTCGAATCCCATTGGGCCGGCCAGACGACGGAGGCCGAGCTTCTGGCCTCTGCCGAGGCCCTGCGCGCCGCCAGCCGCGCCCTGCAGCAGGGCGCCGGCATCAACCACATCCCCTCGGGCGACTTCGCGCTCTACGACCATGTGCTGGACACCGCCTGCGCCCTCGGCGCGGTGCCGCCCGGCTATGGCTGGTCCGGCGAGGGGCCGGTCCCGCTCGCCACCCATTTCGCCCTCGCCCGCGGCGCCCAGGACAGGCCGGCGCTGGAGATGACCAAGTGGTTCGACACCAACTACCACTACCTGGTCCCCCGCCTGACCCCCGCCACCCGCTTCCGGCTGACCCGCAACCCCTGGGCCGATGCGGTGCGGGAGGGGCTGGCGCTGGGCACCCGCACGCGGCCGGTGCTGCTCGGCCCGGTCTCCTTCCTGCTGCTGTCCAGGGCCGAGGATGTCCGGCCGCTGGAGCTGCTGCCGGCGCTGCTGCCGGTCTATGCCGAAATCCTGCGCGGCATCGCGGAGGCCGGCGCCAGCTGGGTGCAGATCGACGAGCCCTGCCTGGTGACGGACCTGCCGCTGGGCGCCGAGGCCGCCTATGCCGCCGCCTATCGCGCCCTCGCGAATGCCGCCCCCGGCCTCGACACTTTGGTCGCCACCTATTTCGGTGCGCTGCGCGAGAACCTGCCCTTCGTGGCGGAGCTGCCTGTCTCCGGCCTGCATATCGACCTGGTGCGCGCGCCGGGGCAGCTGGAGGATGTGCTGGCGGCGCTGCCGGCGGATCGCTGGCTCTCGCTCGGCCTGGTCGATGGCCGGAACGTGTGGCGCTGCGACCTGCGCCGGGCGCTCGGCCTGGCGCAGCGGGCGGCCGCCAGCGGGCGGCCGAAGCGGCTGATGGTCGCGCCCTCCTGCTCCCTGCTGCATGTGCCGCACAGCCTGAAGCTGGAGACGGCGCTGGACCCAGCGCTGGCCCGGCGCCTGGCCTTCGCGCAGGAGAAGCTGGCCGAGGTCGCCTGCCTGGCGCGCGGGCTGGATGAGGGCGAGGCCGCCATCGCACCGCAGCTGCGCGCCAGCGATGCCGCCGCGGCCGAGGCGCCGCCCCGCGACCCCTCCGTCGCCGCCCGCCTGGCCGCCCTGACCCCCGCCATGACCCGGCGCCAGAGCCCCTATGCCCGCCGCGCCGAGGCGCAGCAGGCGCGCTTCGACCTGCCGCAGCTGCCGGTCACCAGCATCGGGTCCTGGCCGCAGACGGCGGAGGTGCGCGCACTCCGCGCCCGCCTCGCCCGCGGGGAGATCGGCCAGGCCGCGCATGACGCGGAGATGCAGCGCCTGACGGCGGAAGCGGTGCGCTGGCAGGAGGAGATCGGCGTCGATGTCCCCGTGCATGGCGAATTCGAACGCAACGACATGGTGAAGTATTTTGGCGAGCAGCTGGCCGGCTATGCCTTCACGAAGCATGGCTGGGTGCAGAGCTATGGCAGCCGCTGCGTCGCGCCGCCGATCCTCTGGGGCGATGTCTCCCGCCCGCATGCCATGACGGTGCGCTGGTCCGCCTTCGCGCAGTCGCTGACCAGCCGGCCGATGAAGGGGATGCTGACCGGGCCGGTGACGCTGCTGAACTGGTCCTTCGTCCGCGACGACCTGCCGCGGGAGGAGGTGTGCCGGCAGATCGCGCTGGCGATCCGCGACGAGGTGGCGGATCTGGAGGCCGCCGGCATCGGCATGATCCAGATCGACGAGCCCGCCTTCCGCGAGGGCCTGCCGCTGCGCCAGGCGGACCGCGCGGACTACCTGCGCTGGGCCGTGGAATGCTTCCGGCTCTCCGCCGCCGTGGTGCGGGACGAGACGCAGATCCACACCCATATGTGCTACAGCGAATTCAACGACATCATCGCGGAGATCGCGGCGATGGATGCGGATGTGATCTCGATCGAGACGGCGCGCAGCGACATGGCGCTGCTGGCCGCCTTCGAGGGCTTCGCCTATCCGAACGAGATCGGCCCGGGGGTCTGGGACATCCACAGCCCGCGCGTGCCGGAGCCGGCGGAGATGGTGGCCCTGCTGCGCCGCGCGGCGCAGCGCGTGCCGGCCGGGCGGCTCTGGGTCAATCCGGATTGCGGCTGCAAGACGCGCGGCTGGGCGGAGGTGCGGCCCGCCATGGCGAACCTGGTGGCCGCCGCCCGGGCGCTGCGCGCCGAGCTGGCCTGAACCGGCCGGGGGGCGCGCGCCCCCTGGCTTCCCCCCGCGCCAGCCGCCATGCTGGGGATCGGTTCGGGGGGCCAAGGGAGATGACGGATCAGGGGATCGCCCGGCGACCGCCCCTCTGGAGCGCCGGCTTCGCCGCGATGCTGGCGCTGGTCCTGCTCGGCTTCGCCAATCTGGCGGCCTTCTACGGGCTGGAGCCCTGGCTGCGCGGCCGCGGCCTGGGGCCGGCCCAGGCCGGCCTCGCCATCGCCGGCTTCACCCTGGTGGCGCTGCTGCTGATCCCGCCCCTCTCCGCCCGGATCACCCCGGCCACCGCGGGGCGCTGCATCGTCGCGGGCTTCGCCGTGACCCTGCTGGCCCTGCCGCTCTATGCCCTGGCGCAGGGCTTTGCCGCCCTGCTGGCGCTGCGGCTGCTGCACGGGCTGGGCTTCACGCTGACGCTGGTCGGCATCATCACCGCCTTCGTCGCCCGGGTGCCCCAGGCGCGGGAGGGGGAGGCCTATGCGCTGTTCGGCGTGGCGGACCTGCTGCCCTTCGCGCTGCTGCCGCCGCTGATGGAAGCCACCCTGCCCCGCTTCGGCGGCGATCCGGCCGGGCACTACGCCGCCATGGCGCTGCTGCAGGCGCCGGCCCTGCTGCTGGCCATCTGGCTTGCCCGCCGCCCGCCCCCCGCCCCGCCACCGGCGCCGGAGGCGCCAGCCCTGGCCGCCCCGATGGGCCATCCGGTGCGGCTGCTGCTGGCGGTGAACACGGCGGCCTTCCTGGCGCATGCCCTGCTGTTCAGCCTGCTGAAGCCGCGCGCGCTGGAGCTGGACGGCGCCGCCTTCATCGGCCTGTTCTTCGGCCTGCAGACCGCCACCATCATGGCGCTGCGCCTGCTGGCCGGCGGCGCCTTCGACCGGCTGGACCAACGGCATCTGGCCTGCGCGGGGCTCTGCCTGGTGGCGCTGGCGCTGGGCGCGCTGGCGCTGCCGCTGCCGGCGCCGGCGCTGCTGCCGGTGGCGCTCGCCCTCGGCCTCGGCTTCGGCGCCGCGCTGCCGCTGCTGAACGCGCTGATGCACCGGCTTTCGCCGCCCGAGCGCCGCGGCGCCAACCTCAACCTGATGATGCTGACCCTGCAGCTGGGCTATCTGCTGGGGCCGCTGCTGGGCGGGCTGGCGGTGGGCCTGGTGGGCTATGCGGGCGCCTTCCTGCTGGCAGCCCTCTGCCTCGCTACGGCCCTGCCCGCGCTGCTGCGGCTGCCGCGCTGAAACCGGCGCAGGTCAGATCGCGAAATTCAGCGGCTCCGTCGCCGGGCGGCGCAGCCCGGCCGCGCTCGCCTGGCGCAGCAGGTCGGCCACCGTGGTGGCGGCCAGCTTCTCCTGCAGCAGCGCGTCCAGCGACTGCCAGAAGGGGCGGGTGACAGCCATGGAAAGACGGCCGCCCGCCTCCTCCTGCTCCCCATCCAGCACCGCCGCCACCACCTCGGCCAGGGTGATGCCGCGCGGGACGCGGGCCAGGCGATAGCCGCCCTTGGGGCCGCGCGTGCTGTCGAGGATTCCGGCCCGGCTCAGCGCCTGCAGCACCGGCTCGATCCCGCGCCGCTGCGCCTGCAGCCGCTCCGCGATCTCCGCCCCGCCCGTCGCCTCCGCCCCCCGCCCGGCATGGAAGGCCACGTCCAGCACGATATCGATGGCGAGCAGGGCGCGGTCGCGGCGAAGCATCATGGGGCTGGCCTTCTGCTGGGTCCCGTGCCCCCGATCTACGCGAGGCGCCCGTGAATTTCCAGCCGCCCACTTCTGGCCGCCCGCGCCGGGCTGTAGGCTGCGCCGCATGGCCCGACAGAAACCCAGCCCGCCCCCCGAGATCCCGGCCCTCGCCGCGCCGCGCGGCCGGCTCTATGGCAGCGTGCTGGAGACGGTGGGCGGCACGCCGCTGGTGCTGCTGCCGCGGCTGGCGGCTTCCGCCGGGCTGGCGGCGCGCATCGCGCTGAAGCTGGAATTCTTCAACCCGCTGGCTTCGGTGAAGGACCGCATCGGCCTTGCCATGGTGGAGGCGGCGGAGCGCGCCGGGCTGATCGCGCCCGGCCGGTCCGTGCTGGTGGAGCCGACCTCGGGCAATACCGGCATCGCGCTGGCCTTCGTCGCCGCCGCCAAGGGCTATCGCCTGGTCGTGGTGATGCCCGATGGGGCCAGCATCGAGCGCCGCAAGATGATGCGGCTGATGGGCGCGGAGCTGGAGCTGACCCCCGCCCGCCGCGGCATGGCCGGCGCCATCGCCCGCGCCGAGGAGATCCTGGCGGCAACCCCCGGGGCCTGGATGCCGCGGCAGTTCGACAATCCCGCCAATCCCGAGATCCACGCCGCCGCCACGGCGGAGGAGGTCTGGGCCGATACCGGCGGGGATGTGGCGGCCATCGTCGCCGGCATCGGCACCGGCGGCACCGCCACAGGCCTGGCCCGCGCGCTGAAGCCCCGCCTGCCCGGGCTGCGCGTGCTGGGAGTGGAGCCGGCCGAGAGCGCCGTGCTGAACGGCGACGAGCCGGGGCCGCATCGCATCCAGGGCATCGGCGCCGGCTTCCGGCCCGCGGTCCTCGAACTGGAGCAGCTCGATGGCGTGGCTCGCGTGACGGAGCAGGAGGCGATCGCCGCCGCCCGCCGCTGCGCGCGGGAGGAAGGGCTGCCCATCGGCATCTCCTCCGGCGCCGCCCTGCATGCGGCGATGCAGCTGGCGGCGGAGCCTGCGCTGGCGGGGAAGCTGGTGGTGGCCATCGCCGCCAGCTTCGCCGAACGCTACCTCTCGACCGAGCTTTTCGAAGGCCTCTAGATGACCGAACGCTTCCCCGCCATCCCGCCCGAGCGGATGACCGATGCCCAGCGGGAGGTGGCGGCGGCCATCGCCGGCGGGCCGCGCGGCTCCGTCCGCGGCCCCTTCCTGGCCCTGCTGCACCATCCGGCGCTGGCCATGCAGATCCAGGGCCTGGGCGCGCATCTGCGCTACGGCACCGGCATGCCGCAGGCACTGGTGGAGCTGCTGATCCTGGTGACGGCGCGGCGCTGGTCCTGCCAGTACGAATTCTTCGCCCATGCCCGCATCGCCCGCAGCGAGGGTCTGCCGGAGCCGGTGATCGAAGCCATCGCCGAGGGCCGCCGGCCGGAGGCGATGACCGAGGACCAGGCGCTGGTGCATGATTTCGCCATTGCCGTGCATCGCGACGGCAAGCCGACCGATGCGCTTTATGCGGCGGCGGAGGCGCGCTTCGGCAAGCCGGGGGTGCTCGATCTGCTGGCGCTGGCCGGCTACTACACGATGCTGGCCATGGTGCTGAACACCGCCGATCCGGCGCTGCCGGAAGGCGCGGTGCCGCCGCTGAAGCCGCTGTGACGGAGGCAGCCATGACACGCCCGATCCGCGTCGGCCTGATGGTGCCGGGCTCCAATACCACCATGGAGGGGGAGATGCGGGCGCTGCTGCCGCCGGGCTCCGCCATCACCCGCATCGGCATCCCCGCCGGCGCCGCGCAGGCGGCGGTGGTGGCGCTCGCCGCGCAGCACTTCTCTCCCTCCACGCAGGACCTGCTGGTCTATGGCTGCACCGCGGCGGGCTTCGCGGCCGGCCCGGCCGGCGATGCGGCGCTGGCGGCGGCGCTGGCCGAGGCCACCGGGCTGCGGGTGGTGACCACGGCGCGCGCCATGGTGCTGGGCCTGCAGCGGATCGGCGCGAAGAACATCGCGGTGGTCACGCCCTATTCGGACGCGGTGAATGCGCAGCTGGCGGCTTTCCTGGCCGACGGCGGCATCGGCGTGACGCGGATGGAGTCGCTGCGCGCACCGGATGTCGCCGCGCTTTGCGCCATCCGCGCGCCGGAGGTGGAGGCGCTGGCGCGGGCCACCATGGCGCCGGATTGCGACGCGCTGTTCATCGGCTGCACCCAGCTGCCGACCCACGATTTCCTCGCCGGCCTGGCGCACGATGTCGGCAGGCCGGTGCTGTCCTCGATCAGCGCGACCGCCGACCAGGCGGTGCTTGCGCTCAGCTGAGCCTCAGATCGGGCAGACCCCCGCGGCGCATTGCAGATGCGCCCCGTCCACCGCCTCATGCAGCGCCGGGTCGTTGATGCCGGCGACAAGCTCGAGAAAGCGTTTCGGCGTCACCTCCTCCTCCGGCAGGTATTCGTAGCCCAGTTCGCGATCCGGCCGGCTCGGCAGGATGGCGCAGCAGCGGATGCGCGGCTGGTGCGTCAGCACCATCTCGCGGAAGGCCTCGATATCGTGCCGGTCGGTGTAGATCTTCAGCGTATAGGAGACCTGGTTGCCACGCTCCGCGCCGATCCAATGGCGTTCCAGCAGCGACAGCCAGCGATACTGCGCCTCCGGCGAGGCTTCGGGCGCCGTCACCAGCCTGTCGGCGAGGCCCAGCCGCTCGATCAGCGAGAGCGTGGGGAAGCCGACGATCGACATGCCGGGGAAGGAGGCCAGGCTGCGGATCGGATAGCCGCGCGCCTCGTAATCGGCGAGCAGCGGGTCGCTGTCCGCCGTCCAGCCGCCATCCTCGGCGCGCACGCCCTTGAACTGCACCCAGCGCAGATAGTGGCGACGCGCCGGCAGATGGGCGCCCTCCGTCAGGCCGAAGAGCTTGCTGGTGGTGCCGGCCGGCTTCACCGTGGTGACGGTGTGCGGCGTCTCCAGCCCCAGCTCCTGCGCATAGGCTTGCGCCTCATCCTTCGCCGCGGCCGAAAGTCGGTCGAGCATCGCCCAGAAGTCGGATGAACGATCCTCCTCGAGCAGATCCGAAAAACCGAGGCCGTAGCGCATCCAGGCCCATTCATGCAGGCCGGTCGGGCCGATGCCCATGCGGTTGGTGCGCGCGACTTCGGCGCCGTAGAGCGCATCCATCAGATTGGCACGCATCAGGAAGCGCACGCCGAGGCGCACGCTGTCCTCCACCCGCGCATCCCAGTCCTCCGCGACTTCCGCCGGCATCTCGCCGGGCGTCAGCGCCGCATGGTCCACGGGGCAGGCGAGCAGCGGCGCGAAATCGGCGATGACGCAATAGCCGCCGGTGACATGCAGCGTGATCTCGCCGCAGGGATTGGTGGTCGCCGGGAAGCGCGCGGTGCCGGCACGGCGCGCGACCTCGGCCAGCAGGCCCACCGCATGGTCGGCCTGGTAGCGGGCGGAGCGGACATCGCGGCCATCCTCATGCACCGGCTTGTCCCAGGCGGTGCCGGTGCGGTGGTCCTCCAGCTTGTCGCCGTTGATGAAGCCGGGCTCGCCATTGATATAGCCGCAGCGCGTCGCTTCCTCGAAGACCGCGAAGGCGTGCCGGTGCAGCGCATCGGTGCTGCCGGCGCGGGCGGCGCGCACGCCCTCCCAGAATTCGGCATCGACCATGACGGAGTTGTTGGCCGTCCAGAGCCCGCCTTCCGACTTCACGCGGATGAAGCGCAGGATGCCCGGGTCGCGCCAGGATTTCGTGGCCATGCGCGCCGCGCGGCGGGCGCCGCCGACCTGCACTTCGACGGAGAGGTGGTGGTCCACCATCATCGCCTGTTCCCAGGGCTGCATGGTGCCGCTGCGCGCCGGCGCGATGACCTGCGTGCGCAGGTTCACGAAGGCGCGCATCAGCGAGAGGGGGCCGGAAGCCGGCCGCCCCTGCATGCCCCCGATGGGCGCGCCGCAGGGGCGAATTGCGGAAAAATCCAGCAGCAGCGTGCGGTCCGCGGCGCCTTCGAAGGCGAGGCTTTCCAGCAGCTCCACCGCCTTGCCCCAGCCCTCGCGGCTGTCGTCGATCACATGCCGGATCGCATCCGACGGCACGGCGTCCGTGTCGTCCACAAACTCGCGCGCGATGAAACCGCGCAACGCGGCTTCCTGCTCCGCCGTCATCGACTCCAGCGAGGTGCCCCAGGGCAGCAGCGAGAAGTCCAGGCCGAAGCGGTGCAGCGTGGCGCGCGTGGCCGGGAAATCGGCATGCGCGGTGCCGAGCCGCAGCAGCAGCCGCGGCGCCTGCGCCCAATCCACCACCATCAGCTCATCATCATAGGCCCGGCCCACGCCGCTGCCGTTCAGCAGCAGGTAGAACAGGCTGAAGGAGGCCGCCGCCGTCGCGCAGTTGGTAAAGACCTCCATGTTGCGGCCGGGCTGGTCGGCATCGCCGTGCTGCAGGTGGCGGCCGGAGGTGATCAGCGCGCCGGTGGCGATGGCATTGCGCAGGCGCGCCTGCTCCATCCGGTCCGCGCGCGCGCCCAGCAGCGCCATATTGCCGGCGGCGACCCGGTCCGCCACGCGGCCGAAATCCTCGGCATCCGAGGGGCGGAAGACGGTGCGCCGTGCCACCGCCAGGCCCATCCCCGCATCCAGCGCCCGCGCTTTCGCCGGCGGCCCGCCGAAGCGGGCGCCGGAGCTGCGGCGGTGGCGGAGGGCGGGGGCGCCGGGCAGGGAACCATCCATCATTGACATCCTGGTCACTAGGGGCCGCGGGGTACCCGCCATCTGCGATGGGCGCCCGAATCAGCGTGCCCACCATATCTAGCGGATACCTCCCTGGATGGCCACCACATATGGGCGAGATGCTATCGCCCCACGCATGCGGAAAACGCGGCCGGACAGCTTGCGCCCGCGCTTCCCGACCCGGTTCACAAGATGGCGTGTGGCGCGTCAGCCCACCGCGCGGGCCGGCCTGGCCGCGACCTGCGCCTGCGCCGCGATGCTCGCGCAGGCCTCCCGCGCCGCCTCCGCCACCCGCGCCGCCAGGCGCGCGTGATCGGCCACCGGCACCTCCTCGATCCGCGCCGCGATGCCGAGGCTGCCCAGCACGCCGCCTTCGGCATTGAACAGCGGGGCGGCGATGCCCAGCACGCCGGGCAGGAATTCGGACTGGGTGATGCTGTGCCCGGCATCGCGGATCGCCCGCAGCGCGTGCCGGAAACTCTCCCAGTCCCCGCCCAGGCCCGCCGCCCCGATGGTGGCGCGGTGGCGGGCGAAGATGGCGCGCAGCTGGTGCGGCGGCAGATGCGCCAGGATGACCTTCGACGCCGCGCCATTGAACAGCGGCCGCCGCTGGCCGCGGCTGAACAGCCCGGCCGGCGCGCCTTCCGCCCGCGCATCGGCCACGCACATGACCGTGCCGGAGAAGAGCAGGCAGAGCAGCCCGGTATGCCCGGTCTCCGCCGCCAGGCGCTGCATCATCGGGAAGCCGCCGGCAGTGACCGGGTCACACAGCCGCATTGTGCGGTCCAGCTCGATCACGCGCGGCCCCAGCATCCAGGCCCCGCCCGCCACCGGCGTCAGCAGCCCCGCCGCCTGCAGCGCCTTGATGTAGCGGTAGCAGGTGGAGCGGGAGGTGCCGGAGACGCGGATCAGCTCCTCCGTCGGCCAGGCGGGGGCGGCGGGGGTGAAGCTGTCGAGCAGCCCGAGCATCTTCTCGAGGCTGCTGGCCCCGCGCCGCGCTTCCAGGGTCTTGGAAGTGAATCCCGTCATGCCGGACAGTCCGAAAGCCCGCCGCGCGTGAAGCGGGCGGAGGGGGGGAAGGCGACCATTGCCGGTGCGGTTATAGCCGCAAATGCGGCGCGGCGCAGGCGCCCCCCGGGCGACTGCCGCCGGATGGCCGGCGCCGTTCAGGCCGCCGCGCGGCTGACCCGCTCCAGCAGGGCTTCGAAGCGCGGCGCATCCGCCGCCACCGCCGTCAGGCTCACGCCGCAGTCCCCATTCGCCCTGGCATGGGTGACGGTGACCGCCAGCTCCATGCCCTCCAGCCGCAGCCGCCCTTGCGCGCCCGTCGTCGCCTGCGGCGCCCCGTCCAGCCGCGCGCCGCTGGCCGAGAGGTCCCGCACCCGCACGGCAAGCGGCGCAGCGCCGCCCAGCACCAGCTGCGCCGGCAGGTCCACCGGATGGCGTGGATGGCGGCGGCGATTGACCCGGCCGCTGGAGGTGCGCACCGCATGGATCACCGCCGTGCGCAGGCCGACCACCGCCGCATCGAGCGTGCCGGCCGTCCGCTGCACGTCGCTGGCCTGCTGGTCCGCCTGGCGCACGGCGGCGCGCACCGCTTCCGTGCGCTGCGACATCTCGGAGGCCGCGGCCGCGGTCTGGCCGATGCTGCGGGCGATCTCCGCCGTCGCCTCGCCCTGCTGCTGCACCGCCTCCGCCACATTGGCTACGACGCGGTCGATCTCGCCGATCTGCGCCACCATCTGCGTCACCGCGCCCACCGCCGAATCTGTCGCCTCGCGGATCGCGTTGATCTGGCGGCTGATATCCTCGGTGGACCGCGCGGTCTGGGTGGCGAGCTGCTTCACCTCGCTGGCCACCACCGCGAAACCCTTGCCGGCCTCGCCGGCGCGTGCCGCCTCGATGGTCGCGTTCAGGGCCAGCAGGTTCGTCTTGCTGGCGATATCGGCGATGATGCCGGCGACATGGCTGATCTGGTCGGCCTGGCGGGACAGCACCTCGATGCTGCCGCGCGCACCCTCTCCGGCCGCCACCGCCTGCTGCGCGGCGCTGCCGCTGACCGTGACCTGTCGCGTGATCTCGCCGATCGAGGCGGTCAGCTGCTCCGCCGCCGCCGCCACGGTCTGCGCCGTGCTTTGGGTCTGGCTGGCCGCCGCCGCCGCATCCTCCGCATTATGCCCGGTCTGGGAGGCGGTCTCCGACATGGCGCGCGCGGTGTGCGCCAGCTCCCCGGTCAGGGTGCTGACCTGCGCCACCGCCTTGCCGGCATCGCGCTCGATCGTCTCGGCCATGCCCACCAGGGCGGCGTCGCGGCTCTCGGCCTCCGCCGCCGTATAGGTCTCCAGCAGCAGTTCCAGGTCGAGCCAGGTGACGCGGCCGAGCGCATCGCGCAACGCCGCCTCCTGCTGCTGCGGCGCGCGGCGGAACAGGCCGCCGCGGGCAGCGGGCTGCTGCGCCAGGTCGCGCAGGATGCCGCTCATCACGCTGTAGTGGCAGATCGCCACCGCATGCCCGGGCACGCCGTGGTTGTAGAAGGCCTCGGCGAGGCGGCCGGCCGATTCGACGAACCCCTCCCCCATCGCGCCGGTCACCACGCGCTGCCAATGCGCCAGGCGCACCGCATGCACCTCCGGCAGCGTCAGCGCCTTCTGCATCTCCGGCCAGGCATCGAAGGTGCCGTGCAGGGAGACGAGCAGCGCCGGCAGCCGTTCCGCGGCGAAGCCGCGCAGCGTGCCGAGGATCTCGAGATGCGCCGGCGTCACCCCGAAGGCCGCGAGGCGTTTGTCCTGGTCTGATTTCTGGGTCATCCGCACATCTGTTCCGGGGGGCCTGTGGGTCAGCCTGCCATGGGAAGATTTGGCATCCGGTAAACGTTGCGGCCGGGGGGTGGCCTCCGCGCCCCGTGCGGGGGATGCTCGGCGCAACGAGATGAGGAGCCGCCAGGCATGACCCCCCCGCGCCACGACGTTGCCGCCCTGACCGGCTTCGCCCGCGACCTCTGCCGGGCCGCCGGCCTGGATGCGGAAAAGGCGCAGGCGGTGGCGCAGACCCTGGTGGAATCCGACCTGCTGGGCCACGTCACGCATGGGCTCGCGCTGCTGCCGCGCTACCTGGAGGATGCGCTTTCGGGCGGCATGACGCGGGAGGGGGAGCCGGAGGTGCTGCGCGACCGCGGCGCCTGCCTCACCTGGAACGGGCGCCGCCTGCCCGGGCCCTGGCTGGTGCACAAGGCGCTGGATATCGCGCTGGAGCGCGCGGCCAGCTTCGGCACCGCGACGGTCGCGATCGCCGACAGCCACCATATCGGCTGCCTCGCCGCCTATCTGACGCGCGCGACGGAGCGCGGCTTCCTGATGGTGCTCTCCTCCTCCGCCTCCGCAGCCTCCGCCGTGGCGCCCTTCGGGGCGATCAGCGGCGTGCTGGCGCCGGACCCGATGGCGGCGGGCATCCCGACCGATGGCGACCCCATCCTGATGGATGTCAGCGCCTCCATCACCACCATCAACATGGCCGGGCAGTTGCAGAAGGCGGGCGCGCGCTATCCGCACCCCTGGGTGCAGGATGCGGAAGGCCAGCCCAGCACGGATCCGGCGGTGCTGTCCCAGGGCGGCACGCTGCTGCCGGCGGGGGGGCTCGATCACGGCCAGAAGGGCTATGCCTGGGCGCTGCTGAACGAGGCGCTGACCCAGGGCCTGTCCGGCTATGGCCGTGCCGACCGGCCCACCGGCTGGACCGCCAGCGTGCTGCTTCAGCTGTATGACCCGGAGGCCTTCGCCGGCCAGGCGCAGTTCCTGCGGCAGACCAGCCATACGGCCGCGGCCTGCCGCGCCGCCACGCCGCGGCCCGGCGGGCCGCCGGTGCGGCTGCCGGGCGAATCGGGCCTGGCGCATCGCCGCGCCGCGCTGCGGGACGGGCTGGCCCTGTCGCCCGCCATCTGGTCCGGGCTGCAGGCCTCGGCGGCGAAACTTTCGGTGGCGGGGCCGGCCTGACTCAGCGCCCGGTCAGCCCCTGCAGCAGGCCGGGCGGCAGGCCCTGGGGCAGGTTCAGGGGCTGGTAGCCCTGCGGCCGGCGGAAGCGGGCCGGGTCCTGCGCGCCAAAGGCCACGCGCGTCGCCTCCAGGCTGCCGGATTCGCCGCGGGCGCGGCCTTCCGCCCGCAGCATCACCCCCTCGGCGGTGATGCAGGCGGTGCCGCGGTCATTCCCGTCCTCGAATTGCCAGAGCTGGCAGGCATGGCCGGCCACGCGGTCCTGCCCCGTGCGACGGTAGCGGCCGCTGGCGGGCAGGCCGGCGAGCGCCCGGTCCACCGGCACATCCATCACCATGCGCATCTGCTCCATCACCATGAAGCCGCGCTGCGCCCGGCGGTCCGCCACCACATAGCCCGTGCTGCCGAGATCCGCGCGCAGCAGCTGCTGGCCGGCAAGCCAGGACAGCGTCACCTCCCGCAGCCCCGCCTGGGCACGGGCGCCGGTGACACGGTAGGTGACGGCGACATCCCGCGTCGGGAAAAGCTGCGGCCGGTCCTGCGCCCAGGCGGGCGAGGCGGCGGGCGAGGCGGCGGCCAGGGCCGCGACCAGTGCCAAGGCAGGACGGGACAGGGCGCGCATCTCGGGACATCCCGCAGTGAGGCCGAACTGCTCCCCTGCCGGCAGGGGTGGCGTCAAGCGCCCCGGGACCGTCACCGGGGATCCGCCGCGAAAGTGATGTCCCGCACCCGCGGGCCGGTTTCACCGGTTCTTCATCGCCTTGACCGATACTGCGGGCTGCCCCCTTCCGGAGTTGCCGAGGATGATGTCGCGACTTTCGATCCGCGAGCGTTTGATCGCTGCCTGCGCCTTCCTGCTGATCTGTGTCCTGGGCATCGGCGGCTTCGCCATCATCAAGATGCAGCAGGTGAACGAGGCTTCGAGCGACATCACCGAGAACTGGCTGCCAAGCATCCAGGCGCTGGCCCGCATGCAGGCCGCGCTGTCCGATATCCGGCTCGACCTGCGCAACCACGCCGCGACGGAAGACGCGGCCCGGATGGATGCGCTGGAAGCCGCCATCACCCGCGAGACCGCCGAGCTTCAATCCGCGACGCGCCTGTATGAGACGATGATCAGCAGCGCGGCGGAGCGTCGCCTGTTCGAACAGGCCACCGCCGCCATCGGCGACTACCTGCGCCAGATGCCGGCGGTGCTGCAGATCTCCCGCACCGAGAACCCGCTGGTCGCCGGCGAGGCGATCGCGCGCACGCTGTCGCCCATCGCCCTTGTCATCGTGCAGCGCCTGAACGACCTGACGGAGCTGAACCGGGTCGGCGCCAACGATGCCACCGCGGCGGCGGACGCCACCTTCCACACCGCCCGCATGCTGATCCTGATCGGTGCGGGCCTTGCGGTGCTGGTCGGCGTCGCGGTGACCGTGCTGCTGCTGCGCGCCATCAACAGTGGCATCAATGCCGTGATCCTGCCCATGCAGCGCCTGTCCCAGGGCGACCTCTCGGCGCAGGTGCCCGATATCGCCGAGCGCACCGAGATGGGCCGCATCGCCGCGGCGCTGCGCGTCTTCAAGGACGCGCTGGAGGAAAAGCAGCGCATCGATGCCGCGCTCCGGCTGGATGAGGAAGCCAAGGCCCGCCGCGCCGAGACCATCACCGAGCTGGTCACCGGCTTCGAGGCGGAGGCCGCGGAGGCACTGCACGGCGTCGCCGCCGCCACCACCCAGCTCGACGCCATGGCCGGCAGCATGACGAAGACGGCACGCGAGGGCGAAAGCCGCGCCGCCTCCGTCGCCGCCGCCGCCGAACAGGCCTCCGCCAGCGTGCAGAACGTGGCCGCGGCGGCCGAGGAGCTCGGCGCCTCCATCGCCGAGATCGCCCGCCGGGTGACGGATAGCGCGACGGCCGCACGCACCGCATCCGAAGGCGCGCGAGCCAGCGACGCCGCCATCACCAGCCTTTCCGAATCGGCGCAGCGCATCGGCGACGTGGTGCGGCTGATCGCCGATATCGCCGGCCAGACCAATCTGCTGGCGCTGAATGCCACCATCGAGGCGGCGCGCGCCGGCGAGCATGGCAAGGGCTTTGCCGTGGTGGCCAGCGAGGTGAAGGCGCTGGCCGCGCAGACGGCGAGTGCCACCGAACAGATCGGCGCGCAGATCGCCACCATGCAGGCCGAGACCCGCGGCGCGGTGGACGCCATCCGCGGCATCGCCTCCACCATCGACCAGGTGGACCAGATCACCGTGCAGGTGGCCGCGGCGGCCGAGGAACAGGCCAGCGCGACGCAGGAGATCGTGCGCGCTGTGGCGGAGGCCGCGGCGGGCACGCGCGAAGTCTCCCGCTACACTGGCGAATTGTCGCAGGGCGCGGTGGCGACCGGGGAGGCGGCAGCGCAGGTCGGCCATTCCTCGGCCGAGCTGACCCAGCGTTCGCAGCGGCTGCGGAGCCAGGTGGACAGCTTCCTCTCCGGCATCCGCGCGGCCTGAACCTTCCGGACAGCGGCGATCCTGTGCCAGGATCGCCGCATGGCTGCCTCCCCCACCACCCGGCTCCGCCGCCTCTGCCTCAGCCTGCCCGAGGTGACGGAGGTGGAGACCTGGGAACAGCCGACCTTCCGGGTGCGCGGGCGCATTTTTGCGATGCTGCATCTCGGTGAGCACGGCCTCGCCGTCTGGTTCAAGGCGCCGCCGGGCAGCCAGGAGCTGCTGGTGGAGGCGGCGCCGGATCGCTTCTTCCGCCCACCCTATCTCGGTCCCAAGGGCTGGGTGGCGCTGCGGCTGGCCGGTCCGGTGGACTGGGCGGAGGCCGAGGCGCTGATCCGGCGCAGCTATTCGCTGATCGCGCCGAAGCGGCTGGCAGCCCAGGCTGCTGAGCGCAGCTAGAGCGTTTTCAAGCCTTGCGGCTTCGCAAGGCGACTCGGAAAACGCGCCAAGACAACGCTAATCCGGCCTGATCCGGCCGTCCCGCACCACACGGGCCCAGCGCGCCAGCTCGGACTCCACGCGGGCCGCGAAATCCGGCTGCGGCCCGCCGGCCGGCACCAGCCCGTTGTTCAGGATGAACTGCCGCGTCGCCGGCTGCGCCAGCCAGGCATTCAGCCCGGCATTGAGATGCGCAACCAGCGGCGCCGGCAGGCCGGCCGGGCCATAGAGGCCATAGAGGATGGTCACGGTCGCCTCCGGATAGCCGGCCTCCGCCATGGTCGGCACCTCCGGCAGGTCGTGCCAGCGCGTCTCCGCCGTCACGGCCAGCAGGCGGATCTGGTTGCTGCGCGCCAGCGGGATGGCGACCGAGACCGGCAGCACCATGGCCGCGATCCGCCCGCCCAGCAGGTCCTGCAGCGCCGGCGCGGTGCCGCGATAGGGGATGTGGTTCAGCTCGATCCCGGCGGAGAGGGCAAACAGCACCATGCCCATATGCGGCGCCGTGCCATTGCCCGGCGAGCCGTAGTCCAGGTCGCCCGGCCGCGCCTTCGCCAGCGCGACGAATTCCGCCACATCCCGCGCCGCCAGGTCGGGCCGCACGGCCAGCACCGAATTGCCGTCCGCGATGCGGATGATCGGCACGAAGCCGCGCTGCGGGTCATAGGGCAGGTTGGCGATCAGCGGCGGGCTCATCACGAAATTGGCGCCCTGCATCAGCAGCATCCGGCCATCCGGCACGGCGCGCGCCACCGCCCCCGTGCCGATCACGCCGCTGGCGCCGGTGCGGTTCTCCACCACCACCGGCTGGCCCATCAGCTCCGTCAGCGCCGGGGCCATGGCGCGGGCCAGCAGGTCCTGCGCCGTGCTGGGCGTGACCGGCACGACGAGGGAGATGGCGCCGCTGGGCAGCGGCACCTGGGCGCGGGACGGCCTGCCACCGGCCAAGGCGAGGCCGGCGGCCAGCACCGGCAGGCTGCGTCGGGTGATGTTCATTGTCGTGTTTCCTCCCAAGTCGCGTTGCGCGTCAGTGCAGGCCGAGCGCGCGGGCCGGCGCGAAAATCTCCTCCACCGTCATCCGCCGCGGCAGCAGCCCCTGCGCCTCGCTGGCCGCCAGCACATGCGCCAGCGAATGCGCCATGGTGGCGGCCGAATCCGGCAGCAGGTCCGGATCCCGCCGCGGCCGTGCCGCGCGCAGGGCCGTGAGCAAGGCAGCCAGCGTGCCTGGCCGGGCCTCGGCGAAGGCGCGGCTGGCGACCAGCGCGTGGTTGATCGGCACCACCCCGGTGCGGTCGAACCAGGCGCGGGCGGCGGCATCGGGGTCCGGAAAGACCGGGGCGAAATCCGCATCCTCCGGCAGGTCGTTGCCGAGGATGGCGGCGTCGATGAGGCCGTCGCGCAGCATCGCCGGCAGCTTCAGCCCGGGCGCCACATGGGTGACGAAGGGCGGGTCGGCGAATTCGGCCACATGCGCCGGGTCCTGCGTCAGCCATTGCGAATCCGCGGCCTGCAGCCCCGCCGCCTCCGCCAGGATGGCGCGCACCCACATGCCGGTGGTCTGGGTATAGGCGCGCACGCCGATGCGCCGGCCGGCCAGCGTGCCGGGCGTGAGCTCCGGCCGGCAGGCCAGGCGGATGATGCAGCGATGCTGGAAGCGCGCGGCCAGCGTGATCGGCAGCAGGATGATCGGCTTGCCGAAGGCGATCGCCTGCAGCGCGGTGACGATGGCCATCTCCGCCACGTCGAAACGCTGCTGCATGGCCATCGGCGCGAAGGCGCGGTGGATCGGCTCGATCTCCGGCAGCGTCACCGGCGTGCCATCGGGCAGCGCGCCGGCCTGGCGCAGCGCATCGCCCATCGGGCCGCGGCCGATGGCCAGGGTGAAGGGGGCCTCAGCCATGGAAGGGCGCCAGTTCGGGATAGAGGCGGCGCGCCGTGCCGGACAGGATCGCCGCGCGATCGGCCTCGCCCAGGCTGTCCAGCGCCGCCAGGCTGCGCGCCAGCAGGGCCGAAAGCGCGCCCTCGGCGGCCGGGAAATTGGAGCCCCAGCAGATGCGATCCGCGCCGAAGCGCCCGATCAGCGCCGCCAGCAGCGCCTCCGGCGTCGAGGCCCCCACCCCGGCCAGGTCCAGCGCCCGGCTGGTCAGCTTCAGGAAGACATTGGGGTAGTCCGCCAGCGCAAACAGCGGCGCGGAGCGCGCATAGGGCGGGCCATCGGACAGGTCCGGCCG
This sequence comes from Falsiroseomonas sp., assembly GCF_051860665.1. Classification (GTDB taxonomy): domain Bacteria; phylum Pseudomonadota; class Alphaproteobacteria; order Acetobacterales; family Acetobacteraceae; genus Falsiroseomonas. Next base: position 139,382 of record NZ_JBHYDM010000001.1, read on the forward strand.
CGCCAGATGGTCCAGCAGCACCGGCACGCTGGGGAAGCGTTCCAGCAGCACCCGCAGCGCCGGGATGCCCTTGGCCGTCATCTGCAGGCAGACCGGCAGGCCGAGCTCCGCCGCCATGGCCCAGCCCGCAAAGCCGCGCGGATCATCCAGCCAGCCGGCCTGGCCGGGCATGGTGGTGCCGGTGGTGAAGAGGCGGAAGCCGGACAGGCCCGCCTCGCGCCAGCGGCGGATGGTGGCCGGCGCCGCGGGGTCCAGGATGTCCACGGAAAACACGCCGACGAAGCGGTTCCGATGCGCGGCGACCGATCCCACCAGGTAGCTGTTGTCATGCCCGTAGGCCGTGGAGGCCTGCACCACCACGGCGCGGGCGACGCCGGCCGCATCCATCGCCGCGATCAGCGCCTCGGGCGGGGTCGGGCGCTCGGCCGACCAGTCGGACTGCTTGCCGCCCAGCGGCGCCAGCGGATAGCGCGCCTGGTCAGGCGAAATGACGTGCGTGTGGGTATCGATGATCTCGACCGGCATGGATGTCTCTCCCTGCCCGGCAGGATGGTCCGCCGCCGCGGGCCGGACTACGCGGAAAGCGCGGCCTGGGTCATAAGATGCGGGCTATGCCGGATGCCGATGCCCTGCCCCGCCTGCGCGACCTGGCGGCCTTCGCCGCGGCCTCGCGGGCGGCGAGCCTCGGCGCCGCCGCGCGGCAGGCGGGCCTGACCCAGCCCGCCCTGTCCCAGGCCATCGGGCGGCTGGAGGCGCGGATCGGCCAGGCCCTGCTGGCGCGCGGCCCGCGCGGCAGCTTTCCCAGCCCCGCCGGCGCGCTGCTGCTGGAACGTTGCGCGCGGATGGATGCGCAGCTGGAAGCGGGCCTGGCCGCCTGTGGCAGCACCACGCCGCCGCGCCTGCTGACGGATACGGCGCTGGCCACGCACCTGGCCATCACCCGCGCCGGCAGCTTCGCCGCCGCCGCCCGCGCGCGCGGCATTTCCCTGCCCACCTTGTCCCGCACCGCGCGGGGGCTGGAGGCGACGCTGGGCGTGGCGCTCTACCGCCGGACCGAGGCCGGCTTCGTCGCCGGGCCGGACGGGGCGGAGCTGGCACGGCGCATCGCCCTGGCACGGGTCGAGATCGAGCAGGCGCTGGCGGAGCTGGCGGCGGAGCCCGCGCGCTTCCACCTCGGCACCCTGCCGCTGATGCCGCGCCTGCCGCTGGCGGTGGCGCTGGAGCAGGCCGGTGCGCTGGATGTCTCGGCGCAAGATGGCAGCCATGCCGCGCTGGTGGCGCAGCTGCGCCAGGGCCGGATCGACGCCATGCTCGGCGCCCTGCGGGGCGCCCCCCCGCACCCGGATCTGGAGGAGGAGGCGCTGCGCGACGACCCCTTCGTGGTGGCCTGCGGCGCCGCGCATCCCGGCGATGCGACCCCGGCCGGCCTGGCCGCCGCCGCCTGGGTTGTGGCGGCGCCGCCCTTGCCGCGCCGCGCGGTAGCGGAGGCGCTGTTTGCCACCCTGCCCGCCCGCCCAAGCATCCTGCTGGAGACCAATGCCGCCGAGACCACCATCGCCGTGCTGCGCCAGGGCGGCGCCATGGCGCTGCTCTCCGCCCAGCAGGTGGCGGCAACGCCCGGGCTCAGGCGGCTTCCGGTGCCCCTGCCGCCGACGGCGCCGCGCCGCATCGGCCTGACGCTGCGGCGGGACTGGCAGCCCACCCCGGCGCAGGCGGGGTTTCTGGAGGCGTTGCGGGCCGCCTGCCGAGATGGGTGAAGGGGCGGCACTGACCTCGCGGCCCCCCTCACCCAACCCTCTCCCCCCGTCGGGGGGAGAGGGCTTCAGGGTGCACGGTTCTGCCTAGTCCCTGGGCCCCGGCGCCAGCACTTCCCGCTTGCCGACATGGTTCGCGGCGCCCACCACGCCGTTCTTCTCCATCTGCTCGATCAGCTTGGCGGCGCGGTTGTAGCCGATGTTCAGGTGGCGCTGGACGAAGCTGGTGCTGGCCTTGCCCTCCCGCGTCACCAGCTCCACCGCCTGGTCATAGAGCGAGGCCTCGCCATCGGTATTGCCGCCGAGCATGCCGGAGAGATCCGGCCCGGCCGCATCCTCGTCCACCTCCGTCACCTCCTCGATGTACGAAGGCTCCGCCTGTTCGCGCAGGAAGGCGACCACGGCCTCCACCTCGTCATCGGTGACGAAGGGGCCGTGCACGCGGCTGATGCGGCCGCCGCCGGCCATGTGCAGCATGTCGCCCTGGCCCAGCAGCTGCTCGGCGCCCATCTCGCCGAGGATGGTGCGGCTGTCGATCTTCGACGTGACCTGGAAGCTGATGCGGGTGGGGAAGTTCGCCTTGATGGTGCCGGTGATGACATCCACCGAAGGCCGCTGCGTCGCCATGATCACATGGATGCCGGCGGCACGCGCCATCTGCGCCAGGCGCTGCACCGCGGCCTCGATCTCCTTGCCGGCGACGATCATCAGGTCCGCCATCTCGTCGATGACGACCACGATCATCGGCAGCGGCTCCAGCGCCAAAGGCTGGTCCTCGAAGAGCGGCTTGTTGGTCTCGGGGTCGAAGCCGACCTGCACGCGTCGCGTCAGCACCTCGCCGCGGGCGCGCGCGGCCTCCGCCTTCTCGTTGTAGCCGCCGATATTGCGGACGCCGAGCTGGGACATGGCGCGGTAGCGCTTCTCCATTTCCCGCACGGTCCACTTCAAGGCCCCGATCGCCTTGGCCGGCTCCGTCACGACGGGCGCCAGCAAGTGCGGGATGCGGTCGTAAACGGAAAGCTCCAGCATCTTCGGGTCGATCATGATGAAGCGGCACTCATCCGGCGTGAAGCGGTAGAGCAGCGACAGGATCATGGTGTTGATGCCGACCGACTTGCCCGAGCCGGTGGTGCCCGCGATCAGCAGATGCGGCATGCGGGCGAGGTCGGCAATCACCGGCGCGCCGCCGATATCCTTGCCCAGGGCCAGCGGCAGCTTCGCCTGGTGGCGGTGCCAGTCCTCCGCCATCATCATCTCGGAGAAATAGACCATCTCGCGCTTGCTGTTCGGCAGCTCGATGCCGATGACGTTGCGCCCGGGGACGGTCGCGATGCGCACGGCGGTGACGGACATGGAGCGCGCAATATCGTCGGCCAGGCCGATGACGCGGGCGGACTTGGTACCGGGGGCGGGTTCCAGTTCGTAGAGCGTGACGACGGGGCCGGGCCGGATCTCGGCGATGCGGCCGCGCACGCCGTAATCCTCCAGCACCGTCTCCAGCATCCGCGCATTGCCCTGCAGCGCCTCCTCGGAGGGGCCGGAGGCGCGGCGGGCGGGCGGGGCGGCGAGCAGCGACAGCGGCGGGAAGCGCCAGCTGCCATCGGGCAGGTCCAGGCTGCCCTGGCGGGCATTGGCCACCGGCTTGGGCGGCGCGGCGCGATCCGCCACGCGCGGCGCGGCGGGCTTGCCCCGCGTCGCCGCGGGGGCGGCACGGGGGGCGGGCGGCGGCGGCTCGGGGGCGCCGGCCTCGAAGGAGGGCTCGCGCCGGCGGGGGGCCGGCGGTGGCTCCTCGACCAGCGCATCGGCATTGCGGAGCATCTCGGCCAGCGGCGTCTCCCGCTCCCGCCGCCGCCGCACCGCGCCGCCCACGGCGCGGCCGATTGCCAGGAAGGGCCAGGACAGGATGCGGGCGACCAGGCCGGGCGGCACATGCTCCCCCACCTGCCGGGCGCGCGCCGCCGTCATCCGCGCGGTGGCGCTGGCGGCGCTGCCGGCCACGGACCCGGCGCGGCGCCATTCGCCCAGCGACAGGCCCAGCGCCACGAAGGCCAGCAGCGCCGTCAGCACCCCCAGCACGATATGCGCGATGCCGGCGCCGACCGGGCCGAGCAGGTCGCGCAGCAGCCCCAGCACCGCCTGCGCGACCACCGGCCCGGCCGCGCCCCCCGGCCCGGCGGCGGCCGGCGCTTCCGTGGGCAGCGGCAGCAGGATCAGGGTCGCCGCCACCAGGGGCAGCGCCGCCAGCAGGCAGGCCAGGCGCAGCGCGAAGGGGGCGAGGCCGCGATGCGTCGCCAGCCGCCAGGCCCAGGTCATCAGGCAGGCCACCGGCAGGAAGGCGGCATAGCCGAAGGCCTGCAGCAGCAGATCCGCCGCATGCGCGCCGATCGGCCCGGCCAGGTTGGTGGTGAGCTGCGCGGTGGCGGTGGAGAAGGAGGGATCGGCCGGGTCATAGGTCGCCAGCGCCAGCCCCAGCACCAGGCCGAACAAGACCAGGACCAGCGCCACCAGCTCCGCCAGCCGCCGCTTCATGGCGGCCTTGACGGCGGGCGAGGCGAAGCGGCGCCCGGCGGCGGCGAGCCGGTCGCCCACGGCCGGATTGCTGCCACCCGGATTGCTGACCATGCGGGCCATAGGGGTGTTTCCTGAAGTCTTCCCGCAACTCTACACCGGAAACCGTTCGGATTGAACGGTCTTGGTGGCTGGCCTCAGTCCGCGGGGGGCCGGGTGTTGCGCAGTTTCTTCACCCCGCTGCGCAGCTTCTTCCCCTCCAGCCGGCGCAGCTGCGACCCGTAGCTGGGCTTGGTGGCGCGGCGGGTGGGCGGTGGCGGGGCGGCGGCTTCCGCCAGCAGCGCGTCCAGCCTTTCGCGGGCATCGGTGCGGTTGCGGTCCTGGGTGCGGAAGCGCTGCGCCTGGATCACCAGCACGCCCTCCTGCGTGATCCGCCGCCCGGCCAGGGTCGCCAGCCGGCGGGCCATGTAGTCGCTTAGGTCGAGCCGGTTCAGGTCGAGCCGCAGCTCCACCGCCGTCTCCACCTTGTTGACGTTCTGGCCGCCAGGGCCGGAGGAACGCACAAAACGTTCCTCCAGCGCGTCGTCAGGAATGGGGGGGATGCGGGCCATGCGGCGCCTCATGGCGCGTCGCGCGAGGCGGCGCAAATGAAAAGGGCGCCGAGGGTTGCCCCCCGGCGCCCGTTCTCGTCGAAGCCGGAAGGCTCAGCCCAGGCGCTCGCCGTGCAGCACCACGTCCAGGCCCTCGCGCTCCTCCTCCTCGGTCACGCGGAGGCCGACGATGGCGTCCACGATCTTGAGCAGGATGAAGGTGGCGATCGCCGTGAAGACGAAGACCGCCGCCACCGCATAGACCTGCAGCAGGAACTGCTCGAAGGACCCGCTGATGCCGGCCGGGGAGGCCGCGGTGGCGGACAGCGGGCCATAGGCGAAGATGCCCGTCAGCAGCGCGCCGGTGATGCCGCAGATGCCGTGCACGCCGAAGGCGTCCAGGCTGTCGTCATAGCCGCACCAGTGCTTCAGCGCGGTGGCGCCCCAGAAGCCGGCGAGACCCGCCACAACGCCGATGACCAGCGCCGCGCCCGGCAGCACGAAGCCCGCCGCCGGGGTGATGGCCACCAGGCCCGCCACGGCGCCGGAGATGGCACCCAGCACGGAGGGCTTGCCCTTGGTGGCCCATTCCGCGATCAGCCAGGCCAGCACCGCGCCGGCCGCTGCGATCTGCGTCACCAGCATGGCCATGCCGGCGCGCGCACCCGCGCCCACGGCGGAGCCCGCATTGAAGCCGAACCAGCCCACCCACAGCATGCTGGCGCCGATCACGGCAAAGCCCAGGTTGTAGGGGGACATGTTCTCCGTCCCGTAGCCGACCCGCTTGCCCAGCACGATGGCCGCGACAAGCCCGGCGACGCCGGCATTGATGTGCACCACGGTGCCGCCGGCGAAGTCCAGCGCGCCGAGGGCGAAGATCCAGCCATTCGGGTGCCAGACCCAGTGCGCGACCGGGGAATAGACCAGCAGCGTCCAGAGCGTGACGAAGACCATCAGGGCGGAGAACTTCATTCGGTCCGCCACCGCGCCGGTGATCAGCGCCGCGGTGATGATGGCGAAGGTCATCTGGAACATCACGAAGACGCTTTCCGGGATGGTCGTCGCCACCGCCGCGTCGCCGGAGCCCAGGGTGAAGGGCTTGTCCCAGTTCTCCGCCATGCCGGACAGCAGCAGGCGCGAGACATCGCCGATATAGGCATTGCCCTCGCCGAAGGCGAGGCTGTAGCCCAGCACCATCCAGAGCACGCCGACCAGGCCGCAGACCGCGAAGGACTGCATCATGGTGGCGAGCACGTTCTTCTTGCGGACCATGCCCGCATAGAACAGGGCCAGGCCCGGCACCGTCATCATCAGCACGATGGCGGAGCTGGTCAGCATCCAGGCGGTGTCGCCGGTATCGATGGTCGCATCCTGCGCGAAGGCCGCGCCCGACACGAGCAGCGCCGGCAGCGCCATGGCAGCGGCGCGCGCAATCCTCGTCATTCCCCCGTTCCTCATCATGCCCGCGGTCTTCACCTTGGGTGTGTTGTCGCCCGACATGCGGCTACAGCGCCTGGTCGTCGGTTTCGCCGGTGCGGATGCGCAGCGCGCGTTCCACATCCAGGACGAAGATCTTGCCGTCGCCGATCTTGCCGGTGCGCGCGGCACCCGCGATCGCCTCGACCACCGCATCCACCATCTCGGCGGCCACGGCGACTTCGATCTTGAGCTTCGGCAGGAAGCTCACGTGGTATTCGGCCCCGCGATAGATCTCGGTCTGGCCCTTCTGCCGACCGAAACCCTTGACCTCGGTAACCGTAAGCCCCTGCACGCCGAGCGGGGTGAGCGCATCGCGCACCTCGTCCAGCTTGAAAGGCTTGATGATGGCCATGACCAGCTTCATCGCGCCGCAGTTCCCCTTCCCAAGGCGGTATCGGGGCGATGCAATCCAAGGAACGTGCCAAGCGCTTTGTAGACCGTTTTGCGCGGGACTCCGCGCGGCGGCGCAACCGTTGCGCTCGTGCAGCGCAGCAATACTGCCTGTTTTATAGGCAATTGCCTCGCCCTTGCCGAAAGCCCGGCGCGGGGCGACCTTGCAGGCATGAGCGACACGGACACCACCATCTGCATCGTCGGCGCCGGCCCGGTCGGCGCCACCCTCGCCGCCACGCTGGCCGCCGCCGGCATCCCCACCGCGGTGCTGGACCGCGCCCCGCTGCCGCCCATGGAACTGCCGGATTTCGACGGCCGGGCCTATGCCATCGCGCTCACCAGCCAGCGGCTGCTGGCGGCCTCGGGCATCTGGGACCGGCTGCCGGAGACACCCCAGCCGATCCACCACATCCGCGTGCAGGACGGCCGGCCGGGCCATGCCCCCTCCCCGCTCAAGCTCGACTTTCGCAGCGAGGAGGTGGGCCCGGACCCCTTCGGCTGGATGGTGGAGGCGCGCGCGCTCCGCGTGGCGCTGAACGCCCGCCTGCCGCACCTGCCGAACCTGCGCGTTTTTGCGCCGGCCGAGGCCAGCGTCGAACGGACGCCCGAAGGCGCCCGCATCCGCATCACCACCGGCCCCGATTCCGGCACGGTGCTCTCCGCCCGGCTGGTGGTGGCCGCGGAGGGGCGGGAGAGCGCGCTGCGCCAGCAGGCCGGCATCGGCGTGACGCGGCACGACTATGGCCAGACCGGCATGGTCGGCGCCTTCGCCCACGAGCGCCCGCACAACGGCACCGCGCTCGAGATGTTCTTGCCCAATGGCCCCTTTGCGCAATTGCCGCTGGCCGGGCCTGGCGGGTTCGGCAGCGCGCAGTTTCCGCATGCCTCCGCCTTCGTCTGGTCCGACCGGCGCGACCTGGCGCAGCGTTTTCTCGCGATGGACGACGCCGCCTTCGGGCGCGAGCTGACCCGGCGGATGGGCGACCATCTGGGCAGAATCCGGCCGATCGGCCGGCGCTGGTCCTATCCGCTGACGGCGCTCTGGGCGCAGCGGCAGGTGGATACGCGCCTCGCCTTGGTGGGCGACGCCGCGCATGGCATCCACCCCATCGCCGGCCAGGGCCTGAACCTCGGTTTCCGGGACGTGGCCGCGCTGGCGGAGGAAATCATCGCCGCGGTCGCCGCCGGCGAGGACCCCGGCAGCCAGGCCGTGCTGCGCCGCTACGACCGCCGGGCACGGCCGGATGCGGCCATCATGCTGGGCGCCACCCATGTGCTGGAAAAGCTGTTTGGCAACGATTTCGGGCCGGTCCGCCTGGCGCGACGGCTGGGGATCGCGGCCGTGGACCGCATGCCGCGGCTGAAGCGGGCCTTCGCCCAGCGGGCCATGGGCATGGCCGGGGCCAGCGGGTTGCTGGGGGGCCAGGGGCTGATGACGCCGCCGGGGTGAGCCGGGGCGCCCCATGGACGCGCGGTCGCCGCTTCGGCACCCTGGCGGCATGACCCCGGACGACTTCATCGCCAAATGGCGCGCCAATACGCGCAGCGAACGCGCGGCCTTTGTCGAGCATTTCAACGACCTCTGTGCCCTGCTGGGGGAGGAGACGCCGAACCAGGCGGACCCCGAGGGTCGCGCCTATGCCTTCGAGAAGGGCGCGCTGAAGACCGCCGGCACGCGGGGCTTCGCCGATGTCTGGAAGCGCGGCCACTTCGCCATGGAATACAAGGCCAAGGGCGCCGACCTGAAGCGCGCCTTCGAGCAGTTGCAGCGCTATGCGCTCGGCCTGGACAGCCCGCCGCTGCTGGCCGTCTGCGACTTCGACAGCATCGTCATCCGCACCGCCTGGACCAATGCGGTGAGCGAGACGCACGAGATTCCGCTGGAGTCCCTGCGCGACCCGCGCAACCTGCGCAAGCTGAAATGGATGCTCTCGGACCCGGAGCGGCTGCGCCCGGGGCTGACGCGCCAGGCGCTGACGGAGGAGGTGGCGGCCGCCTTCATCGAGCTGGCCCGCAAGCTGCGGGACCGCGGCCACGATGCCTTCGCGGTGGCGCATTTCATCAACCGCATCGTCTTCTGCCTTTTCGCCGACAAGGCCGGGCTGCTGCCGGCGGGGCTGGTGGGCAAGCTGCTGGCGCAGTCCCGCCGCTACCCGGACCGATTCGCGAAGCTGGCCGGCAGCCTGTTTGCCGCCATGCGGACCGGCGGCAGCCTGGGGCTGGAGGATATCGAATGGTTCAATGGCGGGCTCTTCGACGATGACAGCGCCCTGCCACTGACCGCGCAGGATATCGCGACGCTGCAGGCTGCTGCGGAAAGCGACTGGGCGGAGATCGAGCCCTCCATCTTCGGCACGCTCTTCGAACGCGGCCTGGACCCGGAGAAGGAGAAGCAGATCGGCGCGCATTACACCGATGCGCACAAGATCTCCCTCATCGTCGAGCCCTGCATCCAGCGCCCCCTGCGCGCGGAATGGGCGGCGGCCAAGGCGCGCATCGCGGCGCTGATGGCGGAGGCGCAGGCGCTGCTGGCGGTGGATGCGGAGGCCGCGAGCGCGGCGCTGGCGGCCCGCCAGGCGGCGGTGGGCGTGCTGCCGCGGAAGCAGCGGGACGCCGCCGCCAAGGCCGCGGCCGCGCGCAAGGCGCAGGCGACGGCGAAGCAGGCGGAGGCGCAGGCGGTGCAGGAGGCGCATCTGGCCCGGCTGCGCGCCTTCCGCGTGCTCGACCCCGCCTGCGGCTCCGGCAATTTTTTGTATGTGTCGCTGATGGCGCTGAAGGATCTGGAGCGGCAGGCGCTGGTCGAGGGCGAGGCCCTGGGCCTGCCGCCGCAGCCGGCGCGGATCGGGCCGGAGGTGGTGCGCGGCATCGAGCTGAACGCGTTTGCGGCGGAATTGGCGCGGGTTTCGGTGTGGATCGGTGCGATCCAGTGGACGCAGCGGAACGGCTACCAGGTTTCGGACAATCCGATCCTCAAACCGCTGGAGACGATCGAGAACCGGGACGCGCTGTTGAACCCGGACGGGACGCCGGCGGAGTGGCCGGCGGCGGATGCGATTGTGGGGAATCCGCCGTTCTTGGGCGGAAAGCTCTTACTCCGCGGCTTGGGGCACGAATATGCTGGGAAGTTACGTGAAGCGTATTTTGGTCGAATCCCACCCAGCGCTGACTTGGTTTGTTATTGGTTCGCCATTGCGCATCAGGCGCTTAAAGATCGCCGCGCGCATTGCGTTGGCTTGGTCTCAACAAACAGTATTCGAGGCGGCGCCAATCGGGAAGTTGTTGACGCAATTGCCAGCGACTTCGAAATTTTCGACGCCTGGGCGGATGAGCCCTGGAATGTTGAAGGCGCGGCAGTGCGCGTTTCTTTAATTTGTTTCGGTCATTCCGATGCTGGAGAATTCCACCTTGACGGGCGCCGCGCAACCAAAATCAATCCCGACCTAAGTGAAGCCGAATCTGATTTAACACAGGCCCCCACGCTTACCGAGAACCGGAATGTCGCCTTCATCGGGGTTCAATTGACGGGACCGTTCGATGTAAATGGGGAAACCGCGCGCGAATGGTTGTTACTTCCGAGAAACCCGAGCGGCCGCTCAAACAATGAAGTTTTACGGCCATGGTGGAATGGCATTGATGTCGCACGGCGATCACGTGATAGCTGGGTAGTCGATTTTGGATCGACCATGGGTGAGGAAGAGGCGAAAGAATTCACTGCCCCGTATGCTTACGTTGCCCGAAACGTAAGACCTGTCCGTGAAGCAAATAGATTGGAGCCCCTTCGGCGTCTGTGGTGGCGGCACTGGCGTGCGCGCGACGACTTGAAAAGGGCAATATCTTCGTTGAGTAGATTTATTGTCACCGCGCGGGTCTCGAAACATCGTCTCTTCGCGTGGATGCAAGCACCAACCCATCCTGATTCTCAGCTCGTAGCATTTGCGCGCGACGACGATACCAGCTTCGGCATCCTGCACAGCCGTTTCCACGAGACCTGGGCGCTGCGCCTCGGCACTTGGCTCGGCGTGGGCAACGACCCCCGCTACACCCCCACCACCACCTTCGAAACCTTCCCCTTCCCCCAGGGCCTGACCCCCAATCTCCCGGCCGCCTCCTATGCGGAGGACCCCCGCGCCATGGCCATCGCGGCGGCGGCGAAAGACCTCGTGGAAAAACGGGACAATTGGCTCAATCCGCCGGAATGGGTGGAGCGGGTGCCGGAGGTGGTGCCGGGCTATCCGGACCGGATCGTGGCGCGGGAGCCGAAATTCGAAAAGCTGTTGCGCGCCCGCACGCTGACGAATCTCTACAACACCCGCGGCACGCCGGAGGGGGCCTGGCTGGATGCGCTGCATGCGCGGCTGGATGCGGCGGTGGCCGCCGCCTATGGCTGGCCGGCGGATATCGCGGAGGAGGAGGCGCTGGCGCGGCTGCTGGCGCTGAATCTGGAACGGGCGGGGAAGCAGGGGTGATGGGGGTGGTGGCGAGAACCCCCACCCCGGCCCTCCCCCGCAGTGCGGGGGAGGGAGAAGGTCAGCGCTTCGGAGGGTCTCGCGAAAGGCCCTTCGCCGCCAGCGCCGCCTCATAGGCCGCCCAGCGTTCGGCATATTGCTCGCCGAGGACCCGGAAAAAATCCCAGCTGTAGATGCCGCTGTCGTGCAGGTCGTCGAAGATCAGGCGCACGGCGTAGTGGCCCACCGGCTCGATCCGCATGATGCCGACATGACGCCGCCCCGGCACCGTCACCCGCTGCCCCGGCCCATGCCCCTGCACCTCGGCGGAGGGGCTTTCGACGCGCAGATATTCGGCGGGCAGGGCGAAGGTCACGCCGTCGTCCCAGGCCAGGTGCAGCACCTGCTCCGCCCGGGCCAGGCGGATTTCCGTCAGGCGGGGCATCAGGCGCCGAGCTTGCGGGCCTCGTCCGGCAGCATGATGGGGATGCCGTCGCGCACCGGATAGGCCAGGCCCGCCTTCTCGCTTACCAGCTCACCCGCCTCCCGGTCGTAGCGCAGCGGGCCCTTGCTCACCGGGCAGACCAGGATCTCCAGCAGCCGCGGGTCCACCGCGCCGGGCAGGCCGGACGTCGTCTCATTCGCCATGGAAAGGCTCCCCTGATGCGGACCGAAAACTAGCTCGGCCGGCTGTCCTGCGCCATGCCATGGCTGCCCATCTGCATCAGCGCCACCAGCATCGCCGCCCGGTCCTCCACCGAGGCCGCCTCCAGCAGTGCCTGCTTCTCCCGCACCTCGAAGGGGCAGAGCATGGACAGCGTGGTCACCAGCATGGCGTCGCCGGTATTCTCCACCGCCTCCCAATTCGCCTCGATGCCGCGCGCGCGGAAATAGGGGCGCAGCGCGGCCAGCAGCGCCGCGCGGTCGATCTGCGGCGCCGGCCCTTCCGCCACCAGGTCCGGGCCATAGTCACCGTATTCGACGCGCGCGCGCCGATAGCCGCGGCGCAGGCCCGCCTCCTCCAGGATGCGATAGCGGATCACGCCGGTCAGGGTGATCAGGTAGCGCCCATCCTCCGTCTCGGCGAAGGAGGAGAGGCGCCCGAGGCAGCCGATGCGGTAGATCTGGCTGCCGAGCTCCGTGCGCGGCAGGCCGGGGTCCGGCTGCACCATGCCGAGGAAGCGCCCCGCCGCCAGCGCATCCTCGACCATCGCCAGGTAGCGTGGCTCGAAGATGTTCAGCGGCAGGCGGCCGCCCGGCAGCAGCAGCGCGCCGCTGAGCGGGAAGATCGGGATCTCCGACGGCAGGGCGTCGAAGGCGGGGTGAAAGGCGGGCATCTGCTCCGTTTCAGCCACCGGGCGCGTGGGGCGCGCCGGTGGTCCGTGTTACCCCCGCGCGGCTCGCGCCTCCGGCCGGGTCGGCTTATCGGAACAGAAGGGTGGAGAGCTTCCGGCGTCCCGCAAGGGTGGCGGGGTCGTCGAATCCCCAGGCCTCGAAGAACTTCAGCAATTGCTTGCGTGCGGCTTCCTCGTTCCAGGCGCGGTCGCGCTTGATGGCGACCATCAGCGCGTCCACCGCCTCCGCCCGCTTGTCCATGGCATTCAGCGCCACCGCCAGGTCGATGCGGGCGGCGTGGTCGTCCGGGTCGGCTTCCAGGCGGCGCTCGAATTCGCCCAGCTTCTCCCGCGCCTCGCGGCCCTCACGGGCCAGCTGCAGCTGGGAGCGGACGGAGGCGATCTCGGCATGGCCGGCGATCTTCTCCGGCACCTGGTCCAGCACTTCCTGGGCCTGCTCCTCCTCGCCCAGGGCCATCAGGCAGCGGGCGAGGCCGGCCATGGCCTCGGGGTTCTCCGGCTCGGCCTGGGCCAGGGCGGCGAAAAGCTCCACCGCGCCGGCATGGTCGCCGGCCTCCACCAGGGCCTTGGCCTCGGCCAGCAGGTCGGCGCCCGGAAGCTGGCCGCCGGAGACCTTGAGCAGGTTCTCGATGAACTTCTTCACCTCGCCTTCCGGCAGGGCGCCCTGGAACAGGTCGGCGATCTGCCCCTGGGCGAAGCCCACCACGGTGGGCACGGATTGCAGCGGCAGGCCCATCTGCGCCAGCTGCTGGACCAGCTGGCGGTTCTTGTCGATGTCGATCTTCACCAGCTTCACGCGGCCGCCGGCGGCGCGCACCACCTTCTCCAGGGTGGGCGTCAGCGTCTTGCAGGGGCCGCACCAGGTGGCCCAGAAGTCCACCAGCACGGGGGTTTCGCGGCTGGCCTCGATGACATCGGCCATGAAGGTGCGCTGGTCGCCATCCTTCACGGGGTCCGGCGTGCCGGCGGGCAGGGCGCCACCGGGCGCGGCCTGGCGGGTCGGGTCGAAGATCAGGTCCATGGCAGGCAATTCCTCTCGCTTGGCCGCATAGATGCGTGATGTGGGGCGCGAAGCAAGCGGGTTGGGCCAGATCACGCCGGATTGGGCATCTCCAGCAGCTCCGGCGCGTGGCCGAGCGCGCGCAGGAAGCGCAGCAGGTCCTCCGGCCGGATGGCGGTGGTCATGGTATTGGTCAGGGGGTGGATATTGATCCAGGCGTGCTCCTGGAACAGCTGCCGGTCGAAGACCGCCCGCACCGCGCCGGGGGCGGCGTTCACCAGGCCGAAGGGGGTGACGGAGCCCGGCTCCACCCCGAGCTGCGCCCGCAGCGCCTCCGGCTCCGCGAAGACGGAGCGCGGCAGGCCGAGCGCGCGGACCAGCGCATTCACCTTCACCGGCCGGTCCTCCTCGATGGAGGCGAGAAGATAGGGGCCGGCGGCCTTTTCCGGCCGCAGGAACAGGTTCTTCACATGCCCACCCGGCAGGTCCGGCCGCAGCGCCTTGCTTTCGGCGACGGTGAAGACCGGCGGATGGCTGACGGTGCGCGCCGCGATGCCCAGCGCGGCCAGGCGCGCCAGCAGGCCCTCGGGCGTTTCCATCAATGCAGCCGGCTGGCCGGCTGATGCGGGCTGTCCAGGCTGAAGGCGGGCACGGCGACATCGAAAGCCTCGCGCGTCGCCGTCACCACCATGTGGTAGGTGCCCACCATGAAGCCGGAGGGCGTGGGCAGCGGGGTGCCGGAGGTATATTCGAAATGCTCGCCCGGCCCGAGCACAGGCTGTTCGCCCACCACGCCCTCCCCATGCACCTGCTGGCTGCGCCCCTGGGCATCGGTGATCTGCCAGCTGCGCTTCAGCAGTTGCACCGTCTCCGCACCCTCATTGGCGATGGCGATGCGATAGGCCCAGACGAAATGGCCGCGATCCGGCTCGGACTGGTCCTCCAGGTAGAAGCTGCGCACCGTCACGCGGATGCCGCGGGTGGTCGCGGTGAACGCCGCATCGGCCTTGGTCATCACGCAGTCTCCCGGCCCGATCACGCTGAGCCGGGTCATTCTCGGCCGGAACGCGGTCGCGTCAACCTGACGCGCCCTCCGCCCGCATGCGCCGCGCCAGGGCCTCGCCGATCATCACGCAGGTGAAGTGCAGATTGGCGCGGCAGTCCGACGGCATGATGGAGGCATCGGCGACCCGCAGCCCGGCTAGGCCGCGCACCCTGAGGTCCGGGTCCACCACGCCGCGCGGTTCCTCATGCGCTGTCATGCGGCAGGTGCCGGCGGCGTGCTGGATATCCGCCGCCTCGGCCAGCATGATGGCATCCAGCTCGTCCTCCGGCAGCGCGGCGGCGGCCTGCATGGAAAGCCCTGTTTCGCCGAAGGTGATCGTCTCCGCGAGGTTCCGCAGCGGCGCCAGCGCGGTCAGCCGGGCGAGGCGGCGGAGGCCGTCGCGCATCCGGGCGCGGTCGCGTGGATCGTCCAGCATGTTCTCCTCCACCACCGGCTGCGCCTCCGGATCGGCGGAGGTCAGCGCGAGCGTGCCGCGGGAGAAGGCGTCGTAGAGGGCGAGGCCCACCGCGCCGCCCTCCGCCGGGCTGCCATCCGCGGTCAGGCCGCGGTGGTTGTAGGCGATCATGATCATGTCGCGCTCGCCGCCCATGCCGCTGCTGTAGGTGAGGCAGCAATTGGTGTGGCGCGCATCGGCGCCCTGCGCGCGGTGCTCCGGCTTCAGCGCGAGGGTCGCGCGCAGGATCGGATGGTCCATCAGGTTCTGCCCGACCCAGGGCAGGTCCTGCACCACGCCGATGCCGAGGTCGGCCAGTGCCGCGGCCGGGCCGATGCCGGAGCGCATCAGGATGGCCGGGCTGTGGATGGCGCCGGCGCAGAGCACCACCTCCCGCCCCGCAATCTCCTCCCATGCGCCGCCGCCGAAGCGCACGCGCACGCCGGTGGCGCGGCCGCCCTGGACCAGCACGCGATCAACCAGCGCCTCGCCCCGGATGGTCAGGTTGGCGCGGCCGCGGGCGGGCTCCAGATAGCCGTCATTCGTGGTGACGCGCTTGCCATCGCGCAGGTTGATCGGGTTGCAGGAGATGCCCTCCCCTTCCGGCGCGTTGAGGTCCGGCTTCCAGCGATAGCCATCGGCCAGCGCCGCGTCGCGCAGGCCGAGATCGACGGCGCCCCACTGCTCCACCGGCATCCGGAACACCGGCAGCGGGCCGCCCTGGCGGATCCCCGGGGCCGTGCCGGTCTCCGCATCATCCTCGATGGCATCGAAGATCGGCAGTACATCGGCCGCCGACCATCCCTCGCAGCCGGATTCCGCCCAGGCGTCAAAGGCCGCCGGCACGCCACGGATGGCGATCTGCGCATTCACCGTGGAGGACCCGCCCATCGCCTTGCCGCGCCAGTAGAATTTGGGCGCCTGAGCCTTGGTGCGGCGGGTCATCAGGCCGGGCCATTGCCAGGCCGCCTGATGCGCCGGGTCGTGCATGAAGGGGATGATATTGGCGCTGCGCAGCGCCGCCGGTGCCTCCGCCGAACGCCAGTCGCGCCCGGCCTCCAGCAGCAGCACGCGGCGGTGCCCGTCCTCGGAGAGCCGCGCGGCGAGCGGGGCGCCGGCGGAGCCGGCCCCCACGATGATCACGTCATACATGAGGGCTATCGCTTCCCCACATTCCAGAACAGCGGGATCGCCGAGGGGATCAGGTTCTCCAGCACGACGCGGGACGCCGCGGGCTGGGCGAACTGGCCCCAGGGCACGGCGATGCCCTGCTCGTAGATGATGGCCTGCATCTGCGCGACGATCGCCTGCCGCGCCTCCAGCGTCGGCGCCGCGGCGAAGGCGGCGAACAGCGGCGTCAGGCGCTCCTCGCAATGGAAACCGCCGGTCGTCGCATTGGTGCAGTTGAAGCCGATGACGGAATTGGTCAGCGGGTTGTGCAGGTCGACGCCCAGCGCATGGACGCCGAAGACGCTCCACCCCTCCCGCCGCGTGCGGCGGGCGAGGACGGAGGCCCAGTCCATCACCTGCATGTCCACGGTGAAGCCCGCGCGACGCAGCCGGTCCGCCAGGATCTCCGACGAGATCTTGGCGGCTTCCAGGTCGTTGGCGACGAGGACGACGACCGGCTCCCCGGCATAGCGCGTCTGCGCCAGCGCGGCGCGCGCGGCCTCGATGGAGGGGCGGCGCATCGGCTCCGTTCCGACATCGGATTCATAGGGCGAGCCGCAGATGAAGAAGGCGTTGCAGCTGCGGGCATAGCGGTCCGACAGGCCGAAGCCGGCCATCACCTCCCCCTGGTCCACCAGATGCAGCAACACGCGCCGCACCGCCGGATCGGCGAAGGGGCCGGAGGCGGCATTGGTGCGGTAGTGCCCGGTGAACTGGTCGAGCCCCGAAAAACTCTGCACGCGGATGCGGCGGTCGCGTTCCAGCGCGCCCAAAAGGTCGAAGGGCGCGTATTGGATATAGTCGATCTCGCCGGCGCGCATCGCCGCGATGGCGGTCTGGCCATCCGGGATCACGCGGATGTCCAGCGCCTCGATCCGCACCTGCTTGCCGCCCGCCAGGTGGTCCGCCGGTTCCGCCCGCGGGACGTAGCGCGCATTGCGGCGCAGCAGCATGCGGTCGCCGGTGCGGTGCTCCTCGCGGCTATAGGTGAAGGGGCCGGAGCCGATGATCTCCGCAATTCGCTCCGTCCCCGGCGTGCGGGCCAGACGCTCCGGCAGGATGAAGGGGACGGGGGAGGAGGTGGTGCCCAGCGCATCCAGCACCAGGCCGAAGGGCTCCTTCAGCACCAGGGTGAAGCGCTTCGTGTCGTTCGCCTCCAGCGTCGCCGTGGCTGCCATCAGCCGGCTGCCGAGCGCGCTGCGCGTGCCCCAGCGACGCAGCGAGGCCACGACATCCGCCGCCGTCACCGGCGCGCCATCATGGAAGGCGAGGCCCTCGCGCAGGGTGAAGGACCAGGTGAGGCCGTCCTCCGATCGGGTCCAGTCCTGCACCATCTGCGGCCGGATGCGGCCCTGGCCATCGGCCGCGAAGAGCGTGTCGAAGACCATGTAGCCGAAGGTGCGGGTGATATAGGCGGGCGTGAAATGCGGATCGAGGGTGACGATCTCCGCCTCCAGCACCGCCGTCAGCGTCTGGGCTTTGGGCGCCGTCGCAGGCAGCAGGGGCAGGGCGAGGAGCGGCAGCAGTCGGAGCCAGCGGGGAAGTCTGGTCGGCATGGGCGGCACCTCGCGAAGGTTACCGCCGAGTGTAGGAATGGGAATTCCGGCCTGTAAACCGTCCTTGTTGCAATGCAGCAGGATGGGCCTTCGCGTCGCCGCCGCAGCTCCGCATCCCGCACCACAACCGTGAATGCGACGCATTATCACATTTCGGTGCGGAACCGGCATCGGATCATTTCGCCCCTACACCCATGCCGATCGCACGGGTTATGGGCGTGCGAGCTCCAGCCGTTTCATGAAGCGAGGCGCAAGCCGTGTCCCAGACCGAACAGGACAAGTCCGCACCGGTGCCGCCTGCCGAAAAGCGGGCGATCGTGATGCTCTCCGTCGGGGAGCGGGACTGGCGCGGTCACGCTGCGGCGACCTTCGAACGCTATGCCGAGCGCTGCGGCGCCAGGCTGCATGTGGAGACCGCGCTTCCCGACTTCGCCGAATTCCCGCTGCCGGACCTGCCGGATACCAGCGGCCGTCCGAACAAGCGCGCCTATGCCTGCAAGACCTTCTTCGCCTGGAAGCATCTCCAGGCCGGCTATGACCGGGTGCTCTTCGTCGATGACACCTGCTGTGTCCGTCTCGGCACGCCCGATCTCTTCGACCTGGTCCCGCGGGGTGCGCTCGGCGGCGTGGGCAGCAGCAAGTTGCATGCGCAGCTCAGCTTCGACGACATCACCCGCTTCGTCGCGCGGCGCGGCTGCGCGCCGATCGAGATGATCCACGACGAGTACATGAACAGCGGCGTGCTGGTCTACGACCGCTCCTTCATGGCTGCGATCGCACCGAAGCGCGTGATCGACGCGAAGCGGCTGCTGATGTCCAAGCTGCCGCATCAGACCCTGACCTACTATCTGATCAAGTCGCGCGGCATCCCCTTCCACGTGCTGCCGCGCATCTTCAACACGGTCCCGGCCGCCAAGCTGGACAGGCCCACCCGCCGGTCGCTCGACGACATCCGGCCGCATCTCGACCACAAGGCCTTCATCTACCACCTGACCGGCATCTACCGGCAGCGCGGCGCCCTGGTGCAGCAGATCGCCGATATCCTGCTGAACGAGGATCTGGCGGCGGGCTGAACGCGCCTCAGCCGCGCCGCAAGGCCACCGCGAGCCCCGCGCCCATCAGCACGCCGCCACCCACGCGGTTCAGCACCCGCCGCACGGAAGGCCGCCGCACCGCACCGGAAAGCCGCCCGGCCAGCGCCGCATAGATCGCGACATTGGCGGCCGCCAGCGTCACGAAGGTGGCCACCAGCAGCGCGGCTTGCGTCACGAAATTCCGCGCCGGGTCGATGAACTGCGGCACGAAGGCCACGAAGAACACGATGCCCTTCGGGTTGAGCGCCGTGACCAGCCAGGCCTCGCGCAGCGCGCGCCCCGCCGGCAGCGGCGGCGCCGCCGTCGCTGCCACCGGCGCGCGCCACATCTTGGCGCCCAGCCAGATGAGATAGGCGGCCCCCACCCATTTCAGCGCGGTGAAGAGCGTGGCGGAGGCGGCGAGGATCGCCCCCAGCCCGGCGAGCGACAGCGTCATCGCCGTCAGGTCGCCCAGCGCCACGCCTGCCACCAGCGGCAGCGCGCTGTTGCGCCCGCCGCCCAGGCTCTGGCCGATCACCAGCAGGATGGTCGGCCCCGGGATCGCCAGCATGACGAGCGCCGCGGCGCAGAAGGCCAGCCAGGTGGAGAGGTCCATCTGGCTACTTCTTGCGGCCCGGCGCTTCCGGCAGGTCGCCGGCCAATTCGAACAGCGTCGCATCCGGCGCCGCCGCCGGGCGGGCCTTGGCGGCCTTCTTCGGCGCGGGCGCAGGCGCAGCTTCGGCGGCGGCCGGCGGCGGGTCGATCACCACCTTGGCGCGCCGGGTCGGCTTCGGCGCAGGGGCGATGGCATCCAGCGCCTCCGACAGGTCGGCGATCAGGTCGGCCACATCCTCGAGCCCAACCGAGAGGCGGATGGTGCCATCGGTGATGCCGAGCTTCGCCCGCTCCTCCGCGCCGACCCGCATATGCGTGGTGGTCGCCGGATGCGTCACCAGCGACTTGGCATCGCCGAGATTGTTCGAGACATCGACCAGCTTCAGCGCATCCAGGAAACGGAAGGCGGCCTCCTTGCCGCCCTTCACGTCGAAGGTGACGAGGCTGCCGCCGGCCGCCATCTGCGCCTTGGCCAGCGCCTGCTGCGGATGGTCGATGCGGAAGGGATAGAGCACGCGCGCGATCTCCACCCGCTCCGCCAGGAAATCGGCGATGGCGGCGGCGGAGTGGCACATGGCGGGCAGGCGCAGGTGCAGCGTCTCCAGCCCCTTCAGGATGACCCAGGCGTTGAAGGGGCTGATGGAGGGGCCGGTGTTGCGGATGAAGGGCTGCAGCACCTCATCCACCCACTTCTTGCGCCCCAGCACGGCGCCGCCGAGGACGCGGCCCTGGCCGTCCATGTGCTTGGTCAGCGAATAGACCACGACATCGGCGCCGAATTCGATGGGCTTCTGCAGCAGCGGCGTGGCGAAGACATTGTCCGCCACCACCAGCGCGCCGGCCGCATGCGCCAGGTCGCAGACCGCGGCCAGGTCCAGCACGTCCAGCATGGGATTCGACGGCGTCTCCAGCAGCACCAGCGCGGTGGGTTCGGACAAGGCGGCCTTCCACTGCGCCAGGTCGCCGCCATCGACGAAGACCGAGGTGATTCCGTAGCGCGGCAGCAGGGTGGAGACGATCCAGTGGCAGGAGCCGAACAGCGCGCGGGAGGCGACGACCCGGTCGCCCGCCTTCAGATGCGACAGCATGGCGGCATGCACCGCGGCCATGCCGGTGGCGGTCAGGCGGCAGGCCTCCGCCCCCTCCAGCGCCGCCAGGCGGTCCTCCAGCATGGTGACGGTGGGATTGCCGAAGCGGGAGTACTGATAATGCTGGACGGTGCCGAGGAAGGTGTCCTCCGCCTGGCCGGCGCTCTCATAGACGAAGCCGGAGGTGAGGTAGAGCGCCTCCGAGGTCTCGTCGTGGTTCGAGCGCATCTGCCCGCCGCGGACCAGCAGGGTGGCGGGGCGGAGCGGGCGGTCGGGCAGGGTCTTGGCCATCGGGACACCTCATGTTGCAGCCGGGGCTGCGACGACAGGGCGTCCGGCCCCACCAGGGGGCGCCGGGGACCGCGCATGGCGCCCCCCGCGACCCTTTAGCGCGCTTGTTTTCGGCAGGGTTCGGGAACCCTCCGCCCGGCACACCGGGACCTCGCCGCAATCAGGCCGGACAAATCGCGAGGGGCGCTGGCGCGCTTGGAGGACGGCTTAGGGGCGGGGCGGGCGGCGGTCAAGGACGAGGTTGCGGGGCGCGCGCGGTTACCGGGGATATCGAGGCGGGCTTGCTGGCTTGGGACGAAGGCTCCTGCCGGAGCGTCCTTGTCCGGATCTGCCCAGATCCTCGCTTTCCCGGATCCTTGCTCTCGGGGGCGCGTCTCGCCATCCGCGCTGCAGAGCGGCGTGCATGGCTACCCGGCCATTCATCGCGTTTGACAACGGTCTTTGCGTTGCTGTCAGCTGCCTGGTTCAACCGCTGAACGCACGACATTCGGCGAGCATGCGTGCGGCTTCTTGCCGGACAAGCGACGCCTGCGTTTCAGAGGGGGGCGCGATGTGGCCCTCGCCCCAGTTCCCCAGCACGAGCCGATATCGAGGCTCATCCACCTCCTCGGTCGGGAGCCCCAGCTGCTGGGCGAAAGGCAGGAAATGGATACCAAAATGATGGTCGGTCACGTTCTGAACATAGACGATTCGCGGCAAGGGATCGGCGCGACGCAGAACGGCGCCTCGGACGACGCGCTGCAAGACGTCATGCGCTTCCTCATCATCGACGGTACCCCAGGCAAGGTCCGTATATTTTCGCACGCTGGACCACGTGAATTTGGCGATCTCCACCTGGGGATTGATCGCGACAGCCACATCCTGCTCACGCGCATAGGTCAGGGCCGCGAAGCCGCCGCCGGAGCAGCCCCAGAGAAGCCGCCTGCTGGTGCCGAGGAGGCGGTCGAGGTGGTCCATGATACGCGGAAGTTCGTCATTCAGATTGCAGTGCAGGTTGCCGGCGTACCAGGCCAGCGACAGGCCGCCACCGAGGTAGAGGGAGGGATCCCCGATCCTCACGCTGTTGATGGTCTGTGGCGGCAGATTGCCGCCCTGGAAGAACGGCAGCGACGTCTTCTTTGATTGATTGGAATGGAAGGCATAGAAGGTGACTGGCGCCGAACGTGAGCGGATCAGCAGCGGAATCTCGACCGGCCCGTAAGCGATGCAATAAAGACCGCTGTGGATCGTTTCCAATTCGAAGAATTCGGGCGCCGAGAGCCGTGCCGCCAGGCCGCCCCATTTCAGGTAGTCGATCTCGACATCCCGGTCATCTGCTGGCGTCATCAGGTTCCAACGTTTTCGTGATTGCAGCAGGGCGCGGAGATCTACAGTCAACATTGTTGCCCAAGACGCAGGAAGATGCCAGGGGGCGCCAGAAGGGCGTCGCCCGGAGAGCAACTGTTCGATGCGGGGGAAGGCCCTTTCAGCCGCCAGGTCTTCTCGGCCCGTCGACGCCCCTCCTTGTCGTCTCCGCCGGGCCATGCGAAAAGACCGACTGAAAGCCTGCGGCAGGGCTGCGGCGATGCTTCGCTCTGCCTGAGGTCGGCGCTTTCATGCGGGCGTAGTTCAGAGGTAGAACGTCAGCTTCCCAAGCTGAATGTCGTGGGTTCGATTCCCATCGCCCGCTCCAGCCCCCTCCCCCGCCATTCCGAACCGCCTGCAGCGCGTCACGCCACCGTGTTCGCCACCCCCTGGACCTCCGTCGCGCGCCCCTATACTTAACCAAAGAGTTCAGTATAACGCCCGACCGGAAGGAATCCCGCATGTCCTATATCGACGGCATGGTGGCCGCCGTGCCCGCCGCCCAGCGCGACGCCTATCTCGCCCATGCCCGGCTCTTCCAGCAGATCATCCAGGAATTCGGCGCGCTCCGCGTGATGGAAGCCTGGGGCGATGACGTGCCGGAGGGGAAGGTCACCGACTTCCGCCGCGCCGTGCAGGCGCAGGCGGAGGAGGTGGTGGTGCTCTCCTGGATCGAATGGCCCTCCCGCGCCATCCGCGATGCCGGGATGCGGCGGCTGATGGAGGATCCGCGGATGAAGGACACGCCCCTGCCCTTCGACGGCCGGCGCATGATCCATGGCGGCTTCCTGCCGATCCTCGACAGCCGGGAGGCGCCCCGATGAGCAACCCCCACGGCAGCTTCATCTGGTACGAGCTGCTGACCACCGCACCCGCCGCCGCCACCCGCTTCTACGGCAGCCTGCTCGGCTGGACCGCCGCGCCGCATGGCGGTCCGGGGGGCGGTCCGGGGGGCGGTCCGGTGCCCGGCTATTCCATCCTCAGCCACGGCGCGCAGGCCATCGGCGGCCTGATGCAGGCGCCGGAGGGCGTCGCGCCCGTCTGGCTCGGCTATATCGGGGTGGAGGATGTCGATGCCGCCGTCGCCGGGATCCAGGCCGCAGGCGGGGCGGTGCAGATGCCGGCGCGGGACATTCCCGGCGTCGGCCGCATCGCCATGGTGGCGGATCCTGGGGGCGCGCCCTTCTACGTCATGCGCGGCAGCAGCGACCAGGCCAGCGGCAGCTTCGACCCGCAGGCGGTCGGCCATTGCGCCTGGAACGAATACACCGCGGCCGATGCCGAGGCGGCCATCGGCTTCTATGCCGCGCAATTCGGCTGGACCCGCGGCCAGGCCCTGCCGATGGGCGCGGCCGGCACCTATCAGCTGATGGAGCTGCAGGGCCGCGCCTTCGGCGCCATCATGCCGCGGCAGGATGCGGCGGCGCCGCACTGGACCTTCGTCTTCCGCGTCGCCCGCATCGGCCCCGCGGCGCAAGGCATCTGGGATGGCGGCGGCACCATCCTGTATGGGCCGGCGGAGGTGCCGGGCGGCGACCATGTGGTCTTCGGCCGCGACCCGCAGGGGGCGCTCTTCGCCCTGATCGGCCGGCCGGACTGACCGGGTCTCAGGCGGCCTGGAGACAGGCCTCCGCCAGCGCCCGCGGCTTCCGGCGCCCGGCCGGCTGCGCCGGCGGCGACTTGCGCGAGGATCCGGGCGAGGCCCCGCCCGGTCCGGCCCCGCGCAGCCGCGCCGCGGGCGCCGGCTCCTCCACACTATAGCCGCGCCCCCAGGCGGTGCGGATGCAGGGCGCGGCGCCCGCCGCCGCCAGCTTGCGCCGCACCTTGCAGATGAAGACATCCAGGATGCGCCCATCCGGCCCCTCCTCCGAGCCATAGAGCCGGGCCAGCAGGTCGAGCTTGGTCACCAGCCGGCCCCGGCGCAGGAACAGCATCTCCATCACCGCATATTCCCGCGGCGTCAGCTCCAGCGGCCGCCCCTCCACCGTCATGCCGCCCTGCGCCTGGTCCAGCGTGACATTGCCGATGGTGATGCGGGCCGAGAGATGGCCCAGCATGCGCCGCTGCAACGCGCGCAGCCGCACCAGCAGCCCGGCCGTGGGCATCGGCGCCTGCAGCACCTCATCCGCGCCGGCGGCGAAAGCCGCCGCCTCCTGCTCCGCCGTCGCCGCGCCCAGCAGCAGCACCAGCGGCAGGCCGAGGCGCTGGCGCGCGATGCCGCGCAGGCTGCCGAGCAGCGGGTCGGAGAGCCTGGCCGCCTCCAGCAGCACCGCATCGAAGGGCCCGCTGCGCCGCGCCGTGCCGGCCGGGTCCTCGGCCAGGCCCACCCGCTCCACCATCAGCCCCGCCCGCGCCAGGGCGGCCGCCAGGCGCTGGCCCGAGGCGGGGGTGGAGGCGACGATCAGCACGCGCATCGGCAAACCCCCTTCCTGTCAGAGTCGCGCCATTGTCCTGACCCTGGTCACCGCATGACAGTCAGCTTTCGTAGGCGGATGCGCCGGCCAAGGGGTCCGCGCTGACGAAACCGCACGACTCCCTACACACCGGCCACCGCCGCGCCGCCTAGTCTGTGTCGGGGTCTGGCCGGGGACGGCCCGGCCTGCCGGGCTTCGCTTCGCCACCCACCGCCGCCATCCGCGCCCGCTCGGGCGCAGGGCGGGCCGCAAGGGACGGGTCATGCAGCTGCTCATCATCGCCGACCGCGCGGCGGCGCAGAACGAGGTCTGGGCCAGGCTGGAGGCCGCTGGCATCGCCGCGCGGCTGCTGCCTGCCCCGGGCGGCGCCCCGGACACCGCCCTCCGCGCCGGCCAGCAGGCGGCCCGCCCGGCGGCCACGGCGGATGGCGTGCTGATCGACTGCACCGACCTGGCCTCCCACGCCCTGCCCCTGCTGCAGGGGCTGCGGGAGGCCGGCCTCGCCCTGCCCATCCTGCTGCTGGCCGATGCGGGGCCGGAGGAGGAGGCCGCGGCCTTCAACCTGGGCGCCGATGCGGTGCTGCCGCGCCAGGTGCCGGTGGCGGCGCTGCGGGCGCGCATCGCCGCCATCCAGCGCCGCAGCCCAGACCGCCGGGGCAGCATCCTGCGCTGCGGCAATGTGGTGCTGGACCGCGCCGCCGGCAGCCTGACGGTGGCCGGCCAGCCGGTGGAGGCGACGCCCTTCGAACGCACGGCGCTGGAATTGCTGATCTCGGCCCGCGGCGGCGTGCTGAGCCGGCAGCGGATGGTGGAGGCGCTGCACGACGGGCCCGCCACCAGCACGGCCGGCGTGCTGCGGGTGGTGATCTGCCGGCTGCGGCGCAAGCTGGCGGAGCGCGGCGGGGATGACATCATCCGCACCGTCTGGGGCATCGGCTACCGGATTGAGGCCCCCGCCGGCGGCGCGCCCCGGCGGGGCCGCCCGGCGCCGCGGCGCGCCGGCTATTCGGCGTAGATCATCTTCCGCGTCATGCCGCCATCGGTCCGGAATTCGGCGCCGGTGACGAAGCCGGCCTCCGGCCCCAGCAGCCAGGCGACCAGCGCCGCCACATCCTCGACCCGGCCGACCCGCCCGGCCGGGTGCTGGGCATGGTCCTGCGGCCGCAAGGCCTCGCCCTGGGTGTCGATCCAGCCGGGGCTGACGCAGTTCACCCGCACCTCCGGGCCCAGGCTGATCGCCGCCGCATGGGTCAGCGCCAGCAGCCCGCCCTTGGAGGCCGCATAGCTCTCGGTCTCCGGCTCCGACTGATGCGCGCGGGTGGAGGCCATGGTCACCACCGCCCCGCGCGCCGCCCGCAGCAAGTCCTCCGCGGCACGCAGCAGCAGGAAGCTGGCGGTCAGGTTGGTGGCGAGCACGGCGTTCCACTCCGCCAGGGTCAGCGCGGAGAGCGGCTTGCGGATCATGAAGCCGGCATTGGAGACCAGCCCATCCAGCCGCCCCTCCCGCGCCCGGATATCCGCCACCAGCGCGGCGACGGCGGCTTCCTCCGCCACATCGGCCTGGGCGAAGCGGACGCCCGGCAGGGCCTCCGCCGGCGCCTCCCGGTCCGTCGCCACCACGCGCCAGCCATCGCCTGCCAGCCGCGCCGCCACCGCCCGGCCGATGCCGCGCCCGGCGCCCGTCACCAACGCCACCTTGATGCTGCTCATCCCGCAGCAACGGGCGAATGCGCCGCGGGATCCGCCGGCGCGCAATAGAGGCGATAGAGCGTCTCCAGCACCGCGGCGACCTCGGCGCTCGCCAGGCGGTAGTGGATCACCTGCCCCTCCCGCCGCGTCTCCACCAGGCGCAGGTCGCGCATCCGCGCCAGGTGCTGCGACAGGGCGGTGGGGGAGAGGCCGACCAGGGCGGCGAGCTGGCCCACGGATTTCTCCCCCTCCAGCAGGTGGCACAGCGCCATCAGGCGCTTGCCATGGGCGAGCGCCGCCAGCAGCCGCGCCGCCTCCTCCGCCTTGGCCTCCAGCCCCTCGGGTTCCATCTTCATGCTTGTATCTTCGCATATTCGAATATAAGTTGGAATACGTCCTCCGCTTGCGGGAGCTCTCCCATGGTCAATGTCGGTTCGCTCGATCGCGCCATCCGCCTCATCCTCGGCCTGGTCCTGCTGCTCGCGCCCTTCCTGGCGGCCGGCAGTTTCGCCGGCATGGGCGGCTGGCGCCATGTCATTGCCGCGGTGGGCGGGGTGCTGATCGCCACCGCCGCCTTCCGCTTCTGCCCGGCCTATCGGCTGCTGGGCCTCAGCACCTGCCCGCTGCGCTGAGCCGATGCCCACCACCTTCACGCCCACCGAATTCACGCCCTGGGCTTCGCTCGCCGGCGGTGCGCTGATCGGGCTTTCGGCGGTGCTGCTGATGGCCGTCGCAGGACGCATCGCCGGCATCAGCGGCATCCTGGGACGCCTTCTGCCGCCCTTCACCGAGCCCGGTCTCGGCGCCCGGCTGGCCTTCGTGCTGGGGCTGGTCGCGGCGCCGCTGGTGGTGGGGCTGGCCAGCGGCGCGGTGCCGGTGCCGCAGATCGCGGCCGGGCCCGGGCTGCTGGGGGTGGCGGGGCTGCTGGTGGGTTTCGGTTCCATCTGGGGAAATGGCTGCACCTCCGGCCATGGCGTCTGCGGCCTCGCCCGGCTTTCGCCGCGGTCGGCGGTGGCGGTGCTCGTCTTCATGGCCACTGCCATCGCCACCGTCTTCGTGACGCGCCACCTGCTGGGAGCCGGCGCATGACCCTGCTGCTGCACTTCGGCATCGGCCTGCTCTTCGGCCTCGGCCTGGTCGTCGCCGGCATGTCGGACCCGGCGAAGGTGCTGAATTTTCTCGATCTCGCCGCCATCCCCTCCGGCGGCTGGGACGCCAGCCTGGCCTTCGTGCTGGCCGGTGCCGTGGCCGTCACCTTCCTCGGCTACCGGCTGGTGCTGCGCCGGCCAAGGCCGCTGCTGGCCGCGCGCTTCCACCTGCCGACCGCCACCGCCATCGATGGCCGCATCCTGGCCGGCCCCGCCTTGTTCGGCATCGGCTGGGGCCTGGCCGGCTTCTGCCCCGGCCCGGCGCTGACCGCGCTGGCCACCGGCGGCTGGCCCGCCTTCATCTTCACCGCCGCCATGCTGACTGGCATGGCCATTGCGAAAGAACTCAGCCGGCCTTCAGCCGGTCGGGAATCGGCAGGCCCAGCCGCAGCGGCACCGGCCAGAGCTCCCGCACCACCCGCGTGATCCGAAAACCCGCCTCCATGTAGTTGGGCAGGGCGCGCGGGTGGTCGGCGGTGCAGGTATTCACCGTCAGCAGCCGCGGCCGCTCCGCCCAGGCCGTGTCGATGGCGTGCCGCAGCAGGGCGCGGCCGGCGCCGCGGCCGATGGCATGCGGCATCAGCCCGAAATAGGCGAGGTTCACGCCCTGGTCGCCGCTGCGGCGCTCCAGCTCGTAGAAGCCGGCCGGCTCGCCGCCCTGATACAGCACATGCATGCTGATCTCCGGCCGCGCCAGCAGCGCCGCGATCTCGGAATCCGGCACGGTGCGGCGCAGCCACCAGACGTAGTCGCGCCCCACCGTGTCATACAGATAGCGGTAGAAGGGCACGGAACAGCCGGCCAGCCGCACCACGCTGGCGCCTGGCGGGAAGTCGGGCTTCGTCGTGGCGGGCGGCGCATCCATGCGCAAAAAGGTGACATCCACCTCGATCCGCTGCACCGGTTCACGGATGCCGGTGCGCGCCGCCGTCGCCATGGCTCAATTGTCCAGGAAGCTGCGCAGCTTGCGGCTGCGGCTGGGGTGTTTCAGCTTGCGCAGCGCCTTGGCCTCGATCTGGCGGATGCGCTCGCGCGTCACGTTGAACTGCTGGCCCACTTCCTCCAGCGTATGGTCCGTGTTCATGCCGATGCCGAAGCGCATGCGCAGCACACGTTCCTCGCGCGGCGTCAGGCTGGACAGCACCCGCGTGGTCGCCTCGCGCAGATTGGACTGGATCGCGGCATCCAGCGGGATGATGGCGTTCTTGTCCTCGATGAAATCGCCGAGGTGGCTGTCCTCCTCGTCGCCGATCGGCGTCTCGAGCGAGATCGGCTCCTTCGCGATCTTCAGAACCTTGCGGACCTTCTCCAGCGGCATGCCGAGCTTTTCGGCCAGCTCCTCCGGCGTCGGCTCGCGGCCGATCTCGTGCAGCATCTGGCGGGAGGTGCGGACCAGCTTGTTGATCGTCTCGATCATGTGGACCGGGATGCGGATGGTCCGCGCCTGGTCCGCGATGCTGCGGGTGATCGCCTGCCGGATCCACCAGGTGGCGTAGGTGGAGAACTTGTAGCCGCGGCGGTACTCGAATTTGTCCACGGCCTTCATCAGGCCGATATTGCCTTCCTGGATCAGGTCCAGGAACTGCAGGCCGCGGTTCGTGTATTTCTTGGCGATGGAGATGACGAGGCGCAGGTTCGCCTCGATCATCTCCTTCTTCGCCTGGGTCATGTCGCGCTCGCCGCGCGAGACGGTCTGGTAGACGCGGCGGAAATCCGGCACCGGCAGGCCGGTATCGGCGGCCACCCGGGCGATCTCGGCGCGGATCGCCTCCGCGTCGTCCTTCGACCGCGCGACAAAGGTCTTCCAGCCGCGGGTCTGCAGCTTGCTGATGCGCTCGAACCAGGCCGGGTCCAGCTCGCTGCCGCGCCACTGTTCCAGGAATTCCTCGCGCTTGACCTTCTGGGCCTCGGCGAGGCGCAGCACCTGGCCCTCCAGCGTGGTCTGGCGGCGGTTCAGGCCCTTGAGCTGGTCGACCAGCTCCTCGATGCGGTTGTTGTGGAGATGCACCTTCTCCACCAGCGCCACCAGCTCCTGGCGCTGCTTCTCATAGGTCTTCTCGGAACGCTGCGAGGTCTCGCCGCCCGAGGTATAGGCATCCATGCGCTTGGACGAGAGTTTCTGCAGCTTGCCGAACAGGCTCTCGATCTGTTCGAAGGCGGCCAGCGCCTCCGGCTTCAGCTTTTCCTCAAGGGCCGAGAGGGACAGGCCGACGCCCTCGGCGGCCTCGTCGCCTTCCTCGTATTCCTCCTCGGGCGGCGGCGTACCCTCGGGCGTATTCGCGCCGGCGGTCGCCTCCAGGTCGATGACATCCCGCAGCAGCATGCGGCCTTCCTTGACCGCGTCATGCCAGGCGACGATGGCCTTGAAGGTCAGCGGGCTCTCGCAGAGCCCGCCGATCATCATGTCGCGGCCGGCCTCGATCCGCTTGGCGATGGCGATCTCGCCCTCGCGCGAGAGCAGCTCCACGCTGCCCATCTCGCGCAGGTACATGCGGACCGGGTCGTCGGTGCGGCCGAGATTGGCCTCGTCGACATTGCCGCCGCCTTCCTCGTCGTCCTTGTCCTCGTCATCGGCCTTGGCGGCGGGCTTCTCGGCGGCAGCCTCGCCGTCCTCGCTCTCCTCGGAATCCACCGTATTGATGCCGAGGTCGTTCAGCGTGGCCATGGTGTCTTCGATCAGCTCGGAAGACACCTGGCCCGGCGGCAGGGCGGCGTTGATCTCGTCGATGGTGACGTAGCCGCGTTCCTTGCCCCGGGCGATCAGCTTCTTGACCGAGGCCGTCAAGGTATCCAGCAGCACGCCTTCCACCGCCTCGTCGCGTCCTTCTGCCGTGTCGGCGCCATTCGCGGCCTTGCTCGCCATGCCTTTTCCCGCTCCGTCAAAGGCGCCCTGGCAGGGTGGGCTTTTGCCCCCGCCCTGCCCGCGCGAATTCGCCAAGTCCCGCGCCACCGCGCCTATTCATCCCAGGGAGCCGGCCGGCAGGGCCGCCTCCTCCGCCTCGCCGCGGCGCTGCGCCGCCAGCGCCTGCTTCAACCGGATGAGCCGCTGCTGCACCCGGGCCTGCGCCACCGGATCGCTCGCCTGGACCCAATCCCGTTGCGCGATGGCAATATCCTCCAGCAGCGCCGCCTCGCCCCGCAGCAGGCCATAGAAGTGCCACCAGCCATCCAGCACATCCTTCGGCTGGGCCTCCGCGCTCGCCGCCTCCGGCAGGCCCGGATCCCGCAAAAGGCCGCTCGCCAGCTCCGCCAAGCCTCTGCCGGCGAGTTGGTCCATCAGGCGGGTTGAGTCAAGTTCGTGGCCACCCTCCAGCCAGGCGAGCATCTCCGCCCGGCATTCGGCCAGGCGCGCATCCTCCGGATGGATGGCGGCAAAGCATTCCTCCACCTCCGCCAGCAGCCAGGGATGCCGCAGGGTGATGGCCAGCAGCGCCGCCGCCTGGGCGCCGCGGGTGCGCTCGGGCGTGATGGCCGGCCGGCTGCGCGGCGAGGCCGGCGGCTTGCGGCCCGGCGGCCCGCCGCGCCCGCCGGGGGCGGCGCGGGTGGCGGCGAAGAAGCGGTCCAGCAGGGCGCGGCGATACTCCGCCGCCAGCGACTTGTCCGGGATGGCATTCGCCACCTCCGCCAGCCGGTTGCGCAGCCCGGCGCGCTGCTCCGGCGTGCTGGCAGGGCGGCCTTCCGTGATCAGCGCATAGAGCGCCTCCGACAGCGGCCGGGCGCCGTCCAGCACCGCGGTGAAGCCGGCGGGGCCGCGGCGGGTGACCAGCGTATCCGGATCCTCCCCCTGCGGCAGGGTGGCCAGCTTCAGGCTGCGCTCCGTGGTCAGCAGCGGCAGCGCCGCCTCCGCCGCCCTTGCTGCGGCACGGCCGCCGGCGGCGTCGCCGTCGAAGCAGAGCACCGGCTCCGGCGTCAGGCGCCACAGCTCTTCCATCTGCTCCGGCGTCAGCGCGGTGCCGAGTGGTGCCACGGCGCCGGCGAAGCCGGCCTGGTGCAGGGCGATGACATCCATATAGCCCTCCACCACCACCACCGGCGCGCCGCGGAAGGCGCCTTCGCGGGCCAGGTCCAGGCCGTAGAGATTGCGGCGCTTGGAGAACAGGCTCGTCTCCGGCCCGTTCACGTATTTCGGCTGGCCATCCCCCAGGATGCGTCCGCCGAAGGAGATGGTGCGCCCCCGCCGGTCGCGGATCGGGAAGATCACACGGTTGAAGTAGAGGTCGGAGAAGCCTTCCCCATCCTCCCGCTCCCGCATCAGCCCGGCCTCCGCGAGCTGGGCCGGCGTGATGCCCTCCGCCTTCAGCTCGGCGGCGAGCACGCCGCGGCCACTGCCGGACCAGCCCAGGCCGAAGGCCTGGATGGTCTCCTCCGTCAGTCCCCGGCGCCGCAGATAGGCTAAGGCGGCCTCGCCTTCCGGCAGGCGCAGGCGGCGCCGGAAGGCGGCCTCGGCGGCCTCCAGCACGCCATAGAGGTCGCGCGCCCGACGTTCCCGGGCCGCGGCCTCGGGCGTGGCCTGGGGGATCCGCATGCCCGCCTCGGCGGCCAGGCGCTCCACCGCCTCCGGGAAGGCCTGGCCCTCCGCGCGCATGACGAAGCTGATGGCATCGCCATGCGCGCCGCAGCCGAAGCAGTGGAAATGGTCGTCATAGACGTAGAAGGAGGGCGTCTTCTCCCCATGGAAGGGGCAGCAGCCCTTCCAGTTCCGGCCGGATTTGGTCAGCCGCGTCTTCCGCTGGATCAGCGGCGCCAGCGGAGTCCGCGCGCGGAGCTCCTCGAGGAAGTTCGGAGGGAGGGCCATGGAGGCGGCCTCTTAGCACCGATGGGAGGGGGCAAGGGAACGGCTGGCGTAGCGAATTCTTCAGGCTTTCGGGGCATGCATGGCGGCAGTGACGACGCCCTCCCCCACCCCCCCGCCCTCCCGCCGTCTGCGCGGCGAAGAACCCAGCTGGCGCGATGCGCTGGCGATCGAATACCGCCCGCTGAAGCCGAACGAGCTGGCCGAGACGCTGGCGGCGCACCAGCTGCACCTGAAGGGCGCCAAGGGCGGGCGCCGGGCCTCCTTCAAGTTCACCGACCTGGGCCATACAAGCCTGCGCGGTGCGCAGCTGGCTGGCGCGGACCTGACCGGCGCGCGGCTGGAAGGCGCCGACCTGGCGGAGGCCGATCTGCGCGATGCCTGCCTCTTCGGCGCCAATCTCCGCCGCGCCGATCTGAGCCGGGCGCAGTTGCAGCAGGTGGACCTGCGCGGCGCCTCGCTGCGCGGTGCGATGCTGATGCGCGCCAACCTGACCGGCGCCGACCTGCGCGACGGCCACCTGGTGCGCGCCAAGAACGGGGAGCTGGTGCCCGCCGGCGCGACGGAGGGCAATGGCGACCTGGCCGAGGCCAGCGCCGCCAATGCCAACCTGACCCGCGCCAAGCTCTCCAATGCCTTCATCGTGCAGACCGACCTGCGCGATTCCAACCTGCGCCAGGCGGTCTTCGTCCGGGCCGATCTCAGCTGCGCCGATCTCAGCGGCTGCAACCTGGAAGGCGCCGACCTGTCCGAGGCGAACCTGACCGGCGCGGTGCTGGAGGGCGCGATCCTGACCCACGCCGTGCTGCGCTCCACCAATCTGCGCGGCGCCAATCTGCTGGGCGCGCTGCTGGATGGGGTGGACCTCAGCAGCGCGAAGCTGGAGGGCGCGGAGATGACGCGCCGGCTGGAGAACCTGGAAGGCGCCGTGGGCGCGGCCCTGCGCCTGCACCAGGACTGGATCCGCAGCAATGGGCGGGAGGGGGAGCGCGCGGATCTCTCGGCCTGCGACCTCAGCGGCCTGAACCTGGCGGGCGTGAACCTGGCTGCGGCGGTGCTGAAGCATGCGGTGATGCGCGGCTGCGACCT
The DNA here is from genome assembly GCF_051860665.1 of Falsiroseomonas sp. GTDB lineage: Bacteria > Pseudomonadota > Alphaproteobacteria > Acetobacterales > Acetobacteraceae > Falsiroseomonas. The sequence continues at coordinate 172,674 of NZ_JBHYDM010000001.1, forward strand.
GACCGGCACGGTGCTGGCCATGGCGGATCTTGCCATGGCGGATCTGCGCGGGGCCAAGCTTTCGGGCGCCGTGCTGCGCGGCGCCAGCCTGGTGCGCGCCTCGCTGAACGAGGCCGATCTCAGCCGGGTGGAGGCGGGGCCGATGCTGCTGAAAAGCGGCCAGAGCTGGCCCAGCAATTTCAGCACGGCGCGGATGGTGCGGGCGAAGCTGGTGGGCGCCAACCTGTCCGAGGCCCGGATGTCGGATGCCGACCTGACCCAGGCCGATCTGCGCGAGGCCGGGCTGTGCGGGGCGGATCTGACCGATGCCACCATGACCATGGCCGATCTGCGCCAGGCCGATCTGCGTGGCGCCCGGCTGGTGGGGGCGGAGGGGCTGATCCTGCCGGGGCGGGAGGAGATGGTGCGCCCGGAATGATGGCTTGCCACGCCGCCGGCGATCCACGATCCTCGACCCCGCCGGAATATTGAATTCAGACAAAGGTTGCGCATGGCCAGCCCGGACTCGTGCCGTCGCGAATGGTCGCTCGGCCTGAGCCTGGTCGCCGATACGCTCATGCTGCTGGCCTATTCCGTGGTGGCCTTCGGCGCCGCCTCCCTGCCGATGCTGGCCGAGACGCTGCGCGCCGGCATCCAGCTGACGCTCGGCTGGGGCATTTTGGCGATGATGCGCCGGGTGCATCGCGGGCATCTGCAGGCCTATGACTATGGTAGCGGCAAGCTGGAGCGCTTCGCCAATTTCCTGATGGGCCTGCTGCTGCTGCTGGGCGCGGCCTGGGTGGTGACGCGCACCCTCGGCGCCTGGATGGCCGGCCCGGCGCCGGCGGGCAGCGGATCCTGGCTGATGGCGGCCATCGTGCTGGCGGCGCTGAATGTGGGGGTGAATGCCGCCGCCTTCCTCGGCATGTGGCGTGCGGCGCGGGACGGCACCTCGCTGCTGCTGACCGGCCAGGTGCAGGCGCGGCTGGGCAAGCTCGCCACCTCCGCGCTGGTGCTGGCGGCGGTCGCGGTCAGCGCGACCTGGCCGGGCACGCGGGCGGCCTGGATCGCCAATATCGCCGGCGGACTGCTGGTGGTGGCGGTGATGGCCGGCATCGGCTTCAGCATGCTGCGGCAGGCGCTGCCGGACCTGCTGGACCGCGCATTGGAGGAGCGGCTGCAGGCGGCGATCAACCGCAGCCTCGGCCACCACTTCCACCGCTACGAGACGCTGGAGCGGGTGCGGTCCCGGCAATCCGGCGGCCGCGCCCATATCGAGATCGCGCTCGGCTTCGCCCCCGCCCGGCCCTTCGGGGAGGTGGCGGCGGTGGCGCAGGAAATGACCCGGGAGCTGGAGGCGCTGATCCCGGGTGCCGAGGTGGTGGTGGTGCCGGTGGCGGCGGCTTAGCATTTTCAAGTCAGGCGGCTTCGCCTGACGACTCGGAAAATGCGCCCAAAAACGGATAGCATTTTCAAGTCAGGCGGCTTCGCCTGACGGTTCGGAAAATGCGCCCGGAAACGGTTAGCCGCCCAGCGCCGCCTTCACCAGCGGGCCGGCCTTGGCCATGTCGAGGCTGGCGGCGTGTTTCGCCCGCAGCACGGCCATCACCTTGCCCATGTCCTTCACGCTGGCGGCGCCGGATTCAGCCACCGCCGCGGTGACGGCGGCCTGCATCGCGGCCTCGTCCATCTGCTGCGGCAGGAAGGATTCGATGATGGCGATCTCCGCCTCCTCCTTCTCCGCCAGCTCCGGCCGGTTGCCCTGGCGGTACATGGTGGCGCTCTCGGTGCGGGACTTCACCATGCCGCGCAGCATGGAGATGATCTGGTCGTCCGGGATCTTGTCCACGCCGGAGGGGCGGGCGGCGATATCGGCGTCCTTCAGCTTGGCGGTGATCATCCGGATGCCGGAGGTCCGCGCGGCGTCCTTGGCCAGCATCGCGGTCTTCAGCTCGGCGGTGAAACGGGTGCGCAGGTCATCGGCCATGGGGGTTCTCCTTGTTCCGGGTCTATAGCACGCGCCGGCCGCCGGGAAAAATCTTCCCAGGCGCTCGCCAGCCTTGCTTTGGGAAGAAAATTCCCACATGGTCCTGCCATGCGCACTGTCGAAGATATCATCGCCCTGATGGGCGGACCGGATGCCGCCGCCCAGCGCCTCGGCGTCGGCACCGAGGCCCTGCGGAAATGGCGCCAGGCGCGCGCGGTGCCCGCGAAACACTGGTCCGCCATCCTGGCCGCCACCGGCCTCAGCCTGAACGACCTGCCGCAAGGGGATAGCACCCCGCGCCCCGCCCCGCATCCGGAGACCCGCCCCGTGAGCCAGACCGACAGCACGACCCCTTCCCCAGGCGAGTCGGCCATCCGCGCGCCTGCCGGCGCGACCGCCGCCCTGGTGCTGGCCGATGGCAGCGTCTTCTGGGGCCGCGGCTTCGGCGCCCAGGCCACGACGGTGGCGGAGATCTGCTTCAATACCTCCATGACCGGCTACCAGGAGGTGCTGACCGATCCCTCCTATGCCGGGCAGACCATCTGCTTCACCTTCCCGCATATCGGCAATGTCGGCGCCAATGCGGAGGATATCGAGGCGGTGACGCCGGCCGCGCGGGGGCTGATCGTCAAGCAGGACCTGACCGAGCCCGCCAATTACCGCGCCACGCGGCACCTGGATGACTGGCTGAAGTCGCATGGCGTGCCGGGGATCGCCGGCATCGACACCCGCGCGCTGACCATCCGCATCCGCGACGGCGGCGCGCCGAATGGGGTTCTGGCGCATCCGGCCGATGGCCGCTTCGACATTCCCGCCCTGGTGGCCCAGGCCAAGGCCTGGCCGGGGCTGGAGGGGATGGACCTGGCGAAGGAGGTCTCGACCCGCCAGACCTATGCCTGGGACGAGGCCGAATGGGCCTGGGGCCAGGGTTTCGGCACCCAGACCGCGCCGAAGGTGAAGGTCGTGGCGGTGGATTACGGCGCCAAGCGCAATATCCTGCGCTGCCTCGCCTCCGCCGGCTGCGCCGTGACCGTGGTGCCGGCCACCGCCACCGCCGAGGATATTCTTTCGCACAAGCCGGATGGCGTCTTTCTCTCCAATGGCCCGGGCGACCCCGCGGCGACGGGCGAGTACGCCGTGCCGGCGATCCGCGGCGTGCTGGAGACGGGCCTTCCCGTCTTCGGCATCTGCCTCGGCCACCAGCTGCTGGCGCTGGCCCTGGGCGCCAAGACCTACAAGCTGGATCGCGGCCATCGCGGCGCGAACCAGCCGGTGAAGGAACTCGCCACCGGCAAGGTGGAGATCACCTCGCAGAACCACGGTTTTGCGGTGGACGATGCCAGCCTGCCGGAAGGCGTGGTGGTGACCCATCGCAGCCTTTTCGACGGCAGCAACGAGGGCATCGCCAGCACCACGAAGCCGGCCTTCTCCGTGCAGTACCATCCGGAGGCCTCGCCGGGCCCGACCGACAGCCACCACCTGTTCCGCCGCTTCGTGGGGATGATGGAGGCGTCGCGGCCGTGACCCTGCGACCGCCGCGCGCGCTGTTCGGCAATGCCGGCTTCGTCGGCGTGGCGGGCTCCGAGCTCGTGCTGCTGGAAGCGGCGGAGGAGCTGATCGGCCGCGGCTGGCACTGCGACCTCGCCACCTGGTACGCCGCCGACCCGATGGCGGGGCTGGCGCGCCAGGCCGGGCTGCGGCTGCTGCCCAAGGTGTCCGAGGCGCGGCCCTTCACCTATGACCTCGTCTGGCTGCAAAGCCGGCAGGAGACGGTGCTGGACTATGCGCTGGACCCGGCGGAGGCGGAACGCACCCTCTTCGCCTTCGCGCATCTCGACCGCGACTGGGCGCTGGCCCAGCCGGGCGTGGTGGCGGAACGGGTGCTCGGGCAGGTCTTCATCGTCACGGTGGAGGCGGCGCGGGCGCGAATCGCCGCCGGTGGCCTGCCGCGGCACGCCATCCGCCTCTCGCACAACGCCGCCCCCGCCGCCTTCGAGATGCCGCCGCCGCCGCCGCGCGCGCAGCCCGGCACGCTGCTGCTGGTCTCCAACCACCTGCCGCCGGAGGTGGCCGAGGCCGCCCGGCTGCTGCGCGCGGAGGGGATGCAGGTGGTGCATTGGGGCCAGGAGGGGGAGGTGCGGGACCGCCGACTGATGCCCGCCGACCTCGCCGCCGCCGATGCGGTGGTCTCGATCGGCAAGACCATCCCCTATGCGCTGCGGGCCCGCCGCGCCGCCTATGTCTACGACCATTTCGGCGGCCCGGGCTGGCTGCGCGAGGCCAATTTCGCCGCCGTGGCGGAGCGCAACTTCAGCGGCCTCTGCTGCGAGCGGCGGCTCGATGGCGCCGCCATCGCGGCCGAGATCCTGCAGGGCTATGCCGGGGCGGCGCGGGATGCCGCCGCGCGCGATGCGGCGACCCTCGCCCCCTACCGGCTGGAGGGCTTCATGGACGAGGTGCTGGCCATGCTGCCCATGGCGCGCACGCCGGCGCAGCATCGCAAGGGGCTGGCCCGGCACCTGCTGGCGATCCGGTCCGAACGCCACCTGGCGCGCGGCGCCGGCACCTATTACGCGCGGGTGCTGGAGGGGCTGCAGCAGCAGAAGCTGGCGCGGGAGGGGGTGGCCTGATGCCCTCCGCCGACACCCTGCTGATCTTCGCCGCGCTGTCGCTCGGCCTCGCGGTCACGCCGGGGCCGAACATGCTCTACCTGATCTCGCGCTCGCTCGCGCAGGGCACCGGGGCGGGCATGGTCTCGCTGGTGGGCTGCCAGTTCGGCTCCTTCACCATCATGGTCTGCGCCGCGGCCGGCATCACCGCCGCGCTGCTGGCGGTGCCCTATGCCTGGGACGTTTTGCGGATCGGCGGCGCCATCTACCTGCTCTACCTGGCCTGGCAGAGCGTGCGGCCAGGCGGGCAGCCGATCTTCGCGGCGCGGCCCATGCCGCGCGAACCGCGGGCACGGCTGTTCTGGGTGGGCTTCGCCACCGCGGCGCTGAACCCGAAGGTGGCGCTGTTCTACATGGCGGTGCTGCCGCCCTTCCTGGATCCGGAGCGGGGCAACCTGTTCCTCCAGGCCGCGATCCTCGGCTTCGTGCAGATCGCCATCTGCACCGCCTGGGATGCGGTGCTGGTCTGGGGCGCGGCCGGCGCGGCGCGCTTCCTCGGCGCGAACCCCACCTGGATGGCGGTGCAGCGCTGGGTGCTCGGCGGCGCGCTGGCGCTGCTGGCGGTGAAGCTCGCGACGGAAAGCCGCGCCGCATGATACCCTTCGCCTTCGCGCTTTTCGCGCTCGCCTATTCGGGCCTGGTGCTCTTCACCGTCGCCTCGTCGCTGCGCCGGCTGGTCTCGCCGATGCGCGCGGCGCTGGGCGCCTTCGCCCTCTCCGTCCTCGTGCATGGCGCGACGACGCTGATGCTGGGCGAGGAAGCGCCGACCGCCCTGTACTTCTGGGGCGTCCCCCATCTGCTGATCCTGCCGCTGCTGCTGTTGAGCGCGCGGAAGCAAACCCCTTCGACCGGAGCCTGACATGCCGAAGCGCACCGATATCAAGTCCATCCTCATCATCGGCGCCGGCCCGATCGTCATCGGCCAAGCCTGTGAGTTCGACTATTCCGGCGCCCAGGCCTGCAAGGCCCTGCGATCCGAGGGCTATCGCGTCATCCTGGTGAACTCCAACCCGGCCACGATCATGACCGATCCGGGCCTTGCGGATGCCACCTATATCGAGCCGATCACGGTCGAGATGGTCGAGAAGATCATCGCCAAGGAGCGCCCCGATGCGCTGCTGCCGACCATGGGAGGCCAGACCGCGCTGAACACCGCGCTGAAGCTGGATGCCGCGGGTGTGCTGAAGAAGTACGGCTGCGAGCTGATCGGCGCCAAGGCGGAGGTCATCGACAAGGCCGAGGACCGGCTGAAGTTCCGCGACGCCATGTCCAAGATCGGCATCGAGAGCCCGAAATCCGCCATCGCCCATTCGATGGAGGAAGCCCGCAAGGGCCTGGAGGAAGTGGGCCTGCCCTGCGTCATCCGCCCGAGCTTCACCCTCGGCGGCACCGGCGGCGGCATTGCCTATAACCGCGAGGAATTCGAGCAGATCGTCGCCGCCGGCCTTTCAGCCTCGATGACCACCGAAGTTCTCGTCGAGGAAAGCGTGCTGGGCTGGAAGGAGTATGAGATGGAGGTCGTGCGCGACAGCGCCGACAACTGCATCATCATCTGCTCCATCGAGAACCTGGACCCGATGGGCGTGCATACCGGCGACAGCGTGACCATCGCCCCGGCGCTGACGCTGACCGACAAGGAATACCAGCGGATGCGCGATGCCAGCATCGCGTGTCTGCGCGAGATCGGCGTCGATACCGGCGGGTCCAACGTGCAGTTCGGCATCAACCCCGTCGATGGCCGCATGGTGGTCATCGAGATGAATCCGCGCGTCTCCCGCTCCTCCGCGCTGGCGTCGAAGGCCACCGGCTTCCCGATCGCCAAGATCGCCGCGAAGCTGGCCGTCGGCTACACGCTGGACGAGCTCAAGAACGACATCACCATGGTGACGCCGGCGAGCTTCGAGCCGACCATCGACTACGTCGTGGTGAAGATCCCGCGCTTCACCTTCGAAAAATTCCCGGGCACACCGGCGACGCTGACCACCAGCATGAAGTCGGTCGGCGAGACCATGGCCATCGGCCGCAGCTTCGCGGAGGCGCTGCAGAAGGGGCTGCGCGGGCTGGAGACGGGGCTTTCGGGCCTGGATGAGATCGCCCTGCCCGGCGATGGCAGCCACGCCGCCATCCGCACCGCGCTCGCCACGCCCACGCCGGACCGCTCCCTGGTGGTGGCGCAGGCGCTGCGCGCGGGCATGTCGGTGGCGGAGATCCACCAGGCCTGCCGCTTCGACCCCTGGTTCATCCGCGAGATTGCCCGGATCGTCGACGCCGAGACGAAGGTGAAGGCGGAGGGGCTGCCGAAGACGGCGGACGGGTTCCGGGCGCTGAAGGCGCTGGGCTTCTCCGACAAGCGGCTGGCGAAGCTCGCGGGGCTGACGGAGGCGCAGGTCTTCGCCGCGCGCGATGCGCTGGGGGTGCAGGCCGTCTTCAAGCGCATCGACACCTGTGCCGCCGAATTCGCCTCCGACACGCCCTATATGTATTCCACCCATGAGGGCGGCTTCGGCGCGCCGGCCTGCGAATCCCGCCCGACGAACCGCCAGAAGATCATCATCCTCGGCGGCGGGCCGAACCGGATCGGCCAGGGCATCGAATTCGACTACTGCTGCGTCCATGCCTGCTACGCGCTGCGCGATGCCGGCTACGAGACCATCATGGTCAACTGCAACCCCGAGACCGTCTCGACCGACTACGACACCTCCGACCGCCTGTATTTCGAGCCGCTGACAGCGGAGGACGTGATCGCCATCTGCCGCAAGGAGCAGGAGAGCGGGGAGCTGCTGGGCTGCATCGTGCAGTATGGCGGGCAGACGCCGCTGAAGCTGTCCCAGGCGCTGCACAAGGCGGGCATCCCGATCCTCGGCACCTCGGCCGAGGCCATCGACATCGCCGAGGATCGCGAGCGGTTCCAGCAATTGCTGAAGTCGCTCGGCCTGAAGCAGCCGCAGAACGGCATCGCGCGCGACCTGGACGAGGCCCTCGTCGAGGCCGAGCGCATCGGCTACCCGGTCGTGGTGCGCCCCTCCTATGTGCTGGGCGGCCGCGCGATGGAGATCGCCTATAACAAGGAGCAGCTGCGCCGCTTCGGCGCGGAGGCGGTCAAGGTTTCGGGCGAGAACCCGATCCTGATCGACCAGTACCTGGCCGATGCGATCGAGGTCGATGTGGACTGCATCGCCGACGAGACGGGTGACGTCTATGTCGCCGGGGTCATGGAGCATATCGAGGAAGCCGGCATCCATTCCGGCGACAGCGCCTGCTCCCTGCCCCCCTATTCCCTGCCCCCCGCCATCATCACGGAGCTGAAGGCGGAGACGGAAGCCATGGCCAAGGCCCTGAAGGTCAAGGGCCTGATGAATGTGCAATACGCGGTCAAGGACGGCGAGATCTTTGTCCTCGAGGTGAATCCCCGCGCCTCCCGCACCGTGCCCTTCGTCGCCAAGGCCACCGGCATCGCCGTGGCGAAGATCGGCGCGCGGGTCATGGCCGGCGCCCATCTGCGCGAATTCGGGCTGGACGATACCGCCGTCTCCCGCCACGTCGCGGTCAAGGAAGCCGTCTTCCCCTTCAACCGCTTCCCGAATGTGGACGTCATCCTCGGCCCGGAGATGAAATCGACCGGCGAGGTCATGGGCCTCGACCTCTCCTTCGAGAAAGCCTTCCTGAAGTCGCAGATGGGCGCGGGCGTGAAACTGCCCGAATCCGGCACGGCCTTCCTCTCGGTGAAGGACAGCGACAAGGCCGGCGCCGTCACCCTCGCCCGCCGGCTGATCGAGATGGGCTTCCGGGTGCTGGCCACCCGCGGCACCGCCGCCCGGCTGCGCGAAGTCGGGCTGGATTGCGCTGTGGTCAACAAGGTTGCCGAAGGGCGGCCGCATTGCGTGGACGCCATCAAGTCGGATGCCATCCAGCTGGTGATCAACACCGCCAGCGGCGGCCAGTCCGTCTCCGACAGCTTCGACATCCGCCGCAGCGCGCTGACGCACGGCGTCCCGCACTACACGACACTGGCCGGCGCCCGGGCCGCCGTTCACGCCATCGCGGCCTTGAAGGGCGGAACCCTTGATGTAACGCCCCTCCAGGCCTACTTTACGCGCTCATTCTGAGCGGGCGGGGAGGGGGCAGCACCCCCTCCCCGCCTCGCCTGTTTCAGCGCGCCCCGCGATCTGCTTGCATAGGCCCAGCCCCGTCCGGGGCCCTGGTCCAACGGCAAGGCCGGGCGCGAAGTGCCCGGAGGAAGGACGCGACGTGCAGAAGTTCCCCATGACCGCGGAAGGCCTGGCCCGACTGACGGAGGAGCTGCGTGAGCTCAAGGTCGAGGAACGCCCCGCCGTGATCCGCGCCATCGCGGAAGCCCGTGCGCATGGCGACCTCTCCGAAAACGCCGAATACCACGCCGCCCGCGAACGCCAGTCCTTCATCGAAGGCCGCATCGCGGAGCTCGAATCCGTCATCCCCTCTGTCGAGGTCATCGATTCCAGCAAGCTCTCCGGCGACAAGGTGCTGTTCGGCGCCCATGTCACCGTGGTGGATGAGGAGACGGAGCAGGAGAAGACCTACCGCATCGTCGGCCAATACGAAGCCGATATGAAGAACGGCTCCATCTCCAACTCCTCCCCCCTCGCCAAGGCGCTGATCGGCAAGAAGGTCGGCGACAGCGTCGAAGTGCCGGCCCCGGGCGGCGCCAAGGTCTATGAGATCGCCAGCGTCCGCTTCAGCTAAGGCCATGAGCCCCGTTACGAGCCTGCAGCCGGTCGAGGCCCCCTCGATCGGCCTCGCCGATATCCGCGCCGCCGCCGCCCGCATCCAGGGCGCGGTGCTGCGCACGCCCACCATCTTCTCCGACGCCCTCTCCCGCGCCACGGGCGCGCGCATCCACCTGAAGCTGGACAATCTGCAGGCCACCGGCGCCTTCAAGGAACGCGGCGCCGCCAACCGCATCGCACTGCTGACCGCCCGCGAACGCGCCGCCGGCGTCATCGCCATGTCCGCCGGCAACCACGCCCAGGCGGTCGCCCGCCACGCCTCGCTGGCCGGCATCCGCGCCACCATCGTCATGCCGCGCTTCACCCCCGCCACCAAGGTGACCCGCACCGAAGGCTGGGGCGCCCAGGTGGTGCTGCACGGCGAAACCCTGGCCGAAGCCGCCGCCCATGCCCACGAACTGGCGCTGAAGCACGGCCTGACCTTCGTCCACCCCTATGACGACCCCGCCGTGATCGCCGGCCAGGGCACCGCCGCCCTCGAAATGCTGGAAGACTTCCCGGAGATCGACACGCTGGTCGTGCCCGTCGGCGGCGGCGGACTCCTCACCGGCTGCGCCGCGGCCGCCCGCGAACTGAAACCCGGCATCACCGTGGTGGGCGTGGAAGTCGAAGGCTACCCGGCCATGCACCAGCGCCTGGCCGGCCTGCCCGTCTCCGTCGGCGGCCCCACCGTCGCCGAAGGCATCGCCGTGCGCGACGTCGGCGAAGTGCCCTTCGCCTGGCTGCAACGCCACAAGATCGAAGTCCTGCTCGCCCCCGAACGCAGCGTCGAACAGGCCATCGCCCTGCTGGCCGAAGGCGCCAAACTCGTCGCCGAAGGCGCCGGCGCCGCCGGTCTCGCCGCCGTGCTGGCCCACCCGGAACGCTTCGCCGGCCGCACCATCGGCATCCCCCTCTGCGGCGGCAATATCGACGCGCGCGCCCTGTCCAACGTCCTGCTCCGCCAACTCCTGCGCGACGGCCGAATCCTCCGCCTCCACTTCGACATCCCGGACCGCCCCGGCGTCCTGGCCGATATCGCCAGCCGCATCTCCTCCCTCGGCGGCAACGTCATCGAAGTGAACCACCAACAACTCTTCGGCGCCCCCACCGTCCAATCGACCGAACTCTACCTGATGGTCGAAGTCCGCGACGGCACCCAAGGCAACGCCATCATCGCCGCCCTGCAAGCCGCCGACTACGTGGTCCGGCGGGGCTGAGCCGGCCTTAGGTTACACCGCTGATTGCAGGGAGGGCGCTGCCCTCCCTGCACCCTCCCGCGAAGGGGCAGTGGCCCCTTCGAACCCATGGATGAGGGGTAGGCGAGAGGAGGGGCGCAGCGCGCCCGCCTCGCCCGAAACCCGCTCCGTGCCCCTCCTCTCGCCTACCCCTTAACGGGATCCCAAAGGGACCACTGTCCCTTTGGCGGGGGTGCAGGGGGCAGCGCCCCCTGCAAATCGCCCGCGCAGACCCATGGTCGCATCCAGCCTCCGCCCGGATCAGCGTGGGTTGACGCGGCTGTGCCAGGGTTGGGGGTGGTAGTGGGGCAGGATGCGGCAGGGGCCGGTGGCGGGGGTGGTCAGGGTGTCGCAGCGGCCGCGGAGGTCGGCGGCGGTGGGTTGGCGGCGGAGTTCGGCCCAGTCGCGGAGTGCGGCGGCGCTGGCGGCGTAGATCGGGCCGGAGAGTTTTCCGTGTTCCATTTCCTGCGTGAAGACCTGCACGAGGAGGTGGGCGGTGTTGGCGCGGGTCAGGGTATCGCGGTAGGCGGATTGGTGTTCGACGAAGACGGTTGGGTCGTCGATGCCGTGCAGGGTCAGGACGGGGATGGCGATCTGGCCGGTGGGGTCGCCGTCGGCGGCCAGGCGGGCGGCGGCTTCGGGGTCTGGCGTGATGCGGGGGATGCGGGCGTTGAGGGCCGTGTCGTTGGAGGTGCCGCGGTAGCGGACGGTGGCGTTTCCGAAGGCGCTGCGGCCGTCCATCATCTGCCAGGCGATATCGGCGAAGAGGGTGGTGGCCCAGGCCAGGTGGCCGGGGATGGCCCATTCGGGGATGCGGCTGGCGGCGGCCAGGTCGGACAGGGCCTGGCTTTGGGCGGGGCTGCGGGCTTCGGGGGCCAGGTCCGCGCCGGTGCAGGCCAGGTAGCGGGCCATCAGGTCGTCGCGCGCCATCTGGCTGCCGCGGGGCAGGCCGAGGGTGACGGGGTATTGCGGTTCCTCGGGGCGGGGGTGGGTGCCGCAGATCGCCTGGAAGGCGGCGCGCAGGTCGACCCGCATGTCGTAGGCGCGGCTGGGGCCGGCGAGGACGCCGGAGGTGAGCAGGGCGGCCTGGAAGGGGCGGCGGCCTTCGGTGTCGGGCTCGTTCAGGGTTTCGATGGTCTTGGCGGCGACGGCGCCGCCCCAGGACTGGCCGTGCAGCAGGCTGAAGCGGATGGGGCCCAGCGCCTCCTCCGCGATGCGGCGGGCGGCCAGCGTGTCTTCCGCGGCGCGGCGGATGCCGAAGCCGGCGCGGCGCCGGCTGGTGGAGGCCCAGGCCCAGCCATTGTCGAGGAATTCGCGGTAGCGCAGCAGGTCTTCGTCGGTGGTATCGGGGGCGGGCGGGGCCATGCGCGGGCCGCCGAAGATGTGGGTGACCAGGCCGCCGTTCCAGTCGGCGGGGCGGGCCAGCAGGATATGGGCGCCGTTGGCGTCGCGGCCACGCAGGCATTGGGTGGTCTCGGGCAGGCCGGGGGGGCAGGCGGCGGGTTGCGGTGGTTCCGCCGCGGCGCCGGGGCCGGCGAGCAGGCAGAGACCGATGGCGGCCAGTCGCCGCCAGCCGCCCGCAGTCACGCCGGCAGGCCCTCCACCGGCACGCCGGAGGCGTCCTTGGTGGTGCGGATGGTCTGCAGGGTTTGCACCCGCAGCACATGGGGCGCGTCGGTCAGTTTCGCGGTCAGGGCGTTTTCATGCGCCGTGTCGCGGGCGACCAGGCGCAGCATGAAGTCGCCGCCGCCGCGGATCATGTGGCATTCGCGCACTTCCGGCCATTCGCAGACCATCGCCTCGAAGGCCGAGAGCACGGATTGCTTCTGCGTCTCCAGGCCGACCAGGGCGAAGAAGGTGATTTCCCAGCCGAGCACCTGGGGGTCGAGGTCGGCGTGGTAGCCGCGGATCACGCCCTGTTCCTCCAGCCGCCGCACGCGGCGCAGGCAGGGCGGGGCCGAGAGGCCGACGCGGCGGGCCAGTTCCACATTGGTCATCCGGCCATCGGCCTGGAGTTCCGCCAGGATGTGGCGGTCCACCTCGTCGATATCCGGATCAGCTGCGTCCATCATTTAGTCTGTCGTGTCCCGGCCTGGGTTCGCGACGCAATATCCTTTCGACCTGCGCGATCTACAAGACGCGGCACGTCGATTCCGCGGCAGTTCCTGCGGGAGGGGCCGCCGTGGCGGCGGCGGGGTTGAGCATTCGCCCGGCACGGCCGATATGCAGCCCAGAGTTTTCCCCTGCCGGATCGATCGCCGTGTCCCAGACCATTGCCACCCGCCTGCTGATCCTCGGCGCCGGCCCTGCCGGCTATACCGCCGCCATCTATGCCGCGCGTGCCGGGCTGAAGCCGCTGGTGGTGGCCGGGCTGCAGCCGGGCGGGCAGCTGACCATCACGACCGAGGTGGAGAATTTCCCGGGATTTGCCGAGCCGATCCAGGGGCCCTGGCTGATGGACCAGATGCAGGCGCAGGCCACGCATGTCGGCGCGCAGGTGATCCAGGACGTGATCACCAAGGTGGATCTCGGCCGCCGGCCCTTCCTCTGCACCGGCGATTCGGGGGCGGTCTATGAGGCGGAGTCGCTGGTGATCGCGACCGGTGCCCAGGCGCGCTGGCTGGGCATTCCGGGGGAGAAGGAGCTGTCCGGCTTCGGCGTCTCCGCCTGCGCCACCTGCGATGGCTTCTTCTATCGCGGCAAGGATGTGGCCGTGGTGGGTGGCGGCAATTCCGCGACGGAGGAGGCGCTGTACCTGTCCAACCTGGCGCGCCACGTCACGCTGATCCACCGGCGGGACAGCCTGCGGTCGGAGAAGATCCTGCAGAAGCGGCTGTTCGAGCGGCCCAACGTCTCCGTCATCTGGGACACCGCGGTCGATGCCGTGCTGGCGGATACGACCGGACGCGTTGCGGTGGCCCGCGCCCTGGCGCTGCGCAACCTGAAGACGGGGGAGGCCAGCGAGCTGCCGGTGCATGGGCTGTTCGTGGCGATCGGGCATGACCCGGCGACCGCCCTGTTCAAGGGCCAGCTCGGCATGGATGAGGAAGGCTATATCCGCACCACGCCCGGCACGACGCAGACCAGCGTCCCCGGAGTCTTCGCCGCGGGCGACGTGCAGGACAAGATCTATCGCCAGGCGGTGACGGCCGCCGGCACCGGCTGCATGGCGGCGCTGGAGGCGGAGAAGTTCCTGGCGCATCTGCCGGCGGTGGACGTCGCGACGGCCTGAGGCGCGGCGCGGCGCGGCATTTGCCTCCTGGGCCTTCATTTCCCAGGAAAAAAACGCCTCGTCAGCAACTGACATGCTACTCAAACCACGGATGCGCATGGCAGCTTGCCACGCAGCGGGAACAGGGAATCGGGCGCAGGTATGCCGTTGGATTGGGATAAGCTGCGCGTTTTCCACGCGGTGGCCGAGGCAGGGTCCTTCACCCATGCCGGGGAGACGCTGAATCTCTCCCAGTCCGCCGTCTCGCGCCAGATCCAGGCGCTGGAGGAGGCGCTGCAGGTCCCGCTGTTCCACCGCCATGCCCGCGGCCTGATCCTGACCGAGCAGGGCGAGACCCTGAACCGCGCGGTGCGGGAGGTCTTCGCCAAGCTGGCGATGACCGAGGCGCTGCTGACCGAGAGCCGCGAGCGGCCCACCGGCCGCCTGAAGGTCACCACCACCACCGGCTTCGGCAGCGTCTGGCTCGCGCCCCGCTTGCGTCGCTTCATGGCGCTGCATCCGGATGTGACGCTGACCGTGGTGCTGGACGATGCCGACCTCGATCTCGCGATGCGGGAGGCCGATGTGGCCATCCGCCTGCATCCGCCGCGGCAGCCGGACCTGATCCAGCGCAACCTGGGCTCCTTCGGCTGGCGCGTCTGCGGCGCGCCCGACTACCTGAAGACTGCCGGCATGCCGATGCGGGCGGAGGATCTCGATGCCCATCGGATGATCGTCTATGGCGATTATCGTCCGCCGGTTGAATCCGTGAACTGGCTGCAGGAGGCCGGGCGCCGCCCAGGCTCCGCGCGCCGTGCGGTGCTGGAGATGAACAGCCTGCCGGGCATCCTGGCCGCCGTGCGCAGCGGCCTCGGCATCGCCGCCCTGCCCGACTACATGGGCGATGAGCTGGACGGGCTGGTGCAGGTGCTGCCGGAGCTGAAGTCGCCGCGCATCGAGGCCTATTTCGTCTATCCGGAGGAGCTGCGCCATTCCAAGCGCGTCGCCGTCTTCCGCGACTTCCTCGTGGCGGAGCTGGCCATGCCGGCCAGGTTGCAGGCCGCGAGCTGAACCCTCGCCTGGGTGCGTGATCGCGGAATGCGATCGCTTCCTTGAGCAATGTGTTCCGCGAGGTTGTATTAACTATCCATGCACCCCACGCATGGCGGCCACCGCCTTTTCACCCATGCGCCATGCCGCACCGCACACTATGTAGGGGGTGTTCCGACGGCGACGTTGGATCAGGGTCACTCGGGTTATCCCGAACCCCTTCGTCTCCCAGACGTGAAGCCTCCCTGTTTGACTTAGGCCGCTACCCCAACGGGCTGGCGGCCTTTTTTTTGGCCGGGCCGCCCGGACATTTCGCAGCCGGCGTTCGTCTGGCGCGGACGATGATATTCATTAATCCTCCGGCTTGAAAAGCAGGGGGAGCGCCAGCGCATGTGCATGATCTGTGCGGGCACGGGGCTGCGGGCCGAGGACCAGCCGGCGCAGCACCTGGCGGCCAGCCTCGTCGCGCCGCCCCAGCGCGGCTGGGCCTTCGCCGACTATACCGGGGATGCCACGCTGGATTCCCTGCTGCTCGGCTCCCGCTGGACCGGCACCAGCCTGTCCTATGCCCTGCCGGCGGACCAGGCGGCCTGGGGCGATGGCTTCCTGGCGGGCCTTTCCGAGGCCGCCCTGCCGCCCAGCGAATCCCTCGCCCGCGCCATGGACCTGATCCTGACCGGCCAGAGCGAGGGGGCGGAGGGGCCGCTGCAGCGCCTGACCTCGCTCGCCGCCTTCACCCCGCTGACCCTGGCGCGCAGCGAGGATGTGGCAGGCGCGACGCTCCGCCTCGGCCTCGCCGACCGGCTGCCCGAGGCCTTCGGCCTCGCCTTCCCGCCGGGCAACGAGGCCTGGGGCGGCGGGGTCGGCTCGGTCGGGCCGGGGGTGCGCGGCGGTGATGTCTGGCTCAGCTTCGCCAATTTCATGACCGGGCCCGGCGGCGTGCTGGACCCCGTGCCGGGGGGCCTCGCCTGGCATACGCTGACGCATGAGCTGGGCCATGCGCTGGGCCTGGCGCATCCGCACCAGGGGCCGGGCCAGGCGGGCGGCACCGTGGTCGCCATGCCGGATGCCTGGAACAGCGTCGAATTCACCAATATGGCCTATCGGCTGCACCCAGAGGGCTCGGTCGACGACCAGTCCCCGATCGACGGCTTCGACCTGCCACAGAGCTGGATGACCTACGACATCCGCGCGCTGCAGCACCTCTATGGCGCCAATTACGCGACCGAGGCCGGAGACACCGTCTATCGCTTCGATCCCCTGACCGGGGAGGTGACGGTGAATGGCATCGGCCAGGGCGCGCCGGGGGCCAACCGCATCCTGCTGACCATCTGGGATGGCGGCGGCCGGGACACCTATGACCTGCGCGCCTATGCCGACGACCTGCGCATCGACCTGGCCCCCGGCGCGGGCTCCATCCTCTCCCCGGCCCAATTGGCCGACCTGACGCCGCTGGGCGAGGAGCCCGGCACCTGGCGGGCGCAGCGCAGCCTCTACAACGCCTTCCTCTACCAGGACGACCCGCGGTCGTTGATCGAGGATGTCTGGGGCGGGACGGGCGATGACCGCATCTCCGGCAATCTCGCCGCCAATCGCCTGGCGGGCGCGGCGGGGGCGGATACGCTGCTCGGCCTGCAGGGCGCCGATACGCTGGATGGCGGGGCCGGGGCGGATCGGATGGAGGGCGGCGCCGGGGACGATACCTACCTGGTCGACCAGTCCGGCGACCGGGTGGTGGAGCAGGCCGCCGGCGGCCGCGATACCGTCATCGCCGCCCGCGGCTGGCAGCTCGGCGCGCATTTCG
Source organism: Falsiroseomonas sp. (assembly GCF_051860665.1). GTDB lineage: Bacteria > Pseudomonadota > Alphaproteobacteria > Acetobacterales > Acetobacteraceae > Falsiroseomonas. Next base: position 189,357 of record NZ_JBHYDM010000001.1, read on the forward strand.
AGGTGCTGCTGCTGACCGAGGCGGCCGGTGCCGCGCGCGGCCTGGGCAATGCCGAGGCGAACCGGATCGAGGGCAATGGCTTCGACAATACCCTGGTGGGCGGCGCGGGGAATGACGCGCTCTCCGGCCATGGCGGCATCGACCGGCTGTTCGGGGAGGCGGATGCCGATCTCCTCTCCGGCGGCGCGGGCGACGACCTGCTCTTCGGCGGGGCGGGCGACGACGTGCTGCTGGGCGGCGAGGGTGCGGACCGCATGGCCGGCGGCACCGGCAATGACAGCTATGCCATCGACCAGGCCGGCGACCGCGTTCTGGAACGGGCGGAGGAGGGGCAGGACACCGTCATCTCCAGCCTCGATGTGACCCGCCTGGACGCGGCGCTGGAGGAGCTGGTGCTGATCGACCGCGCCCTGCAGGGCTTCGGCAATGCGCTGGACAACGACATCAGCGGCAGCGCCATGGACAACCTGCTGTCCGGCCTCGGCGGCGACGACACCCTCTCGGGCGGCGCCGGGGCGGACCGGGTGCTGGGCGGGGCCGGCGCCGATTCGCTGGTGGGCGGTTCGGGCGATGACTGGCTGGCCGGCGGCGTCGGCGATGACAGCCTGGAAGGCGGCAGCGGCCGGGACACGTTGCGCGGCGGAGAGGGCGCGGACCTGCTCCTCGGCGGCGCGGGCGACGACCGCATGGCGGGCGATGCCGGGGCGGATACGCTGCTGGGCGAGGGCGGCAACGACACGCTGATCGGCGATGCCGGCAATGACGTGCTGGTGGGCGGCAGCGGCGAGGTCCGCCTGCAGGGCGGCGCCGGCGCCGATATCTTCGCCTGGGCCGGCGGCAGCGAGGGCCGGCTGACCATCGCCGATTTCAGCCTGGCCGAGGACCGCATCGGCCTGGCCGCCTATTACGACAACTTCGCCGTGCTGGCGGAAGATCTCAGCGGGATCGAGGGCGGCACGCTGCTGCGGATGGACAATGGCAATGAGGTGGTGATCCAGGGCCTCGCCCTGGCCGAGGTCAGCGCCAGCCTGTTCCTGCTGGCGCCGCCTGGCAGCCTGATGGGGTAGCGGGAGCGACCCTCAGGCGGTCTTGCTGATGTTCCAATAGACCGGGATGGCGGCGTCCAGGATGCCCTGGAGGCGGGCGGAATGGCCGCGCACCAGGCTCATCATGCCGATCGGCAGATAGGGCACCGTCTCCACCGCGCGCAGCTGCACGTCCCGCGCGATGCGCTGGCGGTCCTCCTGGGTCGGCGCGAAGGCGAAGGCGTCGCGCAGGCGTTCCAGCTCGGGATCGTCGGGCCAGCCGGGCAAAGCGGTGCGGGCGCCGGCGGCGCGCAGCGCGATGTGGCTGACCGGGTCCATGAGATCCACCGCTGCGGGGGCCGAGACGAAGAGGCTCCAGCCGCCCTGCCCCACCGGGTTCTTCGACAGCCGGCGGGTGACCAGCGTCGCCCAGTCCATCGCCTGCAGGTCCACCGTCATCCCCGCCCGCCGCAGCCGGTCCGCCGCGACACGGGCAAAGGTGCTGCTGATGGTGCTGTCCTGCGCATCCAGCACCACCACCGGCGTGCCGTCATAGCCGGATTGCTGCACGGCGGTGCGCGCCAGGTCGGCATTGGGCGCCACCCAGCCCTCGCTGGTATGGAAGGGGGAGGCGCAGGGGAAGAAGCTGCGGCAGTCCTGCCAGCGGTCGCGCTCGGTCATATAGGCCGGCATCATCTCCGCGGGGTCCACCAGCAGCCGCATCGCCTGGCGCAGTTTCGGGTTATCGAAGGGCGGCACGGCGTGGTTCATGCGGAAGATCGGCTGCACGCCGGCGGCATCCTGCGCCGCCAGCCGCAGGTTCCGGTTGCGCGCCACCACCGGGAACAGATCCGGCGGGCATTCCTCGAAGATGTCGAGCTCGCCGGTCTGCAGCGCGCTCAGCGCCGTCGCCGCATCCGGCAGCACGAGCCATTCGACGCGCTCGATCCGCGCGTGCTTGCCCCCCGCCAGGCCATCCGGCGCCTCCGCCCGCGGCTGGTAGTCCGGGTTGCGGCGATAGGTGGTGCGGTCGCCCATCCGCCAATCCTCCCGCCGCAGCATATAGGGGCCGCTGCCGGTGGGGTCGGTGATCGGGGTGGTGATGGGGGTGGCCGCCACGCGCGCCGGCATGATGAAGGCCGGCAGGCCGGAGGGTTTGGCCAGCGCATCCAGCACCAGCCCCCAGGGCCGCTGCATCACCAGGCGGAAGCGCCGCGCATCCACGGCCTCGAGGGTATTCCCCTCCGCCAGCATCTGCGCGCCATGCCCATCGCGGATCGCCCAACGGCGAAGCGAGGCCACCACATCCTCGGAGGTGACGGGCGCCCCGTCATGGAAGCGCAGCCCGGGGCGCAGCGAAAAATCCCAGGCCAGGCGGTCGGCGCTGACGCTGTGGCTTTCCACCATCTGCGGCTGCGGACGCAGCTTGGAATCCAGCGCGAAGAGCGTGTCGTAGACCATGTAGCCATGGTTGCGGGCCATGTATTCGGGCGAGATGAAGGGATCGAGCCCGCGCAGGTCGCCGAAGAGCTTGACCCGGAGCGTGCCCGGGTCGCCGCGACCCTGCGCCAGGGCCGGCGCGGCGAGCATTGCAGGCAGCAGCGCCAATGTGGCGCGACGCGAGATGGACATCCGAAACCTCCCGGCGCGTCCATCTGGCGGGGCGCGCTCGGGGCTCATCCTGGTCCCGGTGACGGAGGCTTGTCACCAGGGAAGTGCCCTATTCCCCCCGCAGCGCCGCCCCCGCGGCCAGCGGCGCCAGCGGTGCGGCCAGCGCCAGCAGCGCGCCGAGCAACAGCAGATAGGGCCGCGGCGAAATGCCGCCCGCCGCCGCCTCGATGGCGGCCGCGCCGAAGATCACGGCCGGGATGGACAGCGGCAGCACCAGCAGCGGCAGCAGCACGCCGCCGCGCCGCGCCCCCAGCGTCAGCGCGGCGCCGGCGGTGCCGAAGAGCGACAGCACGCCGGTGGCCAGGCCCAGCGCCAGCATCGCCGTGCCCCAGGCCTCCACCGGCAGGTTCAGCATGGCGGCGGCGATCGGCGTGGCCGCCAGCAGCGGCAGGCCGGTCACCACCCAATGGCCCAGCGCCTTGGCCCCCGCCAGGGCGGAGGGCGGCAGGCCGGAGAGCAGAAGCTGGTCCAGCGACCCATCCTCCGCCTCCGCCCCGAATTGCCGGTCCAGCGGCAGCAGTGCCGCCAGCAGCGCGGCCGCCAGCAGCGCGCCCGGGGCGATGCGCGCCAGGATTTCGGGCGAAGGCCCGATGCCGAAGGGGAACAGGGCGCAGACCAGCACGAAGAACAGCACCGCAGCCAGCGTATCCGCCGGATGCCGCAGCGCCAGCCGCACCTCCCGCCCCAGGACCGCGCCGAAGCCTCTCACAGCGCCAGCTCCCGCGCACCCGGCAGGGGCAATGGCAGGTGCGTCGCCGCGATGACCGCGCCGCCCGCCGCCCGATGCGCGGCCAGCAGGCCGCCGAGACGCGCGACGGAGGCGGCGTCCAGCCCCACCGTCGGCTCGTCCAGCAGCCAGAGCCGCGCCGGGGCGAGTGCCAGCCGGGCCAGCGCCAGGCGCCGCTTCTGGCCGGAGGAGAGGATGCGGGCCGGCAATTCCGCAAGTTCGGTCAGGCCCACCGCCTCCAGCGCCGCTTCCACATCGCCGCCCCAGAGCCGCGAATAGAACATCAGGTTCTCCCGCGCCGTCAGGCTGGGCTTCAGCGCATCCTGGTGGCTGAGGTAGCGCAACCGCGCCGCATGGGCGACGCGATCGGCCAGCGCATCAACGCCGTCCCATTGAAGACAACCTTCGGCCGGCGGGATCAGCCCGGCCAGCAGGCGCAGCAGGCTGGATTTTCCCGCACCGTTCGCGCCCAGCAGCAGCAGCGCGCCACCGGCCTCCAGCTGGAAGGAGAGGCCGGCAAAGATCGCGCGGTCGCCCCGCCAGCAGGCCAGATCCCGCGCTTCCAGCACCCCAAAGCCCCCCAGCCTATCGCCGCGCACGAAAACAACCCGCAGGCAGGCTCCGCAGGTGGGTTAAGGCATGCGCCAAGCGCATCACACCGCACAAGCCTGCGTAACCGCCTCGTAGCGGATGGACCGCCCCGTGCCCCTGTGGTTTAAGCCGCCTGCTGCGGTCGCGAAAGCGGCACGGCGGAACCGCGCCAGGCTTGGCGGAAGGCGCCCCGCTTCCGGGGTGGCACCCAACCCGGCGCCACGCGAACGGGGACCCCGGACCATGCGGATGATCGGGCAGGACAGCCTGAAGACCCGCCGCACCCTCAAGGTGGACGGCAAGGACTATCATTATTTCAGCCTGCCCGAGGCTGCTTCTGCCATCGGCGACCCGGCGCGGCTGCCCTGCAGCCTGAAGGTGCTGCTGGAGAATATCCTGCGCTTCGAGGATGGGCGCAGCTACACGGTGGACGACGCCAAGGCCGTGATCGGCTGGCTCGAGAAGGGCTCCTCCACCAAGGAGGTTCCCTTCCGCCCCGCCCGCATCCTGCTGCAGGATTTCACGGGTGTGCCGGCCGTGGTGGACCTGGCCGCGATGCGCGATGCGCTGTCCAACCTCGGCGGCGATCCGCGCAAGGTGAACCCGCTGGTGCCCGTCGACCTCGTGATCGACCACTCGGTGATGGTCGACGTCTCCGGCACCAAGGACGCGCTGCAGAAGAACGTCGACATCGAGTTCGAGCGGAACGGCGAGCGCTACGAGTTCCTGCGCTGGGGCCAGTCCGCCTTCGCGAACTTCCGCGTCGTGCCGCCCGGCACCGGCATCTGCCACCAGGTGAACCTGGAGTATCTGGCCCAGGTCGCCTGGACCTCGCAGGACGGCCCGGACACCTATGTGTTCCCGGACAGCTGCTACGGCACGGACAGCCACACCACCATGGTGAACGGCCTGGGCGTGCTCGGCTGGGGCGTCGGCGGCATCGAGGCGGAGGCCGCCATGCTCGGCCAGCCCATCGCCATGCTGATCCCCGACGTCATCGGCTTCAAGGTGACCGGCAAGCTGCGCGAGGGCGTGACGGCGACCGACCTCGTCCTCACGGTCACCCAGATGCTCCGCAAGAAGGGCGTGGTCGGAAAATTCGTCGAATTCTTCGGCGCGGGCCTCGATGACCTGCCGCTGGCGGACCGTGCGACGATCGGCAACATGGCCCCGGAATACGGCGCCACCTGCGGCTTCTTCCCGGTCGACCGCATGACCATCGACTATCTGCGCCTGTCCGGCCGCGACGAGCACCGCATCGCGCTGACCGAGGCCTTCTGCAAGGCGCAGGGCATGTGGCGCGACACCAACACGCCCGACCCGGTCTTCACCGATGTCATGGAGCTGGACCTGTCGACGGTCGAGCCCTCCATGGCCGGCCCGAAGCGCCCGCAGGACCGCGTGCCGCTGACCCAGGTCTCCACCAGCTTCGGCAAGGACCTGGCCGCCGGCACCATGGGCGTGCCCGGCGACAAGGCCGACCTCCGCGTGCCGGTCTCGGGGGCCAATTACGACCTCGGCCATGGCGACGTGGTGATCGCCGCGATCACCTCCTGCACCAATACTTCCAACCCCTATGTCATGGTCGCCGCAGGGCTGGTGGCGAAGAAGGCGCGCGCGCTCGGCCTGAAGCCGAAGCCCTGGGTGAAGACCTCGCTGGCCCCCGGCTCCCAGGTGGTCACCGAGTATCTCGACAAGGCCGGCCTTTCGGCGGAGCTGGATGCGCTCGGCTTCCAGACCGTGGGCTATGGCTGCACCACCTGCATCGGCAATTCCGGCCCGCTGGCCGATCCGATCCTGGAGGCCATCGAGGACAACAAGCTGGTCGTCTCCTCGGTCCTGTCGGGCAACCGCAATTTCGAGGGCCGCGTCCACGCCAATGTCCGCGCCAACTACCTGGCCTCCCCGCCGCTGGTGGTGGCCTATGCCTTGGCCGGCACGGTGAAGCTGAACATCACCCAGGACCCGATCGGCACCGGCAGCAACGGCCAGCCCGTCTATCTCAAGGACATCTGGCCGACGCAGAAGGAGGTGAACGACACGGTCCACGCCGCCGTCACCCGCGAAATGTTCATGGAACGCTACGGCGACGTCTTCAAGGGACCGGCGCAGTGGCAGGCCATCCGCGTGGATGCGGACAGCGACACCTATCGCTGGAACGGCGGCTCCACCTATGTGCAGAACCCGCCCTATTTCACCGGCATGACGATGGAGATCCCCGCGATCCCGCCGATCACCGGGGCGCGGGTGCTGGCCGAGCTCGGCGACAGCATCACCACCGACCACATCTCCCCGGCCGGTGCCATCAAGAAGACCTCGCCCGCCGGCGACTACCTGCTGCAGCACCAGGTGCGCCAGCACGACTTCAACAGCTACGGCGCCCGCCGCGGCAACCATGAAGTCATGATGCGCGGCACCTTTGCGAATACCCGTATTCGCAATGAGCTGGTGCCGGGCATCGAGGGCGGCATGACCAAGCACCACCCCTCGGGCGAGGTGCTGCCGATCTACGACGCGGCGATGAAGTACAAGGCCGAGGGCGTGCCGCTGGTGATCTTCGGCGGCAAGGAATACGGCACCGGCTCCTCCCGCGACTGGGCGGCCAAGGGCACCTTCCTGCTCGGCGTGAAGGCCGTGATCGCCGAGAGCTTCGAGCGCATCCACCGCTCCAACCTGGTCGGCATGGGCGTGCTGCCGCTGGTCTTCCAGAATGGCGAGACCCGCCAGACGCTGGGCATCACCGGCGCCGAGATCATCGACCTGACGGGCCTCGAGACGCTGAGCCCGCGCATGGAGGTGGGCATGGTGATCCACCGCCCGGACGGCACGAAGCACGAGACCAAGCTGCTCTGCCGCGTCGATACGGCGGATGAGGTCGAGTACTACAAGAACGGCGGCATCTTGAATTATGTGCTGCGCGGGATGGCGAAGGCGGCGTGAGCCGGCTTCACCCTCGGTGACAGGAAGGGCGCGGTCCGCAGGGGCCGCGCCCTTTTTGCATCCGGGGCCGTTGTAACACTGCGGCTTCGGAACCTTCGCCCGTCGCCGCCGCTGTGACAGCGTTCCATCCGCGCATTGGAGGCCGGCCCTGTCGCTCTCGTCACCCGAAGACACCGCCCGCCCCATGCGCGTCGCCGTCGTCATCAACGCCTCCTCCGGCACCGCGCTCGGCCGCGACACGATCGAGGCCGAGGTCGCGCGCCACCTGGCCGCGGCGGGGCTGGAGGCCGTGCTGGTGCCGGAGCATGCGGATGGCCTGCTCGCCCGCCTGGACGAGGCGGTGGCGATGGGCGCGCAGGCCGTGGTGGTCGGCGGCGGCGACGGTTCCATCATGGCGGCCGCGGAACGGCTGATGGGCAAGGAGACGGCGCTCGGCATCCTGCCGCTCGGCACCATGAACATGCTGGCCAAGGACCTCGGCATTCCGCTGGAGCTGGAGGCCGCGGCGGCCGCCCTCTCCCACGGCACCATCCGCGCCATCGACGTGGCCGATGTGAACGGCCATGTCTTCCTCTGCTCCTCCGTGCTCGGCAGCCCCTCCTGGCTCGGCCGGCACCGGGAGCGCGGGCGGGGCAAGACCGGGTGGCGGCCGCGGATCCTCTTCGCCCTGGCCGCGCTGCGTTCCGAATGGCGGCACCGGCCGATGCGGCTCAGCGTGCGGCTCGGCCAGGGGCGCAGCGTGCGGCTCTGGACCCGGGCGCTGGCGGTGGCGAACAACCGCTATGCCGAGGGCTTCAACATGATGATGGCGCGGCCACGGCTCGATGCCGGGGAACTCGCGCTCTATGTCGCGCGTCGCTACGGCACATGGTGGTGGGTGAAGCTGATGGCGGGCATGTTCCTCGGCACCTGGCGCGGCTCCCGCCTCGTGCAGGAGCGCACGGCGCAGGAGGTGACGGTGGGCTCCGCGCGCACCGCGATCCGCGTGATGAATGACGGCGAGGCGCTGCTGCTGCCGCCGCCGCTGGTCTATCGCATCCACCCCGGCGCGCTGCGCGTCATCGTCCCCGGCCCGCCCGCCACCGACCCGCCGGCGGAAACCGCGCCGGCGGACCTCACCTCCGACCTGAGGGCATGACCCGCCGCATCGCCCATCTGTCCGACCTGCACTTTGGCGCGGAAGACCCCGCCGTGGTCGCCAGCTTCGCGCAGGAGCTGGCCGACTGGGCACCAGATCTCATCGCCGTCTCGGGTGACCTGACCCAGGGGGCGCGGCATGAGGAATTCATCGCCGCCATGGCCTTCCTGGAGACGCTGCCCGCGCCGCGGCTGATCGTCCCGGGCAATCACGACATGTCCCCCTACAACCTGGTGGAGCGCTTCACGGACCCCTACCGCCGCTGGCGCCGCCATGTGCAGCCGGCGACGGAGCCGGTCTTCGAGGATGGGGAGATGGCCCTGGTCGGCATGAACACGGCCCGCCGCGCCGGGCTCTATCTCAACTGGGCGCGCGGCCGCGTCTCCGGCAGCCGGCTGGCGGCGGCGGAGGGACGGCTGGCCGCCCTGCCGCCCGGCCTTTTCCGCATCGTCGTGGCGCACCACCCCTTCCTGGCACCCATGCTGAAGCCGGGCGCCCGGCTGGTCGGCAATGCGGAGCCGGCGCTGGCCGCCTTCGCCCGGCATGATGTGCGGCTGGTGCTGACCGGGCATCTGCACCTCGGCGATGTGCGGCCGGTGCGGGAGGGGGGGCTGGTGGTCGCCCAGGCCGGCAGCGCCACCTCCGTCCGCCTGCGCGGCACGCCCAATGCCTATAACCGCATCCTGGTGGAGGAGGGCCGCGCCCGGGTCACGCCGCGGGTTTGGCATGGGGCGGGCTGGGAAGACCTGCCCGCGACCTGAACGATCCTACCGCCGCAGCGCCGCCCCCAGCGCCAGGCTGGCCGGCACCGCCAGGGCGCAGAGCGCCGCCATCACCCAGAAGCCCGCGCCCCCCGCCGCCGCATAGAGCGGCCCGCAGGCCAGGGACAGCAGGCCCATCCACAGCCCGACCCCGAGCGAGGCATGCAGGGTCTGCGCCGTGCCCGCCTCCGCCGGCGGCACCGCCCGCCCCAGTACCGCCATGGTCGCCAGGTGCTGCATGCCGAAGCTGGCGGCGTGCAGCATCTGCGCCGGCACCAGCAGCCAGGGCTCCACCGTCAGCGCCGTGACGCCCCAGCGCAGCACCCCCGCCCCCGCCGCGACCAGCGACAGCCCAACCGGCCCGAGCCGCGCGACCAGCCCCCTGCCCCAGAGGAACAGCGCCACCTCCGCCAGAACGCCGACCGCCCAGAGCCCCCCGATCAGCCCGGCGCCGAGCCCCGCCGCCTGCCAGTGCAGCGTGCCAAAACCGTAATACAACGCATGGCTGCCCTGGATCAGCGCGGAGACCAGCATCAGCCGCCGCACCGCCTTGATGCGCAAGGGCGCCCAGAAGCCGGCCCAGCCGCGCACGGCCGCCCGGCTGTTGCGCGGGGCCGCCCTGGGCAGCGCCAGCGCGGCCAGCGAGGTCGCCACGAATCCCGCCACCAGCAGCCAGGCCGCCGCGTGGATGCCGAAGGCGGATACCGCCTGCCCCACGCCGATCGCCGCCAGCATGAAGGCAATGCTGCCCGCCGCCCGCACCCGCGCATAATCGAAGCCCCCCAAGGGGGAAGCGGGCGCGCGGGAGGCCGCGACGGCCAGCGCATCGGTCAGCGGCACCACCGGCGCGAAGGCCGCACCCTGCAGCGCCATCACCAGCAGCAGAAGCCCGAATCCCGCCGGCAGCAGGAAGCCGCAGGCGGCCAGGGCGGCAAGGGCCGAGCCCGCGACCAGCAGGACCCTGGCATCCCCCAGCGCATCCGCCAGCCGCCCGCCGGCGGGCCCGGCCACCAGCCGGACGCCCGCCCCCACCGCCAGCGCCACACCCACCTGCTCGGCCGAAAGCCCATGCCCCGCGAGCACGGAGGGCAGGAAGGGCAGCGTGATGCCCACAACCACGAACTGGGCGCTGTAGAGCAGGACGAAGCGGCTTGCGGGGGTCACCGCCGCAAACTCGCCCGCCCGCGCCCCGCTGCCAAGCACCCGGCGCGGTTGCCCGACGGTTCAGCGCATGCCGGCGCCGGTCAGATGCCGCGACTCGGGCTGCCGTCCGGCCACCGCCCCGGGGGACGAATCGGGCGCGGACCCGGGCGCGGACCCGGAAGGAGGCTCCAGCACCTCCACCATCCGGGCGATGGTCTGCACGCTGCGATCCGCCGCCTCGCGCAGCTCGACCACCTGCAGGGCCAGTTCGCGCACCCCCTGGGCCACCACCAGCTCCGCCGGCGGCAGCCCCCCGGTCGGCGGCCGCAGCGTCGCCTCCAGCGCCAGGGCGGCGGCGGAGGCGGAGAGGCGCTCCAGCTGCCGCCCGGCGGCGGCCATGCGCAGACCGGCCTCGGCGAGGCAGGCCGGGTCGCGCTCGGCCTCCGTCCGCAGCGCCAGCGCCTGCAGGCGGAAGCGTTCCAGGCTGCGGGCCAGGGCGCCCGCCTCGTCATCCCGCGCCGTGCCGGGCACTTCCGTGCCCAGATGCCCCTCCGCCATCGCCGCGGCGACGGCGCGCAGGGCGCGGAAGGGGGCCAGCACCATCCGCTCCAGCAGCAGCGCGCCGAGGCCGGCGAGCAGGGTGGCGGCGGCCAGGGTCACGGCCAGGGCCACCAGCGCCACGCTGCCGGGGTCGCTGCCGGGATCGGGGCGCGCCTCCGGCCGGGCCTCCGGCTCGGCGGCCGCCTGCGGCAGCACGCTGCTGATGCGGGTGAATTGCGCGGCGCTTTCCCGCAGCGCGCCGAGATCGACGCGCCCTTCGGGCGCCACCAGCCGCTGCCAATTGGCGAGGTCGCGATCGAGCAGCGCCAGCGCACGCTCCATCCCGCCCAGCGTCGCGGGTTCCGGCGGCCGCGGGCCGAGCAGCGTGGCCGCCTGCAGGAGGGAGGATCCGCCGCTGGCGCGCGGCGCCGTCTGCGGGCCCGATTCCGCCCGCGGCCAGGGCAGCAGCAGCGTGGCCGCCAGGCCGATGGCCGCGAGCGCCCCGATGCCGCCCCACCAGGCGAGCCGGCCGCCCTGCCCCTCCTCGGGCTCGTGCGGCCGAGGGGCCGCGGCATGGGCGCGGCTGCGGTCCAGCGGTCGGCGGAACGTGGCGGACATGCAGGGCCTCCTGCCCGGATGTGGCCCAGTGGGAGCGGCCACCGCGCGCAAGCTGGCGCAGGGAGGTTAACGCTTCGTTTTCGGAATGAGGAAGCGCCGCGAGAGCGCGGCCGGTGCCGCCGGAGGGGGGGCTGCTGTTGCCAAGGGCGCGGCGGCGTGCCACGCAACCACTGCCCCCACGGACCATGCCGAATACCAATATGTCCGACCATCACATGTCCCACGGCCAGATGTTCGCCCCGCGCGTCCGCGCGGTGCTCGGCCCGACCAATACCGGCAAGACCCATCTGGCGATCACCCGCCTGCTGGCGCATGCCTCCGGCATCATCGGCTTCCCGCTACGCCTGCTGGCGCGCGAGAACTACGACCGCATGGTCGCGGCGAAGGGGGAGAAATACGTCGCCCTGATCACCGGGGAGGAGAAGATCGTCCCCCCCGAGGCGCGCTGGTTCGCCTGCACCGTGGAAGCGATGCCGCTCGACCGCCGCGCCGAATTCGTGGCGGTGGACGAGATCCAGCTCTGCGCCGACGCCGATCGCGGCCATATCTTCACCGATCGCCTGCTGCATGCGCGCGGCATGGTCGAGACGATGTTTTTGGGGGCCGAGACGATCCGGCCGCTGCTGCAGCGCCTGGTGCCGCAGGCCGAGATCGAGACCCGCCCCCGGCTTTCGCAGCTGACCCATTCCGGGCCGGCCAAGCTGACGAAACTGCCGCCACGCAGCGCGGTGGTCGCCTTCAGCGCGGCGGAGGTCTATGCGATCGCGGAGGCGATCCGCCGTCGCCGCGGCGGCTGCGCCGTGGTGATGGGGCGCATGTCGCCGCGCACCCGCAATGCCCAGGTCGCGCTCTACCAGAATCGCGAAGTGGACTTCCTGGTCGCCACCGATGCCATCGGCATGGGCCTGAACATGGATGTCGACCACATCGCCTTCGCCGACCTCCAGAAGTTCGACGGCCACCAGATCCGCGCGCTGAATGCGCAGGAGGCCGCGCAGATCGCCGGCCGCGCCGGCCGCGGCATGCGCGACGGCACCTTCGGGACCACCGCCGAATGCCCTCCCTTGCCGGAGGAACTGGCCCGGCAGATCGAGGGCCACGCCTTCGAGCCGCTCGCCCAGATTGCCTGGCGCAATTCGGACCTGGATTTCGCCAGCATCGACGGGCTGCTGGACAGCCTGGCCGCCGCACCGCCGACGCCGGGCCTCGCCAAGGGCAACGACGCGGTCGACCACATCACGCTGAACGCGCTCTCCCGCGAATCGGAGATCCGCGAGCTGGCGCGCGGCCGCGCCCGGGTGCGGCTGCTCTGGGAAGCCTGCCAGGTGCCGGATTTCCGCAAGATCGCGGATGACAGCCACACCCGCCTCTGCGCCAAGATCTTCGGGCATCTCGCCACCGAAGGCCGGCTGCCGACCGAATGGGTGGCGGGGAACATCGCCTCGCTCGGCAATGTCGAGGGCGACCTCGATACGCTGATGGCCCGCCTCGCGAATATCCGCATCTGGTCCTATATCGCCGCCCGCGCCGACTGGATCAGCGATGCCGCGACCCAGCAGGCCGAGGCCCGCAAGGCCGAGGAGGCCGTCTCCGACGCGCTGCATGAGCGCCTGATCGCCCGCTTCGTCGACCGCCGCGCGGCCCATCTGATCCGCCGGCTGGACGACACGGAGGAGACGCTGCTCTCCGCCGTCACCCGCCAGGGCGAGGTGGTGGTCGAGGGGCACACCGTCGGCAAGGTCACCGGCTTCCACTTCCAGCCGGACCCGGAGGCGACGAAGGAGGAAGACAAGCGCTTGGTGCTGCGCGCCGCGCGCCGCGCGCTGCGGGAGGAAATCCCGCGCCGCCTCGCCAGCCTGGAGACGGCGAAGGATGACGCTTTCAGCCTGACCCCGCAGCACCGCGTGGTCTGGGACACGGCCGAGATCGCCCGCCTGCGCCCGGGGCCGGAGCCGCTGAAGCCGCATGTCGACGTCATCGCCACCGAATTCCTGGATAACGCCCAGCGCGAGCGGGTGCGGGTGCGCCTCGCCACCTGGCTCGACTCCCTGGTCAAGCGCGAGCTGGGCGGGCTGGACGCGATCGAGGCCAAGGCGGCCGAGGACAATACCCTGCGCGGCCCCGCCTTCCGGCTGCGCGAGGCCATGGGCCTGGCCCCCGGCGCCACGGAGCGGGAGATTCCGGCGGAGCTGCGGGCGCGGCTGAAGGCCATCGGCATCCGCGCCGGGCGCTACGCCATGTACCTGCCGGATGTGCTGAAGCCGCGCGCCATGGGCCTGCGCGCGCAGCTCTGGGCGCTGCGCCGCAATATCCCGACGCCGCTGCTGCCGAACCCCGGCCTCGTCTCCGTCACCCTGCCCGAGAACCCGCTGCCGGCGCCGGAGGATCCCAATACGCCGCGCGGGCCGGAAGGCTGGCCGCAAGGCTTCGCCATCATGGCCGGCTGGCTGCCGGCCGGGCGCGTGCTGCTGCGCCTCGACGTGGCGGAACGCATCGCCGGCGAGCTCGGCTACCTGACCCGCCGCGCCCCGGCCCCGGTGCCGGATGGCCTGGCCTCCCGCCTCGGCGTGAAGGGCGACACCCTGCCCATGGCGCTGGAGGCGATGGGCTTTCGCCTGATGCCCTCCCCGCCGCTCGCGGAAGGGGAATTCGGCCCGCCGCTGCCGGCGCGCATCAGCGTGGTGCGGCAGGACCGCCCGGCCCAGCGCGGCCCGCGCCGCGACGGGCGCGGCGAGAACCGGGGCGAGGCGCAGCCGCGCAGCGACCAGCCGCGCGAGCGGGGGCCGCGGCCGGAGCGCGGGCCCCGTCCTGAAGGCCAGCGTCCTGAAGGCCAGCGTCCCGAAGGCCCGCGCCCCGTCTATTTCGGCCCGCCGATCCCGCCCGAGCTGCGCCCGGCCCGCCCCGAGGGCGCCCGCCCGCAGGGCCCGCGCCGCGACGGCCCTCGCCCGCCGCGGCGGGAGCGTGTCGATCACGGCCCGCGCCGCGACTGGCGCGTGGACGGCCTGCCGCCCGGCGTCTCGCCACCGCCGGAGACGAGCCCCGAGGCGCCACGCGGCGACCGCCCCCGCTTCGACGGCCCCCGCCGCGGCGGCCCGCCCGGCGCCCCGCGGCCCGAGGGCGCGGCACCGCAGGAAGGCCGGCGCGAGGATCGCGGTCCGCCGCGCGGCGGTCGCCAGGATCGCGGGCCCGGCGGCAAGCCGGGCGGCGGCGACCGCTATCCGCGCCAGGACCGCGACCGCGGCGGCGATCGGGGCGGGGATCGGGGCGCGCCGCGCGAATGGTCCTCCGGCCCCACCAAGGTCGATTCGCCCTTCGCCGTCCTCGCCCAGCTGAAGCTGCGCAAGGACTGACCGGGTGCCGGCGGAGGCGGAGGCCGCGTTCCAGCGCCTCGACCTCTGGCTCTGGTGCGCGCGCATGGCCAAGACGCGCGGGGAATGCGCCCGGCAGATCGAGGCCGGCCGCGTCCGGGTGAACAGCCAGCGCACCGACAAGCCGCATTACAAGCTGCGGCCGGGTGATGTGCTGACCTTCGGCATGGGCCGGGACATCCGGGTCTGGCGCGTGCTGTCCCTCGCCGCCCGCCGCGGCCCGGCCAGCGAGGCGCGGGGCCTCTACGAGGATCTTTCCGACCCGTCCGATCCCCCACCCGCCACGCCGGATCTTTCCGAGGCCTGATGTTGCGGTGCGGCGCTTGCCTTGCAGGCGGCGCTGCGCCATGTGGGGCTGGCCGCGCCCCGACCATGGCGCGGCGGTGGGCCGGCCGATGGGCGCCGCCCCGCATCCCCGCCGGAGGCGCAGTTGACCTACGTCGTCACCGAGAACTGCATCAAGTGCAAGTACATGGACTGCGTGGAAGTCTGTCCGGTGGACTGCTTCTATGTCGGCGAGAATATGCTGGTCATCCATCCGGATGAATGCATCGATTGCGGCGTCTGCGAGCCGGAATGCCCGGCCGAGGCCATCCTGCCGGACAGCGACGACAAGGCGACGCCCTGGGTGGAGCTGAACCGCACCTATGCCACGCAATGGCCGAACATCACCCGCAAGGGGGAAGCCCCGGCCGATGCGGATGAGTGGAAGGACAAGCCGGGCAAGAAGGACCTCTTCGACCCCGCCCCCGGCAAGGCCTGACAGCCCGGCAAGGCTTGGTCGCATGGGGTGAGACGCCGCCGCCGGGCCCGATTCGCCCAGGGGTGGCAATTCGCGCGGGTTTGTATTATATTATCAATGGGATCGGGAAACGGGAGCACCCCTCCGCGGCTTTCCCACCCATCGGGTCCATGACATGCCCAGGGATGGGGCCGCCTCCGCCATCGGCGCGGGGCAGGCCTTCTTCATGGGATGCAGAAGCGGGTGGCCACATGAAACAAACCGCCCCGGCGAAGACCGGCGAGACCGAGGCCACGGCGGCGGAGCGTTCCGCCAAGCCGGCCGCCGCGAAGCCGGAGAAGGCGCCGGCCAAGGTCGGCACCGCGCCCCTGCCGCCGCGCCAGGACAGCCCGCCGCCGCCGCACCGGCCGCCCGCGCGCCCCGGCGCCATGGCCGCCAATGCACCGCGTTCCTCGATCTTCCCGCCGCGCGGCGCCCCCCGGGTGGAAGACCCCGAGGATGGCAGCCCGCCGCCGCCGCCGAAGCCCAAGGGCCCGCCCGTGGAATTCAAGGCGGGCGACCATGTGGTCTACCCGACCCATGGCGTCGGCCAGGTGCAGGGCATCGAGGAAATGCCCGTCGCCGGCATGTCCCTGAAGGTGATCATCGTCACCTTCGAGGAAAACCGCATGACCCTGCGGGTGCCGGTCAACAAGGCCGCCTCGTCGGGCCTGCGCAAGCTCGCCACCGACGAGCAGATGAACGAGGCCCTCGAGGTGCTGCGCGGCCGCGCCCGCATCAAGCGCACCATGTGGTCCCGCCGCGCCCAGGAATACGAGGCGAAGATCAACTCCGGCGACCCCATCGCCATCGCCGAGGTGGTGCGCGACCTGCACCGCAACGCCGGCCAGCCGGACCAGTCCTTCTCCGAACGGCAGATCTACGAACAGGCCCTCGACCGCCTGGCCGCCGAACTCGCCGCCATCGACCGCACCGACAAGGCCGCGGCCTCCGAGAAGCTGCTGACCTTCTTGAAGGCGGCCTGACGGGCTTCCTGCGGCTCGGCGCGCATGGCATCTGACATGCGCGCCATTCGCCGCGGGAGACGCAACGAACCATGCCGCACCTGACGCCCCATCTGCGGCGGCTGGAGGCCGAGGCCATCGGCATCCTCCGCGAAACCGCGGCCAGCTTCCGCAACCCCGTCCTGCTCTATTCCATCGGCAAGGACAGCTCCGTCGTCCTGCAGCTGGCGATGAAGGCCTTCGCCCCGGGCAAGCCGCCCTTCCGCCTGCTCCACATCGCCACCGGCTGGGACTTCCGGGCGATGCTGGAATTCCGGGATCGCCGCATGGCGGAGCTGGGGCTGGACTGCATCGTCCACACCAATCCGGACGGCCTGGCCCGTGGCATCGGCCCCCTCACCCACGGCTCCCAGCTCCACATGTCCGTCATGGGCACGGAGGCCCTGAAGCAGGCACTCGACGCGCATGGCTTCGACGCCGCCATCGGCGGCGCCCGGCGCGACGAGGAAAAGGCCCGCGCCAAGGAACGCGTCTTCTCCTTCCGCGCCCCCGGCCATGTCTGGGACCCGCGCGGCCAGCGGCCGGAACTCTGGGGCCTCTACAACACGCGCATCAACCAGGGCGAGGGCATGCGCGTCTTCCCCCTCTCCAACTGGACCGAATTCGACGTCTGGGACTATATCGCGGCCGAATCCATCCCGGTGGTGCCGCTGTATTTCGCCGCCCCCCGGCCGATGGTCCGGCGCAGCGGCGCCCTCATCATGCGCGACGACGACCGGATGCCGCTGGAACCGGGCGAGGTCGAGGAAACCCTCTGGGTCCGGTTCCGCACCATGGGCGACTGGCCGCTGACCGGCGCACATGAAAGCCGCGCCGAAACCCTGGACCAGGTCCTCGCCGAAATCCGCGACAGCCGCACCAGCGAACGCCAGGGCCGCCTGATCGACACCGACCAGGAAGCCTCCATGGAACGCAAGAAACGCGAAGGGTATTTTTGACTGGCTGCCGCGGTCTGGTGGCACGGCGGGGCGCCTGGGACGGCGCGGGTCTGCGGGATGGGAGGGGGCGCATCGGCGCCCGCCTCCCGGGGGATCAGGCGAGGCGGGGGGTGGTGGGCAGCAGGAAGGACAGGCGGCCATAGGTCGCCTGCTCCTGCTTCCAGGCCTGCACCGCCAGGCTGGCGGAGGCAATGCCCCAGAAGGCCAGATACTCGATCCCGCCCAGGTTCCAGAACCAGCCCATGCCCTTGGTCATCACCGTCGCATAGACGGCCACCGCCATCACGCCGGCCGAAAGAAGCCCGAGCCACTTGGTCATGATGTTCAGCGTCAGGCCGAAGAAGCAGGCCAGTTCCGCCGCGATGGCCAGATAGAGGAACAGCTCGGGAAAGGGCAGAACCTTGCCGAAGAAGGCGGCGGAGCCCGCCATGTTGCCCAGCTTGAACAGGATATGCGGCCCGTAGAACAGTCCGCAGAGCAGCCGCACCACCACCACGGGGTTCGAGACGTCGAAATCTTCCTTGCGCATCGCACAAACTCCTGCAACGCGCCGAGACTAGGTCTCGCCCTGCTTCCGCTCGTTGATCTGGCGCAATTGGAAACCCGGAAGGTGACGACGATCCGCAGATTTCGTCAGGAATCAACCTGTGGTTGATTCTAACTCAACTCATACTCGACCTCCGGCACGTAATGCGCCGCCTCCTTGCCGAGGTAGGAGGAGAAGAGGACAAAATTGTCGATCGGCACCGGCGGCGACCGGAACAGGCTATGGGCATGGATGAAGCCCACCAGCTTGTGCGTCTCCGCCTTGTCCGTCCGCGCCAGGGTCACATGCGGGGCGAAGCGGCGCCGGTCCGGCTCCAGCCCCACGCGCTGCAGCGCCGTCTCCACCTTGGATTGCAGCCGGGTCAGCGCCTCGCTCCGCTCCGCGGTGATATGAATGGACTGGATCCGCCCGCCCTTCTCGAAGGTGCCGATCCCGGCCAGGGCCAGTTCGAAGCGCGGCGCGCGGATGGCGGCGAGTGCGGCATCCACCTCCTCCGCCTGCCAGCTCTCGATCTCGCCGATGAAGCGGAGCGTGAGGTGGTAGTTCTCCGGCGGCACCCATCGGGCGCCGGGGATGCCGCCGGCCAGGGCGGCGAGCTGGGCCTTGACCTCATCGGGCAGGGCCAGGGCGACGAAAAGGCGAATCATGGGCTTGCGCTCCGCGACTCCGGGGCGCCCTCAGCCTGAAGCAGAGGGGGCCACGCGGTCCAGTAGCGTTTCGATGGCAGGCAGCATCCGCTCCGCCAGAACCTGCGCGCCACGCGGATTGGGGTGGATGCGGTCCGCCTGGTTCAACGCCGGGTCGCCGGCCACCCCCTCCAGCAGGAAGGGGTAGAAGACCAGCTGCGGCCGCGCGGCGGCGAGTTCGGTGAAGACGGCGGTGAATTCGCGGCCGTATTCCGCGCCGAGATTGGGCGGCGCCATCATCCCCGCCAGCAGCGTCGGGATGTCACGAGCGGCCAGCCCGTCCAGGATCGCCGTCAGGTTCGCGCGCATCTGCTGGGGCGTCAGGCCGCGCAGCGCGTCATTGCCGCCGAGCGCCACGATCGCGGCATTCGGCCGGTCCGCCAGCGCCCATTCCAGCCGGGCGCGGCCGCCCGCCGTGGTATCGCCGGAAACGCCCGCATCCAGCACCCGCACCTGCCGGCCCTTCGCCCGCAGCAGCGCCTCGATCCGCGCCGGCGGACCCTCGCCACGCGCCAGGCCATAGCCAGCGGTGATCGAATCGCCCAGCATCAGCAGCCGGACCTCCCGCCCCTGGGCGCGGGCGCCGCCCGTCCCGGCCAGCAATACTCCGAAACCAAGCGCCGCCTTCCGCAGCGCAGCACGCCGCCCATATGACATGACATCGCCGTAACAGGATCTCTGGCCCGTGACCCCACCCGCCTCGCCGCTGATCGCCGCCACCGGGCTCGTCTTCACCGCCAAGGCGGCCTCCGGCCCGGTGCATGTGCTGCGCGGCGTGGACCTCTCGGTCGCGGCCGGGGAGGCGGTGGGCATCGTGGGGCCTTCGGGCTCGGGCAAGACATCGCTCCTCATGCTGCTGGCGGGGCTGGAGACGCCGAGTGCCGGGCGCCTCGCCGTCGCCGGGCGGGATCTGGGGGCGCTGGACGAGGATGCGCTGGCCCGGTTCCGTCGCGACGAGGTGGGGATCGTCTTCCAGGCTTTCCACCTGATCCCGACCATGACGGCGCTGGAGAATGCCGCCATGCCGCTGGAATTCGCCGGCCGCCGCGATGCCTTCGACCGCGCGGCGGATGCGCTGAAGGGCGTGGGCCTCGGCCACCGGCTGGACCACTACCCCGGCCAGATGTCGGGCGGCGAGCAGCAGCGCGTGGCGCTGGCCCGTGCCGTGGTGGCCGAGCCCCGGCTGATCCTGGCGGATGAGCCCACCGGCAATCTCGACCGCGCCACCGGCCAGGTGGTGATGGACCTGCTCTTCGGCCTGCGCGCCCGGCTCGGCACCACGCTGCTGCTGATCACCCATGACCCGGCGCTGGCCGAGCGCTGCGGCCGGCAGGTGCGGATGGAGGATGGGCGCATCGTCTCCGACACCGCCGGCCTGAAGCTGGCGGCGGAATAACGCCATGATGCAGCATATGGCGCTCGGCGCGCGTCTGGCGCGGCGGGAATTGCGCGGCGGGTTTCGCCAGCTGCGGCTGGTGCTGGCCTGCCTGGCGCTCGGCGTGGCCAGCATCGCCGCCGTCGGCACGCTGCAGAGCGCGGTGAAGGCCGGGCTGCTGGCCGATGGCGCCAGGCTGCTCGGCGGCGATGTGGAAGTGCGGGTGAACTACCAGCCGCTGCCTTCCCGGGCGCTGGACTGGGCGCGGGAGCGCGGCGCCGCGGCCTCCGAGGTCATCGAGATGCGCGCCATGGCCGTGGCGCCCTCCGGCGACCGCGCCCTGGTCGAGCTGAAATCCATCGATGCCGCCTATCCGCTGTATGGCGAGCTGCGCCTGGACCCGCCGGAGGCGACCCTCGCCGCACCCGATGGCCGGCACCGCGTGGCGCTGGAGGCTTCGGTGGTGGAGCGGCTGGGCCTGGTGCCGGGCGATACGGTCCGCATCGGTGAGGCCAGCCTGGTCTTCGCGGGCACGATCGCACAGGAGCCGGACCGGGTGGCGAGCCCGGCCGTGCTCGGTCCGCGCGCGCTGATCCTGGACAGCGCCCTGCCCGCCACGGCGCTGATCCAGCCCGGCAGCCTGGTGTCCTACGACACCCGCTTCCGCCTGCCGCCGGGCACGGATGTGCGCGCCTTCGCCACGCAGTTCCGCAATGCGGTCGGCGATGGCGGCTGGCGGGTGCGCACGGCGGACCAGGCGGAGCCGGGGGTGAACCGCTTCCTCGACCGCGCCACCGCCTTCCTGGTGCTGGCCGGCTTCACCGCCCTGCTGGTGGGCGGCATCGGCGTGGCCACCGGCGTGCGCGCCTGGCTGGAGGCGCGCGGCCGCACCATCGCGACGCTGCGCTGCCTGGGCGCGCCGGCCGGCACCCTGCTCGCCACCTATCTCATCCAGGTGCTGGTGCTGGCGCTGGCGGGCATCGCCATCGGCCTGGTGGCGGGCTTCGGCCTGACCTGGCTGGCGGCCCAGGCCCTGGCCGGCGCGCTGCCGGTGCCGCCGCGCTTCGGCCTCTATTGGCAGCCGCTGGCGCTCGCCGGGCTCTATGGCCTGCTGACGGCGCTGACCTTTTCCCTCTGGCCGCTGGGGCGGGCGCAGCGGATTCCGGGGGCGGCGCTGTTTCGCGACCTCGTCACCGCCAATCCCGGCTGGCCCTCCCGCGGCATTCTGGTGGCCAATGGCCTCACCGCCCTGGCGCTGGTGGCGCTGGTGGTGGGCACGGCGGAGCAGCCGAAATTCGCGCTCGGCTTCTGCGCCGGCGCGGCGCTGACCCTGCTGCTGTTCCGCCTCGGCGCCAGCGGGTTGATGGCCCTCGCCCGAAGCCTGCGCGGCATCCGCCGGCCGACCCTGCGCCTCGGCCTGGCGAACCTGTACCGCCCCGGCGCGCCCACGCCCACCATGCTGGTGGCGCTGGGCATCGGGCTCACCACGCTCGCCGCCATCGCCACCATCGAGGGCAATCTGCGCCGCCAGCTTTCGGACCAGATGCCGAATGCGGCGCCGAGCTTCTTCTTCATCGATATCCAGAACGACCAGTCCGAGCGGTTCAACGCCCTGGCCGCGGCGCAGCCCGGCGTGTCGGAGGTGCGCTCCGTGCCCTCGCTGCGCGCCCGCATCGTGGCCGTGGATGGCACGCCGGCCGAGCAGGTGCAGGCGACGGAGGATACGCGCTGGGCGCTGCGCGGCGATCGCGGCCTGACCTATGCGGCGACGCCGCCGGACGGCACGCGGCTGGTGGAGGGCCAGTGGTGGCCGGCGGATTACAGCGGCCCGCCGCTGGTCTCCTTCGACGCCAATCTGGCGCGCGGCTGGGGCATGGGCATCGGCTCCACCGTCACGGTGAATGTGCTGGGCCGCGACATCGACCTGAAGGTGGCCTCGCTGCGGGAGATCCAGTGGCGGGGGCTCGGCATCAACTACGTCATGGTCGCCTCCCCCGGCCTGCTGGCCGCGGCGCCGCATACGCATATCGCGACGGTCCGCAGCACGGAGCAGGTGGAGCCCGCGGTGCTGCGGGTGCTGACGGACGCCTTCCCGAACATCTCCGGCATCCGGGTGCGGGATGCGCTGGAGGCGGTGGCGGGGCTGCTGACGCGGGTCGGCGTCGCCCTGCAGGCCACCTCCTCCGTCACCCTGCTGGCGGGCATGCTGGTGCTGGCCGGGGCGGTGGCCGCCGGGCAGCGGGCGCGGGTGCGGGATGCGGTGGTGCTGAAGACCATCGGCGCGACCCGGTCGCAGATCCGCGGCGCCTGGCTGGTGGAATTCGGCCTGCTGGGCCTGGTGGCCGGGCTGCTGGCCGGCGCCGCCGGATCGGCCGCGAGCTGGGCGGTGGTGCGCTTCGTCATGCGCGCCGACTGGATCTTCCTGCCCGGCACCCTGGCGGTGACCGTGCTGGGCTGCGTGCTGCTGACGCTGGGCCTCGGCTATATCGGCACGGCGCTTGCCTTGCGCGCGCGGCCCGCACCGCTGTTGCGCAACGAGTAGCACCGGGCTTGGATGCCGCCATGGACACCGACCTGCTGCCCGAAGATGAAGAGCACCTGCGCCACGCCTTCCGGCTGGCCGGCGAGGCCCGCGCCCGGGGCGACCGCCCCTTCTCCGCCGTCATCGTCGCGGAGGACGGCACCATCCTGTCGGAGGGGCTTTCCACCCAGGGCGCCGGCGGCGGCGGCACCCTCGCCCATAGCGAGATGAACGCCTGCCAGGCGGTGATCGCGGCCGCCGTGCCGCGGTCCCGGCTGCGGCGGGCCACCATCTATTCCTCGGGCGAGCCCTGCGCGATGTGCTCGGCCGCCATCTTCTACACCGGCATCGGGCGGGTGGTTTACGGCCTCTCGGCCGCCGCCATCCTGCATCTGCGCAATGCCCAGCCGCATACCGCGGGCCTCACCCTCTCCTGCCGCGCCGTGCTGGCCTCCGCCGCGGAGCCGGTGGAGGTGGTGGGCCCGGCGCTGGAGGCGGAGGGCGCGGTGCCGCATGAGGGCTATTGGATCCCGGGCGCCGCCTGAGCCGACCCGGCAAGGCCTGACCCTGCGTGAATCTTGCGCTTCGGGGCCGCTGCCCCCGTTGATCCGGATTACAGAAGTTCCATATACTCGGGACATGCGGGCGGCTCCAACCATCGCCCGTGAGGAGATTTCGACACCATGGCTCTCGGTCCCGACAACCGCTTCCAGACGGGCGCGTCGGCCTGGACCCAGCCCTATGGGCGGGCCGCGGGCGTTGACGCCGCCGCACTCGATGCGGGCCTGCGCGCCTATATGCTGCGGGTCTACAACTGGATGGCCTCCGGTCTCGCCCTGACCGGCATCGTCGCCTATTTCATCGCCTCCAACCCGGATATCGCCAGCCTGTTCTACCAGGTGGTGCGCACGCCGCGCGGCAATGCCACGGCGCCGACCATCCTGGGCTGGGCCGCGATGTTCGCGCCGCTGGCCTTCATCCTGGTGCTGAGCTTCGGCATCAACCGGATGAGCAAGACCAGCGCGCAGGCGCTGTTCTGGGCCTTCGCCGCCGTCATGGGCGCGTCGATGTCCAACATCTTCGCGATCTATACCGGCGCCTCCATCGCCAGCACCTTCTTCATCACGGCCGGCATGTTCGCGGCGATCAGCCTCTACGGCTACACCACGAAGGCCGACCTGACGAAGATGGGCAGCTTCATGATGATGGGCCTGATCGGCATCCTCATCGCCGGCCTGGTGAACATGTTCCTGCAGAGCTCCGCCCTGCAATTCGCCATCAGCGTGATCGGCGTGGTGGTCTTCGTCGGCCTCACCGCCTACGACACGCAGCGGATCAAGGCGGACTATGTGGAATACGCCTATGCCGAGGGCTCGGACGAGGCCGGCAAGCGCAGCGTCTTCGATGCGCTGGGCCTGTACCTGAACTTCGTCAACCTGTTCCAGCTGCTGCTGCAGTTCATGGGCGTGCGCCAGAACAGCGACTGATCGGCAGGACATCCAGGTGATGCCTGGCGGCGCGCAATCCGGAAGGGTTGCGCGCCGCTTCCGTTTTGAGGGGTGCCGGTGGTATGGATCGGCCGTGCGCCTCCGCCCCGCCCTCACCCGGCTGCTGGTCCTGCTGCTGCTGCTGCAGTGGGGGTCGGCCTTCGGCCATTGCCTGAAGCTCAGCGCGCCGCATGGGGCGATGCCGGGCGTGCTGCACATGGATATCTGCACGCCGGACGGGCTGCGCAGCATCGCCCTGCCGCTGGATTCCGGCGACGCGCCGGAGACCGAGCATGCCATGGGCATGCTCTGCCCGGTCTGCGGCGGGCTGGGCGGCGCCGGCCTGCCGCCGCCGCCGGCCATGCTGCTGCCGCCACTGCTGCTGGTGCAGACCGAGGCCCCGCCGACGCCGAGCACCCCCAGCCCGGCGCCCCCGCCGCGCTGCCAGCCGCCCCCGAGGGCCCCGCCCACCTCCTGAATCACCCGCGGATTTTCCCCAGGATTCAGGACCAGGACTCATGATGAAGACCACCCTCGCCGCGCTGGCGCTGGCCGGCGCCGCGCTCGGCAGCCTGCCGGCCGTCGCCCATGTCACGCTGGAGACCCAGCAGGCCACGCCGAACTCCTACTACCGCGCCACCTTCCGCGTCCCGCATGGCTGCGACGGCGCCCCCACCATCCGCCTCACCGTGCGGGTGCCGGAGGGCGTGACCGTCGCCCAGCCCATGCCGAAGCCCGGCTGGACGCTCCGCACCGTGGCCCGTGGCGAGGCCGCGGATGGCCATGGCGCCACCGCCCCGCTCGCCGAGATCATCTGGGAAGGCGGGTCCCTCGAAAATGCGCATTACGACGAATTCGTTGTCCGCATGCGCCTGCCCAATACGCCCGGCGAGCTTCTGTACATCCCCGTGGTGCAGGATTGCCCGGACGGCAAGCAGGCCGCCTGGACCGAGATTCCCGAGGCCGGCCGCCGCATCACCGACTACCGCATGCCCGCCCCGGCCGTGCGGCTCACGCCGCGCAACTGAGGACCAAGCCATGAACCAGACCCGCCGTTTCCTGCCGCTCGCCGCCGCGGCCGTCGCCGCTGGCAGCCTGCTCGCCCCCCGCCGCGCCAGCGCCTGCGATGCGGAGGCAATGGAGGCGCATCTCACCGCCGTCTGCGACGGGGCGCTCGCCCCCGCCCGCGCGGCGCTGGAGGCCGCCATGCCGCATGCCACCCCCGCCGAGGTGATGGCGATGCAGCGTGCGCTGACCATCGCCAATGGCACCTGCACCACCGGGGATCCGGTGGCCGGCGCCCGCATCGCCGCGAACCTGGCCCGCCTGGCGGGCCGCATCGAAGGCCGCGCGGGCATCGGCCCGGACAGCCTCGAACTGCTGGGCTGAGGACAGGCACATGACGGATTTCTCGCGGCGCGCCGGCCTCGGCGCGCTGATCGGCCTGGTCGCGACCCACGCCCAGGCCCAGGCCCCGGCCCCCATCCAGGCCGAGGCCGGCTGGAGCCGCGCCGCCGGCGCCGGCCGCACCGGTGCGGGCTACCTCACGCTGCGCAATGGCGGCGCGGCGGACCGGCTGGTGGCGGCGCGCGCCGCCATCGCCACCCGCGTGGAGCTGCACACGCATGTGCATGAGGGTGGCGTGATGCGGATGCGCCCGGTGGAGGCGATCGAGGTGCCGGCCAATGGCAGCGTCACGCTGGAGCCCGGCGGGCTGCACCTGATGCTGCTGGAGCTGAAGCGGCCGCTGAACCAGGGCGATTCGGTGCCTGTCACGCTTGTGTTCGAGCGGGCCGGGGAGGTGCAGGTGCAGCTCGCCGTGCAATCCGCCGGTGCCCGTGGGCCGGCAGCGGCGCCGCACCGGCACTGACCTGATGGCGCGGCCGTGCTGTGATGCCGCCCCATCCCCGAGGGACGTCACGGCATGGCCAAGCGCATCGACCCCGCCTCGCTTCCGCCCGTCATCGGCTGCTCCTACCCGGTGCCGCATGATGAACCCTGCCGGAGCCGGGAACGCCGGCGGCTGGGCGATGCGGCGGAGCTGACGCAGTTCGGCGTCAACCTGCTGCGCCTGCCGCCCGGCGCCTGGTCCAGCCAGCGCCACTGGCACGGCCTGTCCGACGAATTCGTTTTCGTCGTGGCCGGCGAGGTGACGCTGGTGACCGATGCCGGCCCCGAGCTGCTGCGCACCGGGGAGGCGGCCGGCTTCAAGGCCGGCGAGGCGGATGGCCACCACCTGCGCAACCTCTCGGGCGCCGAGGCCCTGGTGCTGGAGATCGGCAGCCGGATCGAGGCCGACGACGCCACCTATAGCGACATCGACATGCTCGCCCCGCCGCATGACCGGCCGGCGATGTACACGCGCAAGGACGGCACGCCATTGCAGGCGACGAAGCCTGCATGATTGGCCGCACGCCCAGACCGGTGTAGGTCGGCGCGTGCCCCTTCTCGCTTTCGCCTTCCTCGCCTTCATCGGCCTCGGCCTGCCGGACCCGATGCCGGGCAGCCTCTGGCCGGAGCTGCGGCCCTTCTACGGGGTGCCGAATGCCGGGCTCGGCCTGATCCTGGCGGTCACCGCCGGCGGCTATGTGCTGGCCGGCATTTTTACGGCGCGCCTGATCGATGCCTTCGGCATTGGCTGGCTGCTGGTGGCGAGCCTGGCGGCGACGGCGACCGCGGCGCTGCTGCAATCCTCGGCCCCGCCCTTCCTCGGCTTCGTCGCCCTGGCCGCACTGGCGGGCGCCGGCGGCGGAGCGGTGGATGCCGGGATGAACGCCTTCGCCGCGGCGCGCTTCCAGCCGCGCCACATGAACTGGCTGCACGGCTTCTGGGGGGTGGGCGCCACGCTCGGCCCGGCGGTGGCGGCGGCGCTGCTGGCGGTGGGATTCGGCTGGCAGGCGGGGTATCTCGCGGTCGGGCTGGCGCTGGCGGCGCTGACGCTGGCCTTCTTCCTGACCCGCGCCCGCTGGACCGGCGCCGGCCCCTCCGACGGGCCGCGCCACACCGCCTGGACCGTGCTGCGCAACCCGGTGGCGCGGCTGCAGGTGGCGATCTTCTTCCTCTACACGGGCCTCGAGGCCGGCGCCGGCCAATGGGCGGCGACCATCCTGACCGCCGGCCGCGGCGCCACCCCGGCCGAGGGCGCGGCCGCCGCCACCCTGTTCTTCGCGGCGCTGACCGGCGGGCGCATCGGCCTCGGCTTCGTGGTGGACCGCATCGGCGCGGACCGCCTGCTGCGGCTGCTGGCCCCGGTCGCCGTGCTGGCCGCGCTCGGCTTCGCCAGCGGCCGGGCCGATCTTGCCGCCTTGGGGCTGCTGGCGGTGGCGCTGGCGCCGATCTACCCGACCCTGATGGCGCGCACCCCGGCCCGGCTGGGTGCCGCGGCGGCGGCGCAGGCCGTGGGGCTGCAGGTCTCGGCGGCGACATTGGGGGTGGCGGTGGTCCCCGCCACCCTCGGCTTGGCCGCGGACCTCGCCGGTGCGGCGGTGGTGCCCTGGCTGCTGGCGGCGATGGCGGCGGTGGTCGGCGTGCTGATCTACCGGCTGCCGACCCGCCGATGATCCGGCGCCTCGCCCTTCTGCTGCTCCTGGCCGGACCGGCGGCGGCGCAGCTGCCGGGGCTCGATGCCACCCAGGCGCGGCGCCCGGCCGCGGTGGCGGAGGCGCCCTGGTCCAGCCTGGTGCGGGTGCAGTCCGAGGCGGGCGGCCGCTGCACCGGGGTGCTGATCGCCCCGGACCGGGTGCTCACGGCCGCCCACTGCCTGGTGGCGCGGCTGACCGGGCAGCTGGTGCAGCCCGGCCGCGTGCATGTGCTGGCCGGCTATGACCGCGGCGAGTTCCGGGCGCATGCCACCGCTACCGCGCTCCGCCTCGGCCCCGGCTTCGACCCCGCCACCAAGGGCCCGGTCGGCGCGGACTGGGCGGTGCTGCAACTGGAAAGAAACCTGCCCGGCCCGGTGCTGCCGCTGGCGGCGCTGCCGGCGCCTGGCACGGCGGCCATGCTCGGCGGCTGGCAGCAGGACCGCGCCCATGCGCTGCTGGCCGATACCGCGTGCCGGATCGAGGCGGCGCCGCGCGATGCCGAAGGCCGCCGGCTGCTGCGGCACAGCTGCGCCGGCACGCGCGGCGTCTCCGGCGCGCCGCTGCTGGTGCGGCAGGGCGCCGGATGGGCGGTGGCCGGCCTGGCGGCCACGGCCCATCGCACGGCCGCGGGCGGCATGGCCGTCGCGGTGCAGGGGCTGGCGCTGCTGGAGTGAGAACGCGGCCCGCCGCTTATGCGGCGAGGCCAAGCCGCGCGGATGCGCGGCGCCCGGCGTTCGAGGGGCAGAAAGGTGAGACCTTTGTGCGCTTGCCCTAGGCTCAGGCGGCGCGGGTGCCTGCGGGCTGGCTGCCCGCCGCCGGGCCGATCAGCCCGAGCTTGCGCAGCAACGTGTCCCGCTGCACCGGCTTGCCCAAATAGTCGTCCATCCCGGCCTCGCGACATTGCCGCTCGAATTCCGGGCCCACCGCGGCGGTCAGGCCGATGATGCGGGCGCCGCGGTTCGGGCCGGGCTGGGCGCGGATGGTGCGGGTCGCCTCCAGCCCGTCCATCACCGGCATCTGCAGGTCCATCAGGATGGCGTCGTAGAGCGCGCCGCGCGCCGCCTCCACCGCCTGGGCGCCATCCCCCGCCACATCCACCGCCGCCCCGGCGCGGGAGAGGATGGTGCGCATCACCAGCTGGTTGGTGGCATTGTCCTCCACCAGCAGGATGCGGATCTGCGGCCCCTCCACCGCCTCCGCCACCGGGGCGGGCGGCGCCTCCGGCCGCGGCGTCAGCGCCTGCAGCAGCGCATCCCGCAGCCGGGTCGGCAGGGCGGGCTTCAGCAGCAGCCCGTCCAGCACGCCGCCGCCCGAGCCCTGGCCCGTGCCTTGCGCCTCCCGCGGATCGGCCGAGCCGGAGGCACAGAGCAGCAGGCGCGGTTGCCCGAAAGCCTCCCCTTCCTGGCGGATGCGCCGCGCCAGGGCCAGGCCGTCGCCATCCGGCAACTGGCCGTCCAGCACCACCGCCTCGAAGGGCCGGCCCTGGCTGGCGGCGGCCCGCAGCGCGGCCAGCGCGGTGCCGCCGTCGGAGACCGCAGCGGCCTCCGCCCCCATGCCGACCAGCTGGCGCACCAGGATCTCCCGGTTCAGCGGCAGGTCGTCCACCACCAGCACGCGGCGCCGGTCCAGGCCCGTCAGCGGCTGCTGATCGCCCTCCACCCGGCCGATCTTCACGGTGAAGCGGAAGACGCTGCCGCCGCCATTGCGCACGCCGGCCAGCCGCGGCACCGCCTCGATCCCACCGCCCATCTCCTCCGCCAGCCGCTTGCAGATGGCGAGGCCGAGGCCGGTGCCGCCGTATTTGCGGCGGATCGAGGCATCGGCCTGGGTGAAGCGTTCGAAAAGATGCGCGATCCGGTCGCGCTCGATGCCGATCCCGGTATCGGAGACGGAGGCGCGCAGCCGCCAGTAGTCCAGCTCCGCCTCCACCGAGATCGCCACCTGGATCCAGCCCGTCTCGGTGAACTTCACCGCATTGCCGACGAGGTTGAACAGCATCTGCCGGATGCGGCCGGGGTCGCCCATCACCCGCGCCGGCAGGTCGGGCGAGAGGGCGCAGACCAGCTCCACCCCCTTGGCCGCGGCGCGCGGGGCAAACAGCTCCACGATCGTCGCGATCTCCGCCTCGATATTGAAGGGCACCGCCTCCAGCTGCAGCGCGCCGGCCTCCAGCTTGGAGAAGTCGAGGATGTCGTTCAGCACCATCATCAGGTGCTCGGCCGAGCCCTGGATGGTCTCCGCATAGCGCCGCTGCAGGGAATCGAGGCGTGTATCCAGCAGCAGCCCCGTCATCCCGATCACGCCATTCATCGGCGTGCGGATCTCATGGCTCATGGACGCCAGGAATTCCTCCTTGGCGCGGGAGGCGGCGACGGCATGGCGTTCCGATTCCGCAAGGCGCTGGCCCTGCATCTTCAGCGCCTGGGCCTGCCGCACCAGCAGCCAGAGCGCGACCAGCGTGACCACGGCGGCGGCGGCGACGCCGGCGGCCAGCAGCGCGCCGAGGCGATGCGCGCTGTCCAGCGCATCCTCCCGGTTGCGCGCCACCTCCACCACGAAGGCACCCTGGCGGGTGACGGCGAAGGAGGCGACGACCTCCGCCCGGTCCTGGTCGAGGCCGGACCAGGTGCCGGATTCGCGCCGCGGCAGGAAGTCCCGGAAGATCCAGGCGGAGGCATTCAGCTCCCCCACCCCATCCACCCGGCCATCGGACCGCGCCAGCAGCAGCCCCTGGAAGGAATGGATGCGGATGACGGCGCCGAAGCTCTCGGCATGCCGCCGCGCCACCCCCACCAGGTAGTCCGGGTTAAGGATGGCGACGATGCTGCCCAGGAACTCGCCGCGCGGGCCGCGCAACGCGCGGGCATAGGGAATCGCATAGAGCCCGCCGGCCTGGCCGACGGCGCGGCCGGAGGGGCCGAGGTAGCGCCCGGCCTCCGGCGCGCCCAGCCGCACCGCCTGGCCGCCGAAGCGCAGCAGGCGGAACCACTCGCGATCCGCCACCGAGGCCTCCCGCAGCCCTTCCACCGAACTGGCCAGGATGAAGCCCTGCGCATCGGTCACCAGCAGGGCGCGCATCTGCGGCACGTCGCGGATGCGGGTGTTGACCTGCCGCGCCACCTGCCCAGGCTCCAGCTCCGCCAGCCGGTCCGTGGCATCCAGCAGCACGAGGTCCACCGTCTGCATCGCCCGCGTCAGCTGGTCCGCCAATCCGGCCGCGACACCCTGGGTCAGGCGCTCCGCCTCCGCGATGGCGTCTTCCTGGCCGCGGTGCATGAGGATGCTGTAGATGCCGACCAGACACAGGGCGACCAGCCCGACGGCAGCCGAAAACAGCAGCCAGGGACGTGGCTCGGAGGGGCGAGGAGCGCCGAGGCCGAGCGAACGCCGCAAGGCGGAACGGAGTTGGGTGATGCGTGGGACCATCTTTGCGACAGTGTTTATCGGCCTTTTCGTCTTATTTTGCGAGCGCGGAGACACGGTTCGGGCGCAGATTTTGGAGTCGCAACATTACCCTGCGGCCACGGAGCGCCCCGCGGGCCGCACCCTCCTCGCCCAGGCCGCACAATCCCCCCGGCTGTCTGCAATCATGACGCGTGGCGAGCTGCAGGCCTGCATCTGGCCCGAGTATTTCGCCATCTCCTACCGCAACCCCCGGAATGGGGAGATGGAGGGGCTGGATATCGACATGGCGCGCGCGCTGGCGGCGCGGCTGGGCGTGCGGCTGGCCTTCGTCGAGACGAATTTCGCGGAATTCATGGACCGGCTGGATGATGGCGGCTGCGACATCGCCATGATGGCCGTGGGCGTCACCCCGGCCCGCGCGCGGCGCGTCGCCTTCTCCAAGCCCTATATGGCCAGCCCCGTCTATGCGGTGACGACGCGCACCAATACCCGCATCCAGTCCTGGCAGGACATCGACCGCGCCGGCACCGTGGTGGCGGTGGCCGCCGGCACGGTGATGGAGCCGCTGATGCGCGAGACGCTGCGCAATGCCGAGGTGATGGTGGTCGCCGCCCCCCGGACGCGGGAGGGCGAGATCCTGTCGGGCCGCGCCGATGTCTTCATGTCGGACTATCCCTATACCCGGCGCATGGTGCTGATGCATGACTGGGCGCGGGTGATCGACCCGCCCGGCCGCTTCGGCGAGACGCTCTATGCCTATGCGATCGCGCGCGGCGATGCCGCCTGGCTGGCCGAGGTGAATGCCTTCCTGGAGCGCATGCGGGGCGATGGCAGCCTCCTCCGCTCCGCCCAGCGGCACGGGCTGACGCCGATCATGCTGCCCTGACGGGCCGGCGATTTCCGGTGGCGGCCCGGCGGGGCGCGGGGCAGGATGACGGAGCCAAGAAAAAGACTCCGGAGGAAAATGCCATGCTCACCCGCCGCTCCCTGGCCGGCCTGCTGCCGCTCGGCCTCGCCGCGCCCATCCTTGCTGCCCCGGGGCTTGCGACCCGCGCCCTGGCGCAGGCCGGTGACTATCCCAACCGGCCGATCCGCCTGATCGTCGGCTTCGCCGCCGGCGGCGGCACGGACCTCACCGCGCGGACCATGCAGCCGAAGCTGCAGGAGGCGCTGGGCGGCGCCAATATCGTCATCGAGAACCGGCCCGGCGCCGGCGGGAACCTGGCCACCGAGATGACCGTCCGGGCGGCGCCGGATGGCTATACGCTGCTGATGGGCACGGTCGGCGCGCTGGCCATCAACCCCACCATCTACAGCAACCTGCCCTTCAATCCGCAGACCGACCTGACGCCGATCAGCATGTCCGGCTCCATCCTGAACGTGCTGGTGGTGCCCGCGGACCGTCCCTGGCGCAACGTGGCGGAGCTGGTGGCAGCCGCCAAGGCACGGCCGGAGACGCTGACCTATGGCTCCTCCGGCGTCGGCGGGGCGGGGCACCTGGCGGGCGCGCTGCTGGACCAGATGGCGGGCATCAAGACCATCCATGTGCCCTATCGCGGCGGCGGGCCGCTGATGAACGACCTGGCCGGCGCCAAGATCGACTTCGCCTTCTCCACCGCCCCCACCGCCATGCCGCAGGTCGAGGGCGGCCGGCTGCGGGCGCTGGCCGTGCCGACGCTGCAGCGGTCCGAACTGCTGCCCGATGTGCCGACGGTGGCGGAGCTGCTGCCGGGCTACGAGGTGGGCAACTGGTATGCCCTGGTCGGGCCGCGCGGCCTGCCGCCGGCGGTGGTGGAGAAGCTGAACGCGGCGATGCGCCAGACGCTGTCCGATCGCACCATGATCGCGCATCTGGCCCGCCACGGGGTGGACCCGCTGGCCTCGACGCCGGAGGAGCTGGGCCGCTTCATCCGCGACGAGACGGCGAAATGGGCCCCGATCGTCCGCGCCACCGGCGCCTCCGCCAACTGAGGGACACGGGGGGCCGCATGCCCCCCCAATCGGCAGGCCCTTACTCTCGCGCCGGTTTTCCGCTAACCCGCCTGCGCCATGCGCCAATTCCTGGACTTCGAAAAACCCATCGCCGAGCTCGAAGGCAAGATCGAGGAGCTGCGCCGCACGACGGACGCCGGCGGAATCGACGTGGCCGAGGAGGTCAGCAAGCTGCGCGACAAGGCGCACAAGCTGCTCCAGGCGACCTATGCCAAGCTCACCCCCTGGCAGAAGGCGCAGATCGCCCGCCACCCGGAACGCCCGCACGCCTCCGACTACATCAAGGGCCTGATCGAGGATTTTCTGCCACTCGCCGGCGACCGGGCCTTCGCGGATGATTCCGCGGTGACGGGCGGCATGGGGCGGTTCCGCGGGCGCGCCGTGATGGTGATCGGCACGGAGCGCGGGCACGACACCGAAAGCCGCGTGAAGCACAACTTCGGCATGGCACGGCCGGAGGGGTATCGGAAGGCGCGACGTCTGATGGAGCTCGCCGGCCGCTTCGGCCTGCCCATCCTGTCCTTCGTCGATACCGCCGGCGCCTTCCCGGGCATCGAGGCGGAGGCGCGCGGCCAGGCGGAGGCCATCGCGCGCGCCATCGAGGCCGGGCTCGACGCCCCGGTGCCCTTCATCGCCACCATCATCGGGGAAGGTGGCTCCGGCGGCGCCATCGCACTCGCCGCCGCCGACCGCATCCTGATGCTGGAACACTCGATCTATTCGGTGATCTCGCCCGAGGGCTGCGCCAGCATCCTGTGGCGCGATGCCGCCCAGGCGGCCACGGCCGCCGAGGCATTGCGCCTGACCGCCGAGGACCTGCGCAAGCTGGCCTTGGTGGATGCCGTGGTGGCGGAGCCGCTGGGCGGCGCGCATCGCGACCCCGCCGCCATGCTGGCCGCCGTCTCCCGCCAGATCTGGGACAGCCTGGAGCCGCTGCTGGCACTCGACGGCGCCACGCTGCGCGCACGTCGTCGCGAGAAGTTTTTGGAGATGGGGCGCGCGGGGGTCGTCTGAGCCGCCGGCCGGTGGTTTGATCGCCGGCATATGACGCCTCCCCCCGATAGCGGCCCCGCCGCCCCGGCCTCGCCCGCGGAATTGCGGCGGTTGTTCTTCCGGGTGTTTCCGGCCGTGGGGCTGGCGATGTTCGGCGCGGCGCTGGACCAGACCATCGTCGCCACGGCGCTCCCCGCCATCGCCCGCAGCCTGGGCGATGTGGAGCGCATCTCCTGGATCGTCGTGCTCTACCTGGTGGCGAATACCGTGGCCGCGCCGGTCTATGGCCGCCTGGGCGACGCCTTCGGGCGGCAGCGCATGCTGCTGGTGGCGCTGGCCGTCTATGCGGGCGGCGCCACGCTCTGCGCCTTCGCGGGCTCGCTCGGCACGCTGGCGGCGGCGCGGGTGGTGCAGGGCTTTGGCGGGGGCGGGCTGATCAGCCTGTCCGTCGCCCTGATCGCGGAGGTGGTGCCGGCGCGGGAACGCGGGCGCTTCCAGGCCTATATCGCGGCCGTCTTCACCACCGCCTCCGCCCTCGGGCCGCTGCTCGGCGGGCTGCTGGCCGAGCATTTTGGCTGGCGCAGCATCTTTCTTCTCCAACTGCCGCTGTCCTGCCTCGCGGCCTGGCTGGCGGTGACGCGGCTGGGGGATGCGGCGCGGGGCTCGGCGCGCGGCTTCAGCTTCGACTGGTGGGGGCTGGTGCTGTTTGCCGTCTTCGTGGGACCGGCGCTGCTGGCGCTGGACCAGGCGCGGCGGCTGGCGGCGGGGCCATTGATGATCGCAGCCGTCCTGGCCGCGGTGGCGGGAGTCGCGCTGTGGCTGCTGCTGCGGCAGGAACGCCGGGCGCCGCATCCGCTGCTGCCGCTGGGGCTGCTGGGCAATGCCACCGTCTGGCGGTCCAACCTGATGTCCTCCTGCGTCGCGGGGGCCTTCGTCGGCACCGTCGCCTTCCTGCCGATCTATTTCGCCGCGGTGCGCGGGCTTTCGCCCACCGCCTCGGGCATGGCGCTGCTGCCGCTCTCGGCCTGCGCGGGCTTCGGGGCGATGATCTCGGGCACGCTGCTGGCGCGCACGGGGCTGGTGATGCGCTGGCCGGGCATCGGGCTGAGCCTGTCCACCACCATGCTGCTGGCCTTCACCTTCGGCCTGGGCGCGCTGCCCCTGCCGCTGATGGCGGCGATGCTGGGGCTGGTCTCGCTCGGCTTCGGCATGTCCTTCCCCATGGTGCAGGTGGTGGTGCAGGTGGCGGCGGGGCCGAAGCTGCTGGGCTCGGCCACCGCCTCCGTCCAGTTCACCCGCTCGCTCGGCGCGGCGACCGGCACGGCGCTGCTGGGCGCGGTGCTGTTCGGCGCGCTGACGCTGGCGGGGCCGGAGGCGACGCGGCTCTTCGTGCTGCTGGTGAACCAGGGGCCAGGGGCGCTGCAGGCGCTGGACCCGGCGGTGGAGGCCACCTTCCGCGCCGACATGACCATGGCCTTCCGCGCCAGCTTCGCCACCGCCGCGCTGCTGACCGGCTTCGGCGCCTGGATGTCGACGCAGGTGCCGACGCGGCGGGTGTGAAGGCTGGGCCGCCGGCTGACCTTAACGCGTTGCAAGATGCCCTGAAGGCATTCTTAGCCAAACGGCCCTAGCCTGCGCGGGTCACGGCGCCGCGACCACGGCTGCGCCTGATGCCAGTCGCCTGCCCGCATGACCCGACCATCAGGATCGAAGCCACCATCCATGCTCCAGTCACTCCTCCATCTGTCCATCGCCCGCAAGCTGGCCATCGCCTTCGCGGTCGTGATCGCCGCGGCGGCCGGGGCCGGCACGCTCACCTGGCTCCGCCTCGGCGCCATCGAGGATGCGGCGCGCTGGAATGAACATACTCATATGGTGCTGGAACGCGCGGACCGTCTGGTGGCGGCGATGGTCGACCAGGAGACGGGCGTGCGCGGCCACCTGCTGAACGGGGACACGAAATTCCTGGAGCCGACCGAGGCCGGGCGCCGGACCTATGCCCAGGCACTGGCCGATCTGCGCCGCCTCACCGCGGACAATGCGGCGCAGCAGCGCCGGCTGGATGAGCTGGACCGCTCCGCCCAGGCCTGGATGACCAACCAGGCGGCGCGCCAGGTGGCGCTGATGGCGCGCGGGGACGAAGCCTCCCGCGCCGAGGCGCGGCGGATGGAGGAACAGGGGCTGGGCAAGGCCTCGATGGATGCGCTGCGTGGCAAGGCGGCGGAAATCTCCGCCGTGGAACGCCAGCTGCTGGTGGAGCGCACGGCCGCGCAGCAGGAGGCCTTCAGCGATGCGCGGCTGATGCTCGGCCTGGGCACCCTGGCGGCCGCGGTCATCGCCCTGTTCTGCGGCTTCGCCCTGGCCCGCAGCGTGGCGCGGCCGATGACGCGGCTGGCCGACCAGGTCTCCCGCATCGCCGGCGGCGACCTTTCCGTCACCGTCGAGGGCGAGGCGCGGCAGGACGAGCTGGGCGCGCTGGCCAAGGCCGTGGCCGTGCTGAAGGAGAACACGGCCCGCGGCCGTGCGCTGGAGGCCGAGGCCGCGGCCGAGCGGCTGCGGACGGAGGAGGCACGGCTCGCGGCGCAGCGCGCCATCGCCGATGAGCTGGAGCGCACGGTGGGCGGCGTCAGCGCCACGCTGGCCGGCGCGGCGACCGAGCTGCAGGCGACGGTGGGCACCCTGACCCATGGCGCCGAGCGCACCAGCGAACAGGCGATCGCCGCCGCGGCCGGCGCCACCCAGGCCAGCGCCAATGTGCAGACGGTGGCCGCGGCGACCGAGCAGATGGCCGCCACCGGCGCCGAGATCAATCGCCAGGTGACCGAGGCCGCGGATATCGCGCGGCGTGCCTCGGAGGAAACCCGCGCCACCGATGCCACCGTGCGGTCCCTGGCCGAGGCGGCGGGGCGGATCGGGGAGGTCGTGCGCCTGATCGGCGACATCGCCGCCCAGACCAACCTGCTGGCGCTGAACGCCACGATCGAGGCGGCCCGTGCCGGCGAGGCCGGCAAGGGCTTCGCGGTGGTGGCTTCCGAGGTGAAGACCCTGGCGGCGCAGACCGCCAAGGCGACGGAGGAGATCAGCGCGCAGATCGCCGCCATGCAGGGCGCGACGGACCAGGCGGTGGACGCCATCCGCGGCATCGGCGCCACGGTCGAACGCTCCAGCGAGATCGCCGCCAGCATCGCCACGGCGGTGGAGGAGCAGGGCGCGGCGACGCAGGAGATCGCCCGCAATGTGGGCGAGGCGGCGTCGGGCACCAGCGAGGTCTCGGCGCAGGTCGAGGGCGTGAATGCCGGCATCGCCGAGACCTCCGCCGCGCTGCGCGACCTGCGCAACGGCACGGAGGATGTGGCGCGGCAGGGCGAGACGCTGCGCGCCGAGGTCGGCAGCCTGGTGAACCGCCTGCGCGCCGCCTGAACGCGAAAAGGGTGGGCCCGGCTATACCAATGTCTGGATTGGCGGCCGGGCCGCGAAGCTGTCTGCTCCGCAAAGCCTCAAGGCAAAGGAGCTCGACATGTCACAGCCTGCCAGCCAGACGATCCTGTCGGCGCGCTTCCTGGGCACGCCCACCGACCTCGGCGCGGAGGCGACGCGCGACATCGCGGCCGGCCTCGCCGGGCTGCTCGCGGATGTCTTCGCGCTGTACCTGAAGACCAAGAATTTCCACTGGCACATGAGCGGCCCGAACTTCCGGGACTACCACCTGCTGCTGGACGAGCAGGGCGAGCAGCTTTTCGCCATGACCGACGTGATCGCGGAGCGGGCGCGGAAGATCGGCGGCAGCACGATCCGCTCGATCGGCGAGATCGCGCGGCGCCAGCGCATCCTCGACAATGACGCCGCCTTCGTCGCGCCGCATGACATGCTGGCGGAGCTGCATGGCGACACGAAGCAGCTGGTGGCGGAGCTGCGCCGGCTGCATGAGCTGTGCGACGGCTACAGCGACGTCGCAACGGCGAGCCTGATCGAGGTCTGGATCGACGAGGCCGAGCGCCGCGCCTGGTTCCTCTACGAGACCTGCCGCAGCCCAGGCTGAGGTTGGGGCGGGCTCAGGCCCGCCCGTGGCAGTGCTTGTACTTCTTGCCCGACCCACAGGGGCAAGGCGCGTTGCGCGGCGTGGCGGCCCAGGTGGCGGGGTCGTTCGGGTCCACCGCCTGCGCCGTCATCGGCGCGCGCGCCGCCTGCGTGGCCGCGCCATAGGCCGGCGGCGGCGCATCGGCATATTCCAGCTCGCCCATCCCGCCGTCCGGCGCGGGGTGGCGCATGTCCATCACCTGCACCGGCTCCGGCATCGGCGGCGGGGCGTCCGGGCGGATGTCGATGCGCATCAGCACGCTGGTGGTGCGCTCCCGCAGATCCTCCAGCATGCCGTTGAACAGGTTGAAGGCCTCGGACTTGTATTCGTTCAGCGGGTCCCGCTGGCCATAGGCGCGCAGGCCGATGCCCTGGCGCAGATGGTCCAGCGCCAGCAGGTGTTCCTTCCACACCGCGTCGAAGATCTGCAGCAGCAGGGACTTCTCGACCATGCGCATCAGCTCGGTGCCGATATTGGCAACGCGGGCGGCGTAGCTTTCCTCCGCCGCCTTCACCAGGCGCTCGCGCACCTGGGTCTCGTCGATGCCCTCCTCCTGCGCCCAGGCCGCCACCGGCAGGTCGAGGCCCAGCACGGCCAGCACCTTCTCCTGCAGCCCGGCCAGGTCCCATTGCTCGGGATAGGCGTTTTCCGGGATGGCGGTATCGACCAGCTTGCCGATCGTCTCCCGCCGCATCTCGGCCACCGTCTCCGCCACGTCCGGCGCCATCATGAAGGCCTTGCGCTGGGCATAGACCTCCTTGCGCTGGTTGTTCATGACGTCGTCGTACTTCAGCAGATTTTTCCGAGTATCGAAGTTGCGGGCTTCGACCTTCTTCTGTGCCTTCTCCAGGGCCTTGTTGATCCAAGGGTGAACAATGGCTTCACCCTCCTTCAGCCCGAGCTTCTGGAGCATCCCGCCCATGCGGTCGCTACCGAAGATGCGCATCAGGTCGTCTTCGAGGGAGAGGAAGAATCGGCTGGCGCCCGGGTCGCCCTGGCGGCCGGAGCGGCCGCGCAGCTGGTTGTCGATGCGCCGGCTCTCGTGCCGCTCCGTGCCGATCACCAGCAGGCCGCCGGCGGCCTTCACCGCGGGGCGGATCGCCTCCACCTCCGCCTTGTGGCGGGCCAGCGCCGCCTCGTATTCGGGGCTGTCGCTATTGCCCACCTCGGCGCGGGCCAGCATGTCGGCGTTGCCGCCCAGCTGGATGTCCGTGCCGCGGCCGGCCATGTTGGTGGCGATGGTGACGGAGCCGGGGCGGCCGGCCTGGGCCACGATGCCGGCTTCCTGTTCGTGGAAGCGGGCGTTCAGCACCTGGTGCGGCACGCCCTTCTGCTTAAGCAGTTCCGAGATCAGCTCCGACTTCTCGATGCTGGTGGTGCCGACCAGGGTCGGCTGGCCGCGCTCCCGCGCCTCCGCGATCAGCGCCGCCACCGCCTCATACTTCTCGCGCGCCGACTTGTAGACCTCGTCATCCGAATCGATGCGCGCCACCGGCACGTTGGTCGGGATCTCCACCACTTCCAGCTTGTAGATTTCGGCGAATTCATCGGCCTCGGTCGAGGCCGTGCCGGTCATGCCGGCGAGCTTCGGGTACAGCCGGAAATAGTTCTGGAAGGTGATGGAGGCGAGGGTCTGGTTCTCGGGCTGGACCGTCACGCCTTCCTTGGCTTCCAGCGCCTGGTGAAGGCCTTCCGAATAGCGGCGGCCTTCCATCATGCGGCCGGTGAATTCGTCGATGATGACGACCTTGTCCTGCCGGACGATGTAGTCGACGTCCCTGGTGAAGAGGACATGCGCGCGCAGCGACTGGTTGGCGTGGTGCACCAGGGTCACGTTCGCGCTGTCATACAGCGCGCCCTCGGTCAGCAGCCCGGCCTCGGTTAGCGCCGCCTCCAGCGCCTCCGTCCCCGCCTCGATCAGATGGACGGTCTTGAACTTCTCGTCCTTCTCATAGAGCGAGGTGTCCTTCACCAGCTCCTTCATCACCGCGTTCACGCGCTGGTACAGGTCGCTGCTGTCGTCGGATGGGCCGGAGATGATCAGCGGCGTGCGCGCCTCGTCGACGAGAATGCTGTCCACCTCGTCGACGATGGCATAGGCGAAGTCGCGCTGGACCATCTCCTCCAGCCGGTACTTCATGTTGTCGCGCAGATAGTCGAAGCCGAATTCGTTGTTGGTGCCGTAGGTGATGTCGCAGTGATAGGCCTCGCGGCGCTCCTCGTCGGACTTGCCGTGCACGATGGTGCCGGTGGTCAGGCCGAGGAAGCCGTAGAGCTTGCCCATCCATTCCGCGTCGCGGCTGGCGAGATAATCGTTCACGGTCACCACATGCACGCCCTTGGCGGGCAGCGCATTCAGATAGACCGGCAGGGTGGCGACCAGGGTCTTGCCCTCGCCCGTCTTCATCTCGGCGATGCGGCCGTCATGCAGCACCATGCCGCCGATCATCTGCACGTCGAAGTGCCGCATGCCCAGCGCCCGCTTGGCGCCCTCCCGCACCGTGGCGAAGGCCTCCGGCAGGATATCGTCCAGCGTCCGCCCGGCGGCGAGCTGGGCGCGGAATTCCGCCGTCTTGCCGCGCAGCGCCTCATCCGACAGGGCGGCCAGCGCAGGCTCCAGCGCATTGATGGAGGGAACCCGCGCCTGGAAGCGCTTCAGCGCCCGGTCATTGGAATTCCCGAAAACGGCGCGGACAAGGCGTTGGAACATGGGGGAAAGCTGTCTCCGACCCGCACTGAGAAGACCAGCAGCGTCACGGGGTCGCGCCCGGGCCTCGGGGGCGCAAGGCCCAATTCGGGCTGGGGCGCGAGGCCGGAGAGATAGGCGCACGCCCCTGCCACGTCAACGAGAGGCGCCGGATCACCCGCTTCCGGGCCGCCTTGTGGCGCCCCCCCGCATCGGCCATCTTCCGCCGGTCATGACGGAAACCCCCCCGATGCGCCGCAAGGCTTCGCTCCTCGCCACCCTGCTGCTGAGCACGGCCCTGGCGGCAGGCCCGGCCTTGGCCCAGGCCCCCGCCCCCGCCCCCGCCGGCCAGGACCCGGTGGTGGCCCGCGTCGATGGCGCCGAGATCCGCCTCTCGGAGCTGCAGGACGAGGCGACGCGCCTGCCGGAGGAGCTGCGCGCCATGCCGGCGCCCATGCTGATGCCGCTGCTGCTGGACCAGATGATCACCCAGAAGGCGATCACCGCCGCCGCCCGCGCCCAGGGCCTGGCGAACGACCCGGAGGTGCAGGCCCGCCTGCGCCGGGCGGAGGAGGAGGCGCTGCAGCAGGCCCTCATCACCCGCGCCGTCGCGCCGCAGATGACGGAGGAGGCGCTGCGCGCCCGCTACCAGCGCGAGGTGGCCGGCCGCGCGGCGGAGGAGGAGGTGCGCGCCCGCCACATCCTGGTCCCCACAGAGGCCGAGGCCCGCACCGCGCTGACCGAGGCCCGCCGGCCCAACGCCGATTTCGCCGAAGTGGCCCGCCGCCGCTCCACCGGCCCCGGCGCGCGGGAGGGGGGCGACCTCGGCTTCTTCAAGCGCAGCGACATGATCCCGGAATTCGCCGCCGCCGCCTTCGCCATGCAGCCCGGCCAGATCTCGGAGAACCCGGTGCGGACCCAGTTCGGCTGGCATGTCATCAAGGTGGAGGAGCGCCGCGCCGTGCCGCCGCCGGCCTTCGAGGATGCGCGCGAGGCGCTGCGCCAGCGGGCCTTCGAGGAGGCGGTGACGGCGGAGGTGGAGCGCATCCGCCTGGCTGCCCGGATCGAACGCTTCGCCATGGATGGCAGCCCGCTGCCGGCCGCGCCCGCCCCCTCCCTGCTCGACGGCGCCGCGCCGCCGGCGGCCCAACCTCGTCGCTAAGAGACCAAGAAGATGGCTGGCAAGGACCTTCCCGTCTCCCCGCTCGCGCTGCCGCTGCCCGAGATGCCCCCGGTGGCGGGCCTGCGCCTCGGCTCCGGCCGCGCCGGGATCCGCTACAAGGCGCGCGAGGATGTGACGATGATGGTCTTCCCCGCGGGGACCAGCGTGGCCGGCGTCTTCACCCGTAACAAATGCCCCGGCGCGCCGATCGACTGGTGCCGGGCGGCGCTGAAGGGCGGCAAGGCCCGGGCCCTGGTCGTCACCGCCGGAAATTCCAACGTCTTCACGGGGAAGGCCGGGCGCGAGACCTGCGCGCAGACCGCCAAGGCCATGGCCGAATTGGCGGGCTGCAAGCCGGGCGAGGTCTTCCTCGCCTCCACCGGCGTGATCGGCGAGAAGCTGCCGACCGAGAAGCTGGTGGCCGCGCTGCCGCCGCTGTTCGGCCAGTTGCAGGATGACGGCTGGGCCGGCGCGGCGCGGGCCATCATGACCACCGATACCTTCCCCAAGGGCGCGACCCGCACGGCGAAGATCGGCGAGACGACCGTGACGGTCAGCGGCATCGCCAAGGGCAGCGGCATGATCGCGCCCGACATGGCGACCATGCTGTGTTTCCTGGCGACCGATGCGAAGGTGCCGGCGGCCGCCCTGCAGGCGATCCTCGCCAAGGGCACCCAGAAATCCTTCAACTGCGTGACGGTGGACAGCGATACCTCCACCAGCGACACGGTGCTGCTCTTCGCCACCGGCGCCGCGAAACACCCCCGCGTGCCGGCCGAGGGCGGCAAGATGCTGAAGGATTTTGCCCGCGCGGTGCATGAGGTGCTGATGGACCTCGCCTTGATGGTGGCGCGCGATGGCGAGGGCGCCCAGAAGCTGATCCGCATCGATGTGACCGGCGCGGTGACGAACAAGTCAGCGCATCGCATCGCCATGAGCATCGCCAATTCGCCCCTGGTCAAAACCGCGATCGCCGGCGAGGACGCCAATTGGGGCCGCATCGTCATGGCGGTGGGCAAGGCCGGCGAACCCGCGGATCGGGACCTGCTTTCCGTGGGCGTCGGCGGCACCTGGATGGCGCGCGAAGGCAGCGTGGTGCCGGGCTATGACGAGGCGCCGGTGATCGCCCATATGAAGGGGCGGGAAGTCCAGATCACCGTCGACCTGGCGCTCGGCCGCGGCAAGGCCACCGCCTGGACCTGCGACCTGACGCATGGCTACATCGACATCAACGGGTCGTATCGGAGCTGATCTGCGGCCAATCGGCCACACTGCGGCATGGATGCCGCAAAATCCCGTTCGGACCATGACGCGGGGGCGCCAATGGCCCATAGAGGGGGGCCGCCCGCCGGTGGGTCGGCAAGGCCTTGGACCTGCGAACTCCCCGCATGGCGATATTCATGGTGCCCCCATCCGAAGCCCTCGATTTGCCAGAGGATGACCCCCTGGCGCCGCCGCCCTTCCAGCCGCTGCGCACGGACCGGCTGACGCTCCGCCCCCTGCGGCCGGAGGATGCGGCGGAGCTGCACCGGCTGGTGAATGACTGGGAAGTGGCCAAGACCCTGGCCCGCGTGCCCTTCCCCTATCCGCGCGCGCTGGCGGATGACTGGATCGCCTCCACCCGCGCCCAAATGGCCGAAGGCACCGCCTGGCACCTGGCCATCACCGGCCTGGAACAGGCCGGCGAGCCGGGGGAGCGGGAGGTGCTGGTGGGCTGCATCGGCCTGACCCGCAATGCCGCGAAGCGGGAGGCGGAGCTGGGCTACTGGATCGGCCGGCGCTTCTGGGGCCATGGCGTGGGGCCGGAGGCGGCCGCCCGCCTCAGCAGCTGGGCGCTGGCGAACCTGGAGCTGGACCGGCTGGTCGCCTCCGCCCTGATCGAGAATAGCCGCAGCCAGGCCGTGCTGCGCCGCATCGGTTTTCGGGAGACCGGGGAGGGCGTGCGGGATTTCATGGCGCGCGGCGGCTCCATGCCGGTAAAACTCTTCGAAATGACCCGCGCCGACCTTCCCCCCGCGGTGGCCGAGGCGGCGCCCGTGCTGGAAGGCACGGCGCGTCACATCCTGCTGGTCGCCGCCTGTGCGTTGATCGACAGCGATGGCCGCGTGCTGCTGGCGCGGCGGCCGGAGGGCAAGCCCATGGCGGGCCTCTGGGAATTCCCCGGCGGCAAGGTGCATGCCGGCGAAACGCCGGAAGACGCGCTGATCCGCGAATTGAAGGAAGAGTTGGGGATCGACGTGGCGGCGAGCTGCCTTGCCCCCTTCACCTTCGCCAGCCACCCGCTGGGGGAGCGGCACCTGGTGATGCCCCTCTATCTCTGCCGTCGCTGGGAAGGCCGGGTGCAGCCGCTGGAGGGCCAGGCCCTGGCCTGGGTGCGGCCGAACAAGCTGGCCGACTATGCCATGCCGCCGGCCGACAAGCCGCTGGTGGCGATGCTGCGGGATTTCCTGTAGCGGGCTTTCGCATGCAATGCTATCACTCAAAGATAGCAGGAGGCGGTCGTGGCCCAGGTGCTGGTGCGGCAGGTCGAGGAGGCGGTGGTCGAGGCGCTGAAGCGCAAGGCGGCCGCGCGCGGCAATTCCCTGGAAGGCTATGTACGAGAATTGCTGACCCGCGACGCCAGCGAAACCCGCGCCGAGATCGTGGCGCGGCTGCGGGCGCGGCTGGCCGCACAGCCTGTCTCGAGCTGCGACAGCAGCACGCTGCTGCGCGACCTTCGCGACGGCAAGGACGAAATGGCCGGCGACGAGGCTGCGTGAAGCTCGTGCTCGACGCCTCGGTGGCCGTGAAATGGTTCGTGGGCGAGGCCGAGACGTCGCTAGCGCTCCGTCTTCTGGCCGAAGGTGCCACATTCGTCGCACCGGATATCCTGCTGCTTGAGACGGCAGCCGTTCTGCTCAAGAAGGAACGCCGCGGTGAACTCGCGAAGGGCACCGCCACGGCCGCCTTGATCGACCTGGAGAGCATCGGGTGCGAACTGATCGGCCAGGTCGATCTTCTGAAGGATGCCACGGCCATGGCGACCACGGAACGTCACGGCCTGTTCGACTGCCTCTATTTGACGGTCGCGCGTGCGCGCGGCCTGCCGCTCGCCACCTTCGACCGGCGCCTGGCCGACCTGGCAGCGCGCCTCGCCATTCCCCTCTGGTCGCCGGACACCCTCGCATGTTGAACCCCACCGCCTGCCTGCTGGTGATCGGCAATGAGGT
This sequence comes from Falsiroseomonas sp., assembly GCF_051860665.1. Classification (GTDB taxonomy): domain Bacteria; phylum Pseudomonadota; class Alphaproteobacteria; order Acetobacterales; family Acetobacteraceae; genus Falsiroseomonas. The sequence continues at coordinate 234,345 of NZ_JBHYDM010000001.1, forward strand.
GCTCTCCGGCCGCACCAAGGACGCCAATATCAACTTCCTCGCGACCCGCCTGGGCGAGATCGGCATTCCGCTGCGCGAGGTCCGCATCATCCCCGATGTGCGCGCCACCATCATCGCCACGCTGAACGAGGTGCGGCAGAAGTTCGACCACGTCTTCACCACCGGCGGCATCGGCCCGACGCATGACGACATCACCAGCGAATGCGTCGCCGGCGCCTTCGGCGTGCCCTGGGAACCCCATCCCGAAGCCTGGGCGCGGATGGAACGCCACTACAAGCCCGGCGAGTTCAACGCCGCCCGGCAGCGCATGGCCACCATGCCGCGCGGTGCCACGCTGATCGACAATGCCATCTCCATCGCCCCCGGCTTCACCATGGGCAATGTGCATGTCATGGCCGGCGTGCCGCGCATCATGCAGGCGATGTTCGAATCCCTGGCGCCGACGCTGGCCGGCGGCCCGCCCATCGCGTCGCGCGCCGTGCATGCGGATGGCGTGATGGAAGGCCGCATCGCGGAGGGGCTGGCCGCGATCCAGGCACGCTGGCCGGAACTCGACATCGGCAGCTATCCCTACTACCGCATGGGCGGCGGCGGCGTGGCGCTGGTGGCCAAGGGCAATGACCCGGATGCGGTGGAGGAGGCGGCGCGCGCCATCACCGTGCTGCTGCGCGCCATGGGCAGCCACCCGGTCCAGGGCGAGCCGCCGGCCTGACATCGACTGCCTGATTCGGGCGTTCCAGAACGGTTACGGATCACCATTGCGGGATTTCCGACCACCCCCATCTGCCTTGCCGTGCCAGTCTCCACCTCTGCCTTTCCACAGGGCGCGCCGCGGCGGGGGCAAGCTGCCTTCGCCGTGACGAGATGCCGATAGGAACCTGATCTTGAACATTCAGACCCCCGCCCGCACCCTCGGCGCCGACCAGCCCGCCACCCCCATCCGCCCGACGCGGGAGGAGGCGGAGGCCGCCGTCCGCACGCTGCTGCTCTGGGCCGGCGACGACCCCTCGCGCGAAGGCCTGCTGGACACCCCGGCCCGCGTCGCCCGCGCCTATGGCGAATTCTTCTCCGGCTATGAGACGGACCCGGTCGAACTCCTCGCCCGCTCCTTCGAGGAGACGGACGGCTATGACGAGATGGTGGTGCTGCGCGACATCCGCCTGGAGTCCCACTGCGAGCACCACCTGGTGCCGATCATCGGCCGCGCGCATATCGCCTATATCCCGGACGGCCGCGTCGTCGGCATCTCCAAGCTCGCCCGGGTGCTGGAAGCCTATGCCAAGCGCCTGCAGATCCAGGAGAAGCTGACAGCGCAGGTGGCCAATACCATCGAGCAGGTGTTGAAGCCCAAGGGCGTCGCCGTGGTGATCGAGGCGCAGCACCAGTGCATGACCACGCGCGGCATCCACAAGCCGGGCGTCTCCATGGTCACCAGCCGCATGCTCGGCGCCTTCCGAGACGATGCCTCCACCCGGCGCGAGTTCCTGGCGATGATCGGCGCGCCGCGCGGCAGCGCGGAGGCCTGAGCGCCGCTCGGCCGAAGGCGCGCGGCCTGCACCCGCCGCAAGGCGGGTGGGCGGCCGGGCGGCCGATCGGCCGGGACGATCACCGCCCCGGCGTTGCGCCGGGGCCGAAAGCCGCCACCGCGGCCCGCGCCACCGCGGCCAGCACCGCCGGCTGCTGTGCCGCCGGGATGGTGGCCTCGGCCAGGTAGGCGGTGACCAGCACCGGCGGCCGCCCGCCCGGCGGCAGCAGCAACCCCACGTCATTGGCGATGCTGCGCCCGTTGCTGCCGGTCTTCTCGGCCGCCGTCCAACCCTCCGGCAAGCCGGCGCGGAGTTGCCGGTCGCCGGTGCGGTTGCCACGCAGCCAGGCCATCATCTGTGCCTTCCCCGCCTCGGAAAGCCCATCCCCCAGCGTCACCGTCCGGATCAGCGCCAGCATCGCCTCGGGCGTCGTGGTGTCGCGCGGGTCGCCCGGGATGCCCTCGTTCAGCGCCGGCTCCCACCGGTCCAGCCGGGTCACCGGGTCGCCCCAGCGGCGCAGCTGGGCGGTCAGCCCCTCCGGTCCGCCCAGCTGGCCCAGCAGCAGATTGGCCGCCGTATTGTCGCTGAGCGTCACGGCCGCCTCGCACAGCGCCGCCAGGGTCATGCCCGGGCCATCGGCATGCGCCTCGGTCGCCGGGGAATAGGGGACCAGGTCGGCCCGGCGGAAGCGCAGCCGCTGGTCCAGCCTCAGCTCCCCGGCCTCGACGCGCCGCAGCACGGCGGCGGCGGCCAGCAGCTTGAAGGTGCTGCACATCGGGAAGCGCTCCGCCCCCCGATGCGCGGCCTGCCGCCCGCTGCCCAGGTCCAGCAGCGCCACGCCCAGCCGCCCGCCAGTGCCCTTTTCAAGCTCCGCCAGCCTGGCGGTGAGCGCCGGCTCCGGCACGGTCGCCTGGACCCCCCGCCAAGGCATCGCGGTCCAGAGGCCCGCGACACCCAGCCCCGTCATCATGCTCCGCCGTCGCATCGTCATCGCCCTCTCTCCAAGGATGGGGCGGCCCATTAGAGCGACGATGCCCCCTCGACAAACGGGTAATTCTCGGGAAAAGCATGAGAAAATCTTGGGTCTCCGTATGCGGCCGAACCTGCCCCTGAACGCCCTCCGCGCTTTCGAGACCGCGGCGCGCCATCTCAGCTTCACCCGCGCCGGGCTGGAGCTCCGCGTCACCCAGGCCGCCATCAGCCACCAGGTGAAGGGGCTGGAGGAGATGCTCGGGGTGCCCCTGTTCCGGCGCCTGCCGCGCGGCATCGCCCTGACCGATGAAGGCGCCGCCCTGCTGCCCGAGATCGCGGAGGCCTTCCACCGCCTCGGCCGCGGGCTGGAGCGCTTCGAGGCGGGACAGGCGCGGGAGGTGCTGACGCTCGGCGTGGTCAGCAGCTTCGCCCTCGGCTGGCTGCTGCCGCGGCTGGAGCGCATGCGCGCCGCCTGCCCCCTCATCGACCTGCGCATCCAGACCAACAACAATCGCGTGGACCTGGCTGGCGAGGGGCTGGACGCCGCCATCCGCTTCGGTGACGGCGCCTGGCACGGGACCGAGGCGATCCCCCTCCTCGACGCGCCACTGGCACCGGCCTGCACCCCCGCCCTGGCCGCCCGGCTGCGCCACCCCGCGGACCTGGCGGGGGAGACGCTGCTGCGCTCCTACCGCGCCGAGGAATGGCCGCGCTGGTTCGCGGCCCTCGGCCTGGACAGCCCGCCGCTGCGCGGCTTCGTCTTCGATTCCTCGCTGGCCCTGGCGGAAGCGGCGGCGCAGGGCGCCGGCGTGGCCCTGCTGCCGCTGCGGCTGTTCACCCGCGACCTGCGCCAGGGGCGGCTGGCCAGGCCCTTCGCGGCCGAGGTCAGCCTGGGACAGTACTGGCTGACGCGGCTGCATTCCCGCGCGCCCAGCGCCGCGATGAGCGCCTTCCAGGCCTGGCTGCTGGCGGAAACCGCAAGGCCGGCGGATTGAATCCGCCCGGACAGGCCGCCCTGTCGATCTTCAGCCGCCGGAGGCTGCGCCAGCGCCCGAGGCCAAGAACGCCTCCGCCTCCACCTCGAAGACGAAGCGCGGATCGGCCAGGCCGGCCACGATCAGCAGCGTGCTGCAGGGGCAGATCGGCCCCAGCACCGCATCCCGCTGCGCCCGGAAGGCTGGGATCAGCGCCCGGTCCGTCAGGAAGACGCCCAGCTTCACGATATGCTCCGGCGCCATGCCATGCGCCGCCAGCACCGCGCGCAGATTGCGGAAGGCCTGGGCGATCTGGTCCGCCCCGGCGGCCACCACCGTGCCATCAGGGGCCACGCCGATCTGGCCCGAGATCACCAGGCGGCGTCCCGGCCCCTCCACCAGCGCGGCATGGGCATAGCGGGCGCCGGGGGCGTGCACGCCCTCCGGATTGCTGAAGGTGACGCTCATATGCGCGGCGCCCCGCCCGGCAGATCCTCGCGCTCCACCGGCGCCGGGGCCGGCGCGGTCGGCGTCGCGCCCTCGGCCAGCCAGGCGCGCAGGGTCCGGCGCAGCTGGAATTCGAATTCCACGTTCATCGCCTCCATCGCCTGGCGCACCACCTCCTCCGCCGCCTGGCGGCGGGTCGCGCCGCTGGCCCCATCCGCCACCGTCTGCAGGCGCTGCACCTGCGCCTCCACGAAAGCCACCCGCGTGCCGTCGCCCGAGAGGATCTCCACCCGGCAGGCCAGCTCCACCGCCAGCCGCTCCCCGGGCTCGCCGGCGAACATCGCGCTGATGCCGCCCGACTGCGCCAGGGTCTGGCGGGTGAAGCGCGCATTGGTGATGAGGAAGCGCGCCCGCCCCTCCGTGCCGATCGGCACCAGGCGCTGCTCGGCCATCCGCCGCATCTCGACCTCCGGCCGCATCGGCGCCGGCTCGATCACCTGGATGGTGCCCGGCAGGGGCTGGCCGATCTCGATCTCGAGCACGTTCAGCCGCAGCGGTGTCAGGTGCCGGTAGCCGGTGACCAGGGGCTGCAGCGGCGCCAGCGGCTCCTCCCGCGCTGCGCAGGCGGCCATCAGACATGGCAGGGACAGCAACAGATGGCGGCGTGTCGACATGACCGGTAACCCCCTTGGCCCAGAGAGATTGTCCAAGACGCCTGGCGGCTGGGCGGGCGCAGGTGACTCGCCCCTGTTCCAGAACGAGTCCTGGAACACCCGGTAGTCCAGCCGGCGGCGCGGGTCCACCCTTGCCTTGGCGCCTGCCATCGCGGCCTTCCCCAAGGCGCGGCACCGGCCCATCCTCCGGCCATGGATGACACGGCGATTCGCGATCTTCTGCTGGCCACGCGGCGCATCGCCGTGGTGGGGGCCTCCACGCGGCCGGACCGGCCGAGCCATGGCGTGTTCGGCTTCCTGCTGGACCGTGGCTATGACGCGGTGCCGGTGAATCCGACGCTGGCCGGCCAGGCGATCCATGGCCGCCCGGTGCTGGCCGGGCTGGAGGCGGCGGCGCCGCTCGACATGGTCGATGTCTTCCGTCGCAGCGCCGAGGCCGGCGCGGTGGTGGATGAGGCGGTGCGGCTCGGGGCGCGCTCGGTCTGGCTGCAGCTCGGCGTGGTGGATGCCGCCGCCGCCGCCCGGGCGCGCGCGGCGGGGCTCGTCGTGGTGATGGATCGCTGCCCGGTGATCGAGTGGCGGCGGCTGGGCCTGCCGGCGCGCATCGGACACTGAACGTCACGACAGCGCCGCTTGAAAATTCCGGGCGGCCGGGCCAATTCCGGCTCCGGATGAAATGTCGGTAAGGAATCGGGCCACTCCGGCCCGCGAGCCGGCATAGGGCAGAGGAAGCAAGGGACCATGACGGACGAGGAACGCCGGATCATCACCGGCTATGTGGAGCGGGTGAGCGGCGCTGCCGGCGCGGCGCCGCCGCGCCCGGCCTCGCCCTGGGGGGCGCTGGGCGGGGGCCAGCAGCAGCCGGCGCAGCCGCTGCCGCCGGTGGATCCGGAGGCGGACCGGCTGATCGGCGAGCTGTTCGCCCGCTATCCGGAGGCGCGCTACCGCATCACCCAGACCGCCTTCGTGCAGGAGCACGCGCTGGTCGAGATGCAGAACCGCATCCAGCAGCTGGAATGGGAGCTGGAGCAGGCGCAGGTGCAGGCGCAGCAGGCCCAGCAGCAGCCGCGCGGCGGCATGTTCGGCGGGCTGTTCGGCGGCGGCCAGCAGCAGCGCCCGATGATGCGCACCCGGCCGCAGCCGCAGCCGCAATACCCGCCGGGCTACAACCCGCAGGCGCTGCAGCAGGGCCAGTCCGGCGGCTTCATGCGCACCGCGATGATGACGGCGGTCGGCGTGGCCGGCGGCATGATGCTGGGCAATGCGCTGATGGGCGCGCTCGGCGGCGGCGCGGCGGAAGCGGCGACCACCGCGGCCGGCGACTTCGCCCAGGAGGCCGTGCCCACCTCCTCCCCCTGGACCGATCCGGGCGGGCAGCAGGATGCGACCGGCTACCAGGACGATGCCAGCGCCTATGACGATGGCGGCGGCTACGACGAGGATATCTGAGGCGCATCCCGGGGCAGGCTTCGGCCTGCCCCGGAATTTGTAACCAACCTCACGACATCTTCAACCGGCAGTTGCCCGTTTACGTCTGATTCACCATCATCGGCGAATCATGCGTATTCCCGACCTCGACCTGGATCTGCTGCGCTGCTTCGTGATGGTTGCCGAGCAGGGCGGCTTCACCGCGGCGGGCGGGCTGCTGGGCCTGACCCAATCCGCCGTCTCCCTCAAGGTCAAGCGGCTGGAGGATCTGGTGCGCCGCCCGGTCTTCCGCCGCACCAGCCGGCGGGTGGAGCTGACGGCGGAAGGCGAGACGCTGCTCGCCTATGCCCGCCGCATGCTGGCCCTGAACGATGAGGCGGTGCGGCGGATGGTGGCCCCGGCGGTGGCCGGCCGCCTCCGGCTCGGCGTCGCCGATCACTTCGTGCCGCGCAGCCTGGCCCATATCCTCGCCCGCTTCGCCCGCACCTATCCCGAGGCGCGGCTGGAGGTGGAGGTGGGCCGCAGCCACGATCTGCGTGCCAAGCAGGCGGCCGGCGGGCTCGATCTCGTGCTCGGCAAGCGCCGGGATGGCGAGGTGGCGGGCGTGCCGATCTGGACCGAGCCGGTGGTCTGGGCCGCGGCGCCGGACTGGCAGCTGCCGGCCGACCGCCCCCTGCCGCTGGCCCTGCTGCCGGAGGGCTGCATGTTCCGCGAGCGTGCGCTGCGCGCCCTTTCCCGTGCCGGCATCGCCTGCGAGCCGGTCTTCACCTGCGACAGCCTGCTGGGGCTGGCGGCAGCCGCCCAGGCCGGCTTCGCCCTGACCGTGCTCGGCCGCAGCGGCTTCCCGGCCGGGCTGCGGGAGGTGACGGGCCTGCCCGAGCTCGGCGTGGTGGAAATGGCGGTCTTCGGCGATGCCGAGGGCCGCAGCCAGGTGGTGGAACCGCTCGTCGGCTTCATCAGGGAGACGCTGGGGACCCAGGCGCCGTGAATGCCTTCGCCCCGCCCCTGCCCGGCTGCCGCATCCTGGTGGTCTTCGGCACGCGGCCGGAGGCGATCAAGATGATGCCGGTGCTGGCCGCGCTGCGCGCCCGCCCCGGGCTGCGCCCGATCTCCTGCGCCACCGGGCAGCATGCGGCGCTGGTGGCCGATGTGCTGGCCGAATTCGGCGAACGGGCGGAGATCGACCTCGGCGCCCTGCCGCCCGGCAGCGGCCTGCCGCTGCTCACCGGCTATCTGCTGACCGCCGTGGCGGGCGCCATCGCCGCCGCGCGGCCGGATCTCGTGCTGGTGCAGGGCGATACGCTGAGCGCCTTCGCCACCGCGCTGGCCGCGCATCAGGCCGGCATCCCGGTCGGACATGTGGAGGCGGGGCTGCGCTCCGGCGACCTGGCGAATCCCTGGCCGGAGGAATTCCACCGCGTCTCGATCGACGCCATGGCGGCGCTGCGCTTCGCGCCGACGGAGGCCGCGGCGGCGCATCTGCGGGCCGAATACGGCCGTGGCCAGATCCTCGTCACCGGCAATACCGGCATCGATGCGCTGTTCCGTGCCCGCCGCACCGGCGTGGTGCCGGTGGCCATCGCCCCGGGGCGCCGCCTGCTGCTGGTCACCGCGCATCGGCGGGAGAATTGGGGCGCGCCGCTGCTGCGCATCGCGGACGCCGTGGCAGCGCTGGCCGCGCGGGGCGATGTCGAGCTGGTCTGGCCGCTGCACCCCAACCCCGAGGTGCGGGATGCCGTGACCCGCCGGCTGGCGGGCGTGCCGCGCGTGCATCTGCTCGGCCCCCTGCCCCATTGCGACAGCGTCGCCCTGATGCGCGCCGCCAGCCTGCTGCTGACCGACAGCGGCGGGATGCAGGAGGAAGCCCCGGCGCTGGGCTGCCCGGTGCTGGTGCTGCGGGAGGTGACGGAGCGGCCGGAGGTGGTGGCCGCCGGCGCCGCGGAAGTGGTGGGCACCACGACCGAGGGAATCCTCGCCGCCGCCCAGGCGCTGCTGGAGGATCCGTCGCGCCTCGCCGCAATGGCCCGCCCGGTCTTCCCCTTCGGCGATGGCCGCGCCGCGGAGCGCATCGCAGCCGGCATCGCCGCCTGGTGGGAGGCGCGATGCAGCGCCTCTGCGTGATGGGGCTGGGCTATATCGGGCTGCCGGCGGCGGCGATGCTGGCCAGCCGGGGCCATGCCGTGGTGGGCTGCGACACCGATCCCCGCGTGGTGGCCGCGGTGGCGGCCGGACAGGCGCATTTCTCCGAGCCGGACCTCGCCATGCTGCTGCAGGCGGCGGTGACGACGGGGCGGCTGACCGCCCAGCCCGTGCCGGCCCCGGCCGATGTCTTCTTCATCGCCGTGCCGACCCCGCTCGGCCCCGGCCACCGGGCGGACCTCACCTGCGTCGAGGCCGCGACGGATGCCATCGCGCCGCTGCTGGCGCCGGGCAATCTGGTGATCCTGGAATCGACCTGCCCGGTGGGGACGACGGAGGCGCTGGCCGCGCGCCTCGCCGCCGCCCGGCCGGACCTGGTCTTTCCCGGCCGCGGACAGGACGCGCCGCCCGGCTGCGTGCACCTGGCGCATTGCCCGGAGCGCGTCCTGCCCGGCTCCATGCTGCGGGAGCTGGTGGCGAATGACCGCATCATCGGCGGCCTGACCCCCGATTGCGCGGAGCGGGCGCGGCAGGTCTATGCCGGCTTCGTCACCGGCCAGTGCTGGCTGACCGATAGCCGCACGGCGGAGTTGGCCAAACTCGCGGAGAACGCGTTCCGCGACGTGAACATCGCCTTCGCCAATGAGCTGGCGGGGATCTGCGGCGCGCTGGGGGTGGACCCCTGGGCCGCCATCGCGCTCGCCAACCGGCATCCGCGGGTGTCCATCCTGCGGCCCGGCCCGGGCGTCGGCGGCCATTGCATCGCGGTGGATCCCTGGTTCCTGGCCGAGGCCGCGCCGGACCGCAGCCCGCTGATCCGCGCCGCCCGCGCGGTGAATGCGGCGCGGCCGGGCCAGGTGGCGGCGGAGATCCGGGCCCTGGCGGCGCCGGGGGCGCCCGTCGCCTGCCTCGGCCTGACCTACAAGGCGGATGTCGGGGACCTGCGCGCCAGCCCGGCGCTGGCCATCGCGGAGGAACTCTCCCGCGACGGCATGCGGCGGGTGCTGTGCTGCGATCCGCAGCTCGCGGCGCTGCCGCCGCCCCTGGCCGGGCGGGCGGGCGTTGCGCTGGTCGATGTGCAGGCGGCGCTGGCCCAGGCGGAGGTGGTGGCCATCCTGGTGCCGCATGCGGCCTTCCGGGCGCTGCCACGGGCGGCCTTCGCGGACCGCCTCGTGGTCGATGCGGCGGGGCTGCTGCAGCCTGCTTGAAAGCCGGGCGCGGCGGGCCATCTGCTGCGGCGGTTCGGGCCCCTCTGGCGCCGCGCGGCCCTTTGGGCGGCCGGCGTGATGTCGAACCGGCCACGCGGCTTGGCCGCATGACTCGGAAGGGGTTCGAGATGACCGCCACCCATCCTGCCAGGACGCTCCGCATCCTGGGCGCGCTGCTGCTGGCGATCGGCCTCGCCGGCTATCTGCTGCCGGCGCCGCCGGTGCATTGGACGGCGCTGATCCCGGCGGGGCTTGGCGCGCTCGCCCTGCTCGCCGCCTGGCAGCGGCCGCGGCCCGCACAGGTGACGGGCCTCGTCATCTGCGGCCTGGCGCTCTTCGGCGGCGGCTCCGCACTGGCCCAGCTGCCGGCGCTGCTGGCGGGCGAGGCCGGCGCGGCCACCGCCTCCCGCGCCGCGACGGCGCTGGTGGCGCTGGGCGGGATCGCGGCGCTGGCCTGGCCGCGGCGCAGGCCCGAGGGTCCGGCGGCCTGAACACCCTTGCTGCTGATCCTGGGCCTCCCGGCGCTGGTCCTCCCCATCGCCGTCCGCTCCGCCGCGCCTTGGCGATACGGGAGCCGCGGGAGGGGGCGCTGCTGCTGGCGCTCCATGCCGGCTACCTGGCCTGGCACTGGCCCGGCTGATTGACCACAGGCCTCGGCCGGGCGCAGTTTTGCCGCAGCCAGAGGAGCCCGCGCGGCATGGTCGCAGCCACCGAGACGCCCGCCACCGGCCAGGATGCGCGCATCCTGGCGCTGATCGGCACCGGGCATTTCCTCAGCCATTTCTACATGCTGTGCCTGCCGCCGCTGTTCCTGGTCTGGCGCGACGAATTCGACGTCTCCTTCGCCGCGCTCGGCCTGGCGGTGGCGCTGATGAGCGGCGTGACGGCCGCGCTGCAGACGCCGGTGGGCTTCCTGGTGGACCGGCACGGCGCGCGGCCCTTCCTGGTGGGCGGCGTGCTGCTGATGGCGCTGTCGATCGGCGCCATGGCCTTCGCACCGGGCTACTGGGCCATCCTGCTGCTGGCGGTGCTGTCCGGCATCGGCAATTCGGTGATCCACCCGGCGGACTACGCGATCCTCGGCGGCTCGATCCATCCCAGCCGCATCGGCCGCGCCTTCGCCATGCATACCTTCACGGGCAATCTCGGCTTCGCGGCGGGGCCGCCGGTGATCGCGGGGATGCTGCTGGTGATGGGCTGGCGGCCGGCGCTGCTGATCCTGGGCCTCATCGGCGTGCCGGTGGTGCTCGCCATCCTGTGGCAGAGCCGCATCCTGCAGGACCAGGCCAAGCCCAAGGCGCGCCAGGCCGGCGGGCCGAGCGGGCGCGAATTGCTGCTGTCGCGGCCCATCCTGCTGTTCTTCGGCTTCTTCCTGCTCTCCGCCATGGCCGGCACGGCGATCCAGGCCTTCGCCATCACCGTGCTGGGCGAGCTCTGGGGCACGCCGGTGGCCGTCGCCTCCCTGGCGCTGACCGGGTACATGATGGGCGCCACGGGCGGCGTTCTGGTGGGCGGCTGGTTCGCCGACCGGTCGAAGAAGCACCTGGCCTTCATCGTGATCCTGACGCTGGTCTCGGCCACGCTGCTGCTGGTGATGGGGCTGGTGCGGATGCCGGACTGGCTGCTGCCGCTGGTGGCCGGCGCCGCGGGGCTGGCGCTGGGGTCCTCCCGCACGCCGCGCGACGTGATGCTGAAGGACGCGATCCCACCGGGGCAGATGGGCAAGGTTTTCGGCTTCGTCTCCTCCGGCCTGCCGCTGGGCGGGGCCATCACGCCGGTGCCCTTCGGCTGGCTGATCGACCTGGGCCAGGCGGCGCTGGTGCTGCCGCTGGCGGCCGCGCTGCTGCTGGCCTCCCTGCTCTGCATGGGCCAGGCGAAGAGCGCGGCGATGGCGGCGCGGCCGCTCGCTGTCCCGGCCGAATAGTTTGGGCCGCTTCGATACCGCGCTGCAGGTCCTGGACCTTCTGGGCATCGCCGTCTTCGCCGCCTCCGGCGCGCTGGTGGCCAGCCGCAAGCAGCTGGATGTGGTGGGCTTCGTGCTGATCGGCATGATCACCGGCTTTGGCGGCGGCACGGTGCGGGACCTGCTGCTGGGGCGCACGCCGGTCTTCTGGCTGAAGCAGCCGGAACTGCCCGCGATCGCGGCCGCGGCGGCGCTGCTGGTCTTCTTCTTCGCGCATCGCATCGAAAGCCGTTTCAAGGCGCTGCTCTGGGCGGATGCGCTGGGGCTGGCGCTGTTCGCCGTGCTGGGGGCGGAGATCGCGCTGATCGCGGGGGCGGAGCCCTGGGCGGCGGTGCTGCTGGGCACCGTCACCGCCACGGCGGGCGGCATCATCCGCGACGTGGTCTGCATGGAGCTGCCGCTGATCCTGCGGAAGGAGATCTACATCACCGCGGCGGCGGCGGCCGCCTGCGCCTATGTGGCGCTGCGGCTTGCGCCCCTGCCGCGCGACCTGTCGCTGATGGCCGGCATCGCGCTGGGCTTCGGCATCCGCGCTGCGGCGATCTGGCGCGGCTGGTCGCTGCCCGCCTTCAAGCCGCGGCCGGCGCGGGACTATCCGGACGAGCGATAGCGATCAGCCGCAGCGCCCGGCCGTCTCCGCCGCCGCGAAGCCTTCGAATTCCGCCATCTCCTCCCGCACCTCGATCCAGCGCAGCGCGGCGGCCTCCGGATCAATGCGGGCCGTGCCCGCGATCACCCGGCCGGGGACCAGGGCGCTGGCGCGGCGATAGGCCAACTCCTGGCCGGAGGCGGCGATCTGCCAGGACAGCACCGGCAGCGGCCGGCAGGCGAAGAAGGCGCGCACCGCGATCAGCCCGCTGCCATCGGCGGCCAGCAGCAGCCGCGCATCCCCGGCCTCGCTGCGCAGCCGCGCGGTGCGGCCGATCCATTCCGGAAAGGGCGGCACCCGGCCACCGGCCCGCACGGGGACGGCGATCAGCAGGGCGGGCAGGCAGAGGGCGGCGCGACGCGGCAGGGCGGCCATGGGCGGGCTCCCGGCGGGTGACGAGGCGAAAAACCTGCCAAACCGGGCGCCGCGCGCACAAGAACTGTAACAATTCGGAACGGAGTTACCAGCCGTTCACCCGCTCCCACTCCGCCACCACGCGGCCGGTCTCGTCCAGCACGTGGTAGCGGTCATGCGCCGCCGCGGTCAGGCAGACATGATTGGGCGCGATCCGCAGCCTTGTGCCGACGCGCAGGCGATCGAGGTCCAGCGTGCCGCCTTCCGTCGCGCGAACCTCGCCATGTTCCTGGTGCACGCGCACCACCACGGCATCACCCAGGCTGGGCTGGCCGGCGGCGTCCAGCACGCGGCCGAACTTCCAGTCGCGCGGCGCGGCCTCGGTGCTGCGGTCCTTGGACAGGGCCAGCGCCCCGGCATCGACCAGCACGGCATGGCGCGCCGGGTACCGCCCGGTGACGCTGGTAAGCACCGTGACGGCGATATCCTCCAGCGGATGGACGCCAAGCTGCGCCTGCAGCAGGTCGCCCATCATATAGACGCCGGCCCGCATCTCGGTGACGCCTTCCAGATGCGCCGCATACATGGCGGTGGGGGAGGCGCCGGCGGAGACGATCTTCACGGCATGCCCGGCCTCCCGCAGCCGGGTCGCGGCGCGGACGATGCCGGCGCGCTCGATCTCCGCCAGCTCCGCCATCGCGGCCTCGCTGCGGCCGGCATAGGAATGGCCGGAATGGGAGAGCACGCCGGCCAGCTTCGGGTCGAGCGCGGCGCCGATGGCCAGCAGCGCTTCGCCATCCGGCGCCACGCCGGCGCGGCCCTCGCCCACATCCACCTCGATCAGCGTCGGCAGCTGGCCCGGATGGGCGGCGATGGCCTGCGCCGTCTCCAGGTCATCCGTGATGATTTTTACCTGTGCGCCCTCGGCGTTCAGCGCGGCGACCGCATCGAGTTTCGAGGGCGTGATGCCCACGGCATAGACCTGGTCGCGAAAGCCGTGCGCGGCGAAATAGCGGGCCTCGGCGAGGGTGGAGACGGTGATGGGGCCACCGCCCGGCGCCGCCAGCTGCGCCACCGCGGCGGATTTCGCGGTCTTCATATGCGGGCGCAGTTGCACGCCGGGGTGGCGCGCGATGGCCGCCGCCATGCGCGCGATATTGCGCTTCAGGATCGGCAGGTCGAGCAGCAGGCAGGGCGTGGGCAGATGGTCCAGCGACATCAGATGGCCACCCCCAGCATCTCCGCGAATCGCGGCGTGGCCTTGAGGCCGGTGCCGGTCAGCACCACCACGCTGCTCTCGCGCTCCGCGATCCGCCCCTCGGCGCGGAGCTTCGAGAAGGCGGCGGCGGCCTGGGCGCAGGTGGGCTCCACGTAGAGGCCGGTGCGGGCCAAAGCGAGCGCGGCCTCGGCAATCTCCGCCTCCTCCAGCAGCACCGCGCCGCCCTGGCTTTCGCGCAGGGCGGTCAGGCATTCCGGCAGGCGGATCGGCTGGGCGATGGCGGTGCCCTCCGCGATCGTGGGTTTTGCCTCGACGGCCGGCAGGCCGAGCGCGGCGCGGGCGATGGGTCCGCAATGCGCCGGCTGCGCCGCCCAGATGCGCGGCAGGCGGTCGATCTGGCCGGCCCGCAAAAGCTCGGAAAAACCGAGCCAGCAGCCGAGCACATTCGACCCCGCGCCGCAGGGGACGATGACATTGTCGGGGACCTTGAAGCCGAGATCCTCCCACAGCTCATAGGCCAGGGTCTTGGTGCCCTCCAGGAAGAAGGGCTGCCAGTTGTGACTGGCGTAGAAGATCTCCGCCGATTTCGCGAGCGCCGCATCGGCGCAGTCCTGGCGGCTGCCGGGGATCAGCTCGATGGCCGCACCGGCCGCACGGGACTGCACCGTCTTGGCCGGGCTGGTGCTGGACGGGACGAAGATGGTGGCGGCCATGCCGCCCGCCGCGGCGTAGGCGGAGACGGCCGCGCCGCCATTGCCGGACGAGTCTTCCAGCACGCTCCTCACGCCCTGGTCGCATAGAAGAGAAAGCATGACGCTGGCCCCGCGGTCCTTGAAGCTGCCGGTGGGCATGAACCATTCGCATTTCAGCAGGGCCGTGCCGCCGGGCAGCGCGCGCTCCACCAGCGGCGTGCAGCCCTCCCCCATGCTGATCGGCGCCTTGGGGCGCCAGGGCAGGGCGGCGGCATAGCGCCAGATGCTGCGGGTGCCGGTTTCAATCTCGGCACGGCTGAGGCCCTGCCGCATCGTCAGCAGCAAGGGCGCCTGGTCGTCGCCGCACCAGCGGGGGGTGTCGAGTGGCCAGGTCCGGCCGCTGCGGGGGTCGAGGTAGAGTTGCGGGGTCATGCGGCCATCCTCCCTTGCCCGCGCAGGCGCGGCAAGCGACCCTGGGCGCATGACCCTCCACGACCCGGTGCTGCGCCTGGCAGCCGACCTCATCGCGATCGACAGCCGATCCAGCCTTTCGAACCTGCCGGTCGCCGACCGCATCGAGCAGGAATTGTCGGGGTTCGAGGTGGAGCGGCTGGACTACGCGGACGCGAATGGCGTCGCGAAGCGCGTGCTGGTGGCCCATAAGGGGCCGCGCGGCGGCTATGCGCTGTCCGGCCACATGGACACGGTGCCGGCCACGGGGTGGGAGAGCGATCCCTGGGCGCCGCGGCTGGATGCGGACGGGCTGCTGCATGGCCTCGGCAGCGTCGACATGAAGGGCCAGGTGGCCGCCGCCATCATCGCGGCCCAGCGCGCGCCGGCCGATGTCGGCGCCACGCTGCTGATCACCACGGATGAGGAAACCACCAAGGCCGGCGCCCGCCGCATCGCCCGCGACAGCGCCTTGGCAAGATCGCTGGACCTGCAAGGCATCTTCGTGGTGGAGCCCACGGGGCTGGTGCCGGTGCGCGGCCATCGCAGCCACATCGCCTTCACCGCGACGGCGCATGGCGTGCAGGCACATTCCTCCACCGGCAAGGGCGTGAACGCCAACTGGAAGCTGCTGCCCTTCCTGGTGGCGATGCGCGCGGTGCATGACGAGCTGCGCACGAACCCCGCGCTGCAGGATGCGGATTACGACCCGCCGTTTTCCGACTTCAACCTGATCCTCGACAACCACGGCACGGCGATGAACGTCACCGTCGCCAAGGCCACGGCCCAGATAAAATTCCGGTACAGCGCCAAGGTGGACCCGAAGCCCATCCTGCAGGCCGTGCGCCAGGCGGCGCGCGAGGCGGGGGTCGAGCTTGCGGAGCAGATGGAAGGTTTTCCGCCGGAGCTGCCGGCGGACCACCCCTTCGTCGCCCGCGCCACGCGGCTGACCAACCGCGCCCCGCGCACCGCCCCCTATGGCACCGATGCCAGCGAGTTGCAGGCGCTGGCGCCCTGCGTGGTGCTCGGACCGGGCGATATCGCCCTGGCGCATACGCCGCGCGAATATGTGCGGGCGCAGGATCTTCTGGACGCCGTGCCGGTCTTTGCGCGGGCGCTGGCGGGCGCCTAGCCCCCTCGGGGATGGCACTGGTGGCGATAGGAAATTCCCATTTCACCGGGGCGGCGGATCGTGGCATCCGGGCCTCCTGCCGGTTGAGGAAGGAGCCATCGTGACGTCGCAACCCCCCAAAAGCCCGCCCCCCGCGGCGCTGGACGCCGCGGCGCTCGACCAGGTGGTGGGCGGCAGCGCCGAGTCCGAGCCCACCGCGCTCTGGGAGCAGAATCCGGATGCCGGGCTGCTCATGGGCACCTGGCAGGACGACATGCTGGTCGCCGACAACGACCAACACATCATCATCGCCGGCCGCGGCGACGACTATGCCATCGGCGGCGGCGGCAATGACTTCGTGCTGGGCGGCGAGGGCCGTGACCTGGTGATGGGCGGCGCGGGCGACGATGTGCTGGCCGGCAATGGCGGCCGCGACATGGTCGATGGCGGCGCCGGCGACGACGTGGTGATCTGGAGCCCCGGCGACGGGCCGGACATCCTCACCGGCGGCAGCGGCACCGACGAGCTGCGGCTGGAACGCACGGGGCTCACCATCGACCAGGTCCTGGCCGGGCTGGTGCCGGATTGGGGCTACCCCGCCCCGAAGGTGGTCGATGGAACCCTGGACCTGACCGGCATCACCGGCAGCCTGACCATCAACGGGGAGACCTTCCGCTTCTCGGGCTTCGAGAGGCTGACGCTCTCGGATGGCGACGCGCTCTTCGTCTACCCCGACGCGATCCCGTAGCGTGCCGCTCCCCATTCCGCCCGAATCTCACCGAGCGTCACCATCATCACAGCCAGGCCATGATCGTCTCCCCTGGCAGCCACGTGGGGTCAGCAAGTGACAGCGCGCTACGGCCGCGACCAAGTTCCGCGAGTGGTCCTTGCTACCAACTTCAGCTTCCACCTCTTTCGTAGAGAGCGCATCGGCACACGTCTCGGATGGATCGTCTCCCAGTGTTGGCCAAGCAGCTCCCAGGACTCATCCCCGCTCTAGGCCCCGACATGGCGTCGGCGTTCTCTCGCCGCAGGAGTTATACCATCACTGGATCCTCATCGGAGTGCGTCCAGCAGCAAGAAATGGGCGTTCGCGATCTGGACGCATACGCAGAAGCCCACCGGTGGCAGCTCACCAATAAACGTTCCCAAGGGGCATAAGCGCACTAGACGTAAAGGCAGGAACGCAACAAATTCCAGCCTGGAGGTTCCACTATGATCCGGCTTCTGGCTCTGCTTGCTACTACAGTGGCGCTGACCTCGGCGAGCATTCCTGCCCTGGCAGATTCTCTCCCAAACTGTCGCGAGATAGTTGACCCAGCGGAAAGGCTGGCCTGTTTCGACCAAGCCCCGATTCCTGGCGTAACACCAGCACCCACAGAGACCTCGACCGCGGCGCCCACAACCGAACCCGTTGTTCAGCCAGCCACTACGACCAGATGGCAGGTCCGAGTCCAACGGGATTTGATGGGCGGACCGAATCGAGCGTTTGTCACACAGACTGCTTCGGAGTTTACAGGAGCGGCCGATCGCAGTCCGGTACTTACCCTTCGGTGCGGAGTTGAGGACAACAAGCTTGAGGTAATCTACAATCCTCAGATCTACCTTGGTCGGCCGGTGTCATCGTCCGAGTCTAGCAGCATCAAGGTCCGAATTCGGTTGGACAGTCGCGCTCCGTACGAGCAGAGCTGGGGGCCTTCAACGAGCCGGAACGTCGCATTCGCTAGTGATCCGCGACGCTTTTACGAAACGCTTCTTCGCCATCGGACGCTAGTCATCGAAGCGGAAGCTCATGGTACCCGGGTAAAGGTGGCGGCCGAGTTCGATTTGGAAGGGCTTGCTGATTTAGCTTCGGCGCTAGAAGGATGCTTGCCCCCGTTGCCAATGCCGGAGATCACGCGAGAGCATGGTATAGGCGCAGATCTGATAGATTTCGTCTCCCAGTGGCGCGTCTTGCCCCGCGCAAATAGTGGACCGAGCGCTAATCAGCGTATGCTAGTGTTGTATGGGCACATCAGCACTGAGACAGGAAACCAAGACACGCTATTCTTCTGGTGCGAAGGCAGCAATTTGGTTGGTCACATTCGATTCGACGCACCAGTCCCAAGGCAACTGACACGCCTTCGGCTCTACGGAATCGGACGAAGCAGCTCCCAAAGCTATGCGAACCCGCGTAAGATTAATGATCGAACCGTGGCTTTAACCGACCCTCGCGCATTCGCCCGGGCGGTTGCCCCGGGGTCGCCCAGAAACTTCGTCCTTGCAACTGCAGACGGACAAGACGATCTGCAAACGGCTGGCTTTCTGTTACCTGCTCTCGATACGGAACAGGCCGCAGTAATCGCGCCTTGCCTTAACCCGCCGCGCCAACAACAACCCTCATCGTCGGGGAGATGAACGCGGCGCCTCGCGGAAAATCTGGCCTGTGAAAAGGCCGCGCTCCAAATTCAAACACCTAGTAGGCCACCGCCAGCGCCGCCTCGGCAAAGCCGATGCGCCGCGCGGGCGGCACCGGGGATTTCGCGGCGGCGCGTTCCAGCGCCAGCCGCGCATCGGCGGTGCGCCCCGCCTTCATCGCGGAATCCACAAAAATCTGCTCCAGCACGTCCTGCTGCGCGTGGCTGCCGCCGAGGCGGTGCAGGTCGCCGAGGGCCGGGCGCAGGATGTCGCAGACCGCGTCGTGCCGGCCCTCGGCATGCAGGGCGACGGCGCGGGTCGCCGGCAGGGCGGCGTCGCGCAGGATGCGGGCGTGATGCGTATTGCCGCGCGCCGCGTCTTCCAGGGCCGCCAGCATGCGCGCCGCGGCCTCCCGACGCCCCGCGGCGGCCAGCGCCATCATCCAATGCGGCTGGGTGAAGGCCGAAAGCGTGTCGCCGATGCGGGCCTCCGCCTTCTCCGCCAGTTCCTCCCACCGATCGCCGACGGCGATGCCGCGCAGCTGCAGGCGGAACAGCATCGATGCCGCGTTCTGCACGTCGATATAGAGGTCCGGCTGTGCCAGGTGGACCTTCGACTCGCGGTTGCGGAAGCGCGTGTCATAGAGGCGCAGCACGCCGTCGAAGTCGCGCTGCTCCGCCATGAACATGGCCTGGTGCCACCAGAGGTGATGCATCAGGTTGTTGCCGCCGTCCCAGTTCGGCTCGAGGGCCGCGATCCAGTCCAGCCCCTCGGTCCGGCGGCCCTGCATTTCCAGCACATGCGCCACGCCATGCGCGGCCCAGAGGTCGCCGCGGTCCAGCGCCACCGCGTCCCGCCCCGCATGTTCGGCGATGGTGTAGCTGCCGGTTTCCTCATGCGCGAAGCAGCGGCAGGCGAGCACGCTGCCGAAGCCGGCGGTCTCCTCCGACCAGGCGGGCATCACCTGCTCAACCAGCGTCACCATGCGTTCCGGCGCGCCCATCCAGAAGGCACAGAAATGGTGCAGGCGGAAGGCGAGCAGGTCGCGCGGATGTTCCGCCACGATCTGCTCCCAGATGGACAGCGCCTTCTCGGGCGTGCCGTCGATCCAGGCCGAGAGCGCCGCCATATGCGCGCGTTCCCGCGCATTGGCCGGCAGGGCCTGCGCCTTGGCGAGCGACCCGGCGGCGCGGCCGAGCAGCCCGCGGTCATAGGCCAGCATCGCGAAACTGCCGGCCATCACCTGGCCGAGCGGCGCCGTGGGGTCCGCCGTGAGGAAGGCCTTGAGCCGCAGCCCGGTGTCGAAGCGGTATTTCAGAAAACCCTCGATGGCATGGTCGAAGGCCCGCGCCGCCTCGGCGGAGGCCACGGTCATGGCATTGCCCTGGGCATCGTTGTGCATGGCGTTTCCCTTCAGAAAGTCTCGACCCAGGGCCGCAACTCGATCTCGGCCGACCAGGCATTTCGGGGCTGGCGGATGGCGGCCAGCGCGGCAGTGGCGATGGCGTCCGGGTCCAGCAGCGTGTCCTGGCCCGTCTCCGGCCGGCGGTCGCTGCGGATGCCGCCATCCACCACGATATGCACCACATGCACCCCCTGCGGATGCAGTTCACGGGCAAGCGCCTGGCCAAGCCCCCGCAGCGCGAATTTCCCCATGGCGAAGGGGGCGGATTTCGCAAAACCCTTCACCCCAGCGGAGGCGCCGGTCAGCAGGATGGTGCCCGCCTTGCGCGGCAGCATATGGGCGGCGGCCTGCTGCGCCACCAGGAAGGCGCCGAAGGCACAGACTTCGAGCGTCCGGCGCACATTTTCCGGCGCCAGATCCACGGTGGGGCCGCGCACGCGGAAGGAGGCGTTGTAGAGCACCACCTCGGCCTCCGCCGCCTCCGGCCTTTCGAACAGCGCGGCCACCTGGGCGGGGTCGCTGGCGTCGCAGCGATGCAGGCTGGCGCCGGTCTCGGCGGCCAGCGCCGCCAGTTTCTGCGTATCCCGCGCGGCGAGCGCCACCTCATAGCCCTCGCGGGCCAGCAGCCGCGCGAGGCTGGCGGAGAAGCCGGGACCGGCGCCGACGATCAAGGCCTTTGGCATGCGGCTGTTCCCTATCCCCGCGGCGCCAGCAGGATCACCGCCGCGCCGCCGAGGCATAGGAGCATACCCAGCAGGTCGAAGCGATCCGGCCGCGCGCCCTCCACCGCCCACATCCAGCCCAGCGAGGCCGCGATATAGACCCCGCCATAGGCGGCGAAGGCCCGCCCGGCGAAATCCGCCTCGATCCGCGTCAGGACCCAGGCGAAGAAGGCCAGGCAGAGAAGGCCGGGCAGCAGCCACCAGGCGCTGCGCCCCTCGCGCCAAACCGCCCAGGCGGCGAAGCAGCCGGCAATCTCGGCCAGCGCCGCCAGGGCGTAGAGGGGGAAGGTGGTCAGTCGATCTCCTCCAGCAGCCCGCAGAGCGTCGCACAGCGGGCTGCCAGGTCGGTCCAGACGATGTGCTCATGCGGCGCATGGGCGCCGGCGCCGGTGCAGCCGAGGCCGTCCAGCGTCGGGATGCCCAGCGCGGCCGTGAAATTCCCGTCCGACCCGCCGCCACGATGCTGCTTTGGCAGCGTGTAACCCGCCGCGGCCGCCAGAACCTTGGCCTGCTCATACAGCGCCAGGATTTCCCCGTTTTCGGCGAAGGGAGGCCGGTTCATGCCGCCGGTGATGCTGATGGAAATGCCGTCCTCTTCGCCGGCCATCCCCAGAATCAGCTTTTCCAGCCGCTCCCCCTCCGCGATCGTCGGCACGCGCAGGTCGACCTCCGCGCCCGCCTCGGGCGGAATGACATTGGGGCGGGTGCCGCCGAAGACGGGCGCGACATTGGTGGTGATGCCGGCCGCCAGGTCCGTCAGCTCATGGATCTTCAGCACCAGGCGCGACAGGGCGACGACCGCGCTGCGCCCCTCCGCCCAATTGCCGCCGGCATGGGCGGAGACGCCGCGCACTTTTATCACGAAGCGGCCCACCCCTTTCCGAGCTGTGACGCAGGCACCGCCCGCCCCCGCCGGTTCCGGGATCAGCACGGCCCGGGCGCCGCGGGCGGTCTCCTCGATGATGTCGCGGCTGGTCGGGCTGCCCACTTCCTCATCCGGCGTCAGCAGCAGCACGATGGGCCGCTTGGTCGGGATCTTCTGGCGCAGGATTTCCCGGACCGAATGGAAGGCCATGAAGGACCCCGCCTTCATGTCGTAGATGCCCGGGCCATAGGCCTTGTCGCCCTCCACCCGGAAGGGCATCGGCCCGGCCAGCGTCCCGTGGTCCCAGACCGTGTCGAGATGGCCCGAAACCATCACCGGCGGCAGGTTGCTGCCGGCCTGGCCGGGCGTGCGGCAGATCAGCGTATCGCCAAAGCCATCCCGGCCGGGAATGCGCGAAACCTCGCCGCCCACGGCGCGCAGCTCCGCCTCGCAGCGGTCCACCAGGCGGTTCACCGCGGCCGGATCCGTGGTCGGCGTCTCCTGCTCCACCCAGAGGCGCAGCTCCTCCAGAAGGCGTTCCGAGGTGCCGAGGGTGGTGGCGGGCATGGGGCGATCCATCTGCTATTGGCTTCCCGGTTCTGGCAAACCGGCCCGGCCTTGTCGATCCAACCCGCCCCGGCTAACGCGAGCTTGCGGCGGCGCAGCATGAGGGCCAATTCGTGACCAGACCGAAGCGGGTATGCGTGTTCTGCGGCTCCATGGTGGGCGCCCGGGACGACTATGCGGAAGCGGCGCGGGAGCTGGGCCAGGAAGTGGCCCGCCGCGGCCTCGGCCTGGTCTACGGCGGCGGCGCCGTGGGGCTGATGGGCATCGCCGCCGATTCCGCACTGACAGCCGGCGCCGAGGTGATCGGCGTCATCCCGCACGGCCTGCTGAAGCGCGAGGTCGGCCATGGCGGCGGCGTCGAGATGCACGTCGTCGATACGATGCATGAGCGCAAGGCGAAGATGGCCGAGCTGTCGGACGGCTTCATCGTGCTGCCCGGCGGCTTCGGCACGCTGGAGGAGGCGGTGGAGGCCCTGACCTGGGCGCAACTCGGCATCCAGGCCAAGGGCGTGGTCTTTCTCGACGTCGCCGGCTTCTGGACCCCTTTTCTCGATGTGCTGGACTTCATGCAACGCGAGGGTTTCGTCCGCGAGGCGCAGCGGCCGCTGGCGATGCGGGCGACGACCGTCGCGGAGGCGCTGGACAAGCTGGCCGCCTTCGCCCCGCCCCCCGGCACCCAGCCCTGGCTGCGGCCCGAACAGGCGTGATGCCCGCGATCCTGGCCGATTGGCACGCGGTGCCGCAGGCGGCGCGCGGCGCCACCGTGGCGCTCGGCAATTTCGACGGCGTGCATCTGGGCCATGCCGCCGTGCTGCGCGCCGCCCATGCCGCGCGCCCCGACCTGCCGCTGGCGGCGCTGACCTTCGAACCGCATCCGCGCGAACATTTCCGGCCCGAGGACCCGCCCTTCCGCCTGACCCTGCTGCCCGCCAAGGCGCAGGCGCTGGGCGCGCAGGGCGTGCGGACCGTCTTCGCCCTGCCCTTCGATGCCCGCCTGGCCGCCATGCCGGCCGAGGCCTTCGTCGACCAGGTGCTGCACCAGGCGGTGGGCGCCAAGCATCTGGCCTGCGGCGCCGACTTCGCCTTCGGCCACCGCCGCGGCGGCGACGTGCATCTGCTGGCCAGCCTGGCGGAGGCGCGCGGCATCGGCCTGACGGTGGTGCCGCCGGTGGTGGATGAGGGCGGGCCCATCTCCTCCACCCGCATCCGCCGCGCCTTGCAGGACGGCTACCCCGACCGCGCCGCGGCCGAGCTCGGCCGGGACTGGGAGGTGCGCGGCGAGGTTTTTCACGGCGACAAGCTGGGCCGCGAGCTGGGCTGGCCCACCGCGAACATCCTGCTCGGCCGGCAGCTGGAGCCGGCGCGGGGGGTCTATGCCGTGCGCGTGGCGCTGGCGGATGGCCGCGTGGTGCCGGGTGTGGCGAATGTCGGCCGCCGCCCGACGCTCGGCGGCGACCCGGTGACGCGGCTGGAAACCCACCTCTTCGATTTTTCGGGCGACCTCTATGGCCAGGAGATCGGCGTGCGGCTGGTGCGCTACCTGCGGCCCGATGCCGCCTTTGATGGGCTGGAGGCGTTGAAGACGGCGATCGCGGCGGATGCGGCGGAGGCGCGGCGGGTGCTGGCGGGGTAGCTGAAGCACTATCCGATAACACTGAATCAGTGTTATCGGATTTCGTGCTTTAGAAACAATGACTTCTAGAGCACGAGATCCGTCCAACTGGACGGATCGTGCTCTAGACCCCGATCAGCGTCACCCCCACGAAGGCGATCGTCGCGATCAGCAGGCTCAGCGCCACGCCCAGCCCCAGCGGCGCCAGCCCCCGCGCCCGCAGCGCCTTCAGGTCCGTGGACAGGCCCAGCGCCGCGACGCTCGCCGCCATCAGCAGCGGCACCGCGAAGCGGGAGGCCTCGATGGCGATCCGCGGCACCAGCCCGGTGGAGACCAGCGCCACCATGCCGAGGAAATACACCGCGAACCACGGCACCTGCACCTTGGCCGTGCCGCCGCCCGCCGCGGCACCGCGCGCCACCCACCAGCCCAGTGCCATGATGGCCGGCGCCAGCAGCATGACGCGCGCCAGCTTCATCACCGTGCCGGATTGCGCGGCCTCCGGCCCGCCGGCCGCGGCCGCGCCCACCGCCTGCACCACCTCATGCAGGGACGCCCCGGCCCAGAGGCCGTAGCTCAGCGGGGAAAGCCCCAGCGGCCCCGCCAGCAGCGGCAGCAGCACCAGCCCCGCCGTGCCACACAGGGTGATGACGGCCAGCGCATAGGTCACGTCCTCATCCTTCGCGCGCACCACCTGGTTGGTCGCGACGATGGCGGAGGCGCCGCAGATGCCGGTGCCCATGCCGAGCAGCGCCGCCAGGCCCGATGGCACGCCCAGCAGCCGGCCCAGCCAGATCGCCGCCGGCACCGTGACGCCCACGACCACCACGGCCAGCGCCAGCGCGCCCGGACCCAGGGCCAATACCTCCGTCGCCGTCACCTGCAGGCCGAGGATGACGATGGCAAACCGCAGCAGCGGCCGGATGGCGAAGGCCAGCCCCGCATCCAGCACCGGCTGGCGTCCCTTGGCCGACCGCCAGGCCAGCCCCGCCAGCAGCGCGATCACCACCGGGTTCAGCGCGGCGATGCCCGAGGCATTGCGCAGCCAGACCGAGACCACGGCGATGGCGAGACACACCAGCAGGCCCGGCGCCAGGCGCCGCAGCTTCGGCCCCCAGCCGGAGGGCTTGCCTTGTCCGTCTGATGCCACGCCCGCCATGCCCGATCTCCAACTCCGATCCGGCTCGCGAAAGGCAGGATCATTTTGCAAAGCCGCGCCCTGGGAGCATTTTCGGCCTTTTTCCGTATAGGCCCCGCCCTGGCCGCGGCCAAGCCGGCCCCATGGACACTGCCCGTCATTCCCGGCATGCCGGTCCTGCCCCTTTTGCCCCCCCTTCCGCCAAGGACTGCGCATGACCGGGACGCCCGAGGCCGAGACCGCCCTGCTGCGCCCCGCCATCGGCGTCACGCTGGGCGCCCAGGCGCTGGTGGTGCTCTCCTCCCTGGTCTTGCCGGTGACCGCGGCGCTGGTGCTGCCGGCCATCGGCCTGCCGAAGGCGGCGGTGGGCTGGTATGCCTCGCTGCTCTTCGGTGCGGGCGCCGTCTCCACCCTGGTCACGCCGCAGCTGGTGGCGGCCCTCGGGCCCGTGCGGGTGCACCAGGCGATGCTGGCGAGTGCGGCGGCCGGGCTGCTGGCCCTGGCGCTGGCGCATCCGCTGGGCCTGGCCGTTAGCGCCCTGCTGGTCGGCATGGCCTATGGCCCGGCCAATCCCGCCAGCTCCGCCCTGCTCTCCCGCCTGTCGCCGCCGCGGCTGCGCAACCGGGTGTTCTCCATCAAGCAGGTGGCGGTGCCGGTGGGGGGCGCCTCGGCGGGGGTCCTGGTGCCGCTGCTGGCGGGGGGCTTCGGCTGGCAGGCGGCCTGCCTGGGCCTGTCGCTGCTGCTGGCGCTCGCGGCGCTGGCGGTGCAGCCCTGGCGCTGGCGGCTGGATGCGGGCTCGCTGGCGCCCGGCGGCGGCGGGGCCGGGCTGCTGGCGCCCTTCGCCGCGGTGCTGCGGGGCGGGCCGACCATGCGGCTGGGCCTCGCCTCGCTCTGCTATGCCTGCGTGCAATTCACCTTCTCCGCCTTCCTGGCGACCGTGCTGGTGACGGTGGCGGGCTGGAGCATCGCGGCGGCCGGCCTGGCGCTGACCATCGGCCTGCTGGTGTCCATCGCCGCGCGGCTGCTGCTGGGCTGGGTGGCGGACCGGGTCGCGCCGGCCGTCGTGCTCTGCGGGCTGGGGGCCGTGGTGGGGCTGGCCTGCCTGGCCTGCACGGGCCTCGGGCCTGCCACGCCGGTCTGGCTGGTCTGGCTGGTCTCCGGCGTCTTCGGCTTCGCCGCCTTCGGCTGGAATGGCATCTGCCTGGCGGAGACGGCGCGCCTCGCCGGGCCCGGCAAGGTGGCCGCCGCGACTTCCGGCGTGATGATGATGATCTATATCGGCGCCTGCCTCGGCCCCGCGCTCTTCGGCGCGCTGCTGTCCGGCACGGGCGGGCCGGTGGCGGGGTTCCTGATGCTGGCCGGCCTCGCCTTGGCGCCGCTGGCCTGGCTACGCATTCCGGTCGCCGCGGGGAAGTGAGGCTTTGGCGCGCACGGGGGGCTTCCGCGTTGCAGCATACCCGCCCACCTTGGGGGCAAAGCTCCTGAGGATCCCCGCATGAACCTGCCCCTCGACCCCGCGCAGCTGAAATTCGGCATCGGCCAGTCCGTCTCCCGCAAGGAGGACCCGGTGCTGCTGCGCGGCGAGGGTCGCTACAGCGACGACCTGTCCCTGCCCGGCCAGCTGCATGCCGCCATGGTCCGCAGCCCTTATGCCCATGGTGTCTTGAACGGCATCGATGTGGCGGAGGCGCTGGCCCTGCCCGGCGTGGTCGCGATCTATACCGGAAAGGACCTGGAGGCCGCCGGCCTCGGCCCGATGCCCGCCTCCGTCGCGCAGAAGAACCGCGATGGCCGCCCCGTGCATCTGCCGAGCCAGCCGATCCTCGCCACCCGGCGCGTGCGCTTCGTGGGCGACCCCGTCGCCATCGTCATTGCGGAAACGCCGAAGCAGGCACGCGACGCCGTGGAGGCGGTGGTCCTCGACGTGGAGGCGCTGCCCGCGGTGACGGAGGCGCAGGACGCCGTGGCACCCGGCGCGCCGCAGCTCTACGACGACGTGCCCGGCAACCAGGTGGTGGACTTCCATTACGGCGACACGGAAGCCGTCGCCGCCGCCTTTGCCGGCGCCGCGCATGTCACCCGCCTGTCCCTTCGCAACAGCCGCATCGTCGTCTCGCCGATGGAGCCGCGCTCGGCCATCGCGAGCTGGGAGGACGGCCGCTACGTGCTGCGCATGGGCAGCCAGGGCGTCTTCGGCATGCGCGCCGGCATCGCCAAGGTGATGGGCGTGAAGCCGGAGCAGATGCGCGTGCTGACCGGCCAGGTCGGCGGGTCCTTCGGCATGAAGGCCAGCGTCTATCCGGAATATCCGTCCCTGCTCTTCGCCGCGCGGAAACTCGGCCGCCCGGTGAAGTGGACCGACACGCGCTCCGAAAGCTTCCTCTCCGACAGCCACGGCCGCGACCACGACATGATGGCGGAGCTGGCGCTGGACGCTGACGGAAAATTCCGCGCGCTGCGGCTGACCGGCTTCGGCAATCTCGGCGCCTATCTCAGCAACGCCACCACCATCCCGTCGACCGCCAATACGGTGAAGAACGTGATCGGCGTCTACCGCACGCCGCTGGTCGAGGTCTCGACCCGCTGCGTCTTCACCAATACCACCCCGGTCGGCGCCTATCGCGGCGCCGGGCGGCCGGAGGGCAACTACTACATGGAGCGCCTGGTGGATCAGGCGGCGCGGGAGATGGGCATCGACCGCGTCGAGCTGCGCCGGCGCAACCACATCACGCCGGACCAGATCCCCTACGACGCGCCCTCCGGCATGCAATACGACAGCGGCAATTTTCCGCTGCTGCTCGACAAGGCGCTGGAAGCCGCGGAGTGGGACAGTTTTGGCCAGCGCCGCGCGGAAGCGCGTGCGCGTGGAAAACTGCGGGGCATCGGCATCGGGCAGTATCTGGAAGTGACGGCGCCGGCCTCGAAGGAGATGGGCGGCATCCGCTTCGATGCGGATGGCGGCGTCACCATCCTCACCGGCACGCTGGACTATGGCCAGGGCCATGCCTCGGCCTTCGCGCAGGTGCTGGTGGACCGGCTCGGCGTGCCCTTCGACCGCATCCGGCTGGAACAGGGCGACAGCGACCTGCTGATCGCCGGCGGCGGCACCGGCGGGTCGCGCTCCATCATGGCCAGCGGCACCGCCATCGCCGCGGCCAGCGCGCTGGTGATCGAGAAGGGCAAGCCGCTGGCGGCGAACCTGCTGGAGGCGGCGGTCGAGGATATCGAATTCATGGCCGGGCGCTTCACCATCGCCGGCACGGACCGCGGCATCGGCATCATGGACCTCGCGGCGCAGCTGCGCAGCGAGACGGGTGCCTCCAGTGCGCTCGATGTCTCGCACACCGACCAATACGAGGAATCGGCCTTCCCCAATGGCTGCCATGTGGCGGAGGTGGAGGTGGACCCCGAGACGGGCGAGACGCAGGTGGTGCGCTACACCACGGTGAACGACTTTGGCGTGCTGGTGAATCCGATGCTGGTGGCAGGCCAGGCGCATGGCGGCATCGTGCAGGGCATCGGCCAGGCGTTGATGGAGGCCACCGCCTATGACGAATCCGGCCAGCTGCTCAGCGGCAGCTACATGGATTACGGCCTGCCGCGCGCCGAACACGCGCCCTTCTTCGGTTTTGCAAGCCAGCCGAGCCCGGCCCGGACCAATGTGCTGGGCGCCAAGGGCTGCGGCGAGGCGGGCTGCGCGGGCGCGCTGCCTTCGGTCATGAATGCGCTGGCCGATGCGCTGTCCGAGCGCGGCATTTCGCATATCGACATGCCGGCGACGCCCCAAAGGGTCTGGGCGGCCTTGCAATCCGCCCAGGTCTGAGATGGCCTTCGACGTCCTGCCCGGCCTCGGCCAGCCGCTGCGGCGACTGGAGGATCCGCGCCTGCTGACCGGCGGCGGGCGCTTCACCAGCGACGTGGCGGCACCCGGCGCGTTGCAGGCGGTGTTCGTCCGTTCGCCGCATGCGCATGCGCGCATCCTGGGTGTGGATGCGACGGCAGCACGCGGCATGCCGGGCGTGGTCGCGGTGTTCACGGCGGCGGAGGTAGCGGGGCTCGGCCACAACCCGGCGGTGACGGAAATCCGCGACGCCGCCGGCGCGCGGCATATCGAGCCGCCGCGCCTGCCCATGGCCGCCGACCGCGTGCGCCATGTCGGCGAGATCGTCGCCATGGTGGTGGCCGAATGCGCGCATGCGGCGCGCGACGGCGCGGAGGCGGTGCTGGTGGATTACGACCCGCTGCCCGCCGTGACGCAGGGCGATGCGGCACTCGCCCCCGGCGCGCCGCAAATCCATGCGGAAGCGCCGGGCAATCTCTGCTGCGACTGGCAGAAGGGCGATGCGGCGGCCGTGGAGGCCGCTTTCGCCAAGGCCGCGCAGGTGGCGCGGGTGAGCTACCGCTCGCCGCGCATCCTGGCCGGCTATCTCGAAACCCGCGCCGCGCTGGCGCAGTGGAGCGAAGGTCGCGTCACGCTGACCACGCCATCCCAGGGCGTGCACCTGCTGCATCGCGTCCTGTGTGACCACGTCCTGCATTGGCCGCGGGAGCGGCTGCGCGTGGTGACGCCGGATGTCGGCGGCGGCTTCGGGCCGAAACTGCCGCCCTATCCGGAACAGGCGCTGGCCTGCTTCGCGGCCTGGCACTTGCAGCGCGATATCCGCTGGGTGCAGGACCGCACCGAACACCACCTGGCCGATACCCATGCCCGCGACCTGGTGGCGGAGGCCGCGCTGGCGCTGGATGCGGAAGGGCGCTTCCTGGCGCTGCGGGTGCAGGGCGTGGCCAATTTCGGCGCCTATGTCTCCACCGTGAACCCCACCATCCCGACCGGCGGCATGGCGAAGGTGCTGGGCGGGCTCTACGACATTCCCGCCATCCACATCGGCCTGCGCTGCGCCTTCAGCAATACCGCGCCGGTGGATGCGGTGCGCGGCGCCGGCAAGCCGGAGGCGCTGGTGCTGCTGGAACGGCTGGTGGATGTGGCGGCGCGCGAGTCCGGCCGCGATCCGGCGGCGCTGCGCCGGCTGAACCTGCTGCGGCGCGACGCCTATCCCCATCGCACCGCGCTCGGCTATCGCTATGACAGCGGCGACCCCGCCGCGCTGCTGGACGAAGTGCTGCGCCTCGGCGATGCGCCCGGCTTTGCCGCACGGCGCGCGGCTTCCGCAGCGCGCGGCCTGCTGCGCGGGCGCGGCTTGTCCTGCCACCTGCATGGCTCCGGCGGATGG
Source organism: Falsiroseomonas sp. (assembly GCF_051860665.1). GTDB lineage: Bacteria > Pseudomonadota > Alphaproteobacteria > Acetobacterales > Acetobacteraceae > Falsiroseomonas. The sequence goes on from NZ_JBHYDM010000001.1 coordinate 264,088, forward strand.
GGCGACGAGACCTCCATCGTGGAAGTCCACGCCGATGGCCGCATCACCGCGCGCACCGGCACGCAAAGCCAGGGCCAGGGACATGCGACGGCCTATGCGCAACTGCTCGCCGCGGCCTTCGGCGTCGAGGCGTCGCAGGTCACCATCGAGCAGGGCGACAGCGACCGCATCCCGCGCGGCGGCGGCACCGGCGGCTCCTCCTCCACCATCATCTCCGGCACCACCTTTGCCCGTGCCGCACAGGCGGCGATCGACAGCGGGCTGCCCATGGCGGCGGAGATGCTGGAAGCGGCGGTGGTCGACCTGGCCTGGGACAACGGCGCCTATGAGATCGCCGGCACCGATCGCCGCGTGACATTGGCGCAGGTCGCCGCGCGCCAGGGCGGGCTGCGCGGCCAGGCCGATTTCGCCGAGACGGTGGAGACTTGGCCCGCCGGCATCGCACTGGCGGAAGTCGAGATCGACCCCGAGACCGGCCAGGTGGTGCTGGACCGCTTCGCCTGCGCGCTCGATCCCGGCCGCGTGGTGAATCCCGTGCTGCTGGCCGGCCAGTTGCAGGGCGGCTGGGCCGCCGGCATCGGCCAGGCGCTGTCGGAGGATGCGGTCTATGACGCAGACGGCCAGATGCTGGCCGCGACGCTGATGGACTACGCCATGCCGCGCGCGGCGGAGCTGCCGGATTTCGTCCACGCGGTGCTGCCCGTCCCCTCCCCCAACAACAGCCTCGGCATCAAGGGCGTCGGCGAGTTGCCGACCAATGGCGCGCCGGCGGCGCTCGCCAATGCGGTGGCCGATGCGTTGGGCGGCGCGCATGTGGAACTGCCGATGACCGCGCCGCGCATCTGGCAGGCGCTGCGGGCTGCATCCCGCGTCAATCCTGTTGGGCGGAAAAATCCTCCAGCGCCGTGACGCTGCCCTTGACGATCAGCGGGATGGCGCGGGCGACGCGCGCCGCCGGCCAGTCCCACCAGGCCAGCGCCACCAGCCGCTCCGCATCCTCCTCGCTGAAGCGGCGGCGCATGACGCGGGCGGGGTTGCCAGCGACCACGGCATAGTCGGGCACGTCCCGCGTCACCACCGCCTGGGCGCCGATCACGGCGCCATGGCCGATCCGCACGCCCGGCATCACCAGCGCCTCCATCCCCACCCAGACATCGTTGCCGAGGATGGTGTCGCCCGCATTCCGCCAGGGATAGTCCGCCAGCGGCAGGGCTGTCGCGAAGGCACCGCCGAGGATGCCGAAGGGATAGGTGCTGGGGCCGGCCATGGCATGCATGGCATCCGGCATCATGAAGCGCGCCCCGGTGGCGATGGCGCAATAGCGGCCGATCTCCAGCCGCGCGCCGCTCGCCTGGAAATTGTAGATCACGTTGCGCCGGAAGAAGTCCTTGGCGTGCAGCGGATCGTCGTAATAGGTGAAGTCGCCCACCGCGCAATTGGTGATGCCGGGCATGGTCGCCAGCAGCGGCTTCAGGAAGACGATGCGCGGCTTGTTCGGCACCGGATGCAGCGCATCCGGGTCCGGCAGCGCGGCGGCCTCGGCCTTGGATCTCATGCGGCGAAGGCCTGGGTGCGGACGAGGCGGGCGTAGAGGCCATCGGCTTCCATCAGCTCCGCATGCGTGCCCTGTTCCACGGCGCGCCCGGCCTCCATCACCACGATCAGATCGGCATCCCGCACGGTGGAGAGGCGATGCGCGATGACCAGCGTCGTGCGGCCCTCGCGCAGCCGGGCGAGGGCCTGCTGCACCAGCGCCTCATTCTCCGCATCCAGCGCGCTGGTCGCCTCGTCCAGCAGCAGCACGCGCGGATTGCGCAGCAGCGCGCGGGCCAGCGAGACGCGCTGGCGCTGCCCGCCCGACAGGCGCGAACCCTGGGTGCCGAGCGGCGTCGCATAGCCCTGCGGCAGCGCGGCGAGAAAATCATGCGCCGCCGCGGCGCGCGCCGCCGCCTCCACCTCCGCCTGGGTGGCACCTGGCCGGCCGCAGGCGATATTGGCGAAGGCGGTGTCGTCGAACAGCACGGCGTCCTGGCCGACATAGGCGATGGCATCGCGCAGGCTGGCCAGCGTAACATCGCGGATATCCGCGCCATCGATCCGGATGCGCCCGGCCGTCACGTCATAGAGCCGCGGCACCAGCGCCAGCGCGGTGGATTTTCCGGCGCCGGAGGGGCCGACCAGCGCCACGGTGCGGCCGGGCTTCGCCGCGAAGCTCAGGCCGGACAGCGCGGCATCCGGCACGCCGTCATAGGCGAAGCCGACATCCTCGAAGACCACGCTGCCCTCGCCCGGCGGCAGCGGCCTGGCGCCGGGCCTGTCCGTGATGCGCGGCTTTTCGTCGATACTCGCGAAACTGCGGGACAGGCCGGCCAGGCCTTCCTGCAGCGCGGCGTTCAGGCTGCCCAGCGCGCGCGCCGGCTGCGCCGCGATCAGAAGTGCGGCGACAAATCCCGTGAAGTCGCCGATGGTGCCGAGGCCGGCGGAGACGCGCCAGCCGACGAAGCCGAGCACGGCGGCCACGGCGAGGCCGCCCATCGCCTCCAGCACCGGGTCCAGCCGGGCGCGGGATTTCGCGATGGAGATCTGGCTGTCGCGCAGCCTCTCGAAGGCCATCCGGGCGCGCGCCTCCTCGGCCTCCTCCAGCCGATAGGCGCGCACCACGCGCGCGGCCGCAAAACTCTCGACCAGCAGGGCCGAGGTCTCACCCACCCGGTCCTGCATGCCGGAGGAGGCGCGGCGGATGCGCTTGCCGATGCGCAGGATCGGCACGGCCGCGAGCGGATAGAGCAGCGAGGCCAGCAGCGCCATCTGCCAGTCGATCCAGAGCATGGACCCCACCAGCCCCACCACGGTCAGCACATCGGCGACCCCGCTCAGCGCCTTGGACAGCGCCTCCCGGATCAGGGCGGCATCGGTGGTGAAGCGGGCGGCGTGCCGCGCCGGAGCCTCGCGCGCCACGGCGGCCAGGTCGGCGCGGGTCAGGGCGGTGAAGAGCTGCTGCTGCAGCCCGGCGATGACGCCGAGCACCACGGACTGGGTCGCCAGCGCCTTGCCATACATGGTCAGCGCCCGGGCGCAGGTGACCGCGATGATCAGCGGCGGCAGCAGCCAGACCACGCCCCCCTCCCCGGCCGCGAAGAGGTCGAAGGCGCGCTGGATGATGAGGGGGTAGAGCGCCGTGGTGGCGGCGACGCCGATGGTGCAGGCGGCGGCCAGCGCCAGGCCGCGCGGATGCCGGCGGATCTGCTCGCGCCACAGCCGGCGGATCAGGGGCAGGGAGGCAGCATCGAAGGCAAAGCGGGCCATGCCCGGCGTGTAGAGCAGGCGGGCGCGCAGGGCGAGGGGCTTCCCGAATCGCCCTGGCGGTGATAGTTCCTTGTTTGTTCCGGATCGTGCCGGGGAGTCAGGACCCCGGCAGGTCAGCCTGGTGATCCGGGGCGGCGGGCCCGTCCGCCGTCCCGGTCTTTTTCACCCGCGCCAGCAGGGCCGGCTGGTCCAGCATGCAGTCGCTGTCGATCCAGTCCTGCCGCAGGCGCCCCAGCACCTGTCCCATGGCCGGCCCCGGCGGGATGCCGAGCCTCAGCAGGTCCCGCCCCTGCACCGGGAATTCCGGATCCGCCTCGCCCGGGGAAAGCCGGTCGCGCAGCGCCGCCCAGCCTTCGCCGCCATGCTCGGCCTGCGCCACCCAGAGCGGCTCCGCCGGCGCGACATGGCGGGAGGCGGCGCGGATCGCGGCGCGCCAGGCGCGGAAATGGTAGCCTCGCTGTTCCGCACCGGGGCGGGGCGCGGCCTCGATCCGGCGCAGCACGGTGAGCCTTTCACGCTCCTCGCCGGACAGCCGAAGCCGGCGGGCCAGGGCGGCGATATCGGCCGGGCGCGGCAGCAGCACGGCCAGGCGCAGCAGCGGCTCCGCCGGCAGGCCAAGCGCGATCATGCGGCGCAGCCTGTCGGGCTCGGCCCCTTCCGGCAGCACGGCGGCCAGCAGGCCGGTGGCGGCCATGTGGTCCAGCGCATCCGAAGGATCGCCCACCGGCAGCAGCCGCTTCAGCTCCATCCAGATGCGTTCGGGGGCAATGCGTGTGGAAAAACCCGGCACCGCATCCCGGATCGCGGCCAGCGCCGCCGGCTCCGGCGCGCCCTGCCCGTAGCGCGCCCAGAAACGGAAGAAGCGCAGCGCGCGCAGATAGTCCTCGGCGAGCCGGGTCGCCGCATCGCCGACGAAGCGCACCCGCCCCGCGGCCAGGTCCGCGCGGCCACCGAAATAGTCCCAAAGGTGGCCCGCCGCATCCATCGACATGGCATTGAAGGAAAAGTCGCGCCGGGCGGCGTCCTCCCGCCAGTCGGTGGTCCAGGCGACCTCGGCATGGCGGCCATCCGTCACCAGGTCGCGGCGCAGCGCGGTGACCTCCACGGGGGTGTGGCGCAGCACGGCGGTGACGGTGCCATGGGCGAGGCCGGTTTCGAAAACCTTCAGGCCGGCGGCGCGCAGCTTTTCGGCAATCGCCTCCGGCGGGTAGGGCGCGGCCACGTCCACGTCATGCACCGCGCGCCCGGCCAGCGCATCCCGCACGCAGCCGCCCACGGCCCGCGCGCCGGGCAGGGCGGCCAGCACGGCGGCCGGGGCGGGCTCCGCCAGGAAGGCCGGCGGGCTGATGCGGTCCTGCGGCGGGTCCTTCATCGCGCGGGCTCGATCCGGCTGGGCAGCACCCGCCCATCCGGGCCGAGGCTCGGCGGCACATAGACGCCGCCGGTCACGTCCCGCCCATCCAGCCGGATGTACAGCGCGACGGCAGCCCCCATCACCACCGCGACGCCCAGCGCCACCAGCACCGCGCGCGGCGGCTGTCCATGGCTGGGGCCGAGCCAGCGCCAAAGCAGCCAGGCCAGCAGGGGCAGCAGCAGAAGAAGAAATGCCATGCCCGCAGCATAGCCGGCTGGCCGTGTTGCGTCCCGCGTCAGTCCAGGCTGATCGCCAGCGGCGCGGCCACCGCCGTCCAGCGCGCCAGATCCTCCCGCAGCAGGGTGCCGAATTCCGCCGGCCCCGCCCCGTTCGGCGTGGCGCCCAGCGCGGCGAGGCGGGTCTTCACCAGATCGGTCTCCAGCGCCTTTGCGAATTCGCCGCGCCAGCGCTCGATCACCGGCGCCGGGGTGCCGGCCGGCGCCGCGAGGCCGGTCCAGATCGAGGCGGTGAAGTCCCGCACCCCGCCCTCGATCATGGTCGGCACCTGCGGCATGGCGGGGAAGCGCTCCGCCGAGGTCACGCCCAGCACGCGCAGCTGGCCGCCCGAGAAGCCGAGCACGGAGGGGACGGAGACGAACATCATGGCGATCCGCCCGGCCATCAGGTCGTTGAAAGCGCCGGCCGCGCCGCGATAGGGCACATGCTCGACATTCAGCCGCTCCCGCGCCTTCAGATCCTCCATGATCAGGTGGGTATTGGTGCCGGTGCCGGTGCTGGCATAGGGCATGGGCTGCGGCGCATTGCGGGCCAGGGTCAGCAGCCCGGCCAGGTCCTGCACCGGCAGGTTCGGCGCGGCGATCAGCGCCACCGGACTGTCCGAGATATGCAGGATCGGCGCGAAATCGGCGATCGGGTCGTAGGACAGGCGGCGGCCGATCGCCTTGGCGATGGTCAGCTGCCCGGCGGTGGCCAGCAGCAGGGTGGTGCCATCCGGGGCCGCCTTGGCCACCGTTTCCGCCCCCAGCAGCCCGCCGGCGCCGGCGCGGTTCTCCACCACCACATTCTGCCCGACGGAGGCGGTGACGGCCTGGGCGAAGAGCCGCCCCAGCACATCCTGGCTGCCGCCCGGCGCGAAGGGCACCACCAGCCGCACCGGCCGATCCGGCGACCAGCCCTGGGCCCGCGCCGGGCGGGCCAGCGCAGGCAGGGCAAGGGCGGTGGCGAGCAGTGCGCGGCGGGTCGGCATGGCGGGATCTCCTGGTCTCGAAAAAAGCCTGCCGTGCGGGCCGGGGCGCGGCAAGCTCAGCGCCCGATCCCATCGCGCAGCGCCGCGGAAAGATCGTGCAAGGCCAGGCCGTCGAGCAGCGCGTTGCGGCGCAGGTCGCGGCCCCAGAGGGATTCCAGCACGGTCACCACCGACTCCGTCGCCGGCATCGGCACGCCCCGGCGGGCGGCGAGCCACAGGTAGAAAGCCAGGCCGAAGGGCACGTCCTCGGTCACGTAGCGGGTTTCCATCGCGGCCGGGCCGTTCACGCTGCGGCCGCCCGCCTCGATGGCCTGGCCCATCTCGTGCAAGGCCCCGCGCGGCACGCCGCTGGCGCGGTGCAGGGATTCGGCCAGCGAGATCACGGCCAGGCCGCAGTTCGCGGCCAGCGCATCGCGCTCCGCCTGCAGGGCTTCCATCAGCCGGCCGGAGGCCTCGGTCATCAGCGCGTATTGCGGCCAGGCCTCGCCGCGCTCGATGCGGGTGACATTGGCCAGCGCCAGCACGGCATGGATGATGGGATTGGCATTGGCCAGCGCCGGCTGCAGCACATCGGGCGCCACCGGGCATGCATGGCCGAAGAGCGCGGTCGCCAGCGCGGCGAGCGCCGGCGCATCGGCGGCCGGGATGGCGGCGAGGTCGACGGCCGCGCGGATCGCCGGGATGCGCACCCGCCCCGGCGCCAGGCGGCGCGCCGTGGTGGGCGTGGTGGCCAGGCCGCCCACCGGCGCGCGCGGGCCGAGCGTGGCGCGCAGCGCCTCGAAGGCCAGCGGCGAGAGCGCGGCGGCGGGGGCGATCAGCAGCGGCAGGCTGGCGGGCATCGCGGCGGCGATTCGCGGCAGCAGGGCTGCGTGCGCATAGGCCGGCACCGCCAGCAGCGCGACCTCCGCCCCGGCCAGCGCCTCCTCCAGCGTGGTGGCGAGGCGCAAAGGAAAGCGCCCCGTCAGCGCACCCTCGGCCTCGATATGGTCGGTCATGCCCGCCGTGCCCTGGCCGGAGGGCGACCACAGCACCACCGCGTGGCCGCGGGAGGCAGCCAGCGCGGCGGCGGCCGGGCCGATGGCGCCGGCGCCCAGGACGGCGAGGTTCATGCGCGTTCCGGCCATTCATCGCCCTGCAATTCGGGCGTTTCATAGGCCTTCAGCGCGGCGAAGTGCTGCTCCTTGTCCTCGACGAAGAAGGCCCGCGCCAGGAAGCGGGCCAGGCGCTTGGCGCCGGCGCTGACCGCGGGGATGTCCCCCGAGAGCTTCCCGTGGCTCAGCGTCGCCGGGTAGTTGAAGCAATGCAGCCGGGCCAGCGCGGGGCAGGTGCCCGGCAGCTTCTCCTGGAAGGCGAAGCCGGGATCGAGATCGGGCGAGGTCGCCAGCTCCTCATTCGGCCGCTCGGCCGCAAAACGGTCGCCCCAGAGGCGGATATGCGGCGCGAAATGCGCCAGCTCCGGCCGCGCGGCGAGGTCCACCCGGAAGCCGGTGCCGAATATGAGAAAATCCAGCGCGAAGACGCCCTTCGGCGTCTCCAGCCGGATTGCCCCGCCCTCGGCCGAGAGCGACCTGATCGGGCTGCCGAGATGCAGATGGGCATGGGGGAAGCGGGAGACGCGCAGCGTGGAATCGCGTGGTGGCGGCGTCTGCGCCGACAGCACCAGGTCCAGGAAGCGCCATTTCCAATCGTCCGGCAGCCCCGCGAATCCGTGCACCACGCCCGGGCTGCCGATCCCCGTGAACTTGTTCACCCGCGGCAGTTCGGGTCGGCGAACGAACATGTCGAGCCGCCCGCAGCCCGCCTCCAGCGCCGCCGCCGCATTGTCCATGGCCGAGGCACCGGCGCCGACCACGCCGACGCGCTTGCCGGCCAGCGCCGGAAAATCGATGGCATCCCGCGAATGCGCCCGCAGCTCGGGCGGCAGCGCATAGGCGATCTCCGGCAGCCAGGGCCCGCCGAGGCCGTCCCGCCCCGTCGCCAGCACCACGCGGCGCGCCAGGATCCGGCCCGCGGTCGTCTCCAGCGCGAAAAGATCCTCGGTCTCCGGCCGGATCTCCGTGACGGTCACGCCATTCTCCACGGCGAGGCCCATCACCTTCCGGTACCAGACCAGATAGTCCATCCACATGCCGCGCGGGATCTTCCCCAGGGCCTCGAAGGCCGCGGCGCCGTGCTGGTGCTCGTACCAGGCGCGAAAGGTCAGCGCCGGCAGGTCCAGCGCCGGCCCTGCCAGGGTCTTGGGGGATCGCAGCGTCTCCATCCGGGCGAAGGTCACCCAGGGCCCCTCCTGCCCCGCCGGCGCCTGGTCCAGCAGGCGGATATTGGTGATGCCCAGCAGGGTCAGCGCGGCCGCCACCGCGAGGCCGCACATGCCGGCGCCGATGATGACCACATCGGCCACCGCCTGCCCGGCATGCGACCGCGCCGGCACCCAGGGCTTTGCGGGCAGTTCCAGGAATCCGAGATCCTGGCGCAGCCGGCTTTCGAGCGCCTCGAGTCCAGGGGGAGGGGTGGCATCCAGCATGAGAACAGCCTGCGCGGGGAGGTGGCGCAAAGCTGTAGCGCGCCCTCAGGCTTCGCGCAGCACCCGGGACAGGTTCACCAGGATGGTGGCCGTGGCGCCCCAGATCAGGTGCTCCGCATGCGGCCAGACCCAGTAGTCCCGCATCCGCCCGCGCCATTCCGTGCTGCGGCGGGTCGGCGCCGCAGGGTCGAAGAGCAGCGCCAGCGGCAATTCGAAGACCGCCTGCACCTCGGAAGGGTCCGGCGTGAGCGTGATGGGCGGATCGAGGAAGGCCACCACCGGCGTCACCCGGTAGCCGGTGCCGGTCATATGGTCCGGCAGGGTGGCGGCGATGACGGGCAGGCGCGGGTCGAGCCCCACCTCCTCCGCCGCCTCCCGCAAGGCGGCCTGTTCCGCCGTCTCGCCCGGCTCCAGCCGGCCGCCGGGGAAGGCGACCTGGCCGGCATGGGCCGAAAGTCTGGTCGAGCGCAGGGTCAGCAGCACGCCGGGGCCTGTCTCGTGCCAGACGATCGGCACCAGCACCGCCGCCGGCACCGGGCCGCCGGGGCGGCTGCCCCAGCCTTCCTCATCGTCGAAGGCGGTGGCGCCGGCGCGGGCCAGGGCGGTGGGGTCGGACAGTCTTGCGGCGATGTCCTGGCGCGACGGCAGCAGCAGGCTCATCGGGCGGGGCCGGGCGTCACTCCGCGGCCGGCAGGCAGTTGCAATCGCCCTGGCGGGACTGGGCCCGCTGGCCCCGCCGGCCCCGGCGCGGCGGCGGCGCCTCGCTCCCCGGCGCCTCGTCGATCGGGAAGAAGACGCCTTGCGACCAGACGCCGAGCATGCTGCGCCCCTCGATCTGCTCCGGCTCCGCCAGCGCGGCCAGCTCGTAGAAGACGGCGCGGTTGATGCGCGCCTCCAGCCCCGGGCGGACGGTGATATAGGGCCGCGGTTCGCGGGTCTTCGGGTCGATCACCACGCGGATGGGGTGGTCCGAATCGGCGGTCACCATCTCATCCAGGTTGGTGCGGAAGGTCAGGCACTGGCGCGGCTCCGCACCCGGGGCATCGGAGGGGACGAAGGGATCGGCGCAGCTGCGCCACCACATCTCCACCGCCACGAAGGGGGCGTCCTCCACCTCGATCCGGCCGCGTTCCACCGGGGTTTCCAGCCAGAAGCTGCCATCCGCCTCCCGCTTCAGGACGGAGGCGAAGAGGCAGACCAGCTCCTTCCGGCCGATCGGGCTGCCCTTGTAGAACCAGCTGCCATCGCGGGCGATGCGCATGGAGAAGTCGCCGCATTCGGCGCGCAACGGCGGCAGGCGCCCCGGCAGCGATCCCGGTCGGGCCGATCTGGCAGGCAGCGCCGGGGCCTGGCCCTGGAAACCGCTCTGCCCTGCGCCGCCGGATCGTGCTTCGCTCATACAAATCTTCCGCGCCCGTGCCCGCCGGCACCGGGCGGGTCCGAATGACCTCCGCCCGCGCCGCGCCGGTTTCCTCTCCGCCACCCCGCGTCACATCGATCTCGCGATTGATGCACTGCGATGTGGCATCCGGCATGGGCGGAGTGGATACTCGACCCATATCGGATGTGACGCATATAGGGAGCCTGACCCGCATGGTGGAAGTGGCCGAGGGCGCGGAGGCGGAATCTCTGCTGCAGGAGGCGGATTCCCTGGCCGCCAGGCTGGCGCGGGTCCGCGAAGGTGTCGGCCGTGTCATCTTCGGCCAGGAGCAGGTGGTGGAGCGCACGCTCATCACCCTGCTTTCCGGCGGACATCTGCTGCTGGTCGGCGTGCCGGGGCTGGGCAAGACCAAGCTGGTGGAGACGCTGGGCACGGTGCTCGGCCTGGATGCCCGCCGCGTGCAGTTCACGCCGGACCTGATGCCGTCCGACATCCTGGGCAGCGAGGTGCTGGAGGAGGATGTGCATGGCAAGCGCGCCTTCCGCTTCATCAAGGGCCCCGTCTTCTGCCAGCTGCTGATGGCGGACGAGATCAACCGCGCGAGCCCGCGCACCCAATCCGCGCTGCTGCAGGCGATGCAGGAACACAAGGTGGCCATCGCCGGGGAGGTGCATGCCCTGCCCGCCCCCTTCCATGTGCTGGCCACGCAGAATCCGATCGAGCAGGAAGGCACATATCCGCTGCCCGAGGCGCAGCTCGACCGCTTCCTGCTGGAGATCGACGTCACCTACCCCGACCTCGCCGCCGAGCGCGCCATGCTGCTGGCCACCACCGGGGCGAAGGAGGCCAAGGCCCTGCCCGCGATGACCGGGGCGGAGCTTTCCGCCGCCCAGCTGCTGATCCGCCGCCTGCCGGTGGGCGAGCAGGTGCTGGAGGCGATCCTGCGCCTGGTGCGCAGCGCGCGCCCCGAAACCACCGAGATCGAGGATGTGCGGCGGCACCTGGCCTATGGGCCTGGCCCCCGTGCCGCCCAGGCGCTGATGCTGGCGACGCGCGCGCGGGCGGTGCTGCAGGGAAGGCTCTCACCCAGCGTCGAGGATGTGCAGGCGCTGGTGGAGCCGGTGCTGCGCCACCGCATGGCGCTGAATTTTTCCGCCCGCGCGGATGGCGTGCATCTGAACGAGGTGCTCGACGTGCTGAAGGCGCAGCTTGACTAGCCCCCCTCTCCTGGCAAAGGCACGCCTGACCGTCCCCTGGGCCGAGCAGCTCGGGGCGCGGCTGCCGCCGCTGCTGGTGCAGGCGGACCGCGTCGCCGCCACGGTGATGCCGGGCGTGCATGGACGGCGGCGGTCCGGGCCGGGCGAGGCCTTCTGGCAGTTCCGCCCCTATGTGGTGGGCGACCAGACCAGCCGCATCGATTGGCGGCAGTCAGGAAAATCGGACCGGCTGTTCATCCGCGAGACCGAATGGGAATCGGCGCAGACGGTCGCGCTGTGGCGCGCCGCCGATGCCGGCATGGGCTGGCGCAGCCAGCGGGACCTGCCGGCCAAGGGCGATCGCGCCGATCTGCTGCTGCTGGCCCTGGCCGCGCTGCTGCTGCGCGGCGGGGAAAGGGTGCGGCTCTTCGGCCTGCCGCGCCCCTATGCCGGCCGCGGCGCCCTGCCGCAGATCGCCGATGGCCTGTCCGGCATGGCGCCAAGGCCGGAGGATGCGCGCCTGGCGCGGCACGCCCGCGCCGTGCTCTTCGGCGATTTCTGGGCGCCGCTGGAGGAAACCCGCCAGGCCATCGCGCGCCTGGCCGGCCAGGGGGTGCGTGGCCATCTGCTGCAGGTGATCGACCCGGCGGAGGAGACGCTGCCCTATGCCGGGCGGGTGCGCTTCGAAGCGGTCTCGGGCGCCGCCGCGGCCCTGGTGCCGCGGGTGGAGGCGGTGCGGCCGGTCTATGCCGAACGCCTGGCCCGCCACCGCGCGGGCCTGGCCGCCCTGGCCGCCGCCGCCGGCTGGACCTTCGGCACCCACCGCACCGACCAGCCGCCGGAGGCCGCGCTGCTGGCGCTGCATCAGAGGCTCGCGCCCGGATGAGAGAGGACCGATGCTGAGCCTCGGCGCCCTGAGCTTCGCCGCCCCCTGGCTGCTGCTGGCGCTGCCGGCGCTACCGCTGCTCTGGTGGCTGCTGCGGGTCACCCCGCCCGCCCCGAAACGCCAGGATTTCCCGGCGCTGCGACTGCTGCAGGAAATGCCGGCGCCGGAGGAGACGCCGGCCCGCACGCCCTGGTGGCTGCTGGCCCTGCGATTGGCCGCCGCCGCCCTGATGATTGTTGGCCTGGCCCGGCCGATCTGGGGCCCGCCCGCGGGCGCCACCGGCCAGGGACCGCTGCTGGTGGTGATCGACGATGGCTGGGCGGCGGCCGCCGACTGGCCGGACCGCATCGCCGCCGCCGAGGCCGAGCTCGACGGCGCCGCCCGCGAGGGCCGCCGCACCGCCCTGCTGCTGACCGCACCTCCCGCGGTGCCGGATGCCCCCCGCATCACCGGCCTGATGCCGCCCGAGGAGCTGCGCGGCCGTCTGGTCGCGCTGCGCCCGAAACCCTGGGCGCCGGACCGGGCGGGGGCGCTGGCGGCACTGGCCGGCTGGCGGGCGCAGAATCCGGGCCGCTTCGCCGCGCTCTATGTGGCGGACGGCATCGAGCATGCGGCGGAGGGCGATGCCTTCACCCCGCTGGCCGCCGCGCTGGCCGAGGGCGGCGCGCTGCTGGTGGCGCGCAGCGAAGGCCGCCCCACCCGCCTGCTGCCGCCGCCGCGGGCGGAGGCCGAGCAGTTGGTCGTCGGCCTCCGCACCACCCCGCTTCCGGTGGCGACCGAGGTGGCCGTGCTGGCACGCACCGGCGACGGCCGCACCCTGGCCCGCGCCGTCCTGCCGGTGCCGGCCGGCGCGACGGAGGCCGAGGCCGCGCTGCCCCTGCCGCTCGAGATCCGCAACCAGGTGGTGCGGCTCGACCTCGATGGGGTGGCCGGGGCCAATGCCAGCGTGCTGCTGGATGAGCGTTTCCGCCGCCGCCCGGTCGGGCTGATCGCGGGCGGGGAGGCCACCGCGGCGGACGTGCCGCTGATCGGCGAACTCTTCTACCTGGACCGCGCCCTGTCCCCGCACGCCGAGCTGCGCCGCGGCAGCGTGCCCGAGTTGCTGGCGCGCCGGCTTTCCGTGCTGGTGCTGGCCGACAGGCCGGTGGAGCCGGGGCGGGAGCGGGAGGAGCTGACCGCCTGGATCGAGGCCGGCGGCACCCTGGTGCGCTTCGCCGGGCCGCGGCTGGCGGAGCGGCCGGACGGGCTGCTGCCGGTGCCGCTGCGCGCCGGCGAACGCCAGCTCGGCGGCGCCCTGTCCTGGGAAAGGCCGCAGACCCTCGCCCCCTTCCCCGAGGGCTCGCCCTTCCAGGGGCTGGAGCCGACGCCGGAGGTGACGGTGGAGCGCCAGGTGCTGGCCGAACCCTCCGCCCAATTGTCGGGCCGCACCTGGGCCCGGCTGGCCGATGGCACGCCGCTGGTGACCTGGGAGACGCGCGGGGCGGGGCGAATCGTGATGTTCCACGTCACCGCCAATGCCGAATGGTCGTCCCTGCCTCTGTCGGGGCTTTTCGTCGATATGCTGCGCCGGCTGGTGGCGCTCTCGGCCGGTGTCGGCGGCGCGGATGGGGAGGCGCCCTTGGCCCCCATGGAGACCCTGGACGGCTTCGGCCGGCTCGGCCCGCCGCCGCCGGGCGCGCAGCCCATCGCGGCGGCACGGGTGGAAAGCGAAACGCCCTCCCCGCGGCATCCCCCGGGCTGGTATGGCATGGGCACCAGCGGCGATGGCGCGCATCGGCGGGCGCTGAACCTCGGCGCCGGCATTTCGGGCCCACGCCTGGCCGCCGCGCCGCCGGCGGGCACCGCGACGCGGGCGATCGGCGGCGTGCCGGCGGAACGCGACCTCGGGCCCTGGCTGCTGGCGGCGGCAATGCTGCTGCTGGTGGTGGATCTGCTGGTGTCGCTGGCGCTCCGCGGCGTCCTGGCACGGCCGCGCGCGGTGGCCTCGGCCGCCCTGCTGGCCGGCCTGCTCGGCGCCGCACCCGCCTTGGCCCAGGACGGCAATGCGGCGCTGGCGACGCGGCTGGCCTATGTGGTCACCGGCGATGCGCAGGTGGATGAGGTGAGCCGCGCCGGCCTGGTCGGCCTGTCCGACTTCGTCAACCGGCGCACCGCCGCGGCGCTGGCGGACCCGGCCTCGGTGGTGCCGGGGCGGGACGATCTGTCCTTCTTCCCGCTGCTCTACTGGCCGGTGACCGGCGATGCACCGCAGCCGGACGCGCAGGCCGTCGCGGCGCTGAACGGCTTCATGCGCAATGGCGGCATCATCCTGTTCGACACGCGCGACGAAGGCTCCGGCGAGGGTTTTTCGCCAGGCTCCCGCGCCGCGCTGCGGCGGGTGACCCGGGATCTCACCGTGCCGCCGCTGGCCCCGGTGCCGGAGGACCATGTGCTGAAGCGCGCCTTCTACCTGCTGGCCGACCTGCCGGGCCGCTTCACCGGCGGCCCCGTCTGGGTGGCGCGTGACCAGGACCGGGCGAATGACAGCGTCAGCCCCGTCATCATCGGCGGGCATGACTGGGCGGCGGCCTGGGCGATCGATGCCCGCGGCAACAACCCCTATGCGGCGATCCCCGGCGGCACGCGGCAGCGGACGCTCGCCTATCGCTTCGGGACCAACCTCGTGATGTACGCGCTGACCGGCAACTACAAGGGCGACCAGGTCCACGTGCCGGCCATCCTGGAAAGGCTCGGCAATTGAACCAGGCCCTCGCCGGCATCGATTTCGCGCCGGTCATCCCGCCCTGGCTGCTGGTCGGCCTGGGAGTGGTGGCGGCCCTGGCGCTGCTGCCGGCATTGATCCGCCTGCAGCCGGACGCGAATGGCGCGCGGCGCTGGCAGCCGGCGCAGGGCGCCTGGCTGCGCGCGCTGGCCTTCGCCGCCTTGCTGCTGGCGCTCGCCAATCCCCGGCTGGTGGAGGAGACGCGGGAGACGCGGCCCGACATCGCCCTGCTGCTGGTCGACCGTTCCGACAGCACCGGCCTCGGCGCGCGACCGGCCCAGATCACCGCGGCGCGGGACGAGATCGAGGCCCGCGCCCGCCGCCTGCCCGACCTCGAACTCCGCACGGTGGAGGTGCCGGAAGCCGGCAACCAGGGCACGCGGCTGTTCTCCGCCATGGAGCGCGCGCTCGCCGATATTCCCCGCGCCCGGCTGGCCGGCGTCATGGCGCTGACCGATGGGCAGGTGCATGACGTGCCCCCCGCCCCGGCGCTGGACGCGCCCTTTCACCTGCTGCTTCCCGGCCAGGCCGGAGAAGTGGACCGGCGGATCCGGGTGATCGAGGCGCCGGGCTTCGGCATCGTGGGCCGCCCGGTCGAGCTGCGCCTGGTGGTGGAGGATCTCGGCGCGCGGCCCGATGCGGGCGGCGCGGCCCGCCTGACCATCCGCCGCGACGGCCAGCCGCCGCGCGTGGAATCGGTGCCGGTGGGGCGGGAGCATCGCATCGCCGTGCCCATCGAGCGTGGCGGGCCCACGGTGGTGGAGCTGACGGCGGAAACCCGGGCTGGCGAGGTCTCGGACCTCAACAACCGCACCGTGGTCTCCATCAACGGCGTGCGCGACCGGCTGCGGGTGCTGCTGGTCTCGGGCGAACCCCATGCGGGCCAGCGCACCTGGCGCCGCCTGCTGAAGGCGGACCCGAATGTGGACCTGGTCCACTTCACCATTCTGCGCCCGCCCGAGAAGGACGACCTGACGCCGCTGCATGAGCTGGCGCTGATCGCCTTCCCCGTGCGCGAGCTGTTCCAGGTGAAGCTGCGCGAATTCGACCTGATCGTCTTCGACCGCTTTGGCAATCGCGGCCTGCTGCCGCCGGTCTATCTCCGCAATATCGCCGACTATGTGCGCGGCGGCGGGGCGCTGCTGCTTTCGGTGGGGCCGGAATTCGCGGGGCCCACCAGCCTCGCCGCCACGCCGCTCGGCCAGATCCTGCCGGCGCGGCCGCCGACCGGCGCCGGCGCCGCCCAGGCAGCTTTGCTGGAACAGCCCTTCCGGCCGCAGGTCACCGAGCTCGGCGCGCGGCATCCGGTCACCGAAAATCTGCCCGGCGCCAATAGTTTCGGGCCGGAGGGCAATCCCCTGGCGGAGGCCACATGGGGCCGCTGGTATCGCGCGCTGCGCGCCGATGCGCGGGCCGGCAGCACCGTGATGCAGGGCCCGAACGGCGCACCGCTGATGGTGCTGGATCGGGTGGGGGAGGGTCGCGTGGCCCTCGTGCTCTCCGACCATATCTGGCTCTGGTCGCGCGGCCATGATGGCGGCGGCCCGCAGCAGGAACTGCTGCGCCGCATCGCCCACTGGACGATGAAGGAGCCGGAGCTGGAGGAGGAGGACCTCGCCGCCCGGATCGAGCATGGCCGGCTGACCGTGGTGCGGCGCAGCCTGGACCAGGCGGCGCCGCCCGAGATCGCCGTCACCGCCCCGGATGGCAGCGTGACCCGCCATGCGCCGGAGGCGCGCGGCGCCGGGCGGGCGGTGGTGGAGCTGCCGGCGCTGCAGGCCGGGGTCTGGCAGGCCAGCGACGGCCGCCGCGCCGCCTTCGCCGCGGCGGAGGCACCGAACCCGATGGAAGTGGCCGACCTGCGCGCCGATGCCGCGCCGCTGCGCCCGCTGGTCACCGCCACCGGCGGCGGGCTGCGCTGGCTCGGTACGGGCGCGGAGCCGCTGCTGCCGGAGCTGCGCCGCGTCGCCATCGGCCGCGATGCCCAGGGCGGCGGCACGCCCGGGCCGGGCTGGATCGGCCTGCGCCGCAATGGCGACCACAGCGTCACGGGCATCACCGCCCTGCCGCTGCTGCCGCCCTGGCTGGCGCTGCCCCTGGTGCTCGGCCTGGCGCTACTCGCCTGGCGCAGGGAAGGACGTTGAGCGGCTGGACGCACCGCGCCCGGCGTCCCACATGCGGTGCATGAGCCCGTCCTCGCGCCCGATCCTTGCCACCCTCGCGCTCGCCGCCCTGGCCGCCTGCGCCCAGGGCCCGACGCTGGACCAGCGCCTGTCCACCTTCGTCGGGCGGGGAGAGGCCGATCTGGTCGCCGCGCTGGGCGTGCCGGTGCGGGTGCATGAGGCGGAGGGCCGGCGCTTCCTGCAATTCGAACAGCGCCACAGCCTGATGGTGGCGCCGCCCTATGGCCCCCCCTATGGCCCATGGGGCCCGCGCTTCGGCTATTGGGCGCCGCCGCCCGCCTATGTCCAGGCGAGCTGCGAGCTGACCTTCGCGCTCCGCGACCAGCGTGTGGAAAGCTTCAGCTATCGCGGCGAGGCCTGCGGCTGAGCCGGGCGGCAGCCAAAAGCGGGTGACCGCGGCGGCGCGCCCTTCCTCCGCGCGCCGAATCTCCCTAGGTTCGGCCCCATGCGACCCTTTTCCCGTCTGCCCCTGATGGCCGCCCTGGCGGCGCCGCTCCTCCTGCCGCTGTCGCCCGCGGGGGCGCAGGGGATCATCCGGCCGGCCGATACGCCCACCGCCCCCACGGCCGGCGCCCCGGCCCTGCCCGGCCTGGCCGCCCGCCGCGCGCCGGCGCCGATCCCGGCCGAGCCCGGCGCCGCCGGCCTCGCCCCCAATGCGGCGCTCTTCGACGCCATCGGCCGCGGCGACCTGGCGGCGGCGCGGGATGCGGTCAGCCGCGGCGCGAATATCGAGGCGCGCAACGCGCTCGGCCTCTCGCCGCTGGATGCCGCGGTGGACCAGGGCCGCAACGAGATCGCCTTCTTCCTGCTCTCGGCGCGGGACGGCTCGCGCAGCGCCGCCCCGCCGCCGGAGCGGGCGCCGGGCCAGCCTTCCCCGGCCGCGGCCATCGCCGCGCGCCTCGGCGCCGCGCCTCCGCCGGCCGCCCGCAGCCGCGCGCCGCTGAACACCCCGCCGGTGCTGGCGGCGGAGCCCACGGGCGCCCGGCTCTGGGCCGGCAATGGCGGCGCGGCGCAGCCGGAGATGGGCTTCCTGGGCTTCGATGCCGGCCGCCCGGCGGGTGCGGAACCGCCGGCCACCCCCACCCGCCGCACGCGGCCCTGAGCCTCCGCCCGCCCCCCAAGGGCCTGGCCCCTTGCGGCCGCGCCCTTTGCGGCCTGCTCCTGCTGGCGGGGCCGGCCCTGGCGCAGCGCGGGTCCGGGCCGCTGCCCGCGCCGCCGCCCCCGGCGCCCATCCCGCAGGCCGCGCCCGCGGCCCTGGCCGAGGCGCCGCCGGAGGTGGAGGCCCTGCCCGGACTGGCCTGGCGGATGGTCTGCGGCGAGGCGACGGCCGAGTCCGCGCGCACCTGCCGCGTCTTCACCACCCTGCTGGCGCGGCAGCAGAACACGCCGCTGGTCCAGCTGCTGCTGACCCGGCAGCGGGAGAGCAACGCCCTCACCCTGATCTTCCAGATGCCGCATGGCGTCGCTTTGCCCGCGGGCCTGACTTGGCAGGCCGATGAGGCGCCGCCGCAGCGCCTGGCCTTCCGCAGCAGCGATGCCGCCGGCGTCTATGCCGCCATGGTGGTGACGGAGGACCTGCTGGCCCGGCTGCGGGAGGCGAAGGTGCTGCGCCTGTCCTATATCCTCGATGCCCGGCGGCAGACCGTGTCCCTGCCCGTGCCGCTGGAGGGCTTTGGCGCCGCGGTCGCCGAGATGCTGGCCGCTGAGATGCGAGCCGCAGAGACCGCGCCGCGCTGAGGCGGCGCATCCCACCGCAAGGCTGAATCTGTCCGACCCCCGGCATTCCGGGCTGGCGCCGCGCGCCCGCCTGTCCGAGGATGCGGAGGCGATCCTGGTCCGGAATCGCCGCGCGGGAGGATGATGACAATGAACGAACCCATCCAGGTAGCCGAATCTGGCCCGCATCGCCTGCGCGCCTTCATCGCGGCGATGACCCGTCTGGTCGATGCGGCCGAGGGCGATGAGGCGCGCATCCTGGCCGGAGGCCGCCCGCTGCTGGCCGGGCTGGTCGCGGTGGATGACTGGCTGCCGGAGGCCTATGCCCAGCCGGACCCGGTGCACTACCGGCAATATCTGCTGCATTGCGATCCGCTGGAGCGCTTCAGCCTGGTCAGCTTCGTCTGGGGCCCCGGCCAGCGCACGCCGATCCACGACCATACCGTCTGGGGCCTGATCGGCGTGCTGCGCGGGGCGGAGGAGGCGGAGCTCTTCACCCCCGGCGGCCTGCCGCATCCGACGGGGCGGGAGCGGCTGGAGGCCGGGATGGTGGACGCCGTCTCGCCCCGCATCGGCGATATCCACCGCGTCTCCAATGCCTATGCGGACCGCGTCTCCATCAGCATCCATGTCTATGGCGCGAATATCGGCGCCGTCTCCCGCCATGTCTTCGACGCGGCGACGGGCGCGCCCAAGGGGTTTGTCAGCGGCTATGCCAATGAGACGCTGCCGAATCCCTGGCGCAACTGAGGCGCGTCACAGGTTGAAGGCGACGCGGCCGGTTTCGGCGATGTCGTAGCCACCCATCCGCGCGGCGCGGGCGGCGAAGGCCGGGCTGCGGGCGAAGGCGAACAGGGCCTGCAGGGCGGGCTCGAAATAGGCGCGGCGGCGCAGCACCAGGTCGAAGCGTTCGCGCAGCAGGGGCAGGAAGGTGAGGCCCCGGGCCGCGGCCTCCGCCCGGATGCCGAAGCCGGCATCGGCGCGGCCCTCGGACACGGCGGCGGCAACCTCGTCCTCCGCCAGGGCAGGTTCGGCCAGGAAGCCGATCGCCTCCAGCCGCAGCCCGGCCTCCGCCAGCAGGTGCATCAGCAGCAGGTGGCTGCCGGCGCGGGGCTGGCGGCCGATCACGCGCAGGCCGGGCCGGGCGAGATCCGCCACCCCTCGCAAGCCGGCAGGATTGCCGGGGGCCAGGAGCAGGCCCTGCTCCCGCCAGGCCCAGGTGAGGCCGACCACCGGCTGGCCGGACAGCAGGTCCCGCGCCGCCGGCTCGTTGAAGGCACCGGTATCGGGGTCGATCAGATGGGTCGCGGCCGCCACGGCCTGGCCGGCGGCCAGCGCCGCCAGCCCGTCCAGGCTGCCGCCGGCGCGCAGCGCCAGGCCGCAGCCGGATTGCCGCACCGCCCAGTCCAGCAGCGGGTCGTGGCTGCCGGCCAGGATGGGGGGCGGGGCGGGCTGCTCGGCCTCCGCCACCTCCGCCTGCGCGGTCAGCCAGCGTTGCAGCGGCGCGCGCGGAAACAGCCATTTGCCGCCCAGTTGCAGGGCCGGCAGGCGTTTGGCGCGCGCCAAGTCATACAGCGCGCGCTCCGACAGCCGCAGCAGGGCGGCCGCCTCCTTCAGCGTCAGGACATCCGGCATTTCCTGGCAAATCCCGGCAGATGCTGGCGCAGCACAGCAGCCGGCTTCGGTTGACGTCAAGCACCGCCATGGTCAGCTTGCCGGGCATGGACGACCTGACCTCCGCCTTCGGACAGGCGCTCGGCTTGGTGGCAGGCGGCGATGCGGATCTGGCGAAAATCGTGCTTCTGTCGCTGCGCGTCAGCCTGACGGCGGTGGCCCTCGCCGCCCTGGTCGGGCTGCCGCTGGGGGCGCTGCTGGCCGTCACGCGTTTTCCCGGCCGCGGCGGGTTGGTGGTGGCGCTGAATGCGCTGATGGGGCTGCCGCCCGTCGTCGCCGGGCTGCTGATCTACCTGCTGCTGTCGCGCTCGGGCCCGCTGGGCGCGCTCGGCCTGCTGTTCACCCCGACCGCCATGGTCATCGCCCAGGCGCTGCTGATCGCGCCCATCCTGGCGGCCCTCGCCCGGCAGGTGCTGGAGGCGATGTGGGAGGAGTACGCCGAGCAGCTGCGCAGCTTCGGCGCCGGCCCGGCCCGCGCGGTGCCCACCCTGCTCTGGGACGGCCGCTTCGCCCTGCTGACCGTGCTGCTGGCCGGCTTCGGCCGGGCCAGCGCCGAGGTCGGCGCGGTGATGATCGTCGGCGGCAATATCGAGGGTTTCACGCGCGTCATGACCACGGCGATCGCGCTGGAGACCAGCAAGGGCGACCTGCCGCTGGCGCTGGCGCTCGGCCTGGTGCTGATGGCGATCGTGCTGACGGTGAATGCCCTGGCGCAGACGCTGCGCGACCTGGCCGCGCGGCAGGCCGGCTGATGCGCGCGCCGGAGGCCATCCTGCCGCTGCGCGCCGAGGGACTCTGCTTCCATGCCGGCGGGGTGGTGATTCTCCAGGGCATCGATCTGGAGATCGGAGCGGGGCGCCCCACGCTCATCATCGGCCCCAATGGCGCGGGCAAGAGCGTGCTGCTGCGTCTGCTGCACGGGCTTCTGGTGCCCAGCGCCGGCGCGGTGCATTGGGAAGGGCCGGCCGGCGATCCGCGCCGCCACCAGGCCATGGTCTTCCAGCGCCCGGTGCTGCTGCGCCGCTCCGTGCTGGCCAATCTGCGCTACCCCCTGGCGCTGGCCGGGCTGGACCGCGCCGAGCAGGACGCCCGGGCGGCGGAGGCGCTGGCGCTCGTCGGCCTGGCGCCGCTGGCGGACCGCCCGGCCCGCAGGCTCTCGGGCGGGGAGCAGCAGCGCCTGGCGCTCGCCCGCGCCGCGGCGCTGCGGCCCGAGGTGCTGTTCCTGGACGAGCCCTGCGCCAGCCTGGACCCCGCCGCCACCGCGGCGGTGGAGGCCATCATCCAGGCCCTGGCCGCGCGCGGCACCAAGCTGGTGATGACCACGCATGACCTGGCCCAGGCCCGCCGGCTGGCCGGGGATGTCGCCTTCCTGCATCGCGGCCGGCTGCGGGAACACGCCCCCGCCGACCGCTTCTTCACCACCCCCGCCACGGAAGAGGCCGCCGCCTTCCTGCGCGGCGCGCTGCTGTGGTGAGGCCTGCCCTAGGGAGAACCGCCATGTTCCGCCGCCTGTTCCTCGCTGCCAGCCTCGCCATCGCAACGCCCGCCTGGGCGCAGGAGCGCAGCATCACGGTGGCCAGCACCACCAGCACGGAGCAATCCGGGCTCTTCGGGCACATCCTGCCGATCTTCACCCAGGCGACGGGCATCACCGTGCGCGTGGTGGCGCTCGGCACCGGCCAGGCGCTGGATGTCGGCCGGCGCGGCGATGCGGATGTGGTCTTCGTGCATGACCGCGCGGCGGAGCTGCGCTTCGTGGCGGAGGGCCATGGCGGGCCGCGCCAGCATGTGATGTTCAACGATTTCGTCGTCGTGGGGCCGGAGGCCGATCCCGCCGGCATCGCCCGCACCGAGGACACGGTTGCCGCCCTGCAGCGCATCGCGCAGTACCGCGCCCCCTTCATCTCCCGCGGCGACCGCAGCGGCACCCATGCGGCGGAGCTGCGGCTCTGGCAGCAGGCGGGGGTCGATCCCGCCAGCGGGCGCGGCGCCTGGTATCGCGAGATCGGCCAGGGCATGGGCCCGACGCTGAACACCGCGGCCGCCCAGGGCGGCTATGCGCTGACCGACCGCGGCACCTGGCTCGCCTTCCGCAACCGCCAGGCGATGCGCATCGTAGTCGAGGGTGATCCGCGCCTATTCAACCAGTACGGCGTCATGCTGGTGAACCCGCAGCGCCACCCTCATGTGAAGCAGGCCGATGGCCAGCGTTTCATCGACTGGATCGTCTCGCCGGCCGGGCAGGCCGCGATCGCCGGCTACAAGATCAATGGCGAGCAGCTGTTCTTCCCGAATGCGGCACAGCCGGAGCCGGTTTCCTGAGGGCGCTCGTTCTCCTTCTCGCGCTGCTGGCGATGCCGGCCATGGCCGAGCCGTTGCGCCTGGCGGCCGCCGGGTCGCTGCGCGCGGCGCTGGCGGAGGTCTCGGCCGCCTTCGAGACCGCGCCGGGCGGCGTCGCGGTGGCCCAAAGCTATGCGCCCTCCGGCCTGCTGCGCCAGCGCATCGCGGCCGGCGAGGCTTTTGACGTCTTCGCCTCCGCCAATATGGAGCATCCGCGAGCGGTGGAGCGGGGGCAGCCGACCGCCGCCTTCGCCCGCAACCGGCTTTGTGCCCTGGCGCGGCCCGGGCTGGAAGTGACGCCCGAGGCGCTGCTGGCGCGGATGCTGGACCCCGCGCTGCGGCTCGGCACCTCCACCCCCGGCGCCGACCCGGCCGGCGACTACGCCTTCGCGCTGTTCGCACGCGCCGAGGCGGTGCAGCCGGGCGCCCGCGCGGCGCTGGAGGGCAAGGCGCGGCTGCTGACGGGCGGACCGGACAGCGCCCGGCCACCGGAGGGGCGCGACCCCTATGCCTGGCAGTTCGAGCGCGATGCGGCCGACCTTTTCCTGACCTATTGCACCAATGCCGTGCTGGCCCGCGCCGCCGATCCCCGCCTGCAGCAGGTCGCGGTGCCGCCGGCGCTGGAGGTGGCGGCCGAGTATGGCGTGGTCGTGCTGACGCCGCGGCCGGAGGCGGCAGGCTTCGTCCGCTTCCTGCTGGCGCCGCCCGGCCAGGAGATCCTCGCCCGGCACGGTTTTGCGCCGCCGGCTTCCCCTTAGGGACGCGCCACCCCAGATGCGCGGGCAGAATGAGGACCACCCCATGCTGAAGCTGTCCGCCCGCAACCAGTTCGCCGGCACCATCCGCGAGATCCGCAAGGGGGCCACCACCTCCCATGTCCGGATCGAGGTGGCGCCTGGCGTCATCTTCACCGCCGCCATCACCAATGAGGCGGTGGAGGAGCTCGGCCTGACGGTCGGCGGCGCGGCCGTGGCGGTGATCAAGGCCTCGGACGTCATGGTCGGGATCGCCGGCTGAGATGCCGCGCCGCCGGGCGCTGATCGGGGCCGCGCTGGCCGCGCTGGCGACACCGGCGCGCGCGGAGCGGCTGGTGCCGGATGCGACCGGGCGGCGCATCGCCGTGCCGGACCGCATCACCCGCGTCCTGCCGGCCGGGCCGCCGGCGGCCATCCTGCTCTATACCCTGGCGCCCGAGCTGCTGGCCGGCTGGCCCGCCCGGCCGCCGAGCCCGGCGGAGGCGGCCTTCCTGGAGCCCCGCGCGGCCGCCCTGCCGCAGATCGGCCGGCTGACGGGTCGTGACAATACCGCCAATCTGGAGGCGGTGCTGGCGCAGCGGCCGGACCTGGTTCTGGACTACGGCGCCACCGGCCCGACCTATGTCTCGCTCGCCGAGCGGGTGCAGGCGCAGACCGGCCTGCCGAGCCTGCTGCTGGATGGCGCGCTGCCGCGCATCCCCGAGACCTACCGCCTGCTCGGCGGCATTTTGGACCGCGCGGAGGCGGCGGAGGTCCGGGCCGTGGCGGCGGCGCGCATTCTCGACACGGCGCGGGAGGATGCGGCGCGGCTGGCGGCGCGGGGCCGCCCGCGCGTGCTCTATCTGCGCGGGCCGCGCGGGCAGCAGACCGGGCTGGTGGGCTCGATCACCACCGAGATTTTGGAATTCGCGGGCGCCGAGAATGTCGCGGGCACACTCGGGCCAGGCAGCATTGCGCAGGTTTCGGTGGAGCAGGTGCTGGCCTGGAATCCGGATTGGGTGATCGCCAGCCATCCCGCCTTCCCGGAATTCGCCAAGGCCGATCCGCTGTGGCGGGCGCTGCCGGCGGTGCGCGCGGGGCGGCTGGTGCTCGGGCCGGGCCTGCCCTTCGGCTGGGTGGATTTCCCGCCCTCGGTGAACCGGCTGCTCGGCCTGCTCTGGCTGCCCGTGCTCTTCGGCCTGCGCCCGGCGGCGGGGCTGGCCGAGGCGGCGGCCGAGTTCCACGAATCCTTCTACCATCGCCGGCCGGAGCCGGCGCAGATCGCCGCGCTGCTGCGCCCGGCGCTGCCCAGCCCTTGAGGCGGCTCGCCTGGCCATTGGCCTGGCTGGCCCTCGGTGCCGCGGTGCTGGCGGCGCTGTCGGTCGGGCGCTACCCGATTTCGGCCGCGGACCTGCCGGGCATCCTCTCCGGCGCCGAGCAGGGGCCGGCGGCGCTGGTCTTCTGGAACATCCGGCTGCCGCGCGTGCTGGGCGCCATGCTGGTCGGCGCCAGCCTGGCCGGGGCGGGCGCGGCCTTCCAGGCGATGTTCCGCAACCCCCTCGCCTCCCCGGACCTGCTCGGGGTTACGGCGGGGGCCTCGCTGGGGGCGGTGCTGGGCATCTTCCTCGGCCTGCCGGTGGCGGCGGTGCAGGGGCTGGCCTTTGCGGGCGGCATCGCGGCGGTGGCGGCGGTGGCCGGGATCGCGGCGCTGGTGCGTGGGCGCGGCGGCGACCCGGTTCTCGTGCTGGTGCTGGCCGGCATCGCCTTCGGCGCGCTGATGGGCGCGGCGATCAGCCTGCTGAAGATCCTGGCCGACCCCTACAACCAGCTGCCGGCCATCACCTTCTGGCTGCTCGGCACGCTGTCGGGTGCGAACCGCGGCGACGTGCTGGCGGCCGCACCCGCCGCCCTGCTGGGCCTGGTGCTGCTGGCGGCGCTGCGCTGGCGGCTCAACCTGCTGGCGCTGGGCGAGGATGAGGCCCGGGCGCTGGGCGTGCGCACCGGCGCGCTGCGCGCCGCGGCGGTGGCGGCCGCGACGCTGGCCACCGCCGCCGTCACGGCGCTGGCCGGCGCGGTGGGCTGGGTCGGGCTGGTGGTGCCGCATATGGCGCGGCTGCTGGGCGGCGCGGAGCTGCGCCGGGTGCTGCCGCTGTCCATGCTGCTGGGCGCGGCCTTCCTGCTGGCGGTGGATACGCTGGCGCGCAGCGCGGGGCGGCTGGAGGTGCCCCTCGGCGTGCTGACCGCACTTCTGGGCACGCCGCTTTTTCTTCTGTTGCTGGCCCGCGCAGGCCGCCGATGAGCGCCTTGCTGGAGGCGTCCGGCCTGGCCATCGGCCATGGCAAGCGGGTGGTGGCCCGGGACATCGCGCTGCGGCTGGAGCCAGGGCGGGTGCTCTGCCTGCTCGGGCCGAATGGTGGCGGCAAGACGACGCTGCTGCGCAGCCTGCTCGGCCTGCTGCCGCCGCTCGCCGGCACGCTGCGGCTCGGCGGCGCGCCCTTGTCCTCGCTGAGCCGGCGGCAGGTGGCCCGCCTGCTGGCCTATGTGCCGCAGGCCGCCCCCGGCGGCTTCGCCTGGCGGGTGCGGGAGGTGGTGGCAATGGGCCGCGCCGCCTGGCTGCCGCTGCTGGCCATGCCCGGCGCGCGGGATTCGGAGGTGGCCGAGCAGGCGCTGGAGCGGCTCGGCATCCTGCATCTGGCGGACCGGCCGGTGACGGAGCTTTCGGGCGGCGAGCGGCAGCTGGTGCTGATCGCCCGCGCGCTCGCCCAGCAGGCCGCCGGGCTGGTGCTGGACGAACCCACGGCGAGCCTCGATTTCGGCAACCAGGCGCTGGTGCTGAACCAGCTCCGCAGCCTGGCGCGGCGGGATGGGCTGGCGGTGCTGATGACCACCCACCATCCGGATCATGCCTTCCTGCTGGCCGATCAGGTGGCGCTGCTGCATGGCGGGCGCATGGAGGGCCCGGCGCCGCCGGAGGCGCTGGTCACGCCGGAGCGCCTGCAGGCGGCCTATGGCGTCGCCACCATGGTGGGCGTGCTGGAGACGCCGCAGGGCCCGCGCCGCATCTGCGCGCCGCTGGTGCCCGAGTAGGCGCCTACTCCCGCACCATCTGCTGGCGCAGCCAGTCCAGCTTCTCCGCCACCGCCGCGGCGGCCAGCACCTCGATCTCCCGATAGGCGGCCAGCACTTCCTCCCCGAACGGCGTCAGCGCGCTGCCGCCGCCGCGCGCGCCGCCCTTGGCCGGGGCCAGCACCGGTTCGCGGAAATGGCTGTTCATGGCCGAGGCCAGGTCCCAGGCGCGCTGGTAGGACATGCCGAGCCGCCGGCCCGCCGCGGCGATCGACCCTGTCTCCCGGATCGCCTCCAGCAGATCGGCCTTGCCGGGGCCGAAGGGCATGTCCTTGGCCAGCAGGACGCGGATGCGAAGGGAATTGTCGGGGGCGGGCATGGCGGCCAGGGAACCATGGACGGGGCCAGGCGGAAACGGGGCTTGCGCTATCTTTGGTGATGGATATCGTCCTGAACGGATATCGCAAAGGACGCCGACCATGCGCCGCCTGATCCTGGCCGCCCTCGCCATGCTCGTGGCGGCGCCCGCCCTCGGCCAGCAGCCAGCCACCGTCTTCGCCGCGGCCAGCCTGACCGATGCGATGCGGGCCCTGGGGCAGGAATGGGCCTCGCGCGGCCATCCGGCGCCGCGCTTCTCCTTCGCCGCCTCCTCCGCCCTCGCCCGGCAGATCGAGCAGGGGGCGGGCGCGGATCTGTTCCTCTCGGCCGATGAACCCTGGATGGACTTTCTTCAATCCCGCGACCTCATCGTGAACGCCTCGCGCATCAGCCCGATCGGCAATGCGCTGGTGCTGGTGGCCCCCACAATGCCGGTGCGTGCGCCGGTGGCACTGACGCGGGAGACCGATCTGCTGGCCCTTGCCCAGGGCGGCCGCATCGCCACGGGCGATCCGGCGCATGTGCCGGTCGGCCGCTATGCGCAGGCCGCATTGACCTGGATGGGGCAATGGGGCGCCATCGCGCCCAGGCTGGCCCGTGCCGACAATGTCCGCTCCGCCCTGCTGCTGGTGGAGCGGGGGGAGGCGCCGCTCGGCATCGTCTATTCCACCGATGCCGCCGCCTCGGCCGGCGTTGCCGTGCTCGGCACTTTCCCGGCCGAAAGCCACGCGCCCATCACCTACCCCTTCGCCCTGACGCGCCGCGCGGCCGGCAATGCCGAAGCCATCGCCTTGCATGGCTTCCTGGCCGGGCCGGAGGCCGAGCCGATTTTCCAGCGCTTCGGCTTCCGCCTGGCCCGGTGATGGCGCTGACGCCCGAGGAATGGCAGGCGGTCCGCCTGAGCCTCGAGGTCGCGCTGCGCTCGGTCGCGCTCGGCCTGCTGCCGGCGGTGGCGGTGGCGCTGCTGCTGGTGCGCGGCCGCTTCCGCCGCTTCCCCCCGGGGCGCTTCCTGCTGGATGCGCTGGTGCACCTGCCGCTGGTGGTGCCGCCGGTGGTGGTGGGCTGGGCGCTGCTGATGGTCTTCGGCCTGCGCGGCCCGATCGGCGCGCCGCTGCATGACTGGTTCGGCATCCGCCTGGTCTTCACGACGGAAGGCGCGGCGCTGGCCACCGCCGTGATGTCCTTCCCGCTGATCGTGCGCGCCGTGCGGCTGGGGCTGGAGCATGTGGACCCGGGGCTGGAGGCGGCGGCGCGGACGCTGGGCGCGGGTCCGCTGGACCGCTTCCTGACCATCACCCTGCCGCTGATGGCGCCCGGAATCCTGGCCGGCGCCGTCACCGCCTTTGCCGCGGGCCTCGGCGAATTCGGCGCCGTCATCACCTTCGCCTCGAACATCCCCGGCGAGACGCAGACCCTGCCGCTGGCGATCTACTCCGCGACGCAAAGCCCGGGCGGGGAGGCGGTGGCCGCACGGCTGGCGGCCGTTTCCTTGACGCTCGCAGTGGCCGGACTGCTGCTGGCGGAGCTGATCGCGCGGCGCATGCATGTGCTGCTCGGCCGCGCGTGATACGCAGCGGCATGATCGAGACTCCCCGCCTCTGCGACGCCGTCATCTTCGACATGGATGGGTTGCTCTTCGACAGCGAAACCCTCTATCGCGAGGCCATCCTGGCCGCGGCGCGCGACCTCGGCCATGCCTTCACCGAGGCCGATTTCCCGGAGCTGGTCGGCCGGTCCTGGGCGCTGAACCGCGTGACCCTGCAGCGCCATGTCGGGCCGGAGGGCGATGTGGAGATTTTTCGCCAGGCCTGGGTGCGCCACTATGACGGCATGCGCGGCGCCTTGGCACTGAAGCCCGGCGTGCGGGAACTGCTGGACCGGCTGGATGCGCTGCGCCTGCCGCGCGCCATCTGCACCTCCTCCAGCCACGCCGATGTCGCGCATAACCTGGCGCTGCACGGCCTGGCGGAGCGCTTCGATGCCGTGGTGGCCGCCGGCGACTATGCCCGAGGCAAGCCCGCGCCCGATCCCTTTCTGCGCGCCGCCGAAGTGCTGGGCCTGGCCCCGGCGCGCTGCCTGGCGCTGGAGGATTCCCACAATGGCGTGCGCGCCGCCGCCGCCGCCGGCATGCGCACCGTGATGGTGCCGGACCTGCTGCCGCCGACCGAGGAGCTGCGCGCCCTGTGCCATCTTGTGGCCGCGGACCTGCATGACGTGCGGGCGCTGCTCGGCTGATGCTGCGGGTCGCGCTGCGCCACCGCTACGGGCGCGACGGATTCGGGATCGAGGCCGGGTTCACCGTGCCGCAGGCCGGGGTGACGGCGCTGTTCGGCCCCTCCGGCTGCGGCAAGTCCACCATCCTGTCCATTGTCGCTGGCCTGCTGCGGCCCGACTTCGGTCAGGTGGTGCTGGAGGATACGGTGCTGCTGGACACGGCGCGCGGCATCGCCCTGCCGCCGGAGGCGCGGCGCTGCGGCGTGGTGTTCCAGGAGGCGCGGCTGTTTCCGCATCTCAGCGTCGCCGGCAACCTGCGCTATGGCCTGAAGCGCGCGCCGCGCGATGCGGCGGGGCCCGGATTCGAAGAGGTCGTCGACCTGCTCGGCATCGCGCCCCTGCTGCCGCGCCGCCCGGCCGCGCTTTCGGGCGGGGAGCGCCAGCGCGTGGCACTCGGCCGCGCGCTGCTGTCCCGCCCGCGCCTGCTGCTGATGGATGAGCCGCTTGCGGCGCTGGATGCCGCGCGGCGGGCGGAGGTGCTGCCCTTCCTCGCCCGGCTGCGCGACGCGGCGCGGCTGCCGATCCTCTATGTGACGCATGCGCTGGAGGAGGTGGATGCGCTGGCCGACCGCCTGGTGCTGCTGCAGGACGGCCGCGTGCTGGCGGAGGGCGCGGTGGAGGAACTGGCCACCCGCACCGACCTGCCGCTGGCCGCGCGGCGCGATGCCGGCGCCGTGCTGGC
This sequence comes from Falsiroseomonas sp., assembly GCF_051860665.1. Lineage (GTDB taxonomy): Bacteria > Pseudomonadota > Alphaproteobacteria > Acetobacterales > Acetobacteraceae > Falsiroseomonas. The sequence continues at coordinate 293,810 of NZ_JBHYDM010000001.1, forward strand.
CTGCACCGTGGCGGGGGCGCAGGACGGGCTGACGCGGCTGGATTTCTCGGGCGGCACATTGGTGGCGGTGATGCGGCCGGAGGCTGTGGGCACGCGCCTGCGGCTGCGCATCCGCGCGCGCGACGTGGCGGTGGCCATCGAGGAACCGCGCGGCTTGTCCACGCGCAACATCCTCGGCGCCGAAATCACCGCCCTCAGCCCCGGCAGCGGCCCGCAGGAGGTCTTTCTGAACCTCGCCATCGGCGACAGCACGCTGCTGGCGCGGGTGACGCAGGACAGCGTTTCGCGATTGGGTTTGCGGCCGGGGTTGCGCGTCTGGGCGCTGCTCAAGGCGGTGACCTTCGACCACCTCGGCGGCGCGCGGTAGCTACCCCCGCAGGTGGCAGGCCACGCGATGGCCTGGCGCCACCTCCCGCAATTCCGGCACGACGGTCTGGCAGGGCTCCGCCTTCGCGATCGGGCAGCGTGTATGAAAATGGCAGCCGCTCGGCGGGTTCAGCGGGCTCGGCACGTCGCCCTTCAGCCGGATGCGCTGGCGCTTCACCGTGGGGTCCGGGATCGGCACCGCGCTCAGCAGCGCCTCCGTATAGGGATGCGTCGGATTGGTGTAGAGGTCGCGCGCCGAAGCGATTTCCACGATGCGGCCGAGATACATCACCGCGACCCGGTCGCTGGTATGCTCCACCACCGAGAGATCATGCGCGATGAAGAGGTAGGTGAGGCCCAGCTTTGCCTGCAGATCCTCCAGCAGGTTCACCACCTGCGCCTGGATCGAGACATCCAGCGCCGAGACCGGCTCGTCGCAGACGATCAGCTTGGGCGAGACGGCCAGGGCGCGGGCGATGCCGATGCGCTGGCGCTGGCCACCCGAGAATTCATGCGGGAAGCGGCGCATCTGGTCGGCGTTCAGCCCGACCGTCTCCAGCAGCTCCACCACGCGGTCCTCCCGCTCCTGCCGCGTGCGGCCGAGCCTGTGGATGACCAGCGCCTCCCCGATGATGGCGCCCACCGTCATGCGCGGATTGAGGCTGGCAAAGGGATCCTGGAAGATGATCTGCATGTCCCGCCGCAGCGTGCCGAGCTGGTTGCGGTCCAGCGCCGTCACGTCGCGCCCATCGAACCAGACCTGGCCGCCGCTGGGCTCGATCAGCCGCAGGATCAGCCGGCCGGTGGTGGATTTGCCGCAGCCGGATTCCCCCACCAGCCCCAGCGTCTCCCCCGGCGCGATGTCGAAGCTGACGCCGGAGACGGCGTGCACCTCCTCCACCTTCCGGCCGAACAGCCCGCCGGTGACGAGGAAGCGCTTCTCCAGGTCCTGCACGCGCAGCAGCGGTTCGGTCATGCGCGGGCTTCCGTATAGAGCAGGCAGGCCACCTTGTGGCCCGGCGCCACCTGCCGCAGCGGCGGATCGGTGGTGAGGCATTCGGGCATGGCGTGGCGGCAGCGCGCGGCGAAGCGGCAGCCGGCGGGCGGGTTGAGCAGGGAGGGCACGGTGCCCGGAATCGCCTCCAGCCGCGCATGCGTCGTGGCTGCCAGGTCGATGCGCGGGATGGAGCGGATCAGCCCCTGCGTATAGGGGTGGCGCGGCGCGGCAAACAGCGCCTCCACCGGCGCTTCCTCCACCACGCGGCCGGCATACATGACGACGACGCGCTGCGCGACTTCCGCCACCACGCCCATGGCATGGGTGATGAGCAGCACGGCCATGCCGAGACGCTGCTTCATCTCCGCCAGCAGGTCCAGGATCTGCGCCTGGATCGTCACGTCCAGCGCCGTGGTGGGCTCGTCCGCGATCAGCAGCTTCGGGTTGCAGGACAGCGCCATGGCGATCATCACACGCTGGCGCATGCCGCCCGAGAACTGGTGCGGATAGTCGTTCACGCGGCGCTGCGGATTGGGGATGTTGACCAGCCGCAGCATCTCCGCCGCGCGATCCATGGCAGCGCGGCGCGAAAGGCCTTCGTGCTGGCGCACCGTCTCCGCGATCTGCTGGCCCACGGTATAGACAGGGTTCAGGCTGGTCATCGGTTCCTGGAAGACGAAGCCGATCTCCTTCGACCGGATCTTCTGCATCTCCGCTGGCGGCAGCGGCACTAGGTCGCGGCCCTCGAAGAGGATCGCGCCGGCGGCGATGCGGCCGGGCGGCATGGCGATCAGCTTCAGGATGGTCATGGCCGTGACGGTCTTGCCGCAGCCGGATTCGCCGACGACGCAGACCGTCTCCGCCCGGTTCACCGAGAGATCGACGCCATCGACGGCGCGGACCAGGCCGTCATCGGTCCTGAACTGGACCTTCAGCCCGTGCAGCGCGAGCAACGGCGCCTCGGTCATGCGGGCGCCCGAGGCCGGTTCCACCACCTCGCTCACGTCACGCGCCGCGGGTCGAGCGCGTCGCGCAGCCCGTCGCCGACGAAGTTGATGGTCAGCACGGTGAGGAAGATGGCCAGCCCCGGGAACAGCGCCCAATGCGGCGCGAAATCCAGGTTGTCCTTCGCATCGAAGAGCAGGCGCCCCCAGGTCGGGATATCCGGCGGGAAGCCGAGGCCGAGGAAGGACAGCGTGCTTTCCGCGATGATCGCGCCGGCGACGTCGATGGTGGCGGTGACGATCACCGGCCCCAGCGCATTGGGCAGGATGTGGCGCAGCACCAGCCGCGTGCGGCTGGCCCCCAGCGCGCGCGCCGCCTCCACGAATTCCTTCTCGCGCAGGGAGAAGAACTGTGCCCGCACCAGGCGGGCCACCGGCATCCAGTTGAAGGCGCCGATCACCACGACGACCATGATGAAGACGCCCATCTCCACGCCGACGATGCCGGTCAGCGCCTCACGGAACAGGTAGATGATCAGCAGCAGCAGCGGCAGCTGCGGCAGGGACAGGAACAGGTCCGTCAGCCACATCAGCGCCGCATCCAGCTTGCCCCCCGCCATGCCGGCGACGCTGCCCACCAGCACGCCGAGGCCGACGGCGACCAGCATGGCGGTGAAGCCGACGGCCAGCGAGATCCGCCCGCCATAGAGGATGCGCGCCAGCAGGTCCTGCCCGAGATCGTCGGTGCCCAGCGGATGCGCCCAGGACGGGCTTTCGAGCCGCGCCGTGAAATCGATCTCGTCGATCGGCAGCGTCCAGACCAGCGGGCCGAAGAGCACGGCGACGACCAGGATGAACAGCACCGCGGCGCTGGCCACCGCCAGCCGGTGCTTGCGGAAGCGCCGCCAGGCCTCGCCCCAGGGCCCGACCTGCGGCCGCCGCGCCGGCCTAGCGGTAGCTGATGCGGGGATCGAGCCAGCCATACAGGATATCCGCCACCAGGTTGAAGACGATGACCAGGATCGCGAAGACGAAGGTGACGGCCATGATCACCGGCGTGTCGTTGGACAGGATGGAGGTGATGAGCAGCGACCCGATGCCGGGAATGCGGAAGATCTGCTCCGTCACGATGGCGCCGCCGAAGACCGCGGGCATCTGCAGCGCCACCAGCGTCACCACCGGGATCATGGCGTTGCGCACCACATGCAGGATGGTGATGCGCGATTCCGGCAGGCCCTTGGCGCGCGCCGTGGTCACATGGTCCAGCCGGATGACGTCCAGCGTGGCGGCGCGCACATAGCGTGTCCAGGCCGCGCCCTGGAACAGGCCCAGCACCATGATGGGCATGATGGTCTGCCGCAGCATCTGCCACCACCAGTCCAGGCCCGTCGCCTCGATATCCGTGCGGAAGACGAAGGGCAGCCAGTCGAGGTGGATGGAGAAGAGCAGGATCATCAGCAGCCCGGTGAAGAAGGTGGGCAGGGAGAAGCCGATGAAGGCCAGCGTATTGGCCAGCTGGTCGAAGATCGAATAGGGCCGCGACGCCGCGTACACGCCGACCGGCAGCGCGATGCACAGCGCCACGATCTGCGCCAGGCCGATGACCGCGATGGTGGTGGGCAGGCGCTGCAGGATCAGCTGGTCCACCGGGATGCGGCTGACGAAGGAATAGCCCCATTCGCCGCGCAGCATCGCCGTCAGCCAGGACAGGTAGCGTTCATGGATCGGGTCATCCAGGCCGAGGCTGGCGCGCAGCTGCGCGCGCACATCGGGCGGGATGGCGGGGTTCGATGCCAGCTCCTCGAAGGGATCGCCCGGCGCCAGGGCCAGGATGGTGAAGAGGATGACGCTGATCCCGAGCAGGCTCGGGATCGCGATCAGCAGGCGGCGGGTGAGGTAGGTGCCCACGCGCCGGCGGTCAGGTCTGGCGCCACCAGTCGCCGAGCAGCCATGTGGTCCCGTCCCAGGCGCTCAGCACATGCCGCAGGTTGTTCAGGCTGGCGCTGACGGTGGGGCGCTTGACCAGCGGGATGACGTAGTTGCTGGAGACCACCAGGTCGTTCATGCGGATGAACAGTGCGGCGCGCTTCACCGGGTCCAGCTCGCCCTGTGCCTCGCGGAAGATGCGGTCGTATTCCTCCGACCGGTAGCGCGTGATGTTGCGGCCCTGCCAGTTGTTGGCCTTGGAGGAAACCTCCCAGGAGACATACTGGTTCATGAACCGCTCGGGGTCCGCCTGCGGCATCGTCGTGGTGTACATCTGCATGTCGGCCCAGAACTTCGTATAGGTGTCCGGGTTGGCGACGTCGGAGGAGAAGAAGACGGTGGCGGTCACCGACTTCAGCTCCAGGTCGATGCCGGCGCGCTGCGCGGCCTGCTTGTAGACGGCCTGGGTGCGCTGCCGCGGCGCATTCACCGAGGTCTGGTAGATGAAGCGCAGCCGGACGCCGTCCTTGGCGCGGATGCCGTCGCGGCCGCGCACCCAGCCGGCGCCGTCCAGGATCTCGTTCGCCTTGGCGATGCTGAATTCCCAGCGCATGTTGGGGGAGTTGAAGCGCGGCGGGTTGTTGAGGAAATTCGCCGTGGCCGGGCCGCCGCGGCCGTAGATGAACTGCTCCAGCGCATTGCGGTCGATCAGCAGCGCCATGGCCTGGCGCACGGCGGGGTCGCGGAAGGCGGGATGCTCGGAGTTGATCGAGGCGCGCTCGCCATCCACCTCCCGGTGCGGATCGCAGGGGTTGAGCTGCACGAATTCGATGCCGCCGCCATCGACGATGTTCACCTTGCCGCGGCCATTGGCTTCCAGCCGCTTCAGGATCTCGTCCTCCACCTGCATGTTCCAGGCATAGTCGAAATCCGCCGTCTGCATCACCGCCCGCGCGGCGGAGACGGCATCGCCGCCGCCCTTGATCTCCAGCGTGTCGAAGAAGGGGCGGTTGTCCATGTGGTAGTTCGGGTTCAGCTCCGCGCGCAGATTGTCGCCCGGCGCGAAGGAGACGAACTTGTAGGCGCTGGTGCCCACGGGGCGCAGGTTGGTCGGCGCGTCGCGCGCATTGGATCCTGCATAATCCTTGAACAGATGCTTCGGAATGAGCTGCCCGATGGCGGCGACGAAGGCATCGGCCCAGAAGGGCGTCGGCTGGTTGAACTCCACCCGCACCGTGTGATCGTCCACCTTCACGACATTGACGTCACGATAGGAGCCGGAGGAGACGGCGGCGACGGCCGGGTTCTTCGCATATTCCCAGTTGAAGATGACGTCGTCGGCCGAGAAGTCCTGGCCGTCATGCCACTTCACGCCGCGCTTCAGCTTCCAGGTGACGGAGCGCCCATCGGCCGAAAGCCCGCCATTCGCGGTGGAGGGAATCTCCGCCGCCAGGATGGGATGCAGCGTGCCGTCGGAGGCCCAGCCGGCCAGCGGTTCGTAGAAGACGCGGCTGGCATCCGCATTGGTGGTGCCGGATCCGAAATGCGGATTCAGCAAGGTGGCCGCCTGCCAATAGAGAATCTTCAAGGCCCCGCCGCCGCCGCGCCGCTGCGGCGCATAGGCCGGCACGGATTGCGCGGAGGCGGGTGAGATCCCGTGCAGCGCCAGAAGCTGCGTCGCCATCGGGGCCGTCAGCCCCACTGCCGCCATCCGCTTCACGAAGCCGCGGCGCGAGAGGCTGCCACGCTGCACGCGCCCGATCATCTGGCGCAGATCGTCCCCGTTCATGCCCCACTCTCCCAAGCCCGAAAGACCCTGGGCGCCGGATCTGTTTGTCCGTCCGGTCGCCCTGGGAAACCCTGTGCCTGGGACGCTACAGCATGGAGACGGCCTGTCTAACTGTTTTTGATGCCCCCCATCAGCGCCGCTGCTGGCCGAGCTCCTGGTCCACCACGCTGACCCAATAGGCGACGCCCATCGGGATGATCGCATCATTGAAGTCGAAGTGCGGCGTGTGCAGGTTGGGCGAGGTGCCGTCGGGGCCCGTGCCGGCGCCGAGGAACATGAAGGCGCCGGGCCGGGCTTCCAGCATCAGCGCGAAATCCTCCGCCCCCGTCACCAGCGGGAAGTCCGCATCCACCGCCTCCGCGTCCACCAGCGCCTTCGCAGCCTCCAGCGCCAGCTCCGTCTGCTCCGCATGGTTCACCAAGGCGGGCACGCCGCGGCGATAGGTCACCTCGGCCGTGCAGCCATGCATGGCCGCCAGGCCATTGGCCAGCTCGCCGATCCGCCGCTCCAGCAGGTCCCGCACCGCCGGCCGGTAGCTGCGCGCCGTCCCGGTGACGGTGATCTCCGCCGGCATGACGTTGGAGGAGATGGGCGAGCCGCCCTGGATCGATCCCACGCTGAGCACCGCGGCCTCCACCGCCGCGACATTGCGGCCGATGATGGTCTGCAGCGCCAGCACGAAATGCGCCTGCACGATGGTGACATCGGTGGCCAGGTGCGGCGTCGATCCGCCATGCCCGCCGGTGCCGTGGAAGGTCACGGCGAAGCGGTCGGCGGCGGCCAGCGCCGGCCCCTTGCGCGTGGCGAACCGGCCGGCCGGCAGCGTCGGCTTGTTGTGCAGGCCGTAGATGGCATCGCAGGGGAAGCGATCGAACAGGCCGTCCGCCAGCATCGCCTTGGCACCACCGCGGCCCTCCTCCGCCGGCTGGAAGATCAGATGGACCGTGCCGGCGAAATCGCGGTGCTGCGACAGCCAGCGCGCGGCGCCGAGCAGCATGGTGGTGTGGCCGTCATGGCCGCAGGCATGCATGATGCCCGGGTTGGTGGAGGCATAGGGCTTGCCCGTCGCCTCCGGAATCTGCAGCGCGTCCATGTCGGCGCGCAGGCCGATGACGCGCTGGCCCGGCCGCGTGCCGCGGATGGTGCCCACCACGCCGAAGCGGCCGATGCCCTCCTCAACCTCCACGCCCCAGTCGCGCAGCTGCCGGGCGACGAGGGCGGAGGTGCGCACCTCCTCCATGCCGAGTTCCGGATGCGCGTGGATGTCCTGGCGGATGGCGGCGAGCTCCGCCTGCCAGGCCTGCACGCCCTCGATCACCGCCTGGTTCATCGCGAATTTCCCTGCCTGCTGGCCCTGTCTGCTGACGGAAGGATGAACCCGAAACGGCCCAGCGTCACGCGGCCGATGCAACCGGCGCGCCCGGCCCGCATTGAGTCCCGCTCAACCGCAGGAGGGATGCATGGAAAGCCTGAAGCCCGGCGACAAGGTGGCCTGGAAGACAAGCCAGGGGGAGACCCAGGGCAAGGTGGTCCGCAAGCAGACCAGCCCGACCCATATCAAGGGCCACAAGGTCGACGCCAGCACGGACGATCCGCAATACATCGTCGAGAGCGCGAAGACCGGCGCGCGCGCGGCGCACAAGCCGGGGGCGCTGCACAAGCGATAGGGGCGGCGCGTCAGCCCGTCACATCGGCCTCCGGCCGGTCGCCGGCGGCCGAGAATTCGGTGTGCCATTCGCCCTTCGCGTCCTGGTACTCGATCATCGCCCCGGCATCGCCCGGCACGTGCTGCTGCCGTGCCACCTGCCGGGCACGTTCGAGCGCCGCGTCATGGGTGGGGAAGGATTCCGAAAAGACATCGCCCAGCTTGTAGGCCCAGCCGCCGTCATGCTGGACGATGCGATAGTGGATGCGGTCCATCTGCCAACTCCCTTGCCTGCACCAAATGCCGGCGGGTCGCGCGGGTTCCCGGGCGGCTATTCGCGGCGCAGGATGCCGTCCACCAGCCGGTCGGCCCAGGGCCGGCTCTGGAAGGCGGCGCGCAGCGCCACCTCGTCATAATCCTCGCGCAGCCAGTCCAGGAAGGGTTTCGGGCCGTGCTGCGCCTGGAAGGCCGCGTAGTCGCGGAAGAAGGCGTCGAGAATGCCGGTGCGACTCGCTGAAACATGGCCGAAGCGCCAGTGCAGCTGGTCCAGCGCCGCCTCCACCGGGCGGCCCTGCAGCAGCAGCCAGATGCCGGCGACCAGCCCGGTGCGATCGGCGCCCGACTTGCAATGGATCAGCACCGGCTCCGGCAGCGTCTCCAGCAGCCCCACCAGGCGCAGGATGCGGTCCTTGTGCGGCGCGCCGCGGCTTTCGAAGGGCGCATCGACATGCGTCAGGCCGAGCTCCCCGGCCCGCGCCCGGCCCAGCGCGTCGCTGCCGCAATCCTGCCGATGGCCGCGCAGGTTGATGACGGAGCGCAGGCCGAAGCGCCGCTTCGCCGCATCCAGCTGCCAGGGCAGCGGATGGTTGGAGCGATAGAGCCGGCCGGCCTCCACCACCCCCCAGTTGCGCCAGGAAATGCGCAGCGCGGCATGGTCCACCAGCAGGCTGTTGATCCAGGCGGCGCGGCGCCCGGCGGGGGAGGACAGGTTCACCGCGCCGATATGGCGCCTGCGGGGCCGGAAGGCCAGCCTCAGCGCAGCAGGCTGGCCCGGGCCCAGAAGACGCGCAGCCGCCACCAGACCAGCAGCACGGCCAGGGCGAAGCCGCCCAGCAGCAGCGCATCGCCGCGATCCTCCACCAGCGCGGCCAGCGCCCCTACCGCGGTGCCCGGCACCAGCAGCAGCGGCGCCCAGATCACGGCGGAGCCGATATTGGCCGCCTGGAACTGCCAGTTGGACATGCGGGAGATGCCGGCGATGACCGGCGCCACCGCCCGCAGCGGGCTGATGAAGCGGGCGATGAACACCGCCCAGATGCCCCAGCGGCGGAAGATCAGCACGCCGCGCGCATAGATCCGCCGATAGCCGCGCGGCAGATAGGCGCGCACGAAGCCGGGCCCCAGCCAGCGCGACAGCCAGAAGCCCAGCGCATCCCCCACCACCGCACCGGCGAAGGTGGCCAGCAGCAGCGGCCAGGCCGGCAGCACCCCGGTGCCGATCAGCAGCCCGAGCCCCAGCAGCAGGGCCGAGCCCGGCAGGAAGATGCCGATCAGCGGCACCGATTCGATGAAGGCGATGACGAAGGCGATCAGCGGCGCCCAGGCCGCATGCGCCTCCGCCCAGGCCACCACCGTGCTGACGATCCGATCCATGCCGAGCCTAACCTCATTCCGCCGTGGCGGGTTTCACCTCCGCCGGCTGCAGCACGCTCGGCCGGCGCCCGCGGATGGTGGAGATGGCGGCCCATACCAGCATCAGTGTCGTCACCGTAAGCAGGGTGGCGCTGATCGGACGCTCCCAGAACACGGCGAGGTCGCCGCGCGACAGCAGCATGGCACGGCGCAGATGCTCCTCCATCAGCGGGCCCAGGATGAAGCCGAGCAGCAGCGGCGCGGGTTCGAACTTCAGCTTCATCATGGCGAAGCCGATGATGCCGAAGACCATCACCACCACCACATCGAAGTAGCTGTTGTTGATGCTGAACACGCCGATGCAGATGAAGACCATGATGGAGGGATAGAGGATCGAATAGGGAATCCGCAGCATCCGCACCCAAAGGCCGATCAGCGGGATGTTCAGGATCACCAGCATGACATTGCCGATCCAGAAGCTGGCGATCAGGCCCCAGAACATCTCCGGGTATTCCGTCATCAGCCGCGGCCCGGGCTGGATGCCCTGGATGATCAGCGCGCCCAGCATCAGCGCCATCACCGCATCGCCGGGGATGCCCAGCGTCATGGTCGGGATGAAGGCGGTCTGCGACCCGGCATTGTTCGCGGCCTCCGGCGAGGCCACGCCCTCGATCGCGCCCTTGCCGAAGCGGGACGGATCCTTGGCGACCTTCTTCTCCACCGCATAGGACATGAAGGAGGCGATGGTGCCGCCGGCGCCCGGCAGCACGCCGACGAAGCTGCCGATGCCCGAGCCGCGCAGCATCGGCTTCCAGGACAGCTTCCAGTCCTGCCGGCTGGGCATCATCGAACGCATGGTGATCTTCTCGGCCGCCGCATCGGCGGTCCTCACCCGGCCGATGCTGCCGATCACCTCCGCCACGCCGAACAGGCCCATGGCGACGGCGACCAGGCTCAGCCCGTCCGACAGATAGGGAATGTCGAAGGTGTAGCGCTGCTGGCCGGTCTGCACATCGGTGCCGACCATGCCGAGGCAGAGGCCGAGCAGCACCATGGCGATGCCCTTGATGGGCGACCCCTGCGCGAGGGTGGAGGCCGCCACCAGCCCCAGCAGCATCATGGCGAAATAGTCCGCCGGCCCGAAGGCCAGCGCCACACTGGCCAGCTTCGGCGCGAAGACGGTCATGATGATGATGCCGATGCTGGCACCGACGAAGGAGGCGATGGTGGTCATGAACAGCGCGATGCCGCCACGGCCCTGCTTCGACATCGGATAGCCATCGAGGCAGGCGACGGCGCCGGAGGGGGTGCCCGGCAGGTTCAGCAGGATCGAGGCGGTGGAGCCGCCATAGGAGGCGCCGTAGTAGATGCCGGCCAGCATGATGATCGCCGGCGTCGCCTCCAGGTGGAAGGTCAGCGGCAGCAGCATGGAGATGGCGGCCAGCGAGCCGATGCCCGGCAGCACGCCGATGAAGGTGCCGAGGAAGACGCCGACGAAGCAGTAGAACAGGTTCTCGGGGGAGAGGGCGGTGGCGAAGCCCATCCCCAGCATGCCGAAGACTTCCATGCTCAGTGGCTCCACCAGCGGAAGGCGGGAATCGGCATGCCGAGCCCCTTCGTGAAGATCAGGACGCCGATGCAGGACAGGGCCACGGCCAGGAGGAGGGTGCGCAGCCAGCGCAGCTCCGCCTCGGCCAGGGAGACGATGACCACCAGCGCGACGATGGAGGGGACGAGGCCTGCGGGCTCGATCAGCCAGGCGAAGGCCAGGCCGCCGGCCAGGATGGCCAGGAAGGGCCGCAGATTGGCGCCGGGCTTGTCACCGCGGCGGAACCAGGCGGGGATCAGGATCAGCAATCCGATGGCGGAGATCAGGATACCGAGGCCGGTCGGGAAAGCTCCGGCGCCCATCCGGCGCATCTCGCCAAAACTGTAATGAATCTGCGCATGCCACAGGAACCACAAGCCGAATACGAGGAGGAGCGAGCCCCCGATGAAATCTGTCCAGTCTCGCCTCTCCATTACGATCTCCGTTGTTTTTTACTTGGACACGGCAGAGGTTTCCGCCGAGCCGCGCTCCCTGCCACATGGATAAAGGATTGCAAACAGGAAATCTTCTTAGAAGACGAAGCGCCTTCGCCCACCTCCGGCGGCCATGCGGGGCGCGCGGATCCGGGAAATCGAGGCGGTTCAAGGGGATGTATGGCCCTGCGATCGCCGCCGCCGCCGCGCGGCGCGCGGACATAAAAAAACGCGCCACCCTGCGGTGGCGCGCCGTTTCGGCAAGAACTTCGCCGCCTAACTATTCCAAACGTGCGCCGGAGATGCGCACCACCTCGCGCCACATCGGCCGCTCCCGCGCCGCCCGCGCCGCGGCCTCCTCCGGCGTGCTCCAGATCGCCCGCGCGCCGGTGCGCAGGAAGCGGTCCTGCATCGCCGGCGTTTCCGAGACCTCCTTGATGGCGGTCGAGGCGCGCTGCGTGATCGCCGCCGGCACGCCCGCCGGGAAGGCCATGGCGCACCAGGAGGTGACGACGAAATCGGGCACCCCGGCCTCCGCCATGGTGGGCACGTCCGGCAGGGTGGGCCAGCGCTCGGCGCTCGTCACCGCCAGCGCCCGCATCTGCCCGGCCGCGATGACCGGGACATAGGAGGCCAGGTTGTCCAGCGCGAAGTTCACATCGCCCGCCAGCAGCGCCGGGATGGTCTGCGCCGCGCCGCGGAAGGGCACGTGCACGCCCTCGATCCCCAGCCGGTTGGTGAACATGGAGCCCGAGAGATGCGGCGTGGTGCCGACGCCCGGGGAGCCGTAGTTCACCCCGCCCGGCTTCGCCTTGGCCCAGGCGATGAAGTCCCGCAGGTTGGTCGCCGGCACATGCGCCGCCGGCACCGCCAGCACGTTCGGCAGTTCCCAATGCATGGAGATGGGCGAAATGTCCTTCTCCGGATCATAGGGCAGGCGGGCGTAGAGATACTGGTTGATCGACCAGCCACCGACCGTCACGGGCCCCATGGTATAGCCATCCGCCGCGGATTTCGCGATCGCGTCATGGCCGATATTGCCGCCGGCGCCCGGGCGGTTCTCGATGACGAAGGGCTGGCCGAGCTTCTGGGACATCTGCTCCGCCACCAGCCGGGCCAGAACATCGGTGGACCCGCCCGGCGGCCAGGGGACGATCACGCGGACGGGCCGGTTGGGCCAGGGCGACTGGGCGAGCGCCGGGGCGGCGAGCGGCGGCAGGGTGGCGGCAAAGGGCGCGCCGAGCGTCGTGCCCAGCAGGGCGCGGCGGCTGATGATCATTCTTCTTGTCTCCTGGACGTGGGACCGGGGCCAGGGTAGCGGCCCCGGCCCCGCACGGCTACCAGGACGAGGTCAGCCGTCCCGCCGCGCCTGGTTGTTACGCGTCGCCTGCGAAATGCTGCCGATGGCACGCGGGTCCGGGCCGAGATGCACGTCCACAGGGCTGGTGTCCCGCATGCCGCGGCCAGCCGTGCGGCCCGGCTGCGGGTGGTGCGGCCGCGCGGCGCGGCGGCGCGCCAGGGCCTCGCGCAGCGCCTGCGCATTGCGGGCCTGGGCGCGGCCCTGCTGGCGCGCCTCCGCCTTGCGGGCGAATTGCGCGTTCACGCGGCGCAGTCCGGCGGCGAAGACCTGCTTCTTCTGCGAGAGCTTTTCCGCCGCGGCGGTGGCCGCGCGTGGCGTGGCCACGGCCTCGCCCCTTACCGGCACGCCCTTGCCGCGCCGGCTGCGCTGCGCCTCCCGCACCAGGTCGCGGGCGCGGCGATGGGCGGCGCGCAGACGCTCCGCCAGGGCGCGCAGCTCCTCGGCCGAAAGCGCAGCCAGCTCCGGATGATGGCTCGGCGCCAGCAGCTGCGCCTCCTCATGCGAGAGCAGGCGCTGCTCTTCCTTCCGGGTGATCGCCATGGCTGTCCTCCTGATAGATGGAGGTTTGTTAACGTGACGATGCCCGCGAAGGTTGCCTGAAGTTAATCCGACCCTTAGGCCTCACCCAGCCGATGCTTGCCGAAGGGCAGGCTGCGGATGCGCCGGCCCGTCAGCGCGGCGATGGCATTGGCCACCGCCGGCGGCACGCCGGGCGTGCCCGGCTCGCCGACGCCGCCCATCGGCGCCCCGCTCTCGATGATCCGCACCTGCACCTTCGGCATCTCGGCCCGCGACAGGATCCGGTAGCTGTCGAAATTGCGCTGCTGCGGCTGGCCGCCCTCGAAGACCACCTCCTCGAAGGCGGCGGAGGACAGGCCGATGCAGGCCGCGCTTTCCACCTGGGCCTTGATGATGGCGGGGTTGACCACGCGGCCGGGGTCGATGGCGACGAAGAACTCGTGCACCACCGCCTCCCCGCCCCGCAGCGAGACCTCCGCCACCGTCGCGACCTCCGAGCCGAAGGGGGAGGCCATCGCCAGGCCGCGGGCGCGGCGGGTGCCATCCGGCGCCTCATAGGGCCCGCGCCGCCAGCCGCCCGAGAGATCCATCACGGCGTCGAGCAGCGCCAGGTGGCGCGGACTGCCCGCCAGATGCGCCCGCCGGAAGGCCAGCGGGTCCGCCCCCGCGGCTTCCGCGACTTCGTCCAAAAAGGCCTCGTAGAAGAAGTCGTTCATGGAATGGCCGACGGAGCGCCAGAAGCCGACATTGATGGGGTGCGGCACATGCACCCATTCCACGCGGTGGTTCGGGATGGCGTAGGGCTTGAAGGCCACGCCCTCCACCGCCGAGCTGTCGACCGGCGGATTGCCCATCCGCGCCGTGCCGAAATGTTTGGCGACGGGCCCCTCGCCGGGGACCGTGGCGTGGAAGGCGGTGATCTTCCCCGCCGCGTCCAAGCCTGCGCGCAAACGAACAAAACCCATCGGGCGATAGGCATCCCGCGCAAACTCCTCCTCGCGGGTCCAGATCACCTTCACGGGGCGTTCCACGGCGCGCGCCAGGCGGATGGCCTGGTTCATCGGGTGGATGCTGCCATAGGTGAAGTGGCGGCCGAAGAAGCCGCCCAGCAGCGGTGAATGGATGCGGATCTTCTCGGCCGCCAGGCCGGATTCCCGGGCGGCAATGCCCTGGAAGGCTTCGGGCGACTGGTTCGGCGTCCAGACGTCCAGCGTGCCGTCCGCATTGAAGCGCACGGTGGCCGAGGGCGGCTCCAGCTGCGCATGGGCGAGGTAGGGCGCGTCGTAATCCGCCGTCACCACCTTGGCCGCGGTCCGTAGCGCGGCCGGCGCATCGCCCTTCATGTCATTGGCGGGGTTGCCCGGCGCATCCGCCTGGGCGCGCATCGCCTCCCGCATCCCGGCAGACGAAAAATCCTGCGGCACCACGGGCTGGCCGGAGAGCGCGGTCCAGGCCACCTCCGCCGCCTCCACCGCCTTCTTGGCGCGCCAGAAACTGTCCGCCAGCACGGCCACGGCGCCGGGCAGGCGATGGATGGAATGCACGCCCGGCATGGCCTTCAGCGCCGCCTCGTTCAGCACCTCGCCCGGCTCGGCGCCGGCGCGGGGGGCGTGGAGGACGGCGCCCTGCAGCATGCCGTCGACGCGCATGTCGATGCCGTACTGCGCCTGGCCCGTGCTTTTCGCCCGGGTGTCGAGGCGCTTCTGGGGCGTGCCGATCAGGCGGAAGGCGCCGGTCTTGGGCTCGGCGTCCTGCGGCACCGGAAGCGCGGCGGCGGCTTCCGCCAGCTCGCCATAGGGGATGCGGCGGCCGGTGGCGGCATGGATGACGAAGCCCGGCTCCGTGCCCAGCTCGCCGACCGGCACGCCAAGCCGCTGCGCGCCCGCTGCCAAAAGCATCGCCCGCGCGGTGGCGCCGAGCACCCGGAAATGCGCAAAGGTGTTGCGGATGGAAAAACTGCCGCCGGTGACGCGGCGGGTGCCGTTGAACAGCACCTGGTAGTCCGGCCCGGCGGGGGCCACCACCACCTCGAAGGCTGTCAGCTCCGCATCCAGCTCCTCCGCCACGATCTGCGCGACGGCGGTATGGATGCCCTGGCCGCCCTCCGCGAAGGGATTCTGCAGCAGGATGCGGCCATCCGGCCGGATGGTGAGGTAGGAGGGCACCTTGCGGGCATGGGCCAAGCCGCCCATGGCCTGGGCCCGCGCCGCACGCTGCGGGATGCCGAGCGCGAGCAGCAGCCCGCCACCGAAGCCGGCCGCCAGGGTGGCGCGGCGCGAAAGGTTCAGCGGCGCATCGCCCTGCAGCGCGGCGCCCAGGGCATCATCGAGACGGGTCATGGCGCGCCCCCCTTATGCCGCATCCGCCGCCTGGCGGATGCCGGCGGCGATCATGTTGTAGGTGCCGCAGCGGCAGAGATTGGTCATGGCGACGGCGATATCCGCCTCGCTCGGCTTCGGCGTTTCCTTCAGCAGGGCGGTGGCCGCCATCAGCTGGCCGGACTGGCAATAGCCGCATTGCGGCACGTCCAGCGCCACCCAGGCCGCGACCAGCTTCGCGCCGACCGGATCGGCCTCCACCGACTCGATGGTCGTGATGCGCTGACCCGCCACGCTGTCCACCGGCACCTGGCAGGACCGCATGGCGGCGCCGTCCACCAGCACGGTGCAGGCGCCGCACTGGGCGACGCCGCAGCCGTATTTCGTCCCCGTCAGCCCGAGCGTGTCCCGCAGCACCCAGAGCAGCGGGGTATCGGCTTCCACATCCACCTGGCGCGGCGCGCCATTCACGGTGATCTCGATCATCGCCAGCCTCCTGGGCAGGGCCATCCGGCCCGTTGCGGCGGAGTGTGCCGAAGCGGCGGGCCGGCTGTCGAGCGTCGTTACGGCCAGCCGGTCTCCGGCGGCAGGGACATCAGGATGGCCTCCACATTGCCGCCGGTCTTCAGCCCGAAGATGGTGCCGCGGTCATAGAGCAGGTTGAATTCCACGTAGCGGCCGCGGCGCATCAGCTGGTGGGCGCGCTCGGCCTCGGTCCAGGGTTCGTGCATGCGGCGGCGGACGATGGCGGGATAGGCCTCCAGGAAGGCCAGGCCGACGTCCCTGGTGAAGGCGAAGTCATTCTCCACCCCGCGCCCCGGCGTGCGGTCGCCCAGCCAGTCGTAGAAGATGCCGCCCAGGCCGCGCGGCTCGTTGCGGTGCGGCAGGAAGAAGTATTCGTCGCACCATTGCTTGAAGCGGGGGTAGTAGCTGGGGTCGTGGCGGTCGCAGGCGGCCTGGTAGGCGGCGTGGAAGGTGGCGGCATCCTCCAGGCTATGCGGCGCGGCGTGGTCCATCGGCGTGATGTCGCCGCCGCCGCCGAACCAGGCCCTGGTGGTCAGGATGAAGCGGGTGTTCATATGCACCGCCGGGACGCGCGGGCTGCGCTGATGCGCCACCAGGGAGATGCCGGTGGCCAGGAAGCGCGGATCCTCCTCCGCCCCGGGGATCTGCTTGCGGAACTCGGGCGAGAATTCGCCGAAGACGGTGGAGACATTCACCCCCACCTTCTCGAAGACCCGCCCCTTCATCACGGACATCACGCCGCCGCCCCCCTCCGGCCGGTCCCAGGCGGTGCGCTGGAAGCGGCCGGCGGGCAGGCCGGCATGGGGGCCATCCGCCAGCTCATCCTCGATCGCCTCGAATTCGGCGCAGATCCGGTCGCGCAGGCTTTCGAACCAGGCGCGGGCGGGCGCGACCATCGGATGGGCGGGCGGCTGCGGGGCGGCGGAGTCGGGCATGGCGGTCGTTCCTCGGATGGCGGCTTCGGTGGGCCGCGCATGCGGGCAGATTGGCAGGGGCTTAACCGAATGGCGACCCTTGCCCGCACAGGATGGGCCGGCAGGGCCGATGGCCAAGATTTCAGGCGCGACAGCGGATGGACACCGCCGTAAGCCACCCTTTATATGCGCCGCAGCGCCATTTCCGGCAGAAGAGGCTTTCGTGCCCGTCGCGCAAGCGTCTGGCGCCTCGACCCGCCGGTCTGGAGCGAAGGTTTCTGGATCGAAGGTTTCGCGGCGATAGGGTCGCCTGGCGGGTCCCCCGAGGGGCCGGCATGGGGTCTCGGACAGCGGTTCCAGCCGGCCGGGGCCCGACTGGTTGGTGGAGCCGCAAGCGGCAGGCGGAAAAGGACGACGAGATGGCCGAAACATTGGTGTCCCATGGGGCTTCCCCGGCTGGACCCGCCCCCCATGGTGCGCCGGAAGGCGAGACGCGGCGCGATTTCCTCACCCTGACCACGGCGGCCTTCGCCGCGGTCGGCGTCGGCGCAGTGGTCTGGCCCTTCATCAGCTCGATGAACCCGGCGCGGGACGTGCTGGCGCTGGCCTCCACCGAAGTGGACCTGACCCCGATCGCGGTCGGCCAGGCGGTGACGGTGGTCTGGCGCGGCAAGCCGGTCTTCGTGCGCCACCGCACGGCGGAGGAAATCCAGCAGGCGCGCGCCACGCCGCTGTCGCAGCTGAAGGACCCGGCGCCGGACCAGAGCCGCGTGCAGCGCGACCAGTGGCTGGTGGTGGTGGGCGTCTGCACCCATCTCGGTTGCGTGCCGCTGGGCCAGAAGCCGACCGATGCGCGCGGTGACTACAATGGCTGGTTCTGCCCCTGCCATGGCAGCCACTACGACACCTCGGGCCGCATCCGCCTTGGCCCGGCGCCGCTGAACCTTGCGGTGCCCGAATACAGCTTCACCTCCGACACGCAAATCCGGATCGGCTGAGGGCGGCTGGGCGCGGTATCGTCCGCGCCCTCCCCTCGGCCTCCACTGGGGAGCCAGGCAAGATGGCCAGCGGCCTTCACGACAGCACCATCCAGAACCCCGTCATCCGCTGGGTCGACCAGCGGCTGCCGGTGTTCACCATGATGCAGAAGGAATACGGGACGTTTCCGACGCCCCGGAATTTCAACTACTTCTGGAATTTCGGCGCCCTCGCCATGGTCACGCTGATGATCATGATCGCGACCGGCATCTTCCTGGCGATGAACTACACGCCGCACACCGCGCATGCCTTCGACAGCGTCGAGCGCATCATGCGCGACGTGAACTACGGCTGGCTGATCCGCTACGTGCACATGAACGGCGCCTCGATGTTCTTCATCGTGGTCTTCGTGCACATCTGGCGCGGCCTCTACTACGGGTCCTACAAGGCCCCGCGGGAGCTGCTGTGGATCCTGGGCGTCGTCATCTTCCTGCTGATGATGGCCACCGCCTTCATGGGCTACGTGCTGCCCTGGGGCCAGATGTCCTTCTGGGGCGCCACCGTCATCACCAACCTGTTCTCCGCCTTCCCGCTGGTGGGCGAGCATATCGTGACCTGGCTCTGGGGCGGCTTCTCCGTCGACAACCCGACGCTGAACCGCTTCTTCAGCCTGCACTACCTGATGCCCTTCGTGATCGCCGGCGTGGTCTTCCTGCATGTCGCCGCGCTGCACATCACCGGCTCCAACAACCCGCTGGGCATCGACCCGAAGGGCCCGCAGGACACCCTGCCCTTCCACCCCTACTACACGGCGAAGGACAGCGTCGGGCTGATCGTCTACTTCATCGTCTTCGCCTTCCTGGTGTTCTTCATGCCGAACTACCTCGGCCACCCGGACAACTACATCCCGGCGAACCCGCTGGTGACGCCCGCACATATCGTGCCGGAATGGTACTTCCTGCCCTTCTACGCCATCCTGCGCGCGGTGCCGGACAAGCTGGGCGGCGTGCTGCTGATGTTCGGCTCGATCGCCGTGCTCTTCGTGCTGCCCTGGCTCGACACCTCCCCGGTGCGGTCCATGCGGTTCCGCCCGATCGCGAAGTGGGCGCTGTTCCTGTGGCTGATCGCCTTCTTCGTCCTGATGTGGGCGGGCGGCAAGCCGGCGGAGGAGCCCTATGTGACGATCTCCCGCATCGCCACCGCCTACTACTTCGCCTATTTCCTGGTGATCCTGCCCCTGCTTGGCCGCCTCGAACGGCCGTTGTCGCTGCCCGAGAGCATCGCCATGCCTGTCCTCCGCGGTGGCGGACCGGTGATGGCGGGCGCCGCGGCGAAGCCGATGGAGAAGGCCTGATGCGCGCTGTCCGCAACCTGATCGGCGCCCTGGCCCTGGGCGCCGTGGCCAGCCTCGGCGCCGTGCTGCCCAGCCCGGCCCGCGCGGCCGGGGAGGCGATCGCCATCCCGAACGCCAATTTCGGCTTCGCCGGCTTCTTCGGCACCTTCGACCGCGGCGCCGCCCAGCGCGGCCTGCAGGTCTACAAGGAGGTCTGCTCGGCCTGCCACGGCATGTACCACCTGTCCTACCGCAACCTGCTGGAGATCGGCGTCAGCGAGGACCAGGTCCGCGCCCTGGCCGCCAGCTTCACGGTGATGGACGGGCCGAACGACTTGGGCGAGATGTTCGAGCGGCCGGCCCGCCTTTCCGACCGCTTCCGCCGGCCCTTCGCCAATGAGCAGGCGGCGCGGGCCGCCAATAACGGCGCCTATCCGCCGGACCTGTCGGTGATCGTCAAGGCGCGGCCGAATGGGGCGAACTACGTGCATGCCCTGCTGACCGGCTATACCGAGCCGCCGGCCGGTTTCACCGTGGCCGATGGCATGCACTACAACGCCTATTTCCCCGGCCACCAGATCGCCATGCCGTCGATCCTGAACCCGGACCAGGTGACCTATGCCGATGGCACCGCCGCGACGGTGGACCAGATGGCGCGCGACGTGACCACCTTCCTCGCCTGGGCGGCGGAGCCGGAGACCGAGCGGCGCCGCGCCATGGGCGTGAAGATGATCCTGTTCCTGATCGTCCTGGGCGGCCTGACCTATGCCGTGAAGCGCAAGGTCTGGGCCGACGTGAAGCACTGAGACCCGCCCCCGGGCTGGTTTTGCGAAGGGCCGCTCCGCAAGGGGCGGCCCTTTCTGCTTTCCGGACCCCATTGTAGAAGCCCCGCGCAGACAGGAGCCCTCCCGCAAACATGTCCGAAACCGTCACCCCCGTCATCGGCCTGATCGGTGGCTCCGGCCTCTATGACATTCCGGGCCTGGAGGGCCGGGAATGGAAGCGCATCGCCAGCCCCTGGGGCGAGGCCTCGGACGAGATCCTGCACGGCACCCTGGCCGGCGTGCCGGTGCGCTTCCTGCCGCGCCACGGCCGCGGCCATCCGACGCCGCCCTCCGCGCTCAACTACCGCGCCAATATCGATGCGATGAAGCGCGCCGGCTGCACCGAGATCATCTCCCTCTCCGCCGTGGGCTCGTTGAAGGAGGAGCTGCCGCCGGGCCACTTCGTCATCGTCGACCAGTTCATCGACCGCACCTTCGCGCGCCAGAAATCCTTCTTCGAGACGGGCTGCGTCGGCCATGTCTCCGTCGCCCACCCGGTCTGCCCGCGGCTTGGCGATGCCTTGCAGGCCTCGGCCAAGAAACTCGGCCTGCCGGTGACGCGCGGCGGCACTTACCTGGTGATGGAAGGCCCGCAATTCTCCACCAAGGCGGAAAGCCTGCTGTACCGCAGCTGGGGCTGCAGCGTGATCGGCATGACGAACATGCCGGAGGCGAAACTGGCGCGGGAGGCGGAGCTTTGCTACGCGACCGTCGCCATGGTGACGGATTTCGACTGCTGGCACCCGGACCATGACGCCGTGACGGTGGACCAGGTGGTGAAGGTGCTCTTCGGCAATGCCGACAAGGCCCGCGCCCTGGTGGCCGATGTGGTGCCGGGCCTCGGCGCGGCGCGGGGCCCCTGCCCCGCCGGCTGCGACCGCGCGCTGGACCATGCGCTGATCACGGCGCCGGAGATGCGGGACCCGGCGCTGCTGGCGAAGCTGGATGCGGTGGCCGGGCGGGTGCTGCGGGCCGCCTGACCATGCGGACCCGGCTGCTGCCGGCGATCCTCTATGCGCAGCGGCTGGTCTCCGACCGGCGCAGTGAGGCCAGCGACCGCCACCTGGCCTACGCGCTGGCCTTCATCGCGGGCGCCATCAATGCCGGCGGCTTCTTCGCCGTCGGGCACTATACCTCCCATATGTCGGGCATCGTCTCCGCCGTCGCGGACCATGCGGCGCTGGGCCAATGGGTGCTGGTCGGGGCCGGGCTGGCGGCGGTGCTGTGCTTCGTGCTGGGGGCCGCGACCTCCGCCTGGCTGATCAACTGGGGCCGGCGGCACGATTCCACCGCGCAATATGCCCTGCCGCTGCTGCTGGAGGGGGTGCTGCTGGCCGGGCTGGGCCTGGCCGGGCTGGCGGTGGAGGGCGGCAGCGCGGTGGGCACCATGGTGACTGGGGCGGTGGCGCTGCTCTGCTTCATCATGGGGCTGCAGAACGCGACCATCACCAAGGTCTCGGGCGCCCGGCTGCGGACCACGCATGTGACCGGCATCGTCACCGATATCGGCATCGAGCTGGGCAAGCTGGGCTATTGGAACCGCGCCGGCAGCCGGCTGGGGCCGAGGGTGCGCGGCGATCGCGCGAAACTGCGGCTGCTGGGCGCCATGCTCGGCGCCTTCCTGGCCGGCGGCACGCTGGGCGCGCTGGGCTTCAGCCATTTCGGCGCCGCGGCCGCCCTGCCGCTGGCGCTGCTGCTGGGCCTGCTGGGCACGGCCCCCGCCGCGGCGGCCGCCGTGCTGCGGCGGCGCGAAAACTAGTCCTTCACTTCCTCAAGCCGCACCGCCAGCTCGCCGGTCTGGGCCGCGCCCTCGCGCTTGCGGCGCTTCAGGACCATGGGCACCACGAAGACCACCAGGGCCAGCAGGGCGATGACCCAGAAGGGGTAGGTCGGCTGCGCGCCGCCGGGGCTCCAGATCGGGATCATGACCAGCAGGGCCAGGCAGATCCCGGAGGTGATGTAGTAGCCGAGCATGACGTCAGCTCCCCAGATGCTTGGATCAGAGATGTTTGGCGAAGAAGGCCAGCGTGCGGGCCTGGGCCACATCGGCATCGGCCGGCTTGTAGGAACCGCGCTCCTCGCAGCCGAAGCCGTGGCCGGCGCCCTGGTAGACGAAGATCTCGACACCCGGCTGCGCGGCGCGGATCAGCTCCACGTCCGAGAGCGGGATGGAGGCATCGACCTCGCCGAAATGCAGCTGCACGGGGCAGCCGGGGGATTCGGTGCGAGTGCCGGCGATGCCGCCGCCATACCAGCCGCAGGCGGCCTTGAAGCTCTGGCTGCGGGTCGCACCCCACCAGGCGATGGTGCCGCCCCAGCAATAGCCGACGATGCCGCGCGCGGCGGTGGCCGGCAGGGCAGCGGCCGCGGCCTCGATGTCCAGCATCGTGCCCTTCTCATCCACCTTGGCGCGCAGCTCCCGTCCGCGGGCCACGTCTTCGGAGGCGTAGCCGAGCTCCACGCCACGCTCGACCCGGTCGAACAGCGCCGGGCAGACCACGGCATAGCCTTCCGCCGCGAAGGCGTCGCAGACATGGCGCATATGGCGGTTCACGCCGAAGATCTCCTGCACCACGACCAGGGCGCGCGTCGCGTCCTGCGGGCCGGCGCGATAGGCGGTCAGGCGATGGCCATCGGCGGCGGTGAGCTCGATCTGCATGGCGTTTCCCGGGCAGGTTTCGCAGGGTAGTGTTCCCTTATGGGCAAACTCGTCAACCTCAACCATGTGCGCAAGGCGCAGGCGAAGCGGCAGGCCGAGGCCGAGGCCGCCGCGAACCGCGTGAAGCACGGCCGGACTCGCGCGGAGAAGCTGGCCGATCGCGCGGCTGAGGCGCGGCGGGCCGCGCTGCTGGATGGCGCGAAGCGGGAATCCGCGGAAGACTGAGCGGATGGACAGCACCGCCTATGACCCCGCCGCCGATGGCTGGCACATCGTCACCCCCTCCGGCCTGCCGGCGGTCGCGGACCCGCTCTGGCAGCGCGGCGCCGAATACGGTTTTGCGGCACGGCCGGACCACGCCAATGGCCGCGGCGTGGTGCATGGCGGCATCCTGGCCACCTTCATGGACCATACGCTGGGGCTGATCGTCCGCGCGGCGACCGGCGGCGGCATCAACCTGGCCACCATCCAGCTCGACCTGCACTACCTGGCCGCCGCGAAGCCGGGGCAGTTCCTGGTGGGTGCCGGGGAGATCACCCGGCAGACGCGCAGCGTGGTCTTCGTGCGCGGCACGCTGCGCGCGGGCGAGACGGCGGTGATCGCGGCCACCGGCATCTGGAAGCTGCTGGCCCCGCCACGGTGACGCTGCGCGGCCGCATGGGCTAGAAAGCGCGCCGCGACAGACGGAGAGATTCCATGAAAATCACCTGGTTCGGGCACTCGGCCTATCGCCTGGAATTCGGCAAATCGGTCGTGCTGATCGACCCCTTCCTGACCGGCAACCCGGTCTTCCAGGGCGATGCCGAAGCCGCGAGCGCCGGCGCCACCCACATCCTGCTGACGCATGGCCATAGCGACCACATCGGCGACACGCTGGCGATCCACCAGCGCACCGGCGCCAAGGTGGTGGCGAATTTCGAGATCTGCATGTGGCTGGCCCGCCAGGGGCTGAAGGCCATGGACCCGATGAACACCGGCGGCACCACGCAGCAGGAGGATTTCGCCGTCACCCTGACCATCGCCTTCCATTCCTCGGCGCAGATGGACGAGAACGGCGTGACCCAGGACCTCGGCCTGCCCGGCGGGCTGGTGATCACGCCGAAGACGGCCGGCGAGCCGGTGATCTACCACATGGGCGATACCGAGGTGTTCGGCGACATGGCCCTGATCGGGGAGCTGCACAGCCCGACCGTGGCCATGGTCCCGGTGGGCGACCGCTTCACCATGGACGGCAAGCGCGGTGCCCTGGCCGTGAAGCGTTTCCTGCCCAGCGTCACCACCGCCATCCCCTGCCATTTCGGCACCTTCCCGATGATCGCGCCGGATGCCTCGGTCTTCGAACGTGAGATGGTGGGCGCCAAGGCGAAGGTGCTGGTGCCGGAGAAGGGCGTGGCCTTCACGCTGTAGCGATCGACGCCATCACCTCCTCCGCCAGGGCGAGGGAGGCGGTGAGGCCCGGGCTCTCGATGCCGAACAGGTTCACGAGCCCGGGGATCCCATGCACCGCCGGACCCTGGATGACGAAATCCTGGCCCGGCGCGCCCTGCGGCACCGTCTTGGGGCGGATGCCGGAATAGCCCGGCGCCAGCGCGCCATCCGGCAGGCCGGGCCACCAGCGGCGGATGCTGTCGTAGAACAGTTCTCCCCGCCGCGGATCCACATTGTAGTCGATGCGATCCACCCATTCGACGTCGGGCCCGAAGCGCGCCTGGCCGCCGAGGTCGATGGTCAGGTGCGTGCCCAGCCCGCCGGGCACCGGCACCGGGTAGATCAGCCGGCTGAAGGGCGACTTCATCGTCAGGCTGAAATAGTTGCCCTTGGCGTAGAAGGCGCCGGGGATGTGCGCCTCCGGCACGCCGGCGATGCGCCGCGCCAGGCCCGGCGCATGCAGGCCGGCGGAATTCACCAGCAGGTTGCAGGACAGCGCCATGGGCTCCGCCCCGCCCACCTCCAGCTCGATCCGCGCGCCCGCGACGCGGCCCTGCAGCACCGGGGCGTGGAAGGCGAACATGGCGCCCGCATCCTCGGCATCGCCCTGCAGCGCCAGCATATAGGCATGGCTGTCGATGATGCCGGTGGAGGGCGAGACCAGCGCGGCGGTGCAGGACAGGGACGGCTCGATGGCGCGCGCCTCGGCGCCCGAGATGAAGCGCAGGTCGTCCACGCCATTGGCGGCGGCGCGCTGGCGGATGCCCTCCAGCTGCTCGGCCTCCGCCTGGCTGGTGGCGACGATCAGCTTGCCGCAATTGCGATAGGGCACGCCGTGGCTGCGGCAGTATTCGTAGAGCTTCCACTTGCCGGCGACGCAGGTCTTCGCCATCAGGCTGCCGGCCTTGTAGTAGATGCCGGCGTGGATCACCTCCGAATTGCGGGAGGAGGTCTCGGTGCCGATGCCCTCCGCGGCGTCCAGCACCAGCACCTCCCGCCCCGCCTGGGCCAGCGCCCGGGCCACGGCGAGGCCGACGACGCCCGCCCCCACCACCACGCAATCCACCTGGTCCATGCTGTTCCCCCGAGGCTTTGGGGATGGGTATGGCAAAACGCGGCGGCGGGCGAGAGGGGCGCCGCGAGGCTGGCCAATCCGCCGCGGCGCGCGCAGAATCGGGGCCGGCTCCAAAGGGAGGATGTCCATGTCGTTCTTCGCACGCCGCCGCGGCACGGAGCTGCGGGCGGAGGCGGTCGCGCCCTCGCGCCGCCAGCTGCTGGCGCTCGGTTGCGCCTGTTGCACGGCACTCGCCGCGCCGGTCAGCCAGGCCGCGGCGCAGTCCCCGGCGGTGCAGCAGCACCTGGCCCTGGCCCGCGCCGCGGCGGGGGATGATTTGGCGCATCTGCTGCGGCTGGGCGAGGTCGCCTCCCCCACCCCCGGCCTGCGCCTGCCGACACCGGACGAGCAGCGCGCCCTGCCCACGCCGCCGCCGGCGCGCGCCTTCGACAACCTGGTCTTCCTCGGCAATCACTGGGTCAGCGCCTGGGCGCTGCTGACCTCGGACGGGATCATCGTGATCGACGGCATGGACCACGACGCCATGGCGGAGCGCGATATCGAGGGCGGGCTGCGCCGGATGGGGCTGGACCCCGCCCAGGTCAAGCTGATGATCGTGACGCATGGCCATGCCGACCATTACGGCGGCTGCGGCCATTTCACCCGCCGCTACGGCACCCGCGTGGTGATGAGCGAGACGGATTGGCAGATGCTGGAATCAGGCCGGCTGGAATTCGACCGGCCGGAGCTGGGCCGCCCGCCGCGCCGGGACATCTCGGTCAGCGATGGCAGCGAGGTGCGGCTGGGCGATACGGTGGTGCGCATCCTCTCCACCCCTGGACATACGCGCGGCACCATCTCGCCCATCATCGACCTGAAGCTGGGGGGTGCGACGCATCGCGCCCTGCTCTGGGGCGGCACCTCCTTCAACTTCGGCCGGCAGCCGGACCGCATTGCACGGCTGCAGAGCTATATCGACGGCACCGCCCGCGCCCGGCAGGTGGCAGGGGAGCAGGATATCGACGTCTTCCTCTCGAACCACAGCAGCTTCGACCTGGCCATCCCGCGACTGGAGCGGATGCAGGCGGGCGGGCCGAACCTTTTCGTCACCGGCGTGCCGGCGACGCAGCGGGCGCTCACCGTGATGCATGAATGCGCCCGGGCCACGATGGCGGCCTGGACGGCGTGAGGCTCACCCCTTCAGGCGCCGCCAGGCGGTGACCTGAAGGGCGGAGGCCCGCACATGCACCACCGCCGGCACGCTGCGCGGCGCCAGCGCCGCATCCAGCACCGGCGCGATGTCGGACTCGCTGGCGATGGTGAACCCCTCCGCCCCGAAGGCGCGGCCCCAGGCGGCGAAATCCGGGTTCACCAGGTCCGCCGCATCGGCGTAGTTGCGGCCGGGATAGCGGTTGGCGTGGTGCATGCCGATCGAGCCATAGGTGCGGTTGTCGGAGACCAGCAGCACCGGGGCCGCGCCATGGCGCATGGCCGTGGCGAGTTCATTGCCCGTCATCAGCGCGCCGCCATCGCCCGTCACAGCGATCACCTGCCGGCCCGGATGGCGGATGCTGGCGGCCACCGCCATCGGCATCCCTGCCCCCATGCCGCCCACGGCCGAGCCCAGGAAAATCTGCCCCGGGCGGAAGGGAATGTGGCGGTGCACGAAGCTGGTGAAGTTCCCGGCATCGGTGGTCAGCACCGCATCCGCCGTCATCCGCTCCGCCACCGCGATGCAGACGGCGGAGAAATTCACGCCATCCGGCGCCGGGTCCCAGCGCGGCGCCGTCAGGTCGCGATGCAGCCCGTGCAGCCGCGCGATCCAGGCGGCGCGGCCGGGGGGAGTCGGTGGCGTCTTGCGGGCGAGCAGCGCCTCCACCAGCAGGGCCGGGTCGCAGGCCATGGGAAGATCGGCCCGGAAGACGCGGTTGAGCTCGGAGGGGTCGGGCCAGACATGCACCAGCGGGATCTGCGGATCGGGCGCGGTCGGCCAGGTGTAGGACTGGCTGACCACATCGGTCATCCGCTCCCCCAGCGCCACCAGCAGATCGGCCTCGCGCAGTGCCGCCATCAGCGGCGGCTGCACGCGGTTGCCGATATAGCCGGCATAGTTGGGGTGGTGGCTGTCGAAGAGATGCGGGCGGCGATGCGTCGGCGCCACCGGCAGCGACCATTCCTCCGCCAGGCGCTTCAGCGCGGCCAGGGCCACCGGCGGGCCATCCATGGCGCCACCGACCAGCACCACCGGGCGCTGCGCGGCGGCGAGCCGCTTGGCGAGTTCCTCCACCTGCGCCGGCGCCGGGCCGGGCGTGGCGCGGATGCGCGGTTTCGCGAGGGGAATCTCGGTGGCGTCGTCGTCCAGCACATCCTCCGGCAGCACCACCGCCACCGGGCCAGGCGTGCCGGATTCGGCGAGGTGGAAGGCGCGCGCGATGGCCTCGCTGGCCTGCACGGCCATATCCACGGGAATCACGGCCTTCACCGTATCCGCCAGATATTTCTCGTAGTTCTGCTCCTGCAGCGCGCCACGGCCGCGGTCGCGGCGCTCCACCTGGCCGATCAAAAGCACCATCGGGATGGCGTCGTGAAAGGCCGTGTGCAGGCCGATCATCGCGTTCGAAACGCCGGGGCCGCGCGAGACCATGCAGACGCCGGCGCGCCCGGCCCGCATGCGGCCATCCGCCGCAGCCATATAGGCGGCACCGCCCTCGTGCCGGCACACCACCAGCTTCAGCGCCGGCACATCCACCAGCGCATCCGTCAGCCCGAGAAAACTCTCGCCCGGCACGCAGAACAAAAGGTCCACGCCATGCGCGGCGAGGCTTTCGGCCACCAGCCTTCCAACGCTGCGCGTCATTCGGCGGCGGCCTTCGTGGCGTTGCCGCGCCACACCGGCGTCAGCCAGTGGCGATACTTTTCGATCCTGCCCCGCACCGCGTCGTTGTAGAGCTGCTGCAGCTTGCGGGTGACCTCGCCCGGCGTGCCGTCGCCGATGTCGTAGTGGTCGATCGAGACCATCGGCAGCACTTCCGCGCCGCTGCCACAGAAAAAAGCCTCGTCGGCGACGTAGAGCTCGGAGCGGTCGACATCGCGCTCCACCACCTCCATGCCGAGTTCCTCCCGCGCCAGCTCCATCAGCGTTTCGCGCGTGATGGATTCGAGGATGTCGGCCGTGACGGGTGGGGTGATCAGCTTGCCGTGGCGGACGATCATGACGCAGGCGCCGGGGCCTTCCGCGACCTTGCCGGCGGCGTTCAGCATCACCGGCGGGCCCATGCCGTTCATCCGCGCCTCGATATAGGCGAGGCGGGAGTTGTGGTAGTTCGCGCCGGACTTGATGCGGGACGGCGAGGAGAGGTCGCTGTTGCGGCGCCAGGTGCTGACGGCGCTTTTCACGCCGGTCTCCAGAACCTTCTTGGACGGCATGGAGAAGGCCAGGATGAAGAAGCCGGTGCGGATTTCGCTGGGCAGGTAATGCGTCAGCTCGCCCTCCGCGAAATAGACCACGGGGCGGTAGTGGATCGTCTCCCGGTAGTTGCAGGCGCGGATGAGTTCGAGGCTCGCCGCCTCGATCTCGGCATCGGAATACGGAATGGTCATGCGCATGATGCGCGCGCCTTGCCGCAGCCGCGCGATGTGGTCGGCGTGGCGGAAGGTGAACAGCTCCTGCTGCTCCTCGTTCCAATAGGCGCGGATGCCTTCGAAGACATTCTCGCCGCGCAGAACGCATTCGGTGGAGATATGCATGGTGGCATTGGCCCAGGGCACCAGCTTGCCGTCGAGCCAGGCGTAGTCCGCCGCTTTGCTCATGGGGTGGTCTCCTCCGGATAGGTGATGTCGATCAGCAGATTGCCGTGGGTATCGCGCGTCACATGCGCATCGGGGCCGAGCACCACGGTGGATTCGCGTTCCTCCACCACGGCGGGGCCGGCGATGCGTTCGCCCACGGGCAGGCGGTAGCGGTCATAGACGGCGCAGGGGGCAAGGCCGGTGGCGGCGAACCACACCTTGCGATGCCCCTTCAGCGCAGGGCCTTCGCCCTTCGGCGGCGTGAAACCCTCGGGCACGGCGGGGCGGGATGCGGTGGCATGCAGGCGCCAGGACAGCACCTCCATCGCCACGCCCGTGATGCGGCGGTCAAACAGTCCAAAGTAGGTTTCGCGGAAGGCGTGCTCGACGGACTCGGCATCGGCCTGGCCGGGGATCGGCACGCTGATGTCGAAACCCTGGCCGGCGTAGCGCATGTCGGCGCTGCGGCGGAAGGTGACGTCGCCGGGTGCGGCGCCGGCATCCAGCAGCATGGCGCGCGCCTCCGCCTCCATTTCCGCGAATTTGGCCGTCACGCCGTCCCAGTCCACCGCGGTCAGCCGCTGCACGCCGGCCCGCACCAGGTCGATCGCCGGCGCGGCGACGAGAAAGCCCAGCGCGGAGGCGACGCCCGCACCCTGCGGCACGATCACCCGAGGAAGCTTCAGCAGCTTTGCCAATCCATAGGCATGCACCGGCCCGGCGCCGCCGAAGGCGAGCATGGCGTAGCGACGCGGGTCGCGACCCTTCTCCGCCACATACATGCGCGTGGCCGCCGCCATGTTCTCGTTGACGATGCTGTGGATGCCCGCCGCTACTTCCAGCGCGGTCATGCCGAGCTTCTGGCCGAGATGCGCCTCCATCGCCTGCTCCACCGCCGTCAGGTCCAGCGCCATCTCGCCGCCCAAAAAATACTCGGGGGAGAGATAGCCCAGCAGCAGGTCCGCATCCGTCACCGTGGGCTGCGTGCCGCCGCGCTTGTAGCAGACCGGTCCCGGCACGGAGCCCGCACTCTCCGGCCCCACATTCAACAAGCCCATCGCATTCACATGCGCGATGGAGCCGCCGCCGGCACCGATCTCGATCAGGTCGATCACCGGCACCTTGAGCGGCAGGCCGGAGCCCTTGCGGAACCGCCGCACCCGCGCCGCCTCGAAGGTCGAGGCATGCTCCGCCTCCCCCTTCTCGATCAGGCACATCTTGGCCGTCGTGCCGCCCATGTCGAAGGAGATCATGTCGGACACGCCGGCAATACGCCCATAGTGCATCGCGGCGGTGGCGCCGGCGGCGGGGCCGCTCTCGATCAGCTGCACGGGGTTGGCGCGCGCATAGGCCACCGAGGCGATGCCGCCGGCGGAAAGCATCAGATGCAGCGGTCCACCGAGGCCACGCCGCTGCAGCTCCGCCTCCAGGCTCGCGAGGTAGCGGTCCATCAGCGGCAGCACATAGGCGTTCACGCAGGCGGTGTTCGCGCGTTCGTATTCGCGGATTTCCGGCGCCACGTCGGAGGAGACCGTGACGGGCACGCCCGGCAGTTCCTCCGCCAATATGGCGCCAACGCGCCGTTCATGCGCGGGATCGAGGTAGCTGTGCAGAAGGCACACCGCCACCGCCTCAACCCCATCCGCCCGCAGGGCGCGCGCGGCGTCCCGCACCTCGGATTCGACCAGCGCGACCAGCTCTCGCCCGCGCGCATCGTGGCGCTGCGTCACCGCATGGCGGCGCGGCCGCGGCACCAGCGGCTCCGGCTTGTCGAGGAACAGGTCGTAGAGGTCGTAGCGCATCTCCCGCCCCATCTCGAGGCTGTCGCGAAAGCCGCGCGTGGTGATCAGGCCGATGCGCGCGCCCTTGCGCTCGATGACGGTGTTGGTCACCAGCGTCGTGCCATGCACCACCTGCCGCACATCGCCGATGGCGGCATCTGCTTCCGAGAGGATCCGGGCGATGCCTTCCAGGATCGCACGGCCGGGATCGTCCGGCGTGGTCAGCCGCTTGCCGGTCAGCACGCGGCCGCTGGCGTCATCCACCAGCACGAAATCGGTGAAAGTACCGCCAACATCGACACCGATGCGGAGTGGACCAGAAACATCACTCATTCAGGCTTGATCCCCGCCGTCGTCACCACGTCGCGCCAGCGCGCCGTCTCGCGCACCAGCATCGTCCGGAAGTCATCCGGCCCCATCTGCAGCCGCTCCAGCCCCAGCGCCGGCAGCCGCGCCTGCACCGTCTCCGTCGCCATGGACTTGTCGATCGCCTCGCGCAGCCGCGCCACTATCGGCGCCGGGATGCCGGCCGGGCCGAGCACGCCCCACCAGAAGCCCGCCACCAGATCCACGCCCTGCTCGCGCAGCGTCGGCACATCCGGCATCGCGGCCAGGCGCTGTTCCGCCGCCACGCCGATGACGCGCATCTGCCCGGCGGCGACCAGCGGCGCGGCGGTGGCCATCGCCTGGATCATCGCCTGCACCGTGCCGTTCATCACATCGGGCAGCGCCGCGCCGGTGCCGCGATAGGGCACATGCGTCACCTTCACGCCGCTTCGCATCTGCAAAAGCTCGATCATCAGATGCGTGCTGGTGGCGGTGCCACCCGATGCCACGTTCACCGCCTCCGGCCGCGCCCGCGCGGCTTCCAGCAGGTCGCGCGTCGTGCGGAAGGGCGAGCTGCTCGCCACCACCAGCAGCGCCGGCGCCACGCCCAGCGTCGCGATGGCCGAAAAATCACGCGCGGTGTCGAAGGCCACCGGCTGGTTGTTGGCCGCCTGCACGGCCGGAATCGTCGCCAGCGGCGTGTCGCCCAGCAGCAGCGTCAGCCCGTCCGGCGGGCTGCGCATCACCGCCTCCGCGCCGATCTGGCTGCCGGCGCCGGCGCGGTTCTCCACCACCACGGGCTGGCCCAGCTCCGCGCCCAGCGGCACCGCGAGCAAGCGGCCGAGCGTGTCGGAGCCGCCGCCCGGCGCGAAGGGCACGATCATCCGCAGCGGCCGCGTCGGCCAATTCGCCTGCGCGCGCGCCGCGAAGGGCGCAGCCGCAAAGGCCGCCGCCAGGGCGCGGCGGGTCAGCTTCGTTGTCATTGGTTTTTCCTCCCGTAGTCGCGTTGCGCCCCCTCGGGCGTGACGTAACCATCGGCGATGTCCCGCTGCACCGCCATCGGGTCCCGCAAGGCCGGGTCGCCATAGCCGCCGCCGCCGCCGAGATGCATGGTCAGCCGATCGCCCGGCGCCAACATGGTGCGCGACTTCGGATGCGGCTTGCGGCCATCCTGCAGCTGCACCAGCGCCGGCGCGCCCGCCTGCGCGCCATCCAGCCCGCCCGCCGGATGCTTCATGCGGTCCGAGATCAGGGAGAGCCGCACCGGCTGGTCGGTCATCACCTCCAGCTCGATCTCCTGCCCCAGCCCGCCGCGGAACTGCCCCGGCCCGCCGCTGTCGGGCAGCAGATCCTTGCGCCAGACGAGGATCGGGGCCGATGCCTCGAAGGCCTCGATGGAGCCGGAGCCGGAATTGGTCGGGAAGGCCGTGGTGTTCAGCCCGTCGCGCCCCTGCGTCGCGCCCATGCCGCCGCTGCCGAACAGCACCTGGCTGAACCGATCGCCGCGATCATCCTGCCCCGTATAGACCGGCCGCGGCGCCGGCGAGGCGCTGTCCGCCACCACCAGCTGCGGCGCGATCTGCGCGAGACACTTGTAGAGCGCGCCGGACAGGAACAGCCCCGTCAGGTGCCGCGCATTCACCGCCGCCGGCCAGCGCGGATTGAGGATGCTGCCCTCCGGCGCCGTCACGCCAATGGCGCGATAGCTGCCCTCGTTCCGCGGCGTCATCGGGTCCAGCGCGCATTTCAGCGGATAGACGGTATAGGCGTAGGTGTAGTTCATCACGCTGTTCAGCCCGCGCGCGATCTGCGGGGAGGTGCCGGCGTAATCCACGCTGAGACTGTCGCCGGCGATGGTCACCGCGCATTGGATGCGCGTCTCGGCCTCCTCATAGCCATCCGCGAAGACCGTGCCGTGCCAGGTGCCATCCGGCAGCGCCGCGATCGCCTGCCGCATCGCGCCATCCGCGCGCGCCTGCAACGTCGCCGACAGCGCCGTGAGATCCGCGAGGCCCGTATCGCCCAGAAACTCCACCACGCGCCGCGCACACACCGTAATCGCCGTGATCTGCGCCTGGATATCGCCCATCACCTGGTCCGGCACGCGCACATTGCCGCGGATGAAGCGCACCACCTCCCGGTTCTCACGCCCCTCCACCAGGAATTTCGTCGGCGGAATCCGCAGACCTTCCTCAAACACCTCCGTGCAGTCGGCCGACCACAAAGTGCCGCCGATATCCGGCATATGCGAGGTGGCCCCCGCGAAAGCCACCAGCTTGCCCTGATGGAACACCGGCATCGCCGTGGTGATGTCCAGCAGATGCCCCGTGCCCATCCACGGGTCATTGGTCATCAGCACATCGCCCGGCCGCAATTCCTCCAGCGGATATTCCGCCAGCATGTGCTTCAGCGTGCGCGGCAGCAGCCCGACGAAACTCGGAATGCCGATGGAATTCTCCGCCAGGCTGTTGCCCTCGGCATCCATCAGCACCGTCGCGAAATCGTTCGACTCACGGACGATGGTGGAAAACGAGGTCCGCAGCAGCGCCGCCGCCGCCTCATCGGCGATCGAGATCAGCCGGCTCCACAGGATCTGCAGCGTGACAGGATCGAAGTGCATCTTTTCGAATGGCTCCAGCCGAGGCTCGCAGTCTGACCCCGGCTTGGCGCACCCGGTAGCAACCCTTTAGGGTGCCGAGCCATGAGCCTACCTCAAGGCGTCTCCGGCCTTCCCCTGCAGGCGCTCCGCGTCTTCGACGCCGCCGCGCGCCACCTCAACATGGCCCGCGCCGCGGAAGAACTCGGCGTGACGCAGGGCGCCATCAGCCGGCAGATCAAATCCCTGGAAGACCAGCTGGCCGAAACCCTGTTCCTGCGCGGCCCCCGCGGCCTGAAACTCACCGAGGCCGGGGACCTGCTGGCCGACTACGTCCGCCGCGGCCTGGAACAACTCGAAGCCGGCCTGTTCCGCATCGGCCAACCCCGCTCCCGCACCACCCTGGTGGTCAATGCCGCCCGCACCTTCGCCATGCGCGTGCTCGCGCCCCGCATCGCGGACTTCACCCGCGCCCATCCCTGGATCGAACTGCGCCTCGAAACCCACCGCTACTTCGCCCAACTCCACGGCGCCGATGTCGACGTCGCCATCCGCGCCGGCACCGGCGACTGGCCCGGCCACGTCGTGCGCCCCCTCACCCGCGAAGTGCTCTTCCCCGTCTGCGCACCCCACTACCTGCCCGCCGGCACCGCCGCCGCCACCGCCATCCCCCAATCCACCCTGCTGCACTACGCCGAACGACCGCACTGGCGGGACTGGCTGACCGCCGCAGGACTGGACCCCGCCCTCGCCACCCCCGGCCCCCGCTTCGACGAAACCGCCCTGACGCTGGCCGCCGCCGAAGCCGGCCAAGGCCTCGCCGTCGCCTGGGGCATCCTCGTCGCCGACGCCATCCAGGCCGGCCGCCTGATCCGCCCCTTCCCCCACACCCTCGACGACGGCACCGGCTACCACCTGGTGATGACCGAACTCGCCTCCCGCCGCTCCACCGTCCACACCTTCTGCACCTGGCTCCAAACCGCCCTCACGCCTCGGCCGGACTGACGCGGCGGTTGCGGGTGGGCTTTGTGGGGCGGGTGGCTTTGCAAGGGGGCTTTGCCCCCCTGCACCCCCCACCAGGAGGCAGTGGCCTCCTGGACCACGGGACCTTTGAGCAGGATTGGAGAGGGGGCCGAAGCGACCGCATCACCAGCGGTTCCGCTGGCCCCCTCTCCAATCCTGCTCATGATTCAAGGGTTCCAAGGGGCCACTGCCCCTTGGCGGGAGGGTGCAGGGAGGGCGGAGCCCTCCTTGCATCGCGCCCTCACCCCACCACGCCCCACCCTGCAACGGCCCTCGTTCAGCCGGGCCGTGGTGTGTTGGCGGTTGCGGTGCTGGGCAGCAGGTGGTGGTGGAAGGTGGTGGTGATGGCGAGGGTGCAGATCAGGCCGATGGTGGCGTAGAGGGTGGTGGCCTGGGTGAAGCCGAGCCAGGCGATGGCGGGGCCGGACAGGACCAGGCCGATGGGCAGGCCGTAGACGGCCAGCATGCGCAGTCCCATGACGCGGCCGCGGTAGGGTTCGTCCGCGCAGCGCAGCAGGATGACGGACATCGGCACCATGGCGAAGGATTGGGTGAAGCCGATCAGCGTCATCAGGGTCATGCCGGGGATCGGGTCCCGGATCTGGGCGAAGAGCATCAGCATGGGGAACCAGGCGAGGCAGGACAGCACCATGCTGCGGGCGGGTTTCAGGGCGGCGCCGCGGGCGATGACGACGCAGGTGCCGGCGAGCGCGCCGCCCGCGAAGCAGGCGACGAGGGTGCCGAGGCCGCTTTGGTCCATGCCGTAGATTTCGCGGGCGACGTAGGGCAGCAGGCCGCCGGTGGTGGGAAAGGCGGCCAGGTTGACCAGGAAGGCCAGCAGCATGGTGGCGAGGAGCGGTGGGTTGCCGCGCACATGGGCGAAGCCGTCGCGCAGGTCGCGCCAGGGGGAGGTGCGGGCGACGGGGATGCGGTCCGGCGTGGCGACGCCCAACGTCCGGGCCAGGCTGAACAGGTAGAGGCCGGTGACGACCAGGTAGGTGGGGCCGAGGCCGAGGGTGGCGACCAGTCCGGCCCCGGCCAGGGCGCCGGCGATGCGCGCGGAATCGGCGCTGCTGCGGGAGATGCCCATGGCCTGGGTCATCAGCGGCGGTGGCATGGTGGCGGCGATCAGGGCGCTGCGCAGGCCGAGGTCGGAGGGGCGCACCAGCCCCATCAGGGTGGCGATGACGAGGACCTGCGGGGCGCCGAGCGTGCCGGTCAGGGCCATGGCGGCGATGACGGCGGCCTGGGCGGCGTAGAAGCCGCGCATGGCGGAGAGGAGTTGGCGATGCCCGATGCGGTCGCCGGCCACGCCGAACATCGGGGCGATCAGCGTGCCGAGATATTGCAGGGCGGCAAAGGCGGTGAGCCAGACGACGGAGCCGGTTTCCGCCAGGACGAACCAGCCGAGCACCAGGGTTTCCACCTCGAAGGCCCAGGAGGTGGCGAGGTCGGCCGGGAATTGCCGCCGGAAGCCCGGCTGCCGGAAGGGCGCGAGGGGCTTCACGCGCTGCGGGGCTCCCGCCTCGTCACCTGGTTCGTTTCCTCCGATTCGCCACGAGTATGGGCGAATGGCGGAGGCGCGCCAGGGGCGGGGTCAGCCGCCCAGGAAGTCGCGGATGGCGGTGTCGTAGTGGCCCTCGCGCTGCCAGCGCCTCGTGCTGGCGGAATCGGGCAGGCCTTGCAGGTCCTTCGGCGCGGTGCCGTCGCGCAGCGCCTTCAGCGTGTCGTGCACGGCCTGCATGGCGGCGGGAAAGGTGGCGTGGCCTTGCAGGGCGATGCGGGCGCCGTGGCGGGCAAGGTCGGCGGCACCGCCGAGGCCGGGCTTGGCGCTGCCGACCAGGATCGGCAGTTGGGTCGCCTCGCGCAGCGCGTCGAGCTGGGCGAGGTCCGTCAGGCCGGTAACGAAGATGCCGTCGGCGCCGGCCTCGGCATAGGCCCTGGCGCGGGTCACGGCGTCCTCGGTGCCGGTGACGGACAGCGCCGAGGTCCGGGCGATGATGACCAGGCTGGGGTCGGTGCGGGCAGCCAGCGCCGCGCGGATCTTGCCGAGGCCTTCGGCGAGGGGCAGCAGTTCGGTGCGGTCCGGGCCGAAGGGGCGCGGCAGCAGCGTATCCTCGATGGTCAGTGCGGCGACGCCGGCGGTCTCCAGCTCCTCGACGGTGCGCATGACGGAGAGGGCGTTGCCGTAGCCGTGGTCGGCATCGACCAGCAGGGGCGGCGCGCCGGCGCGGGTGATGCGGCGGATGAGGTCGGCGAATTCGGTCAGCGTCAGGATGATGTGGTCGGGCGCGCCGAGCACGGCCAGCGAGGCGACGGAGCCGCCGAGGATGGCGGTCTCGAAGCCGAGATCGGCGGCGATGCGGCCGGAGATGGCGTCGAAGACGCTGGCGGGGTGGAGGCAGGCGGTGCCGGAAAGCACGGCTCGAAAAGCCTGTCGCCGCTCGGTCGCAGTCATGGGGTCAGTCCTGTTGCGTTTCCGCCAACAGGGTAGCGCGCCGCCGGGTGGCTGACAGCCCACCCGGCGGCGCCCTTCCCGCCCGGCCCGCACAGGCGGCGCCGGGCGGCGTTACGTCACCCCCGGGGTTTCAGCCCTGGCCGGCCAGCGGCAGCGCGACGAAGGCATTGCCGGAGTCGCGGGTGATCTGCAGGGCGATGGCGGGGCGGCCTTCGCGGCGGGCGGCGGCCACGGCCTCCGTCACGTCGCGCGGGCTGTTCACCAACCGGTCGCCGGCGCGCAGGATGATGTCGCCCGCGCGCATGCCGCGGGCTTCCGCCACGCTGCCGGGATCGACGGCGGCCACCTGAACGCCCTGCGCCGCGTCCTGGCGCTGCGCCTGCGCGCCGCCCTTGCTGTTGCCGCCCGCGCTGGCGCTGCCGCGCGGGGCCAGGCGCAGGCCGAGCGAGCCCGGGCGCGCGGCCTCGGGGCGGGCCTCGGCCTGCTGCTGCGGCTGTTCGCGCAGGCCGACCGTCACCGCCTGTTCGGTGCGGGTGCCGTCGCGCAGCAGGGCGAGGGTGGCGCGGCTGTTCGGCTCCATCTCCGCCACGGCCAGCGCCAGGTCGCGCGGGCTCGTGATCTCCCGCCCATCCAGGCCCACCACCACGTCGCCGGCGCGCAGGCCCGCGCGGGCGGCCGGGCTGTCCGGCTCCACATTCGCGACCAGGGCGCCGTGCTGGTTGGGCAGGCGCAGCGCGGAGGCCAGCTCGCTGTCGATCGGCTGCATCGCAACCCCCAGCCAGCCGCGGGCCACCACGCCATCCCGCTGCAGATCGGCGATCACGTGCCGCGCCATGCGGGAGGGGACGGCGAAGCCGATGCCGACATTGCCGCCGCCCGGCGCGTAGATGGCGGTATTGATGCCCACCACCTCGCCATTGCCGTTGAACAGCGGGCCGCCGGAATTGCCGGGGTTGATCGGCGCATCCGTCTGGATGAAGTCGTCATAGGGCCCGGCGCCGATCTGCCGGCCGCGGGCGGAGACGATGCCCGCGGTGACGGATCCGCCGAGGCCGAAGGGATTGCCCATGGCGACCACCCAGTCGCCGATGCGGGTGGCGTCGCTGTCGCCCCAGGCGACGGTGGGCAGCGGGCCGCCGGCTTCCACCTTCAGCAGCGCCAGGTCGGTCTGCTGGTCGCGGCCGACCACGCGGGCCGGCAGGTCGCGGCCATCGGCCAGTTCGACGCGGACGCTGGCGGCATCGCCGACCACATGGTTGTTGGTGACGATGAAGCCCCCGGCATCGATGATGAAGCCGCTGCCCTGGCCCATGCGGACGCGGCCCTGGGGCGCCTGCTGCGGGGCGCCCCCCTGCTGCGAACCGGGGCGCTGCTGCTGCTGGAAGCGGCGGAAGAAGGGTTCCATCGGCGTGCCGCGCAGCTCGGGCGGCACCTCCGCCAGGGCGGCGGCCGGCGCCTCCCCGGTCACGGTCACGCGCACCACGGCCGGCGCCACGCGGGCGGCGAGGTCGCCGAAGCCGGCGGGGCCGGCCTGGCGCGGCAGGGTGATGGCGGTCTCCGCCGCGGGGGACTGGGCGTGGCCGGCGAAGGGCAGCGCGGTCAGCGCGCTGGTGCCCAGCGCGAGGGACAGCAGCCCGGCGGCCAGGATTTTGCGCGAGCGGGGCAGCTTGGTCAGGGTGTTGCTCATGGCGTGGTCCTCTGCGATGCGGGGTTGGCCCGTAGTGGCGATCTAAGGGGCCCGGATCACGGCCAGCTCGCGGCTGGGCTACCATTTCGTAAGGTTCGAGGAGGCCCGGCTTGCGGATCCTGCTGGTGGAGGATGATGCCGGCACGGCGGCGGAGGTGGCGCGCGGCCTGACCGGGGCGGGGCATCTGGTGAACCATGTCGCGGATGGCCGCGCCGGGCTGATGGAGGCGATCGGCGGCGGCTATGACGTGCTGGTGGTGGACCGCATGCTGCCGAGCCTGGATGGCCTCGGCCTGGTGCGTGCGCTGCGCGCCGCCGGGGTGGCGACGCCAGCCCTGATGCTGACCGCCCGCGCCGGCCTGGGCGACCGGGTGGAGGGGCTGGACGCCGGCGCCGATGACTATCTGGCGAAGCCCTTCGCCTTCTCCGAGCTGCTGGCGCGGGTGCATGCGCTGGGCCGCCGCCCGGCGCTGCAGGCCGAGCCTTCGGTGCTGCGCGTGGCCGACCTGGAGATGGACCTGCTGCGCCGCAGCGTGACCCGCGCCGGCCAGCGGATCGAGCTGCAGCCGCGCGAATTCCGCCTGCTGGAGGTGCTGCTGCGCCAGGCCGGGCGCGTGGTGACGCGGAACATGCTGCTGGAGCAGGTCTGGGACATCCATTTCGACCCGCGCACCAGCGTGGTGGAGACCCATATCAGCCGCCTGCGCGCCAAGCTGGGGGAGCCCGCCTTGATCCATACGCTGCGCGGCGCCGGCTACCTGGCCCGCGCCCCCGATGCCTGAGGCCCCTCTGCCTGCGGAACGGCCGACGCGCTGGTGGGCCACCACCGGCTTCCGCATCACCCTGCTGCACCTGGCGCTGACGCTGGGCGGCACGGTGCTGCTGGCCGGCATCGGCTTCTGGGCTTCCTCCCGCTTCGCCGTGCAGCAGATCCAGGCGGAGATCGAGCGCGATGCCGGCGTGCTGCTGAATGCCGGAAGGCTGGGCGGCCCCACCTCCATCGCCCTGTCGATCGAGGCGCGGATCGCCGCCGATCGCAGCGGCACGCAGTATTTCCTGCTGTCCGGCCCGGATGGCGGGCGGATGGCGGGCAATCTGGCGGCGGCGCCGCGCAGCGCCGGCTGGGCGACCATGGCGCTCGATTCCTCCGCCGCGGATAGCGTGCTGCTGGCACTCGGCACACCCCTGCCCGCCGGCCACTTCCTGCTGGTCGGCCGCGACCTGGCCCCGGTGCGGGAGCTGGAGGCGCAGCTGCTGGGCGCCGCCGGCTGGGTTGGCGGGGCGGCGCTGCTGCTGGCACTCGCCGGCGGGCTGGTGGTGGGGCGCAGCGTGGTGCGCCGCGCCGCGCAGATGGAGCGCGCCTTGGCGGAGGTGGAGCAGGGCCGGCTCGGCACGCGGCTGGCGGCCCGGCCCGGCGGCGACGAGTTCGACCGCCTGGCGCGCCGCGTGAATGCCACGCTGGACCGCCTTGCCGCCACCATGACGGCGTTGCGCCAGGTGACGGATGACATCGCGCATGACCTGCGCACGCCCCTCACCCGCCTGCGCCAGCGGCTGGAGGCGCTGGAGGGGCCGGAGGCCGAGGCGGCGGTGGCCGAATGCGACCGCATCCTGGATATTTTCGCCGCCTTGCTGCGCATCGCCCAGATCGAAAGCGGCGCCCGGCGCGCGGCCTTTTCGCAGATCGACCTGACCGCGGTGATGGAGACGGTGGCGGAGCTTTATGCGAGCGCCGCCGCCGAGCGCGGCCAGGCGCTGGAGACGGACCTCGCCCCGGGCGTGGCGATGCAGGGCGACCGCGAATTGCTGACGCAGATGCTGTCGAACCTGGTGGAGAATGCGATCCGTCATGGGCGGCAGGAGGGGCGCCTGGCGCTGGCGCTGCGGCCGGGACCCGAGATCACTGTGACCGATGACGGTCCCGGCATCCCGGATGCCCAGAAACCGCTGGTCTTCCGCCGCTTCCACCGGCTGGACGCGGCGCGCAGCAGCCCGGGCGCCGGGCTCGGCCTGGCGCTGGTCGCCGCGGTGGCGGAGCTGCATGGGCTGGCGGTGACGCTGGAGGATGCCGGGGCCACCCCCGGCCCCGGGCTGCGGGTGCGGCTCAGCGGGGAGAGCCCCCACCCGGCCGCTCCGCGGCCACCCTCCA
Organism: Falsiroseomonas sp.; assembly: GCF_051860665.1. Lineage (GTDB taxonomy): Bacteria > Pseudomonadota > Alphaproteobacteria > Acetobacterales > Acetobacteraceae > Falsiroseomonas. The sequence goes on from NZ_JBHYDM010000001.1 coordinate 334,853, forward strand.
CCGCCTTGCGGGAGAGGGAAGGCTAGGCGGCGACCTTGGGCAGGATGCGCCACTTGGCCTCGGCCCAGTCGAAATACAGCGTCCGCGCCTTCTGGCAGAGCGGCCCCGGCTGCATGTGCCGGCCCTGCCAGTTCGAACACGGCAGCACCTTGCCGTAGTTGCCGGTCGAAAAAATCTCGTCCGCCGTGTCCAGTTCCTCGGGCTTCACGGCGCGTTCCTCCACCGTCACGCCGGCCTCGCGCAGCAGGGCGATGACGCGGCCGCGGGTGATGCCGGCCAGGAAGGTGCCGTTGACCGCCGGAGTGATCACCTTGCCGTCCTTGGCGAACATCAGGTTCGCATGGGCGAATTCCGCCACATGGCCGATCGGGTCGCAGACCACCGCGGCCTCGAAGCCCTTCTCATGCGCGAAGGCGGCGGCGCGGGACCCGTTGGGGTAGAGGCAGGCGGCCTTGGCATCGGTGGGCGCCTGGTCCGGCGCCGGGCGGCGCTGCGGCGCCAGGCAGGCGGAGAAGCCTTTGTATTCCGGCAGCGGGCTGTCGTAGATCGCCAGGATGAAATCCGTGCTGTCCGGGTCCGGCCGGGCGGCGCCCAGCCCCTTGCGGACGAAGAACATGGGGCGGATGTAGAGCTCCGCCTTCGGGCCCATGCGGCGGATGCCCTCCCGGCACAGCTCCTCGATCTGGGCGGCCGTCATGGTCGGCTTCATCAGCATGTTCTGGGCGGAGCGGACGGCGCGGGCGCAATGCAGGTCGAGGTCCGGCGCCACGCCGCCGAAGGACCGGCCGCCGTCGAAGATCACGCTGCCGAGCCAGAAGGCATGGTCCATGGGGCCGATCACCTTCGGCTCCTCGGTCGACCAGTTTCCGGCATACCAGTAGACGCCCGCCATGGCGGCAGCCCCTTCTTTTCACGTTCCTGCCCCCAGCAATGGCACGTCCGGGGGGACGGTTGAAGGGGGCGCCGCCCGCGCCTAGGGTGCCGCCAGGGACACCGGCTTCGGGGGGAACATATGACGATCCATTTCGTCGTCCATGATGAGGGCGACAGCGTGGGCGTGGTGGTGGTGGAGGGCCTGAAGGCCGGCACCAAGCTGAACGGCTGGATCATGGACCAGGACAAGATGATGGAGTTCGACGCCAGGTCGGACATCCCGATCGGCCACAAGCTGGCGATCCGGTCCATCGCCAAGGGCGACACCATCCTGAAATACGGCACGGATATCGGCCGCGCGGTGGCCGATATCGGCGCCGGCGAGCATCTGCACGTGCACAACGTCAAGACCAAGCGCTGGTAGGGGAACGGAACCGATGGGCCTGAACCTGAGGGATGCCAGCTTCGAAGGCTGGCGGCGCGAGAATGGCCGGATGGGCGTGCGCAACCACGTCATCATCCTGCCGGTGGACGATCTTTCGAACGCGGCCGCCGAGGCGGTGGCGAACAACATCAAGGGCGCGCTGGCGATTCCGCATGCCTATGGCCGGCTGCAATTCGGCGCCGACCTCGACCTGCATTTTCGCACGCTGATCGGCACCGGCACCAACCCGAACGTCGCGGGCGTGGTGGTCATCGGCATCGAGCCCGGCTGGACCGGCAGGATCGTCGAGGGCATCGCGAAATCCGGCAAGCCGGTGGAGGGTTTCGCCATCGAGCAGAATGGCGACATCAACACCATCGCCAGCGCCTCCCGCGCCGCCTATCGGCTGGTGAAGCATGCCTCGAAGCTGAAGAAGACCAGGGCGCCGCTGGTGGAGCTCTGGGTCTCCACGAAATGCGGCGAGAGCGACACCACCTCCGGCCTCGCCTCCTGCCCCACCGTCGGCAATTCCTATGACAAGCTCTGGGCCAACGGGAACACCCTGGTCTTCGGCGAGACCAGCGAGATCACCGGCGGCGAGCACCTGGTGGCGGCGCGCTGCAAGACGCCGGAGATCCGCAACCAGTTCATGGCGATGTTCGACCGCTACCAGCGGGTGATCGAGGCGAACAAGACCAACGACCTGTCCGACAGCCAGCCGACCAAGGGCAATATCGAGGGTGGCCTGACCACCATCGAGGAGAAGGCGCTCGGCAATATCACCAAGATCGGCAAGAAGTGCACGGTCGATGGCGTGCTGGACAAGGCCGAGGTGCCGACGCATGCCGGGCTGTGGTTCATGGATTCGTCCAGCGCCGCGGCCGAGATGGTGACGCTCTGCGCAGCCTCCGGCTTCGCCGTGCACACCTTCCCGACCGGCCAGGGCAATGTCATCGGCAATCCGATCCTGCCGGTCATCAAGCTCACGGCCAATCCGCGCACGCAGCGCACCATGTCCGAGCATATCGACGTGGATGTGACCGGCCTGCTGCAGAAGCAGATGAACATGGACGAGGCGGGCGAGGCGCTGCTGGACTGCATCCTGCGCACCGCGGATGGCGAGCTGACGGCGGCCGAGCTGCTCGGCCATCGCGAGTTCAGCCTGACGCGGCTCTACGAAAGCGCCTGAAACCGAGGCGCGCCCGGCGCATCCTGCGGATGTGTCGGGCGCGAAAGGCGGCGCAACTGGGTGAATTGGGGCGGCAATGTCGGGGCGGGACAAGGGGGGGTCGAAACGCCCAACCTGAAGGAGCCGCCAGGATGATCCGCACCCCCTTCCTCGCCGCCGCCGCCCTCGCCGCCCTGGTCGCCGCGGCCCCGGCCCATGCCACAATCCAGGCCAACGGCGTCGCGCAGAATGGCGTGACCCTGAACGGCCTTGCCTTCAACGGAAGCGGGCTCAACGGTCTCAGCTGGAACGGCCTCACGCCGAATGGCATGCGGATGAACGGCCTCGGCTGGAACGGCCTGGAATCGCAGGGCCTGCGCCAGAACGGCACCACCGCGGAGAGCGCCGCGCCCGTGCTCCAGGACATCACCCTTCCCTCCGGCCTGGTGCTGCAGGCCCGCTGAGGACGCCGCCATGCGCCGGATCCTGCCGCTGCTGCTCGCCCCGGCCATGCCGGCGGCGGCGCAGACCCGGCTGCGGCGATCTGCGCGCCGACCTCTCGGATGGCAGCCATCTGCGCGGCGCCGACCTCCTCGGCGCCGTGCTGCGCTTCGAGGGGCTGGAGTTGCGCCTGGACACGGCGCGGCGCGATGCCGCGGTGCCGCGCCGGGGCGGCGGCCAGGCGGAGGATGTCTGGCTCTTCGGCCTCAGCGCGCGTGGCGCCGCGGGCGATCCCTGGCAGCCCTTCTGCACCCCCGATCCGCAGGGCGAGAGCCTGGCCATGCCCTATCCCGATGCGCCGGGCAGGCTGAACTTCACCTGCTCCTCCGGCGCGATCGGCAAATGCATCCGCTTTGGCGACCGGCCCTGGGCGCGGCTCTCCGATGGCCGCTCCCTCGCCCCCTTCCACGCCGCCTGCATCCATATGCTGCGCGCCGCCTATGGTGGGGCGGAGCGCGCCTGGACGCGGGATGGCATGTCGATCGACCTCTATGACCGGGTCGGCATCCAGCAGCCCGCCAACGAACCAGGCCAGGCCTTCGAGGCCGGCTGGACGCCGGAAGGCGCCACCTGCCTCGCGCATGTGCGGGTGCCGGAGAATGGCGCGCTGGCGGATGTGCTGGCGGCGCATCCGCGCCTCGCCGGGCGCAGCGGCCCGGACCGCTGCACGGAGGACGCCGCCCTGGCGCAGGGCGCGCTGCTGCTGAACCGGTCCCGCCGCGAATAGCCAGGAGGGGCGGCCGCGCCCTGTCCCTCACCCGCCGCCGGGCTATACCCGCGGCATGACGCCCGCCATTTTTGCAGACCTGCGGCACCGCCATGCCGAGCCGCACCGCGCCTGGCACGACTGGGCGCGCATCTCCGGCCTGCTGGCCATGGCGGAGGAGGTCTCGCACGCCCTGGCGGACAAGCCGGCCTTCATCCTGGCCATCCTGTTCCACACCGCCGTCTTCGACCGCGCCAATCCCGAGGCCGAGGCCGAAAGCCTGCGCGTGCTGCACCGCCACCTCGGCCGCAGCCTGCCGAAGCCCATGCTGGCGCGGGCGGAGGCGCTGATCCACGCCGTGCTGCGCCAGGAACTGCCGGAGACGGAAGACCCCGGCCTGCGCGCCGATGCCGCCCTGCTGCTCGACATGGACCAGGCGGTGCTGGGCGAGCCCGCGGCGCGCTTCGCGGCCTATGAGGCGGCGATCCGCCGCGAGTATGCGCACCTGGCGGCGGACCGCTACCGCGCCGGGCGCATCGCCGCGCTGCAGATGCTGCTGTGGCGCGACCGCATCTACCACACCGACCGCTTCCACCTGGCGCGGGAGAAGCGCGCCCGCGGCAATATCGCGGCGCGACTGCGTGACCTGGAGGCGGGCCAAGTATTGTAGAAGTAAATTTTCTTGCATAGGCTACGCTCACCCCTTCGTGAGCGGCTCTGCAAATGGCCTACCCCATCGTCTCGGTCGGCTCCCAGTTCCTGGATATCGAGGAGGGCGAGAGCGGAAGCCGTTTCCTGACTTTTACAGTCCTTCTCTCCGCAGTCGCAACCGAAGAAGTGACAATTGCTTATGCCACCGCCAATCTGGGCGCGACGGCGGGGGTGGATTACGAGGCACAGAGCGGCGTGCTGCGCTTCGCGCCGGGCGAAACGTCCCGCACCGTCGCCATCCGGATCCTGGGCGATACGGCCTATGAGGCGGATGAGAATTTTTCCTTCACCCTGCGGCAGCCCGGCGGGCCGGCGGCGCTTTCCACCACCGCGAACTTCGCCATCGGCACCATCCTGAACGAGGATGCGCCGCCGCTGCCCACGGTGGCCTTCGACGGAGCCTGGCCGGAGATCCTGGAAGGCGATGCCGGGCGCAGCCTGGTGGGCTTCACCGTCCGCCTCTCCGCCGCCGCCACCAGCCCGGTGACCGTCGCCTATTCCACCGCCGATGGCGGGGCCCTCGCCGGCGCGGATTACGAGGCGCAGTCGGGCCGCCTGGTCTTTGCCGTGGGCGAGACCGCGAAGACCATCTTCGTGGCGGTGCTGGGCGACCGGGTCTATGAGCCGAACGAATCCTTCTTCCTGCGGCTGGATGGCGTCACCGGCGGCGCCGTGCTGGCCAATCGCGGCACCGTCTCCATCCCCACCATCCTGAACGACGATGCCCCGCTTCTGCCCATCGTCACGCTGACGCCAGCCTATCCGGAGGTGGTGGAAGGCGATGCCGGGCAGATGGGCCTGATCTTCACGGTGCGGCTTTCCGCCGCGGCGACCCAGCCCGTCCGCGTCACCTATTCCACCGCGGATGCGGGGGCGACGGCGGGGCTCGACTACCTGGCCAGCAGCGGCACCCTGGCCTTCGCCATCGGCGAGACCGAGAAGACCTTCAGCCTCGCCATCCTGGGCGACCTGATCTACGAGGCGGATGAGAGCTTCTTCGTCCAGCTGGACAGCGTCCAGGGTGGCGCCGTGCTGGCCAATGCGGGCACCGCGACGGTCGCCACCATCATGGATGACGACCTGCCCGGGCGGACCAACCTCTCGGTCATCCCGCAGCTGACGGAGATGGCGGAGGGCAACGGCGCCGGCGTCTCGGTCCTCACCTATCTCGTCACCCGCAGCGGCGATCTCTCGGGCACCAGCACGGTGGATTGGGCGGTGCGCGGCAGCGGCGCGCGGCCGGCGGATGCGGCGGATTTCTGGGGCGGCCTCCTGCCCTCGGGCCGCCTCTCCTTCGCGGCGGGGGAGGCGGAGAAGCTGGTCAAGGTCCGCGTCCAGCGCGATGCACTGCCGGAGGCGGATGAGGGCTTCACCCTGTCCCTGTCCCGCCCGATCGGCGCCGGCATCGCCAGCGGGCAGGCGGGCGGCGTGATCCGCAACGACGATGCACCACGGGGCACCCTGGCGATCGCGGGCGAGATCACCGATCGCGACGAGGGCACCGGCGATGGTGTCAGCGTCTTCACCTACCGGCTGACCCGCACGGGCGATCTGTCGGAGACGATGCAGGCCGCCTGGTCCGTCGCCGGCGCCGGCCTCGACCCGGCGGAGGCGGCGGATTTCCTGGGCGGGGTATGGCCCGGCGGGGTCGTCACCTTCGCCGCCGGCGAGGCGGAGCAGACCATCAAGGTCCGGGTGCTGCGGGAGGCGGCGCAGGAAGGCGACGAGTCCTTCGTCGTCACCCTTGCGCCGCCCGCGGTTCCGGGCATCCGCGTCGTCAACGGGGTGGCCGGCGGCATCATTCGCGACGACGACACGCCAAGGGTCAGCTTCGCGCTGACCACGGATGTCGTGGACCGCACCGAGGGCACGGGTGCCGGCGTCAGCGTCTTCTCCTACACCATCATCCGCAGCGGCGATCTCTCCGGCACCTCGCATCTCGACTGGGTCGTTGAGGGACACCCCCTGGCCGATACGGCCGATGCCGCCGATTTCCTTGGCGGCGTGCTGCCCGGCGGCCGCGTGACCTTCGCGGCGGGCGAGGCGGAGCAGGTCATCAAGGTGCGGGTGCTGCGGGATGCCGAGGTGGAGCCCGATTCCTACTTCCGGCTGCTGGCGAAGGAGGCGGGCAGCCCCTTCGCCCATTCCCTGTCCGCCCTCGGCGTGATCCGCGACGACGACGCGCCGCGCGGCAGCCTCTCCCTCACCGCCGAGGTCGCCGACCGCAGCGAGGGCAACGGCAGCGGCGTCAGCGTCTTTTCCTACACCGTCACCCGCGGCGGCGATCTGGCGGGCGCGGCGCAGGTGGGCTGGTCGGTGCGCGGCCATGGCACGGCGGCGGCGGATGCCGCGGATTTCCTCGGCGGCGTAGTGCCGGGCGGCAGCATCGGCTTCGCCGCCGGGCAGGCGGAGCAGCTGATCAAGATCCGCGTGCTGCGCGATGCGGCGCATGAGGCGGATGAGGGCTTCGCCGTCACCCTGCAAAGCCCCTCCGCCGGCCTCGCCATCCTGGAGGGCACGGCCTTCGGCACCATCCGCAACGACGACCCGGCGCCCAGCCTCGCCACGCTGTCCGACCACATGCTGATCGCGTAGCGACCCGGCATATCGGTCCGACGCATCTTCCGGGCGGCCTCATGGGCCGCAGGAAGATGCCCTACCCGGCGGCGCCCGTTTCCACCGCCGGCGCCAGCCGCAGCGTCGCACGCGCCACATCGGCCAGGCGGCCCTCCACCGCCAGGGCACCTTCCTCCCGCAGCGCATCCGGCAGGCGGCCCTCGCCGGTCGCGCCGACCACCAGGGCGGAGACCTGCGCCTCGGGGAAGCGGCGGCGCAGCCGGCGCAGCAGGTAGCGGGAGGCGGCGGCGGAGGCACCGCCCTCCACCGTGCAGAACCAGGCCTGGCGCACCACCTCCGGCTCCAGCCCCACCAGGTCGCTGCCGCGCAGCAATTCGGCGGGGGCCGCCACCGCGCCCATGCCGCGCTTGCGCAGCAGCTGCGCCAGCATGCCCGCCGCCGCATCGTCGAAGGGGCCGCGGCCGGCCAGGCAGATGATGGAACCGGGCGGCACCAGCGCGGCAGGCGGCGGCGGCGGGTCCGCCGGGCGATCCCCTGCCTTCTCCTCGTCCAGCTCGGCCGGCGCCTGCTCGGGCGGCCGGTCGTCCTCCACCTCCTCCTCCAGATCCTCGATCAGTTCGGCGACGCGGGCGCGCAGTGCCGCCAGTCGCTCCGGCGCGAAGCTGCCGCGCAGCGCATCGGCCTGCGCCAGGGCCAGCGCCGGCAGCGCCACCTCGTCGTAATAGCCCGACAGCCGCTTCTCCCGCAGCACGCTCTCGGCCTGCTCCTCCAGCGCATCGGCATCGCCGGCCAGGGCGCGCTGGTAGAAGGTCTCGGGCGGGTCGAGCGGCGGCCGGTCGCCGAGGGCGACTTCGAGGAATTCGAACTGCTTCACATGCCGCCCCAGCACCACCAGGCAGACGGTCAGCGGCACCGCCACCAGCAGGCCGATGGGGCCCCAGAGCCAGGTCCAGAAGGTGGCGGCCGCCACCACCGCGATGGGGGAAAGGCCGGTGGAATGGCCGAAGACCAGCGGCTCGAAGACATGGCCCATCATCGCCTCGCTGATGGCGAAAAGCACCAGCACCATCAGCGGGATGCCCCAGCCCGGATCGACCGCCAGCGCCAGCAGCAGCGGGAAGCCCACCGCGACGAAGGTGCCGACGAAGGGCACGAAGCGCATCAGCCCGGCGACGATGCCCCAGAGCGCCGGCTGCGGCACGCCGATGAAGAACAGCGCGATGGTGATGAAGACGCCGAAGGCCGCGTTCATCGCCGTCTGCGCCAGGAAGAAGCGGGACAGGCGATAGGCCGCGTCGTCCATCGCCGCCATGGTGCGGTGCAGGTCGCCGGCGCCGACCAGGCGGATCACCCGGTCGCGCAGATCCTCGCGGTAGAGCAGCACGAAGATCACCAGCACCACGACGATGCCGAAGGTGGCCAGCGGATAGAGCAATGGCTGCAGCACGTTCTGCAGCAGCTCGAAGGGCTTCGGGTCCGGCAGCCGGACCTCCACCGGCAGCGGCCGCACCGCATTCGCATCCAGCGCGGGCACCGGCTGCGGTGCCGCGCGCTCCGCCCCCGCGGCCAGGCCGCGCAGCATCTCCTGCGCCCGCTCCACGAGCCCGCCACTGGCATTGACCGAGGCCAGCTTGCGCGACAGCTCGTACTGGTAGAGCGGGATGTCGCTCGCCAGCTCCGCAAGCTGCCGGCCCATGACCAGACCCAGCATGCCGATCACGGCGACGGCGGCCAGCACCGCCGCCAGCACGCCGGCCACGCGCGGAATGCCGATGCGCCGCAGCGCGCGCGCGATCGGCGCCAGGACGAAGGACAGCAGCACCGCCAGCGCCAGCGGCACCAGCAGGTCGCGCGCGAAATAAAGCACGGCGACGACGACGAGGGCGGCCTGGGCGATGGCGGCGCCACTCTGCGGCACGCCGGCGGCGCGGACGCCGCGATGGGCGGCGGGCGGGAATTCGGGCATGCGGTGAGCGGTCCTTGGGGTGGTGTCCGGATCCGGAACGCAGGCGCACCGGTCCCGGTTCGCCGCCCCGCCGCTTTCGCCCGCGCTTTTCGCCCGCGCGCTTTCCGCTACCTTGGCCGCCCCCCGACCGGACGCCGCATGCCCGCCCTGACCAAGACCCTGGACCTGCCCCACCCCCACCCGCCGGAGGATGTGCCCGTGCCGGCCGGCTATGCCGCCGGCGCCCCGGCCCCCTGGTGGCTGAAATTCGCCGTGAAGCTGGCGCTGGGCGCCCTGCCGGTGCCGGCGCAGGCCTGGCGCGCGCTGGGCCTGCGCCGGCATTCCTTCGCGGCGCTGGACCCCGGCCGGCTGGTCGCGCCGCTGCAATGGCGGATGGCCCGCCACCAGGCGCTGTGCGGCCAGGCGCCCCGATCGGTGCTGGAGGTCGGGCCCGGCGCCATGGTGCTGCGCGCGCCGATCGCGGCGGCGCTCGGCCTGGGTCCCATCTGGTACCTGGATGTGGAGGATGCCGCGCCACAGGACCTGGCGCCCTATCGCGCCGCGGCGGAGGCCGCGCGCCAGGCCGGCCTCACCCCGCCCGACCTTTCGGCCTGCCGCAACCGGGCGGAGGTGCTGGCCGCCTGCAACGCCCGGCTGCTGCTGGGCGGGGCGGAGGCGCTGGCGGCGGTGCCGGCGGGCTCGGTGGACCTGGTCTTCTCCGAAGTGGCGCTGGAGCATGTGCGGCGGGACGCGCTGGCCCCGCTGCTGGCGGCGCTGCGGCGGGTGACGGCGCCGGGCGGGCTCGGCCTGCATGCGGTGGATTTCCACGACCATCTGGGCGGCAGGCTGCGCCACCTGTCCTTCGGCCCGGATTTCTGGAACGGGCCCGCGGTGGCCCGCGCCGGGCTCTACTGCAACCAGCTCGGCCTGTCCGAAGTCCTGGCCGCCTTCGCCGCCGCCGGCTTTGCCGCCCGCGCCAGCCAGAGGCTGGTCTGGGACCTGCCGCCGGTGCCGCCGGGCGGGGTGCATCCGGCGCTGGGCCGGGCGCCGGAGGATGACCGCATCTGCCACGCCGCGCTGGAAGTGAGGCCCGCATGATCCGCCGCCGATCCCTGCTCGCCCTGCCCGCCCTGGCGGCAGCGCCCGCCGTGGCGCAACCGGGCTGGCAGCCGGACCGGCCGCTGCGCTGGATCCTCGGCTATCCGCCCGGCGGCGGCTCCGACCTCATCGCCCGGCTGCTGGCCCAGGCCATGGCCGGGGCGCTCGGCCAGCCGGTGGTGGTGGAGAACCGCCCCGGCGGCGGCGGCGTGCTGGGGGCGGAGCTGGCGGCGCGCGCGGCGCCGGATGGCCACACGCTGCTGTCCGGCGACAACGGCATCCTGGTCTTCCACCCCTTCCTGCACGACCGCCTGCCCTATGACCCGGCCCGGGACTTCCGGGCCATCGGCGGGCTGGCACGCTTCCAGCTTCTGGTGCTGGTGCCGGCGGAGAGCCCGCTGCGCGACTTGGCGGCGCTGCGCGGCCGCCGCGGCCTCAGCTACGGCTCCTCCGGCGTCGGCTCCCCGCAGCACCTGGCCGCGGCGCGGCTGCTGCGCCAGGCGGGGGCGGAGGAGGCGACGCATATCCCCTATCGCGGCGGCGCCGCAGTGCTGACCGACCTGATGGCCGGGCGCCTCGACCTCGCCATGCTCGACACCGCCGCCGCCCTGCCGCAGCTGCGGGAGGGCAAGCTGCGCGCCCTCGCCATCGGCTCCGCCACCCGCCTTCCCGCACTCCCCGATGTGCCGACGGCGCAGGAGGCCGGGCTGGATGGCTATGTGGTGGAGGCCTGGCAAGGGCTGGTCGTACCCGCCGCCACGCCGCAGCCGGCGGTGGACCGCCTGGCCGCGACCCTGACCGCGGCGCTGGCGGAGCCCACGGTGCAGGCGCGGCTGGCCGCCGGCGGGATCGGCGCCATGACTTCCGGGCCGGCCGAATTCGACGCCATGCTGGCGGCGGAGCGCGCCACCTGGGGGCCGCTGATCCGCGCCCTCGGGGTGCGGCTCGCCGGCTGACCGGCCGGCGCGCGGGGCGGATTTCGCTGTCCCCGGCGCCTGCTCTGCTGCCACTCTCCCGCCGCGCATCAAGACGCAGGATGGGAGGTTTCATGCTTCGCCGCCGTCACGTCCTCGGCCTCGCCGCCGCGCTGCTGCCCCTCGGGGCGCATGGGCAGAGCTTTCCGGAGCGCAATCCGCGCCTCATCGTCCCCTTCCCACCCGGCGGCCTCACCGACATCATGGCCCGCCTGGTGGCGCAGCGCCTGGGCGAGGGCTGGGGCCGCGCCGTGGTGGTGGACAACCGCGCCGGCGGCAATGCGCTGATCGGCGCCGACCTGGCGGCGAAGGCGGAGCCGGATGGGCATACGCTGCTCTCCATCACCCTGACCCATGCGGTGAACGCGACGCTCTTCCCCGCCGCGCCCTACGATTTCCGGCGCGCCTTTTCCGTCATTTCGGTGCTCGGCTCGCTGCCGCTGGCCGTGGTGGTGAATGCCGAGAAAAGCCCGGCGCGGGACCTGGCCGGGCTTGTGGCCCTTTCCCGCGAACGCCGGCTGAATGGCGGCTCCTCCGGCACCGGATCGCCGCCGCATCTGGGGCTGGAGCTGTTCCGCCGCGTGGCGCAGGCGGGCGACAATATCGTGCATGTGCCCTATCGCGGCGGCGCCCCCTCCGTCACCGACCTCGCCGGCGGCAGCCTGGACATGATGGTCTCCAACCTGCCCGAATGCCTGGCGCAGATTCGCGGCGGCCGGCTGCGGGCGCTGGCCGTGACCAGCGCGGAGCGCCACCCCCTGGTGCCGGAGGTGCCGACGGTGCGGGAGGCCGGGCAACCGGCGCTCGAGATCACCAACTGGACCGCGCTGATGACCCAGGCCGCCGTGCCGCCCGCCCTCCTCGCCCGGCTGGAGCGCGACGTGCTGGCCGCCATCCACCATCCGGAGACCAGGCGCCGCGCCGAGGAAGGCGGCTTCCAGGTGCTGGGCTGGGACAGCGCGCGCTCCTCCACCTTCGTGCGCGCGGAGACGGATCGCTGGGCCACCCTTGTCACGGAGGCCGGGATCAAGCCCGATGCGTGAAACCTGCCGATGAGCCCCGCCCCATGCCACGCCTGACCCTTCCCGAGGCCGAAGCCCTGGCCACCGCGGCGCTGGCCGCGGCCGGCGCCAATCCCGAGATGGCGCGGCTGACCGCGCAGGCGCTGGTGGCCGGCGAGGCCGAGGGCCAGGGCGGCCATGGCCTGTCCCGCGTGCCGCAATATGCCGGCTTCCTGGCCAATGGCCGGGCCGATGGCGCCGCCACCCCCGTCCTCCTCGCCGAGCGCGGCGGCGCGGCGCTGATCGATGCGCGGCACGGCCTAGCCTATCCGGCGCTCGACCTCGCGGTGCGGGAAGCCGCCCGCCGGGCGCGCCAGAATGGCGTCGCCTTCCTCGGCATCACCAATAGCCACCATGCCGGCGCCATGGGCCTGCCCGTCGCGGCGCTGGCCCGGCAGGGGCTGGTGGCGCTGGCCTTCACCAATTCCCCCGCCGCCATGCCGGTGCCGGGCGGCCGCCGGCCGCTGATGGGCACCAACCCGGTCGCCGCCGCCTTCCCGCGCCGCGACGCCGCCCCCCTCATCATCGACATGGCCCTGTCCGAGGTCGCCCGCGGCAAGATCATGCTGGCCGCCAAGGCCGGGAAGAAGATCCCGCTCGGCTGGGCGCTGGACGCGGAAGGCAACCCGACCACGGACCCGCATGCGGCGCTGGACGGCGCCATGCTGGCCATGGGTGGCGCCAAGGGCGCGCTGCTGGCGCTGATCGTCGAACTGCTCTGCTGCGCGCTCACCGGCGCCGCCTTCGGCTTCGAGGCGGACAGCTTCTTCGCCGCCGAGGGCAATCGCCCGCGCCTCGGCCATGCGCTGCTGGCGATCGACCCCGGCGCCCTGGTGGGCGAGGCCGGCTTCGCCGACCGGCTGGAATTCCTGCTCGCCGCCATGCAGGGCGACCCCGGCGTGCGCCTGCCCGGCAGCCGCCGCGCCGGCCTCGCCGCGCATGCGGCGGCGGATGGGCTGGAGGTGCCGGATTCGCTGCTCGCGCAGTTGCAGGCCCTGGCCCGATCAAACCTTAACGTGGCATAAGTTTCTTGACCTTCGCGCAACAGCTACCAGGAACCCGCAGCATGTCGACGCCGCAGCTCCGCCCCGGCGAGCCCATCCCGCCCTTCCATGCGCGCGCGGCCGGCAATCCCCGCTTCGCCTTCGACACGGCGGCGGGGCGCTGGCTGATGGTGCTGATCCCCGGCTCGCTCGGCGCGCCCGGCCAGCTGGAGCGCCTGACGGCCATGGTCGCGCCGCATGCCGATGTGCTGCGTCTGGACCACGCCTATATGCTGGTGATCGGCACCGACCCCGCCGATGAACAGGCCGGCCGCCTGGTGGATGGCAATGGCCGCCGCGTGCTCTGGGACGACAACGGCGCCGCCCGCCGCGCCTTCCGCGCCGCCGAGGCCGATGGCGCGCCCCGCACCGGCTGGGTGCTGCTGGACCCCATGCTGCGCGTCTTCGCCGTCTGGCCGCTGGAAGCCGGCGCCGAGGCCATGGCAACCCTCGCCGCCCTGCCGCCGCCCGGCGACCACGCCGGCGTGCCGCTCGTCGCCCCCGTGCTGATCCTGCCGCGCGTCTTCGAACCCGCCTTCTGCCAGCGCCTGATCGCGGAATACGAGAAGTTCGGCGGCGGCGAGAGCGGCTTCATGCGCGACGAAGGCGGCCGCACCATCGGCGTGATGGACCCGACCCATAAGCGCCGGAAGGACCTGTTCCTGGAGGATGAGACGCTGAAGGCGCAGATCCGCGCCCGGCTGAACGCCCGGCTGGTGCCGGAAATCCGTCGCGCCTTCCAGTACAACGTCACCCGCCTCGAGCGCTACGTCGTCGCCTGCTACGATTCCGCCGACAAGGGCTTCTTCCGGGCGCATCGCGACAATACCACCAAGGCCACCGCCCACCGCCGCTTCGCGGTCACGATGAACCTCAACACCGGCGAATATGAGGGCGGCGAGCTGAACTTCCCCGAATTCGGCCCGCAGACCTACAAGGCCCCGGCCGGCGGGGCTGTGGTGTTTTCCTGCTCCCTGCTGCATGAGGCGCGTCCGGTGACGCGCGGGCGGCGATACGCCTTCCTGCCGTTCCTCTATGATGACGCAGCCGCGGAAATCCGCGAGGAGGGTGCAAAATTCCTGGGCCAGAACGACGCGGTCCCGCAGACGGGCCGCAAGACGCCGGAGACGGCCGAAGCGACCGCGACCGCCTGACCCCGCCCGAGGGCGGCGGTTTCCGCACGCGCCCCTTCAGCCGGGGGCGCGCGCCCGATCGCCCGCCCGAACGCCCCGAACTGGCCAATACGCCACGCCCGCCCACCGAACCCGGCCAGGCCCCGGTGCGCGGCTGGCGGGACTCCGACCTCGACCGGCTCTGCGGCCCCGCCGCCGCCACGGCCGCCTTCGCCACCCGGCCCGACGCCATCCTCCGCCTGTTCTACCTGGAGACGCGGCGCCGCGAGGTCGGACCCCTCTGCGCGCAAATGGCCCGCGCCCGCCGCCCCTACCGGGAAGTCACCCCGGACGAGCTGATGCGCATCGCCGGCACCGAACACCACGGCGGCGTGGTCGCCATCGCCGTGCCGCGCACCATCGCGGAACTCGGCAACGGGCCCTTCCCGCCAAAGCTGCTGTCCGCCCCCGTGCTGCCGCTGCTCGACGGCATCGGCAACCCGCACAACCTCGGCGCCATCGCCCGCTCCGCCGCCTTCTTCGGCTGCACCGGCCTGCTGCTGTCCAACGACCCGCGCCAGGCCAGCCTCTCCGACGCCGCCTACCGGATCGCCGAAGGCGGGCTGGAACACCTGGACATCCTCCGCCTGCCCAACCCCGCGGTGGGCCTCCGCGCCCTGGCCCCCCGCTTCACCACCGTCGCCGCCGTGGCCGCCGGCGGCATGCCGCCCGAAGCCCTGCCCCGCGGCAAACCCTTCCTCCTCGCCCTCGGCAACGAGGAAATCGGCCTGCCCGGCCTGACCGCCGCCGCCTGCACCCACCGCGTCACCCTGCCAGGCAGCGGCCGCGTCGAAAGCCTGAACGTCTCGGTCGCCGCGGCCGTCCTCCTGCATGCGATGGCAGGCTGAGGCAGGGCGCGCGGGTGATGCGAGAGGGGCTTTGCCCCCCTCGCGCTCCCCCCACGAAGGGTCAGTGGACCCTTCGAACCCCGGTATGGAGGAGCAGGCGGGAGGAGGGGCGCGGCGCAACCGCCTCGGCCAGCACACCCGCCTTGCCCCTCCTCCCGCCTGCTCCTTGATGGGATTCCAAAGGGACCACTGTCCCTTTGGTGGGGGGTGCCGGGGGGCAAAGCCCCCTGGCAGCAACCCGCGCCTCCCTGCGCCACCCCGCCCCCGCACTGCATGAGGATCGCCATGGCAGACCCGGATGTTCTGGTTATCGGCGCGGGTGCGGCCGGCATTGCGGCGGCGCGGGCGGTGCGGGCGGCGGGGCGGTCGGTCTTGGTGGTGGAGGCGCGGGCGCGGGTGGGGGGGCGGGTGGTGACGGATGGGCGGCTGGGGGTGCCCTTCGATCTGGGGGCGGCCTGGCTGCACAATGCGGAGCAGAATCCCCTGGTGCCCTTGGCGGCGGGGCTGGGGGTGAGGCTGGTCGATTCGGATGCGGCGCGGCGGGAGCGGAGCTGGGTGGGAGGTCGGCTGGCGACGGCGGCGGAGGAAGCGGCCTATGGCGCGGCCTGGGATGGGTTTGCGGCGGCGGTGCGGGCACGGGTGGCGGCGGGGGGGCCGGATATCAGCGTGGCGGAGGCTGTGCCGCGGGGTGGGGACTGGGATGCGACGGTGGCGGCCTGGCAGGGCGATATCATCGCCGCGGCGCCGCTGGAGCGGTTGAGCCTGCGGGATTTCGCGGCGACGGCCCTGGATGGCCGGAACATGTTGCCGGAGCCGGGCTTCGGGGTGCTGCTGGCGGCCTTGGCGGAGGGATTGCCGATCCGGCGGGGGGCGGCGGTGCGGCGGGTCCGGTGGGGTGGCGCCTGGGCGGAGGCCGAGGGGGATTTCGGCATCATCCGGGCCCGGGCGGTGGTGGTGACGCTGCCCACGGATCTGCTGGCGGCGGAGGTGGTGCGCTTCGACCCGCCTTTGCCGGTGGAGGTGCTGCAGGCGGCGCATGACCTGCCGCTGGGGCAGGTGGTGAAGGTGGGGTTTCGTGGCGTGGCGGGGCTGGGCCTGCCGGACTTCAGCGCGCTGGATCGCCAGGTGGCGCCGGGGGAGGCGCTGGTGGCCATGTCGGCGCGGCCCTTCGGGCGGGATCTGCTGGCCTGCCATGTCGGCGGCGATGCCGCGGCGGCGCTGGAGGAGGCCGGCGATGCGGCGGCCGAGGATTTCATGCGGGCCGAGGTGGCCTTGCGGTTCGGGGCGCAGGCGGCGCGGGACTTGCGGGCTGGGCCGGTTGTGACCGATTGGAAGCGCGACCCCTGGGCGCGGGGCGTCTATAGCACCGCCAGGGTCGGGCGCGCGGCGGCGCGGGGGGTCCTGGCGGCGCCGCTGGCCGGCGGGCGGCTGTGCCTGGCGGGGGAGGCCTGCCATGCGCGGCTGGCCGGCACGGTGGGCGGGGCCTGGGAATCCGGCGAGGTTGCAGTCGGAAACGTGCTTGCTGCGTTGCAGTAACGCAGGATGCACCGGCCTCTGCCATAATGGCGGGGGATGATGGCTTTGGAGGCGACGGCGCTGGCGGAGAGCTTTGCGGTGCGAGAGGCGGAGGGCGCGCGATGGCTGGCGCTGTCCGGACGCATCGATACCCAGGCGGCGGCGGCGCTGTGGAGCCGCCTGATGGCGGAGGCGCGCAAGCCCGGCGCGCCGCTGGTGCTCGACCTCGAGGCGGTGGAGGCGGTGGATACCACCGGTGCCACCCTGCTGCTGACCGCGCAATCCGCCGCCGAGGGCAGCCGGATCGAGGGCGCGAGCCCCGGCGTGGTCGCGGTGCTGGACCGGGTGCGGGATGCGCTGGCGGCGCCGCGGCCGGCGGTGGCACCGCGCCGCTTCATGCCGCTGTCCGGGCTCGGCCGGCGTGTGGTCGGCCTGCTGAACAATGGCATGGAGGCGCTGGCCTTCCTGGGCGAGACGCTGGTGGTCGCGCTCGGCACGCTGATCCGCCCGGGCCGGTTGCGGGCGCGGGAATTGCTGCGGCACCTGGACGAGGCCGGCACGCGCGCCTTCGGCCTGGCGACGCTGCTCGGCGCGCTGCTCGGGGTGATCCTGGCCTTCCAGTCGGCGATCCCGCTGCGGCAATTCGGCGCCGAGATCTTCGTGCCCAGCCTGGTCGGCATTTCCCTGCTGCGGGAGCTGGGGCCGCTGATGGCGGGCGTGGTCCTGGCCGGGCGCACCGGCTCCGCCTATGCGGCGGAGCTCGGCACCATGACGGTGAACGAGGAGGTGGCGGCCTTGCGCATCATGGGCATCGACCCGATGGCGCTGCTGGTGCTGCCGCGGGTGCTGGCCGGGGTGCTGGTGATGCCGGTGCTGTCGCTGGTGCTGACGCTGGCGGGGCTGGCCGGCATGGCGCTGATCATGCGGCTGCTGGGCTTCCAGATGACGACGGTGGCGCAGCAGCTGGTGAATTTCGTCAGCCTGAAGGACCTGCTGGGCGGGTTGTTCAAGGCCGCGGTCTTCGGACTGGCGATCGCCATCATCGGCTGCCGCGCGGGCCTCGGCGCCGGGCGCGGGCCGCGCGCGGTGGGCGATGCGGCGACCTCCGCCGTGGTGGGGGGCATCGTCGCCATCGTGGTGCTGGACGGCATCTTTGCAGTGCTTTTCGAAAGGCTGGGGTTGTGAGCGAGGCGGGCGAGGCGCTGGACGACCGGGCCCCGGGGCCCGAGGTGCCC
This sequence comes from Falsiroseomonas sp., assembly GCF_051860665.1. GTDB lineage: Bacteria > Pseudomonadota > Alphaproteobacteria > Acetobacterales > Acetobacteraceae > Falsiroseomonas. The sequence goes on from NZ_JBHYDM010000001.1 coordinate 352,704, forward strand.
GCGGTGATCGAGGCGCGCGCGCTGACCGCGCGCTTCGGCACCAATACCCTGTTCCGCGATGTCACCTTCGATGTGCGGCGGGGCGAGGTCTTCGTCATCCTCGGCGGGTCGGGCTGCGGCAAGTCGACGCTGCTGAAGCTGATGATCGGGCTGGTGCCGCCGGCGGAGGGCAAGGTTTCCGTGCTCGGCACCGATGTCTGGGCGACCGAGGGGGCGGCGCGGCTCGATCTGCTGAAGCGGATCGGCGTGATGTGGCAGCAGGGCGCGCTGTTCGGCTCGCAGACCCTGCTGGAGAATGTCGAGATGCCGCTGGCCGAGCACACCAGCCTGCCGCCCGAGGCGCGGCGGGAGGTGGCGCGGGCCAAGCTTGGCCTGGTGGGGCTTTCGGCGGCGGCGGACCAGCTGCCGTCCGAGATCTCGGGCGGCATGCTGAAGCGGGCGGGCATCGCCCGCGCGCTGGCGCTGGATCCCTCCATCCTGTTCCTGGACGAGCCCTCGGCGGGGCTGGATCCGGTGACCTCGGCGGGGCTGGATGCGCTGATCCGCGATCTGTCGCGTTCGCTGGGCACCACCTTCGTGGTGGTGACGCATGAGCTGGCCTCGATCCTGGCGATCGGGGATCGCTGCATCATGCTGGACAAGGGGGCCAAGGGAATGATTGCGGAGGGCGACCCGCGCGAGCTGCGCGACCACAGCACCCACCCCACGGTGCAGGCCTTCTTCCTGCGAAAGGCGGCGTGATGGCAAGCGGAAGGGCGCTTTATGCGCGGGTCGGCGCGCTGGTGCTGGTGGGCATCGTGCTGGCGGTGGGCTTCGTGCTGTTCCTGGCCGGCGGGCGGGGGCTGCAGACCACGGAGGTCTTCGAGAGCTATTTCGAGGAATCGGTGCAGGGCCTCGATGTCGGCGCGCCGGTGCGCTACCGCGGCGTGGCGATCGGGCGGGTGACGCAGATCGGCCTGGTGGCGGCGGAATATCCGCGGCAGCAGGGCGAGGCCTATAGCCGCGGCTTCCAGCGGGTCTTCCTGCGCTTCGGGCTGGACCTGGCGCAGGTGGGAGAGGCACCGGACCTGGCGGAGGCGGTGCGGCTGGGCCTGCGGGCGCGGATCACCGCGCAGGGCATCACCGGCGTGAACTACCTGGAGCTGGATTTCGTCAATGCGGAGCGCTTCCCGGTGACGCCGCCGCCCTGGCAGCCGCGCTTCCCGGTGATTCCGGGCGTGCCTTCCACCGTGGCGCAGGTGACCAATGCCGCGGAGCTGCTGATCCAGCGCATCGCGGATATCCCGGTGGACCAGATTTCCAACGACATCGCCGGGCTGCTGTCCAACCTGAACCGGCAGACCAGCGACGGCGACCTGGCGCAGACATTGCGGGAGGCCGCGGCCACCATGGCGCTGCTGCGCCAGGCGGTGGAAGGCGCCGACCTGGCCGGCGCGCTGGGCGAATTCCGCGCCGCGGCCGGGGAAGCGCGCGCGCTGCTGAACGGGCCGGAAGTGCGCGGCATTCTGGCCAATGCCAATGGCGCCGCGGCGGAGCTGCGCCGCACGGCGCAGCGCCTGCCCGGCGCGGTGGAGGGGCTGGAGCGCACCCTGCGCTCGGCGCGGGAGACGACGGTGGATATCCAGGCCGAGCTGCTGCCCATCCTGATCGACTTGCGGGCCACAACCGCCAACCTGCGCGCCACCGCCGAACAGCTGCGGAGCTCGCCCTCCCAGCTGCTGTTCGGCGCGCCGCCGACCCCGGATCGCCGCCGATGAACCGACGCCACCTGCTGGCCGCCCTGCCCCTGCTGGCCGGCGGCTGTTCCATCCTGCCGGACCGCCCGAATGTGCCGGTGCGGCGCTATGCGCTGGCGCCGATGCGCCCCGAGAGCCAGGGCGCGCGGCCGCGGGCGCCGGTGCTGCAGGTGCGCCGGGTGCGGGCGATCCCCGGGCTGCAGGATGTCGGCCTGCGGCGCCTCAATCCGGACGGGTCCTATGAGATCCTGGTCTATGAGGAATGGCTGGCGCCGCCGGCGGACCTGGCCGATGCGGCGCTGCGCGCCTGGCTGCAGGCCTCCGGCCTGTTTTCCGCCGTGGTGCCGCAGGGCAGCCGGGCGGAGGCGGAGCTGGTGCTGGAAATGCAGCTGACGCTGCTGGAGGCAGTGCCCGCCGCCGGCCAGGCCCGTGCCGGGCTGGCGGGGGTGCTGCTGCGGGAGGAGCGCCTGGCTTCCCGCGTCGTCGAGACGCTGGAGGTGACGGCGGAGGCGCCGCTGGCGCCCGGCGCCGCGGCACCGGCCATGGCACAGGCCATGGCGCTGGCGCTGGGCCTGGCCCTGGCGCGGCTGGAGACGGTCCTGGCCCCGCTGGCACGGTAGACATCACGAAGTCTTGATGTGCCGAGCGGGGTCGTGACGCTTTCCGGAAGTGCGCTTCGCTTTTCCGGCACACTCTCAGAAATGCGACAGACCCCCATCTCCCGTTAATCCTTTTCCCACCAGTTGTGCCTCATTCTCCGAAACCGGAGAGGGCTCCTGGATCGTCTCCACCGAAGAGAAGCTGCCGCCTCCGCATGGAGGTCGTGGCGGAAGAGCCGAGGTGAGACGTCTCACAAGTTGCGACGCAACTTAAGGTTGTCTTTCCGGCTGGAAGATCCGGCGACACAATCTTAACGTGCGGGGCACAAGGTGAGCACACGGGGCATCGGCGTGACGGCGGAGTGGGATCAGGTCTGGGCCGACTACGATGCGCGCCAGCCGGCGCCGCCGCAGCCCGCGCCACGGGCCCTGCCGCCGCGACAGGCGATCGCGCCGGCGCCGCGCGCCACCCCGCAGCGCCGCCGCTTCTGGGCCGCCCTGCTGCTGCTGCCGGTGCTGGCCGCCGGCTGGCTGGGCGCACCCTATGCCACCGCCTGGCAGGTGGTGCATGCGCTGGATGGGCGCGACGGCGCCACCATGACCCGCCACCTGGACATGCCCGCCCTGCAGGCCGCGGTGCGCGAGAGCTTGGCGCGGGCGCCGGAGGATGCGACCCGCACCCCGCAGGCACGCGCCTTCCTCGGCGCCATGGCCGAGGAGATCGGCGCCGCCTGGGCGAATCCGGAGGCGCTGGCCGAGGTGGCCCGCGCCCGCGGCGTGCCGCCCGGCGCGGCGGTGGAGGCGCTGCGCCGCGCCGTGCCGGTCGGCCTGACCCGCTTCGAGATGCCGCTGCGCGGCAGCCTCGCGCCGATCACCCTGCAGCTGGAGCTGACCAGCGAGGCGCTGGCGCCGCGCTGGCAGGTGACCGGCGTGCGGCTGGAGGAGCCGTCCGGCTTCGGCGGCAGCCCCGCGCTGCGGCTCAGCCAGCTGCGCTGAGCGAGAGCGCTCAGACCAGCTGGATCCGCTCGATCTCGCTGAAGCGCAGGGTCTCGCCGCCGATCTGGATCACGCCCTGGAAGGTGGCGGGATTGCCGTTCGCATCGGTGAAGGTGATGACCGGACCCTGCGGGCCCTGGGCGACCGACATCTGCAGGTTGGTATTGCCTTCCAGCGTCAGGGCCGCCTGCAACTGCTGCAGGCTGACATTGTCCAGCTGCAGCGTATCGGTGCCGGCGCCGCCATTGAACTGGTCGTTGCCGTCGCCGGGGGCCCAGATGAAGCTGTCACTGCCCTGGCCGCCGAAGGCGAGGTCGGCGGCGCGATCGCCCGCGCCGCCATCCAGGCTGTCATCCCCGTCGCCACCCTGCAGCTGGTCCTCGCCGGCGCCGCCGTTCAGCGTGTCGTGACCGGCGCCGCCGAAGAGCAGGTCGTTGCCGCCATTGCCGGCCAGCACGTCATTGCCGGCCTCGCCATAGGCCTGGTCATTGCCGCCGCCGGCAGCCACCTTATCGTTGCCCGAGCCGGCGAAGATGACATCCTCCTGCCCGGTGCCGGTCACCACGTCGTGGCCGGCTCCGGTCTGCTGGAAGGCGCCTCCGGTCACCTTGTCGAGGGACTCGTCTTTCAGCGGGGTGGGGCGGGCCATGGTGGCGATTCCTTGCATCTCGTTGCGGACGCGACCCTAGGCCGCCCGCACCGCGAAGGGCGAGCCCCTCTCCCCCTATGGGAGGGATAGGCCAGGCCTCTGCCCGGCCCCGGCCGCTTCCGCCGCCAGCGCCACCGCCTGGCGCAGCACGGCGGGATCGCCGATGTGGTTCGCCAGGATCAGCACCAGCCGGGCATCCAGCCGGCGGGATTCCGCCTCCTCCAGCCCGGCATGCGCGGCGACCAGAAGCGCGAAGATCGCATCCGGCTCCGCGAGCCGCGGCCTTGTGTCGAGCGTCATGCGGGGGGCTCCTTCCATCCCGTGGCGACGGCCAGCGCGGCCCGCACCGCCTGCGGCCGCGGCGCGGCGAAGCGCGCGGCGATGTGCTGGTCGGGGCGGATCAGCACTGCCCCGCCCGGCGGCGCGCCATAGCGGGCGGCGGCCAGGCCGGTGTGGTCCCACAGCGCCCCCGGCGTCTCCTCCGCCGTCAGGAAGACCAGCCGCAGCCCGGCCACCGGCGCCCAGACCGCGTCGAAGACCAGCAAGGCGAAGTCGCCGCCCAGATGGCGCAGCAGCCAGTCCGGCTGGCCATCCCGCAGCAGCGGCGCATCCGGCGCCGGGCTGCCGGGCGCGGCGCCACCGGGCCAGGGCCCGTCATCCGCCGCATTCAGCGGGCTGTCCGGCAGATGCGCCGGGCGCGACAGCCGGCCGGAATTCACCATGGCGCGGGCGAAGGCGTGCCGCGGCGCCAGTTCCAGCACCGCATCCCGATAGGCCCGCGCCGCGGCGGTCTTGGGCGAGATGAAGTCGGTGGCGCGGGTGGAGTGCAGGATGTTTTCGTCGGCTGCCGCGATCCGCTCGGCATCATAGCTTGCCAGCAGCGCGGGACCGGCCTGGCCGCGCAGCACCGCCGCCAGCTTCCAGGCCAGGTTGTCCGCATCCTGCAGCCCGCCATTGCCGCCGCGGGCGCCGAAGGGGCTGACCTGATGCGCCGAATCGCCGGCGAAGATCACGCGTCCATGGATGAAGCGATCGAGCCGCCGGCAGCGGAAGCTATAGAGGCTGACCCATTCCAGCTCGAAGGGCACCGCAGGGCCGAGCATCGCCGCGACGCGGTCCCGCACCCGGCCGGGCTCGGTCTCGATGGCCGCATCCGCCTCCGCGCCGAGTTGAAAGTCGATGCGCCAGAGGTCGTCGGGCTGCTTGTGCAGCAGCACGGACTGGCCGGGGTGGAAGGGCGGGTCGAACCAGAACCAGCGTTCGGCGGGGAAGGCGACCTCGCCCTTGATCACCACATCGGCGATCAGGAAGCGGTCCGGGAAGACCTGGCCCTGGAAGGCCAGGCCCAGGCTGCGGCGGACGAAGCTGCGGGCGCCGTCGCAGGCCAGCAGCCAGTCGGCGCGCAAGCGATAGGGGCCGTCGGGCGTCTCCACCTGCAGCGTCGCGCCGGCCGCATCGCTCGCCAGGCCCGTCACGGCATGGCGCCAGCGCAGATCCACGCTGGCCGCGGCGCAGGCCTCCACCAGCCAGGCTTCCACGTGATACTGCGGGATATTCACGAAGGCCGGATATTCGTGCCCGGCTTCCGGCAGCAGGTCGAAGGCGAAGGCTTCCCGCTGCCCGTGGAAGACCCGCCCGGTCTGCCAGGTGACGCCCTTGTCCAGCAGGCGCGCGCCCAGGCCGAGCCGGGCGAGGATTTCCAGGCTGCGCTGGGCGAAGCAGATGGCGCGGCTGCCGGTGGCGACGCTGTCCTCCTCATCCAGCAGGGTCACCGCGACGCCGTGGCGGGCGAGATCCAGCGCCAGCGTCAGCCCGACCAGCCCGCCGCCGACCACGACGACCGTGCGGTGGTCCTCGCCCGGGTCGGGGCGCGGCGCGGCGGGGTAGCGTGGGTTGACGTGGCGCACGGCCTCAGCGCGGCACTTCGGCGGAGGGCATGGCCGTGCCGTGTTCCAGCGCCCGCCACATCGCCACGTCCCGCTCCGCCGTCCAGATCCGCGGGTGGTCGAGGCCCTGCGCCTCGTCGAAGGCGCGGGTGACGTTGAAGGGCATGCAGTGCTCGAAGATCACCCAGCTTCCGTATCTCGGGCGCATGAAGCCCATGGTGTCGTCATAGACCGCCTTCAGGTCCCAGCCCTTGGCGACGCCCTCCCGCACGCGGGTGAAGAGATCCGTGGTGAAGGACCGCGTGCCCTCGATCGCCTCGCGGCAATCCTCCCGGGTCAGCAGGGCGCGGCCGCGGCCGGGCACCAGCTTCTCCGCGCCGAGCGCGGCCACCGCATCCAGCGTCGCGGACCAATCGGCGAAATGGGCATCGCCGCAATAGGGGGTGGCGCCGAATTCCACCGTGTCGCCGGCGAACAGCACCCGTTCCTTCGGCAGCCAGACCACCGTATCGCCCGCCGTATGGCTGCGGCCGACATGGATCACCTGCGCCTCCCGCTCCCCCAGCCACATCGTCATGCGATTCGCGAAGGTATGGGTGGGCCAGGTGAGGCCGGGGATGCTCTCCTTGCCGCGGAACAGGCGGGGGAAGCGGCCGATCTCGCTGTCCATGTCCTGCTGGCCGCGTTCCACGATCAGCTTCCGGGTGGCCTCGCTGGCGATGATGGTGGGGTTGCCGTAGCCGGAAGCGCCCAGCACCCGCACCGCGTGATAATGCGTCAGCACCACCTGCCCGACATGGCGCGGCGTGACCGTGGCGATGCGGGCCATCACGTCCTGCGCCATGGCGGGCGTGGCCTGGGCATCCACCACCACCACCCCGTCCGGCCCCACGATCACGCCGGAATTCGGGTCCCCCTCCGCCGTATAGGCGAAAAGGCCCGGGCCGAGTTCGTCGAAGGAGACGGTCTTCTCGGCCAGGTCATTGGCGGAGGCGAAGCCGGACATGCGTGTTTCCTTCCCTGGTGGCACCGGTCCTTGTTGAGCCACTCTCGGCCGCGCCCGGCACCCGGCACAACAGGCAAGCCCGGCAACGTCAAGCCATTGCAGCCATGTCGCGAATGAGGTTCCCATCAAAGACACGGGAGCGTAGATTACGGGTATTGGATGGCAGCCTGCACCGCCAGGGATGATCCCCACCCCATGAGCCGCAACCCGAATCTCACCCCGCTGCCCGGCAGTTGTGCGGCCTGCACCGTGCGACCCTTTGCCCTGTTCCGGGTGATCCCGCAGGCCCGGGTGGGGGAGATCGCGCGCATCCGCTCCGGCGTCCGGCTGGTGCGGGCCGGCGATGCCATCCTGGATGCGGTCTTCACCATGTATGCCGGCTGGGCCTTCTCCTGGACCGCGACACCTGATGGCCGGCGCCAGGTGCTGGATTTCCACCTGCCCGGCGACCTGGTGGAGCGGACCGAGGATACGGCGGAGGTCGAGGCGCTGACCGATGCCTCCTTCTGCATCCTGTCCAAGGAAAGGCTCTGCGCCTTCATGGGCAACGATCCCGGCCTGGCGCTGTCCTATGTCGAGGGCCTGACCCGCGACCGCGCGCGGATGCGGGAACGCCTGACCAGCCTCGGCCGGCGCGATGCCACGGGCCGGGTGGCGCATATGCTGCTGGAACTGCACGGCCGGCTGCTGCGGCGCGGCGGGGCCGATTCGCGCGGCGCCGCGGTGCCGCTGAAGCAGGCGCACCTGGCAGATGCGCTGGGGCTTTCCGTGGAACATGCCAACCGGGCGCTCGCCGGGTTGCGCAAGGACGGCGTCGCCACCCTGAACAAGGGTCGGCTGGAGATCCTGGACCGCCGCGCGCTGGAGGATCTGGCCGGCTGGGCCGGGACCCAGGCCGCCGGCACCGCGCTGGCGCCCCGGACCCTGGCCGGCTGAGCCACCCCTCCGCCGCGTGAAGACCCGGCTTGTTGAGGGCGCGGGACGGAGCCTGTAGCCTGCGCGGCACCCCGGAACGGATCCCGACGCCGATGCGCCCGCTGCCCCTGCGCCTCGCCCATCTCATGGGCTGCCTGCTTCTCCTGGCCGGCCTGATCCTGCCTTTCGCCGCGCCGGCCCAGGCCCAGGGCGATCCTTCCTTCAACCTGGTGAACCGCAGCGGCCAGACGATCCGGGAGATCTATGTCTCGCCCAGCGAGGATCGCTACTGGGGCCACGACCTGCTGCAGAGCCAGGTGCTGCCGGATGGCGGCAGCTTCCCGCTGCGGATCGCGCCCTCCGCCGGGTGCCTGCAGGATGTGCGGGTGGTCTATGCCGATGGACGGCCGGAGGAGCGGCGACGGCAGGATACCTGCCGGATGAGCCAGATGGTCTTTGGCGCGGGCGCAGGTGCCTCCCCGGCGCCCAGCGCCAGCCAGGCCAATCCCTCCTTCAACCTGGTGAACCACGGCAATGCCGTGATCCGGGAGGTCTATGTCTCCTCCGTGCGGGAGGATAACTGGGGCGAGGACCGGCTGGGCGATCAGGTGCTGCCGCCCGGCCGCCACCTGGCGGTGCGGCTGCCGGCCGGGGACTGCCTGAACGATGTGCGGATCGTCTGGATGGATGGCCGCAACGAGGAACGGCGGCGGCTGGATACCTGCCAGATGATCAACCTGGTCTTCCGGTAGAGGGCGGTCCCGGGGGGCGAGCCCCCCGCCCAACCCTCCCCCCCCCTGAGAAGGGGGGAGGGCCATGGGGCTCAGGCGGCCTTGGCGGCGGAGAGCGCCTTCCACACCGCCTCCGGCGTCGCCGGCATGTCGATATGCGTCACGCCGGAGCCCGAGAGCGCATCGACCAGCGCATTGATGGCGGCCGGCGGGGATCCCACGGCGCCGGCCTCCCCCGCGCCCTTCACGCCCAGCGGATTGGTCGCGCAGGTCACCTCGATCAGGTCCACGTCGATATCCGGCAGGTCCTCCGCCCGCGGCAGGGCATAGTCCATGAAGGAGGCCGAGAGCAGCTGGCCGGAGCCATTGTCGTAGCTGGTCCGCTCATGCAGCGCCTGGCCGATGCCCTGGGCCACGCCGCCATGCACCTGGCCGCGCACGATCAGCGGGTTCAGCGCATGGCCCACATCGTCCACCACGATGTAGCGCGGCACGGTGACGATGCCGGTCTCGGGGTCCACCTCCACCTCCGCCACATGGCAGCCGTTGGGGAAGGTGTGGCTATCGATATTCGCGGTCTCCATCGCATCCAGCAGGATGGCGCTTTCGCCGGCGGCGACGCGCTTCCGCTGGATGGCGGCGAGGTCGAGGATGTCCACGCCGCGGTCGGTGCCGGCCACGGCAAAGCGGCCGGCGGTGAATTCGATATCGACCACGGCGGTCTCGAGCTGCTCCGCCGCCGCCTGCTTGCCCTTCTCCACCACGGAGGCGGTGGTGACGAGGATGGCCTGGCCTTCGGAATAGAGGCTGCGCGCGCCGCCGGTGCCGCCGCCGGAGGGCAGCGTCTCGCTGTCGCCCTGCTTCACCCGGATCTTTTCGAGTGGAATGCCGAGCTCGTGGCTGGTCATCATCGCATAGGCGGTCTCGTGACCCTGGCCGGTCGACTGCGTGCCGACATAGACATCGACGAATCCGTCATCGGCGAAGACGACCTTGGCATTCTCCGTCGCCGCGCCGCCGGTGGCTTCCAGGTAATAGGCCAGGCCGATGCCGCGCTGCTTGCCGCGTCGCGCCGCCTCCGCCCGCCGGGCCGGGAAGCCGGCCCAGTCGATCTTTGCCAGCGCCGCGTCCATCAGCTGGCCGAAATCGCCGCTGTCGTAGCGCTGGCCCATGGCGGAGACCCAGGGCATCGCCTCCTGCTTCACCATGTTGCGGCGGCGCAGCTCGATGCGGTCGATGCCGATCTCCCGCGCCGCGGCGTCGATCAGGCGTTCCACGAGGTAGTTGCTCTCGGGACGCCCGGCGCCGCGATAGGCATCGACCGGCACGGTGTTGGTGAGGACGCCGATGACATGGGCGTGGATCGCCTCGAAGCCATAGACGCTGGCCAGCACCTTGGTGCCGGCGCCGGTCGGGATGAAGGGCGCGAAGGTGGAGAGATAGGCGCCCATGCCGGCGTAGTTGCGCGTGCGCAGCGCCAGGAATTTTCCGTCCGCATCCGTCGCCAGTTCACCCAGCGTGATGTTGTCCCGCCCATGGGTGTCGGAGAGGAAGGCCTCGCTGCGATCGCTGGCCCATCGCACGGGGCGGCCCACCTGGCGCGCGGCGAAGGACACCAGCACATGCTCGGGGTAGAGAAAGATCTTCATCCCGAAGCCACCGCCGACATCCGGCGTCACCACGCGGACATTCTCGGCCGGGATATTGAAGATATTGCCGGAGAGGATGTTCTTCAGCAGCCAGGAGCCCTGGGTATTGGTGTGCAGCGTCAGCTTGTCACCCTCCCAGGCGGCAACGGCGGCGCGGGCCTCCATGCTGGCGACGACGACGCGGTTGTTCACCACGGTCAGGCGGGTGACATGGGCGGCGCGGGCGAAGGCGGCGTCGGTCTTCGCCTTGTCGCCGGCCTCCCAGTCGAAGACCACGTTGTTGGCCACATCGGGCCAGACCAGCGGCTGGCCCGGCTCCCAGGCCGTGGCGAGGTCGGTGGCCGCCGGCAGGGCGTCGTAGTCCACCTCCACCGCCTCGGCGCCGTCGCGGGCGGCCTGGGCGGTCTCGGCGACGATGAAGGCGACCGGATCGCCGACATGGCGCACCACGCCATCGGCCAGCGCCGGGCGCGGCGTATTGCCGCGCGGCGTGCCGTCGCGGTTCTTCATCGGGATCAGGCAGGGCAGCTCGCCGATGCCGGCGGCCTTGAGGTCCGCCGCGGTGATCACCGCCAGCACGCCGGGGATCGCCTTGGCGGCCGTGGTGTCGATGCGGGTGATGGTGGCATGCGCCTGCGGACTGCGCAGCACGATGCCATGCGCCTGGCCCGGCATGGCCAGGTCATCCGTGTACTGGCCGCGGCCGGTCAGCAGGCGCGGATCCTCGACCCGGCGTACCGACTGGCTCAATCCGAATTTTGCCATGGCGTCACATCCCCGCTTGGTTCAGCACAGTATCTGCTGTCGCGGGGGATTTGGGGAAGGGGGGACCTGCGCGCCCCCCCTTCGCGTCAGGCCTCGGCGCCGGGCTTCGCCCCGAAGCGGCGCTTCGTCGCCTCCCGCAGCGACTGGAACACCACGTAGAGCATCGGGATGATGAAGATGCCAATGATGGAGGCCGCCAGCATGCCGCCGAAGACCGGCGTGCCGACCGCGCGGCGGGAGGCGCTGGCCGCGCCGGAGGCGATGATCAGCGGCACCAGGCCCAGGATGAAGGCGACCGAGGTCATGATGACGGCCCGGAAGCGCAGCCGCGCGCCCATCACCGCCGCCTCCCGGATCGGCATCCCGGCCTCCCGCTTCTCCTTGGCGAATTCGACGATCAGGATGCCGTTCTTGGCGGCGAGTGCGATCAGCACCACCAGCCCGACCTGCGCATAGACATCGAGCGACAACCCCGCCAGCACGATGGCGCCGAAGGACCCCAGCGCGCCGACCGAGATGGACATCAGCACCGGGATCGGGATCACCCAGCTTTCATAGAGCGCGACCAGGAAGAGATAGGCGAACAGCAAGGCCAGCGCCATGATGATGCCGGTCTGCCCGCTGGCCTGCTTCTCCTGGAAGGCGGTGCCGGTCCATTCATAGCCATAGCCGGCCGGCAGCGCGGTTTCCGAAAGCTCTTCCATCGCCGCCAGCGCATCGCCCGAGGAAATGCCCGGCCGCGGCGATCCGCCGATGCGCACGGAGCGGACATTGTTGTAGCGGTTGATGGTCTGCGGCCCCAGCACGATGCGCACATCGGCGAAGGACCGCAGCGGCACCATCTCCCCGGCCGCATTGCGCACATGCACGCGCCAGAGGTCGGGGATGTCGTCGCGATCCGTCGCCTCGCCCTGGATATTCACCTGCCAGGACCGGCCATAGAGGTTGAAGTCGTTGACGTAGAAGCCGCCCAGCGTGGTCTGCAGCGCATTGAAGATATCGCTGATGCGCACGCCCAGCGCCTGCGCCTTGTCGCGGTCCACATCGAGGTAGAGGGAGGGCGTATCGGCGGTGAAGGTGGAGAAGACCGCCGTCAGGCGCGGATCCTGGTTGGCCGCAGCTGCCAGGCCCTGCATGGCGGAGAACATCTCCTCCGGCGGCCGCCCCTCCAGGTTCTGCATCTGATATTCGAAGCCGCCGCCGGTGCCGAGGCCGATGATCGGCGGGATGTTGAAGGCGAAGGTATTGGCCGAGCGCACCTGCTGCGTCGCGCCGAAGACCGTGCCGATGGCCGCGAAGACGCTTTCCTGCGCCGAGGGGCGATCCGCGAAGGGCTTCATCCGCACCACGATGAAGGCGGCATTGGATTGCGAGCCGCCATCGATCAGGCTGAAGCCGACGATGGACAGCACGCGGTCCACGCCCGGCACCGGGGCGATGATCGCCTCCACCTGCTCCACCGCCGCGCGGGTGCGGGACAGGCTGGCGCCGGCCGGCAGCTGCATCTGCACGAAGAAGGCGCCCTGGTCCTCCGCCGGCAGGAAGCCCTGCGGCGTGCGGCTGCCGAGGAAGAGGATGCCGCCCCCGGCCACCGCGACCAGCACCAGCGACAGGATGGAGAAGCGCACCAGGCGCGCGACGATATTGCCGTATTTGTCGCGCACCCAGTCGATGGCCCGCATCACCGCCGCGAGGAAGCCCTTGCGCGGCCCATGCCCCGGCGGATGCGGCCGCAGGAACAGCGCGCAGAGCGCCGGCGACAGGGTCAGCGCATTGAAGGCCGAGATCACCATGGCGACGGAGACGGTGACGGCGAACTGGCTGAACAGCACGCCCGACAGGCCCGGGATGAAGCCCACCGGCACGAAGACCGAGAGCAGCACGAGCGTGATGGCGATGATCGGCGCCGTGATCTCCCGCATCGCCTGCTTGGTGGCCTCGGCCGGGGTCATCTCCGGGTGTTCGGACATCACCCGCTCGACATTCTCCACCACCACGATGGCGTCGTCGACGACGATGCCGATGGCCAGCACCATGGCCAGCAGCGACACGGTATTGGCGGAGAAACCCAGCAGCAGAAGCACGGCAAAGGTGCCGATCAGGCTGACCGGCACCGCGATCGTCGGGATGATGGTGGCCCGGAAGCTGCCGAGGAACAGCAGCACCACGAGCACCACCAGCACGAAGGCCTCCAGCAGCGTCTTGATGACCTCCTGGATGGTGTCCACGACGAAGGTCGAGGTGTCGTAGAAGACCTGGGTCTGCATCCCCTCCGGGAAGCGGCGCGACATCTCCTGCAGCACCGTGGCGAGGTTGGAGGCCGCGGTCACCGCATTGGCGCCGGGCGAGAGATAGGTGGCGATGGTCACCGCCGGGCGGCCGTTCAGCCGGCTTTCCTGGTCGATGCGCGCGGCGCCGAGCTCGACGCGCGCCACGTCGCGCAGCCGCAGCAGGGATCCGGTGGCATCGGCGCGGATGACGATGGCGCCGAATTCCTCGGCCGTGGTCAGGCGGCCCTGGGTCTGCAGGTTGATCTGGTACTGCTGGTCGTCCGAGATCGGCTGCGCGCCGATGCGCCCGACCGCCGCCTGCACGTTCTGCGCCTGGATCGCGGCGATGACATCGGCGGGCGTCAGGTTCAGGCTGATCAGCCGGTCCTGCTCGAACCAGATCCGCATGGAATAGTCGCGGGCGCCGAAGATCTGGGCGGAGCCGATGCCGGGCGTGCGCGCCAGCCGGTCCAGCATATTGATGGTGACGTAGTTGGAGATGAACAGCGCGTCGTGCTCGGGATTCGTCGAGGTCACGGCGATGAACTGCAGCACGGCGGAGGACTGCTTGCGCACCGTCACGCCGGAACGCTGCACCTCCGTCGGCAGCCGGGCGAGTGCCGATTGCACGCGGTTGTTGACGTTGACCGTCGCGATATCCGGGTTGGTGCCCAGCGCGAAGGAGACGGAGAGCGAATAGCTGCCGTCATTGGCGCTGTTGGAGGACATGTAGATCATGCCCTCCACCCCGTTCACCGCGGATTCCACCACCTGCGCCACGGTCGATTCCACCACCGCGGCGGAGGCGCCGGGATAGCTGGTGGTGACGGAGACCTGCGGCGGCACGATATCCGGGAACTGCGCCACCGGGATGCGCAGCATGGCCAGCCCACCGGCCAGCGTCAGCAGGATGGACAGGACGATCGCCAGCCGGGGGCGATCGACGAAGACGGCGGAGATCATGCGCCGTCAGCCCTGCCGGCCGGCCGGGGCCGCGCCGCCGGGGGCGCGGAGTGGCGGGGTGGCCGGGCCGGGCTGCACCGGCTGGCCGGCGCGCACGCGCTGCACGCCTTCCACCACCACGCGCTCCCCGGTCTCCAGCCCACGCTCGACCACCACCTGGTCGGCGATCGAGCGGCCGAGGGTCAGCGGGCGGCGGGACGGCTTGTTCTCGCCATCCAGCACCCAGACGTAGTTGCCCGCCTGGTCCTGCAGCACGGCGCTGCGCGGGATCACCACCGCCTGCACCGGCTCCGCGCCCTCGACGAAGACATTCACGAACATGCCGTCGATCAGCTCGCGGTCCATGCTGCCGTCGCTGTTGTTGGCGCCGCGGGGTGGGTTGGGGATCAGCGCGCGGACCAGCACCGTATCCGTATTGCGGTCCACCTGCGGGTCGATGAATTCGATGCGGCCGACCTGGTTGTAGGTCTCCCCGGTCACCAGGCGGATGCGCACGCGGGTGGCATCGGCGCCGCCGCGCGTCGCATAGCGGTCGCGCAGCTCCGTCCCCGTGCGCAGGTTGACGGGGAAGGAGACGCGCATCGGGTCCTGGCTGACCACGGTGGCCAGCGTGTCGCTGGTCGGGCCCACCACGGCGCCGACCGAGAAGGTGGACCGCCCGACCTTGCCGGCGAAGGGGGCGGCGATCTCGGTATAGCCGAGGTTGATCTCGGCCACCCGCAGCTGCGCCTGGGCGCCGAGCAGCGTCGCCTGGGCGGTGCGCTGCGCGGCCGTCGCATTCTCCACATTCACCTGCGTGCCGGCGGAGCTGCGGACCAGGTCCCGGGCGCGGGCCAGCGCGCTATTGGCGTTCTGCAACTCGGCCTCGGCGGAGGCGACGGAGGCGCGGGCGCGGGCCACCTCGGCCTCGAAGGGCGGGCGCTCCAGGCGGAACAGCACCTGGCCCTCCGTCACCTCCTGGCCCTCGCGGAAGGGCCGCGCCTCCAGGAAGCCGGTGACGCGGGCGCGCAGCTCGACGCGGTTCTGCGCCTCCACCCGGCCGACGAATTCGGTGCTTTCGGTCACCGGGCGCCGCTCCACCGCCAGCACGCCCACGGCGGGGGGGCCCTGCGGCCCGAACTGGGCCTGCGCCGGGCCGGCGAGAAGGCAGAGGCCGAGGAGGAGGGCCGAACCGGAAAAGGCCGCGCGATGCGCGGCCGGGTGCTTCGTCAGCATGGAGGCGATCCAAGATTTGGCAGGTACCCAAACCTATCCCGACCGCTCGCGTCAAGTTTTCTGCGTGGCGCTATCCCGCCGCGCGCCGCGTTTCGAAGGCGGTGATTTCGCGCTCCAGAGTCAGCGTCAGGCCGATTTCGTCCAAGCCACGCAGCAGACAGTCACGGGCGAAGCCGGGGACGACGAATTCATGCGTGGAACCGTCCGGCGCCGTCAGGATCTGAGTCCGCAGGTCAACCGAAAGTGTGGTGCCCGGCGCCGCCGCGATGGCGGCCCGCAGCCCGTTCACCGTCGACTCGGGCAGCCGCACCGGCAGCAGCCCGTTCTTCAGCGCATTGGAGAAGAAGATATCGCCGAAGCTGGCGGCGACGACGCAGCGATAGCCCATGGCGAGAAGGGCATAGACCGCCGCCTCCCGCGACGATCCCACGCCAAAATTCCGCCCGGCCACCAGGATGCCGGCCTGGTCGAAGGGCGGCTGGTTCAGGATGAAGTCGGGCCGCTTCGCGCCCTCCGGCGTGAAGCGCTGGTCGTGGAAGCCGTAGGTCGCGTAGCGTTCGTCGCGCGGGCGCCGCATGAAGCGGGCCGGCATGATCTGGTCCGTATCGACATTGGCGAGGTCGAGCGGTGCCGCGATGGCGGTGAGCTGGGTGAAGGCCTGCATCAGATCGCACTCACCAGGCGGCCGGCGACCGCCGAGGCCGCGGCCGAGGCCGGGGAGACCAGATGCGTCCGCGCCCCCCGCCCCTGGCGGCCGGCGAAATTGCGGTTGGAGGTGGAGGCGCAACGCTCCCCCTCCCCCACCGTCTCGCCATGCATGGAGACGCAGAGCGCGCAGGAGCTTTCCTCCCAGCGCGCCCCGGCCTCCTTGAACACGCGGTCCAGCCCCTCCGCCTCCGCCGCGCGCTTGACCCGGGACGATCCGGGCGAGACCAGCATGGGCACGGCGATGCGGCGGCCGCGCAGCACGGCGGCGGCATCGCGCAGATCCTCGATCCGCGCATTGGTGCAGGAGCCGAGGAAGACGCGGTCCAGCGCCACATCGGCCATCGCCTCCCCGCCGCGCAGGCCCATATACTCCAGGCTGCGCGCCCAGGCCTTTTTCCGCGCCTCGTCCGGCGCATCGTCCGGGCGGGGGACGCGGCCGGAGAGGGGCACCGCCTCCTCCGGGCTGGTGCCCCAGGTCGCCATCGGCCGGATCTGCGCCGCGTCCAGCGTCACTTCCGAGGCGAAGACGGCATCGGGGTCGCTGAACAGGCGGTCCCAGGCGGGGTCGGGCTGCGCCGGGGCATAGGGGCGGCCGGCGAGCCAGGCGCGTGTCACATCATCGGGCGCCACCATCCCAGTCCGCGCGCCGGCCTCGATCGCCATGTTGCAGAGCGTCAGCCGGGCTTCCACGGACAGCGCGCGCACGGCGGCGCCGGCGAATTCGATGGCGCCACCCAATCCGCCGCCGGTGCCGATGCGGGCGATGAGGGCCAGCGCCATGTCCTTGGCGGTGCTGCCGGCGGGCAGCGCGCCCTCGAAATTGCAGCGGATCTGCTTCGGCGGGGCCTGCCAGATGGTCTGGGTCGCCAGCACATGCGCCACCTCGCTGGCGCCGATGCCGAAGGCCAGCGCGCCGAGGGCGCCATGGGTGGAGGTATGGCTGTCGCCACACACCACCGTCATGCCCGGCAGGGTCAGCCCCTGCTCCGGCCCCGCGACATGCACGATGCCCTGGTCGGGGTCCGCCAGTTCGAAGGCGCGGATCCGATTCGCCCGGGCATTTTCCTCGAACGTCTCGATGATTCCCCGGATCTCGGGGTCCGCCACCTCCGGCGTGCTGCGGCCCACGGTGGGCGCGTAGTGGTCGCCGAAGCCGAAGGTCAGGTCCGGCCGGCGCACGGCCAGGCCGCGCGCCTTCAGGATGTTGAAGGCATGAAAGCTGCCTTCGTGAAAATAGTGGCGGTCCACATAGAGCAAGGCGAGGCCGTCATCGCGGGCCTGCACCACATGCGCGTCCCAGATCTTCTCGAAAAGCGTCTGTCCCATGAAAGGACTCATGGCGCCGGCTTGGCGGCTTCGCAAGAGCCGGGCAGGGTCTGGCGATGTGGAACACGCCCCCCGCCGTCATCACCCCGACCCTTCTCTCCCGCCTGCCGGAGGGCCTGCGCCGGCCACGCCGCAGCGCCTGGGCCGATGCCAACCGCGCCGGCGCGCCGGTGGATTCCTTCCTGGAAGGCCCTTGCTTCGACGGCGCCGGGAACCTGTTCTGCACCGACATCCCGCATGGCCGCGTCTTCCGCGTCTCCGGCAGCCATTGGGAGGCGGTGGTGGAATACGAGGGCTGGCCCAACGGCCTGGCAGCGCGGGAGGATGAGCTGCTGGTGGCGGATTATCGCCACGGCGTGCTGAGCCTGGACCCGCGGACCGGCGCCATGGCGGCGGTGGCCGAGAATATCCACAGCGAAGGTTTTCGGGGGATCAACGACCTGATCCTGCACCGGGACGGCTCCATCCTGCTGACCGACCAGGGCCAGACCGGGCTGCAGGACCCGACCGGGCGCGTGTGGCGGCTGCATCCGGATGGGCGGATGGACCGGCTGATCTCGAACGGCCCCAGCCCCAATGGCCTCACGCTGAACCGCGCCGGCACGCATCTGCTGGTGGCCATGACGCGGTCCTGCGAGGTCTGGCGCTTCGCCCTGCGGGAGGATGCGCTGGTGGCCAAGGCGAACCTCTTCTTCCGGGTGCCCGCCGGCACCTCCGGCCCCGATGGCATGGCGGTGGATGCGCATGACCGGCTGTTCGTGGCCAATCCCGGCCATGGCCAGGTCTGGGTGGTGGACCCGCATGGCCTGGCGACGCATCGGGTGGACTGCACGGGCTTCGGCCGCATGCCGACCAACTGCGCCTTCGCGCCGGATGGCCGCACGCTGGTGATCACGGAAAGCCAGTCCGGCAGCCTGCTGGCGGCCGAGATCCCGGCGGCCTGAGGCGAGGCGGGCCTTGACCGGCGCGGGCCGGCGGGGCTTCATGCCGCAATAACAGAACGGCGTTCCATCTGAGAGAACGCAGAAGGAAGCGCCATGACCCTCGCCCGCCGCAGCCTGCTCGCCGCCCCCGCCTTGATCCTTGCCGCCCCGCTGCGCGCCCAGGAGGCCTGGCCGAGCCGGCCGATCCGCATGGTGCTGCCCTATGCCCCGGGCGGCGCCACGGATGTCATCGGGCGGCTGGTGGCGGACCGGCTCTCGCAGCGCCTGCCGCAGCGGGTGGTGATGGAGAACCGCACCGGTGCCGGCGGGGCCATCGGCAGTTCCTTCGTCGCCAAGGCGCCCGGCGATGGGCACACGCTGCTGTTCCACAATATCGGCCATGCCGTGACCAAGGCGCTCTATCCGCAGCTGGACTACGACCCGGCGGCGGATCTCAAGGCCGTCTCCATTGTGGCGGAAAGCCCGATGGTGCTGCTGGTGCCGCCCAATTCGCCCTACCGGACGCTGGCCGACCTCGTCGCCGCGGCCCGCGCCAACCCCGAAAAACTGAGCTATGGCAGCACCGGCGGCGGTGGCGCCTTGCAGCTGGTCTCCCTGCTGTTCCTGCGGGCCGCCGGCATCAGGATGACGGAGGTGCCCTATCGCGGCGGCGCCCCGGCGGCGCTCGACCTCGCCTCCGGCACGCTGGACATGCTCTACGATGCGGGCCTCACCGGCTTCGGCCTGGCGCAGGGCGGCCGGGCCCGGGCGCTCGCCCTCTCCGGCCCCAGCCGCAGCCCGGTGATGCCGGATGTGCCGACCATGGCGGAGGCGGGCTTTCCGGACGCCACCTTCATGGTCTGGCAGGCGATCCTGGCCCCGGCGACCACGCCGGACCCGCTGCTCGCCCGCATCCAGGCGGAGGTTGCGGCCGTGCTGGCCGAACCCGTGACGCGCACCCGCCTGGCCGAGCTCGGCGCCGAGCGCCTGGTCGGCAACAGCCCCGCCGAAGCCCAAGGCTTCGTCACGGCGGAGATGGCCAAATGGGCCGTGATCCTGCGGGACGCCGGGGTGCGCGCCGGATGAGCGAGGGCGTCGCCGCCGTCGATCGCGCGCTGTCCATCCTCGGCGCCTTTCGCGAAGGCGATACGGCGCTGACATTGGCGGAACTCGCGGCCCGCACCGGCCTCTACAAATCCACCATTCTGCGACTGCTCGCCTCGCTGGAGCGCGGCCGCTGCGCCGCGCGGCAGGCGGATGGGCGCTGGGCCCTGGGGCCCATGCTGTTCCACTGGGGCGCGCTCTATGCCCGGTCCCTGCCGGTGGAGCGGCACCTGCCGGCGCTGCTGGCCGCGCTCGCCGCGCGCAGCGGGGAGACCGCCAGCTTCTGGGTGCGCCACGAAAGCCAGCGCCTGTGCCTGGCGCGGGTTCGCAGCCCCAACCGCATCGGCGACGACCTGGCAGCCGGGGACCTGATCCCGCTGCCCGCCGGCGCCGGCGGCCGCGTGCTGACGGCTTCCGACCCCCGCGCGCTCGGCGTGGTCGCCACCTTCGGCGAGCGCAACCCCGAGACCGCCGCCATCGCCGCCGCCGTCTTCGGCCCCGGCGGCAGCCTGGCCGGCGCGCTCGGCCTCTCCGGCCCCAAGGCGCGGATCGAGGCGCAGCACGCCGCGCATCTTGCCGCGGTGGCCGAAGCGGCCTCCGATCTCACCCGACGACTCGGCGGCGACCTGATGCCGCCCACCGGAGCATCCGCATGACCAGCCCGACCCCGCTCGCCGGGATCCGCGTTCTCGAATTCACCCATATGGTGATGGGCCCGACCGTGGGCATGACGCTGGCCGATCTCGGCGCGGAGGTCATCAAGGTGGAGCCCGCCCCTTCCGGCGACAGCACGCGCCGCCTGGGCGGGTCCGGCGCCGGCTTCTACGCCGCCTTCGGCCGCGGGCGGCGCAGCCTCTGCGTGGACCTGAAGCAGCCCGATGGGCTGGCGCTGGTCCGGAAGCTGGCGGCGAAGGCCGATGTGATCGTCGAGAATTTCCGGCCGGGCGCCATGGCCAAGCTGGGGCTGGGTTTTCCGGAGTTGTCCGCCATCAATCCAGGGCTGATCTATTGTTCCTGCAAGGGGTTCCTCCCCGGCCCCTATGAGCACCGCACGGCGCTGGACGAGGTGGTGCAGATGATGGGCGGCCTTGCCTATATGACCGGGCTGGAGGGGCGGCCGCTGCGGGCCGGGTCCTCCGTCATCGACATCATGGGCGGGATGTCCGGCGTCATCGGCATCCTGGCCGCGCTGGCGGAGCGTCAGCGCACGGGCCGGGGCGGCGAGATCCAGGCCGGGCTCTTCGAGACGGTGGCCCTGCTGATGGCGCAGCACATGGCGCAGACGAAGATCACGGGCGAGGCGCCGCCGCCCATGTCCATCCGCCGCCCCGCCTGGCCCGTCTACGACATCTTTTCCACGTCCGACGGCGGCCAGGTTTTCGTGGGCGTGGTGACGGATACGCAGTGGCCGGCCTTCTGCGCGGCCTTCGGGTTGGAAGAGCTGGCGAACGACCCGACGCTCAGCGACAAGAAGCAGCGCGCCGATGCGCGGGACCGCACCATCCCGCGCATCGCGGAAGTGCTGCGGACCTACACCAAGCCCGCGCTGATGGCGAAGTGCGAGACGCTCGGCCTGCCCTTCGCGCCGATCGGCAAGCCGGCCGAACTCTTCGAGGATCCGCATCTGCTGGGCTCCGGCGGGCTGGTGCCGATGCACCTGCCGGACGGCACGCCGATCGACCTGCCGGCCCTGCCCGTCTCCATCGACGGCGCCCGCCCCGGCGGCACCGGAGACCTGCGGCCGGTGGGCGCGGATGGCGCGGCCATCGCGGCGGA
Organism: Falsiroseomonas sp.; assembly: GCF_051860665.1. Taxonomy (GTDB): domain Bacteria; phylum Pseudomonadota; class Alphaproteobacteria; order Acetobacterales; family Acetobacteraceae; genus Falsiroseomonas. The sequence goes on from NZ_JBHYDM010000001.1 coordinate 373,921, forward strand.
GCTCGGCTATTCCGAGGCGGAGATCGCGGCGCTGCGGGCGAGCGGCGCGCTGACCGGCTAATCCACCTTGATGCCGCCGGCGCGGATCACCTCCCGCCACTTGTCCAGCTCGCTGCGGATCATCGCGGTATAGGCCTCCGCCCCCAGCGTGCCGGGGCGCACGCCGATGCGGCCGAATTTTTCCGCAATCTCGGGGGAGGCCATGGCCTTGCCCATCTCCTCCTCCCACCGCGCCTTCACGGCCGGCGGAATGCCGGCGGCGGCGGAGAAGCCGAACCAGTTGGTGGAGGTGACGCCCGGGAAGCCGATCTCGGCAAAGGTCGGCACATCCGGCAAGGCGGGGGAGCGTTCGGCCTCGCTGGTCGCGATCGGGCGCATGCGGCCGGAGCGCAGGTTCGGCAAGGCAGTGGGCAGGCTCTCCATCAGCGCCGGAATCTGCCCGCCCATCACATCGGTCATCGCAGGCGCCGAGCCGCGATAGGGCACATGGGTCAGCTCGACTCCTGCGGCGCGGGCCAGAAGCTGGCCGATCAGGTGGTTCATCGTGCCATTGCCGCCGCTGCCATAGGTCATCTCGCCCGGCTTTGCCCGAGCTTGCGCCAGGAAGGCCGCGAGGTCCGGCGCCGTCACGCCCGGCCCCACCGCCAGGACGCTGGGGAAGGTGCCGACCAGGTGGATATGCGTGAAGTCGTTGACCGCGTCATAGGGCACGTTGGCATAGAGCACCGGCCCGATGCCGTGCGAGGCGGCGTTGGAGATCATCACCAGGTGCTGGTCGCCGCGCGCCTTGGCCAGCAGGTCGCTGCCCAGCATGCCGCCGGCGCCGGGCCGGTTCTCCACCACGATCGGCTGCCCGAGCTTCGTGCCGAACCACTCGGCCAGGATGCGGGAGAGGATGTCGGCCGCGCCACCCGGCGGGAAGTTCACGATCCAGCGGATCGGCCGCTCCGGCCAGGCCGCCTGCGCGCGGGCCACGGCGGGGGCGGCCAGCGCCACGGCGGTTCCGCCCAGGATCTGGCGGCGGGTGGGCTTGTGCATGCGAGAGGCTCCCTTGCGTCGCGCCGGGGAAAGCAACTTCGGTGCCGTAGACGAGGCGCGCCCTGCATGGTTCGGTGGCCCGCCGCACAACTGGTATCCCGGAGCATCGCATGGCCTTCGACCTGATCCTGCGCGAGATGCGCCTGCCTCATTCGGCCGCATCTGACCCGTTGATGGACATCGGCGTGCAGGCCGGCCGCATCGCCGCCATCGCCCCGCGGCTGCAGGCGGAGGCGGCGGAGACGGTCCACGGCCAGGGGCGGCTGGTCTGCGCCGGCTTCGTGGAAACCCACATCCACCTCGACAAGTCCTGCCTGTTCAACCGCTGCGCCTGCGAGACGACGCGCTTCCCGCACCTGGCCATGGAGCGCGTCTCCGCCATCAAGCCCGAGATCACGGTGGAGGAGGTGACCGCGCGCGCCGGCCGGACGCTGGAGATGTGCGTGCTGCACGGCTGCACCCGCATGCGCACCCATGTCGAGGTCGACCCGCGCATCGGGCTCCGCTTCTTCGAGGGCGTGAAGGCGCTGATCGATGCCTATGCCTGGGCCATCGATGTCGAGATCTGCGTCATGCCGCAGGAGGGGCTGACCAATAATCCCGGCACCGACGAGCTGATGGTCGCCGCCCTGCGCAATGGCGCCAGGGTGGTCGGCGCCGCGCCGAACTACGACAGCGACCGCGCCGCGCAGATCCGCCGTGTCTTCGAGATGGCCCGCGAATTCGACGTCGATATCGACATGCACCTCGACAGCGGCACCAGCGGCGAGGATCTCGACACGCTGCTGGTCTGTGACCTGACCGAGAAATACGGCTGGGGCGGGCGCGTCGCCATCGGCCATGTGACGAAGCTTTCCACCATGAAGCCTGCGGAGGTGGACAAGGTGGCGAAGCGCCTGGCGGATGCCGGCGTGGCGCTGACGGTGCTGCCGGCGACGGACCTCTATCTCGGCGGACGGCACCGGGATGCGGATGTGCCGCGCAGCGTGGTGGATGCGAACCGGCTGGTGGCGGCGGGCGTGGTCTGCTCGATCTCCTCCAACAATATCCAGAACCCCTTCACCCCCTATGGCGATGGGCAGCTGATCCGGCAGGCGAGCCACTACGGCAATATCATCCAGCGCGGGAACGCGGAGGATGTCCGCGCCATGTGGTCGATGATCACCGACGGCTCCGCCCGGCTGATGCGGCAGGAGGATTACGGCGTGCGGGAGGGGGCGCCGGCCGACCTGGTGGTGGTGGATGCGCCGGACGAGGTGCAGGCGCTGCGCGGCATCGCGCCGGTGCTGGATGCCTTCAAGCGCGGCCGGCGGACGGTGACGCGGGCGCCGGCGGTGCTGCACCGGCCGGGGTGAGGGTGGCGCGACCCCCCACCCAACCCTCCCCCCTGAGAAGGGGGGAGGGCGTTGTCGTCAGTGGTGGATGAAGACGGGGCAGCGGGCGCGGCGCAGAAGCTCGTGGGTGGCGCTGCCGGTCAGCAGGCGGCGCAGGCCGCTTTCCTCGAAGGCGCCGACCACCAGCAGCCGCGCGGCCATGCCCTCGGCCTCGGCCAGCAGCAGGTCGGCCGGGCGGTCGCCCACCAGGGCCAGCGGCGTCGCCTGCAGCCCGTGGCGGCGCAGATAGGCGCAGCCCTCCTCCGCCATGGCCAGCGCTTCCTCCCGCGTCTCGGCGGCGGAGGCGACGCGCACCGGCGCCCCTTCCGCGAGGCCGAGCAGGGCGAAAAGCTGCAGCGCGGCCATATTGGGCAGGGAGGCGTCGTAGCCGACCAGCACCGGGCCCTCGGCCAGCACCGGCTCGGGCGGGATCACCAGCAGGGGGCGGGCGCCGTCCATCAGCAGGCGCTCGATCACCGGCGCCACGCCCTCCTCCACCTCCTCCAGGCCCAGCGTGCTGTCGCGGCCGATCACCACCAGGTCATGCGTCGCGCCGGCGCGTTGCAGGGCCGGCTCCGGCGCCTCCTCCAGGCGGAGTTCGTCATAGGGATGGCCGGCGGCGGCGGCGGCGCATTCGGCCAGCGCCTGGTCCGCATCCTGCTGCGCCCGCTTCACCAGCGCGGCGTCGCGCCGCGCCTTGAAGGCGGCGCCGCCGATGGGCACGAATTCATGCTCGCTTTCGGTATGCGGGCGGTCGAGCACCACGGCCGCCGTCAGGCTGGCGCCGGTGCGACGGGAGAGGGCGAAGGCGGCATCGCGCGCCGCCTTTGCGCCCTGCGTGTCATCCAAAGCGACCAGAATGCTGCGCAGCATGCCAATTCCTCCTGCAACGGCATCCTAACGCAGCCGCGCCGGCCGCGGCACCCCGCACCCTCAATGGCAGGCCGCACAACTGCCGGCAGCCATGCGCCCGATCTGGCCCGGCTGCTGCTGGCCCTGCAGCAGCAGCCAGTGGCCGAGCACCGCGACGCCTGCCAGCAGCGCCAGCATCCCGATGAGCCTGAGCATCGCCCCGCCCTCCCCGCGATCGGGAGAGGTTAACCGGCCGGGCCGCCGGCGGGCCAGTTACGACAGGGGCAGGGTCACCGTGGCCGCAGCGCCCAGAAGCCGAGGGAGCAGACCAGCAGTCCCGCGGCGAAAGTGGTCAGCGCCGCAGCCGGTCCGCCCCAGGCGGCCATCACGCCGGACAGCGCCTGGAAGAAGGCGGCGCCCGAGAAGAAGAACAGGTTCGCCGCCGAAAGCGCCCGCCCCGCCTGTTCCGGCGGCACGGCGGAGCGCACGATGGAAAAGGCCAGCACCTGGAAGGAGATGACGGCGCCAAAGGCCACCAGCAGCGCCGCATCCCAGGCCACCGGCAGCACCGTGCGTCCGAGCAGCCCCGCCAGCCAGCCGCCCGGCCCGCCGCCCACGATCAGCAGGATGAAGCCGGCGCAGAGCAGGTGGCTGCCGGCCAGCAGGGCCGGCGCATGGCCGACCCGCCGCAGCACCAGGCCGGCCAGCAGCGGCCCGATGGTCAGCGCCACGGTGCAGGCCAGCAGCACATTGCCGGCGGCGACCCGGTCCAGCCCCTTGCCCTCCATCAGCCAGGGCCCGCCCCAGAGCCCCCGCAGCCCCAGCACCGCCGCGAAGGAGGCGAAGACGAAGATCATCACGCCGCGCAGCGCCGGCTGGGCGGCCATGCGCGCCACCTCCCGCAGATCCGCCCCCAGGCTGCGCGGCGGCTGCGCCGCGGGCCGGTCCCGCGGCACCAGCAGCGCCACCAGCGGCAAAGCGAGGGCCGCGATGCCGGCACAGGCCAGGAAGCCGGCACGCCAGTCCACCGCCTCGATCAGCAGGGCCAGCGGGCTGGCCGAGAGCAGCATGCCGGTATTGCCCACCGCCTGGATCAGCCCGGACCAGACCGCGAAGCGGGAGGTGGAAAGGCCGCGCGCGGCGAAGGTGATGGGGCACATCAGCATCCCCGAGCAGCCGGCGCCGAGCACCACCTGGGCCAGCAGCATGGACCAGGGCCCGGTCGCCAGCGCGCCCAGCACCGCGCCGCAGCCCGCGACCGTCAGCAGGCCGAGCGCCACGCGCTGCACGCCGAAACGATCGAGCGCGATGCCGACCGGCAGCATCACCACGGCGAAGGCGAGCGGGAAGGCGCCGGTGATCTGCGCCAGCGCCTCCGCCGTCAGGCCCAGGTCGCGCATCAGCACATCCGCCGCGACCGCCGGAATCGTCCGCACGGCGTTCGAAAAGACATGGCCGAGGCACAGCACCAGGATGGGCAGCGCCATCCCGGCCTGGGCGGGGGACATCACCTCAATTCCGGAACATCTTGCCCGGATTCATGATGCCCTTGGGGTCGAGGGCCACCTTCAGGCTGCGCATCACCGCCAGCGCCTCCGCCCCATGCTCCGTCTCCAGGAATTCGCGCTTGCCGAGGCCGATGCCGTGCTCGCCGGAGCAGGTGCCGCCCAGCGACAGGCCGCGCGCCACCACGCGCCGGTCCATGTCCCAGGCGCCTTCCAGCCCCTTCGGATCCTCCGGGTTGTAGAGGATCATCTGGTGGAAATTGCCGTCGCCGACATGGCCCACGATGCAGGTGGTATGGCCGAGTTCGGTGGCTTCCTGCTTGGCGCCCACCAGCGCCTCCGCCAGGCGGGAGATCGGCACGCAGACATCGGTGGTCAGCGCCTTGTGGCCCGGCTTCCAGGCGACCCCCGCCCAGTAGCTGTCGTGCCGCGCCTTCCACAGCTTCGTGCGCTCGGCGGGGTCGGTCGCCCAGCGGAAGCCGGACCCGCCATTTTCCGTCGTGATCGCCTCCACCAGCTCCGCCTGTTCCTTCACCCCGGCCTCGGTGCCGTGGAATTCCAGGAACAGGGTGGGAATGGGAAGAAAGCCTTCGAGCTTGGAGAAGGCGATGGAGGCGGCCATCATGTCGTCGTCCAGCAGCTCGATCCGCGCCACGGGGATGCCCAGCTGCATCACCTGGATGGTGCTCTCCACCGCGCCGGCCAGCGTTGGGAATTGCACCACGGCCGAGCTCATCGCCTCCGGGATGCCGTGCAGCCGCAGGCGGATCTTGGTGACGACGCCGAGCGTGCCCTCGCTGCCGATGAACAGCCGCGTCAGGTCGTAGCCATTGGCCGCCTTGCGGGTGCGGCCGCCGGTGGTGATCACCCTTCCATCCGCCAGCACCACCTCCAGCCCGAGCGTATTTTCGCGAATGGTACCGTAGCGGACGGCGTTCGTGCCGCTGGCCCGCGTGGCGACCATGCCGCCCAGCGTGCAATGGCTGCCCGGGTCCACCGGGAAGAACAGGCCCTTGTCCCGCAGATACTCGTTCAGCTGCTGGCGGGTGACGCCGGGCTCCAGCAGGCAGTCCATGTCCTGCTCGTTGACCTCGAGAATCGCGGTCATGCGCGAGAGGTCGAGGCTGATGCCGGCACGCACGGGGTTCACATGCCCCTCCAGGCTGGTGCCGGCGCCGAAGGGCACCACGGGCACGCCGTGCTGGTGGCACAGCGCCAGAAGCTGGCTGACCTCCTCGGTCGTCTCCACGAAGGCAACGGCATCCGGCAGGGTCGGCGTGGAGCTGTCCTCGCCATGGCTGTGCTGCTCGCGCAGCGCCGCATTTGTGGTGATGCGGTCGCCGAGGAACTGGCTGGCGGCGGCGATGACGGCGTCCACGGGGCGGGGGGAGAAGGTGTTCATGGGGCGATGGTATGGCAGGGGCCCCGTGCTGGGCTAGGGCCTGGGGACCGCGATGGGGCCGCAGCCCAACTGTTCCTAATCTCCAGGGCCCGACTTCGCCGCGGCGCCCAAACGGCGCCGAGGCGGCGATCAGAATTTGTAACCGCCTGCCTACAGTTGACTCGAGCCTTTAATGCAATATTCTTAATTGAGAACAATTTAGGATCGAATCTTGTGATCCCCGCGTCTTCTGTCCGCATCGCCGGTAACTCTCTCGCGCCGGGACGGCCCTCGCGCAACCGCCTTCCCCTCGCGGCCGCGCTCCTGGCCCTGCTGGCTGGCTGCGCCCCCATGCCACCGAATGTCGGCGGCGTCGCAACCACGGAACTCGACCCCTCGACCCGCGGCCCCGTCAGCGGCGTCGGGATCGAGAGCCAGGACATCCTGGCGATGACCGACCAGATGATGCGCGACATGCTGCAGAACCCCCTGCTGGCCAATCCCGCACGGCCGCCGCAGGTGATCGTCGATGCACAGTACTTCCAGAACCTCTCCTCACAGCGGCTGAACGTCAACGCGATCACGGACCGGCTTCGCATCGGCCTGTCGCGTGCGGCGCAGGGGCGGATGGTCTTCGTCTCGCGCGAAAGCTTCGGGGTGGTGGCCGATGAGCGCGCCATGCGCCGTGGCGGCCGCGTCGATGTCGGGACCTTGGGCCTGACGCGGGCCCAGGCGGGCGGCGATTTCCGCCTCGTCGGCCGGCTGAATTCGCTCGACCAGCGCAATCCGCGGACCGGCATGGTGCAGCGCTACAACCAGGTCACCTTCGAGATGATCGACCTGGAGCGCGGCGTCATCGTCTGGTCCGGACTCTACGAATTCGCCCGCGCCGCCGCCGACGACATCCTCTATCGCTGACAAGCGCGGGAACACGAAAAGAATGCACAACAGCATCGCCCTGCGCTCGGCCAGCCTCGTGGCGGCCAGCGCGCTCCTGCTCACCGCCTGCGTGGCGCAGCAGCAACGTCCCGTCGTCAGCGCCCAGGCCATCGACAGCTTCGTGGCGGACCATCCGCCGGAGCTGCGCCGGCTGAGCCGGCAGGTGCCCATCCAGGGCGACCAGCACCGCGCCCTGAACCAGATGCGCAGCGGCCTCGCCGCGCTCGACCTCGGCCGGCTGGACCTGGCGGCCGCCAGCTTCGACGACGCGCTGCAGATCATCGAGGCGATCTACGCCGACAATCCGGCGGCGGAGCGCGCGCGGTCCGTCTGGTATGCCGAGAGCACCAAGGACTTCAAGGGCGAACCCTATGAACGGGCGATGGCCTATTACTACCGGGGCCTCATCTACCTGATGCAGGGCGACTACCAGAACGCCCGCGCCTCCTTCCGCGGCGGCCTGCTGCAGGACACCTTCATGGAGGAGAATACGCGCATGGCGTCCGATTTCGGCGCCATGGCCTTCCTGGAAGGCTGGGCGGCCCGCTGCGCCGCCTTCGATCGCCAGACGGTCGAGGCCTCCTTCACCGAGGCGCGGAGCCGCAACGCCAATCTCCCGGAGCCGCCTGCCGAAAACAACATGCTGCTGATCTTCGAAGCCGGCACGGGTCCGAACAAGGGCACCGCCGGCTCGCGCAGGGAGCTTCTCAGCTACAGCCGCGGCAGCGTCCCCGCCCTCGCGCGCGCCAGCTTCCAGCTCGGCCCGACCAGCATCGCCGCCGCACCCGCCGAGGACCTGTTCTACCAGGCCGCAACGCGCGCGGGCCGCTGGGTCGACCTGATCAATCAGGGCAAGGTCGTCTACCAGACCAACACGGCCTTTGCCGGCGGTGCGGCGACCGCAGTGGGTGCGGGCCTCCTGGCGGCCTCTGCCTTCCAGGGCAACCACCAGGCGCAGACCAATATGGCCGCCGCCGGCGCGGCCGTGATGCTGGTGGGCCTGATCGCCCAGGCTGCCGCCGAATCCATGAAGACCGAGGCCGATGCACGGTTCTGGGACAATCTGCCCGCGAACCTGCTCTTCGGCACGGCGCCGCGCCCAATGACCCGCCCCACCACGAGACGTGGCCCGCAGCCCGCGCCCGTGCCGGCACCGACAACCGTCCAGGCCAGCTTCGAGCGGGGCGGCCGACCGATGCAGCGGGAGTTGGCGGTGCGCACCGCCGGGGCCTGCTCGATCGCCTGGGGCCGCGAGGTTCCGGCGCTCTCGGTGCCCGATACGGCGCCCTACACGCTTGCCCGTTGAACCGGAGAAGGACGGCGCCATGCCACGCGTGATGCGGCAGATCTCCCTCGGCGCGGCGCTGCTCGGGCTTGCCGCCTGTGCCAACCAGCCGCCACCGCCGCCGCAGATCTGCGAGGCACCGGCCTTCCACAATGCCGAGGCGGCGCTGGGCCGCGGCACCGCGCCCGCCTTCCCGCAATCCGCCACCGCCATCGACCGGCGCGGCGTGCGCATGGTCGATGACGCAAACAACCTGGTCCATGTCGAGGAGCTTCGCAGCGGGCGCCGGCCGAACGGCAGCGTCGAGGTGGCGGTCCGGCTGCTGAACTGCAGCGCCTTTCCGGTGCAGATCGAGGGCGCGATCCAGTTCCTTGATGCGGCGGGGGCGCAGACGGAGCCGCCCAGCGTCTGGAAGCGCGTCTTTCTGCCGCCGCGCAGCAGCCGCGACTTTTCGGAGATCTCGACCAATGCCCGGGCCGCGGCCTTCACCATCGATATCCGCAGGGGCAGCTGACATGACCTTGGCAATCCGCTCCTCCGCCCCACCGGCCCTGGCGCTGGCCGCCCTGCTGCTCCTGGCCTCGGCGGGCCCCGGCGCGGCGCAGGACCAGCCCCGCATCGGCCAGGACGGCTTCCGCCAGGGCGTCCCCGGCGTGCTGAGCCCGCCACGGCCGCCACGCCCGCCGCAGCCGGCGCCCGAGACCCCCTTTGCCAGCGCCTATCGCCGCGCCGGCAGCCCGCGGCTGATCCTGTTCTTCAACCGCGACATCTCCGCCATTCCGACGAGCGAAGCGCGTGTGCAGCGCCGCGACATCGCGACCCTTGAGCGCGACGGCCGGCTGACGCTGCGTGAACAGGCCCCCGCCGCGCCGGCCACCACAGTCGAACGGCCACCCCTGGGCCAGAGCAAGTCCACGCTGGAGGTGCAGGCCCAGCCTGATGCCACAGCCCCCGGCGAGACGGGGCCGCGGCAGGTCGAGGTGGGGGAGCGCCTGCGCCTGCAGAGCGAACGCCGCACGGAAGTGACCGTCGAACGCCAGGCCTTTGGCGCGCGCAACGCGCCAATGGACGAGGGCAGCCAATGGCTGTTCGAGACCGGCTTCACGCGGCGCCTGGCGACCGAGCGGGTGCGGATGGTGGACCGCGCCACGGCGCTGCGGATTTCCACCGCGGCCCGCAGCGTCCTTGATCCGCAGCAGCTGGAGACCGCGGCGATCCGGGAGCATGCGGAGGTGGTGGTGCTGGTGCGCGCCGCGCCGATGCAGGCGGCGCCGGGCGGCTCGATCTACCGGGTCACGGCGGTCGACCTGCGGCGCGGCACGATCCTGGCCGATGAGGTGATCACGCCGCCCGCCGTCGAGCCGGGCCAGCTTGCGGCCTCCAGCGGGGATCTGGCCGCCGCCGCCTTGATGCTGCAGCTGCAGAGCGAATGGTCCCCGCCGCGCTGAACCGCCCCCCCCCGCGTTGACGCCTTTCACCCCCGGGCCTAGCGTTCCAGTCATCATACAACCACCCTCGGGGGAACGTAGAAGATGGCAAACGGCGTCAAGGCGGCCTGGGCGGCAGGCAAGCCCGTGGTGAACGGGTGGCTGGCCATCCCGCATGGCTTCACGGCCGAAGTCATGGCCCAGGCCGGCTGGGACAGCCTGACCGTGGATATCCAGCACGGCGTGCAGGACTACATGTCCATGGTCGCCTGCTTCCAGGGCATGCAGCCGCATGGCGTCACGCCGATGGTCCGGGTGCCCTGGAACGAGCCGGGCATCATCGGCAAGGTGCTGGATGGCGGCGCCAAGGGCGTGATCTGCCCGATGGTGAACACCGAATCCGAGGCCCGCGCCCTGGTCTCCTACTGCCGCTACCCCCCGAAGGGCGCCCGCAGCTTCGGCCCGATCCGCTCCGGCATCTACGGCGCCGCGGCGGATACCAATGCGGCGAATGACGATGTGCTGGTCATCCCGATGATCGAGACCAAGACGGCGCTCGACAATCTGGAAGCCATCGTCAATGTCCCCGGCGTGGATGCGATCTATATCGGCCCCTCCGACCTCAGCCTCTCGCTCGGCATGGCGCCGCTGCAGGATCGGCGGGAGCCGGAATTCCTGGCCGTGCTGGACAAGATCCGCACCACCGCCCAGGCGGCCGGCGTGAAGGTCGGCATCCACACCATGACGGGCCAGTACTCGAAGGAGATGTTCGAGCGCGGCTTCAACCTGGCCACCATCATGAACGACAGCGGCTTGATGCTGACCGCCGCCCGCGCCCAGGTCGCCGTCGCCCGCGGCTGAGCGGACCAGTCCTCTCCCCCTGGGGGGGAGCGGCGCCCGGGCTCTGCCGCGCGGCGCGGCCGCGGCCAGGCGGGCCAGTTGCGGCGCCGGCGCCGCGCCCGGCTGCGGCGCCTCCGGCCGCAGGCGCCGGGTCAGGAACCAGGGGCTGTGCTGCAGCAGCGTCCCGCCCACCCGCGCCTCCACCACCAGGTCCTGGCCCTCGGCCAGGTCCAGCGGCGGGTCGAAGCGGTGGGTGAAGCCGCGATGGGCAAGCTCCGGCCGGGCGCGGCGCAGCCCGGCATGGCCGCGATCGGCCAGCACCTGCGCCACCGCCCGCCCATTCACCAGCAGCTCCACCGCGACGGGCGCCGCCGGCCGCCGCGCATCGAAGGCCCAGCCGCGCACCCCGGCGGCCCCGGCGAAGGTCAGCGCGCCCACCGGCGCCTCCGCCGCGAGGGGCGGGACGGCGGGCGCCGAGGGGGCGGCAGGCGAGGCCTCGCTCCGGCTGAAGCTGATGCTGTCGTCGAACAGGATCTGCTCGGCGTCCTTCAGCTCGATGTCGCGGTCGAAATCGGCCTGGCCGCCTTCCTCCAGGCTGACCCGCGCGCCGAATTCCTGGAAGCGGAGCGACAGGGCCAGGCTCTCCCCCGCCGCTGCGGGGAAGGGCAGCACGGTCTCGGCCCGCCAATGGCCCAGCGCCTTGTCGTTCAGCACCAGCCGCTGCCGCGCCTTGTCGAGGCGGAGATGCAGGATGCTGGTGCCGCGCCAGACATAGTCGATGGTGGGCGAGGCATGGCCGCCGGTGCGGGAGACGCGGAAGCTGTGGCGCTCGCCCACCTCGATCGGCTTCGCGAGGGTGATCTTCATCCTGGTCGGTCCGGAAGCTGGGGCGCTGCGGCTGCGATACGATCTAGACCACAGCTCGGCCGCGCCTGTCCATCGGCCCTGGCCCCGGCGGCCTGACGTTGACCGGAAGCGGCCTTCTCCTGTAACCGCCGAGCCCTAGGCTTGACCAGGCCTCCTGCTCCGGGTCTCAGCCCGCCACCCACGGGCCAGGGCCTTGCGGGCGGGATCCGCGGAGGCCATCCCGGGGTGATGGGGCCGGTCCCTGGTCCGCGATGCGCAGGAGAGACTTCGTATGGCCTTGCCGGGTGCCTCCGACAGCTACCTCTTCTCCCAGCGCGCCATCCGCGACAGCACCCACCTGGACTTCATCGACGGCGACGACATCCTGTTCCACGCCAAGCCGCTGCGGGCGCTGGGCTGGGTCGTCTTCAACAGCTTCCTGGGCGGCGCCTGGCAGCCCGAGGTCCGGCTGCCGCTGGAGCCGGCCGATTTCGAGGCGCCGATCCGGCTGCAGCTGGCGATCGGCGAGGGCGGGCTGCTGGTCCGGGTCAATGACCGGCCGGAACTGGCCTATCCGCTCGACCTCGCGCGCCTGGCGCTGGCCCGCGTCAAGCATGGCACGAGCATCACGCCCATCCTGCCGGAGGCGGAGGCGCAGGTGGCCACCCGCATCCTGGCCGCCGATATCATGCATCTGGCGGCGGAGGTGGTGCTGCCCGGCGGCGACTGGGCGAAGGCGGCCGCGCGCGATGGCGCCGCCTTCCTGCTCTCGGTCGATGGCCGGCCGGCCGGGCGCATGCCGCTGGCCGCGCTGCGCCTGCCGGCGGAGGGCGAGGCGGTTGCGCTGCGCATGACCTTCGGCCGCGGCGCCTTCGTCTGCGACGGCATGGTGGCGGAGCTGGCGCTGGAACGGCAGGGGGAGCGCTTCACCCTCGCCTCCGCGCCGCTGCGCTCGACCTTCACCGGCGGCCTCGACCGCTGCAACGAGAGCATGGTGCGGGGCTTTGCCGCCAATCCCGCGCTGCCCGGGCACCCCGTGATGGTGGATGTCTTCATCAACGGCGCCTTCCAGGGTTCCGCCCGCGCCGACCGGCCGCGGCCGGACCTGGCCGAATTCGGCGCCGACTATGCCCATTCCGGCTTCGAATTCACCTTCGCCCGGCCGATCCACCTGCCGGTCAGCGCCGATGCCTGGGTTTCCGTGCGGGTGCGCGACACGGATGTGGAGCTCGCCAACAGCCCCTGGTGGGTCTGCCGCGCGGTGACGCGCGAAAGCCTGCTGCAGCTGGATGCCCTGCCTGACGAGTCCATGGCCTTCGCGCCGTCGCGGGATGCCGCGGCGCGCGAGGCCGTGGAATAGACCCTGCCACCCACCGCGCCACGGGACCCGCCGCCATGAAGATCTGCGTCGCCTCGCCCGATATCGTGGGGCCGATCAAGAATGGCGGCGTCGGCACCGCCTGCACCGCGCTGGCCCAGGCTTTGGCCTCGGCGGGGCATGAGGTGACGCTGTTCTACACCTCGACCTATTTCGAGAACCAGGACCTGGCCTATTGGCAGGAGGCCTATGCGAAATCCGGTGTCCGGCTGATCGGCCTGCCGGAGCAGACGCTGCCGCCGGTGCACCGCACGCCCACCGTCTATGACCAGGACAATATCGCCCGCGCCTACCAGGTCCATGAGGTGCTGAAGCACAGCGACTACGACCTGATCCATTTCGTCGACTATATCGGCCTCGGCTATTTCACGGCGCTCGCCAAGTCCCAGGGCCTCTGCCTGCCGCATACCCGCATCGCGGTGACCACCCATTCGCCGACCCTCTGGTCGCGGCTGACCAATGCCTCCCCGGTCGATGACATCTCCTACATGGTGCGGGACCGCATGGAGCGCCGGCTGGTGGAGCTGGCGGACCTCGTCATCAGCCCCAGCCACTACATGCTGAAATGGCTGCGCGATGCCGGCTTCCGGCTGCCCGCGCGCCAGGTGATGCTGCCCAACCTGATGCCGGAACGCCTGCACGGCGCGCCGCCGCCGGCCGCGACCGAGGCCGGTCCGATCCGGGAACTGGTCTTCTTCGGCCGGATCGAGCCGCGCAAGGGCCTGCTGGTCTTCTGCGATGCCATCGACCGCATCAACGCGGAACTGCCGCCGGAGGTGAAGATCACCTTCCTCGGCAAGGCCGGCCGGGAGTATCCGCAGGAGGTGCTGGAGGCGCGGGCGACGAAATGGGGCCGGCCGGTCAGCGTGCTCTCGGGCCTCGATACCTTCCAGGCGGTGGACTATCTGCGCGGGGCGGGGCGGCTGGCCGTGCTGGCGGCGCTGCACGACAATTCGCCCTATACGGTCATGGAATGCGTCTACCACCGCATTCCCTTCATCTCCTCCGATGTCGGCGGGGTGGCGGAGCTGATCGGCCCGGCCAGCCGCGACGCGGTGCTGTTTCCGCCGACCCCGGCCGGACTCGGTACGCATATCCTGCGGACGCTTTCCGCCCCCGGCTTCGGCGCGGCCGAAAGCGCCTTCGACTTCGCCGCGCATCGCGCGCGGATGCTGCGCTTCCACACGGATCTCGCGGCCGAGATCGCCGCGGACCGCGCCCGCCCGACCGCCCCGCCGCCGGCGCGCCTGCCGCTCGTCAGCGTGAATATCCTGCACTACGAGCGGCCGGAGGGGCTGGCCCAGGCCATCGCGGCGCTGGAGGCGCAGACCTACCCGAATCTCGAGATCATCATCGTCGACAATGGCAGCCGCACGCCGGAGGCCGTGGCCTATCTGGCGCAGCTGGAGGCCAGCAGCCGCGGCAATCTTCACATCGTCCGATTGGGGGAAAACCTCTACGAGCCCGCCGCGCGCAATGCCGGCGCCTATGCGGCGCGCGGCAAATACGTGCTGTTCATGGACGACGACAATGTGCCGAAGCCGCAGGAGGTGGAGGTCTTCTGCCGCGCGGCGGAGACCGGCGGCGCCGATGTGCTGACCTGCTTCAACGACCATTTCGCCACCGAGGCGCCGCCGGCCGCGGACCAGGAGGCGCTGAAGCGCTTCGTGGTGATGGGCGACTTCGGGCCGCTCGGCCTGATCTGCAACAGCTATGGCGACCTGAACTCCTTCGTCCGCCGCGACCGCTTCCTGGAGATCGGCGGCTTCACCGTGGATGGCCGCTTCAACCATGCCGAGGACTGGCGCTTCTTCGCCAAGGCCTGGTCGAAGGGCCTGCGCGTGGACGTGGTGCCGGAATCGCTGCTCTGGTACCGCACCACCCTAGCCAGCTGGGGCAGCGGCTGGCGCAAGCGGGACCGCAACGGCGCGCTGATGCGGGCGGCGGAGATCTACCTGGAGACGGCGCCGGAGGCGGTGCGCCCCTTCCTCCTGCTGTCCCAGGGCCTGTTCTGGAAGGCCTCCTCCGCCGAGGGGGCGCGGCGCGAGGCGAGCCGGGAGGCGGCGGACCTGCGGCGGGAGGTGGCGCGGCTGACCGCGCAGGCCCAGGCGGCCGAGTCACGCGCGGATATGTTACAGGATGCTTATGCAGGGCTGTCGCAATTCGTGCTGCAGACGGTAGAACCCTCCGCCGGTGCCTCGCCCGAATTGCGGCGCGGCCTGGAACATGCGCGGCGCCTGGCCCGCAAGTTCGGCTGACCGACTGCCCTGCCCGCCCCTCTGAGGATCTGAGTTCGACATGGTGGATTCCCCGCCTCCGGCCGCGACTTCCGTCAAGCCGGACAGCGCCCCCCGGCGCTTCGTCTCGCGCGGCGAAATGGCTGCCCGCGCCCGGACCGAGACGCTGCCGGTGGCGGATCTGGCCAAGCTGGAACTGCGGCCGGGCACCTTCATCTACGACCACAAGGGCAGCCCGCTGCACTTCGCCTTCTACCTGAAGTTCACCGATCCCGGTCAGCCGCTGCTGGTCTTCGGCCAGGGCTTCCAGTCCCGCTCGGAGGTCCAGCTGCCGCGCTTCCAGCGCATGGACTGGGCCGAGGAGCTTCCCTACAACGTGCTGATCTTCAACGATCCCACGCTGTTCCTGCGGGAGGATATCAGCCTCGGCTGGTGCGCCGGCACGGCGGATGCGCCGGTGCTGCCGACGCATTGCGAGATCGTGGGCAAGGTGCGCGACACGCTCGGCATCCGCAACGAGAACATCCTCTTCTACGGCTCCTCCGCCGGCGGTTTCACCTCGCTGATGATGGCAAGCCGCATGCCCGGCGCCTCTGCCCTGGTGAACAACCCGCAGACCGATGTGCTGAAGTTCCGCCGCGGCGGCGTGCGGCGGCTGCTGGAGGTGGGCTTCGGCGGCATCCCGCTGGACCGCGCCAAGGCGGAATTCCCCGACCGCTTCTCCTTCGTCGCCAGCATCGCCGGCGGCGCCGCGGTGCCGCGCATCTACTACCTGCAGAACATCCTGGACGACGACCACTACACCGACCACCTGCTGCCGCTGCTCCACACGCTGAAGCTGCGCGCCGAGCACAAGCAGGAGATCGACCTGTCGCAGCGGTTCATCCTGGAGTTGTATTCCGACGCCAAGGCTCTCCATAATCCCGTGGGCTTCGACAAGATCCGCAATTGCCTGGAGCATATCCGCCCCTGGTTCGAAGGGGCGCCGGGCCAGGAATAGGACCCGGGCAATAAGGGGGTCGCGGCGCCAGGGACGCCGCGGCAGTGCATCGGCACCACGGGCGCCAAGCCCGGTGCCCCGCCCCGCCAGGGCACGTCCAGGAACATCACGGCCTTTTCCGGACGGGCTTGGAGTCTGCGCGGTGAGCGAATCGAATGTGAGGGAAGGCCCCCGGGCATCGGCGGGGACCCTGGCTGAACCAGGCCAGGACGGGCTGATGCTGCTGGCGGCGGACCGCTTCCACCTGGCCGGGGAGGCCGCGCCGGGTCGCTGGGCCGGGGCGCTGCTGCATGCGCTGCATGCGGGGCGCAGCCTGGGCCAGGCGCGGCTGCCCGAGGCCACCCAGGGCGGCCCGCTGCGCTTCCGCATCCCCCTGGCCGAGGCCGCGCTGGCGGAGGGGACCGAGATCGCCCTGGCCGTGGAAGTCGGGGGCGGGCTGCAGCCGCTGGCGCGGCGCCGCATCGCCACCCGCCTGGCCGGTGCCATCGATCGGTGCAACGAATCCCTGGTGCGCGGCTGGGCCGCCAACCTCGCCTGCCCCGACCTGCCGGTGACGGTGGAGATCTGGCTGGATGGCCAGATGGTGGGCAGCGCGCCGGCGGAGCGGCGGCGCTCCGACCTTGAACGCATGGGCCGCGAGCTCGGCGCCACCGGCTTTCTCTTCAAGTTCCCCCGCCCCCTGGCCCTGCCGCCGGGCCAGGCGACCGAGGTCAGCGTCCGCATCCAGGGCACCGGCATCACGCTGGCCAACAGCCCCTGGGCGCTGAGCCACCGCTTTGCGGAACTGCCCGTGCTGGGGCGCTGAACCCGCCTATCCGCGGAGCAGTTCCTCCACCATCGCCCGCGTCGGCGTCGCGCCGTCCCGCGCCCGCAGGCCGCCGGCGGCGGAGGCGAAGCGCATCGCCTCCGCCACGCTCTGGCGTTCCGCCATGGCCAGGGCATAGGCGCCGTGGAAGACATCCCCCGCGCCGGTGGTATTGGTGGCCTGGACGCGGAAGGCCGGGGTGATGCGCGGCTCCGGATCCTCCGCCGTCAGCCAGAGCGTGCCCTTCTCGCCACGCGTCACGGCGGCGGTGCGGCAGCCGGCGGCGATCGCCTTGCGCAGCCCCTCGACCGGCCGGGCGCCGGGGGCGTAGTTGGTCAGGCCGGGCTCGGAGAAGATCGCGTGGTCGGCGCGCGGGATCAGGTCCAGCAGTAGGCGCGTCTCGCTCTTCTCGCCATCGATCACGCTGGGCACGCCATGCAGGCGGGCATGGTCCAGGGCGCGGGCGCTGCCCTCCGGCCAGCGCGGATCGCAGAGGAAGGAATTCGCCTTCTCCAGCAGGTGCAGCGGCAGCCAGGCGGGATCGGTGCCGAGATTGTCGCCGCGATAGGCGTAGATGCTGCGCTCCCCCACCGGGTCCACCAGCACGGCGGAGACGGGGGTGCGGGCATTGGGGGCGCGGTGGCAATGCGCCACATCGACCCCCTGGGCGGCCAGCGCCTCCAGCAGCGGGGTGCCGTTCAGGTCGTCCCCCACCCTGCCCCAGAAGATGCAGCGGCCGCCGAGGCGTGCCACGCCCACCGCGGCATTGGCCGCCAGCCCCCCGGCGCCGAGACTATAGCCGCTGGCCCGGTTCTTCGACGGCGGCTGCACGATATCCTGCACCAGGAAAGTGTGGTCCATGACCACGCTGCCGAGGCAGACAACGATTGGGCGGAGATCAGGCGCTTTCATGGCTCCCAGGGTTCCACCGCCGGGCAGGTTTCGCCAAGCGAAGAATGCTGCACCGCCGAATACGCGCGACCCGGCGCTGCCGGACTGGCTGCGCGCGCGCATCCTGCACCTGGACCCCGATCTGCTGGTGCTGGACAAGCCGGCCGGCCTGCCGCTTTCCGCCCGGCAGGGGGAGACGCTCGAAACCTTCCTGCCGGCGCTGCGGCTGGGCAAGAAGCGCCTGCCGCAGCCGGCGCACCGGCTGGATACCGACACCGCCGGCTGCCTGGCGCTGGGCCGCACCGCGCCGATGCTGGCGCGGCTGAATGCGCTGTTCGCGGCGCGGCAGGTGGGCAAGACCTATTGGGCCGTGGTGCGCGGCGACCCGGGTGGCGCGGCCGGCCTGGTGGAGGCGCCGCTCGCCAAGGTCAGCAGCGCGGCGCGGGGCTGGCGGATGCAGGTGGAGACCAAGGGGGACCCGGCCCGCAGCGCCTGGCGCCTGCTGGGGCGCGGCGACGGCTTGAGCTGGCTGGAACTGCGGCCGGAGACCGGGCGGACGCACCAGCTGCGGGTGCATTGCGCGCATCTCGGCTGCCCGATTCTTGGGGACACCCTGTATGGCGGCGGGGAGGCCGGCGGGCTGCATCTGCTGGCGCGCGGGCTGACGCTGCCGCTGGAGCCGACCTTGCAGTTCGAGGCGCCGGTGCCGGTGCATATGCAGGCGGCGATCGCGGGCTGTGGTGGGACGGCAAGGTAGGCGTGCGCGGGGCCCCCACCCCGACCCTCCCCCGCTTCGCAGGGGAGGGAGCAGCTCGCCCTCCCCTCCGCAGAACCGAAAACAGCCCTACCGCACCCGCAGCTCCGCCCCCGCCGCCACCCCATCCGCATCCAGCACCGTCACCCGATAGAAACCCGGCCCCGGCGGTGTCCAGGCGGCCTCCCGCCGCGCCCGGTGGTGATCGAGCGGCGCGCCATCCACCAGGAAGACCAGCGGGCGGCGGCCGCCGGCGGCGCGCAGCGTCACCGGGCCACCCTCCGCCAGCACCGCGCCGGGCATGGGGAAGACCAGCCGCAGCCGGTCCGCGGCCTCCGCGAAGGGGCGTGGCGTGGCGCGCACGACAAGCGGCGCGCGCGGTGCGGCCGGCAGCCGCGCAAAGATCGCGGCCAGCGCCGGCAGCGCGGCGCCGCGGCCGGTCAGGCCGGGGATCGGCGTGCCATCCGGCCGGCCGACCCAGACCCCCGCCACATGCCGCGCATCCAGCCCGACCGCCCAGGCGTCCCGCCCGCCCCAGGAGGTGCCGGTCTTCCAGGCGACGCCGGCCGGCCCGCCGCCCGGAAAGGGATTCGTCAAAATGCCCGCCACCTCGGCGGCCGCGCGTGGCAGCACCACTTCCGGCCTCTCGCCGGGCGGGCCGGGCACCGCCACCAGCGGCCCGGCCCGGCCGCGATCGCCCAGCAGCGCATAGAGCGCCACCAGCTCCCGCAAGGTGGTCCCCGCGCCGCCCAGCGCCAGCGGCAGCGAGGGTTCGGCCCCCGGCGCCAGCCGCGGCGGGCTGCCCGCCAGCTTCAGCGCGGTCGCATAGCGCAGCACGCCCAGCTCGCTCAGCAGCGCCACGGCCGGCAGGTTCAGCGACTGCCGCAGCGCATCCGCCGCCGTGATCCGGCCGACGAAATCGCGGGAGAAATTCTCCGGCGCATAGCTGCCGAAGCGGAAGGGCAGGTCCGCCACCAGCGTCTCGGGCCGCACCACCCCCGCCTCGAAGGCCAGGGCATAGAGAAAGGGCTTCTGGGCCGAGCCGGGGGAGCGGATGGCGCGCGTCAGGTCCAGCATGCCGGCGCGGGTCTCCACGCCGAAACTGCCGCCGACCAAAGCGCGGATTTCCCGGGATTCGATCTCCGCCACCACCATGGCCATGGCGGCATGGTCGGACAGCGCCAGCAGCCGGTCCTCGGCCAGCGCCTCCGTCGCCGCCTGAAGGTCGCGGTCGAGCGTGGTGGCAATGCGGGCACCCGGCGCGGCGTCGCGTGCCAGCTGGCGGGCGAGGTGCGGCGCGAGGCGTGGCATGGGGTGGCGCGCGGTGGGCACGGGCGTGGCGAAGGCCAGGTCGCGCTCCGCCGCGCTGACCTGGCCAGCGCCGGGGGCGCGCTGGCGCAACATGGCGTCGCGCGCGGCGCGGGCGGCCATGGGGTGCCGGTCCGGCCGCAGCGCCTCGGGCCGCCGGGCCAGCGCCACCAGCAGCGCCGATTCGGCGGCATCGAGCTGGCCGGGCGGCCGGCCGAACCAGGCGAAGGCGCCGGCGCGAAGCCCCTCCAGATTGCCGCCCTGCGGGGCGAGGGTCAGCCAGATGCCGAGGATCTCGTCCTTGGAGAAGCGGGCCTCCAGCTGCAGGGCGCGCAGGATCTCCACGAACTTGCTGCGCAGCGTGCGCGGGCGCGGCTCCAGCAGGCGCGCGGCCTGCATGGTGAGCGTCGAGCCGCCGGAGACGACGCGGCCGGCGCGGATCCACTGGAAGGCGGCGCGGGCCAGGGCCAGCGGGTCGACGCCCGGATGCCAGCGGAAGCGCGCATCCTCGGCGGCCAGCAGCATGGCGATGAGATGGGGTGGCAGGTCGGCGGGCGCGGTCGGCAGGCGCCAGATGCCGCCGGGGACCGGCAGGGCGGAGAGGGTGCGGCCCTGGCGGTCCAGGACCTCGATGCCGGGGTGCAGGCGGGCGAGGTTGGGGGGGAAGGCGCGGTCGAGGGTGAAGAGGGCGGCCACCATGACCGCAGCCAGCAGAATCAGGGCTCTCCCTCTCCCCTGCGGGTGGAGAGGGCTTTTCGCCACCCTCCGCCATCACTCGCTCGGCAGCACCGTGACGCGGGCCACGTTCTGGCGGGCGAAGACGCCGGGGCGGTACATGTCCTGCGCCTCCATTCCCGGCAGTTCGAAGCTCCCTGCCGTCACCGCCCGCACCCGCACGGCGAAGCGCGCCAGGGGGTTGCTCGGCGTCAGCTCCAGCGCCGCCGCGTAGCGGTCGTCGCGGGCCGGCTGGGCCTCAGGCTCGGTCAGCGTGCCGAGCCAGGGCATGCCCTGCACCTCGCCGGGGCCGAGCCGCCCGGCGATCTCCCACCCCGCCGGCAGGCCCTGGATCACCATGGCCATGTGGCGTTCATTGGTGGTGGCGCGGGCCTCCATCAGCAGCACGAAGCCGGTGCCGGCGCGCACCGTGTCGAGGTTCAGCGGCTGGCCGTCCAGCGCGAAGAAACGCCGCGCCACCCGCATGCCCTGGCTGGCCGCCGGCAGCGGCGAGGTCGGCACGCCGGCGATGGAGACCGCCTGCGCAACCGGCGCATCGCCCCGGTTGCGGGCCTGCCCCGCCGCCGCCAGCGGCGCCGTCACCACGCCGGCCACCGGCAGGTCCCGCCCATCCAGCGTGATCCGCGCCGGGCGGCCATCGCGGCCCAGCACGAAGGCGGCCGCCACCGCCCAGGCCTGTTCCTGGGTATTGCTGACCGCGGGCGTGAATTCCGCCCCCGGCAGCCGGCCGAGCAGCGCCGGCAGCCGGTCCTGGGCCACGCCGGATTCGCGCAGCAGCAGGGCGGTGGCCAGGCCATCCCGCGCCGCGCTGCCGAAATCCTCGTACCAGTGCTGCCGCGCCGGATTGGCGAGCGCCTCGGCGAAGATCGCCTCCGCCCGCCCCCGGTCGCCAGCACGGGCGAAGGCCGCGGCAAGCTGGGCCTTGGCGAGCGGCGTCGGCAACCGGTCCAGCTGCTCCGCCAGGCGCCGCGCCGCACCCAGGCGGTTGCGCCCGGCCAGCGCCAGCAGATGCACGCGGTAGGCCTGCAGGGCGAAGAATTCGGGCGAATTGCCGCTGCCCTCCAGCTCGTCCTCCACCGCCCGAAGGGCCGCGTTCAGCGCCGCCTCCGGCACCGCCGCCCCCTGGGCCCGGGCGCGCAGAAGCGCCTCCGTCGCATAGAGGCTGGCCCAGTCCTGCACGCTGCCCTCGGCGCTCCAATAGCCGAAGCGGCCATCGTAGCGCTGGCGGTCGAGCACGGAGGCAATCGCCCGGCCGAGCTGGGCCGCATCCTCCTGCGCCGTATCCGCATTGGCCGGGGCATGGGACAGCGCCAGCACGCGGGAGCCGGCCTGCTCGACGCAATCCAGCGGGAAGCGGCGCAGCCCCGCCAGCAGGGCCTGCGGGTCGTAGCGCACCGGCGCGCCCCAGCTGGCCGTGGCCCGCCAGGTGCCATCCAGGAAGCGGGAGCTGGGCAGCGGCACCGGCGCGGTCGCGCCCGGCGCCAGGGTGCTGACCGCCACCTCCGTCACCGCGGGGCGGGAGGAGCGGACGGTGATCGCCGCCTCGCGTTCCGTGCGGAAGCCGCCCGGGCCGGTGACCG
Organism: Falsiroseomonas sp.; assembly: GCF_051860665.1. Taxonomy (GTDB): domain Bacteria; phylum Pseudomonadota; class Alphaproteobacteria; order Acetobacterales; family Acetobacteraceae; genus Falsiroseomonas. The sequence goes on from NZ_JBHYDM010000001.1 coordinate 396,095, forward strand.
CGAGGCGCAGCATCCCCTGTCCCACGCCGAGGCCGCGCAGGCTGGTGGCGGGGGCAGCGCGGGCGCCGGTGGCCAGATTCGCCTCCAGCGTCGCGGGACCGGCCAGGGCGATGGCGCCGGTCGCGGTCAGCGTGGCCCGGAAGTCACCCGGCGGCAGTTCGACATTGTGCAGCAGCAGCGGCAGCCGCACCTCGTCGCCCGGCGCCAGGAAGCGCGGCAGCAGCGCCTCCGCCACCGCCTGTTCGCGGATGGTCATGGGTTTCGCCGCGCTGCCGATGCGGGCGCCGTCCCAGGCCACCGCCATCAGCCGCACCTCGCCGGCGAAATCCGGCAGGTCGAGCGGGATGGTCGCGGTGCCATCGGCGGCCACCGCCACCGGCCCCTGGAACAGCGCCACCAGGCGCTGCGGCACCTGCAGCCCGGCGCCGCCATCCATGCCGTCGCCGCCCTGGCGCAGCACCGCGGCCTCGCCCTCCGCCGGCGCGATCAGCCGGCCGTAATCGTCGCGGATATCGAGGCCGAGCCGGCGGCGCGCCAGGAAATGCGCCACCGGATCCGGCGAGGCGAAGTTGGTAATTCGCAAGATGCCCTCATCCACCGCGGCCAGCGTCACCATGGCGGTGGCGCCGGCCCCGGCGATGCGCAGCGGCACCTCGATGCGGGTCTGCGGCCGGGCGAGCGGCGGCGTGTCGATCGCCACCTCCAGCCGCCGCGCCGCCGGATCCAGCGCGAGCCAGGCGAGGCCGAGCGCGCGGCCCGGCCGCCCGGCCGGGGCATTGGCTTGGCGCCCCGCTGGGGCGACGCCCGGCCGGAAGACGGTGACGGCGACATGCGCGCCAGGACCCCAGGCGGCGTCGACGGGCACCTCCACCTCCGCCCCCGCCTCCGGCACCTCGACCTCGCGCAGCGAGACCACGCGGTCCGTCAGCACGGCGATGCTGGCGCGGCCCGCGAAGGGCGGGGTGATGCGCAGGCGGGCGGTGTCGCCCGCGGCATAGGCGCGGCGGTCGGCGGCGACATCGACGCGGTCCGGCACCTCCGCCGCCTCCGCCTGCGCCCAGCCGGCGCGGAAGCGGTAGGTGGCAATGCCGAGTCCGCTGGGTTCGGTCACTTCCAGCCGGTAGCGGCCGAAGGACAGGCTGCGGGCGAAGCGCGCCGGCTGGCCGGGGGCCACCTGCACATCGGTCGAATCCACCGGCTCGTCGCGCCAGACCGTCTCGTAGCGCGCCAGGCGCTCCCGCATCACGATCCGCCAATCGGGGCGTTCGCGCACCAGCCGCACCCGCAGCGTGCCGGCGATCGCCTCGCCCGCCGGGTTCACCGCGGCGATGTCGAAGGCGGCCTCCGCCCCGTCATTCACCGCGCCGCCCTCGAAGGCGGGGCGGAGGGCCAACAGCGTGCCGCGGGCGCGCACGGGCAGGGAGAGCCGCGTGCCGCTCGCCCGGCCGCCCGGCTCCGACATCAGGATGGAGACATCGGCGCGCAGCGGCCGCGTGGTGTCCGGCGCCTGGGGCAGCAGCAGGGAGAGCGTCGCCTTGCCCTCCGCATCCGTCTCCGGCACGTCGAAGCTCTGCAGGTCCGGCGTGAAGTTTTCGTCCATCAGGCCGAAATGCCAGCCGCGCCAGGCCTCGAAGGGCTGTGGATCGACCGACAGGCGCAGCTCCGCCGTGCCGGTCAGCCCGGCGCCGGGCGCGCCGTAGAGGAAGCGGGCGGCGACGGGGATCTCCAGATCCTGGCCCGGCACCAGCGGGCCGGCGGCCGGGCCGGCGGTGACCTCGAGCCGTTCCGGCACGAAGGCCTCCACCCGGAAGCTGGTGGCGCCGATGGCCTGGCCATTCGGATCGGCCAGCACCTCCACCGACCAGGACCCCGCCGGCGCGCTGGCCGAAAGCGGCACCGGCACCACCAGGGCCGCGCCCTGCACCCGGTCCGGCACGCTCTCGAAGAACACCTGGCCATTCGGGCGCCGCACCCGCAGCCGCACGGGCAGGTCCACCGGCTGGCCGGCGCCGTCGCGCAGCAGCGCGCCCAGCCGCACCACCTCGCCGGGGCGATAGATGCCGCGGTCCAGCCAGAGGAAGGCATCCAGCGGCCCCGGATGCGGCCGCCCCTCGGCACCGCGATCCGTCAGGTCGAAGGCCGCGCTTTCCAGGCTGAGTGTCGCAAAGTCCTCGCCCGAGAAGGCCTGCACGGCGATCGGGGCCAGCTGCCCGGTGCCGCGCAGCAGTGCGGCATTGAAGCGTGCCAGGCCATCCGGGCCTGTCACCGCCTCGCCCAGAATGTCGTTGTTGCGCGCCAGCAGCACGGTGCGGACGCCTTCCCGCACCCGGGCATCCGAGAAACCGCGCAGCTGCACGGCCAGGCCCTGCGCGCCGCGCCAGGCGGTGATGCCGAGATCGGTCGCCAGCACGGCGAGCGAGGCGCTGGACCCGCGCCGCGTGCCATCGCCCGGCGTTGCCACCAGCACATACATCCCCGGCCCGGCGCTGCGCAGCGCCTCCGGCAGCGGCAGGGCGTTGCGGGCCATGCGGTTGGGCTCCGCCGCCGGCAGCTCCGCGCGGCCTTCCCAGACCACGCGCCCGAGATCCTCGGAGAGGTTCTCCGCCATCCACTCATCCATGGCCGTGCCGGGCCGCCATTCGCGCATCAGCGGCACCAGGTTGCGCTCCGTCACCCGCACCAGCTTCAGGGACAGCGCGGTGACATTCACCGTCGCCACCGTCACCCGCGGGTCCTGGCCCTGCGGCAGCAGGAAGGCGCGGTTGTCGAAGGCGATGCGGGCCGGGCGGTTCGGCATGGCGATGCGATAGGGCGTGTCGCGCAGCATCCGCAGCCCATCCTCCCCGGGCAGGCCGGCACGCACCACCAGCTGGGTGGTCTGGCCCCAGGGCAGGCCGGCGACGCATAGCGCATCCCCCTCCCGCGTCACCGCCAGATCGGGCAGGGCAGGCTCCGTCCGCAGCCAGTCGCGCGGCTGCCAATCCGTCCGCCGCGCCGGCGGGGTGGTGAAGGCGAGGCAGGCGCGGGCGGGCTCGGCATCCGGCTCCGTCGTGATGCGTCGCACCAGCAGGCCGGCGGCGCGGCGGGCGGCGGCCAGCATCTCCCGCTGCTTGGCATCCTCCGGCGCACGCTCGACCACCGCGGTCAGCGCCTCGATCTGCCAGATCGGCTGGTCCAGCCGGCGCATCGCCTCCGCCATCACCAGCAGGGAGGGGATCTCGGGCGGGCCGCCCGGCACCAGCATGAAGGCGCGCCAGCCGGCGTGCAGCGCGCGCAGGGCCTCCGGCGGGCTGCGGGAGAGCTGGGCATTGGCCAGCGCCATCCAGTGGTCGGCGGTGGCCTGGCCGGCGCCGACCCGCTCCTCCCATGCCGCGGCGGCGGCGGCCCAGTCCCGCCGCGCCTCCGCCGCGCGGGCGCGGGCCTCGGCCTGGTTGCGCTGCTGCGGCGTGCCGCCGGCCGGGAAGCGGCGGGTCAGCGCGGATTCGTAGCGGGCGGAATCCTCGGGCAGGCCGGGTGGGTCGAAGTTCTGGGCCGCAGCGGGCATCAGCCAGCCCAGCAACAGCAGCAGGGGCAGAAGGAAGCGAAGCGTCATGGTGGCTCCCGCGGGCGGCGTTTCGGGAAGCATGGCATGCCGCCCGCGTCCCGTGCAGCGTGTGCTGCCGCAACCGGCGCACAATGACCGGCGCGCATGGCGCGGGGCGTTCACGCTTTCGCAAGCAGCCTTGGGGCAGGGTCGCCGCCCAGGTCCCGCCCCCGCCGGGCCCGCAGCAAGGAAGCCGTCGCATGAAGCGCGCGCGCAAACGTGTCCTGGTCACCGGCGGCGCCGGATTCCTCGGCTCCCACCTGTGTGAACGGTTGCTGGCGGAAGGCGAGGAGGTGATCTGCCTCGACAACTTCTTCACCGGCTCGCGCGACAATATCCGCCACCTGCTGCCGCATCCGCATTTCGAGGTGATCCGCCACGACGTGACCCAGCCGATCCAGCTGGAGGTGGATGAGATCTACAACCTGGCCTGCCCGGCCTCCCCGGTGCATTACCAGCACAATCCGGTGCAGACGGTGCGGACTTCCGTGCATGGCGCGATCAATGTGCTGGAGCTGGCGAAGCGGCTGGGCGCGCGGATCTTCCAGGCCTCCACCTCGGAGGTCTACGGCGACCCTGCGGTGCATCCACAGCCCGAAAGCTACCGCGGCAATGTGAATCCCATCGGCATCCGCGCCTGCTACGACGAGGGCAAGCGCTGCGCGGAGACGCTGTTCTTCGACTACCACCGGCAGGACGGCGTCGATATCCGCGTCGCGCGCATCTTCAACACCTACGGGCCGCGCATGCATCCGAATGACGGGCGCGTGGTCTCCAACTTCATCGTGCAGGCGCTGCAGGGCGAGCCGATCACGCTCTATGGCGATGGGCGGCAGACGCGCTCCTTCTGCTATGTGGACGACCTGATCGAGGGGATCGTGGCGCTGATGCGCGCGCCGGGCGGCGTGACGGGGCCTGTGAACATCGGCAATCCCGGCGAATTCACCATCCGCGAACTGGCGGAGGAGGTGACGCGGCAGACCGCGTCGCGCGCCGGCTTCGTGATCCGCCCGCTGCCGCAGGACGACCCGATGCAGCGCTGCCCGGATATCACGCTGGCGCGCGCCCTGCTGGGCTGGCAGCCGCAGGTGCCGCTGGAGGCCGGGCTGCGCCGCACCATCGCCTATTTCGCCGAGACGCTGGGCCTGCGCATGCCCGAACCGGCCTTGCTGCGCGTGGTCGCGGGACGCTGAGCTTTACGGGCTGTCCATACCGGTCGCGCTAGTCTGCGCGCATGACGATGGTCGACCAAAGACTGGCACCGGAGCTCACGGCCCTGCGCTGCGTGTTCCTCGTGGCCATGCATCACGGCCTGCAGCTGGCGCCGGATGAGCTGCCGCAGCCGGGCCAGGGCGACATGGTGCCGGCCGTGCTGCGGACCCTGCAGCAGGCAGGGCTGCGCGGCCAGGCGCTGCGCCGCGCGGGCTGGGACAAGGCGGCCGGGCTCGGCGCCGCCTATCCGGCCATGGTGGTGCGCAAGGATGGCAGCTGGATCATCCTGATCCATACGCTGGACGGCGCGGATGGCGAGCCGGTGGCCGCGGTGCTGGACCCTGCGCGGGAGGCGGAGGGCGTGCAGCTCTGGCCCCGCGCGCAGTTCCTGGAGGAATGGTCCGGCACGCTGCTGCTGGTGAAGCGCGTGCATGCCCTGGGGGATGAGGACCAGCCCTTCGGCCTGCGCTGGTTCCTGCCGGAGATCATCCGCCACCGCCGGCTTTTCGCCGGCGTCGCCATCGCGGCGCTGGTCGCCAACCTCATCGGCTTCTCCATCCCGCTGCTGTTCCAGGTGCTGATCGACAAGGTCATCACCCACCAGGCCTGGCAGACGCTGTATGTGGTGGTGGGCGCCTTCGTGCTGCTGACCGTCTTCGACGCGGTCTTCGGCTATATCCGGCAGCAGCTGATGCTGATGGCCAGCAACAAGATCGATGCGCGGCTTGGCGCGCGCACCTTCGCGCATCTGCTGTCCCTGCCGCTGGCCTTCTTCGAGAGCCATGCCGCCGGCGTGCTGGTGCGCCACATGCAGCAGACGGAAAAGCTGCGCCATTTCCTGACCGGGCGGCTGTTCCAGACGCTGCTGGATGCGGCGCTGCTGCCGGTGCTGCTGGCCTTCCTGCTGCTCTATTCCGGCACGCTGACCGCCGTGGTGCTGGGCTTCTCCGCCGCCATCGCGCTGGTAATCGGCGCCATGGTGCCCACCTTCCGCGCCCGGCTGAACCGCCTCTATGCGACGGAGGGTGCGCGCCAGGCGCATCTGGTGGAGACGCTGCACAATATGCGCGCGGTGAAGTCCCTGGTGCTGGAGCCGGCGCGGCAGCAGGCCTGGAACCAGAAGCTGGCCGCCGCGGTACGCCAGCATGCCAGCGTCGGCCGCATCGGCGCGCTGGGCAGCGTGGCCACCGGCGCGCTGGAGAAGCTGATGCAGATCTCGGTGCTCGCGGTGGGCGCCACGCTGGTCTTCGACGGCACGCTGAGCATGGGGGCGCTGGTGGCCTTCACCATGCTGTCCGGCCGCGTCAGCGGGCCGCTGGTGCAGATCGTCGCGTTGATCAACGAATACCAGGAAGCCGCGCTCTCCGTCCGCATGCTGGGCACGGTGATGAACACGCCGCCCGAGCGCGTCGGCGCCACCCGCAGCGCCCGCCCGCCGATCACCGGCCGGCTCGCCTTCGATGAGGTGACCTTTCGCTATCCGGGCGCCGCGACACCGGCGCTGGACCGTGTTTCCTTCGAGGTGCAGCCGGGCCAGGTGATCGGGGTGGTCGGGCGCTCCGGCTCCGGCAAGACCACCATCACGCGGCTGATCCAGGCGATCCACGCGCCGCAATCCGGGCTGATCCACCTGGATGGCGTGGATCTGCGGCATATCGAGCTGAACCACCTGCGCCGCGGCATCGGCGTGGTGCTGCAGGACAACCTGCTGTTCCGCGGCACCATCCGGGAGAATATCGCGGCGACGCGCCCCGATGCGGGGATGGAGGAGATCATCGAGGTGGCGCGGCTCGCCGGCGCACAGGAATTCATCGACCGCCTGCCGCTGTCCTACGACACGATGGTGGAGGAAGGCGCCACCAACTTCTCCGGCGGCCAGCGCCAGCGCATCGCCATCGCCCGCGCCCTGCTGACGCGCCCGCGCCTGCTGATCTTCGACGAGGCGACCAGCGCGCTGGATCCGGACAGCGAGGCGATCATCCAGCGCAACCTGGCGGAGATCGCGCGCGGCCGCACCATGGTCATCGTCTCCCACCGCCTGTCCTCCCTCGTCACCTCGGATGCGATCCTGGTGCTGGAACAGGGCCGCCTGGTGGATTGCGCGCCGCATGCCGTGCTGCTGGAGCGCTGCGAGATCTATCGCCACCTGTGGCAGACGCAGACGCAGCACCTGCGATGAGCCATCTTCGACGCATCAGGCCGGCGAAACCCCGGCTGGCCGCGGAAGCGGTGCCCTTCCAGGAGGATCTGGAGGCGCTGATCGCGGAGCCGCCGTCCCGCTTCCTCGGCGGCGCGCCCTGGCTGCTGGGGCTGCTGGCCCTGGCCCTGCTGGTCGGCGCGGCGCTGGCACGGATCGATGTGGTGGTGACCGGCCATGGCCGGCTGGTGCCGGATGCGCCGCCGCTGGTGCTGCAGCCGATGGAACGCGCGGTTCTGCGCGAACTGCTGGTGCGCCCCGGCCAGGCGGTGCGGCGCGGCGAGGTGCTGGCCCTGCTCGATCCGACCTTCTCGGCCGCGGACCGCGAGGCGCTGGCCGCCCAGGCGCAATCGCTGCGCGCGCAATTGGCCCGGGTCGAGGCCGAGCTGGCCGGCGGGGCGCCGGTGCCGGGCGACAATGCGGAGTCCGCGCTGCAGGCTGTGCTGCAGGCGCAGCGCCAGGCGCTGCGGGCCACCCGTTTGCAGGCGCTGGAGGGCGATATCCGGGCGCTGGAGCAGGGGCTGCAGGCGATTGCGGCGCAGCAGGAGGGGCTGGCCGAGCGCGCCGCCATCGCGCGTGACGTGGAGCAGCTCCGCGCCCGGCTGCTGGAAGGGCAGATCGGATCGCGCCTGAACCTGCTGGCGGCGCGTGTGCAGCGGCTGGAGGCGGAGCAGGCGCTGGAGACGGCGCGCAGCCGGCAGCAGGAACTGTCGCACAGCCTGGCCGCCCGCCGCGCCGAGCATGCCGCCTTCCAGGAGGAATGGACGCGGCTGCTGCTGGAGGATGCGGTGCGGCTGCGCGGCGAGCTGGTGCGCGTGACGGAATCCCTCGCCAAGGCCGAGCGGATGGAGGCGCTGACCACGCTGCGCGCGCCGGCCGATGGCGTGGTGCTGGAAGTGGCGCGCCGCTCCGCCGGTTCCGTGCTGCGGGAGGCGGAGCCGCTGGTGGTGCTGGTGCCGGCCGATGCGCCGCTGATCGCCGAGATCAGCCTGCGCTCCGCCGATATCGGCCATCTGCGCATCGGCGATCCGGTGGTGCTGAAGGTGGATGCCTTCCCCTTCCAGCGGCACGGCCCGCTGCATGGCAGCCTGCGCGCCGTCAGCCGCGACAGCTTTGGCGCCAACCAGCCGGCCGGCGGCGAGCCCCTGCCGGGCGCGCCCGCCGTGCATCGCGGCCAGGTGGAGATCGCGCCCGAATCCGCGCTGCGGCTGGAGCCGGGCCTGGCGCCGATTCCCGGCATGACGCTGACGGCGGAGATCAAGGTGGGGGATCGCAGCGTGCTGGGCTATTTCCTCACGCCGCTGCTGCGGGGCATGCAGGAGAGCCTGCGGGAGCCCTGACCTTCAGCCGTGGACCACGGCCCAGTCGCTGCGCACCAGATGCCGCCGGCGACCGCGGTCCGGGACGGCGGCCTGGCCGCGCATCAGGCACTCCGCCTCCTCCGCGCTGACGGGGGCGCTGTAGAAATAGCCCTGCAGCTCATGGCATCCGTTGCGCTGCGCCCATTCGGCCATCTCCAGCGTCTCGATCCCCTCCGCCACAATGACCGCCTGCATGAAGTTGCACATGGCGATCACCAGGCGGACGATCTCCTCGTTGCGCGGCAGGCCCTGCATCAGGCTGCGGTCGATCTTGATGCAATCGACCGACATCTCGTTCAGCCGCGCGAGGTTCGAATAGCCGGTGCCGAAATCGTCGATCGCGAGGCGGATGCCGAGGTCGCGGATCTTGGCCAGGTTGGCGCTGACCACGGGATTGCTCTCGATCAGCAGCGTCTCGGTGATCTCGAGCTCGAGGCGCGACGGATCGCAGCCATGTTCGTCGAGAATGCGCTGCACCATGCAGGCGAATTCCAGCTCGCAGAGCTGCCGCTGGGACACGTTGACGGAGACGGAGACATCGAGGCCCTGGCGCGCCCATTCGCAGCGCTGCCGCACCGCCTGGTCCAGGATGGTGGCGCCGATCTGGTTGATCAGGCCGGACTTCTCCGAGATCGGGATGAATTCCGAGGGCAGGATCAGGCCTCGTTCCGGATGGTTCCAGCGCGCCAGCGCCTCCACCGCCACGGCGCGCTGCGCGCCGGGGGAATAGCGCGGCTGGTAGTAGGGCAGGATATGGCCGCCGCGCAGCGCCTCCCGCAGGTCGGAGAGCAGCTGCAGCTCCTCCTCCCGCTGGTTGCGCATGCTCTCGTCGAACATCCGGTACTGGTTCCGCCCGCCGGCCTTGGCCTCGTACATGGCGAGGTCGGCGCGCTGCATCAGCAGCTGGGCATTGGTGCCGTGATGCGGGAAGCAGGCGATGCCGACGCTCGGCGTCACCATCAGCTTGCGGCGCTCCCCATGCACCGGCAGGGCCAGCCGCTCCAGGATCCGCCTGGCCAGCATGTCGATGCGCCCGGCCTCCTCCGCCCCTTCCGTCGCCAGGAACAGGAATTCATCGCCGCCGAGGCGGATCACCGTATCGTCGCCGACCCGCAGCTCCGACAGCCGCCGCGCCACTTCCATCAGCACGCCGTCGCCATGCAGGTGGCCGAGCGTGTCGTTGATGGCCTTGAACTGGTCGAGGTCGATGAACAGCACGCCGATGCGCGCGCCGCGCTGTTCCGCGCGGCGCACCATGGCATTGAAGCGCGCCGGCATGGCCAGGCGGTTGGGCAGGCCGGTCAGCGGGTCGTGGTGGGCGCGGTTCTGCGCCAGCGCCTCGGCCTCCTTCAGCTCCGTCACATCGGTCTCGCTGACCAGGATGGAGGGACGGCCGGAGACCGGGTCGTGGCAGGAGCGCACGGTCAGCTCATGCCAGCGCAGGCCCTCGGCGCTGACCACCTCCGCGATCAGGCTGACCTCCGCCTCGCTATGGATCTGCTCCATCATGCGGAGGTAGTCGCGCCGGTGCAGGAAGCGGGCGGGCAGGTCCTGCTGCGCCGTGTCGAAACTGGCCCGCGCCGCAGGGTTGCAGTAGAGCGTCCGGCCATCGAGGTCGTGCAGCGAGATCATCAGCTTGGTGTGCAGCAGCGCATCGGCGCTGCGGATCGCCTCCGGCTGCAGCCGCGCCTCGTCGCGCGCCTCACACAGCATGGCCATGCGTCCGTCATGCAGCTTGACGCCGCTGAACCGCACCTCCAGCGGCCGCGGCACGCCGCGGGGATAGAGCGTCCACATCTCGGTGAAGCTCGCGTCGTAGCTGATGAAATCGGCCTGGTACTGGCGCAGCCGGCGGGCCACGGCCGGGGACATGTCCGCCTTCAGGTTGCGCGCCGCCAGCTCCGCGAGGGAGGCGGCATTCCAGACCTCGAGCGCGGCGGCATTGGCCCAGATCACGCGGCCATGGTCGATGTCGAAGATCCAGACGGCCGCGACCAGGCGGTCCAGGATCCAGTCCTGGTCGGTGCCTTCGGGGCAGGCGGCCGGCCTTGCCGCCTCCACGCCCCGGTCCGGCATTCCCATCAAGCGGCGCCCGCGAAGGGGGTGGCGCCCTCGCAGAGTGCCGAAAGCGGCACGAAGCCGGGTGTGCGGCGCACACGTTCGATCCAGGCCCGGATGGCCGGGAAAGGCTGCAGGTCGATGCCCGCCTCGTCCGCCACATGGACATAGCCGAAGATCGCGATATCGGTGATGCCGTAGCGCTCGCCGAGCATGAAGTCGCGGCCGCGCAGATGCGCCTCCAGCAGCCCCAGCCCCTCGGCGCCGCGCGCGCGCCAGGCGGCGATCTCCGCCTCCCGCCCCCGGCCGCGCTCCGGCACGATATGGCCAAGGAAGCGGGCGGGGGAAATGCAGGGCTCCAGCTTCGCCTGTTCGAAGAACATCCATTGCAGGCTCTGCGCCCGCGCCTGCGCATCCGCCGGCATCAGGGGCGAACCGTCGGCGATCAGCCAGAGCATGGCATTGGATTCGCTGATGCCGGTGCCATCCTGCGTCACCAGGAAGGGCACGCCGCCTACCGGGTTCAGGGCCAGGAAGGCCGGGCTCCGTGCTTCGCCGGCCAGCACATCCACGGCGACCACCCGCACCGCCCGGCCGAGCTGGCGGAACGCCAGAAAGGGCTTGAAGCAGTTTCCAGAGCCGGGGGTGGCGTACAAGGTATGCACCGAGCTATGCACCGGGCGTCTCTTTTATCGTTCACATCTGCGTATATATGACAAAACCTACCCATTCCTTGCTAGACATTTTTGGATAATCGAGACAACGCCGGCGTCGCTCAAGCGGCCAGCGGCAGAGAAGGCTGCGCCATGCGGCGCGGCTTGCGCAGCACGCTGACGAAATAGCCGTTGTGCCAATCGCTGTCCTTGAAGGCGAGTTCGGGGTGGGTATTGTCCAGCGTGGTGCGGATTTCCGCGCCATAGAGCAGCTGCAACCCGCCCTGGACGATGGCGCGATGCGTGCCGGCCCGCACCGGCCACCAGTTCCAGTCGTCGCAGATGAAGATGAACTCCTCTGCCAGCGCCGGCAGGGCGGCGATCAGCCCGTCATGCTGGTCCTGTTCCTCATGCGGCCCGTCGAAGAGATAGACCTCGAAGGGCGCATGCCGCGCGGCGAGGTCGGGGAAGGAGACGGCGCGGAAATCCGCCTCGATCATCTCCACCGCCGCGGCTTCCGTGCGGAACTGCGCGACATTGCCCAGGAAGGCGTCGCGCGGGCCACCGAACTGACTCCAATTGTCGATGGCCACCGCCTGCACCGCATTGCCATGGATGGCGCTGCAGAGGGTGGAGCCCATCCAGCTGCCGACCTCGAGGTAGCCGGTGCGGCCCAGCCTGCGCAGCAGCCCGTTGATGAAGTGGCGGTAGCGCGCGCCGGACATGCCGTCGATCGCGTAGAAGCCCTGCGTCCGGTCGATCGGCGCCGCCAGGGCCTCGGACAGGGCCAGGCGCAGCGGCGCGACCTGGCGGGCCTCCGGCTCGATGAGGATTTCGCTGAGGTGGGTCATCGGCGCTTTTCTCCGGATGCGAAGGCAGCCGCCATCTGACCCGCTTTGCCTGAACGGAGGATGAAGGCCAGCGCATCCAGCTTTCCTTCATCCTTTCCCGGCAGATTGCCGCGCCACCGCCCGGAAAAAGCCGCCATGGACAGCCTGCCCCCCATCCCGAAGGTGACCGAGGACAGTCGGCTGGTGCTGCATGTCGGCTGCGGCGCCGCCTCCCCGGACAAGCTGCCGGCGCATTTCTTCCCCGCCGGGCAGTGGCGGGAGGTGCGGCTGGATATCGACCCCGATGTGGCGCCGGATGTGCTCGCCTCCATCACCGACATGGCGGCGGTGCCGGATGCCTCGGTCGATGCCATCTGGTCCTCGCACAACCTGGAACACCTGTTTCCGCACGAGGTGCCGCTGGCCCTGGCCGAATTCCGCCGCGTGCTGAAGCCTGGCGGCTTCGCCCTGATGACCATGCCGGACCTGCAGCAGATCGCCCGCCTGGTGGCGGAGGACCGGCTGACCGATCCGGCCTATCTGTCCCCGATGGGTCCGATCACGCCGCTCGACATGCTCTATGGCCATGGCGCCTCGCTGGCGCGGGGCAATGTCTTCATGGGGCACCGCGGCGGCTTCACCGCGCGGTCGCTGGAGATGGCGCTGATCGCCGCGGGCTTTCCGATCGTGCGCGTGGTGCGCGACGAGAGTTTTGCGCTCTGGGCCACGGCTTACATGGGCGGGGGTGTCGCGGCGTAAGCCGCGCCAGCATCTGCGGCGTAAGCCGCGCCCGCATTGGCGGCGTAAGCCGCGCCTGCCATCAGGGGGCGCGGCGCACGCTTTCCAGCGCCGCTTCCAGCCGCCGGGTGAAGCCGGCGGAATCGCCCAGCGTGCGCATCCAGGCATCGCCCGCCAGCACCGCCCGCGCCGCCGCCAGCCGCGTCGGGTCGGTGGCCATGGCAATGGCGCGGGCGACATAGTCCTCCCGCGTCTCCGTGATGCCATCGGTCAGGCCGATGGCCGTCAGCAGGCTGCAAGCCATGCGCGCGGCGAAGGCGGTGCCGGCGCGGGTCAGCAGCGGCAGGCCCATGCGCAGCGCGTCGCTGGCCACCGTGCCGGAATTGTAGGGCGTGGTATCGAGGAACAGGTCGGCGAGCCGCATCCGCGCGAGATACCGCGCCGGCTCCACCCGCGGGCCGAGCACCAGGCGCTCCGGCGCCAGGCCGGCCTCCGCGAAGCGTGCGCGAAGCTGGGTGCTGCCGCCATACCCATCCTCCGGCAGCCAGAGCACGGAGCCCGGCACGGCGTGCAGGATGCGCGTCCAGTCGGCAAACATCTCGGCCGTAATCTTGTAGAAATTGGCGAAGCAGCAGAAGACGAAGGCGTTCTGGGGCAGCCCCTCCTCCGCCCGCGTCAGGGCGGGCAGCTCCGGCATGCGGCTGTCATTGGCCTGGTACAGCCCCTCGATCGCCAGCGGCTTGGGCGCATAGAGATGCGCGCGGTCCGGCGGCACGGCGATGGCGTCGCACAGAAGGAAATCCAGCTCGGGCAGCGGCACGCTGCCGATATAGCCGAGATAGGTGCCCTGCACCGGCGCCGGCTTCCAGCGCAGCGTGGCCATGCGCGCGCCGCGCGTCAGGCCGTTCAGGTCGATCAGGATGTCGATCTCATCCGCGCGGATGCGCCGCGCCGCCGCCTCGTCATCCATCGCGCCGATGCGCACATGGTGGTCCAGCGCGGCGATGACGCGGGCGCGGATCTCGCTGCCGTCTTCCGGCGAGGAGCAGTAGCCGAAAATCTCGAAGCGCGAGCGGTCGTGGCGCTCCAGCACCTCCGCGATCAGGAAGCTCATCGCATGGCGGCAGAAGTCGGAGGAGAGATAGCCGATGCGGATGCGGTCGTGGCGATAGCCGCCAGCCGGCGCCAAACGCTGCGGCGCGGCCGGCACCTTGCGCTCCAGCCAGGTGGCGACGATGCGGCGCTGCAGGTCGATGTCGTCGAACAGCGCCAGCGCGCCGAGCGGCCCCGCATGCAGCTGCGCCCGCTCCACGGTCAGGCCCGGGATATCGCCCGCATGGATCGGCCACAGGCAAAGCTTCTGGCGCAGATGCGTCCAGTGCTGCAGCACATCGGGCTGCGCCGGGTCGCTGATGAGGCTGGCGCGCAGGGCCTGCTCGGCCTCCGCGAAGCGGCCCGCCTGTTCCAGCAGGCGGCCGCGCTGGTTCAGCAGGTTACGGCGCACCGGCTCCGGCTGCAGCGCCTGCTGCCAGGTGGCCAAGGCGGCCTCGACCTGGCCCGCGGCTTCCAGCGCCAGGCCCAGGTTGATCGCCGCCTCGTGGAAATCCGCCTTCAGCGCCAGGGCGTTGCGGTAGCAGGTCACGGCCTGGGCCGGGTCGCCGGTCTGCACCAGCTCCACGCCCAGGTTGAACCAGGCGGCCATGGCCTGCGGATGGCCGGGATTGGCGGCGAGCCAGGCCTGGTAGGCATTGATGGTGACGCCGCGGCGGCCCTCGCGGCTCGCCTGTTCCAGCAGCGGCAGCAGCCCTTCCAGGCGGATGGCGCGCAGGGCGCGCTGGCGCCGCGCCTCCTCCGCCGGCGGCAGCAAGGCCGGCCAGCTCGGCCCGGCGATCAGCCCGGCGAGCCAGCCGATATCCAGCGTCTCGGAGGGCACCAGCGCGTTCATGGCGGGCTCCACAGGCGCCGATCGGGCGGCAGCATCTGGAAGGCGTGGCGGCGCGCAAGCCTTTGGTGCCAGCGCGCCTCGTAATCCGGCAGGGTGCCGGTCTCCTGCGCCTCATGGTCCTCGGCCGCGCCGAGGTCGAGATAGGTGTCGAGATTGGAGAGGTCGGGCCGCGGCAGGCGCCCTTCGCGGAAATCCTGCCACATGCCCGCGAAGGCCTGCTCGATGTGGCGCACGAAGTTCTCGGTATCGAAGAGCAGGGAGGATTCCCGGAAGGCCAGCAGCCGGTCGCGATAGGCGCGCAGCCGGGCGGGGTCGCGGCCCAGCGCGATGGCCTGGGCGACGTAGTCCGCCGGCGTGTTGCAGACCAGCTCCGGCACGCCGGCCGCGCGCACCAGGCTGGCGCAGACGCGACTCGCAAAACCGCGGCCCGGCAGGGTCAGCACCGGCGTGCCCATCCACAGCGCGTCGGAGGCGGTGGTATGCGCGCCATAGGGCGCCGTATCCAGGAACAGGTCCGCCGCGGCATAGCGCGCGACATGATCGGCATTGCCGGCCATCGGCGCGAAGATCAGCCGCGCGGGGTCGATGCCCGCCGCCTGCGCGCGCTCCCGCAGCTTCACATCCACCGCGTCGCTGGATTTCAGCAGCCAGAGCACGCTGCCCGGCACGCCGCGCAACACCTGCATCCAGCGATCGAAGCCGAAGGGCGTGATTTTCTGGGTGCCGTTGAAGCTGCAGAAGACGATGGCGTCTTCCGGCAGGCCGAGCGCGGCGCGCGTCGGCACCGCGCCGACGGTCCGGTGCCGGTCATTCGGCTGGTAGCAGGGCAGGCGCCTTACGGCCTCCGAATAGTAGCGCTCGCTGCCCTCGGGGATGATGACCTCATCGGCCAGGATGTAATGGTGATAGGGCGTGCCCATGGTGCCGGCATAGCCGAGCCAGTTGACGATCACCGGCGCCGGCCGGCGGGAGAGCAGCTTCGTACGCGCGCCGCGGGTATGGCCGTTGATATCCACCAGGATGTCGATGCCATCCGCCAGCATGCGGGCGAGTGCGGCGTCGTCGTCCATCGGCGTGATGTCGCACCAATGCTCCACGCTGTCGCGGATGCGCGCCTTCACCGCATCCTCCTGCGGGATACCGCAGTAATAGACGAAGACCTCGTAGCGGCTGCGGTCGTGCAGCCGGTACATATCGGCCGTCAGATGGCCGATGGCGTGGGAGCGCAGGTCGGAGGAGAGATAGCCGATGCGCAGCCGGGGCGAGGGCGGCCGGTCGGCGAAATCCGCATCGCTGCGGAAATCCGCCGGCACGCCGCATTCGGCGCGGCTATAGGCGGCGGCCAAGGCGAGCGCCAGCATCGGGTCGTCGGTATGGGTCACCAGGCTGAGCGGCGCCATGCCGCGCAGCAGCGCCGGGCGGTCCAGCGTGCCCACCGGCTCCAGCAGCGGCCAGGCGCATTGCCGCTGGCGCAGGCTGATCCAGTGCTGCACCACGTCGCGCTGCGTGGGCGCGATCTCGATGATCTGGCGCAGATGCTCCTCGGCCTGCGCATGGCGCTGGGCGGATTCCAGCACGCGGGCGATGTGCTTCAGCGCCGTGGTCTTATAGGCCAGGCTGTCGCCGGAGACCGCGGCCAGGCTGGCGCAGGCATGCGCCCAGTGGCTGATCGCGGGCTCCGTCGCGCCCAGCCTTTCATAGACCACGCCGAGATTGATGAAGGGCGGCAGGAAGGTGGCGTTGCGCTTGATCGCCTCGCCGAAGGCGGAAGCGGCGCCGGCCAGGTCATCGAGACCCGAGAGCAGCACGCCGTAGTTGAAATAGACCGCATGGCCCAGCGGGTCCGTCGGGTGGCGCGCCAGCCAGTCCCGGTACAGCGCCGCGGCCTGCGGCGCCTGGCCGGCGCTGGCCATCTGCTGCGCCGTGCCGAACAGATCGGCCACGCTGTCAATCTGCATGGTCTGCATCAGCCTGCATGCTTCCATTCTGGCCCGCTGCAATGGGCGGGGCAGCATGGCGGCGCTTGGTGAAGAAGCGGTGAACGGCCGCGCGGAAGATTCCGGACTGCGGTCACGGTGCGATTCATCGCCCGTCAAGGGTTCATCCCTAGTCTCCCGGCACGCCGGGACGACAGGATGTCCACCCCGCCCCTACTGCGCCGCCTGACTCGGGATTGCTGGTTCCTGGCGCGGTTCATCATGCCCAGCCGGGAGACATGGCGATGCCGGTGTTCGATGCCCTGACGACGACCCAGATCAGCCAGCTGACCACGACGACCATCGCGGCGCTGACGACGACCGAGGTCCGGACGCTGGCGACGACCCAGATCGCCGCCCTGACGACAACGCAGGTCACCGCGCTGGCTTCCACCCATCTCGCCGCGCTGCACAGCACCCAGGCAGCGGCGCTGGAGACGACGGATCTCGCGGTGCTGGGCACGGCGCAGATCCGCGGCCTGGTCTCCACGCAGCTCACCGCCCTGAGCACGACGCAGCTCGGCGCCATCACCACCACCCAGATCGGCGCCCTGACCACGACCCAGACGGCCGCGCTGACCACCACGCAGGTGGCGGCGCTGACCACGACGCAGATCGGCGGGCTCGGCAGCACGCAGATGTCGGGCCTGACCTCGCTGCAGCTGGCCGCGCTGACCACGACGCAGGTGGGTGCGCTGACCTCCACACAGGTCGGCGCCATCGGCCTGATCCCGATCCGCGGGCTGGAGACGACGGACCTCGCCGCGCTGACCACCACCCAGATCGCCGGCCTGACCTCCACGCAGCTGGCGGGCCTGACCTCGACCCAGGCGGCGGCGCTGGAGACGACGGACCTGGTGGCACTGACCACCACCCAGATGCGCGGCCTGGTCTCGACCCAGATCGTGGGGTTGACCACCACCCAGGCGGCGGCGCTGACCACCACCCAGCTCGGCGGCCTGACCACCACCCAGATGGCCGCGCTGACCACCACGCAGATGGCGGCGCTGACCACCACCCAGGTCTCCTCGCTCGGCACCACCCAGGTGGCGGGCCTGACCTCGGGCCAGATCGGCGCGCTGACCACCACCCAGGTGGGCGTGCTGACCTCGACGCAGATCGGCGCCATCGCCAGTGGCCAGGTGCGCGGCTTCGAGACGACGGACCTCGCCGCGCTGACCACGACGCAGATGGCCGGCCTGACCGCGACGCAGCTCGGCGCGCTGAGCGCGACGCAGATCGTGGCGCTGGAGACCACGGACCTCGCGGTGCTGACCACGACGCAGCTGCGCGGCCTGACCACCACGCAGATCGCCGCACTCACCACCACCCAGGCGGCGGCGCTGACCACGACGCAGATCGCCGCGCTGGCGACGACGCAGGTGGCGGGCCTGACCTCCACCCAGATGCCGGTGCTGACCACGACGCAGATCGGCGCCCTGACCTCGACTCAGATCGGCACCATCAGCTCCACCGCGCTGCGCGGCATGGAAACCACGGACCTGGCCGCGCTGACCACCACCCAGGTGGCGGGCCTGACCGCGACGCAGATCGGCGCGCTGACCACGACGCAGGCGGTGGCGCTGGAGACCACGGATCTTGCCGTGCTCACCACCACGCAGCTGCGCGGCCTGACCTCGACGCAGCTGGCCGTCCTGACGACGACGCAGGCGGTGGCGCTGACCTCGACGCAGATGGCGGCGCTGACGGCAACGCAATTCGCCGCCTTCACCTCCACCCAGGCCGCCGCCCTGACCACGACGCAGATCGGCGCGCTGGGCACCACCCAGGTGGCGGGCCTCACCTCCGCCCAGGTCGCGGCGCTGACCACCACCCAGATCGGCGTGCTGACCTCCACCCAGATCGGCGCCATCAGCAGCACGGCGCTGCGCGGCATGGAGACGACGGACCTCGCGGCGCTGACCACCACCCAGATCGGCGGCCTGACCACCGCGCAGATCGGTGCGCTGACCACCACCCAGGCCTCCGCGATGGAGACGACGGACCTGGTGGCCCTCACCACGACACAGCTTGGTGGCCTCACCTCCACCCAGATGGCCGCGCTGACCACGACGCAGGCCGCGGCACTCACCACCACCCAGGTCAGCAACCTGACCACCACCCAGGTCGGCGGCTTCACCACCACCCAGGTCGCCGCCCTGACCAC
>NZ_JBHYDM010000002.1:0-374439 GCF_051860665.1 Falsiroseomonas sp.
GGCAGGCCGCGCTGCCGGCGCTGGGCGCGCTGCGGAGCGGCCTGGCCCTGCTGGCCGAGGCGGCCGGGGAGCCCGCGGGCGCCAACCGGCTGGCCGGGCCGCCGGGCGGCGAATCCGTGGCGCTGGGGCCGCGCCTGGCGGCGCTGGCGCTGCAGCTGGAAGCTGCCCTGGCCGGCGGCGATGCAACCGCCGCCATGGCCGGGGCGGAGGAGGCGGCGGAGGTCGCCGCCGCCTTCGGGCTGGAGGGGCTGGAACACCTGCTGCTGGCGGTGGGCGACCTGGCCGACCGCGCCGCGGACCCCGATGCGGCGGCGATCCTGGCCGCCCAGGGCCCCGCCATCGTCGAACGCCTGCGCAATGCGGCGGAGGGCGGGCTGCCGGCGCTGCGTGGGGTGGCGGAGGCGCTGCCCGGCGCCGAGGCCGGCGATCCGCGCATCCCGGCCGGCTTCGCCGCGCTGCTGGGCGCGGAGGGCCGACGCCGCCTGGTCGCGGCGGTGGAGGGCGGGCGGCTGCTGGTGCGGCTGCGCATGGCCATCGGCCTGCCGCCGGAGCTGGAGGCCGCGGTCGCCGCCGCCCTGGCGGCGGAGGCGGAGGTGCTGACCAGTCGCACCGTGCTGGATGGCCAGCCGCCACATCTCGACATGCTGCTGGCCGGCCCGGCGGAATTCGAGGCGCTGTCCCGCGCCCTGACCGCCGCCGATCCGGCCCGCCGCGCGGTGCTGGACCTCGCCCCGGCCGAGATCGGCCCCGCCCCCGAAACCCCGCCCGGCCGCAGCGCGCCCGTGACCATGCGGGTGCGGCAAGAGACCATCGACCAGATCATCGCCCTGGAGACGGAAGTGCGCGCCGCCGCCCTGGCCCTGGCCGAGGCGCTGGACGACAGCGGCGCGACGGAGGCGCTGGCCGTGCTGGGCGCGCTGGAGCGCCGCCTGCCGCCCGGCGCGGCGCGGGAGCTGGGCGGCGCGCTCGGCCGGCTGCGGCAGTTGCAGGAGACGCTGGAGCGCACGGAGAACCGCCTGGCGGTTGGGATGCGCCGGCTGGACGATGCGGTGATGGAGCTGCGCGTGGTGCCGGTGGGCACGCTCTTCGGCCGGCTGCCGCGGGTGGTGCGCGCCGTGGCCCAGGCCTCGGGCAAGGAGGTGGAGCTGGTGATGGAGGGCGAGGACGTCACCATCGACCGCAGCCTGGTGGAACTGCTGGCCGACCCGCTGCTGCACCTGACCCGCAATGCGGTGGACCATGGCATCGAGCCGCCCGAGGCGCGGGAGGCCGCGGGCAAGCCGCGCCGCGGCACGCTGCGGGTTTCCGCCGCGCGGCGCACCGGCCAGGTGCGGGTGCGGGTTTCCGAGGATGGGCGGGGGATCGACCGCGACCGCGTGCTGGCGCGCGCCATCGATCGCGGCCTGGTCTCCGCCGAGCAGGCCGCGCTGATGGGGGAGGAGGAGGTGCATGCCCTGCTCTTCCGCCCCGGCTTCTCCACCGCCGAGGCGGTGACCGAGACATCCGGCCGCGGGGTCGGGCTGGATGTGGTGCAGGATGCGATCCGCCGCGCCGGCGGCACGGTGGAGATCGCCAGCGTTCCCGGGCAGGGCACCAGCTTCACCCTGCGCCTGCCGCTGACGGCCGCGGTGCAGCCGGTTCTGCTGGTGGAATCCGGCGGCCATCCCTATGCCCTGCCGGCGGCGCGGGTGGAAGCGGTGCTGGAGGGTGGCGCCTCCGCCGGTTGCGAGGTTCTGGCGCTGGCCACGCTGGTCGGCGCCGCCGGCACGCCCCCGGCCGGGGGTGGGGCCATCGTCATCGTGAAATCGGGCGGCCGCAGCTTCGGCCTGGCGGTGGACCGGGTGCAGCGCCGCACCGACCTGCTGCTGCGGCCGCTGCATCCCGCGCTGGCGGCGCTGCCCGGCATCGGCGGCGTCGGCGTGCTGGGCAATGGGGAGCCGGTGGTGGTTCTGGAACCGGATGGGTTCGCCCCCGAAGTGGCGGCGGGGTGAAGGGCCGGGGGCTTACGAGCGCTGGACGCTTGCCGCCGGCAAGGCTAGAGCCCGGTCCCTGCCGCGTGTTTTGCGATTCGTCTCCTGATCGGCTGTCTGCTTGGCCGTATGTTGTGTGGAAGGACTTGCCCGTGATTGACCGACGCCATGCGCTCGGTGCCGGCGGCCTCGCGCTGCTGCTGGCCGCCTGCCAAACCGTGGTTCCGCCGCGCATCCTGCCGGAAGACGGCACGATCGACCTGCTGACCCTGCTGCGCGGCAAGCCGGAGCATCGCCGTTTCGCGGCGGCGCTGACGATCGCGGGCGCGGAACCGCGTCTCGGCCTGCGCAGCGGCGCGGTCACGCTCTTCGCCCCGGTGAATGAGGGCTTCGATGGCCTGCCGGCGCCGGTGCTGGCGCTGCTGGACAATCCGCCCGCGAACCCGACCGAGGCGCAGCGCGCCCTGGTGCAGCCGATGGTCTTCGCCAACGCGGCCTTCGGCCTGCTGCGCTTCGAGGATATCGCGGCCCGCCGCAACGTGGTGGTGACCTGGGACCGCGCCCGGCTGCTGGTGCAGCCCACCGGCGCCCGCACCGCGACCCTGGCGCGGGAGGGCGTGACCCCGGTGGCCGGCCGCGCCCCGGTGGCCGTGACCCGCGCCAATGTGCTGGCGGCCGATGGCGTCTTCCACGTGACCAACGCGCCGGTCCTGCCGGGCTGAGAGGCGGCCGAGGCCCTCTCCACCCTGCAGGGGGAGGGGGCCTTGTCGCCTATCCCGCGTAGCGCAGGGCGAGCGCGGTGATGTCATCCGCCTGGGGGGCGCCGTTCGCGAAGGCCGTCACGGCGCGTAGCACGGTATCCACCACCTGGCGCGGGTCGGTGCCGGCGCCGGCCAGGGCCTGTTCCAGGCGTTCGCGGCCGAAGAAGCCGCCCTTGTCGTCCTCGGCCTCCGAGACGCCGTCCGAATAGCAGAACATCGTCTGCCCGGCCTCGAGCTGGAAGGGGTCGGAGGCATAGGGGATGCCCTCCATCACGCCCAGCGCCGGCTGCCGCCGCAGTTTCGGCATCAGCCAGGGCGCGGCGCCGGCGGCGACCAGGATGGGAATGTCGTGCCCCGCGACGGCGATGCGCCCGGCGCCGGTGGTGCCATCGATCACGCCGACCACGACGGTCACAAAGGTCTGGCTTTCATTGTCGGCGGCCAGGTCGTCATTGGTCATGGTGAGGATGTCGCCGGGGTCCGGTGCGCCATCCGTCGGCGCCATGCGCTTCGCCGCGGCACGCATCAGGCCGAGGGTGCGCGCCATGGTCAGCCCCGCCGGCGCGCCCTTGCCCGAAACATCGGCCACGGCGAACAGCATGTGCTTCGCATCCAGCCGCAGGCAGTCATAGAGGTCGCCGCCGACCTGCCGCGCCGGCACCATCGCCGCATGCACCGCGAGCTGCCCGGTGGCCGCGCCCGGGAAGTCGCGCGGCACCAGGGAGAGTTGCGCGGCGCGGGCCGATTCCAGCTCCGCCTCCAGCGCCGCCAGCCGGGCATCGGCCAGGTCCCGCAGCCGCTTCTTCTCCAGCACCGCGCCCAGGCGGGCCTTGAGCAGGGGCGGGTCGAAGGATTTCGGCAGATAGTCCTCGGCGCCCAGCTCGATGCAGCGGACGATCTTCTCCATCTCCGTCAGCGCGGAGATGACGATGACGGGCGGCGCCGCGCCGCGCACGACGCGCAGCTGCTCCAGCACGCCGATGCCGTCCAGATTCGGCATCTCGAGGTCGAGCAGCATGATGTCGAAGCGCGCCTTCTCCAGCGCCGCCAGCCCCTGCACGCCGTCCTCGGCCATGGTGACATTGGGGTAGCCGAGTTCCGCCAGCCGGCGCTTCAGCACCAGCCGGTTGAAGCTGCTGTCGTCGACGACGAGGATCGCGACATCCTCGCCCTGCAACTGGGTCTCGCTCACGCCTTGCTCCCTCGATCGGAAGCCATGGCTTCCACCACGCTGCGCGTCTCGGCCGCCAGTTTGGACAGGTCGATCATGGTCACGGTGATCTCCTCGGCCGCCGTCGCATTGGACTGGCCGATGCGGGACAGGGTGCTGACCCGGTCGGTGATGGAGGTGACGGTGGCCTGCTGCTCCTCCATCGCCACCGCGATGGCCCCCGCAAGCCGGGCGCTTTCCGTCACCAGGGTTTCCAGCTCGTCCATCGCCTCGCCCACCGCGGCGGCGGTGCCGCTGCCCTCCCGGGTGCGGCGGCCGGCGACGAGCACGACATCGGCGATTTCCTGCGCCAGGCTCTCGCTGCTGGCGGCCAGCGCGCGCACCTCCTCCGCCACCACGGCGAGGCCCCGGCCATGCTCGCCGGCCCGCGCCGCCTCGATGGCGGCATTGATCGCCAGGATATTGGTCTGGGTCGCGATCTTGGCGATGGTGCCGGCGATGCGGGTCACGCGCTCCGTATCCTCGGCCACCGCATCCACCAGCTCGATCAGGCTGCGCAGTTTCACGAGATTCTCGGCCAGGAGGGTTTTCGACTCATCCGCGCGGTCGCTGCTGTCCTGCGTCGTGCGGTTCACCTCGCGCACCGCGTCCTGGGTCTGGCCGAGCGCCTCCTCCACCTGCCGCAGCTCCGCAAGCTGGGTCATCGCGCCGTCCGAGACCTGGCTGATGGCATCCGAGGCCTGGGTGGTGGCGATGGCGGTGCGGCGGGCATTCTCCAGCGCCGTCTCGGTCAGGTTGCGGGCGGCGACCAGGTTCTCGCGGAAGACCAGCAGGGCGCGCGCCATGTCGCCCACCTGGTCGGTGCGATCCGCCCCCGGCACCGCGGTCTCCACCGCGCCGCGGGAGAGGCTGACCATGGCACCCGCCAGCCGCGACAGCGGCCGCGCCAGCAGCCGCACCAGCACCACCCAGACCAGGGCGCAGCCCACCAGCCCGACGATGGCGGCGGCGATGACGATGGTGCGCGCCTGCTGTTCCAGGTGCCGCGCGGCGGCCAGCGATTCGTCGGAGCTGCGCTTCACCTCGGCCCGCGCCGCCGTGGCCACCCGGTTGAAGGCGGAGGCGAAGTCCAGCCATTCCTCATGCAGCGGGCCGAACATCGCGCGTTGCCGGCCGGCGAAGGCGGCGCGCACCTGTTCGGTGAAGTCCGGCAGGCGGCGGGCCATGTCGACGCCGCCGCCCAGCACGATGGGGTCGATCTGCGGCCCGAGCAGGGCGACCATCCGGTCGAAGGACTCGCCGATGAGCTGGCCATTGCGGACCATGCGCTGGGCGCTCGGCCCCGGCTGCAGCACGCCGGCGATGACGCTGGCGAAGGCGGAGGAGAAATCCGCCACGTTCAGCGCCAGGTCATCCACCGCCGCATCGGCATCGCGGTCCCGCAGGCCCAGGCGTTCGATGATCACCACCTGCCGGCCCACCACCACCAGCGCGGCGCCGGAGAGCAGGCCCACCACCAGGACCATGAGCAGGGTGATGAGCCCGGCCCGGACGCCGATGCGGCCAAGCCAGGCGCCGAATCGGGAGGCCCCGGGCGCG
The DNA here is from genome assembly GCF_051860665.1 of Falsiroseomonas sp. Lineage (GTDB taxonomy): Bacteria > Pseudomonadota > Alphaproteobacteria > Acetobacterales > Acetobacteraceae > Falsiroseomonas. Next base: position 5,502 of record NZ_JBHYDM010000002.1, read on the forward strand.
GCGGTGCCGGCGCGCAGGCCGGCGACATGTGGGGCGGGCCTGGCGGCAGCGTTGTCCGGCATGGCTCAGCCCTGGTCCTGGGAAGGTGCGAAGCGGGGCATGCGAGGGTCCGGCTGGCCTGTTTACCTTGGCCCGCAGGCTACAGGCCGCGCCCCCCGGCAACAAGCGCGGCCGGTTTGACGGCGGCGACCCGCCGCTGGATGCTCGGGCAAGGGGGAACCCCCCTGGGCAGGACCCGGAACGAGGAAACGAAGCATGGCCGAGCACCCCTTCACGCTGGAAGACCTGGAAACCCTGCGGCAGTGGGATACGCCGACCATTTGCAACGCCCTGGAATTCGTGGCCCCGGCGCGGCGCGGGCATGGCTTCACGGTGCGGCCGCTGGTGGCCGCCGACCGCAAGCTGCAGCCGATCTGCGGCCTGGCGCGCACCGGCACCATCCGCGCCGCCGCCCCCTCCGGCCGGCCGAAGGAGGAGGACCGCAAGATTCGGCTCGGCTGGTACGAGTATGTGGAGCGCGCCTCCCTGCCCACCATCGTGGTGCTGCAGGACCTGGACGACACCCCCGGCGTCGGCGCCTTCTGGGGGGAGGTGCATTCCGCGGTGCACAAGGCGCTGGGCGCGCAGGGCGGCATCACCAATGGCTCGATCCGCGACCTCGACATGCTGGCGCCCGGTTTTCAGCTATTGGCCGGCGTGGTGAACCCCAGCCATGCCTTCGTGCACATGGTGGCCTATGGGCAGGAAGTGACGGTGCACGGGATGCATGTGCAGCATGAGGATGTGATCCATGCCGACCACCACGGCGCGGTGGTGATCCCGCACGACGCCGTCCGCAAGATTCCCGCCGCGATCGAGCTGGGCGCGCGGAAGGAGAAGGTGATCCTGGACCTCTGCAAGGACCCGGATTTCAGCGCGGCGAAGCTGGCGGCCGCGATCGCGCAGGCGGACGAGATCCATTGATCCCGGGCCGGGCCGGCTGGCTGCTGGCCCTTTGGCCGGTTCTGGCCTTGGCCCAGGCACCCGGTTGGGAGACGCGGGTGGTGGAGCTGGCGCCCGCCTTGCGCGCCTGCCTTGCCACCCGTCCCGGCGGCATGGTGGTGGCGGCCTGGGAGGGCGAACGCGGCCTGACCATGGCCCGCCTGCTGCTGCCAGGCGGGGCGCGGGAGGATTGCCTGGCGCATCCGAATGGCATGTTGGTGGAGCGCCGCGCCCCGGTGGCGGAAGCGGATCGCCGGCCGGATGAGGCGCTGCGCGCCTTCATGCCGGAGCGGCGCTGCGTGGATGCCTGGCGCGTGGTGGACGGGGCGGGAAGGGAGCTGGGGTGGCTGGCATATCCGGGATGCGGGTAGGATTGGGGAAAGTCCGCCCGGAATGGGTGGACCACTATGGCCATATGAACCTGGCCTATTACCTGGTGGTCTTCGACCTCGCGACGGATGAGGTCTGGCCGGAATGGGGCCTCGGCCCGGCGCTGCGGGCGCGGGGGCTGGGCACCTTCGCCGTGGAATCCTGGCAGGCCTATCGGCGGGAGGTGGTGCTGGACGCGCCGCTGGCGGCGGAAAGCGCGCTGCTGGCCTTCGATGCCAAGCGGCTGCTGCTGCGGCACCGGCTGTACCATGCCGAGGAGGGGTGGCTGTCGGCGGAGAACGAGGTGCTGTTCCTCTGCGTCGATCTCGCGACGCGGAAGGTGGCGCAGTGGCCGGCGGATGTGCTGGCGCGGTTTGGGGAGGTGAAGGTGGCGGAGGCGCCGCAGCGGCTGGCGCTGAAGCGTAACCAGGCTGTGAAAATTCGCTAAAACGCCCTCTCCCCCCTGCGGGTGGAGAGGGCTTATTCCGCGGCCTGTTAGCGATATCCCGCCGCCTGCAGCTCGAACAGCTCCGCATAGCGGCCGCCTTCCGCCAGCAATTCCTCATGCGTCCCCTGGCTCTCCACCCGGCCATCCGCCAGCACCAGGATGCGATCCGCCATGCGGACGGAGGAGAAGCGGTGCGAGATCAGCACCGCCGTGCGCCGCTCGCTGAGTTCCTTGAACCGCGCAAAGACCTCATACTCCGCGCGCGCATCCAGCGCGGCGGTGGGCTCGTCCAGCACCAGCACCTCCGCCTCCCGCATATAGGCGCGGGCGAGCGCCATCTTCTGCCACTCCCCGCCCGAGAGCTCGACGCCGTTGCGAAAGCGCTTGCCGATCATCTGGGCCAGGCCCTCCGGCAGGCGGGCGATCACCGCATCGGCCTGGCTGCGCCGGGCGGCGCGTTCGATCCGCGCGGTATCGTCACGGGCCTCGATGCGGCCGACCGCGATATTGTCGGCGGCGGCGAAGTTGTAGCGGACGAAGTCCTGGAAGATGACGCCCATGCTGCCGCGCAGCGCGTCCAGGTCGTAGTCGCGCAGATCCCGACCATCCAACAGGATGCGGCCCTCATCCGGGTCGTAGAGCCGAGTCAGCAGTTTGACGAGCGTGGTCTTGCCGGCGCCGTTTTCGCCGACCAGGGCGACGACCTCGCCGGCCCTGAGGGTGAAGGAAAGGTGGCGCACGGCCCAGCGCTCGGCGCCGGGGTAGCGGAAGCCCACATCCTCGAAGACGAAACCCTGGCGGATGGGGGAGGGCACCGGCAGCGGGTCTTCGGGCGAGAGGATCTCGGCCTTCACCTCGAAGAACCGGAACAGGTCATCAAGGTACAGCGCCTGGCTGGCGGTGGTGGAGAAGCCGGTCAGCAGCCCTTCCAGCAATTGCCGCAGCCGCCGGAACGACCCGGCCAGGAAGGTCAGGTCGCCGACGCTGAAGGCGCCGCCGAGCGTGCGCCAGACGATGAAGGCGAAGGCCAGATAGTAGCCCACGGTGCCGATCGCGGTGAAGGCGCCGCCCCATCCCGCGCGGCGCTGCGCCAGCCTGCGGTTGCCCGCGTAGAAGGCGGCGGAGAGGGCAGCGTAGCGGTCGATCAGGAAGCCGTTGAGGCCAAAGACCTTCACCTCCTTCGCCGTCTCGGCGCTGGCGGCGGTGGCGCGCAGATAGTCCAGCTCCCGCCGCTCCGGCGCCCGAAAATAGTCCAGCGCATAGCTTTGCGCATTGAAGTGGGATTCGCCGAGGAAGGCCGGCACCAGCGCCACCAGCAGCAGCAGGATCAGCCAGGGGGCATAGAGCAGCAGGCCGGCGGCGAAGCTCGCCACCGTCAGCAGGTCCTGCACCTGGTTGAGCAGATAGCCGAGGAACTGCATCCGCCCGCTGGTCTGGCGGCGGGCGCGGTCGAGCTGGTCCTGGAAGGCGGCATCCTCGAAGGTCGCAAGGTCCAGCGTCGCCGCATGGCGCATCAGGCGGATGGAGGCATCATTGGCCACGCGCTCCCCCAGCAGCGTATCCACCAGCCCCACAATGCGGCCCAGCAGGTCGCCCAGGATGGCGAGGCCGAACTCCGCGAGCACCAGCCAGCCGAGCCAGTTTAGCCGGCCGGATTCATACCAGGCCCAGGGGCTGTCCGGCCGCGGCTGCTCGCCGAGCAGCGCCACCACATCGTCGATGATCAGTTTTCCCAGGAACAGCGCCGCCACCGGCAGCAGCGCGCGCACCAGGCGCAGGGCGAGGGAGGCCGTGGTCAGCCAGGGGCTGGTGCGCCAGACCAGGGCCAGGAAGGGGCCAAGGTTGCGCAGCGCGCCCCAGCGCTCGCGGAAGGATTTTGCCGCGCGCGGCGGCGGCGGGCGGCGGCCGCTCATGCGCGGTTCACCACCCAGATGCCGGCGCCGATCAGCAGCAGCGCGCCAACCAGGGCCGGGGTGATCGGCTCCGCCAGGATGAGGGCCGCAAAAACCACGCCGAAGGCGGGCGTCAGGAACAGGAAGGGGGCGAGGCGGGAGGCCGGGTGGCGGGCCATCAGCCAGAACCAGGCGACGTAGCTGGCGAAGGCGACGCCCAGCACCTGATAGGCCAGCGACCACCAGACCACGGCGCTCGGCGCGAAGATGCCGGCCTCGCCCAGTGCGAAGCCGAGGGGGATGAGCAGGGAGGACACCAGAAGCTGATACAGCAGCGTGCGCTCCGGCGCGATGCGCGTCAGGCCGCTCGCCTTGATGGTGGCGATGGTGCCTCCCCAGGCGAGGCCGGCGAGCAGCGCCAGCGCATCGCCCGCCAGCTGCATGCCGCCGAGCCGATCCGCAAAAATCAGCGGCGGGCCGCAGAAGGCGAGCAGCAGCCCGGCCAGCTTGCGCCGCGTCAGCCGGTCATCCGGCAGCAGGAAATGCGTGCCGAGGGTGGCGAAGAAGGGCCCGGTATAGAGCAGCACGCCAACGCGCGCCGCCGTGGTGCGCTCCAGCGCCGCGAAGATGGCGTAGAATTCCAGCGCAAAGAGCGCGCCGCAGAGCAGCCCCGCCGCCAGCGTGCCGTCCCGCTTCACCAGCGTCACGCCGCGCCACCAGCACCAGGCGAGCAGCGGCGGCACGGCGAGCGCGGAGCGCAGCCCCGCCTGTACCAGCGGCGAAATCCCCTCGCCGCCCAGCTTCATCGCCACCTGCGCAAAGCCCCAGCTGGCGCAGAGCAGCAGCAGCAGCGCGATATCGGCCGGGCTGAGGCGCGCCGTCACGCCTGGTGACGCAGCACGCCGCCGACGACGGTGGCCTTCACCTGGGTCTCCGCGATGCCCTCGCCATTCAGCACGTCGCGATCCAGCACGATGAGGTCGGCCAGCTTGCCGATCTCCAGCGAGCCTTTCTCGGCCTCCTCCCGCTGCGCCCAGGCGCCGAGGGTGGTGTAGGCGCGGACGGCCTCCAGCGGCGTGACGGCCTGGCTGGCATCAAGATCCGCGCCGGTGGTGGTGCGGCGGGTGACCATGGCGGCCAGCGCGGTCCAGGGGGAGACGCGGCAGACGGCGAAGTCCGAATGGCCGGGGGCGGGGATGCCGGCATCGATCAGCGCGCGATGCGGCCACATGTGGCGCATCGCCTCCTGCCCGCGATTGGCGACATAGGCTTCGCCGAGTTCGTCCATGAAGCCGGTGGCGGAGCTGTCCACGAAGCCGCCGCGCTTCAGTCGTGCCAGGATGGGCGGCGTAACGTAGCAGCAGTGCTCGACGCGCATGCGGTGATCGGCCAAGGGATGCGCGGCCAGCGCGGCTTCCATGACATCGAGGGCAAAATCGATGCCGCGGTCGCCGACGCCTTCGATCATCACCTGCAATCCCGCCGCATGCGCGGCCGTGGCGCGCTGCGTCAGATCCTCCTTCTCATAGAGCAGCATGCCGGTATTGGGCACCGGCTCGCCGGGCACGGGCGTGCCGAGATAGGGGTCCCAATAAGCGGCGGTGCGGCCGCTGGTGGAGCAATCCGGGCACCATTCCACGCCGATCAGCCGAAGCCAGTCATCGCCGAAACCCGACTGGATGCCGGCGCCGATCAAGGCGGGGATCAGCGGCTCGTCGCGGCCTGAGGCGATGATGCCCATCCGCATCCGCCATTTTCCGTCGCGCCGCATCTTCTGATAGGCGCGGATCGCCTTGGCCGGCGTCAGCGAATTGGCGACCGAGGTAATCCCCGCGGCCAGGCACTGGTCCTGCACCTGCTCCATGCCCTCGGCGATATCGGCCTCGCTATCCTGGCCATGCACCGCATTGAGAAAGACATGCGCCGCCGTCTCCCGCACCAGCCCCGTGAAGCTGCCATCGGCCAGGCGGTCGAAGCGGCCGAAGGCGGGGTCGGGCGTTTCGCGGGTGACGCCGCAGGCGGCGAAGGCGGCGGAATTGGCGAGGCCGAGATGGCCATCGGTGCGCAGGATGAAGATGGGGCGGCCGAGGCTCGCCGCATCCAGCTCCGCCAGCGTCGGGTAGCCGCCGGAGGCGCGCTCGTTCAGGCGGTAGAAGGCGCACCACTGGCCAGGCGCTGCCTGCGCGCAGCGCGCGCGGATGCGGGCGAGCAGCGCGTCCCGCGTCGCCACATGCTCCGGCGAGACCAGCGTCCAGGCACGCAGCCGCAGCGCATAGGCATCCGGATGGGCGTGGCTGTCGACGATACCGGGCAGCACGCGGCGGCCCTCGGCGTTCAGGATCTTCGTGCCTGGCCCGGCGAGGTCGCGCAGGCTGTCATCGCCCAGCGCAACGATGCGGCCGTTGAGGGCCGCCAGCGCCGTGCATTCGGTGCCGGCCGCATCCATCGTGGCGATGTGGCCGTTGAGGAGCAGAAAATCCGGGCTCATGCCGCCATCCGGTCGATCTGGTCGCGCAGCCGGTACCAGCCGCCCACAAACGGCAGGAACCAGGGCGTGCCGGTATAGGTCAGCCGCGACGGGAAATTCAGCCCGTCGAGCGCGAAGCGCTCATTCGCCGCGCCGGCCAGCTTCAGCGCCACGTTGTGGCCGAGCCAGGTGGCCATGGCGACGCCGCTGCCCTGGCAGCCGGCCGCGAAATGCACGCCATCCTGCACGCCGATATGCGGCAGGTAGTCGAAGGTGAAGGCGACATAGCCCGTCCAGGCATGGGTGATCCTTGTCTGGGCCAGTTCCGGGAAGGTCGCCGTCATGTAGCTGTGCAGCGTCGGCGCGGATTGCTCCGCGGTCGCCGCCCGGAAACTCGCGCGGCCGCCCCAGAGCACGCGCTTGCCGTCCGGCGAGGGCCGGAAATAGTTCAGCACGCGCTTGCTGTCCGAGATCATGCGGCGGCCAGGGAACAGCCGGTCCATGGTCTCCGGCGGCAGTTCCTCGGTCGCGATGATGTAGGAGTTCAGCGGCACCAGCCGGCGCGCGAGCCAGGGCAAGGCGGTGCCGCGGGCGTCCTTGGTATAGCCGTTGGTGGCCACCAGCACCGCATCGGCGCGCAGCTCGCCCTTGTCGGTCGCCAGGCGAAAGCCGCTGCCCTCCTGCTTCACGCCGGCGACGCGCACGCCGTCCACCAGCCTTGCGCCCGCACCTTCCGCCGCCGCCGCCAGGCCACGCGCATATTTGCCGGGATGCAGGCTGCCGGTGGCCGCGGCCGCCATGCCGCCATGGTAGTGGTCGCTCCCCAAAAATTCGCGCTGGCGTTCCTTCGGCACCATCTCGGTCGGCAGGCCGGTGACCTTCTCGATCCATTCCGCGCGCTCCGCCATGGCGCGGTAGTGGCCCTTGGACCAGGCGCCCATGTAGCGGCCGCAGCGGACGTAGTCGCAGTCGATCCCCTCCCGCGCGATGGTCTCCTCGATGAAGGGGAAGGAGGCGGCCGCGGTCTCCGTGATGCGCTGCGCCTGCTCCGGGCCGTACTGCGCCTCAAGCCCCGTCGAGGCCACCTTCAGCCCGCCCGAGACCATGCCGCCATTGCGAGAGGAGGCGCCCCAGCCGATCCGCTCCGCATCCAGCACCGTCACCTGATGCCCGAGCCGGCGCAGCGTCAGAGCGGCCGAAAGCCCGGCATAGCCGCCGCCGACGATGGCGACGGCGGTATGGTCGGGCAGGGCATTGTCGCGGTCGGGCGGCTCGGCGGCCTCCCACCACCAGGGGCGGGCCTGAAAGCCGGGGGCAAAGAGCGGATGAAGATCAGTCATTGCCGTGGCGCCCGTCCCGCTGTTCACTTGGTCCCAACAAGGTTCCCGCCGGAGACGCCGCGGATCAAGGGGACCAGCAGGGGCTTTCGTAAATCGGAGACATCGTATGCAAAGCTTTCAGCAGGATTGCGTCGAATTGGCGCTGCAGAAGTTCCGGCGCGGCGAGGTCAGCCGGCGCGGCTTGATGGCGGGGCTGGCGGCGCTCGGCGTCGCCGGTGCCATGCCGGATGCGGCCCAGGCGCAGGCGGCGCAGCAGCTGGTGATGGTGAACTGGGGCGGCATTGCCAACCAGGGTTTTGGGAATTTCTACGGCAAGCCCTTCACCGATGCCAATCCGGGCGTGACGGTGGTGCAGGACAGCACCGGGCCTTCGGCCGGGCGCATCCGCTCCATGGTGGAATCGCGCCGCGTCACCTGGGACCTCTGCGACAGCTCCGCCACTTCCTCCTACCTGCTGGGCGGCATGAACCTGCTGAACCCCATCGACTACAGCGTGGTGAACCGCGCCCATGTCATCGGCCCGACCTTCGCGCTGGAACACGGCGCCGCGCCCTATTCCTTCAGCAATGTGCTGGTCTATGACAGCAGCAAGTTCGCCGAGGCGCCGACCGGCTGGGCGGATTTCTGGGACCTGCGCAAATTCCCCGGCACGCGCCTGCTGCGGCGGGATGCCGCCGGCGCGCTGGACGTGGCGCAGCTTTCCCTCGGCAAGAGTCCGGAGAATCTCTACCCGCTCGATATCCGCGCCTGCCTCGCGCGGGTGCGCGAGATCCGCCGCAGCCTGGTCTTCTGGAACAGCGGGTCGGAATCGGAACAGTTCATCCGTACCGGCGAGGCGGTGATGGGCATGCTCTGGCACACCCGCGCCAAGGTGCTGGAGCAGGAGAGCAACGGCCGCTTCAAGTTCATCTGGAACCAGGGCATCCTGCAGCCGGGCATCTTCGTCAGCCCGCGCGGCAATCCCGGCGGCGCGCTGGTGCAGAAACTGCTGGCCTCCATGCTGGCCAATGCGGCGCCGCAGGTGGAGCTGCTGAAGTTCCTCGGCAATGGCCCGACCAATCCGGATGCGGCGGCGCTCGTGCCCGAGGAGTTCAAGAAGTACAACCCGACCGAGCCCGCCAATGCGCGGGTGCAGGTGGCGCAGGATGGCCGCTGGTGGGGGCAGAATTATGCCCAGGCCAATGCGGACTATATCGACATGGTCACCGGCTGAGGGCAGTTTTGCTGCGGCGCGGCATGACCGCGCCGCAAGCAGGCCGACAAGGGATTCCATGCCGACGATCCTGGTGAAATCCGGTGGCGAAGCCGCCATGCCGGAATGGCAGCGGTATTTCGCCGAATATGCGCCGGGGCTCGCGGTGCGCTGGTGGGATGACTCCAGCGTGGCGCCGGAGGATGTGGACTATGTGCTGGCCTGGGACCCGGAGCCGGGCCGGCTGGCGGCGCTGCCGAACCTTCGGGTGATCTTCGGCGCCGGCGCGGGCGTGGACTTCATCACCGCCGATCCGACGCTGCCGAAGCACGTGCCGCTGATGCGTATGGGGCCAGCGGGCGCCACGCAGCGCATGGGCGAATTCGTCTGCTGGGCGGTGCTGTCGCTGCTGAAGGATGCGCGGCAGGTCGCGCTGAACCAGGCGCAGGCAAAATGGAAGTTTCTCGACCCGGACTACACCGCGCCGCAGGCGCCGGTCGGCATCATGGGCCTCGGCAATATGGGCAGCCGCGCGGCGGCGATGCTGCAGGGGCTGGGCTTTCCCGTGCGCGGCTGGTCCCGCTCGCGCAAGGCGCTGCCGGGCGTGCAGTGCTTTGCGGGGCCGGAGGAATTCGACGCCTTCCTGTCGGAGACACGCCTCCTCGTCTGCCTGCTGCCCGCGACCTCCGAGACCCGCGGGATCCTTTCCGCGCCGCTCCTCGCAAAACTGCCGAAGGGGGCGGGGCTGGTGAATGTCGGGCGCGGCAGCCATCAGAATCTGGACGACATCATCGCCGCGCTCGAGTCCGGCCAGCTCAGCGGGGCGGTGCTCGATGTCTTCGAGACGGAACCGCTGCCGCCCGATAGCCCGATCTGGGCGCATCCCAGGGCGATCGTCACGCCGCATATGGCCAGCCTGCCGAGCCGGCGGGAACGCGCGCATTACGTGGCGCAGGCGATCGCGGATCTCGCGGCGGGCCGTCCCCTTGCAAACCTCTACGACCACGCGCGAGGCTATTGAATGGCTCTCCCCCCGCCGCCTGTCCGGCCCGACCCGGACCATGTGCCGACCGAGCAGGAGCTGCGCGAGGACCTCGCCGCCGCCTACCGCCTGATCGCACTGCACGGCATGACGGATCTGGTCTTCACCCATCTGTCGGTGCGCGTGCCCGGGGAGGGGCACCGCTTCCTCGTGAACCCCTACGGCCTGCTCTTTGAGGAGATCACCGCCTCCTCCCTCGTGCTGGTGGATGCGGATGGGGAGCCGCGGCAGCCGACCACCTGGCCGGTGAATCCGGCCGGCTTCGTCATCCACTCCGCCGTGCATCGCGGCCGCGACAATGCGAATTGCGTGATGCACACGCATACCCTGGCGGGCATGGCGGTGGCGGCGCAGCAGGGCGGGCTGCTGCCGCTGAACCAGATGATGATGGAGTTCATCGGCCGCGTCGCGATCCACGACTACGAGGGCGTCGCCGATGACGACAATCTCTCGGAGCGCGAGCGCCTGGTGCAGGACCTCGGCGACAAGCCCGCGATGATTTTGCGGAATCACGGCCTGCTCACCGTGGGGCATACGGTGGCGGAGGCCTTCTACTGGATGTGGTATCTGGAACAGTCCTGCCGCGTCCAGATCGCGGCGCAATCCTCCGGTGCGCCGCTGGCTGTGGCCTCCGACGCCACCGTGGAGCGCACAAGAAAACAGTTCAGCACGGGGCCGACCAAGGGTTGGCTGCCCTGGCAGGCGCTGCGCAGAAAACTGGATCGCGAGCAGCCGGATTATCGCGCCTGATGTCGGCCGCGGGACATGCGCTCGCCCTGCGCGGCTTGAGCAAGCGCTACGGCAGCTTCACGGCGGTGGCGGATGTGTCGCTGGCGGTGGGGCAGGGGGAATTCCTGACCCTGCTCGGCCCCTCCGGCAGCGGCAAGACCACCATCCTGATGTGCATCGCGGGCTTCGTGGAACCCAGCGAGGGCGCCATCCTGCTCGATGGCCGGGACATCACCGCCCTGCCGCCGGAACGCCGCGACTTCGGCATGGTCTTCCAGGGCTATGCGCTGTTCCCGCATATGACGGTGGCGGAGAACGTCGCCTTCCCGCTGCGCGTCCGCAAGCTGGGGGCTGCGGAGCGCGAGGCCAAGGTGCGCGCGGCCCTGGACCTGGTGCAGCTTTCCGCCTTCGGCGAACGCCTGCCGCGGCAGCTCTCAGGCGGCCAGCAGCAGCGCGTCGCCCTGGCCCGCGCGCTGGTTTTTGAGCCCGCGCTGCTGTTGCTGGACGAGCCGCTCTCGGCGCTGGACAAGAAGCTGCGCGCGGAATTGCAGGACGAGCTGAAGGCGCTCCACCGCCGCATCGGCCGCACCTTCGTCAATGTCACGCATGACCAGGAGGAGGCGCTGTCGCTCTCGGACCGCGTGGCCATCCTGAACCACGGCCGGCTGGTGCAGCAGGGCGCGCCGGCGGAACTGTACGAGGCGCCGCGCACGCGCTTCGTCGCCGACTTCCTCGGCAAGTCCAATTTCCTCGCCGGCACGGTGCAGGAGGTTTTTGCCGGCGGCTTCGCCATCGGCGCGGGGACGACGCGGGTGGTGACGGCAGCCACGGAAGCGCCAGCCCTCGGCAGCCCGGCGCTGCTCAGCCTGCGCCCCGAGAAGATGGCGCTGCTGGCGGAGGGCGAGGCGGCCCAGAACAGCGTCGCCGGCACCATCGAAAGCTGGTCCTATCTCGGCGCCGGCTATGCGCTTAACGTCGCGACGCCCGATTTCGGCACGCTGCGCATCACCCTGCCGAGCTGGAACGCGCCCATCGCGCCACGCGAGGGCCTGCCCGTCCGCCTCGGATGGAGCGCAAAGGCGAGCGTCCCGGTGCTGGAAGACGCCGCATGATCCGCCGGCAGGATCTCGGATGGTGGTTGCTGATCCTGCCGGCCTTCCTGCTGATGACGGCCTTCTATGTCGCGCCCATCGCGCAGGTGCTGGCCATCTCCTTCACCGAGCCCTCGCCGGGCCTCGGCAATTACGAGCGGCTCTTCACCAGCGAGAGCGTGCAGCGGGTCATCCTCACCACGCTGCGCATCTGCGTCCTCACCACCGCGCTGTCCCTGCTGCTGGGCTATGTGCTGTCCTACCGCATCGCCTTGGCCAATCCCTCCGCCCAGCGCTGGTGGATTCTCGCCGTGCTGGTGCCGCTCTGGATTTCCGTTCTGGTCCGCGCCTTCGCCTGGGTGACGCTGCTGCGCCGCCAGGGGCTGGTGAATGAGACGCTGATCGGCGCCGGCCTCATCACCGAACCGCTGCAGCTGGTCTGGAACGAATTCGGCATCGTCGTCGGCATGGTGCACTACATGGTGCCCTACGCCGTGCTGCCGATGCTGGCCAGCATGCGGGAGATCGACCCGCGCCTGCTGGCCGCCGCGCGCGGGCTGGGCGCCAGCCGCATCACCATCTTCGGCAAGATATTCCTGCCGTTGTCGCTGCCGGGGCTGCTGGCGGCCGGCGTACTGGTCTTCATCTTCTCGCTCGGCTTCTACATCACGCCGGCGCTGCTGGGCGGGGGCAAGACGCTGATGGTGGCGGAGTGGATCGGGCTGCAGATCCTGGACCTGCTGCGCTGGGGGCTCGGCACCATGATGGCCACCGTGCTGGTGGTGGCCATCCTCGCGACACTGGCGATCTTCTCCCGCCTCGTGGATATGAAGCGCGTGTTCGGGGGTGGCGGCGCATGATGGCGCACAGGCCCGGCATTTTCGCGCGTGGCGCCGCCTGGGCGGTGGCGCTTTACCTGCTGCTGCCGATCAGCATCATCCTCCCGGTCTCGATGACCGACCAGCGCTTCCTCTCCCTGCCGAAGGAGGCGCTGTCGCTGCGGCATTACGCGACGGTGCTGGGCTCGCCGGAATGGCTGGCCTCGATCTGGCAATCCTTCCTGATCGCCGTGGTGGCAACGGGCATCGCGGTCGCGGCCGGCACGCTCTGCGCCATCGGCTGCTGGCGGGTCGCCAGCCGGTCCACCAACCTGGTGCGGGCGCTGATGCTGCTGCCCATCATCATCCCCTCCATCGTCTATGCCGTGGGGCTCTACCGCTATTTCGCGGGGCTGGACCTGCTGGACCGCTTCATGGGGGTGGCCATCGCGCATGGGGTCACGGGCATCCCCTATGTCGTCATCACGGTTTCCACCGCGCTGGCGGCCTTCGACCCGCGGCTGGAACAGGCGGCGCGGGGCATGGGGGCCAGCCTGTCCCAGACCCTGCGCTGGGTGATCCTGCCGCGCATCGCGCCCGGTATCCTCTCGGGCGCCATCTTCGCCTTCATCCACAGTTGGGACGAGCTGGTGATCGTGCTGTTCATCGCCTCCCGCGATGTCTTCACCCTGCCGCGCCGGATCTGGGACGGCATCAACGAGAACCTGGACCCCGCCATGGCGGCGGTGGCCGTGCTGCTGGTGGTCTTCACCACCGGCCTGCTGCTGCTGGACCTGGCCCTGCGCCGGCGCCGGGCGGAATAGCCGCGGCCAAGCTCGCCAGGAGATGATCGGGCCGCGCGCCGCAATCTGTTGCGGGGGCGTCAGGACTTCGGCAGATTGCCGCGCCATGCATGGACGCGACACATCCCTCTCCTGGGTGAAGCAGGGGCGGCGGCCGGAGGCGCTTTTCCGCACCCGCTATCACAACGCCACCCTGACCCTCGGCCGACTGCGGCAGGAGGAGGAGGGGGAGGTCGTCCTGCAGTCTTTCCGCCACGATGCGCATCTCGCCATCATGCATGTCGGCCCCGCGCCGCGGAACCACATCAGCACCGGCCCCGGGCGGATGGCGGAGGTCTTCCACGCGGCGGACGCCTTCAACCTCACGGATCTCAATGCCGCCCCCAGCTGCCGCATCATCGGCCGCTTCGACAGCCTGCACCTGCATATCCCCCGTGCCGCGCTGGATGACCTGGCGGATGAGGCCGAGGTCCCGCTGATCCGGGCCCTGCGGACGCCCGACGGCTGGAACACGCAGGACCCGATCGTGGACGGGCTGCGCCCGCTGATGCTGGCGGCGCTGGAGCGGCCGGAGGAAGCCAGCCAGCTGCTGATCGACCACCTGGTGCTGGGTCTCTGCGCCCACCTCGTGCAGCGCTACGGCGGGATGCCGGAACCCGGCCGCCTGCGCGGCGGTGGCCTGGCGCCCTGGCAGCTTCGCCTGGCGCGCGAATTGATCGCCGAGAATATCGCGGAGGCGCCTTCGCTGGCGGAGATCGCGCGGCAGTGCCGGCTCTCCGTCGCGCATTTCTCCCGCGCCTTCAAGGCCTCCACCGGCACCACGCCGCATGGCTATCTGCAGGCCTGCCGGGTGGCACGGGCCCGGCAGATGCTCGCCCGTCCGGAGCTCACCCTGGCGGAGATCGCGCTGGCCTGCGGCTTTGCGGATCAGAGCCATTTCACGCGGGTCTTCGCCCGGCAGGAGGGGGAGACGCCCGGCCTGTGGCGGCGGCAGCAGCGGCGGGCGGCGTAGCGCGCAGCCGGGCGCAGGATCCATCCATCCATGCGCGCCGGATACAATCCCGCCGCCTCCTGGCCGGGTAGAGGGCGCCCCTGATCGAAGCTGGAGCCCGCAGATGACCCAAACCCCGACCACCCCGGTGGAGGCCCGCGTCCTGGCCCAGGACGCCGCCGAATGGTTCTCCGCCATCCCCGGCGAGCGCGTCGCCATCCGGCTGCATGCCGCGCAGGTGCAGGGGCGCTTTTCCATGATGGAGAGCCTCTCCGAGCCCGGCTGCGCCACCCCCCTGCACCGGCATGCGGAGGAGGAGACCTTCTATGTGCTGGAGGGGCGCCCGACCTTTCGCCTCGGCGACAAGGTCTTCGCGACCGGTCCCGGCGACCTGGTGCTGATCCCGGCCGGCACCCCGCATGCCTGGATCAATGCCGGTAACGGACCCTGCCGCATGCTCGCCACCTTCGCGCCGGGCGGGGTCGAGACCCTGTTCACCCGCCTGGGCGGCCTGCCGCCGGAGGAGATGGCGGCGCTGGCGGCCGGTTATGGCACCATCGTCCTCGGTCCGCCGATGACAGCTATGGCCGAGGCGACGTGAGGGGCATGGCCATGTCGAAGACCAGTTTCCAGCGGCTGGACTGGGTGCTGCGCGGGCTGATGGTGGTGCTCTTCACCATCGCCGGCGCCATGAAGCTGACGGCGCATCCCTTCGAACTGCACGGCTTTGCCCATTTCGGCTATCCGCTGTGGTTCATGTATGCCATCGGCATCATCGAATTCGCCGGCGGCTTCGCGCTGCTGCACCGCAGGCTGCTGCTGCCCGCGGCCGCGCTGCTGGGCCTGGTGCTGGTGGGGGCGGTGGCCAGCCATCTGCGCGTGGGTGACCCGCTGCCCATGGCGCTGCCGGCGCTGGTCTCGCTGGCCATCCTGGCGGGGCTGGCGGCGCTGCACCGGCGGGGCCGGCCGGCCTGATCCAGGCTGGGTTCCGGCGCGATCCGTGCTAGGCCCGCGCCATGGAGACCAAAGCCCCCACCCCGCGCGCCGTCCTCGTCGGAATCCAGACGCCGGAGGTGGACGACATCGCCCATGCCGCCAGCCTCGAGGAGCTGGGTCGGCTGGTGAAGACCCTGGGCTATGAGGTGGTGGGCGAGGTCACCCAGCGGCGGGAGGGTACGGGCGCCGGCTCGCTGCTCGGCAGCGGCAAGCTGGCGGAGCTGGCGGCGCTGACCGGCGGCACGGGCGAGATCGGCACCATGGCGCCGAAGCCCACCGCCAAGGCGCGCCAGCGTTTCGAGACCGCGCCGGAGGCGCCAGCCGGCAAGCCGGCGGAGGAGGAGGCCCCGGCCCCGAGGCCGGAATTCGTCATCGTCGACCACGAGCTCTCGCCCAGCCAGATCCGCAACCTGGAGCGTGCGACGGGCGCCCAGGTGCTGGACCGCACCGGTGTCATCGTCGAGATCTTCCATCGCCACGCCAATACGCGGGAGGCGAAGCTGCAGGTGGAGATGGCGCGGCTGAAATATGTCGCACCGCGCCTGCGCGAATCCTCCGGCGGCGGTGGGCGGCAGCAGGGGCCGGGCGCCGGCGAGACGACGCTCGACCTCGACCGCCGCAAGATCCGCGATCGCATCTCGGAGCTGAAGGACCAGCTGGAGGCGGTGCAGCGGGACGCCGACAATCGCCGCTCCGCCCGGCGCGACCAGCTGCGCGTGGCGCTGGTGGGCTATACCAATGCCGGCAAATCCTCGCTGATGCGGGCGCTGACCGGCAGCCAGGTGCTGGTGGAGGACAAGCTGTTTGCCACGCTGGATACCACCGTGCGCATCCTGCAGCCGGAGACCCGGCCGCGCATCCTGGTCTCCGATACCGTCGGCTTCATCAAGCAGCTGCCGCACGACCTCGTCGCCTCCTTCCGCTCGACGCTGGCGGAGGCGCTGGAGGCCTCGCTGCTGCTCTTCGTGGTGGATGCCTCCGACCCGACCTATGAGGCGCAGCTGGAGGTCAGCCGCAGCGTGCTGCGGGAGATCGGCGCGGATGTGGTGCCGTCGCGCCTGGTGCTGAACAAGATGGACCGCGTGGATGCGGAAGCGCGCGCCGCACTGGCGGCGAAGCACCCCGATGCCATCATGCTATCGGCCCATGCGCCCGCCGATGTCGCCGCGCTGCGCCAGACGCTGATCGATTTTTTCGAGGCGCAGATGGAGGAGGAGGAGCTCATCCTGCCCTATGCGAAGCAGGGGCTGATCGGCGAGGTCTACGAGAGCGCCCGCGTTCTCTCGGAGGATTACGACGAGACAGGCCGCGTGCTGCGCATCCGCGGCCTGCCGGGTGCGATTGCGAGGCTGCGACGCAGCCTCGCTTAAGCACTACCGCTTCGTCACGCCCCAGAAGACGGGCACCGTCGTCGGCCGCAGCCCCTCGATATTGCTGCGATGCGCGGCCAGCGTGCGGAACTGCCCGGCATTGATATAGGGCAGCACCTGGTAGGCGCGGGCATGGACGCGGTGCAGGATTTCCTGCCGCTTCGCCGCGTCATTCTCCTCCCACCAGGACCGGCGCAGCGCCTCCAGCTCCGCATCGCAGGGCCAGCCGGTGAGGCCGCCCTCGCAGGGGCTGGCCAGATACAGGTTGGTCAGCGGGTTCTGGCCGTCCAGCACATTCGCCACCGTGACGAACATGTTCCAGCCGCCCTGGTCCACCGGCTCGCGCCGGTTGCGCCGTTGGGTGACGGTGGCCCAGTCCATGCTGGGGACGTCCATGTTCAGCCCGCCGCGCTGGAAGGCGGCGGCCATGGTCAGGGTGGCCGCGTTGTTGATCGGGCTGTCGGCGGCGTTCATGAAGACGACGCGCTGGTTGGTATACCCGGCCTGCCGCAGCAGGGCACGGGCGCGGTCCAGATTCTCCGCGCGCAGGCCCTCGGCGCCGGCATCGGATTGCAGCGGCGTGTTGCAGAAGAAGTAGGCGGGGCAATAGGGCACCTGTTCGGAGGGCCGCACACCCACCGCATTCAGCACATCCTGCTGGTTGATCAGGTGCAGCAGCGCCTGGCGCGCCTCCAGCTTGTCGAAGGGCGGCTGCGTGTGGTTCAGGCGCAGCCAGACCATGAAGCCCACGGGGTTCAGCGCGAAGGTCCGGATAGCGCGGTTGCGCTCCAGCACCGGGATCAGGTCCGGGGAGGGCTGTTCGATGAAGTCGATCTCGCCCGCCTGCAGCGCGGCGGCGGCCGTCGCCGGGTCCGGCATCGCGACCCATTCCAGGCGCTCGATGTTCACCACCTTGCCGCCGGCCAGGCCATCCGCCGGTTCCGGCCGCGGCCGATAGGCCGGGTTGCGGAGATAGACGGCGCGATTGCCGGCCTGCCATTCGCGCGGCTGGAAGATGAAGGGGCCGCTGCCGGTGGCGTCCGTGATGGCGGTGGTGGCCGGCGTGGCCGCGATGCGTTCCGGCATCACGAACAGCGCGCTCGCCGTGGGGCGGGCGAGGGCCTCCGTCACCAGCGCGAAGGGGCGCGAGAGGCGAATGGTGAAGGTCTTGTCGTCCACCACCTCCATCGCCGCTGTGGCGGCCGCCAGCGCACGACCGACGATATCCCGCTGCGACCAGCGGCGGATGGAGGCCACGGCATCCGCGGCGCGCACCGGTGTGCCATCATGGAAGGCCAGCCCGTCCCGCAGCGTGAAGCGATGCTCCAGACCATCCGCGCTCGCCACATGGTCCTGCACCATCTGCGGCCGCGCGACGCCCTGGCTGTCCAGCGCGAAAAGCTGATCGTAGACCATGAAGCCGTGGTTGCGGACGAAGGCGGCGGTGGAATTCACCGGGTCCAGGCTCGCAAGGTCGTTGATCAGCACCACGCGCAGCGTGGACTGCGCGGCGGCCATGCCGGAGCTGAGGGCCAGGGCGGCCGCCGCCGCCAAACCGAGCCAAGGTCTGCGCATCTTGTGTCATCCTGCCTAGGGAAGAAGCGGATCATCTCCGCGGACCGGCCGTTGTGCAATGTTGTTGCGCCATCACCGGGTTGACGGGCGCAGATCGCCGCATGACAGTCCGGTCATACGACGACGCGCGAACGGGGTTGGCCGCTTGATGAGCCAGGATGTGATTTTGACCGGCGGACGCGTGTTTCGCGGCCTTTCAGGCGGCTTTGCCGAGGCGCTCGCGGTGCGGAACGGTCTTGTGCTCGCGGTGGGGCCGGAGGCCGAGGTGAGAGCCGCCGCGCCGCAGGCGCGGGAGGTCGCCTTGGAGGGGCGCGTGGCGATCCCGGCCTTCAACGAGGCGCATATGCACCTCCTGCCCTATGGCCTGGCGCTGGCGGGTGTGAATCTGCGCGCCGAGGAAGTGCGCAGCCTGGATGAGGTGCTGGCGCGAATCGGCAAGGCGGCGAAGGAAGCGCCGAAGGGCGCCTGGGTGCTCGGCCGCGGCTATGATCATGCGGAGCTGGATATCGGCCGGCATCCGACGGCGGCGGAGCTGGATCGCGTCTCGCCCGACAATCCCGTCTTCATCGTGCGTACCTGCGGCCATATGGGCGTGGCGAATACCGCCGCGATGCGCGCCGCCGGTGTCGGCCACAATACGCCGGACCCGGAGGGCGGCGTGGTGGAGCGCAAGGGCGGCGCGCTGACCGGCCTGTTCCAGGAACGCGCCATGCGGCTGATCCGCGACGTGGTGCCGGAGCCGGATGAGGCGACGCTGGTGGATGCGATCGAGCGCGCGGGCCGCCACCTGGCCTCGCTCGGCTTCGCCTCCGCCACCGACATGAACGTGGGCATGACGGCCGGCATGGCGGAGGTCGCGGCCTTCCGCAGCGCCGTCGCGCAGGGGCGCTCCCTGATGCGCATGTGGAACGTGCTCGCCGGCAATCCGGAAGGCATCGCGCTGAAGGCCTGGGAGGCCGGGCTGCGGCCGATGCAGGGCGACGACATGCTGCGCTGGGGCGCGGTGAAGGTTTTTGCCGATGGCTCGGCCGGTGGCCTGACGGCCGCCTTTTTCGATCCCTACCTTGAGTCGGCAGGTGGCGGCACGGGCGTCTTCACCTTCCCGGACGACAAGATCCACGCATTGCTGAAACTGTTTCACGAGCAGGGCTGGCAGCTGGATATCCATGCCATCGGCGATGCGGCGATCGAGCAGGTGCTGGTCGGCATGGAGATGGCAGATAGCGAAGCGCATCCCTTCCTCGGCCGGCGCCATCGCATCGAGCATTGCGGCTTCCTGACGCCGCATCAGCGCAAGCGCATGCTGGCACGCGGCATCCTGCCGGTGCCGCAGCCGGCCTTCATGTATGAATTCGGCGACCTCTATATCCGCAACCTCGGCCGCGCGCGCAGCGAGGAAGCCTATCCGATGCGGACCTGGCTGGAGGAGGGGCACCATCCGGCTGCGTCCAGCGACTGCCCCGTCTCCTCCGTCGATCCCTTCGCCAATCTCTTCACCATGCTGACGCGCAAGACCAATCGCGGCACGGTGCTGGGCCCGGACCAGACGCTGACGGCGGAACAGGCGGTGCATTGCCAGACCTGGTGCGGCGCCTATACGCAATTCGCCGAGGATCGCCGCGGCACGCTGGAGCCGGCGATGCAGGCCGATATCGCCGTGCTCTCGCGCGACATTTTTGACTGTGACCCGGAGCTGATCCTGAAGGATACGCGGGCCGACCTGACTCTGCGCGGTGGCGAGGTGATCTTCGACCGGCACGGGGCGCTCGCCCCATGCTGAGGCATGCCGTGCAGCGCCTGCTGCTGGCGGTGCCGGTGATGTTCGGCGTGCTGCTGGTGGGCTTTCTTCTCATGCAGGTGGTGCCGACCGATCCGGCCGTGGTGCGCGCCGGACCGAATGCGAGCGCCGAGGTCATCGCGCAGATCCGCACCGATCTGGGCCTGGATGAGCCGCTTTATGTGCAATTCGCGCTCTATGTCTGGCGCCTGGCGCAGGGCGATCTGGGCGTCTCCATCATCAACAACGTGCCCGTCGCCGGTGAGCTTGCTTCCACCATCGGCCCGACGCTGGAGCTGATGGTGGCGAGCCTGGTCTGGTCCATCCCGCTCGGCATCGCCATGGGCACGGTGGGTGCCTATTGGCGCGGTTCGCTGATCGATCGCGTGGTGATGGCCTTCAGCGTCGCCGGCGTTTCCGTGCCGGTCTTTTTCCTCGGCCTGGTGCTGATCTGGTTCGTCGGCTTCCAATGGCAGTGGCTGCCCTTCACGGGGCGGGAGGGGCCGCTCTGGACCTGGCAGGGGCTGCGCGCGGTGATCCTGCCGGCGGTGACGCTGGGCGGTGTCTTCGTCGGCCCCGTGGCGCGCATGACGCGCACGGCGGTGCTGGATGTGCTGGGCGCGGATCATGTGCGCACGGCACGCGCGAAGGGGCTGACGGAACGGCTGGTGGTCACGCGGCATGCGCTGCGCAATGCCATGGTCCCGGTCGTCACGCTGATCGGCCTGCAGATCGGCTTTCTTCTGGGCGGCGCGGTGGTGACGGAGACCGTCTTCTCCTGGCCCGGCGTGGGGCGGCTGGCGGTGGGCGCCATCCTCTCCTCCGACTTCCCGATGGCGCAGGGCACCATCATCGTCCTGTCCATGGGCTTCATCCTGGTGAATCTGACGGTGGATCTTCTCTATGGCGTGCTCGATCCGCGGGTGAGGGCCGGATGAGCGCGAGCG
This sequence comes from Falsiroseomonas sp., assembly GCF_051860665.1. Taxonomy (GTDB): domain Bacteria; phylum Pseudomonadota; class Alphaproteobacteria; order Acetobacterales; family Acetobacteraceae; genus Falsiroseomonas. The sequence continues at coordinate 26,330 of NZ_JBHYDM010000002.1, forward strand.
TGACAGAAGTGGTCCCGCCGGCACGCCCCGGCACGCTGAAGATTTTGGTGCGGGAACCTGCGGCCGCCGTCTCGCTGGCGGTCGTCGTGCTGGTGGTCCTGGCGGCGCTGCTGGCGCCCTGGATCGCCCCCTACGATCCCTTCGAGACCGACCTGATGGCGGTGATGCAGCCGCCGGACGAGAAATACCTGCTGGGCACGGACGGGCAGGGACGGGACATGCTGTCGCGCATGCTGTTCGGCCTGCGCGTCACGCTGGCCATGGGCGCGCTCAGCCTCGGCATCGGCGGCGTCATCGGCGTGGCGATGGGTTTCGCGGCCGCCTATTACCGGCGCATCGACGGGCTGCTGATGCGGCTGGCCGATATCATGCTGTCCTTCCCGGCCATCCTCTTCGGCCTGGCGATCGCCGCCATCTTCGGCCCGGGCGTGACGGCGGTGGTCATCGCGCTGGCGGTCGCCACCATCCCGCTGATGGCGCGCATCGCGCGCTCCACCGCGCTGGTGGTGCTGGGGCTGGATTACATAGAGGCGGCACGCGCCCAGGGCATGGGCGATGCGCGGCTGATCTGGCGGCACCTGATGCCGAACTGCGCCAGCCCGATCCTGGTCTTCGCCACGCTGCGCTTCGGCCAGGTGATCCTGCTGGGCTCGGCGCTGTCCTTCCTCGGCCTCGGCGCACAGCCGCCGGTGGCGGAGCTGGGCGCGATGGCGGCGCAGGGGCGCACCTTCCTGTTCTTCGCGCCACATATTTCCGTCATCCCGGCCGTCGGCATCTTCGTCGTCGTGCTGGCCTTCAACGTGCTGGGGGATGCGCTGCGCGACGCGCTCGACCCCCGGCTGCGCATCTAGTCAGGCAGGGAGAAGAACATGCGATTCCTCAAGGGTGCGATGGTCGCGGCGCTTGCCGCGATGACGGCCTTGCCCACCATGGCCCAGACGCCGCGCAACACCGTGGTGTTCCTGCGCGAGATCGATGCGGACCGCTACGACCTGCACCGCTCCACCGCGCGCAGCGCGGGTGAGGTGGTGGGCATGATGACCGATACGCTGGTCACCATGGATTTCGACGGCCAGACCATCCGCCCCGGCCTGGCGGAGCGTTGGACCGTCTCGCCGGACGGCAAGCTCTATACCTTCCACCTGCGCCGCGGCGTCACCTTCTGCGACGGCAAGGAATTCACCGCGCAAGATGTGGTCTATTCCATCAACCGCTGGATCTCGCCTGAGACGCGCAGCCCCGTGGCCTGGCGCGCCGGGCCGGTGAAGGAGATCCGTGCGGTCGATGCCTATACGATCGAATATGAGCTGAATGCGCCCTTCTCTGAACTGCTGTCGCAGCTGACGCTGTTCTTCGCCGGCATCATCGACAAGGCGACGGTGGATCGCCTCGGTGCGAATTTCGGTAGCCAGGGCTTCAACGGCACCGGCCCCTATTGCTGGCAGTCCTGGACCCCGCGGAACGAGCTGGTGCTGACGCGCCACCCGAACTACCGCTGGGGCCCGCCCATGTACCAGAACCAGGGCCCGGCGCATGTCGAGCGCATCGTCTGGCGCGTGGTGCCGGAACCCTCCGCGCGCCTCGCCGCCATCCAGACCGGCGCCGCGGATGTCACGCAGTATGTCCCGACGGTCGCGATCGACAGCCTGCGCCGCGTGCCCACCGTGACGCTGCTGACCCAGCCGAACTATTTCTGGGACTACTATCTGGGCTTCAAGGTCGACAAGCCCGTGATGAATGACCGCGCCGTGCGCCGCGCCATCCACCAGGCGGTGGATCGCAATGCACTGGTGCGAGCCGTCTGGTTCGGTCATGCGCAGCCGGCGCTGAACATCGTCAATCCGAATACGCTGGACTATGACGCGCAGTCGGATGCGATGGTGCCGCGCTTCGATCCCGCCGCCGCGCAGCGCACGCTGGAAGAAGCCGGCTGGGTGATGGGTCCCGACGGTGTCCGCGTGAAGGACGGCCAGCGCGCCACCTTCCTGACCTACGGCATCAATACGCTGGAGAACCAGCGGCAGAGCGAGATCATCCAGCAGGCGCTGCGCCGCGTCGGCATCGAGATGCGCATCCAGCTTTTCGATGCGACCGTCGCCTGGGGCCGCATGGCGACGCAGGAATTCGATGCGCTGTTCCTGTCCTATCCGTATTTCTCCGCGGGCGATGCGCTCAGCCTCTACTGGCACAGCCGGGCGCGGCCGACGCCCAACCGGATGAACTGGAACAACCCGCAGACCGATGCCTGGCTGGATGAGGCGCGCAGCGCGACCGATCCCGCCGTGCGCCGCACCGCGCTCGCCAATATCCAGCGACAGCTGGCCGAAGAAGCGCCCTGGCTGACCACGGCGCGCGAGAATCTCTATGTGGCGGTCTCCAACCGCGTCACCGGGCTCCGCGCGCATGGCCTCTACGGCGCCGGCATCTACAAGGCGCTCGACATGCGCACGACGCGCTGACGCGATGGGCGCCGAATTCCTGCTGACCTCGCTGATCGTGGTCGCCTCGCCCGGCACGGGCGTGGTGATCACGCTGGCGGCGGCGCTGTCGCAGGGGCGCAGGGCCGCCATCGTCGCGGCGCTGGGCTGCACGCTCGGCATCCTGCCGCATATGCTGGCGGCCATCACCGGTCTGGCGGCGCTGCTGCATGCCAGCGCCCTGGCCTTCGAGGCCCTGCGCTGGGCCGGCATCGCCTATCTGCTCTGGATGGCCTGGTCCAGCCTGCGCGCGGATGGGCCGCTTGCCATCCGTACCGATGCCGCGCCACGACGCGACCGGGACGTGATCCTGGCCGCCATGGCGGCGAACCTGCTGAATCCGAAGCTGTCGATCTTCTTCGTGGCCTTCCTGCCGCAATTCGTCGCGCGACAGGATCCGCAGCCGGTGGCCACCATGCTGATGCTCTCGGGCGTCTTCATGGCGATGACCTTCTCGGTCTTCGTCCTCTATGGCTGCTGCGCCGCGGCGGCGCGGCGGCATATCCTGTCGCGGCCTTCGGTGCTGGCCTGGATGCGCCGCGGCTTTGCCGCCGCCTTCGTGGCACTCGGCGGCCGCCTGGCGTTGAGCGAGAGATAACAGGGGGAAACACGATGGCTACCGTCATCCGCAATGCCGACCTGGTGGTTGCCTGGGACGCATCGACCAAGCAGCACATCTACCTGCCCGATGCCGATGTCGCCTTCACCGGCGGCACGCTGGCCTTCGTCGGCCGCGGCTATGACGGGCCGGTGGAGGAGGAGATCAGCGGCTCCGGCCTCATGGTCATGCCGGGTCTGGTGAATATCCATTCCCACCCCTCCAGCGAGCCGATGAACAAGGGGCTGATCGACGAGATCGGCTCGCCCGGCCTCTACAACTCCTCACTCTATGAATTCATGCCGATCTTCCGCGCCGACGCGGAAGCGGTGCCGAGCTGCGTGCGCGTTGCCCTTTCCGAACTGCTGCTCTCCGGCGTCACCACGGTGGCCGATCTGTCCATGGCGCATCCGGGCTGGATGGACCTGCTGGCGGAATCGGGCATGCGCGTCTGCATCGCGCCCATGTTCAAGTCGGCCAAGTGGTTCACCAGGAATGGCCATGTCGTCGAATACGAATGGGACGAGGCCGCCGGCGAGAAGGCGATGGCGGAGGCCCTGTCGCTGATCGAGCGTGCGGAGCAGCACGAAAGCGGCCGCCTGTTTGGCATGGTGGTGCCGGCGCAGATCGATACCTGCACCGACACCCTGCTGAAGGAGAGTTTTGCGGAAGCGGGCAAGCGCGGCCTATCCTGGCAGATCCATGCGGCGCAGTCGGTGGTCGAGTTCCACGAGATCACCCGCCGGCACGGCAAGACGCCGATCGGCTGGCTGGATTCCATGGGCCTGCTGAGCGACCGCAGCATCATCGGCCATGGCATCTTCCTCGATGACCATCCCTCGACGAAGTGGTGGACGGATAGCGACATGGGGCGGCTGGCGGAAACCGGCACGACCGTCGCGCATTGCCCCACCGTCTTCGCCCGCCGCGGCATCACCTTGAAGCACTTCGGCCGCTACAAGCGGGCCGGCGTCAACATGGGCCTCGGCACGGATACCTATCCGCACAACATGCTCGATGAGATGCGGCTGGTCGCCTATCTCGCCCGCACCCAGGCGAATGATCCGCGCAGCATGACGACGACCGAGCTCTTCGACGCCGCGACCATCGGCGGTGCCAAGGCGCTGGGCCGCGAGGATATCGGGCGCCTCGCCGCCGGCGCGCGCGCCGACTTCGTGCTGGTCGACGTGACGCATCCGATGATGCGCCCGGGCCGCGATCCCGTGCGCAGCCTGGTCTATGCGGCGGGCGATCGCGCGGTGCGCGATGTCTATGTCGATGGCAACAAGGTGGTGTCGGACGGCAAGGTCACGACCATGGACTACCACGGTGCCGCCGCGCATCTGCACGAGGCCCAGAAGCGCATCATCGAGAAGGCGCCCTCGCAGGACTGGGCGCATCGCCCCGTCGAAGTCTCCTCGCCCCCCACATTCCGGTGGTCATGACCCCTCTTCTCGAGATCCAGGGGCTGCGGACCGTGTTCCGCAGCGCCAATGGCGATATTCCCGCGGTGGATGGTGTCGACCTGGCGGTGCCGCGCGGCAAGACGCTCGGCATCGTCGGTGAATCCGGCTGCGGCAAGTCCATGCTCTCCCTGTCCGTCATGCGTCTGGTGCCGCGGCCGGGGCGCATCGCCGCCGGCCGCGTGCTGCTGGAGGGGAAGAACCTGCTCGACCTGCCGGAGGCCGGCATGCGCGCCGTGCGCGGCGGCCAGGTGGCGATGATCTTCCAGGAGCCGATGACCAGCCTGAACCCGGTGCATCCCATCGGCCTGCAGATCGTGGAGGCGATGCGCGCGCACGACACCAAGGCGAGCAACCCGGAACTGCGGGCGCGCGCCATCGCCGCGCTGGACCGCGTGCGCATCCCGGCCGCCGCGCGCCGCTTCGACGAATTCCCGCACCAGCTTTCGGGCGGCATGCGTCAGCGCGTGATGATCGCCATGGCGCTGGCCTGCCGGCCGAAGCTGCTGATCGCGGATGAACCGACCACCGCGCTGGATGTCACGGTGCAGGCGCAGATCCTCGACCTGCTGAAGGACCTGCAGGCGGAAACCGGCATGTCCATCGTGCTGATCACGCACGATCTCGGCGTGATCGCGGAGATGGCCGATGAGGTCGCCGTGATGTATGCCGGCCGCATCGCCGAACGCGGCACCGCCGCCGAACTCTTCGCCAGCCCGCAACACCCCTATACCCTCGGCCTGCTGGGTTCGGTGCCGCGCCTGGACGAAACGCGCGACGAATTGCTGGCCATCGAAGGCGCGGTCCCGCCGCCCTTCGCGCTGCCGAAGGGCTGCCGCTTCGAACCGCGCTGCCCCTTTGCCATCGCCGCCTGCCGCAGCGCGCCGCCGCCCTTGCTGGAAGTGGCGCCCGGCCATTTGGCCGCCTGCATCCGCGCGCCGGTCGAGAACAGCCTGGACCTCGTGGCATGACGACGCTTCTGGAGGTCGAGAACCTCGCCAAGCACTACCCGGTGAAGAAGGGCATCGTGCTGGCGAAGCAGGTCGGCACGGTGCGCGCCGTGGATGGCGTCTCCTTCCGCATCGAGCGCGGCGAGACGCTGGCCATCGTGGGCGAATCCGGCTGCGGCAAGTCCACCACCGCCCGGCTGGTGCTGCGCCTCATCGAGCCCACCGCCGGCACCGTGCGCTTCGATGGGCAGGAGGTTTCGGGGGCCGCGCTGCGCACGTTGCGGCGCCGCGTGCAGGTGGTCTTCCAGGACCCCTATGCCAGCCTCAATCCGCGCCTGCGCGTGGCGGATACCATCGCGGAGCCGATGGAGGTGCATGGCATCGGCACGCCGGAATCCCGCGCCGCCCGCGTGAAGGAATTGTTGGGCCTGGTCGGCCTCGCGCCCTTCCACGCGCAGCGCTACCCGCATGAGTTCAGCGGCGGCCAGCGCCAGCGCATCGGCATCGCCCGTGCGCTCGCCGTGCAGCCGGAGCTCATCATCTGCGACGAGCCGGTTTCCGCGCTGGATGTCTCGATCCAGGCGCAGGTGGTGAACCTGATGAAGGACCTTCAGCGGCGCTTCGGCCTCTCCTACCTGTTCATCGCGCATGACCTGGCCGTGGTGCACCACATGGCCGACCGCGTGGCGGTGATGTATCTCGGCCAGATCGTCGAGACGGCGCCGAAGCGCGCCATCTTCGACGCGCCGGCGCATCCCTATACGCGCGCGCTGCTCTCCGCGATTCCGCATCCCGATCCGCGCCGCCGCGGCCTGGTGAAGCCCATTGGCGGCGACGTGCCGAGCCCGATGAACCCGCCTGCCGGCTGCCGTTTCCACACCCGCTGCCCGCATGCACAGGACCGCTGCAAGGCGGAGGCGCCGGCGCTGCGCGACCTCGCCCCCGGCCATCAGGTGGCCTGCCATTTCGCGGAGGTGCTGCCGCCGCATGCCGGCGTGGTGGAGAACGGCATGTCGCCCGTCGCGGCGCAGCGGCTCGCCCTCTATGCTGCCGCCAAGGCGCGCAAGGCGGCCCAGAGGGCCTGACGCAGGGCGCCGTCCTGTCCTACCCTTCGCCTTCAAGACGAGGGGAGGGCGCAATGATCATGTCACTGGTGGCACCGCGGCTGATGGCGATGGGCGGCGGTGCCGTGGCCAGGCTGGGGGATGTTCTGGGCCAGCTCGGCCTGTCCCGGCCCCTGGTGGTCACCGACCCCTTCATGGTCTCTTCCGGCCTGCTGGAACGGGCGCTCGCGCCACTGCGCGCGGCGGGGATGGCGCCCGCGGTCTTCTCGGAGACGGTGCCGGACCCCACGGATACCGTCATCGCCGCCGGCGTCGCCGTGCTCGCGGCCGGGGACTACGACTGCCTCATCGGCTTCGGCGGCGGCAGCCCGATGGATACGGCCAAGGCCATGGCGATCCTCGCCGCCGCCCCGCCGGGCGCCAAGATGCGGGACTTCAAGGTGCCGGCCGCCGCCAACCGCGGTGCCGTGCCCATCATCTGCGTCCCCACCACCGCCGGGACGGGCAGCGAGGCGACGCGCTTCACCGTCATCACCGATACCGAGACCGACGAGAAAATGCTCATCGCCGGCCTCGGCGCGCTGCCGCTGGCGGCCGTTGTGGATTACGAGCTCACCTTCGGCCTGCCCGCGCGCATCACAGCCGATACCGGCATCGACAGCCTGACCCATGCGCTGGAGGCCTTCGTCTCCGCGAAGGCGAACCCCGTCTCGGACGATTACGCCCGCAGCGCCATGCGGCTGATCGCACCCAATCTCCGCCGCGTCTGGGCCGATCCCCGCGACGCCGCGGCGCGGGAGGCGATGATGCGCGGCGCGACGCTCGCCGGCCTCGCCTTCAGCAATGCCAGCGTGGCCCTGGTGCATGGCATGAGCCGGCCGATCGGCGCGCATTTCCACGTCCCCCACGGCCTGTCCAACGCCATGCTGCTGCCCGCCGTCACCGCCTTCGGGCTGGAGGCGGCGCGGCCGCGCTATGCCGAGGCCGCGCGCGTGATGGGCCTGGCCAGCGAGGCCGAGGGCGACCAGGCCGCAGCAGCGCGCCTGGTGGAGGAGCTGCGCGCCCTGAACCGCGACCTCGACGTGCCGAGCCCCGCGAAGTGGGGAATCGAGGCGGAAAGGTGGGAGGGGCTGCTGCCGCTGATGGCGCAGCAGGCGCTGGCTTCCGGCAGCCCCGGCAACAATCCCCGCGTGCCCGATGCGGCGGAGATCATTGCCCTCTACCAGGCCAGCTACGCCGCCTGACCCTGCCGCTCCGGCATGGCTGCCGCCGACCATGCGGCGATCCAGGCCGGCAGCGCGGCCGGCGGCAGCGGGCGGCCGACGCCAAAGCCCTGGGCCAGGTCGCAGCCGGCGGCGGCGACCGCGCGCCAGACATGGGTATCCGTCACCCCCTCCGCGATCACCACCATGCCGCGCCGGCGGGCATGGCGGACGATGCGCTCCACCTCCGCCCGGGCGCGGCGTTCCTGCGGCATGGCGACGACCAGCTGGCGATCCAGCTTCACCCCGGCGAAGGGCAGGTCGAGCAGGAAGCCCCGCCCGTCATCCAGCGCCAGGTCGTCCAGCAGCACGCCGAAGCCCGCCCGGTCCAGCCGATACAGGGCACGGCGCAGCAGGGCGCGGTCGCGCACCTGGGTGCTTTCGGTCAGTTCCAGCAGCAGGTCCGCAGGGGCCAGGCCGGCCTCCGCCGCCAGCCGCAGCAGCCGCGCTGGCAGGTCCGGCCGCACCAGCTCGGCCAGGGGGATATTGAAGGACAGGCGGATGCGTCGCCCGGCACGATTCGCCGCCAGCTCACGCATGGCGCGTCGCGCCACGGCCAGGGTCAGCAGGCCGGCCAGGCCGGCGCGCTCGGCCAGCGGCACGAAGGCATTGGCGCCCAGCGCCGCCCCCGGCCTTTCCCAGCGGGCCAGCGCCTCCACCATCACCAGGCGGCGGTCGGCCAGGCGGACCATGGGCTGGAAGCGGACCGTGATCTCGCCGCGCGCCAGGCCGGTGGCCAGCGCCGCGGCATCGCCGGGCGGCGTTCCGCGCGCCTGGCCATCCGCCAGCGCCGCCGCCAGCTGCGCAGGCTCCGCCGGCACTTCGCGCAGCCCGGCAGGTGGCGCCAGGCCAGGACGGCTGACGATGACCACGCCGGTGCCGTTGAAGGGATCCCGCGCCGCGCTCAGCAGGGCGCTGCTGCCGGCGCCGCTCTCCACCACCAGGTGGCGCGGCGCATCGCCCGGACCGACCATGTGGCTGAGGGCTTCGGCCGCCGTGGTGACCAGAACGGGCGGGGGGCCGGCCATGCGCTGCGCGGCGTCGCGGGTTGCGGCGATGACGAGAGGGTCGCTGGCCACCAGCAGGACGATGCCGGGCTCCGACACGGCGCGCCGCGGGCGCCTCAGCATGGTGCGAACTTCCTCCAGCCCTGTGCCGCGGACCGACACCGCGCATACCGGCCGTCGCTTATCACGAGTCTGTGATAAGAAGGCAAGGTCCGTCGCGGCCGCATCCGGTTCGATCTGGCGTCAGGCTTTTCAGTCACGCCCGGAGGATGCCCGAAGTTGGAGCCTGCATCGGGTTCATCCGGAACACAGTCACGTGTGAGGACGGGGCGTCAGGCGCGACGCGGCAGCCAGGGTTCCTCGGCCCAACGCCGCCGCAGCTCCGCATCGGCGCGGGCCAGCAGGCGGCCCCAGGGCTCCGGCCCCAGGAAGCGCGGGGTCTGGCCGCGATTGGCGCATTGCTCGGCGAAGTCGGGGTCGGCGGCGACGCCTTCCAGGCCGCGCAGCAGCGCCTCCCGGAACGCCTCGGGCGCCTCGGGGTTGAGCGCGAAGCCGCGCTGGGCGGAAGCGACGAGGTCCACCGCCTGTTCCTTCAGCGTCGCCAGATCCGGCAGCAGCGGGCTGCGGCGGGCGGCGGCGATGCCGATGCCGTGCAGCTTTCCCTCCCGCAGGAAGCCGATCGCATCCGGCAGCGGCAGCATGGCCGCCGCCACATGGCCCGCCATCGCCGCCTGCCTGGCGGCGGCGGCGGAGGGAAAGGCGAAGCGCGGCAGATCGAGCCGGCCATCGAGGCGGGAGGCGGCGAAATGCGCCGCGCTGCCCGGGGCCGGCGTGCCCAGCGTGCCGCGGTCGCCCAGCTCCCGCAGCGCCGCCACATCGGCCGGCCCGCCATGGGCGCCGACCAGCACCATGCTTTCCTCCACCACCGCGGCCAGGGGCGCGATGCGCGTGCCGGGGAAGGGCTCGCCATTCTCCACGGCGCGCGCCAGCAGCAGGGGGGTGGTGACCACGCCGATGACCCGTCGCGACGCGTCGGACTCCGCCAGGACGCTGACGGAATCGAGGCCGGAGCGCCCCGGATGGTTGCGCACCGCCAGGGTCAGCCGCGGCAGGGCGCGTTCCAGGAAGGGGGCGACGCCGCGGGCCCAGAGATCCACCGCCGAGCCGGGGGGCGCGCCCACCAGAAGCTCAGCCGGATTTCGGCGGGTCGCCTGCGCCAGGCTGGGCAGGGCCAGGCCGGGCAGGGACAGCGCGGCGCCCAGCCCGAGCAGGCCGCGCCGCCGAAGGGGCGGCACCGCCGCCGCGCCGGGCCGCGGGCCGGTCACGTCGCCTGGGCCTGCGGGGCGGCGGCGACATCCTTCGGCCGCAGCGACTTGGCGCCGGTATAGAGCACCAGCGGCGCCGTGATGAAGATGGAGGAGGAGGTGGACAGGACGATGCCGAAGAGCATGGTCCAGGCGAAGCCGGCCAGCGCGTCGCCGCCGAAGAGCGCCAGCGGCAGGGCCGAGAGGAAGAGCGTCATCGAGGTGCCGATGGAGCGGTTCAGCGTCTCGTTGATCGAGAGGTCGACCACGTCGCGCAGTGGCATCTGCTTGAACTTGCGCAGATTCTCCCGCATCCGGTCGAACACCACGACCTTGTCGTTCACCGAGAAGCCGACGATGGTCAGGATCGCCGCGATGGTCTGCAGATTGAACTCGATCTGCGTGACGGCCAGGAAGCCCACCGTCTTGGTGGTGTCCAGGATCAGCGTGATGATGGCGGCGAGGCCGAACTGCCATTCGAAGCGGAACCAGATATAGACCAGCATCGCCAGCAGGCTGATGGCGAGCGCGATCATGCCGCCGCGGAACAGCTCGCCCGAGACACGCTCGCCCACCGCCTCCACCCGAAGCACGCGGGTGCCGGGGCTGGCTTCCTCCAGCGCGCCACGCACGGCATTCACCGCGCGCTGGGTGCCGGCCTCGTCGCCCTGCACGGGCAGGCGGATCAGCACGGTATCCGGCGCGCCGAATTGCTGCAGGCCGACATCGCCGAGATTGAGGCCGGAGGCGGCGGCGCGCAGGCGCGCCAGATCGGCCTCGCCCTGGGTGCGGACCTCCATGACGATGCCGCCGCGGAAATCGATGCCGCGCTCCAGCCCCGGGTAGAAGGCCAGGATGACGGAGGCGATGGAGAGGAAGGCGGAGAGCATCAGCCCCGGGACCGCTCCCTTCATGAAGGGGATGCGCGTATCGTCCGGGACGATGCGGAACAACGGGCGGGAGAGCAGGCGAAACATTCTTCTTCGATCCTCAGACCGGCAGCGTCTGGGGGCGGCGCCGGCGATACCAGCTTGCCACCATCAGCCGCACCACCACGGTCGCGGTCCACATCTGCACCACCGTGCCGACCGCCACCGTGACGGCAAAACCCTTGATCGGCCCGCTGCCGAAACCGTAGAGGCAGGCCATGGCGATCAGATTGGTCAGGTTGCTGTCCATGATGGTGCCGGAGGCCTTGGTGAAGCCCAGCTCCAGCGCCGAGATCGGTGTTCGCCCGTTGCGTACCTCCTCCCGCACCCTTTCATTGATCAGGATATTGGCGTCGAGCGCCGTGCCCAGGGTCAGCACGATGCCGGCGATGCCGGGAAGGGTGAGGGTGGCGCCCATGACCGACAATACGCCGACCATGATGACCAGATTGGCCAATAGCGCGATATTCGCGAGCCAGCCCAGGAAGCCATAGGCCAGGCCCATATAGAGGAAGACGAAGCTGGCCCCGACCGCGAGGGAGATGATGCCGGCGCGGATCGCATCCGCCCCCAGCTCCGGCCCCACGGTCCGTTCCTCCACCACCGTCAGCGGCGCAGGCAGGGCGCCAGCGCGCAGCAGCACGGCCAGGTCATTGGCGCCGCGCACGTCGAAATTGCCGGAGATCTGGCCGCGGCCGCCGGTGATCGGCTCCCGGATATTCGGCGCGGTGATCACCCGCTCATCCAGCACGATGGCGAAGGGGCGGCCCACATTCTGGCGGGTGACCTCGGCGAAGCGCCGCGTGCCGATGGAATCGAAGGTGAAGTTCACCACCCACTGGCCGTTCTGGTCCTGGCCGGCGCGGGCATCCGTCAGATTGGCGCCATCCACCTCGACGCGCCGGCGAACCGCGTAGCGTTCCTGGAACCGGTCGCCGGCCAGGAACATGGTGCCCGGCGGCGGCGTCGGCGCCTGAAGATTGGCGCTCTCGTCCAGCAGATGGAAGGTCATGCGGGCGGTGCGGCCCAGCAGGTCCTTGATGCGGGCGGGGTCTTCGACACCGGGCAATTGCACCAGGATGCGGTTGGCGCCCTGGCGGGCGATCAGCGCCTCCGCGACGCCGGTCTCGTCCACGCGGCGGCGGACGATCTCCAGCGACTGCTCCACCGCATTGCCGGCCTTGGCGCGCAGCGCGACCTCGGTCAGCGTCGCGGAGACCAGCCCGTCCGGGGAGGTGGTGACCTCGATATCCGGCTGCTGCGCCCCGGCGCCGGCCGGCACCACGATCGCGGCCTCCCGCAGGATGCGGGCCATGTCGGCGGCGCGGGCGGGGTCGGAGACGCGGACGGAGACGCGGCGCTCGGCCGGCGTCGCGTTCAGCCCGGTATAGAGGATGCGCGGATTGGCCGCGGCGGCGCCGCGGCGCGCGGTATCCACCAGCGCCTCCAGCCTTTCGCGCACCATGGCGGAGGTATCGACCTCCAGCAGCAGGTAGCTGCCGCCGCGCAGGTCGAGGCCCAGGCTGATCTGGCGTGCCCAATCCGGCAGCGCGCTGCGCGGAAACAGGTTGGGCAGGGAGACCAGGATGCCGAGGAGGCAGACGCCGATGATGGCGAACACCTTCCAGCGGGCGAAATACATCATGGAAGCAGCCAGACCCCGGATGTGAAGGAGCGGCCCTATTACCCCATGCGGGGGGCGATGCCACCGGGCCGGAAGATGCGGCGCGGCCCCCCCTGATGCAAGCCCGCGCGGGACGCAGTATCACCGCCAGGCTTGAAAGAAGGGTTTTTCTCGATGTCGCTCCGCGTCGCGGTGCTCGGTGCCGGGCATTTTGGCCGTTTCCACGCGCTGAAGGCCAGCCGGCCAGGGCCCGCGAATCCCCTGCGGCTGGTCGCGCTGCACGATGCCGATCCCGCCCGCGCCGCCGCCGTCGCCGCCGAATGCGGCGTGCCGGCCCTGCCGGCGGCGGAGGCGATTGCGGCGGCGGAGGCCGTGATCGTCGCCGCCCCCACCCGCTTCCATGCCGCGCTCGGCCGCCAGGTGTTGGAGGCGAGGCGGCATCTCTTCATGGAAAAGCCGATCGCCGCCACGCTGGCGGAGGCCGAATCCCTCGCCGCCCTGGCCGCCGCGCGCGGCCGGGTGCTGCAGGTCGGCCATATCGAGCGCTTCTCCGCCGCCTTCCAGGCCGTGGTCGCGGCGCAGGAGGGTGGCCGCGCGGTGCATTGGGAGGCGGTGCGCGTGGCCCCCTTCCGGCCGCGCTCCCTGGACGTCTCGGTCGTGCTGGACCTGATGATCCATGACATCGACCTGGTGCTGAAGCTGGCCGGCGGGCCGCCCGAGACGGTGGAGGCGGTGGGAGCGCGGGTGATGTCGGACCACGCCGATTTCGCGGTCGCCCGCCTCGGCTTCCGCGGCGGCAGGGCGGCGACCATCACCGCCTCCCGCGTGTCCCTGGCCATGGAGCGCCGGCTGCGGGTGCTGGGCGGGGAGGGGGAGATGACGGTCGATTTCCTGAACCGCTCACTCGCCCAGCTGCGCCGCGGCGGGGCGGAGGCGGTGGCGACCATGCCCGGCTATGGCATCGACCGCGCCGGCTGGACGGACCATGACAGCCTGGAAGCCGAGCAGGCCGGCTTTGCCGCCGCCTGCGCCGGCGCTGCGCCCGAGGTCGGCGCCGCCGAGGGCATCGCCGCGCTGCGCGTCGCCCTGGCGGTGGAAGCCGCAATCGGCTGACTCTCCTTCCCCCCTTCTGAGGGGGGAGGGTCGGGGTGGGCGGGCTGGCGCCCCCCCTACAGCGCCAGATGCAGCCGCAGCCCCTGGGCGACGAAGCCGATCCCCTCATAGAAGGCATGCGCCCGCAGCCGCTGCTTCCCCGAGGTGAGTTCCAGCGTCGCGCAGCCCGCCGCCCGCGCCCAATCCGCCCCGGCCTCCACCAGCCGGCGGCCCACGCCCCCGCTGCGCGCCGCCTCATCCACCACCAGCGTCATGATCCGCGCCACCGGCCCGATATGCAGGATGGTGGCGCGATGCAGCGCCATCACGCCGAGCAGCCGCGGGCCTTCCGCCGCGACCAGCACGCAATCCTCCGGCGCCTGGGCGGCCAGCCGGGCCCGCAGATCCGCCTCAGTCACCGCATAGCCGAGCTGTTCCAGCAGGGCGCGCATCTGCGGGATGTCCTCGGGCTTCGGCGGGCGGATGGTCATCATGGCGCCAGCACCCGCAGCACCACGGCGGCCGCGGCGGCGCTGGGCAGCCCTTCGGCCGGCCGCAGCTTTTGCAGCATCTCGGCGAAGCCCGCGCGCTGCGCCGCCGCCGGGGCCGGGTCCAGCAGCAGCCCGGCCAGGCCCTCGGCCAGCGCCTGGGGCGTCGCGCGTTCCTGCAGATATTCCGGCACCACTTCGCGCTCGGCCAGCAGGTTCACCAGGCTGGCGAAGGGCACGCGGACCAGGCGGCGGACGATGGCGGCGGTGATGGGGTTCACCTTGTAGGCCACCAGATGCGGCACGCCGGCCACCGCCATTTCCAGCGAGGAGGTGCCGGACTTGATCAGCCCCGCCCCATGCTCGCGCGCCGCGGCGAAGGCATCGTGCTTTCCCGCCAAATCGGTCACCAGGATGGTGCGGCCCGGCCAGTCCCGCACGCCCGCCTGCACCGCCTCCGCCACCACCGGGGAGACCGGCAGCGCCACCGCCAGATCGGGGAGGCGCGGCGCCAACAGGCGCAGCGCCTCCCCGAAGACGGGCAGCAGGCGCTTCACCTCCATCCGCCGGCTGCCGGGCATCACCACCAGCACGGGCGCGTCCGGCGCCAGGCCATGCGCGGCCCGGAAGCGCGTGGCATCGCCGGCATCGACGCCCGATTCCAGCACGGGATGGCCGACGAAGCTGGCAGGGATGCCGGCGGCCTCGAAGATCACCGGCTCGAAGGGCAGCAGGCAGAGGATGTGGTCCACCGATGCCTTGATCTTCTTGATGCGCCCAGGCCGCCAGGCCCAGATCTGCGGCGCCACGTAATGCACCACGGGAATGCCGAGCGGGCGGATGCGCTGGGCCAGGCGCAGGGTGAAGCCGGGGCTGTCGATGGTGACGACGACGGCCGGGCGGCGCGTGGCGATATCCGCCACCGTCTCATCCAGCCGCCGCGCCAGCCTGCGGATATTGGGCAGGACCTCGATCAGCCCCATCAGCGCCAGCTCGCGCATGGGAAAGAGGCTGGGCATGCCCTGCTCGGCCAGGCGCTCGCCGCCGATGCCGGCGAAGGCGAGGGAGGCGTCCCGGGCCCGCAGCGCCGCCAGCAGCCGGGCGCCGAGCACGTCGCCGGAGGCCTCGCCGGCCACCAGGTAGATCAGTGTCATGCGAAGATCGCAGGCTTGGGGGCGGGGACGGGCCGGCGCGGCCAGTCGCGGTGGTTGCGGACTGCGCCATGGGCGCGCACCTCCTCCACCAGGTCCGGGTCGAGCGTGGCAAAGACCCAGCCCGGCACATCCATGGCCCCGGCCGCGACCACCCCATCCACGGGAAAACCACGATCCGGCGGGCCGAAGACCGCGGCCTGGCCATGGTTCTCGTCCAGCGCCGCGGACCAGGGGGCGAGGCCCAGGGTCGGGGTGACGGCCACAAAGCACTGGTTCTCCAGCGCCCGCGCCGCAGCCCCGATCCGCACCCGGGCGAATCCGGAAAGACTGTCGGTGCAGGAGGGGGCGAGGATCAGCCAGGCGCCGGCTTCCACCTGGGCGCGGGCGTGCTTGGGGAATTCGATATCGTAGCAGATGGAGATGCCGATGCGGCCCCAGGGCGTGTCGAAGACCGAGGGGCCGGCGCCGGCCGAGACGCCCCAGCGCTCCGCCTCGAAGCGCGTCATCGCCGTCTTGTCCTGGAAGGCGAGGCGGCCATCCGGGGCGATCAGCGGGGCGCGGTTGATGATTCGCTGGCCCGCGCGCATGGGCAGCGTGCCCGGCAGCAGCCAGACCCTGGCGCGCATCGCCGCCTGGCGCATGGCGGCCAGGATATCCTCGGCATGGGCCACCATGGCGGCCAGCTCCGTCGCCTCATCCGGCGCGGCATTGCCGGCCAGCGCGGCGCCGAGCTCGACGCAGGCATATTCGGGCAGGACGCAGAGATCGGCGCGGCCGCGCGCCTCGGCCAGGCGCTGGTCCAGGCGCGAGGCGAAATCCGCGACGCTGGTGGGGTGCCCGACCTCCCAGGCCAGCAGGCCGAGGCGGAGGGGCCGGGGCGGCGGCGGGGTCAAAGCGCCTTGGTCCAGAAGACCAATTCGTGTTGTATTGCAGTGGTTTGGCCGATTTCCTTCCAGTCGAAGCTTACCCGCAGATCCGGCCTCTGCGCATAGCCGCGCTTGCCCCAGAAGGCATCCAGGGGAATGTGGTCGGCCGGGCGGCGCGGATCGGCGGGGTCGCGGACCACCGCGCAGAAGGCGGCCTCCGGAAGGCCGAGGCGGCGGGCATGCGCCTCCCGCTCCGTGAAGAAGCGCACCCCGGCGCCCTGGCCGCGCCAGGCCGGCAGCAGCACCGATTCGCCAAAGTAGCAGAAGCGTTCGGGGTCCAGCCCCGCCGCCCGGAAACAGGCCTGCACCGGCGCATGCGCCTGGGTCATGGGCTGGCACGTGGCGGCGCCGACGACGCGCTCGCCATCCCGGCAGACGACGATCGCAGCACCTGGCGAATCCGCATAGGCGCGCAGATAGCCCTGCTCGTAGCCGCCATCGCCCTCGTAAAGGTAGGGCCATTCCCGGAAGACGGCGATGCGCAGCGCGGCCAGCTCCGGCAGCAGCGGGTGCAGCGCGGGGCCCGAAACAGTCTCGAAGCGCAGATGGATTTCCGCCATGCCGGGATGCATAGGTCCCCGCGTGACGGCAGGAAAGAGCGTGGCGTGGATATGGGGGTGGAGGCCGTGGGGCTGGTGGCGGGGGCGATGACGACCGCCGCCTTCGTGCCGCAGGCGTGGAAGACCTGGCGCACGCGATCGGCGCAGGATTTCAGCCTGGCGCTGCTGGTGCTGCTGGTGGCCGGCAACAGCCTGTGGCTGGGCTATGGGGTGCTGAAGGGTGCCACGGGGCTGGTGGTGGCGAATATCATCACGGTGCCGCTCACCGCCTCCATCCTGTGGGTGAAGCTGCGGCGCGGGTGAGGCCGACAGCCGGCACTTCCGCTGAGCCCGCGGCGTTGCCGCCCTCAGCGAACCTTCGAAAAGCTGAAGCAATCCCGGGGAGCCTGGTCGAGATTGGGATGGACCATCCAGCGTCGCAGGATACCTTCCCGTTCCAGGCCGGCTTTTTCCATCACACGCGCCGAGGCGAGGTTCTGGACGTCACAGACGTCGCCGATCCGCCAGATTGCGGATTGCCGAAGCGCCCATTCCACCACCGTCGTCAGGGCCTCGGTCATCAGACCATGGCCCCAGAAGGGGCGGCCCAGGACATAGCCGTAGCCAAGACACGTCGTCGTCGTCTGGCGGAGGTCGAAGGCGCCAACCACTGCATCATCCGTCCGCCGGATGAGGACGTAGGTCCTGGACTTGGTCGCCGCCATGCAGGCCTGCACATAGGCCCGCGTCTGTCCGATTTCGCTGTGCGGCCGCCAGGTCAGGTAGCGACTTACTTCAGGATCCTGCGCATAGCCGTCGAAGATCGGCGCTGCATCGGCCAGCCCGATGGGGCGGAGGCGAAGGCGCGGCGTCTGCAAGCCGTTCGGAAACATGACGATGGGTCCGGTCAGCTCCCGTTCGCGTTCCGATCCGGCGCAGGCCCGGCTGGGGACGGTGGCGCGCCCCGCCGAAACGGGGCGCCCCTGAGGTCTCAGGCCAGCGAGGACACCGCGGCCTCGCGGCTCGGGTGGATCGCCAGGATCTTGTCGAAGCCGCTGATCTCCAGCACTTCGCGCACGGGCGCCTGGGGGGAGGCGACGGCGAAACTACCGCCGATGGCCTTGGCCTGCTTGGCGGCCTTCAGCAGCACGCGCAGCCCGGCCGAGGAGACGTAGTGCACCTCCGCCAGCTCCGCCACCACCTTGGCGCCGCCTTCGAGCAGGCCGAGCAGCTTGGCCTCGGCGGCCGGAGCGGTGGCGGTGTCGAGCCGGCCCTTGAGGGCAGCCACCTTCACGCCCTGGTCGGTGCTTTCAGAAATATCCATGAAGCCTGTCCTGTCCTAGCTCGCCTGCGATGGAATACAGCTTAGACCATCGGCGCGTAGCGCGCGATCTGCGCGTAGATTTCGCGGATGGCATCCGCCAGGGAGCGGTTCAGCTCCTCCAGATCCGCCACCTGGTCGATGCGCGGCTGCACCTTGTCCAACTCCTGGTTGGAGAGGATCAGGGAGAACAGGCCGCCGGCACGGCACAGGCCGATCAGCATCGAATCGCGCGGGTCGGGGATGTCGTCCTGGAACAGCACGCCCATGATGCGCGCCTTCACCTCGCGCTCCTCCTTGTCGGAGACCACGGGGTAGCGACGCTCCGGGAAGACCCAGAGGAAGCGGCCCTCGACGCGCTTCAGGATGCCCTTTGCGACCAGGCGCTCGAACAGCGCATCGCGATAGGAATCGGCATCCGCCGCCAGGGTCTCGATCCAGTAGCGGCTGTCGCCGGCTTCCGGCGCGGCGACGATCTGCGCCAGGGCGCGATCCAGCAGCGCATCGCCGGTCGGCGCCGGGTTCACCACATAGAGGCGGGTTGGGTCGGTGTCGATCCGGCCTTCCAGCGCCAGCTCCGCGAGCACGGCGCCGGCGATCGCATAATCGCCCGAGGGGGCCGCACGCTCCTGCAGCCGCCCGCTTTCATCATCGAGCATCAGGAGGAGGATCTCCTCCGGCATCGTCAACGGCATGGCGTCACAGGCTCCCTCACACAGGCCGGCTGGCGTCCCGGCGGCGCCCAGGGAAGCGCGGGCCGGGGGCCGAGTCAACGCGCGGGCAGGTGAGGATTCAGGCCGCGCCGAGCGCCTTCTCCGCCTCCGCCGCCGCCAGGAAGGCGGCGAGGCCGCTGCGCACCACCTCGGGCTCCAGGTCACGCAGGATGAAGACGAGGCGGGACCGCCGCGGCTCCCCGGCGGGCCAGGAGTCCAGGCGCATCGGCGGATGGAACAGGTGCTGCACGCCGTGGATCACCACGGGCCGCTCCTCCCCCTGCAGGTCGAGCAGCCCCTTCATCCGCAGGACGCTGGCGCCGCGCGTCATCGCCAGCATTTCGAGCCAGCTGGCGAGGCCGGTCCAGGGCAGGGGGCGGTCGAAATCCAGGCAGAGCGCCTGGATGCGCGGGTCATGCCGGTTGATGTCGTGGTGGTGGTGATGGTGGTGATGGTCGTGGGGCGCCGCGGCGCCGATCCAGCTCGCGACATCCGGCGCCTTCACCGAGGGATCGTATGGCCCGGCGTCCAGCAGGCGCGCCGAGTCGATCTGACCCGCCACGGCGGCCAGGATAGGTGCGATGGGGTTCAGCGCGCGCAGCCTTTCCTCCAGCAGCGCCACCTGCGCCGGCGGCATCAGGTCCGTCTTGCTCAGCACGATGCGGTCCGCCACCGCGGCCTGGCGCAGCGCCTCCGGCTGCGCATCCAGCGTGGCCATGCCGGTGGCCGCATCCACCAGCGTGACCACGCCATCCAGCACGAAGCGGCACGCCAGGCGGGGGTCCGCCATCAGCGTATGCAGGATGGGGGCGGGGTCGGCGAGGCCCGTCGTCTCCACCACCACCCGCGCCACCGCCTGGCCGGCCAGCATGCGGTCCCAGACGCCGTCCAGCGCGGTCAGCAGGTCGCCGCGGATGGTGCAGCAAAGGCAGCCGGCATTCAGCAGCACCGTGTCGCCATCCAGCCGCTCCACCAGCAGGTGGTCCAGCCCGATCTCGCCGAATTCGTTGATCAGCACGGCGGTCCTGGCCATGGCCGGCTGCTTCAGCAGCGCGTTCAGCAGCGTGGTCTTGCCGGCGCCGAGGAAGCCGGTCAGGACGGTGACGGGGATCGGGCCGCTCATCCGTGGCTGTGACCCTTATGGGCCTCTCCGTAAAGCGCGGCGGGGTCCATCAGCGGTTCCGCGATCACCGCCAGCTCCTCCCCCCGAATGGCACGGAAGAAGCAGTTGCGCCGGCCGGTGTGGCAGGCGACGCCGAGCTGGTCGACCAGCGCCAGCAGCGTGTCGCCATCGCAATCCAGCCGCAGCTCCACCAGCCGCTGCACCTGGCCGGAGGTCTCGCCCTTGCGCCACAGCCCCTGGCGGGAGCGGCTGAAATAGCAGACGCGGCCGGTGGCGAGCGTTTCCTCCACGGCCTGCCGGTTCATCCAGGCCATCATCAGCACCTCGCCCGTGTCATGCTGCTGGGCGATGCAGGCCACCAGGCCATCGGCGTTGAAATGCACGGCGTCGGCCAGCGCGGCGATGCCGGCGGCAGGCGGAGGGAGGTAGCTGAGGGGTGTGTCGGTCATGCCGGCGCATTATATGGTCGGCAGCGGGTTGGGGGACAGAGATGGCGGAGCGGATGCAGGCGGAGCAGACCACGGCACGGCCGCCCGAGGCGGCGCTGGAGCTGGCGCTCGACCGCGCGGCCGCCACCTGCCTGCGGCATGGCGCGCAGCTGACGGAGCTGCGCCGCCAGGTGCTGCGCCTGGTGCTGCAATCCGCGCAGCCGATCGGCGCCTATGCGCTGCTCGACCAGCTGCGCGGTGCCCGGCGCGGCGCGGCGCCGCCCACCGTCTACCGCGCGCTGGATTTCCTGCTGGCCCAGGGCCTGATCCACAAGGTGGAGCGGCTGAACGCCTTCATCGGCTGCGACGAGACCGGCCACGGCCACGCCCATGGATCGGACCACCCACACCAGTTCCTGATCTGCGGGCAATGCGGCAGCACCGCGGAGATCTGCGACTCCGCCACCATCGCCGCCATCGCCGCCGCCGCCGGCCGGTCCGGCTTCGTGCCGCATCGCACCACCATCGAGGTGGAGGGTCTGTGCGCCCGCTGCGCCGAGGCCGCGGCGCCCGCCAGGGCCGAAGCCTCCTGACGGCAGGGGTGGGCGGCGGGCCACAGGGGGACGAAAAGTATATTTAATTGATTTGAGAACGTTGCATCCCTGTTCCGGTCTGGCAGAAGCGTTCCATGAACATCTGCCTGGATGTACCCGGCCGTCGCTTTGCCGCCCTGCGGTTGTTGCGGGATCTGCGGGGAGTCGATGCGCGTGCGGGCGTGAAGAACAGCCGGATCGCCTTCGACGTCTCCATGCTCTTCTACGAACAGGCGGTGGGGGAGGCGGTGCCCGAGCTCTCCGTGGACCAGATCGCGGCCGCCAGCGGCTATAGCGGGCCCACCATCCGGCTGGTGCTCAAGCGCCTGCTGGCCGCCGGCACCGTGGCGCCGGCGCGGCGGCTGGGCAAGACGCAACTCTATGCCATGACCCCCGCCGGCATCGCCGGCTTCGATGGCTATGTCGAGGCCATCCTCGGCTTCCGGGCGCCCTGAGGGGCGGGCGCCCGGGTCGGGCCCCTATTGCGGCAGCAGCGCCAGGGACTGTTCGAGGTCGGCGATGATATCCGCCACCTCCTCCAGCCCGATATGCAGCCGCACCGCCTGGCCGGGCAGCGCCGGGGTGACGCGGCGCACCAGCATGCCATTGGTCGGCAGCGCCAGGCATTCATAGCCGCCCCAGCTCGCGCCGATGCCGAACAGCTTCAGGTCGTCGATGAAGCGGAAGATATCCGCTTCCGTGTAGCGCGGCTGGAAGACAATGCCGAAGAGCGAGCAGGCGCCGGCGAAGTCGCGCTTCCAGATCTCATGCCCCGGCGCGCCGGGCAGCGCCGGGTGGCGCACTTCCATCACCTCCGGCCGCTGCGCCAGCCAGGCCGCGACCTCCAGGGAGCTTGCCGTCTGCCGCTCCAGCCGCACCGCCATGGTCCGCACGCCGCGCAGCGCCAGCCAGCAGTCGTCCGGGCTGGCGTAATGGCCCAGCGCCGAGGTCATGTTGCGGACGATGTGGTGATGCGCCTCGCTGGCCACGGTGATGGAGCCCAGCAGGATGTCCGAATGCCCGCCGACATACTTGGTCAGCGCCTGGATCGAGACATCGCAGCCATGGAGGAAGGGCTGGAAGCTGTGGATGCCCCAGGTGTTGTCGATCATGCTGATGGCGCCGTGGCGCTTCGCCACCGCGGTCAGCGCCGGCACGTCCTGCACCTCGAAGGTGTGGCTGCCGGGGCTTTCCAGGTAGAGGACGCGGGTATTCGGCGTCCACAGCGCCTCAAGCCCCGCGGCATCGATGCAGGGGTCGTAGAACTGCGTCTCGATCCCCCAGCCGGGCAGCACCGTCTCCGCCAGGTTGCGGGCGGGGCCATAGACGCTGTCCGGCATCAGGCAGCGGTCGCCCGCCTTCAGCCAGGCCATCAGCGGCGCCGTCACGGCGGAAAGCCCCGTGCCAGTGATGGTGCAATGCGTGCCGCCCTCGATCTCCGCCACCACGTCTTCCAGCGCGTAGTGGGTCGGGCCGCCCTGGGTGCCGTAGGTCATCACCCGGTTGAAGCGGTGCTTCGCATTCTCGCGCCGCGCCTCGCAGGATTGCGCGGTGACGGTGGAGCCGCGATGGACGGGCGGGTTGACGAAGCCGAGGGCGCGGATCGGCGGCCGCGCCGCATGCGACATGCGGGTGGCGAAGCCGTGCTTCGGCTGGCCGCTGGGGTTCGCGTCGTCGGGCATCAGGTGGTTTCCTTGGGGGTTTCGGGGCGGCTCGCCCATTCGGTCCAGGACCCGTCATAGACGGCCGGCTCCGGCAGCCCGGCGCGCAGCGCGCCGAGCGCCACGACGCAGGCGGTCACACCCGTGCCGCAGGAGGTGATGATCGGGCGCGTATCGTCCGCGCCGCGCTCGGCGAACATGTTCTTCAATGTCGCCGCATCCTTCATCACGCCGTCCGGTCCCACCAGGTCGGCCGCCGGCAGCGACATCGCGCCGGGCATGTGACCCGAGGGCAGGCCCGGGCGGGGTTCCGCCGCAGTGCCGTCGAAGCGCGCCTTGGACCGCGCATCGAGGATCAGCGCCTCGCCGCCGCCCTGGCGGATGATGCGCTTGATATCGCCGATGCCGGCCAGCCGCCGCGCGATCAGGTCCGCGACGAAAGTGGTGGCCGGGGCGGGGGGCGCCTCGCCCGTTTCCACCGGCCGACCCTCCCGCTGCCATTTCGGCAACCCGCCATCCAGCACCGCCGCCCTCTCATGCCCGAACAGCCGCATCATCCACCAGCCGCGCGGGGAGGCACGCAGCCCGTGCTGGTCGTAGAAGACCACGCGCGTGTCATTGCCCACGCCCAGCGCGCCGATCAGCTTCTCGAAGCGCGCCGGCGTGGGGACCATATGCGGCAGGCTGCTGTCCGGGTCCGCCACCTGGTCGATGTTGAACAGCCGCGCGCCCGGGATATGGGCGGCGCGGAAACCGTCCGGCGCATTGCCCTGCTCGGTCGGCAGATAGGTGGTGCAGTCCAGCACCACGAGATCCGGCTTGCCCAGCTCCGCGGCCAGCCATTCGGTGGAGACCAGCAGGTCCATCTTCTTCAATCCCCCAGCACGATATGGATGCGGCGATTCTGCCGGCCCTTGTTCTCCAGCTTCACCACCTCGACGCGGCCGATCTCGCCGGTGCTGCAGACATGGGTGCCGCCGCAGGGCTGCAGATCCACCGGCGCAGTCTCCGGCCCGATGCGGACCAGGCGGATGCGCCCCGCGCCGCGCGGCGGCTGGACGGAGAGCGTGCGCACCATCTGCGGATTGGCGTCCAGCTCCGCCTCGGTGATCCAGGACATGCCGACCGGGTGGTCGGCGGCCACCAGCTCGGCCAGCCGCTCGGTGAACCATTCCTTGGCCGGCGGGTCCGGCAGGTCGAAGTCCAGTCGCGATTTTTCCGCGCCGATCTGGTTGCCGGTGGCGTAGATGCCCGGCAGGACGCTGCACAGCAGGTGCAGCGTGGTGTGCATGCGCATGTGGCGGTGGCGTCGCGCCCAGTCCAGCGTCGCCTCCACCTCCGCACCGGGCGGCGGCAGGGCGGCGCCGGGCGCCAGGGTATGCAGGATGGCGCCGGCTTCGCCCTTGGTCGCTTCCAGGACGGCAGCCTCCCCGCCGTCCCAGCGCAGCGTGCCGGCATCGCCGGGTTGGCCGCCGCTGCGGGCGTAGAAGACGGTGCGGTCCAGCACCACGCCGCGCTCATCGGCGGCGAGTACGCGGGCCGTCACCTCCCGGCGATAGGCATCCTCGGTGAACAGGGTTTCGGTCGTCATCATCGGGTCCATTCGTCTCGCAGCCGCGCGCGGTTCACCTGCAGCCAGAGCAGGGCGAGCGCGGCCGGCGCGTTCTGGATGCGGTTGTCGGCCACCATGGCGAAGACCTCCTCGGCCGGCAGCACCAGCACGCGGGTTTCCTCGTTCTCGGTGTCCAGGCCATGCGTGGTGGCGCCGGTCTCCGAGAGATCCACGCAGGCGCAGAGGAAATGCACCCGCTCGTCGCAGCCACCCTGCATCAGCAGGAAGGCGCCGATCCTTTGCATGGCGCGCGCCGAGAGACCGGTTTCCTCCGCCAGTTCGCGGGCGGCGGAGGCCTCCGGATCCTCGGACTCCTCCAGCAGCCCGGCGGGGCATTCGGTCATCACCGGCGGCAGGCCGGCGGCCAGCGCCGGCAGCCGGAACTGCTCGATCAGCGCGATGCGATCGGTGACGGGGTCATAGGGCAGGATCACCACGCCCTGGCCGCGCCGCCACAATTCCCAGGTGAGGATACCGGACGGCGTGCCATCGAAGCGGGCGTAGCGGAAGCGCACCCGCTGCAGGGCGAAGCGCTGGCCCCAGACCACCTCATCCTCCAGCACCTCCAGCCCTGGCCAGGGGGGGATGGGTGGGGCCTTGGGATGGCGGGGGGCGGCTTCTTCGGCGGGGGGCGGGCTGGCGCTCATGCCCGGCGGACCCTACCCTTGGGCACCAGGAACGTCCATGTCCCCCACCTCGGCCAGCTCACCCCCTCCCGCGGTCATTGCCGCACGGCGCCGCGCCATCCTTCTCGTGCTGGGGGCCTCCGCCGCCTTCGTCGTCTCGGCCGCGCTGGTCAAATCGATCGGGCCGGCGATTCCGCTGCCGCAGATCATCCTCTTCCGCAACTTCTTCGCCCTGCCGCTGCTGCTGGTGATGGTGGTGCAGGCAGGCGGTTTCCATCTTTTGCGCACGCGCCTGCCCTGGCGCCATGCGGAGCGCACCTTCTGGGGCATGTGCGGCATGGTCGGCGCCTTCCATGGCTTCGTGCACCTGCCGCTGGCCACCGCGACGGCGCTCGGCTTCACCATGCCGCTGTTCCTCACCGCCCTGTCGGTGGTGCTGAACCGCGAACAGGTGGGCTGGCGGCGCTGGTCGGCGGTGGTGGTGGGGTTTGCGGGCGTGCTCATCATGGTCCGTCCCGGCTTCGGCGGCGCCGCGCTGCCGGTCTTCAGCGTCGGCCTGGTGCTGCTGGGCGCCTTCGGCTGGGCCATGGCGATGATGAGCATCCGCCGCATGGGGGAGGCCGGGGAGCCGGGCGTTTCCATCGTCTTCTGGTTCGCCGTCGCCTCCGCCACCCTGGCGGGGATCGGCACCATCCCGTTCTGGGTCACGCCATCGCCGCGGGAATGGCTGTTGCTGGCGGGCATCGGCTGCGTCTCCGCCGTGGCGCAGCTGCTGATGACCGCGGCCTATCGCCGGGGCGAGACCACGCTGCTGGCGCCCTTCGAGTATTCCGGCCTGATCTGGACCATGTTCGTCGGCATCCTGATCTGGTCCGAATGGCCGGATGCCTATGAGCTGGTGGGCTTCGGCGTGCTGGTCGGCGCCGGCCTCTATATCTGGCGGCGCGAGGTCATGCGCGCGGCGCAGGCGCGGAAATGACCGGAATGCCCTTCGACCCCGCCGCGCATCGCATGCTGGCCGAGCAGCGCTGGTTCGAGGATTTCCGCCTCGGCGAGCGTTTCCCGCTGCCCAGCCGCACCATGACCAGCGGCATCTTCGCCGCCTTCCAGGCCGCCAGCGGCGACAACCACCCGATCCACTACGACCAGGAGCATTGCCGCGCCCGCGGCCTGCCCGGGATGCTGGCGCATGGCTTCCAGGTGGCGATCCAGACCGCCGCCGGGGCGGGCATCTTCCCGCACCTGGTCGAGCATTCGCTCAAGGCTTTTCTCGAACAGTCCAGTCGCTTCCTGGCGCCCGTCTTCCTCGGCGACACGGTCTATCCCTGCCTGGAGGTCGATGAGCTGGCGCCCAACCGCAGCACCGGCGTGGTGGGGCTGCGCAGCACCGTGCACAACCAGCGCGGGGTGCTGGTGATGGAGGGCCGCCACCGCTACCTGATCCGCAAGCGGCCGGTCAGCTCCCCAGCGCCTTCTGCAGCAGGGTCGTGAGCGGCACCCGCGCGATGGCGGTGCCGGCCAGGGCCGGGACGACATAGGGGTGGCCCAGGCGCTCCAGCTCCTGAGCGGTCCGCGGATGGATCGGGCGGGCCATTCTGGCGTCTCCTCCTGAACCCGTCCGGAACGCCCTGCGCGACCCCCCCGGGGTTCAGGGCCGTTCCGCCTTCATCCGCCGGGTTTCGGCGCCGCCATCAGCCGCTCGATCCGCTGCGTCGCCGCATGCGCCGGATGGGCACGGCGCAGCACCGCCAGATGCGCCTCCGCCGCCGTGCGGTTGCCCTCCCGCAGCGCCGCTTCCGCCAGGTGCTGCTGCGCCAGCGGATGGTCCGGCACGGCGCGCAGCGCGGCGCGGAAGGCGTTCCGGGCGGGGCCCTGTTCGCCCAGACGTTCATGCAGCCGCCCGGCCAGCACATGCTGGTCCGCCTCCCGCTGCGCAGCGCGGCCGAGCTGGTCCTCCAGCAGGTCCATCGCCGCCTCCAGCGCCGCGCCGCGGTCGATCGGCGGCGGGCCAGGGGGGGGTCCCTGCGAGGGGTCGACGGCGGCGGGCTCGAGCGGCGCGAAGAGACTTGGGCGGTCCGGAAACCAGCGGCGGCGCACCGCCTCGTTCACCTCGGCGTAGCGGGCCAGGAAGGCGGCGGCCTCCGCCGGATGCGGCTTCCAGCCGCGGCCGGGCAGGGCGTCGGAGAGCGCGGCCATGAAGCGGCGCCAGGGCAGGGAGGCGGCGCTCAGCCCCTCCGGCCGCGCCTTCATCCGTTCCCCCATGCTGCGGGCCAGGTCGATGGCGGCGGGCGTGAGGGAGAGGTTGCTCTGGCGGTCCGGGTGATCCGCCGGCACCGCGAGCGGCACGCCGCAGAGGTCGAGGAAATCGTCCACCGCATCGCCATGCACCATCTCGGCGCGTTCGAAGATGCGGATCATCATGGCATCCGCGCCGAAGACCGCGGCCCAGTCGTCCAGCAGCTTCGCATAATCGTATTGCGGCAGCCGGTCCGGCCCCAGCTTCGGCAATTCGGGCGGGCGGATGCCGGCGACGCGCAGGCCCTGGGTATAGCCGCTGGCCGCGTGCTGGTCCTGCCGGCGCAGATAGATGGCGATGCGGATGCGGCTGGCATGCGGCGCCAGCAGGTCGCGCAGCCGCGCGATCTCCGCCTGGTTGCCCAGCAGCCCGCCGCATTGCTCCGCCGAGAGGATCACCAGCCGCGTGCCGGCGGGCAGCGCCGCCATCTCGGCGGCGAATTCCCGCCGGAACTGCGCCAGCCGCGCCTCCGCCCCGATTCCGTCCCAGAGCGCCGGGTTGAAATGGCCGAGGCGCGACAGCGGCACCAGGGAGGCCGGCAGCATGCCGTGATTGGCCCAGCCGGGGCTCAGCGGATAGCAGATGCCGAGCTGCTCCAGCGCCTTCCGCTGCCCGCCCAGCACCCGCTGGATGGAGGAGGTGCCGGTCTTCGACTGGCCGATATGGACGATGAATTCGGGTTTCGCGGCGGTCACAGCGTCTTCTTGAACCAGATGCGGGCATGGCCGGCGGGCATGCCCTCCAGCCGGCCGAATTCCGTGTAGCCGTTGCGCAGCCAGAAATCCGGCGCCTGGAAGCTGAAGGTATCGGTATAGGCCTGGGCGCAGCCGCGCTCCCGCGCAATGGCCTCGGCGCGGAGCAGCAGTTCGGAGCCCACGCCCTTGCCGCGCAGGTCGCGCGACAGCCAGAGCCAATCCACGAAAAGCCAGCCCCAGAAGGTGAGGCCCAAAAGCCCGCCGCGGGCGGTGCCGTCCGGGGCGCGGGCCAGCAGGGTCACCGGCTCCCGGTCATAGGGGCCGCCCATTTCCTGGTTGAAGGCATGCAGGCCGCGCTGGATGGCGGCTACGGCATCCAGCTCAGGGAAGGTGTCCTCGGAGATTTCCACGCCCGCATCGGGGCTCATGCCGCGCGGCGCTTCGGGCTTCGCCGCGGATGTCTTTGGCCGCTTCGTCCCGCCCCCTGCCGCCTTGGCCATGCGCCGCCGTCTCCGTTTCCATCAGTTGCGGCGCGGCAAGTGGCCACATCGCGGTGCGGCTGAAAAGCCCCGCCTAGCCGCGGCGATGCGCCATCAGGGCTTCCGCCAGCGCCCGCATCTCCGCCGCCGCCACCGACCGGGGCGCCGATTCGGTCACGCCCAGCCCCAGGGAAAACGCCTGGGCGATGCCGGTGCGGTTGCCGATCGCAGGCTCGAGCAGGGTCAGGTCCCGCCGGCCAAGCTCGGCCAGCACCTGCGCCAGCAACCGGCCGCTGGCCGGCGCCCGGTTCAGCGCGATGGCGGCCGGCCGCTTTTCGCCGCGCGCGAGTTCCAGGGTGGCATCCATGGCCCAGAGATCGGCGGAGGAG
Source organism: Falsiroseomonas sp. (assembly GCF_051860665.1). Classification (GTDB taxonomy): domain Bacteria; phylum Pseudomonadota; class Alphaproteobacteria; order Acetobacterales; family Acetobacteraceae; genus Falsiroseomonas. The sequence continues at coordinate 55,143 of NZ_JBHYDM010000002.1, forward strand.
GGCTGCAGTGGCACCAGCACCAGGTCGGCGCTGCGGATGGCGATGCGCGCATCCGTATCGGCATGCGGCGGCGTGTCCAGCAGCACCACATCCTGTCCGCGCCGCAGCTTGTCCAGCGCGGCGGGCAGGCGCCAGCCGGCGGGCGCCTCCAGATGCAGGGGCAGCGCGCGGGGCCCGGCCTTGGCACGCTCCGCGCCCCAGCGCGTCAGCGTCTGCTGCGGGTCGGTGTCCAGCAGCGCCACCCGGTGCCCCTGCCCGGCGAGGGCGGTGGCGAGATTGGCGCTCAGGGTGGACTTGCCGGCCCCACCCTTGCGCTGGGCCACGGCGATGACGAAGGCCATGCGGGCGACTCCACGACCTGATTCGCGGAGAGCCTAGCAAAGCCCGGGCCGCCGGTCGCCCTCGGCGGCCGGTGGTGGAGGCATCCGGCCAGGCGCCGGGGCGGTGCGGCACCGGGCTGTTGCCGAAGTCCGTCACGCTGCCGGGCGCCCGGCACCGCCGGGGCGGGCAGGGTCTGGTGACCAGCCGGCGGGGCGGGGCGCGGCGGCTGGTTGGGCGGCGTGCCGACGCCGAAGGGCGGCGCCCCGGGCCGCGGCCGTCCCGGGTTCTTTGCGGGATCGGGCCGGCCTAGGCTCGCGGCCATGGACATGCCGCACGAATTGCTGACCCCGGCCGAGATGGCCCAGGCCGATGCCGCCGCCATTGCCGGGGGCGTGCCGGGCCTGGCGCTGATGCAGGCCGCCGGCAGGGCGGTGGCGCGGGCCATCCGGCGCCGCTTCCGCCCGGTCCGCACCCTGGTGCTGGCCGGGCCCGGCAATAATGGCGGCGACGGCTATGTGGTGGCGCGGCTGCTGGAGCAGGCCGGCTGGCCGGTGGCCCTCGCCGCCCTGGGGCCGCCGGTGCCGGGGAGCGATGCCGCCGCCATGGCCGCCGCCTGGCGGGGCCTGGTGCTGCCCTTCTCGGAAGACGAGGTGGCGCGCGCCGGGCTGGTGGTGGACGCGGTCTTCGGCGCCGGCCTGTCCCGCCCGGTGGAGGGGCATGTCGCGCAGGTGCTGGCCGCGGTGCGCGCGCCGCTGGTGGCCGTGGATGTCCCCTCCGGCCTCGATGGCGCGAGCGGCACGGTGCGGGGCTTCGCCCCCCAGGCGGCGCTGACCGTCACCTTCTTCCGCCTGAAGCCCGCCCATCTCCTGTATCCCGGCCGCGCGCTGTGCGGGGAGGTGGTGCTGGCCGATATCGGCCTGCCGGCCGCGGTGCTGCCCGCCATCGCCCCACGCGCCTTCCGCAACGGTCCGGCGCTGTGGCGCCTGCCGGTGCCGCAGGCGACGGGGCATAAATACGCGCGCGGCCATGTCGCCGTGGTGGCGGGGGCGGGCATGACCGGCGCGGCGCGGCTGGCTGCCGAAGGCGCGCGGCGCGCCGGCGCCGGGCTGCTCACCACCTGGGCCCCGGATGACGCGACCGCCGCCGTGCTGCGCGCCGGCGCGCCGGGCGTCATGGTCGCCACCGGCCCGATCGAGGCGCTGCGCGCGGAGGCGCGGATCGGCGTCTGGGTGATCGGCCCGGGCCTGCCGCCGGATGCCGCGACGCGGGGCCTGGTGCGCGAAACGGTGGCGGCCGGGCGGCTGGTGGTGGCCGATGCCGGCGCGCTGCGCGCCGCCACCGGCGACCCGGCGGCGCTGGCCGGCTGCGCCGTGCTGACGCCGCATGCCGGCGAATTCGCCGCCGTCTTCGGCCCGCCCGGCGCGGACCGCCTGGCGGCGGTGCGCGACGCCGCGCGGGCCACCGGCGCCGTGGTGGTGCTGAAGGGGCCGGACAGCCTGATCGCCGCGCCCGATGGCAGGGTCGCCATCAATGCCAATGCGCCGCCCTGGCTCGCCACCGGCGGCACCGGCGACGTGCTGGCCGGCATCGTCGCCGGCCTGCTGGCCCAGGGCCTGCCGCGCTTCGAGGCCGCCGCCTGTGCCTGCCACCTGCATGGCGCGGCCGCCCAGCGGGCCGGGGCGGGGTTGCTGGCGGAGGACTTGCCCGGCCTCATTCCCGCCACGATGTCAGGGATGGCGCTCGACCGGGGCCGGGTCCTCGGGCATGATCCCTGAAATATGCCGAAAGGTTCCGTGATGTCGGATGTGGCTGCCCCGCCCGGATTGATCGACCGCGCGCTGCGGCGCGTGACATCGCTCTGGCGCGACATCGCCTCCTCCGCCCCGGCGGATGAGGAGGGGCTGGCCGCGCAGATGCGCGCCTGCCTGGATGCCAAGGGGGGCGAGGTTTCCGCCCGTTCCCGCGCCGCCCGCCTGGCGCAGAGCTACCTGGCCGGGGACCATTCGGCGCGCGGCGAATTCCTGCGCGTGCTGGCCGGCTTCGATTCCGATGCCCAGGCGGTGGCCCGCGCCTGGGACGCCGTGGCGACGGCCGGGGATGCCGAGGCCCGCGCCACCGCCAAGGCCCGCCTGCGCCGGGTGCTGGAGCCGCCGCGCCTGCGGCTGATGACGCAATTCACCACCCTGCCGGATGGCGTGAAGTTCCTGGTCCAGCTGCGCGCCGACCTGCTGGCGCGGATGCAGGGCGATGCCATGCTGCAGGCGCTGGAGGCCGATCTGCGCAGCCTGCTGGCCAGCTGGTTCGACGTCGGCTTCCTGGAACTGCGGCGGATCGACTGGTCCTCGCCGGCCGAGCTTCTGGAGAAGCTGGTGGGCTATGAGGCGGTGCACCGCATCCGCACCTGGCGCGACCTGAAGAACCGGCTGGACTCCGACCGCCGCTGCTACGCCTTCTTCCACCCCCGCATGCCGGACGAGCCGCTGATCTTCGTCGAGGTCGCGCTGGTGCAGGGCATGGCCGCCAATGTGCAGGGCCTGCTGGACGAGAAGGCGCCGCTGCTGGATGCGCGCGCGGCGGATACCGCCATCTTCTATTCCATCAACAACTGCCAGCGCGGGCTGGATGGAATCTCCTTCGGCAATTTCCTCATCAAGCGGGTGGTGGAACTGCTGAGCGCCGAATTCGGCAACCTCGACTGCTTCGCCACCCTCTCCCCCATCCCCGGCTTCCGCAAATGGCTGGAGGAGAAGCTGGAGGCCGGCGACACCACGCTGCTGACGGAGGAGGAGGCGCAGGTGCTGCGCGCCGCCGCGCCGCCCGACCCCGCCATCGCCGCCCCCGGCGCCGATGCCGCCAAGGCGGTGGCGGAGACCGCGCCGCAGACGCTGCGCCGCCTGATCGCGCGCCGCGGCTGGGCGCGGGTGGAGGCGACGGCCAAGGCGCTGGAGCCCATCCTGCTGCGCGCCTGCGCCCGCTACCTGCTGGCGGAATCGGGCCGCGGCGGCAAGCGCGCGCGCGACCCGGTGGCGCACTTTCATCTGTCCAACGGCGCCAGGGTCGAGCGGCTGAACTGGCGCGGCGACATCTCCGAGAAAGGTTTTCGGGAGTCCTGCGGGCTGATGGTGAACTACCGCTACGATCCGGCGAAGATCGAGGACTACCACGAGGAGTATGCAGGCGAAGGCAGGCGCGCAGCCTCCGCCGCCATCCGCAAGCTGGCCAAGGGATACATCTGAAGTCCCGGCCGGCTTGAGCCATCCCGCCGCGGCTGCGAGGATCGCGGCGGAAACGTCGGATGGATGCCTTGCAGGGAACAGCTGCGCGCGGCGTGCTGGGCGTGCCGGATTTCCGGCGCATCCTGCTGGTCGGATTGCTCGTCTCCATCGCCCGCTGGCTGGAGATGCTGGTGATCGGGGTGGTGGTCTGGCAGCAGACGCAATCCGCCTTCCTGGTCGCCATGATGACGCTGCTGCGGCTGCTGCCGATGGGGCTCTTCGGCGCCTTCCTGGGCGTCGCGGCGGATCGCGTGCAGCGGCGCTCCGCGCTGCTGCTGATGCTGACCGTGCAGGGCCTGGTGGCCCTGGTGCTGGCGGCGCTGGCGCTGGCCGGCGTGCTGGCGGTCTGGCATCTCGGCCTCGCCAGCTTCATCGCCGGCATCGTCTGGGCGGCGGACAATCCCGTGCGGCGGATGATGCTGGGGGAGGTGGTGGGCGCCAGCCGCATGGCGCGCGCCGTCTCGCTGGATGTCGTCTGCAACAATGCCAGCCGCATCGCAGGCCCCGCGGTGGGCGGCACCATCCTGGCCGCGGCCGGCCTGGGGCCCGCCTTCCTGCTCTGCGCCGCGCTCTATGGGCTGGCGGTGCTGGCGGCGCTGCGGCTGGCGCATCGCAGCAAGGTGGAGCCGCGCGCCGCCAGCGTGTTGCGCGACATGCGCGAAAGCTTCGGCCTGGTGCTGCGCACGCCGGGCATGGCGGGCGTGATGATCGTGACCCTGATCTTCAACCTTTTCGCCTGGCCGGTCTCCTCCATGATTCCGGTGATCGGGCAGGAACAGCTGCGCCTCGGCCCGGATGGCGTCGGCCTGCTGGCGGGGATGGACGGGCTGGGGGCGCTGCTCGGGGCGGCGCTGCTGGTGCCGCTGGTGCGGCCGGCCTGGTATCGCGCCATCTATGTCGGCGGCACGGCCATGTATTGCGGCATGTTCGCGGTCTTCGCGGCGATCACCTCCGCCGTGCCGGCGGCGCTGGCGCTGCTGCTGGTGGGGGTGGGCAGCGCCGCCTTCGCGGCCATGCAGGCGACGTTGGTGTACACCACCGCGCCACCCGAGATGCGCTCCCGCGCGCTCGGCGTGCTGTCGGCCTGCATCGGGCTGGGGCTGATCGGCTTCCTGCACCTCGGCGCCATGGCGCATTGGCTGGGCGCGCCCACCGCCACCATGGTGATAGGGCTGGAGGGCATCTGCGCGCTGGTGCTGACCCGGCGCTGGTGGCGCAGGCCGCGTGAGGACTGACACCGTCCGAAATACCGGGGCAGGGGCGCCCGCCGGCGGCCATCATTTTCTTGGCCCCGGCTGCCGGCCGAAGCCGGTCCATGTCGAGGGTTATTGAATTCACGCAAAAACAAAGAAGCAGGACATTGTTGGGCTCGTGTCACGCAAAGGTGACGGCACGACGCCGATAGTGTTAGGATACTCCGTGACGGAAGAGTAACAACTGTCATCATCTTGATGACGCATGGCCTGGGCCGGTGCAGGGCGGCCGGCGATCGGCCGATCCTGGCAGGGCGCCGGCCCGTTCCGGCACAATTGTCAGGATCACATGACAAAGGTTCCGGCGCGCTTCCCCATCGTTGGAATTGGCGCCTCCGCCGGCGGCGTCGAGGCGCTGCGGTCCCTGTTCCGCACCATCCGGCAGCCCATGCGGATGTCCTTCATCGTGGTGACACACCTTGCCCCCGGCCATCTCAGCGCGCTGCCCGCCATCCTCCGCGATTGCACCGACCTGCCGATCGTGGTGGCCGAGGACGGGCTGCAGCTGCAATCCGGCCACGCCTATGTGCTGCAGCAGAACGCCGTCATCACGCTGCGGGCCGGCCGCATCCTGCTGCGGCCGCAGCCGATGGAGCGCGGCCGCGAACGCCATCCGATCGACGTCTTCCTCGCCTCCCTGGCGGAGGACCAGCAGGATTGCGCCATCGGCATCATCCTCTCCGGCAGCGGCAGCGACGGCACGCTGGGGCTGAAGGCGATCAAGGCCGCGGGCGGCCTGACCATGGCGCAGGGCAGCAACGGCACCACGCCGCAATTCGGCGACATGCCGCACAGCGCCATCGCCGCCGGCGTGGTGGACCTGGTGGTGCCCTCCGAGCAGATCGCCGCGCGGCTGGCCGAGCTTTCCGCCACCTTCGCCGAGCCGGCCTATGAGCGGCTGAGCCACGAAGCCACCACGGCCGCGCATGCCGTCATCGCGGAGATCCTGCAGGCGGCGGTGGGGCACGATTTCGCCGGTTACAAGGACCGCACCTTCTTCCGCCGCGTGCAGCGCCGCATCCATGTGCTGCGGCTGCCGGGGCTGGAGGCCTATACCGCCCGCCTGCGCGTGGATGCCGAGGAGGCGCGGTGCCTGTTCCATGACCTGCTGATCGGCGTCACCAGCTTCTTCCGCGACCCCGATGCCTTCGCCGCCCTGGCCGAGCGGGTCATCCCCCGGCTGTTCACCGGGCGCGGGCCGGAGGAGGTGGTGCGCATCTGGGTGCCCGGCTGCGCCACGGGCGAGGAAGCCTATTCCCTGGCGATCCTGCTGCGGGAATGGATGGAGGCGCATCCCGGCGGCGCCAGGGCGCAGATCTTCGCCACCGATATCGACGAGGCGGCGCTCGCCGTCGCGCGCCGCGGCCGCTACCCGGGCCCGCTGCTGGAAGGCATCGCGCCGGAGCGGCTGGCGCGGCACTTCACCGTGGATGCGGCGAGCTTCGCCGTGGCCCGGCCGCTGCGCGACCTCTGCGTCTTCTCGCCGCACAGCCTGATCAACGATCCGCCCTTCTCCCGCATCGACCTCATCTCCTGCCGCAACCTGATGATCTATCTGGGTGCGGAGCTGCAGGACCAGGTGGTGCCGCTGTTCCATTATGCGCTGCGGCCGGGCGGCTTCCTGTTCCTCGGCATCGCCGAGACCATCCTGCGCCATGCGCAGCTGTTCAGCGCCGAGGACAAGGCGCACCGCATCTATCGCCGGCGCGACGACGTGGCCGTGGACGGTCCGGCGGCGCGGCTGCTGGCCGCGCCGCGCGGGCCGGCGCGCATCTGGCCCTCCCGCGCCCTGCTGCGCCCGCCGGCCGTGCCGCGCGGGACGGAGCTGCGCCAGGCGGTGGAGGCGCTGGTGCTGGACCGCTTCTCACCGGCCCATGTGGTGGTGAACCGTGATGGCGACGTGCTGCACCAGTCGGCGCATCTCGGCCGCTACCTGGAACCTGCCAGCGGCAGGCCGACCCGCCAGCTGGTGGCGATGGCGCGCCCCGGCCTGCGCTTCACCCTGCGCGCCGCCCTGCGGGAGGCGATGGAGAAGCAGGCCACAGTGGTGCGCCCGCTGGTCGAGATCGAGGAAGGCGCGCGCCGCACCAGCATCGCGCTGACCATCACGCCCATGGAGCGGCGGGAGGCGGCGGAGCGGCACTACCTGGTCGTCTTCGCCGATATCGCCGATGCCAAACCCTCCGCCACGCCGCCGGACGAGGCGGGCCAGGGCCATGTGCTGCTGCTGGAGCGCGAACTGCGCGACACGCGGGAGAAGCTGCAGGCGATCACCGAGGAATACGAGACCGCGACCGAGGAGCTGACCTCCGCCAACGAGGAGATGGTCTCGGTGAATGAGGAGCTGCAATCCACCAACGAGGAGCTCGAGACCTCGAAGGAGGAGCTGCAATCGGTGAACGAGGAGCTGCGCGCGGCGAATTCCGAGCTCTCGGGCAAGATCGACGAGCTGGACCGCGCCAATGCCGATCTGCACAACCTGTTCGACAGCACGCAGATCGCGACCCTGTTCCTCGACCGCCACATGGTGATCCGCAGCTTCACCCCGGCCGTGACCAGCATCTTCAACCTGGTGCCCGGTGACCGCGGCCGTCCGGTGACCGATTTCACCGGCCACCTGGATGCGGTGGACCTGCGGCGGGAGGTGCGCCGCGTGCTGGATGAGCGCACCGCCGTGGAACGCCGCGTGACGGCGCGCGATGGCGAGGTGCACTACCTGATGCGCCTGCTGCCCTATCGCACGGCGGAAGGCGAGGTGGATGGCGTGGTGCTGACCTTCTTCGACGTCACCAAGGTGGTGGAGGGCGAGATCCTCGGCACGCTGGTGGATGAGCTGAACCACCGCGTCCGCAACATGCTCCAGGTGGTGCAGGCGGTCTCCACCAGCACCATGCGCCATGCCGCCTCGCTGGAGGATTTCTCGGCCGCCTTCGGCGGGCGCATCAAGGCCCTGGCGCGGGCGCATGAGCTGGTGGGGGAACAGGGCTGGACCGCCGTGGACCTGGAGGCGCTGGTGGCGAAGGAGATCGCGCCGCATAGCGACCGCACCGGCCGCGTCAGCTTCGGCGGCGGCGCCGTGCCGCTGCGGCCCAAGGTGGCGCTGACGCTGGGCATGGTGCTGCATGAGCTCGCCACCAATGCCAGCAGGCATGGCGCGCTCTCCGTTCCCTTCGGGCAGCTGCGGATCGGCTGGCGGATCGAGGGGCAGGGCCCGGCGGCCCGGCTGCAACTGACCTGGACGGAGCGCGGCGGCCCGCCGCCGACGGAGCCGCTGCCGCCCGACCAACGGAACCACCGGCGCGGCTTTGGCACGGAACTGATCAACCGGCTGCTGAAGCACGACCTGGCGGGCCGGATGACGCAGCGCCAGGCGGAGGGCGAGCGCGTGACCACGCTCGATGTGCCGCTGCAGGGGCCGCCGCCGCGGATGCCGGAGGCGGAAGCCATGCCGACCCTGCCGCAGGTCACCCACTGACGCCCGGCGGGGCCGAAGGCGACGGCCGGCTCAGGCGAGCGCGAAGCGGACGGTGATGCGGGACCCCGGGCCGCCGGCGAATTCCACCAGCCCGCCGATGGTCTGCGCCATGGCCTGCACGATCCGCCCGCCGAGGCCGGTGCCGGCCGGCCGCTCCGCCCCCGCGCCGCCGATGCCGTCATCCTCCACCCGCAGCACGCCGCCGCCATTCTCCATGGCCAGCGTCACCCGGATCGGCCCGCCCTGCGGCGCATCCGGATAGGCGTATTTCAGCGCATTGGTCACCAGCTCGGAGAGGATGACGCCGAGCGAGACGGCGCGGTCCGGCGGCACTTCCAGCGGCGCGCCGGTGAAGTCGATGCGCGCCGTCTCCACGCTGCGGCCGATCTCGGCCAGCAGGCCGCCCAGATAGTCGCTGAGCGCGACGGAGCGCACATCGGCCGAGGTATAGAGCCGGCGATGCACCTGGGCCACGGCGGCGATGCGGTGGCGTACGGCGGCCAGCGCGGCGCGCGCGGCCGGGTCCGCCACCGCGCCTTCCTGCAGCCGGGTCAGGCTGGCGATGATCTGGAGGCTGTTGGCGACGCGGTGGTTCACTTCCTGCAGCAGCAGGGCGCGGCTGGCGGCCAGTTCCTCGGCGCGGTCGCGCGCCTCCCGCACCGCGGCTTCCGCATCCGCCTGCTTGCGGCGCATCGCGGCGCGGTCCACCGCGCCCTCGATCGCCCGCTGCAGCAGCAGGAGAAAGCTCTCGCCCGGGGTCTTCACCACGAAATCCTCGGCGCCCGCCCGCAGCGCCGCGACGGCGACGCGGGTCTCGTCCGCGCCGGTCACGAAGATCACCGGCGCCGGGTCGGGCAGGGCATGCAGCGCGGCCAGGGTTTCGAGCCCATCCGCGCCCGGCATGTAGTGGTCGAGGCAGATCGCGGCGAACTGGCCCTCCCGCGCCATCCGCAGCCCCGCATCGCCGTCATTCGCCGTCACCACCTCCCGCCCCAGCCGCGCCAGGGCGCGCTGCACCAGGCGGCAAAGCGCCTGGTCGTCGTCGATATAGAGGATGCGGGAGGCGCGGTCGGTCATGGGGCTGTCGGCGGCACCTGGATGACGGCGAGGAAGAGGCCCAGCTGGCGGACGGCCTGGGCGAAGGTCTCGTAGTTCACCGGCTTGGTGATATAGACGCTGCAGCCGAGTTCATAGCAGCGGCGGATCTCCCGGTCGTCATCCGTGGTGGTCAGCACGATGACGGGGGCGAGGCGCAGCTCGGGATCCGCCTTCAGCCGGGCCAGGATATCGATGCCGCTCATATCCGGCAGGTTGAGGTCGAGCAGCACCAGCACCGGCGCGCCGCCCTGGCGATGCGGGCCGAACAGGTGGTCCACCGCGGCGGTGCCCGAGTTCAGGTGCAGCACCTCGTTGTAGACGCCGGCCCGCTTCAGGTTCTTCTCGATCAGCCGGGCATGGCCGTCATCGTCCTCGATCATGACGATGGTGACGGCCTGGGCGGAGACGTTCATGCGGGCTGTTCCTCGGGCTGGGATGCGCCGTTCGGATTCGACGCCGGGTCGGGCGCCGGCAGGGCATCCGGCAGCAGCAGGGTGAAGACGGAACCTTCGCCGAGGCGGGAGGCGAGGCGGATATCGCCGCCCATGCGGCGGGCGAGGGCGCGGGTATGGGCCAGGCCGATGCCCTCGCCCTTCTGGTCCTGCGGGCCGGAGCGGCGGAACAGCTCGAAGACCCGCGCATGGTCCCGCGTGGCGATGCCGCGGCCATTGTCGACCACGTCGATCGCATGCAGCCCCGCCTCCCGCCGCGCCCGCACCAGGATGCGGCCGGGCCGCCCGGGCTGCAGGTACTTGGTGGCATTGTCGAGCAGATTGCCCAGGATCTGCTCCAGCGCCAGCCGATCCGTCTGCAGCGTGGGGAAGGGCGCCTGCAGGCGCAGTTCGGCGCCGGCATGGTCCAGCTGGTGCTGCAGCGATCCGGCAATGCCCTCCAGCAGCCCCTCCAGCGGCACCGGCTCCGGCGTCAGCCGCCGGCGACCCTCGCGCGACAGGGCCAGGATGGCGCCGATCAGCCGGTCCATGCGGTTGGTCGAGGAGCGGATGAAGCCGATCGCCTCCGGAATGTCTTCCTGCACCGCATCGCGCAGCGCCTGGGTCACCAGCTGCGGTGCCTCGGCCTCCGCCCGCTGCACCGTCTCCCGCACCGTGCCGATGGCGGTCTCCAGCTCCTGGGTGAAGCCCATCACATTGACCAGCGGCGCCCGCAGGTCGTGCGAGACGATATAGGCGAAGCGCTGGATCTCCTCGTTCGCCGCTATCAGCGAACCCGTGCGCTCGTTCACGCGCTGTTCCAGGCTGGCATTGGCGCGCTGCAGCGCGTCCTGCGCCGCCTCCAGGTCCCGCGTATAGCTGCGCGCGATGCGCAGCGTGCCCAGGCTGACCAGCGCGATCAGCAGCAGCCCGACGATGGCCGAGGTGGTCAGCAGCCCGCCCGTGCGCTTGAGATAGGCGCTGCGCCGTTCCTGCCGCGCCAGTGTGCGCTCCTCCACCCCCGCGAGCAGGCTGCGCACCTCGTCCATCAGCACCTTGCCGCGGCCTTCGCGCACCAGCGCCAGGGCGCCGGCCATGTCACCGGCCTCGGCCCGCCGCACGCTCTCGCGCAGCTCGGCCATCTTGGCCTCGACCCGCTCCCGCAGCTCCACCTGCGGCGCCACCCAGCCGCCATCGGCCGTCACCTGCCCGGCCAGGTCGCGCAGCGCCTCGTCGTAGCGGGTCTCGGCATCGGTGAAGGGGGCCAGGTAGCCGCGATCTCCGGTCAGCAGGAAGCCGCGCTGGCCGGTCTCCGCATCCTGCAGCACGCTCAAGAGCTCGGAGGCCGCGACGCGGATCTGCTGCGTGGCCACCACGGCGGCGGCATAGCTGCGGGTTTCCTGCACCAGCCAGACGAAACCGACGCCGAGCGCCAGAAGGATCGCAAAGCCGAGGGCGGTGAGCGCCAGCGTGATTCGGCCGAAAGCGGCCTGAGTCCAGGTCATGGATCCGTTTCGGTTTCATTGCAGGAGGCGACCAGAGGCCGCCACATCGCCGGGGGACGGGTCCCGGCACAAGAGCGCGGCCGCAACCGATCCGCTACCGGTCTTCACATGGGCGTGACAGCAGCCGGGTGTTCCGCGCCACGGAACGGGCGGCGGCCGCACGGCGCCGAGGCTGGCCTGCCACGCGTATCCGGAAAGCTTCGCACCCGCCGCCGCCGCCCCTATGCTGCCCGCGGAAACGGATGCCGAGGAACAGCAGCATGACGGTGGAACGGCCGATCCGCGCGGAGGCGTCGCCCGCCGACCGCCTGCGCCTGCTGCATGCGCTGGAGCGCAAGCTGCTCTGGCTCTCGGCCTGGATGATCCACCACGCCAACCATATCCGCCCCAATCGCGACGGGCTGAAGGTGGGCGGGCACCAGGCCTCCTGCGCCTCCTCCGTCTCCATCCTGGCGGCGCTGTATTTCGAGATCCTGCGGCCGCAGGACCGGGTGGCGGTGAAGCCGCATGCGGGGCCGGTCTTCCATGCCATCAACTACCTGCTGGGCCGGCAGGACCGCGACAAGCTGGCGACGCTGCGCCAGTTCGGCGGCATCCAGCCCTATCCCAGCCGGGTGAAGGACGGGGCGGAGGTGGATTTCTCCACCGGCTCAGTCGGCCTCGGCGTGGCGCTGACGAGTTTCGGCAGCCTGGTGCAGGACTACGTGCGCCTGCACGGGCTTGCGCGGCCGGAGATCGCGCCGGGGCGGCATGTGGCGATCGTCGGCGATGCCGAGCTGGACGAAGGCAATATCTACGAGGCCCTGCTGGAGGGCTGGAAGCACGATGTCCGCAATGTCTGGTGGGTGGTGGACTACAACCGCCAGTCGCTCGACAGCGTGGTGCCGGACCGTCTCTTCGGCCGCATCGAGGGCCTGTTCCGCGACATGGGCTGGAACGTCGTCACCCTGAAATACGGCCGCAAGCTGGAAGCCGCCTTCGCGCGGGAGGAGGGCGAGGCGCTGCGCCGCTGGATCGACGACTGCCCGAACAGCCTCTACGCCGCGCTCACCTTCCAGGGGGGGGCGGCCTTCCGCCGCGCCATCCTGGCCGAGCTCGGCCGGATCGAGGGGGTGCGCGCCATCATCGACCCGCTGGACGATGACGAGCTGGCGGCGCTGATGACCAATCTCGGCGGCCATGACATCGAGACGCTGACCGAGGCCTTCCGGGCCGCGGATGCCGAGGGCGACCAGCCGACCTGCTTCATCGCCTATACCATCAAGGGCATGGGCCTGCCCTTCGCGGGGCACAAGGACAACCATGCGGGGCTGATGACGAAGGAGCAGATGGCGGTCTTCCGGGACGCCATGGGCATCCGCGACGGCCATGAATGGGACCGCTTCGAGGGGTTGGACCTGCCGGAGGCGGAGCTTCAGGCCTTCCTGGACCATGTCCCCTTCGCCAAGCCCCTGGCGCCGGAAGGACGGCAGCTGCGGTCCGAGACCATCCCGGTGCCGGCCACCCTGCCGGCGCCGCGCATTCCGCCGGGGCGGATGATGTCCACCCAGGCCGCCTTCGGCGAGATCCTGGCCGAGATCGGACGCGGCCAGGGGGAGAATGCGGCACTCGCCGAGCGCATCGTCACCACCAGCCCGGATGTCACCGTCTCCACCAATCTCGGCCCCTGGGTGAACCGGCGGGGGATCTTCGACCGCCATCTGAAGAACGACGTTTTCCGGGATGCCAAGCTGGCCTCGGCGCAGCGCTGGGGGATGGGGCCGGAGGGGCAGCATATCGAGCTCGGCATCGCCGAGCAGAACCTCTTTCTTCTGTTGGGCGCGCTGGGTCTGTCCCATTCGCTCTATGGCGCGCGGCTGCTGCCGGTGGGGACGGTCTATGATCCCTTCGTCAACCGTGGGCTCGATGCGCTGATCTATGGCTGCTACCAGGATGCACGGTTTCTTCTGGTTTCAACGCCTTCGGGCCTGACCCTCGCCCCGGAAGGCGGCCAGCACCAGTCGGTGAACACGCCGCTGATCGGCATCGCCCAGGACCGTCTGGTGGCCTATGAACCCGCCTATGCAGATGAGCTCGCCATCCTGATGCGCTTCGCCTTCGACCATATGCAGAAGCCGGACGGCAGCGCCGTCTGGCTGCGCCTGTCCACCCGCGCCCTGGCGCAGCCGGAACGGCGGCTGGACCCGGCCGGCGTCATCGCCGGCGGCTATTGGCTGGTGCCGCCGGGGCCGGGCGCGAAACTCGCCATCGCCTATCAGGGCCCCATCGCGCCGGAGGTGCGGGAGGCCTTCGATGCGGTGCGGGAGGATGTGCCCGATGCCGGGCTTCTGGCGGTGACCAGCCCGGACCGGCTGCAGGCCGGCTGGCTGGAGGCGCGGCGTGGCGCGCGGCAGGGCAGGGCGGCCGCGCCCTCGGCCATCGAGGCACTGCTGGCGCCGCTGGACCGCGACGCGGCCCTGGTCACCATCCTGGACGGCCATCCGGCGGCGCATGCCTGGCTCGGCGCGGTGCGCGGCCAGCGCGTGGTGCCGCTGGGCGTCGACCGATTCGGCCAGGCCGGCGACCTGCCGGACCTCTATGCCGCCTATGGGCTGGACGCCGCCGCCATCCTGGATGCCTGCGCCGCCGCGGTGCTCGGCCGATGAGCCTGACCAGGCCGCCCCGCCCGCCGCGGGCGCGTCCCGCCGCGCCGATGGCGACGCCGGAGGATGTCCGCGCCGCCTATCGCATGATCCTGGGCCGGGAGCCGGAGAGCGAGGCGGTGGTGCTGCGCCACCTGGCGACCCAGCCGACGCGCGCCGATCTGCGCAAGCGCTTCGTGAAATCCGAGGAATTCGGCCGCTTCCTGAAGCAGATCGAGGCGCCGCGCCCTGCCGCCGCCGCCCTGCCGCTGGCGCCGGACGCGGTGCCGGTGGAGTTGCACGCGGACGGCCCGCGCATGGCCGCGATGCTGGAGCGCGTCGGCCATCACTGGGCCCGGCTGGGGCAGGAGGCGCCGCATTGGTCGGTCTTGGCCGAGGACCGCTTCCGGCCGGAGCGGATCGACCAGAATCGCAAGGCCTTCTATGCGACGGGCGCCGAGGAGCTGGAGCTGGTGCGCCGCCTGCTGGCGCGGCACGGGATCGACCCCGCCAGCCTGCCGCGCTGCCTGGACTATGGCTGCGGCGTGGGGCGCGCCACCCTGGCATTCGCGGGCCTGTTCCCGACGGTGACCGGTTGCGACATCTCCCAGCCGCATCTGGACCTGGCCCAGCGCGAGGCGGAGCAGCAGGGAATCGGCAATATCCGCTGGCACGCCAGCACCATGCTGGGGCCGATGCCCAGCGGGCAGTGGGATCTCTGGTTCAGCCGCAACGTGCTGCAGCACAATCCGCCGCCGGTCATCGGGCATCTGCTGCGCCTGGCCTTCGCCGGATTGGCGCCGGGCGGGGTGGCCATCTTCCAGCTGCCGACCCACCGCATGGACTATGCCTTCGCCATCGATGACCACCTGGCCCGCGGCGGCGGGCAGGGGACGGAGCAGCACATGCTGCCGCAGCGCGAGGTCTTCGCCCTGGCCGCCGCGGCGGGGCTGGAGGTACTGGACGTGCGGGAGGAGGCGCAGGGCGGCCTCCCGGGGCCGAAGCTGGCGCTGTCCAATATCTTCGTGCTGCGCCGGCCGGGCTTGGCGCAGGCCGCGCAGGCAGGATAGGTAGCCCCGAGCGCGGGCGTGGTGGAACGGTAGACACGCTGGTTTTAGGTACCAGTGGCGCAAGCCATGGGGGTTCGAGTCCCTCCGCCCGCATTTTCGGGGCCCGCCGGCCGCCCTTGGCCTGGCATCAACCCGGTTTCAGCCCATTGCCCATTGCCCCCGGCGCCCTTGGGCGGTAACGGGGCGGGCCTCAAAGCGTCTTGCGCCCGTCATGGGCGCCTCTATGCATAAAGAAGGTCCGAAATGCAGGTCACCGAGCTTCCCGCCGAGGGGCTGAAAAGGGCGTTCCAGGTCGTCGTTCCGGCCGCGACCCTGGCCGAGAAGCGCGACAAGCGCCTGAAGGAACTGGGCGCCGACCTGCGCCTGCCCGGCTTCCGCCCCGGCAAGGTGCCGACCGCCGTGGTCAAGCAGCGCTATGGCCAGGCGGTGGCCGGCGAGGTGCTGGAGCAGTCGGTGGACGACGCGACGCGCCAGGTGATCGCCGATCGCGGCCTGCGGCCGGCCATGCAGCCGAAGATCGAGCTGGTGAACTACAGCGAGGGCGCCGATCTCGAATACAAGATCGACCTCGAGCTGCTGCCCGAGATCCCGATGCCGGACTTCGCCTCCATCGCGCTGGACCGGCAGAAGGCGACGCCGGGCGATGCGGAGATCGACGCCTTCCTGACCACCATCGCCGGACGCCTGGCGGAGCTGGACGAGGTGGCCGAGCCGCGCCCGGCCGCCAAGGGCGAGATGCTGGTGGTGGATTTCGAGGGCCGCACCAGGAACGAGGACGGCAGCCTGTCCGAGCCCTTCCCGGGCGGCACCGCGACCGACACCCCCATCGAGGTGGCCGGCGAGGGCTTCATCCCCGGCTTCACCGAGCAGCTGGAGGGCATGACGCCGGGCGAGAAGAAGGAGATCAACGTCTCCTTCCCCGCCGAATACGGCTCCGCCGCCCTGGCCGGCAAGGATGCGGTCTTCGCCATCCATGCCAAGGCGCTGAAGGTGAAGAAGCTGCCGGCGATGGACGACGACTTCGCCAAGAAGCTCGGCCTGGACGATATCGCCGCGCTGCGCGCCAAGGTGGCGGAGAACCTGCAGGGCGAATATGACGGCCTGGCCCGGATGAAGGTGAAGCGCGCCCTGCTGGATGCGCTGGCCGAGAAGGCCGTGTTCGAGGTGCCGCCCGGCATGGTGGAGGGCGAGTTCGCCCAGATCTGGCAGCGGGTCGAGCAGGACCTGAAGGCCGGCAAGCTGGACGCCGACGACCAGGGCAAGGACGAGGAGACGCTGAAGGCGGATTACCGCGCCATTGCCGAGCGCCGCATCCGCCTCGGCCTGCTGCTGTCCGAGATCGGCCGCACCAACAGTATCCAGGTGACGAACGAGGAGCTGAGCGCCGCGATGCGGCAGGAGGCCTCCCGCTATCCGGGCCAGGAGAAGCAGGTGCTGGAGTATTTCCGCAAGAATCCGCAGACCATCGAGAACCTGCGCGCGCCGATCTTCGAGGAGAAGGTGGTCGATTTCGTGCTGGAACTGGCCAAGGTGACCGACCACCAGGTCGAGCCCACGGCGCTGACCGCCCAGGACGAAGCCGCGGCCTGACGATGCCGGCCCGGGACCGCCGGGCCGAACTGTTCCGCGGGGCGGCGCCTTCCAGGCCCGCCCCGTTCTTGTTTCCCGGCCAGGTGGGGCACTTGCCTTCGGCGGCCCGGCACCCCAGTTCCGCCCGCCGGGTTGGACGCTGCGGCAGGGGGGGCTTTGCGGGCCGCCCGGCTTTCCCCATCTTAAAGGGAATGGCAGAGATTCGGTGTCAGGCTGGGGCCAGGCGCCTCCGCCAGGGGATTGCGCCCAGGCCGGCGACGGACGGGCATGAAAGGGACCACCATGCGTGACCGCGATCCGGTCGAGATCTACAACAACCTCGTCCCCATGGTCGTCGAGCAGACGGCACGGGGCGAGCGTGCCTATGACATCTATTCGCGCCTTTTGAAGGAGCGGATCATCTTCCTGACCGGGCCGATCTTCGACCAGGTGGCGTCGCTGATCTGCGCCCAGCTGCTGTTCCTGGAGAGCGAGAACCCGAACAAGGAGATCGCCTTCTACATCAACAGCCCGGGCGGCGTGGTGACGGCCGGCCTCGCGATGTACGACACCATGCAGTATATCCGCAGCCCGGTTTCCACCGTCTGCGTCGGCATGGCGGCCTCGGCCGGCAGCCTGCTGCTGACCGCCGGCGCCAAGGGCAAGCGCTTCGCCCTGCCGAACAGCCAGGTGATGATCCACCAGCCCTCCGGCGGCGCCCAGGGCCAGGCGTCCGACATCGCCATCCAGGCGCGGGAGATCCTGAAGACGCGGGAGCGTCTGAACCGGATCTATGTGCACCATACCGGCCAGTCGCTCGAGGAGATCGAGGCCAAGATGGAGCGCGACACCTATATGACCGCCGAGGAGGCCCGGGATTTCGGGCTGATCGACCAGGTCGTGGAACAGCGCCCGGTGCCGCCCGCCGATACGGTGAAGATCTGAGGTCCCCCCTCGGGCCCGGAGGGCGCGGCACCCTGCCGCCCCGCCACCCGAAGGGTTGCACTTTCCCCCGCGGCGATGCGGGGCTAAACTCCTTCGTTTCCCGCCCCCCGGCCGGGGGGCAGGTATCCCGGTCCGTCAGCCTGCGAGGCGGCCGCGGCTTGAGGCTTTCGGAGCGCGCATGAGCAAGTCCGGCGACTCGAAGAACACCCTGTATTGCTCGTTCTGCGGCAAGTCGCAGCACGAGGTCCGGAAGCTGATCGCCGGGCCCACCGTGTTCATCTGCGATGAATGCGTCGAGCTTTGCATGGATATCATCCGCGAGGAGCATAAGACGCACCTCGTGAAGTCCCGCGATGGCGTGCCCACGCCGCGCGAGATCTGCAAGGTGCTGGATGACTACGTCATCGGCCAGGACCACGCCAAGAAGGTCCTCTCCGTCGCGGTGCACAACCACTACAAGCGCCTGGCGCATGGGGCGAAGGCCGGCGAGGTCGAGATCGCCAAGTCCAATATCATGCTGATCGGCCCCACCGGGTCGGGCAAGACGCTGCTGGCGCAGACCCTGGCCCGCATCCTCGACGTGCCCTTCACCATGGCGGATGCCACCACCCTCACCGAGGCCGGCTATGTCGGCGAGGATGTGGAGAACATCATCCTCAAGCTGCTGCAGGCCGCAGACTACAATGTGGAGCGGGCGCAGCGCGGCATCGTCTATATCGACGAGGTCGACAAGATTTCCCGCAAGTCCGACAACCCCAGCATCACGCGGGACGTCTCGGGCGAGGGCGTGCAGCAGGCGCTGCTGAAGATCATGGAGGGCACGGTCGCCTCCGTCCCGCCGCAGGGCGGCCGGAAGCATCCGCAGCAGGAATTCCTGCAGGTGGACACGACCAACATCCTGTTCATCTGCGGCGGCGCCTTCGCGGGGCTGGAGAAGATCATCGGCGCCCGCGGCAAGGGTTCGGGCATCGGCTTCGGCTCCGAGGTCCGCGCGCCGGATGAGCGGCGCACGGGTGCGATCCTCAAGGAGGTCGAGCCCGAGGACCTGCTGAAGTTCGGCCTGATCCCTGAGTTCATCGGCCGCCTTCCGGTCGTCGCGACGCTTGAGGACCTGGATGAGAAGGCGCTCATCGAGATCCTGACCAAGCCGAAGAATGCCTTGGTCAAACAGTATCAGCGGCTGTTCGAGATGGAGGGGGCAAAGCTCACCTTCACCGAGGATGCGATGAAGTCGGTCGCGACGCGGGCCATCCAGCGCCGCACCGGGGCGCGCGGCCTGCGCTCCATCATGGAGTCGATCCTGCTCGGCACCATGTTCGACCTGCCTGGCCTTGAGGATATCGAGGAGGTGGTGGTGAACCGCGAGGTGGCGGAGGGCCGTGCGAGCCCGCTGTTCATCTACGGTGAACGCCCCGCGGAGCAATCTGCGGGGTGAGACTGCGGATGGCTTCCCTGGCACGAGGACCCCGGAAGGGGGCGCGCCTTGTGGTGGTGGGGAAGGGGGGCCATCTGTTCTGACAATCCCGTGGCGCCGGGAGCCGTGCCGAAAACCAGGCGCCCATGTGGGCCGCCTGGGGGCGGCCTCCGCGCCGATCGTCCAAAGTGAGGTCCGATATGGCGGCCAATCCCACTGAACCCGTCCGCGGCGAGCTGCTTCCCGTCCTGCCGCTGCGTGACATCGTCGTTTTCCCCCACATGATCGTGCCGCTCTTCGTCGGCCGAGAGAAATCCGTCCGCGCCCTGGAAGCGGTGATGCGCGACGACAAGCAGATCCTGCTGGTTGCGCAGAAGAACGCGGCCCAGGACGACCCGGGCTCCGACGACCTCTACCAGGTCGGCACCGTCTCCACGGTCCTCCAGCTGCTGAAGCTGCCGGACGGCACCGTGAAGGTGCTGGTCGAGGGCGGCCGCCGCGCGAAGATCGCCGCCTACAAGGGCACCGAGCCCTATTTCGAGGCCTTCGCCGCCCCGGCGGAGGAGGCCGCGAAGCCCGAGGGGCGTGAGCTGGAGGCGCTGGCGCGCACCGTGGTCGCGCAGTTCGAGCAGTATATCAAGCTGAACAAGAAGATCGCGCCGGAGGTGCTGGTCTCGATCAACCAGATCGAGGAGCCGGCCAAGCTGGCCGATACGGTGGCCAGCCACCTGAACCTGAAGATCGCGGAGAAGCAGGAACTGCTGGAGATCGAGGGCGTCGGCCCGCGGCTCGAGCGGGTCTTCGCCCATATGGAATCCGAGATCGGCGTCCTGCAGGTCGAGAAGCGCATCCGGAGCCGCGTGAAGCGGCAGATGGAGAAGACGCAGCGCGAGTACTACCTGAACGAGCAGCTCAAGGCGATCCAGAAGGAGCTGGGCGAGGGCGAGGAAGGCAAGGACGAATCGGCGGAGCTGGAGGCCAAGATCAAGGCCACCAAGCTGTCGAAGGAGGCCCGCGAGAAGGCGATGGCGGAGCTGAAGAAGCTCAAGACCATGTCGCCCATGTCTGCGGAAGCCACCGTGGTCCGCAACTACCTCGACTGGATGCTGAGCATCCCTTGGAAGAAGAAGACCCGAATCCGTAACGACGTGGTCGCGGCGGAAGCGGTGCTGGATGCCGACCACTACGGGCTCGACAAGATCAAGGAACGGATCATCGAGTATCTGGCGGTGCAGTCGCGCTCGCCTAAGATTCGTGGTCCCATCCTGTGCCTGGTCGGCCCCCCTGGTGTCGGCAAGACCTCGCTGGGCAAGTCGATCGCCAAGGCGACCGGCCGGAACTTCGTGCGCATGTCGCTCGGCGGCGTACGGGACGAGGCGGAGGTGCGTGGCCATCGGCGGACCTATATCGGCTCCATGCCGGGCAAGGTTCTGCAGGGCATGAAGAAGGCGAAGTCTTCGAACCCGCTCTTCCTGCTGGACGAGATCGACAAGCTGGGCGCCGACTGGCGCGGCGACCCGTCCTCGGCCCTGCTGGAGGTGCTGGACCCCGAGCAGAACACAACCTTCAACGACCATTACCTGGAGGTCGACTACGACCTGTCCGACGTGATGTTCGTCACCACGGCCAATAGCCTGCGCATGCCGCAGCCGCTGCTGGACCGCATGGAGATCATCCGCATCCCCGGCTACACCGAGGATGAGAAGGTCGAGATCGCCAAGCGGCACCTGCTGCCCAAGGTCAGCGAGGCCAATGGCCTCAAGAAGGGCGAGTGGAGCATCTCGGACGAGGCGCTGCGCGACATGGTCCGCTACCACACCCGCGAGGCGGGCGTGCGCAACCTGGAGCGCGAGCTGGCCGGCATCGCCCGCAAGGCGGTCAAGGAGATCGTCTCCAAGAAGGCGAAGAAGGTCGCGGTCACGGTCAAGAACCTCGACAAGTTCGCCGGCGTGCGGAAGTTCCGCTACGGCGAGGCCGAGGCGGAGGACATGGTCGGCGTCGTCACCGGCCTGGCCTGGACCGAGGTGGGCGGGGAGATCCTGACCATCGAATCCGTGGTCGTGCCGGGCAAGGGCGCGGTGAAGACCACCGGCAAGCTGGGCGACGTCATGCAGGAAAGCGTCTCCGCGGCGCTGTCCTATGTGCGGAGCCGCTCGATCAACTTCGGCATCAAGCCGACGATCTTCGAGAAGCGGGACATCCACGTGCATGTGCCGGAAGGCGCGACGCCCAAGGATGGCCCCTCGGCCGGCGTGGCGATGGCGACCTCCATCGTCTCCGTGCTCACCGGCATCCCGGTGCGCAAGGACATCGCGATGACGGGCGAGATCACGCTGCGCGGCCGGGTGCTGCCGATCGGCGGGTTGAAGGAGAAGCTGCTGGCGGCGCTGCGGGCCGGCGTCACCACGGTCTTCATCCCGAAGGAGAATGAGAAGGACCTGGCCGAGATCCCCGACAACGTGAAGAAGGGCCTGACCATCATCGCGGTCAGCCACGCGGATGAGGTGATCTCCCAGGCCCTGGCGCGGAAGCCCGAGGCCATTGCCTGGGAGGAGCCGGCCGAGCCGGCGCCGGCCGCGGGCGCGGCGGGCGGGGACGGGGCGGCGGTGCGCCCGCATTGAGCCTAGGCCTGAGCTTCGTTTCGGTGGTTGAAGATGAAGGCGCGCATCCGGAAGGTGCGCGCCTTCCGTCTATTTGCGCGGCCCGGCGCGGTGTTTCGGGAGCGGCCGGGCGCGCGCGGTCGCGGCGGGCGGTTTTTCCACCGAATCTTGGGCACGAAGCGCGGAAGTCTGCCGGGAATCGCGGATGGCGGCGTTGACGCGGCTGAAACACGGCTCCTAGTGTGCCGCCATAGCGGGGCGTGATTCGGGCCCGTTCCATCAGACATGCACAGGAACCTGAAGGGGGGTCCCACATGAACAAGCAGGATTTGGTCGCCGTTGTTGCGGAGGCTGCGGATCTTCCCAAGGCCAAGGCGAGCGATGTGCTCGACGCGGTTTTCGATGCGATCCAGACGGCGCTGAAGAGCAGCACGGAGGTCCGGCTGGTGGGCTTCGGCACCTTCAGCACCTCCAAGCGCAAGGCCGGCAAGGGGCGCAATCCCCGCACCGGTGAGGAGATCAAGATCCCGGCGACGACGACCGTGCGCTTCAAGGCGGGCAAGGGTCTGAAGGACGCCGTGAACTGATCCATCCGCCCCGGCGGGTGACGTGGAAGGGCCGGCCCGCAGGGGCTGGCCCTTTTGCTTTGTGGGGGGCCTTGGCGGGCCCGGCCGGGCGTCGTAACTCCCCGTTCGGCCAGGGGCGCTTAGCTCAGCGGTAGAGCGCCTGTCTTACACACAGGTGGTCGGCGGTTCGATCCCGTCAGCGCCCATTTTTCCGCGGCAAAGCCGCGGAAAAATCCCCCGGAGGGAGAAGGAAGCGACCTGCGCGGCACCGCCGCGCAGCGCGGCGCGCGGATGGCGCGACCTGCAGCAACCGGCGCCGATGCCCGGTGCCGCCGCCGCGCGCATCCTCGGGCCAAGCGACCTGCGCGGCACCGTAGTGCAGCGCGGCGCGCGGATGGCGCGACCTGCTGCAACCGGCGCCGAAGCCCGGTGCCGCCCTGCTCGCATCCTCGGGCCAGGCGACCTGCGCGGCACCGCAGTGCAGCGCGGCGCGCCCATGCCTCCATCCCGCAAGTTTTTTCGCCAAAGATTTGCGCCCTCTGCGCCGGCTTTCGGCCCCTCCAGCTGTCAAATCACTGCCCGCGGCCCTGCGGATAGTTTGCGCGAATCGCGGGAAACACAGCCGTCACTTTCCGGCTTCAGCGACCTTCCGGGCCGGGCGAGGGGCTTCGGGCGGGGTCGCCGGGCCTGTTGACAGCCCGCCCCTGCGCCCCTATTCCCCGGCTCACTGTTCGCGGGCGGGTGTAGCTCAGTTGGTTAGAGCGCCGGCCTGTCACGCCGGAGGTCGCGGGTTCGAGCCCCGTCACTCGCGCCACGCGAACAGTTTTTCCCAAAGTTTGTGACAGGATCAGGGTGGGCGCCGCAAGGCGCGCGCCCCTTTCCTGTTCGTGCGCCAGCCGGCGAAAAAGACAATGCATGTCAACGCTTTCATCATGCATCGGCCCTATGGCGGAGTAAGCGGCAGGCGGCTAATCTCCGCTGCGCTGCAACGCGATAGGGACGGGGCCTGCGGGATTCGCGCAGTCAGCCCTGCCATGACGCGCAGGTGGAACAGCAAGGGCGCCGTGTGGCACCCTGGACAGGCAAGGATAGCCGAGGGCCCATGACCCAGCCGCTGCTGGCCGAATATTTCCCGATCCTGGTGTTCCTCGGGATCGCTGCCGTCATCGCCAGCGCGATGGTCGGCGGCGCGCTTCTGGCCGCGAAGCAGAAGCCCTATGCCGAGAAGCTCTCGGCCTATGAATGCGGCTTCGAGCCCTTCGACGATACGCGGCGCAAATTCGATGTGCGATTCTACCTGGTCGCCATCCTCTTCATCATCTTCGACCTGGAAGTGGCTTTCCTGTTCCCCTGGGCGGTGACGCTGGGGGAGATCGGCTGGTTCGGCTTCCTCTCGATGATGGGCTTCCTAGGCGTGCTGACGGTCGGCTTCATCTATGAGTGGCGCAAGGGCGCGCTGGACTGGGAATGACCGCGGGCCGCCAGGCCCTGCGACAGGTGTGGGGCCTCGGCCCTTCCGACAATGGGCGCCGGCGGGGCGCCCGGAGAACAGCATGAGCGGTTCGGACAGCAACGCGATCGCCTGGAACCGGGAGGCTCTGCCCCCCGGGGCGGCGCAGGACTCGGTGGTGCGGGGCATCACCGGGGAGATCGAGGAAAAGGGCTTCGTCATCGCC
This sequence comes from Falsiroseomonas sp., assembly GCF_051860665.1. Taxonomy (GTDB): domain Bacteria; phylum Pseudomonadota; class Alphaproteobacteria; order Acetobacterales; family Acetobacteraceae; genus Falsiroseomonas. Next base: position 78,962 of record NZ_JBHYDM010000002.1, read on the forward strand.
AACCTGGACAAGGTGGTGAACTGGGCCCGGACCGGCAGCCTCTGGCCGATGACCTTCGGCCTGGCCTGCTGCGCGGTGCCGATGATCCACGCCTATATGGCGCGCTACGACCTGGATCGCTTCGGCATCATCCCGCGCGGGTCGCCGCGGCAGAGCGACGTGATGATCGTGGCCGGCACCCTGACCAACAAGATGGCCCCCGCTCTGCGCAAGGTCTACGACCAGATGTCGGAGCCGCGCTGGGTGATCTCCATGGGCTCCTGCGCCAATGGCGGCGGCTACTACCACTACAGCTACAGCGTGGTGCGCGGCTGCGACCGCGTGGTGCCGGTGGATGTGTATGTGCCGGGCTGCCCGCCGACGGCCGAGGCGCTCGTCTATGGCATCCTGCAGCTGCAGAAGAAGATCCGCCGGACGGGGACCATCCTCCGTGGCTGACGCACAGACCCTGACGGCGCTGGGCGCCGCCATCGCCGAAGCCGCGGGCGCCGTGGTGGAGGAGGTGTTCGTCGAGCGCGGCGCCGAGCTGGTGCTGCGCGTGAAGCGCGACCAGATCGTGCCCTTCATGGAAATGCTGCGCGACGATCCGCGCTTCGCCTTCGAGCAGGTGATGGACATCTGCGGCATGGACTGGCCGGAACGCGCCGAGCGCTTCGAGGTGGTCTATAACCTGCTCAGCCTTGCGCTGAACCATCGGGTCCGCGTGCTGGTCTCCACCGACGAGACGACGCCGGTGCCGAGCCTCATCCATGTCTGGCCCGCCGCCACCTGGTATGAGCGCGAGGCCTGGGACATGTACGGCATCGTCTTCGCCGGCCAGCCCGACCTGCGCCGCCTGCTGACCGATTACGGCTTCGAGGGCCATCCGCTGCGCAAGGATTTCCCGCTGACCGGCCATGTGCAGGTCCGCTACGACGAGACGCGCAAGCAGGTGGTGAACGAGCCCGTCACCCTGACGCAGGATTTCCGGTCGTTCGACTTCCTGAGCCCCTGGGAGGCGATGACCACGCTGCCGGGTGACGAGAAGGTGCACCAGATCCGCAGCGAACGCGGGCAGATCGAGGGGCCCCAATCATGAGCACCGAGCTGGTCAGCGGCCTGCCGCAGATGGACGGGCCCAACGCATCCCAAAAACTGTTCGACGCCGAGACGCACACCATCAACTTTGGCCCGCAGCACCCCGCCGCGCATGGCGTGCTGCGCCTCATCCTGGAGATGAAGGGCGAGGTGGTGGAGCGCGCCGATCCGCATATCGGGCTGCTGCATCGCGGCACCGAGAAGCTGATCGAGTACAAGACCTACCTCCAGGCCATGCCGTATATGGACCGGCTGGATTACGTCTCGCCGATGTGCATGGAGCACAGCTTTGTTCTCGCGACGGAGCGGCTGCTCGGGATCGAGAACGACGTGCCGCTGCGGGCCAGGTGGATCCGCACGATGTTCGCGGAAATCACGCGAATCCTGAATCACCTGCTGAACGTCACGACCTATGCGCTGGACGTCGGCGCCATCACGCCCTCGCTCTGGGGCTTCGAACAGCGTGAGCATCTGCTGGAATTCTATGAGCAGGTCGGCGGTTCACATTACCATGTGAACTACTTCCGCGCCGGCGGCGTGGCGAAGGACCTGCCGGCGGGTCTGGAAGACCGGATCGGCGCCTGGTGCCAGCGCTTCCCGAAATTCCTCGATGAGCTTGAGGGGCTGCTGACGCAGAACCGCATCTTCAAGCAGCGCACCGTGGATATCGGTGTGATGACGGCGGAGCAGGCGATGGCCTGGGGCTTCTCCGGCCCCTGCCTGCGCGCCTCCGGCTGCGCCTGGGACCTGCGCAAGTCGCAGCCCTATGAGATGTACGAGCAGCTAGATTTCGAGATCCCGGTCGGCGTGCAGGGCGATTGCTATGATCGCTACCTGGTGCGGATGCAGGAGATGCGCCAGTCGCTGCGCATGATCGAGCAGTGCCTGACCCATATCCGCCCCGGCCCGGTGAAGATCGCGGACCACAAGATCGCCCCGCCGTCCCGCGGCGAGATGAAGCGCTCGATGGAAAGCCTGATCCATCACTTCAAGCTCTATACCGAGGGCTACCACGTGCCCGCCGGCGCGACCTACACGGTGACCGAGGCGCCGAAGGGCGAGTTCGGCGTCTATATGGTGGCCGACGGCACCAACCGCCCCTATCGCTGCAAGATCCGCGCGCCCGGCTTCGCGCATCTGCAGGCGATGGAGGCGCTTTCGAAGGGGCATATGCTGGCGGACGCCGTCGCCATCATCGGCAGCCTCGATATCGTCTTCGGGGAGATCGACCGGTGAGCTTCGAACAGCCCACGCATTTCGCCTTCGACGAATCCAGCGAAGCGGAAATCGCCAAGATCCTCGCCAAGTATCCGGAGGCGAAGAAGGCCTCTGGCGTGATCCCCTTGCTCTATGTCGTGCAGCGCCAGATGGGCCGCAGCACGGGCAGCGCCTGGGTGCCGAAGGTGGCGATGGACGTGATTGCGGACCGCCTCGGCATGGCGCCGATCCGCGTCTACGAGGTCGCGACCTTCTACTTCATGTTCAACATGAAGCCGATCGGGAAGCATCACCTGCAGCTCTGTGGCACCACGCCCTGCATGCTGCGCGGCTCCGATGACGTGATGCGCGCTTGCCATGACGCGGCGCATGTGCAGGTCGGGCAGACCTCCGCCGATGGGCTGTTCACGCTGACCGAGGTGGAATGCCTCGGCGCCTGCGTGAATGCGCCGGTGCTGCAGGTGGATGACGACTATTTCGAGGATCTCGACTACGACCGCACCGTCGCGCTGATCGAGGCGCTGAAGCGTGGCGAGCGTCCGACGCCGGGCAGCAGCATCGGCCGCCAGACCAGCGCGCCGGAAGGCGGGCCGCTGACGCTGATCGACGTGCCGGGGGGAGAATAGGCGATGGCACTCTCCGACAAGGACCGCATCTTCACCAACCTCTACGGGCTGCAGGACTGGCGCCTGCCCGCCGCGCAACGGCGCGGCAACTGGGACGGCACGGCCGGTATCCTGGGCAAGGGCCGTGACTGGATCATCGAGGAGATGAAATCCTCCGGCCTGCGCGGCCGCGGCGGCGCCGGATTCCCGACCGGCATGAAGTGGTCCTTCATGCCGAAGCAGGCGAGCGAGCGGCCGCACTATCTGGTGGTGAATGCCGACGAATCCGAGCCCGGCACCTGCAAGGACCGCGACATCATCCGCCACGATCCGCATACGCTGATTGAGGGTTGCCTGATCGCCGGCTTCGCCATGGGCGCGCATGCCGGCTACATCTATATCCGCGGCGAGTACTACAACGAGAGCCGCGTGCTGGATGCGGCGATCGACGAGGCCTATGCGGCCGGGCTGCTCGGCAAGAACGCCGCGGGCTCGGGCTGGGATTTCGACCTCTACGTTCATCGCGGCGCCGGCGCCTATATCTGCGGCGAAGAGACGGCGCTGATCGAGAGCCTGGAGGGCAAGAAGGGCATGCCGCGGCTGAAGCCGCCATTCCCCGCCGCCGTCGGCCTCTATGGCTGCCCGACCACGGTGAACAATGTCGAGACCATCGCCGTGGTGCCGACCATCCTGCGTCGTGGCGCGGCCTGGTTCGCGGGCTTCGGGCGGCCGAAGAATTCCGGCACGAAAATCTTCTGCATCCAGGGCCATGTGAACAAGCCCTGCAATGTCGAGGAGGAGATGAGCATCCCGATGCGGGAGCTCATCGAACGCCACGCCGGCGGCGTGCGCGGCGGCTGGGACAATCTGCTCTGCGTGATCCCCGGCGGCAGCTCCACGCCGCTGCTGCCGAAGCATATCTGCGACGATGTGCTGATGGATTTCGACGCGCTGCGCGAGCACAAGTCGGGCCTCGGCACCGCCGGCGTGATCGTCATGGACAAGTCCACCGACATCGTCCGCGCCATCGCCCGCCTGTCGCGCTTCTACAAGCATGAGAGCTGCGGCCAGTGCACGCCGTGCCGCGAGGGCATGGGCTGGGTCAGCCGCATGATGGACCGGATGGTGCAGGGCCGCGCGGAGATCGAGGAGATCGACGTGCTGGAGGATGTGACCCGCCGCATCGAGGGCCACACGATCTGCGCGCTGGCCGATGGCGGCGTCTGGCCGGTGCAGGGGCTGATCCGGCACTACCGTCCCGTGATGGAAGAACGCATCGCCGCCTACAAGGCCGCGCATGCGAAGCCCGCGGCCTTGCCGCTGGCGGCGGAGTAACGACGATGGCGAAGGTCACGGTCGACGGGATCGAGGTCGAGGTCCCGAACGGCGCCACGGTGCTGCAGGCCTGCGAGGCCGCGGGCAAGGAGATCCCGCGCTTCTGCTACCATGAGCGGCTGAGCGTCGCCGGCAATTGTCGCATGTGTCTCGTCGAGGTCGAGAAGGCGCCGAAGCCCGTCGCCTCCTGCGCCTATCCGGTCGCGGATGGCATGGTGGTGAAGACGGACAGCCCCGTCGTGCGCAATGCGCGTCGCGGCGTCATGGAATTCCTGCTGATCAACCATCCGCTGGATTGCCCGATCTGCGACCAGGGTGGCGAGTGCGACCTGCAGGACCAGGCGGTCGGCTATGGCATGGACCACAGCCGCTACCGCGAGGCGAAGCGGTCCGTGAAGGACAAGAACATCGGGCCGCTGATCAAGACGATCATGACCCGCTGCATCCAATGCACGCGCTGCGTCCGCTTCTCGGCGGAGGTGGCCGGCACCGCGGAGCTCGGCGGCACCAACCGCGGCGAGAATCTCGAGATCGGCACCTATGTGGAGAAGGCGCTGAGCAGCGAGCTCTCCGGCAATCTGATCGATATCTGCCCGGTCGGCGCGCTGACCTCGCGCCCCTATGCCTTCGTCTCGCGCCCCTGGGAACTGCGGAAGACCGAGGGCATCGACGTGCAGGACGCGACGGGCACGAATATCCGCATCGACACGCGCGGGCCCGAGGTTCTGCGAGTCCTGCCGCGCATCAATGAGGATGTGAACGAGGAGTGGATGGCCGATCGCGGCCGCTTCTCCTTCGACGGGCTGAAGCGCAAGCGGCTGGACCGTCCCTGGATCCGCGTGAATGGAGGGCTGCGGCAGGCGAGCTGGCCGGAAGCCTTTGCGGCCATTGCCGGGAAGCTGAAGGGCATGTCCGGCCAGCGTATCGGCGCGATCGCCGGTGATCTGGTCGAGGCCGAAAGCCTGTTTGCGCTGAAGGCGCTGATGGCGAAGCTGGGGTCCGAGAACCTGGACTGCCGCACGGATGGCGCGGCCATCGATGTGACGCGGCCGGATTTCTACCGCTTCAACACGACCATCGCCGGCATCGAGGAAGCCGATGCGCTGCTGATCATCGGCAGCAACCCGCGCACCGAGGCGCCGGTGATCAATGCGCGCATCCGCAAGCGCTGGGTCGCCGGCCGCTTCCCTGTGGGCCGCATCGGCCCGGCGGGTCTCGACCTGACCTACAGCCACGAGCACCTGGGCGAGGGGCCGGAGGCGATCCGCGCGCTGCTCGATGGCACGCATCCCTTCATGGAGGTGCTGCGGACCGCCAAGAACCCGATGGTGCTGCTCGGCCGCGGCGCGCTGATGCGCGCCGATGGGCTGGCGGTGCTGGCGGCGGCCTGGGAGGTGGCGCGCCAGGCCAATGCGCTGCGCGAGGACTGGCACGGCTTCAACCTGCTGCACCTCTTCGGCGGCCAGGTCGGCGCGCTGGCGCTGGGCTTCCTGCCGGGCGCGGGCGGACAGGATATCGGCGGCATGCTGAGCGGCGGCGTCGATGCGCTTTGGCTGCTGGGCGCGGATGGCGTGGATCCGGCGAGCATCGCCGACGGCACCTTCGTGATCTACCAGGGCCATCACGGCGACCGCATCGCGAGCCGCGCCGATGTGATCCTGCCCGGTGCGGCCTATACCGAAAAGGACGGTACCTGGCTGAACACGGAAGGCCGCGTGCAGCGCGGGCATCTCGCCGTGCATCCGCCGGGCGAGGCGCGCGAGGACTGGCGCATCATCCGTGCGGCGAGCGAGGCGCTGGGCGCCACGCTGCCCTTCGACAGCCTGGCGCAGCTGCGCGCCGCGATGCCGCTGGAGGAAGGTTTTGCGCGTCGCTTTGCCGCGGATGCCACCGGCCCGGCCGGTGACCCCGCAGCCATGTCGGGCGCGGCCTTCGTGCTGCCGCTGGCCAATTACCACCAGGCGGATGTCATCGCCCGCGCCTCGGATGTGATGGCGCAATGCGCGGCGACCTTTGCGGCGCCGCTCGCCGTGGCGGCGGAGTAGGGACATGGACGCTTTCCTCGCCACCCCCATCGGGGTGCTCGCGCTGACGGTCGCGCAGGCCATGGCGCTGCTGGTGCCGCTGCTGATCGGCGTCGCCTACCTCACCTGGGCCGAGCGCAAGGTGCTGGCGGCGATGCAGATGCGGAAGGGGCCCAATGTCGTCGGGCCCTTCGGCATGCTGCAGCCCTTCGCCGATGCGCTGAAGATGCTGATGAAGGAGACCATCATTCCTTCCGGCGCGTCGCGCGCGCTGTTCATCATGGCGCCGATGATCACCTTCATGCTGGCGATGCTGGCCTGGGCGGTCATCCCCGTGAATGATGGGTGGGCGATCGCCGATATCAATGTCGGCATCCTCTATCTCTTCGCGATCTCCTCGCTCGGCGTTTATGGCATCATCATCGCCGGCTGGGCGTCGAATTCGAAATACGCCTTCCTGGGCGCGCTGCGCTCCGCGGCGCAGATGGTCAGCTACGAAGTCTCCATGGGCTTCGTCATCGTCACCGTGCTGCTCTGCGTCGGCTCGCTGAACCTGTCGGAGATCGTGCGGGCGCAGGAGAATATGTGGTTCATCCTGCCGCTGTTTCCGATGTTCGTGATCATGTTCATCAGCGCCCTGGCCGAGACCAACCGCGCGCCCTTCGACCTGCCGGAAGGCGAGTCCGAGCTGGTGGCAGGCTTCTTCGTCGAATACAGCTCGATGTCCTTCGCGCTGTTCTTCCTCGGCGAATACGCGAACATGATCCTGATGAGCGCGCTCATCACCATCCTGTTCCTCGGCGGCTGGTATGGGCCCTTCGGGCTGCTGCCGGCGCTCGGGCCGCTGTGGTTCGTGCTGAAGATCTGCTTCTGCCTGTTCGTCTTCGTCTGGGTGCGCGCGACCTTCCCGCGGTATCGCTACGACCAGCTCATGCGGCTCGGCTGGAAGGTCTTCCTGCCCTTCAGCCTTGTCTGGCTGGTCATCACCGCCGCGGCGCTCAAGATCTTCGGCTGGCTGCCGGGAGGAGTTTGATCCATGGCAACCCTTGATCGCGTCGCCCGCAGCCTGCTGCTGACCGAGCTGGTGGGCGGCATGGCGCTGACCCTGAAGCAGTTCTTCAGCCCCAAGGCGACCATCAACTACCCCTATGAGAAGACGCCGCTCTCGCCGCGCTTCAAGGGCGAGCATGCGCTGCGCCGCTACCCGAATGGCGAGGAACGCTGCATCGCCTGCAAGCTCTGCGAGGCGATCTGCCCGGCCCAGGCCATCACCATCGAGGCCGAGCCGCGCGAGGACGGGTCCCGCCGCACCACGCGCTACGACATCGACATGACCAAGTGCATCTATTGCGGCATGTGCGAGGAAGCCTGCCCGGTGGATGCTATCGTCGAGGGGCCGAACCTGGAATTCGCGACCGAGACCCGGTCCGAGCTGATCTATGACAAGGACAGGCTGCTGGATAACGGCGATCGCTGGGAAGCGATCCTGGCCCAGCGGCTCACCCTCGACGCGCCGTATCGCTGAAGGGCCGGGGTAATGATCGCCGCCATCGCCTTCTACCTGTTCGCCGCCGTGCTGATCGCCAGCGCGGTCATGGTGGTGACCAGCCGCAATCCCGTGCACTCCGTGCTCTTCCTGATCCTGGCCTTCTTCAACGCCGCGGCGCTGTTCCTGCTGGCCGGCGCCGAATTCCTGGCGATGATCCTGGTCATCGTCTATGTCGGCGCGGTCGCGGTGCTGTTCCTCTTCGTCGTGATGATGCTGGACGTGGACTTCTCCGCGATCCGGGAGGGCTTCCAGCGCTACGCGCCGATCGGTGGCGCGGTGGGCCTGGTGCTCTTCGCCGAGCTGATCTTCGTCTTCGGCAGTTGGACCTTCGCCGAGGATGCCGCGGGGCTGCGGCTGAACCCGATGGAGCCGGGCGCGGACAATACGCGCGAGATCGGCCGCATTCTCTATACGGACCATGTCTGGCTGTTCCAGCTTTCGGGGCTGATCCTGCTGGTGGCCATGATCGGCGCCATCGTGCTGACGCTGCGCAATAAGCCGGTGGCGAAGCGCCAGGACATCTCGAAGCAGGTGAACCGCATGGGCAGCGTGAACCTGCGCCAGGTGCGCAGCGGCGCGGGCCTGGCGGAGCTCGGCATCGAGCGGCCGCCGGTGGATGCGCCGCCGGAGCCCAAGCGCGTCGAACACCATGGCGGGGGGCACCACTGATGCTGGCCATCGGCCTTTCGCACTACCTGACGGTGGGCGCGATCCTCTTCGTGCTGGGCATCCTCGGCATCTTCCTGAACCGGAAGAACATCATCGTCATCCTGATGTCGGTGGAGCTGATCCTGCTTTCGGTGAACCTCAACCTGGTCGCCTTCTCGGCGCAGCTGGGTGACCTCACCGGGCAGATCTTCGCGATGTTCATCCTGACGGTCGCAGCCGCCGAGGCGGCCATCGGGCTCGCCATCGTCGTCATCCATTTCCGCAACCGCGGTACGATCGAGGTGGACGACGTGTCCACGCTGAGGGGCTGAGCCCATGTATGTCGGCGCGATTTTCTTCCCGCTGCTCGGGGCCTGCATCGCGGGCTTCTTCGGCCGCTGGCTGGGCGACAAGGTCTCCCAATGGGCGACGGTGGCCTGCATGGCCATTGCGGCGGTCTGCGGCAGCCTCGCCTTCATCGAGGTCGCGCTCGGCAGCGCGCCGGGCGTCGCACCGCTCTTCACCTTCATCGATGTCGGTGGCTTCGAGGTGGAATGGGCGCTGCGCTACGACACGCTGAGCGTGGTCATGGTGGCGATGGTCACCTTCATCTCGACGCTGATCCACCTCTATTCCGTGGGCTATATGTCGCACGACGCGACGGTGCCGCGCTTCTTCGCCTATCTCTCGCTCTTCACCTTCATGATGCTGATGCTGGTGACGGCGGATAATCTGGTGCAGCTGTTCTTCGGCTGGGAAGGCGTCGGCCTCGCGAGCTACCTTCTCATCGGATATTGGTACGAGAAGGAAAGTGCCAACCGCGCGGCGATGAAGGCCTTCATCGTCAACCGCGTGGGCGACGTCTTCTTCATGCTCGGCCTGGCGCTGACCTTCTGGACGTTCCAGTCCGTCGAGTTCGAGACGATCTTCGCCGGTGTCGAGGCGGCGCGCAGCACCACCTTCCTCGGCATGCCGGCGCTGGAAGTGATCGCGCTGCTGCTCTTCCTCGGCGCCTGCGGCAAGTCGGCGCAGATCGGCCTGCACACCTGGCTGCCGGATGCGATGGAAGGGCCGACGCCGGTCTCCGCGCTGATCCATGCGGCCACCATGGTCACCGCCGGCGTCTTCCTGATGTGCCGCATGTCGCCGGTGCTGGAATACGCGCCGACGGTGCTCACCATCATCACCATCGTCGGCGCCACCACGGCGATCTTCGCGGCGACCATCGGCTGCGTGCAGAACGACATCAAGCGCATCATCGCCTATTCGACCTGCTCGCAGCTCGGCTACATGTTCTTCGCGGTGGGCGTCGGCGCCTATCAGGCCGCGATGTTCCATCTGTTCACGCATGCCTTCTTCAAGGCGCTGCTGTTCCTCGGCGCCGGGTCCGTGATCCACGCAATGTCCGATGAGCAGGACATCCGCCGCATGGGCGGCATCTGGAAGAAGATCCCGCTGACCTACGCGATGATGTGGATCGGCTCCCTGGCGCTGGCGGGCGTGCCCTACTTCGCTGGCTACTACTCGAAGGACATGGTGCTGGAAGTGGCCTATGCCGCGCATAGCGGCGCCGGCAGCTACGCCTTCGCCATGGGCCTGCTGGCCGCCTTCCTGACCGCCTTCTACTCCTGGCGCCTGATCATCCTGACCTTCCACGGCGCGCCGCGGGCGGACCACCACACCATGGAGCACGTGCATGAAAGCCCGTGGACCATGATGGTGCCGCTGCTCGCGCTATCGGTCGGCGCGGTGCTGACGGGTTACCACTTCTATGACCTCTTCGTCGGCCATCACCAGGAGCATTTCTGGAACGGCGCCATCTTCACCTCGGCCGCCAACCAGATCCTGGAACACGCGCATCACGTGCCGGAATGGGTGCCGCTGGCGCCGACGGTGGTCGGCCTCGCGGGCATTGCGCTCGCCTATGTGATGTACATGTTCGCGCCGAAGCTGCCGGCGATGCTGGCGAATGCGCTGCCGGGCCTGCACCGCTTCCTGCTGAACAAGTGGTACTTCGACGAGCTGTATGACTTCCTCTTCGTGCGGCCGACGCAGTACCTGGCGCGGGTGCTGTGGAAGACCGGCGACATGAGGCTCATCGATGGCATGCCGAATGGCGCGGCGGCGGCGGCGGTTTCCGTTGCCGGCGGCGCGGTGCGGCTGCAATCCGGACGTGTCGCCAGCTACGCCTTCACCATGATCATCGGACTGGTGCTGTTCGTGACCCTTCTCCTGGTGGGAATGCCCTCCCGATGAATGCCGCCGGCTTTCCGATCCTGAGCCTCGTCACCTTCCTGCCGCTGGCCGGCGCGCTGGTCATCATGCTGGTGCGCGGGGAGGAGGAGGTCGTCGCCCGCAATGCGCGCTGGACCGCACTCTGGGCCAGCCTGATCACGCTCGCCCTGTCGCTGCTGCTCTGGACCGGCTTCGACCAGTCCACGGCGGAGTTCCAGTTCGTCGAGCGTGCGGCCTGGCTGCCGGAATTCGGCGTCGGCTACCACATGGGCGTGGACGGCATCTCGGTCCTGTTCATCCTGCTGTCCACCATCCTGACGCCGCTCTGCATCCTGGCGTCGTGGGAGAGCGTGACCACGCGGGTGCGCGAATACATGGTCGCCTTCCTCGTGCTGGAAAGCATGATGATCGGCATGTTCGCGGCGCTGGATTTCGTGCTGTTCTACATCTTCTTCGAGGCCGTGCTGATCCCGATGTTCCTCATCATCGGCATCTGGGGCGGCGGGCGGCGGGTCTATGCCGCGCTGAAGTTCTTCCTCTACACGCTGGCGGGCAGCCTGCTGATGCTGCTGGCGATCCTGGCCGTGTGGTATGAGGCCGGTACCACGGATATCCCGAGCCTGATGCAGACGGCCTTCTCGCCGCGCATGCAGTTCTGGCTGTTCCTCGCCTTCTTCGCCTCCTTCGCCGTGAAGGTGCCGATGTGGCCGGTGCATACCTGGCTGCCGGATGCGCATGTCGAGGCGCCCACCGCGGGCTCCGTTATCCTGGCGGGTGTGCTGCTGAAGATGGGCGCCTATGGCTTCCTGCGCTTCTCCCTGCCGCTGCTGCCGCAGGCCTCTGCCGATTTCGCGCCGCTGATCTTCGCGCTGTCCATCATCGCGGTGATCTACACCTCGCTGGTGGCGCTGGCGCAGGAGGACATGAAGAAGCTGATCGCCTATTCCTCGATCGCCCATATGGGCATCGTCACGCTCGGCATCTTCACCTTCACGGCGCAGGGCCTCTCGGGCGCGCTCTTCACCATGCTGAGCCACGGCGTGGTTTCCGGCGCGCTCTTCCTCTGCGTCGGCGTGCTCTACGATCGGGTTCACTCACGAGAAATCGCGCGCTACGGCGGCGTCGCCAAGATCATGCCGGCCTATGCGCTGGTCTTCATGCTGTTCACCATGGCCAGCGTTGCGCTGCCAGGGCTCGCGGGCTTCCCGGGTGAGCTGCTGGTGATCGTCGGCGCCTTCAAGGTGAATCCCTGGGTCGCGCTCGGCGCCTGCATGGGCATGATCCTGGGCGCCGCCTATGCGCTCTACCTCTATCGCCGCGTGATCTTCGGCAAGATCGTCCGCGAGGATCTGAAGGCGTTGCTGGATCTCAGCCCGCGCGAATACGCCACCTTCGCGCCGCTGATCCTGCTGACCATCTGGATGGGGGTCTATCCCTCCTCCTTCCTCAACTTCTTCGAGGCGACCGTGGCCGCGCTGGTGGCGCGCCATGAAGCCGCCCTCGGCGCCGCGCGCCTGGCTGGGATGTGATGAGCCCGATGAACTGGACCCTTGCCACGCCGGAGATCGTCCTCGGCATCGCCGGCCTGCTGATCCTGGCCGCCGGCGTGATCCCGAAGAAGGAGACCTTCTTCCCCGTCTCAATGGCCGTGATCGGCGCCTTCGTGCTGACCGCGGTGCTGGTGATCGGGCAGGGGGAGGGCACGGCCTTCCTCGGCCAGTATGTCTCGGACGCCTTCAGCCGCTTCGCGAAGGTGCTGATCCTGCTGGGCGCGGCGATGGGCGTGGTGCTCTCGCTCGATTTCAACGAGAAGGCGGGCATCGGGCGCTTCGAATATGCGGTGCTGATGCTGTTCGCCACGCTCGGCATGCTGGTCATGGTCTCGGCCAATGACCTGATGTCGCTCTATATCGGGCTCGAGCTGCTGTCGCTCTCGCTCTATGTCATCGCCGCCTTCGACCGCGACAATCCCCGCAGCGCCGAGGCCGGGCTGAAGTATTTCGTCCTGGGCGCCCTGGCTTCCGGCCTGCTGCTCTATGGCTCCTCGCTGGTCTATGGCTTCGCGGGCAGCACCAACTTCGACCGGCTGGCGGATGCGCTGGGCGGTGGCACGGCGAGCCTTGGCCTGATCGTGGGCCTGGTCTTCGTGCTGGCGGGACTCTGCTTCAAGATCAGCGCCGTGCCCTTCCATATGTGGACGCCCGACGTCTACGAAGGCGCGCCGACGCCGGTGACCGCCTTCTTCGCCACCGCGCCCAAGGTGGCCGCCATCGCCCTGCTGATGCGCGTCCTCGCCGGGCCCTTCGGGGATCTCGCCGCGCAGTGGTCGCAGGTGATCTGGGTGGCCTCCATAGGCTCGATGCTGCTCGGCGCCTTCGCCGCCATCGGCCAGCGCACCATCAAGCGGCTGATGGCCTATTCCTCCATCGGCCATGTCGGCTACGCGCTGATGGGGCTCGCCGTGGCCAGCGACACCGGCTTCCGCGGCGTGCTGGTCTATATGGCCATCTACATGGTGACCTCGATCGGCACCTTCGCCGTGCTGGTCGCCATGCGCCGCAACGGCCGCGCGCTGGAACAGGTGGATGACCTGGCCGGCATTGGCCGCACCGATCCCGCCATGGCGATGTGGATGGCGGTGTTCATGTTCTCCATGGCCGGCATCCCGCCGCTCGCCGGCTTCTTCGGCAAGCTCTACGTCTTCCTGGCCGCGGTGCAGGGCGGCTACTGGGTGCTGGCCGCGGTCGGCATCGGCACCTCCGTCGTCGCCACCTACTACTACCTGCGCATCGTGAAGGTGATGTATTTCGACGCCGGCACGGCGCCGCTGGATGCGCGCCCCGCTGGGCTCACGGTGGTCATGGCCGCCACCGGCATCGCGACGGTGCTGTTCTTCCTCTTCCCGGCGCCGATCATCGCCGCGGCGCAGGTGGCCATCACGGCCATCGCCGGATGAGGTGGTGACCGAGCCGGCCGCGCCGCCACCCGGCTGGCGGCTGCGCATCGAGGAGAGCCTTCCCTCGACCAGCACCCTGCTGCAGCGCCTGGCCGTGGCCGGGGAGCCGCAGGGGCTGGCGATCCTGGCCCGCGAGCAGAGCGGCGGGCGCGGCCGCGATGGGCGGGTCTGGTCCAGCCCGCCGGGCAATCTGTATTTCTCCCTGCTGCTGCGCCCCGGCGGGCCGGTGCGGGATGCCGGGCGCTGGGCGCTGGTCGCGGGCCTCGCCATGATCGAGGGGCTCAGACCCTTCACGGCGCACCACCAGGACCTGCGGCTGAAATGGCCGAATGACGTGCTGCTGGGCGAGGCCAAGCTCGCCGGCGTGCTCTGCGAAAGCGCGGCGACGGCCGAGGGCACGCTGGATTGGTTCATCATGGGCATCGGCGCCAATCTCGCCGCGCCCCCCGCGCTGCCGGACCGCCCGACCGCCGGACTCGGCCCGATCCCGCCGGAGGCGGTGGCCTGCACCATGCTGGCCGCGCTGGAACGCGCCCGGGCGCTGTGGCGCGACGAGGGTTTTGGCGCCATCCGCGCGGCCTGGATGGCGCATGGGCCGGCGCTGCAGGCACCGCTCACGCTCCGTGGCGGTCGTTCAGGCCAATATGCGGGCCTGGCCGAGGATGGCAGCCTGCTGCTCGCCGCCGAGGGCCGGGTCCATTCCGTCTCGACCGGCGAGATAGCCTTCCGGGAGGCAAGCTGAAAAAACATGCTGCTGGCAGTGGATGCGGGGAATACCAATGTCGTCTTCGCCGTGCATGACGGCACGGAATGGCGCGGCCGCTGGCGGATCCGCACGGATGCGGAGCGCACCTCGGATGAATACGCGGTCTGGCTGCTGACGCTGCTGCAGCATGCCGGGCTGAAGCCGGCCGATATCACCCGCTGCGTCATCGGCACCGTGGTGCCGGCCGCGCTCTACAATCTGCGCCGCCTGTCCCGCGAATGGTTCGAATGCGAGCCTCTGGTCGCCCGCGCCCATCTGGACTGGGGCTTTGCGATCCAGGTGGATGCGCCGCATGAGGTGGGGGCGGACCGGCTGCTGAATGCGCTGGCCGCGCATCACACCTATGGCGGCCCGCTGATCGTGATCGACTTCGGCACCGCCACCACCTTCGACGTGGTGGGCAAGGACGGCGCCTATCTCGGCGGGGTCATCGCGCCCGGCATCAACCTCTCGATCGAGGCGCTGCACCGGGCCGCCGCGCGCCTGCCGCGCATCGGAATCGGCCGACCTCAGGCGGTTGTGGGGCGGAATACGGTGGCGGCGATGCAATCGGGCATCTATTGGGGTTATGTCGGGCTGATCGAAGGGATCGTCGCCCGCATCCGGGCGGAGCAGGAGGAGCATCCCGCCGGCAATCTGAAGGTCATCGCCACCGGTGGCCTGGCGCCCCTGTTCGCCGAGGGCACCACCGTGATCGAAACGACGGACCAGGATACAACCTTGGATGGTTTGCGCCTGTTGGCGCTCCGCAATCCCGCACCCATCTTTACCCGAACCGCGCGACGCGACGACCCCTGAGCCCACCCATCCCAGGCGCCCTGAAGGCGACGGGACAGCGGCGGCCGGGCTTCGCGAAGCGCCCCGATACGACGAACGCTGCATAAGACTGGAACAAGAAGAATGACTGGTGACCTGGCCTTCATCCCGCTCGGCGGGACGGGGGAAATCGGACTCAACTTCAACGTCTACCGCTGTGACGGCGCCCTGCTGGCGGTGGACCTCGGCCTGGGCTTCGGCGGATCGGAGCATCCGGAAGTCGAGGTGATGGTGCCCGACCCGACCTGGCTGGTCGAGCGCCGGGACAAGCTGGTGGGGCTGGTGATCACCCATGCGCATGAGGACCATGTGGGCGCGGTGGCCCATATCTGGCCCAAGCTGCGCTGCCCGATCTATGCCAGCCCCTTCACCGCCTCCGTCCTGCGCCGCAAGCTGGGCGAGGTGGGTCTGGCGCAGCAGGCGGAGATCAACGTGATCCCGCTCGGCGGCCGCTGGAAGCTGGCGCCCTTCGACCTCGAATTTCTGCGAGTTGCCCATTCGATCGTGGAGCCGCAGGCGCTGGCGATCCGGACGCGCCACGGCACCATCCTGCACACGGGCGACTGGAAGCTGGACCCCAATCCGCTGATCGGCCCGCCGACCGACGAAGCCGCCTTCGGTCGCCTGGGCGATGAGGGCGTGCTGGCCATGGTCTGCGACAGCACCAATGCGATGGTGGAGGGCCATTCGGGCAGTGAGGCCGAGGTGCGGCGCAACCTCGCCGCGCTGATCAAGGGGCTGAAGGGCCGTGTGGCCGTCTCCTGCTTCTCCACCAACCTGGCGCGCATCGAATCCATCGCACTCGCCGGCCGCGCCGCCGGGCGGCAGGTGGCGCTTTTCGGCCGCAGCCTGCGCAATGCCGATGCCTCGGCCCGCGAATGCGGCTACCTCCGCTCCATCCCGCGCTTCCTCTCGGAGGATGAGGCGGAGGATGTGCCGGACGACAAGCTGCTGGTGATCTGCACCGGCAGCCAGGGCGAGCCCCGCTCCGCCCTCACCAAGATCGCCGCCGATACCCATCCGCATATCTCGCTGGGGGAGGGGGATTGCGTGATCTATTCCTCCCGCATGATCCCGGGCAATGAGCGGGCGATCCTGCGCGTGCAGGACGAACTCTCGCGCGCCGGGGTCAAGGTGATGACCGCGGATGACCACATGGTGCATGTCTCCGGCCATCCGGCACGGGACGAGCTGAAGCGCCTGTACCAGCTGGTCCGGCCGAAATACGCGATTCCCGTCCATGGCGAGTGGCGCCACATGAACGAGCACGCGAACCTGGCGGAGAGCCTGGGCGCCATCGCCTTTGTGATCGAGGATGGCGACGTGCTGCGCTTCGCCCCCGGCAAGCCGGATGTGGTGGAAAGCGTGCCGGTCGGGCGCCTGGCCATCGATGGCGACCGGCTGTTGCGGCTGGACGGCGATGTGCTGGCGGCGCGGAAGAAGATGCTGATGAACGGCGTCATCGTCGCCTCCTTCGTCGTCGACGGCTCGGGCAAGGTGCTGGGCAAGCCGCAGATCTCCGGTCCCGGCCTGTTCGATGAGACGGGCGAGGAGCCGGGGCAGATCGCGGCCGACCTGGCCCGCGCCGTGACGGAGCTGCCCGGCAATCTGAAGCGCGAGGACGGGCTGCTGCGGGAAGCCGCGCGGACCGCGGTGCGCAAGGCCGTCGGCCGCCGGCTGCGCAAGCGCCCCTCGGTCGAAGTGCATCTGATGCGGGTGTGAGGGTCCGATGACCTGGTTCACCGGCGTGGTGGTCTATCTGCTGATCTGGTGGACCGCCCTGTTCATCGTGCTGCCGATCGGCACGCGGCCCGTGGATGTGGCGCCGGAGGATGGCGGCTGGCGCGGCGCGCCGGAGAAGCCGCTGCTGCTGCGCAAGCTGGTGGGCACCACGGTGCTGGCCGCGATTCTCTGGCTGGGCGTCTTCGCCATCATGGAAAGTGGCTGGGTGAGCTTCCGGGACGGCTGGTGGGCCTATACCGGACCCGGCAGTTCGGCCGTCTTCCCGGGTCCCGCGCGGGCGCCTGCACAAAATTAAGGCGGCAAACCCGCCTCCCCGCGGGTGCCGCCTCATAACCAGGCACATCAGTTTTGGAAGCCTCTTTTTTAGCTTCCGACAGCGGCGTTTGCTGTTGTGCCGCCTTGGGTGCCGAGGCCAATCTAGGTTCCAGAGGGAGGTTGATCCTCCTTCTGCCGTGTGACTGGCGTTTCCTCCCTAAACTCGGGCCGTACCCTGACGGGTGCGGCCCTTCTTTTTTACCTAGAGCCGGGGCGCTTGCAAGGACTATCTTAAGGGTCGAAGCATTTTTCTGCTCTTTCCTTACCCGCATGGGCGGGTCGGCGCATTTTTATTGCTGCGGTGCAGCACTCCTCGCAGGAACCGGCAAAGCGGCCACCCTCCCTGGCGCCGGAGCAAGGCGGGCATTAGTTTGCCCCACCCGATCTCTTTGAGGAGCCGCTCCTTGCGCCTCTCCCGCGCCTTCCTGCCGACCCTGAAGGAAACCCCGGCCGAGGCGACCATCGCCTCGCACCGCCTCATGCTGCGCGCCGGGCTGGTGCGGCAGACCAGCGCCGGCATCTATGCCTGGCTGCCCTTGGGCTGGCGCGTGCTGCAGAAGATCGAGCAGATCGTGCGGGAGGAACAGGACCGGGCAGGGGCCCAGGAGATCCTGATGCCCACCATCCAGTCCGCCGAGCTCTGGCGCCAGTCCGGCCGCTACGACGCCTATGGGCCGGAGATGCTGCGCCTGCGCGACCGGCACGACCGCGAGATGCTCTTCGGCCCGACCAACGAGGAAATGGTCACCGACATTTTTCGCGGCTTCGCGAAGAGCTACCGGGACCTGCCGCGCAACCTCTACCACATCCAGTGGAAGTTCCGGGACGAGGTGCGGCCGCGCTTCGGCGTGATGCGCGGGCGCGAATTCCTGATGAAGGACGCCTATTCCTTCGACCTCACCAAGGAAGGCGCCCAGCACAGCTACCGCCAGATGTTTCTGGCCTATTTGCGGACCTTTGCCCGGATGGGCCTCAAGGCGGTGCCGATGCGCGCCGATACCGGGCCGATCGGCGGCAACCTGAGCCACGAATTCATCATCCTGGCCGAGACGGGCGAATCGCAGGTTTTCGTCAGCCAGGACCTGCTCGAGATGAACGCGCTGGCCAGCGCCCCGGATTACGGCGCCGACCTGGCGCCGGCGGTGGACGCCTGGACCAGCCACTACGCGGCGACCGAGGAAATGCACGACCCCGCCGCCTGGGAACAGGTGCCGGAGGCCAAGCGGGTCTCCGCCCGCGGCATCGAGGTCGGCCATATCTTCTATTTCGGCACCAAGTACTCCGCCTCCATGGGCCTTTCGGTCCAGGGGCCGGATGGCAAGCCGGTGGTGCCGGAGATGGGCAGCTACGGCATCGGCGTCTCCCGCCTGGTCGGCGCCACCATCGAGGCGAACCACGACGAGGCCGGCATCAAGTGGCCGGATGCGGTCGCGCCCTTCACGGCGGTGGTGATCAACCTGAAGCAGGGCGACACCGCCTGCGACGCGCTCAGCGAGCGGATGTATGCCGCGATCCCTGAGGCACTCTATGACGACCGCGCCGAACGGGCGGGGCCGAAATTCGCCGATGCCGACCTGATGGGCCATCCCTGGCAGGTGGTAGTGGGCCCGCGCGGCGCCGCCAATGGCGTGGTCGAACTCAAGCGCCGCGCCACGGGGGAGAAGATGGAAGTCTCCCCCGAGGATGCGCTGGCGAAAATACGCGGCTGAGCATGTTCAACGCCTTCGAACGCGCCATCGCCTTCCGCTATCTGCGCGCCCGCAAGGGCGAGCGCTTCGTTTCCGTCATCGCGATCTTCTCCCTCGTCGGCATCGCCTTGGGCGTTGCCACGCTGATCATCGTGATGTCCGTGATGAACGGGTTCCGGATCGAACTGCTGGGGCGCATCCTCGGGCTGAACGGCCATCTCGGCGTGCACGGCATCGAGCGGCCGATCAGCGACTACGACGCGATGGCCGGCCGCATCCGCGGATTGCCCGGCGTGGTCTCCGCCACGCCGATCATCGAGGGGCAGGTGCTGCTGACCAGCGAGCAGGGCGGCGCCTCGGGCGGTCTCGCGCGCGGCATCAAGCCGGAGGATCTGCGCGCCCGCGGCCTGGTCGCGCAGAACATCATGGAAGGCTCGCTGGCGCGGTTCGAGGGTGACGACGCCATCGTCATCGGCACGCGGCTGGCGCAGAAGCTGCGGATCGGCATCGGCGACAAGCTGACGCTGGTCTCGCCGCAGGGGCGCACGACGGTCTTCGGCACGGTCCCCAGGGTGCGCGCCTATACCGTCGTCGCGCTGTTCCAGGTGGGCATGCAGGAATACGACAGCAGCTTCGTCTTCCTGCCCATGCCGGCCGCGCAGACCTTCTTCCAGACCGGCGATGCCGCCACGCAGATCGAGGTATTTGTCAGCGATCCCACCGGCGTGCGCGCCGTCACGCGGGAGATCCGCACGGCCCTGCAGAATACGCCCGTGCGCATCGTCGATTGGCAGGATGCGAATTCCAGCTTCTTCGCGGCGGTGCAGGTGGAGCGGAACGTGATGTTCCTGATCCTGACGCTGATCATCCTGGTGGCCGCCTTCAATATCGTCAGCTCGCTCATCATGCTGGTGAAGGACAAGGGGCGGGACATCGCCGTGCTGCGCACCATGGGGGCCACGCGCGGGGCCATCCTGCGCGTCTTCCTGCTGTGTGGCGCTTCCGTCGGCGTGCTGGGCACGCTGATCGGCTTCACCGTGGGCCTCGTCTTCTGCCTGAACATCGAGGCGATCCGCCAGGCGATCCAGTCGCTGTCGGGCACCGAGCTGTTCAATGCGGAGGTCTATTTCCTGACGCGCCTGCCGGCGGTGGTCGATCCGAAGGAGGTGATGCAGGTGGTCGGCATGGGCCTCGGCCTGTCGCTGCTGGCCACCATCTATCCGAGCTGGCGCGCGGCCAAGACCGACCCTGTGGTGGCGCTGCGCAATGAGTGAACCCGCACCGCTGGAATTGCGCGCCGTCACGCGCCGCTTCCGCACCGAAGCCGGCACGCTGGAGGTGCTGAAGGGCGCCGACCTGACTCTCGTGGCCGGCGAGATCGTGGCCCTGGTCGCCCCCTCCGGCACCGGCAAGTCCACCCTGCTGCACCTGGCAGGCCTGCTGGAGAAGCCGGATGCGGGCGAGGTCTTCTTCGCCGGCCAGGCCGCCGGCACGCTGGGCGATGATGCGCGGACGGCCATCCGCCGCACCGGCATCGGCTTCGTCTACCAGTTCCACCACCTGCTGCCCGAATTCTCGGCCATCGAGAACATTGCCCTGCCGCAGATGGCCGATGGTGTGGCGAAGCCCGAGGCCGATGCGCGGGCCCGCGCGCTGCTCGCCGATTTCGGCCTGAAGGGGCGGGAGGATCATCGCCCCGGCAAGCTCTCGGGCGGCGAGCAGCAGCGCGTCGCCATCGCCCGCGCGCTCGCCAACAAGCCGCGCGTGCTGCTGGCGGACGAGCCGACCGGCAACCTTGATGTCGGCACCAGCGACCGGGTCTTTGCCGAATTGCTGGAGGCGGTTCGCGGGCAGGGCATGGCGGCGCTGATCGCCACCCACAACCCCGACCTGGCGCGGCGGATGGACCGGGTGGTGACGCTGCGGGACGGCAAGGTGATGTCCGCTTGATCGACCTGCCTGGAAGGACGGGGCCATGGCGGACCCCGTAGTCATCCACCAGCACCTGACCGCCGGCCTCGGCAATATGATGTTCCAGCACATGTTCGCGGTCGCGCTGGCGCGGCGCGTTCCGGGTGCGGTGCTCACCGGGAAGCCATTGCGGGACTGGGGAATCCGCCCGCCCGTCCTCCCGCTTCCGGCCCGCCACCTCAAGGTGGTCGGCCACAAGCTCAACCTGGACAGGCTGGCCTATGTGCTGCGGACCGGCCTGGTGCAGGGCGTGGAGACCAATGCGCTGGGCATGCGGATGGAGTTGCTGGACCCCCTGGAGGAGGTCCGCAACCTGTTCCGCGCAGGCCCTTGCCGCGATCCCGGCTTCGGGCCGGAGGATCTGGTGATCAACGTCCGCGGCGCCGAGATCATCGGCGGGGTCCACAAGGACTATCGCCCGCTGCCCATCGCCTTCTATGCGCGGCTGGTCGCGGAGACCGGCCGCCATCCCGTCTTCCTCGGGCAGCTCGGGGAAGACGCCTATTCCAGCGCGCTGCGCACCCGCTTCCCCGACGCCACCTTCTTGCCGAGCCGCGGCGCGATGGAGGATTTCGCGGCGCTGCGCGCGGCGCGGCACCTGGTCGTTTCCATCAGCAGCTTCTCCTGGCTTGCGGCCTGGCTGTCGGAGGCGGAGACGATCCATCTTCCGCTGGCTGGCATGTTCCATCCGCAACAGCGGCCGGATGTGGACCTGTTGCCGGTGAGCGATGCGCGCTATCGCTTCCACCGCTTTCCCGTGGCGCCCTGGACCGCGACGCCGGAGGAGATGGACCTGCTCCTCGCCGGCCCGGAGGCGGGGCAGGCGATCGCCGCGGAGGAGGCGCTGCGCCTGGTCTGCCACGAACTCTCCGCGTAGCGCGGCGCTACCAGGCGCCCCGGTGCGGCGCCTCGGCCTCGTCTTCCAGCAGGGGGCCCACCACCTCGATCCGCCGCTGGCCGGCCGCGAAGACCTCGCGGCAGGGCAGGTCCAGGGTCAGGTTCTCGGGGTGGGGTCCGATCAGCGCCTTCAGCCGACGCTCGGACAGGCCGAAGACCACCCGGCCGATCCCGGCCCAGTAGATCGCGCCCGCGCACATGGCGCAGGGCTCCGCGCTGCTGAAAAGCGTGGATCGGGCGCGGACCTCGGGCGGCAGTTCCAGGCAGGCGCGGGTGGCCAGCACCCGCTCCGCATGCGCGGTGCCGTCGCCCTGCGGGTGGAAGGCATTGGCCTGTTCCATCAGCACCCGGCCCTCGGCATCCGCCAGCAGCGCCGCAAAGGGGTGCTGCCCCGCGGCATGCGCCTCGGCCGAAAGCGTGATCGTGCGACGCAGAAGGGCGAGATCGCCCTCGCTCACCGCCCGTCCATCCGCTTGCGCTTCTCGACGATGATGAAGTGCAGGTCCTTGAGGTGCGCGGCGGGCGTGAAGGGGAAGGTCCCGATGACCTCCCGCACGCCAAAGTGGTCGCCGCCGATCCGGTTCAGCAGGGCGACCAGCTCATCGCGCTCGGCGCCAAAGGGATCCAGCTCGCTCACCGCCTTCGGGCTGTTCTGGTCGGTATGCTCCAGCAGCATCACGCCGCCGACCCGCAGGCAGGAGGCCCAGGCGGTGAAGCACTTCTCCGGATCGTAGCTGTGATCGTAGGAGTTGCTGTAGATGAAATCGACGGACTCAAGCCATTCCGGCTTCGTATCATGGAAGTCCCATTGGATGGTATGGGGAAATTCGGTGGCGGTCGGGCTGATTTCGGTGCCGATCACCTCGATGCCCAGCTGCTCCCGCATCCAGCTCTGTTCATAGCCACGCCGCGTGCCGTGGCACAGGCCGAAGCGCAGCGGGCTGATATTCTGCCGCAGCCAGTTGCTGAGGAAGCCAATGGTCTCCCTGTGCACCCAATGGGCGTGCAGCTTGCGCCGGTTCCCGGCCTCCTGAACCGCCTTGTACTTCTCGTAGTCGAACATCCCGTCCGGGGTCAGGTAGCTGTGCAGCTTCATCCGCTGATCCTCCCGTTGTCGCGGTGCCACGTTATCGGGATCCGGCCGGTGGTGCCATGCTGCTCGACGCGGCGCGCAGCCATCGCTGGAGCCGGGCGGGCGGAGCGCCTATCCTGGGCCGTGAAGCCGGAGACGACCTAGCCTTGTCCTTCATCCACCTGCACACCCATTCCGCCTACTCCCTCAGCGAGGGCGCCATCAAGGCCGAGAAGCTGCCGGCGCTGGCGCGGGCGGCGGGGATGCCGGCGGTGGCACTGACCGATTCGGGGAATCTCTTCGGCGCGCTGGAATTCTCCCAGGCCTGCACCGGCAAGGGCATCCAGCCGATCATCGGCTGCCAGCTCTTCCTCGGCCGCGGCGTGACGGATGAGGCGGGGCGTGGCGGCGACCCGGCGCGGCACCGGCCGGACCCGATCGTGGCCCTGGCGCGGGATGCCCAGGGGCTGGACAATCTCCAGCGCCTCTCCTCCGCCGGTTATCTCGGCAGCGACATCTCGGGCATGCCCTGCATCGGGCTGGAGACGCTGGACCGCTACCGCGGCGGGCTGATCCTGCTGACCGGCGGCACCACCGGCCCGCTCGGCCGCCTGCTGTCGGAGGGCCGGCGCGACGCCGCGGCGAAGCTGCTGGCCCAGTTGAAGGACATCTTCGGCCCGGACGACCTGGTGGTGGAACTCCAGCGCCACGGCCTGGCGCAGGAGAAGATGGTGGAGGCCGGGCTGCTGGCGCTGGCCGATGAAGCCGGCCTGCCCATCGTCGCCACCAACGATGTCTATTTCGCCGAGGCCGCGATGCACGCGGCGCATGACGCGCTGCTCTGCATCGCCGAAAGCCGCGTCATCGCCGAGCCCGACCGCCGCCGCGTCACCGCCGAGCACTTTTTCAAATCCAGCGCCGCGATGCGCGAGCTCTTTTCCGACCTGCCGGAGGCTTGCGACAACACCTTGGCCATCGCCCGCCGCTGCGCGGTGATGGCGGAATCGAAGAAGCCGGAACTGCCGATCTGCCCCAAGGTGATGGAGGGCATGACGGAGGCCGAGACGGTCTTCGCCATGGCGAAGCAGGGCCTCGAAGGGCGGCTCGACGTGCTGGGGCTGGAGGAGGCCGCCCGCGCGCCCTATCGCGAACGCCTGGCCTATGAGCTTTCCGTCATCGAGAAGATGGGCTTCTCCGGCTACTTCCTGATCGTCGCCGACTTCATTCAATGGGCGAAGCAGCAGGGCATCCCGGTGGGGCCGGGCCGCGGCTCGGGCGCCGGCTCCGTCGCCGCCTGGGCGCTGCTGATCACGGACCTCGACCCGATGCGCTGGGGCCTGCTCTTCGAGCGCTTCCTGAACCCCGAGCGCGTCTCGATGCCGGACTTCGACATCGACTTCTGCCAGGACCGCCGCGACGAGGTCATCGACTATGTCCGCCGCGAATATGGCGAGGATCGCGTCGCGCAGATCATCACCTTCGGCAAGCTGCAGGCCAAGGCCGCCGTGCGTGACGTCGGCCGCGTCATGGGCCTGCCCTATGGCCAGGTCGACCGCATCGCCAGCCTGATCCCCTTCAACCCGGCCAAGCCCGTGACGCTGGCGCAGGCGATCGAGGGGGAGCCGAAGCTGCAGGAGATGCAGCGCAGCGACGAACAGGTGCACCGCCTGCTGGAAGTGGCGCAGGAGCTGGAGGGGCTGTACCGCAACGCCTCCACCCACGCCGCCGGCGTGGTGATCGGCCGCCGCCCGCTGGTCGATATCGTGCCGCTCTATCGCGACCCGCGCAGCCCGGACCTCATCACCCAGTACTCGATGAAGTACGTCGAGCAGGCGTCGCTGGTGAAGTTCGACTTCCTGGGCCTGAAGACGCTGACGGTGCTGCAGCGCGCCGTGCAGCTGCTGGCAGGGCAGGGGGTCACCATCGACCTGGACCGCATCCCCCTGGACGACGCGAAGACCTACGCCATGCTGGCGCGCGGCGATGCGGCGGGCGTGTTCCAGTTCGAAGGCCAGGGCATGCGCGACTGCCTGCGCATGATGCGTCCCGACCGCTTCGAGGATCTGATCGCGGCCGTGTCGCTGTACCGCCCGGGCCCGATGGCCAACATCCCCGCCTATTGCCAACGCAAGCATGGCGAGCCCTGGGAGGCGCCGCATCCCAAGATGGCGGCGATCGTGAACGAGACCTACGGCATCCTGGTCTACCAGGAGCAGGTCATGCAGATCAGCCAGGAGCTGGCGGGCTATTCGCTCGGCACCGCCGACCTGCTGCGCCGCGCCATGGGCAAGAAGATCCGCTCCGAGATGGAGGCCCAGCGCAAGATCTTTGTCGAGGGCGCGACGAAGAACGGCGTGCCGGAGGGCAAGGCCGGCGAGATCTTCGACCTGATGGAGAAGTTCGCGGAATACGGCTTCAACAAGTCGCACGCGGCCGCCTATGCGCTGGTCAGCTACCAGACGGCCTGGCTCAAGGCGAACCATCCGGTCGCCTTCCTCGCCGCGTCGATGTCGCTCGACCTCGGCAATACGGACAAGCTGGCGGGGCATATGCAGGAGGCGTCGCGGCTGGGCATTCCCGTGCTGCCGCCGGACATCAACCGCAGCGGCGCGGAATTCCGCATCGAGGCGAAGGAAGACGGAACGCCCGCCATCCGCTTCGCGCTGGCCGCGGTGAAGCGCGTCGGCCTCGCCGCCATGAAGGACCTGGTGGCGCAGCGCGACGCCACCGCGCCCTTCGCCTCGCTCTCCGATTTCGCGGGCCGCGTGGACCCCAAGCATCTGAACAAGATGCAGCTCGAAAACCTGGCCAAGGCCGGCGCCTTCGACAGCCTGGAGCCGAACCGCGCCCGCATGGTGCAGGGCGTGGAACAGGTGCTGCGCGCGGCCCAGGAAGCCGGGGAGCGGCGGGCGAATCCGACGCGGGACATGTTCGGTGCCGAGACCGCCCCGCCGCCGCTGCGCCTGGCGGAGGTGCAGGATTGGCCGGAACTGGAGAAGCTGGGCTACGAGGCCGATGCCGTCGGCTTCCACCTCTCGGCGCATCCGCTGGATACCTACAAGCGCGTGCTCACCAAGCTCGGCGCCGTGCCTTCCTCCCGCATCGCGGAGCGCGCCCGCGGCGGGTCCGGGCGGATGAAGCTGGCGGGTACGGTGGTCGCGGTGAAGTCGGGCCGCACCAAGTCCGGCAACAAGATGGCCTGGGTGCGCTTCAGCGATGCCGAAGGCAGCTTCGAAGTCACCTTCTTCAGCGAAAGCCTTGCCCGCGCCGATGGCATGCTGGCGGAGGGCACGGCCGTGCTGGTCACCACCGAGGTGCGGCTGGATGGCGATACGGTGCGGCTGACGGCGATGGAGCTGGAGCCGCTGGAGCGTGTCGCCCAGGGCATGGGCCAGGGCATCCGCCTCTGGCTCGACCAGACCGCCGCCGTGGAGCACATCCGCGCCATGCTGGACCGCGAGGGCAAGGGCCGCGGGGAGGTGCGCGTCGTCTCCGTCACCGGCCCGGGGCAGGAGGTGGAGATCGCGCTCCCCGGACGCTTCAACGTCTCCCCTCGGCTGATGCAGGCGATGAAGGTGGTGCCGGGCGTCGCGGATGTGGCGGAGCTGTAGCCCCCTCGCAGACCGCGCCGCGGTAGGCTACCAGTAGGCCACCCGCAGGAGGGGGTCTGTTCTGTCGCACGGCCATCATCCCTTGCTCGACCTCTCCCCCGACCGACGCGCCGCGGCGCTGATCGAGGCGGCATTGCAGCACGCCCAGGCGACCCGGATGCGGGAGGTCGCAGGCCCCTTCCTGGAAAGGCTGGACCCCGAGGCGCGGCTCTTTGGCGAGTTCCTCGTCGAGGAGATCGCCCGCCTCTCCGCCCAGGTGGAGGCGCTGGCCCAGCTGCGGGAGGCCGATGCGCTGTCGCGCGCGGAGCGCATGCGCATCGACCCGCTGCCCTTCATCCCGGCCGAGCGCCGCAGCGCCGCCGCCGGGCCGGAGGTGGCGGCGGAAGCGGGCCCCGTTGCCTTCGACGTGGCCGCGGAACGCTTCACCGGCTTCGGCTGGTACCCGGCCGAGATGACGGCGGATGGCCCGCTGCGCTGGTCCGGCCTGGCGCGGCAGGCCACGGTACAACTGCCGGCGCTCGGCGGCGGCGCGCTGCGCGTCACGCTGGCGCTGCGCACCCCGTTCGGCATGCCGCTCGACCTGGCGGCGCAGGAGGTCTTCCTGGATGGGCTGAAGCTCGACCTCAGCCTGGTCTCCCAGGACGGCGCGGTCGCCACCTGCGAGGGCGTCGCCATCCTGCCGGACCTGCCGGCGGGCGCGCGCACCACGCTGCTAGTGGCGGGCGACCGATTCACCGACCCGGCGACGGGCCCGCTGCGCGATACCCGCGCGCTGGGCCTCGGCCTGGGTTGGCTGCGGATCGAGCGCGCCGCCTGATGAAGGGGGCGACCGCGCCGCGCATCATCGTCACGGGCGACCTGCTGCGGCCGCAGGACAAGCTGTTCAAATCCTCCCAGAACGGCAATATCCTGTGGTTCCACCGCCTGGTGCGCCGCGCCCTGGCGAATGCCACCGGCCTGCCGGTGCAGGCGCTGCTGTGGGACGAGCCGGGCATCGCCCCGCCCGGCAGCGATGTGCTCGCCTTCGACACGCCCGGCTTCTACGCCGCCGCCGGCGTCACGCCGGATGTCGCGGGCTGGGTCGCGGTCTTCGACGCGATGGAGCTGCCGCGGGAGGCCGCGGCGCGGCTTGCCGCCCCCTTCGCCGGGGCCGCGGCGGTGGTGGGCTTCGAGCTGACCGAGCTGCAGAAGCGGCTGCTGACGCTGGCCGGCATCCCCTGGCTGGACGTGAACATCCACCCCTATCGCTTCGGCCCGGATGTGCTTTTCGCCATCCAGACCGACCATCCCGAGATCCTGGCGCGCCTCGTGCCGCATCACGCCGAGGATCACGTCTTCGAACCCTGGGCCGACCTGCTGGCGGCCACCGCGGTGAAGATGCCGCCGCGGGTGCCGGTCGAATCCACTTGCCTGCTGGTCGGCCAGACCCAGGTGGACCGCGCGCTGATCCGCCACGGCCGGCTGCTGGACCTGTCGCATTTCGCCGTGCCCCTGCATGGCGTGCTGGGGCCGGAAGCCCCGGTGCTGTTCAAGCCGCATCCCTACAATCCGGATGGCTTTGGCCTGCACCATGTCGGCCTGCCGCTGTCCCGCATCCGGGAGACGCGGGAGAATGCCTATGTGCTGCTGGCGCAGGATGCCATCCGCACGGTGGTCGGTGTCTCCTCCTCCGTGGTGGCGGAGGCACGGTTCTTCGGCAAGGAGGGGATCTTCCTCGGCACCCCGCCGATGCGCATCGCCCCGCGCCGCGCGGATCTGGCGCCGGGGCGGCATGCCAGCGTGGTGGATGCCTGGCTCTCCGCCGATTTCTGGCGCGGCGTGCTGGCACCGGTGCTGGCGGTGACCGCGCCGGATGGCCGCCGCCCGGTGCTGCCGCCGAATGCCCTGCGCACCTCGCTTCGCCAGTTCTGGGGCTGGGACGAGATCTTTTTCCAACTGCCCTGGGATCTGGCCCAGGCGCGGGCGAAGGAGCGAGGCTAAAGCCTCCCTCTCCCGTCTACGGGGGAGGGTGGCCGCGCAGCGGCCGGGTGGGGGCCGGCGCTACACCGCCTCCGTTGGCTCCTCCCCGGCGAAGAAGGGCAGGAAGGCGCCGAGCACCAGGTCCGGCCGCTGCTCCGCCGGATAATGTCCCGTCGGGATCGCCCAGCCGCGCAGGTCCGGCGCCCAGGGCCGCCAGGCCTCCATCACCGCCAGGTGCCGCCCGACATGGCTGTTGCTGCCCCAGAGCACCAGCACGGGACAGGCGATGCGCCGCTGGCCGAAATCCGCCCGGTCCATCTCGTAGTCCAGCGTGACGGTGGCGCGGTAATCCTCGCAGACCGCATGGACCTGCTCCGGCGTGGTGCAGCGCTTGTATTCGGCGAAGGCCTCGGGCGCGAAGATCGAAAGCCCGACGCCTTTCTTGTTCAGCTTGTAGTCGATGTAGTAGCCGAGATCGGCGCAGAGCAGCCTCTCGGGGAAGGGCGCCTTCTGCGCCATGAAGAACCAGTGGTAGCTCTCCAGCCCCCAGCCCAGGGTGATATTGGACAGCAGGTGCCAGGTCGGCACGATGTCCAGCGAGGCCAGGGCGGAGACTGCCGCGGGATGATCCAGCGCCATGCGGAACGCGACGCGGGCGCCGCGATCGTGGCCAGCCACGCCGAAGCGGGCAAAACCCAGCGCGGCCATCACCTCCACCCCGTCCTGCGCCATGGCGCGGAAGGAATAGGCGGCGTGGTCGGCGCCGCCCTCGGGCTTGCTGCTGTCTCCATAGCCGCGCAGGTCCATGGCCACCACGGTGAAGCGCCGCGCCAGATCGCCGGCCACACGGTGCCAGCTCACATGGGTCAGCGGATTGCCGTGGATCAGCAGCAGCGGCGGACCCGCGCCGCCGATCGCGGCGAGGATCTCAGCGCCGGATGTCTGGATGCGCCGGTAGCGGAAGCCGGGCATCAGCGCGGCGGCATAGGGGCTCGGCGGCGGCTGGTCCGCGTCCTGGGTCATGGCTTGGTTTCCTCCGCGCCCAGGCTTCGCCCGGCGCGGGGGCGGGTCAAGCCCTTGCGAAGGCCAATCAGTCTTCCGACAGCAGCCGGATCACCTCGCCCGCGCAGGCCTCGATCGCCGCCTTGCCGTGGTTGCGCTCGACATAGCGGCGCGCGGCGCGGCCCATGCGCATGCGCATGCCGTCATCGGCCAGCAGCAGCTCCACCGCATGCGGCAGCCCGGCCTCGGAGACCAGCAGGCCGGCGCCGGGCGGGATGCCGCCGCTGATCGTCTTCTGGAAGGCGATCACCGGCAGGCCGCAGGCCATGCCCTCCACCGTCGCGCGCGGCAGGCCATCCATGGTGGAGGTATGCACCATGATGCGCGATCGGCGCAGCACCTCGAAGACCTTGGGCTGCGGCAGGTGGCCGGCGAAGGTCAGGTTGGGATTGTCGCCATGCGCCTTCTGCAGCGGCGCCAGCAGCGGGCCGGCGCCGATCAGCACCACGCGATGGCGTTCGGCGAAAGGCAGCAGCACGCCCTGGTTCTTCCGCGTCTCGCCGAAATTGCCGACATTGGCGATATCGTGCAGCGCCTCCCGCCGCGGCACCGGCCGGCCATCGCCGATGGCGGTGAGGTCGATGAACTTCGGCAGCACCAAGGCGCGCTTTGCCTTGAACAGCTCGGGGAAGTGCTGCTGCATCTGCTCGGGATATTCGCCGAGCACCAGGCTGGCCTGCGGCACCAGCGGGTCCTTCACGCCGCCGCCGATCACCAGGCCGATCCTGGTGCCGGACGGCAGCGCGGACTGGACATCCGCATTCACGTCGTAGCCGAGCCCCTTGTAGAGGATCGCATCCGGCGCGAAGGCCGCGATCTCCGCCCGCAGCGCCGCGCTGGTCTGGCGATGCACGGGAAGCTTGGGGTCATCGGAGGAGCAGAAGGTGCCGGGCACGCTGTCCATCAGCATCTCCCGCTCCGTCTCCGGCCCGGGATGCATGCGGAACATGCGCGCATCGATGCCCCGTGCGCGCAGCGCACGCGCCAGGATGATGTCCCGCCGCGCGCCGCCCATGGTGCGGCTGGAATGGGACATCAGGATGGCCAGGCGCTGCACGCCCTTCGCCCCGCTCAAGCCGCTGGTCACGCCGCTGCTCACTCCGCTGTTCACTCCGCTGCCCGGCCCAGTGCCACCTGCACGGCCTGGCGCGGCGCATAGGCCGCATCCAGCGCCGCGAGGAACTCGGCGCGCCCCATCACGTCCCGCAGGCTGGCGCCGCAGGCCGCGCGCAAAGCGGGGCTGGCGGCATCCGTCATCACCCGCGCCAGGTCCACCGGCGCCGCGCGCTTGAAGTGCAGGCCGTCGATGCCGGGCAGCACCTTCTCCGCCATGCCGCCGATGTCGGAGACGATCAGCGGCGTGCCGGCGCGGCGGGCTTCCTGGATCACCACCGGGGAATTCTCCCACCAGATGCTGGGCACCACCACCCAGCCGACGCTGCCCATCAGCTCCACCGCATCCAGCGGGTCGTAGCGGCCGGCGAAGGTCAGGCTCGGCCCGGCGGCCTCCACCACCGGCTCCAGCGTCGGGAACAGCCGCAGCACATCCTCGCGCTCCGCCCCGAAGATGGTCAGCACGATCTCCGGGTTGCCGCGCAGCGCCATGGGCAGGGCGCGCAGCAGCACGTCGAGCCCCTTGAAGGAGGTGGGCTGGCCGAAGAAGCCGAAGCGATGCGCCATCGCCTCCGCATCCACCGGGCGCCGGGGGCGCGCCAGCATGGCGTCCCCCAGGTAGTTCTCCACCACCGGGTCGCGCGGCACGGTCAGGCCCCAGTCGCGGTAGCGGCCGCGGATGAATTCGCTCGGGTGGATCACGCTGTCGAAGCGCGAGAGCACGGACAGAAGCGTCGCCTTGCGATAGGCGAAGCGCTCCAGCGTCTGGTCGGGGAAGCAGGCCAGGCAGCGCAACGGCGATTCGCGCCGGCACAGCTCCCGCGCCCGGGTCTTCACCATCTGGCCGTGATGCAGGCAGATCGCCAGCATCTCATGCAGCGTCATGACGAAGCGTGCATCGGGGCGGGCTTCCATCAGCTCGTCGATCAGGTCGACGCCGAGCCGCCAGTAGTGGTGGAAGTGGTAGACGTCGCAATCGAGGGCGGCGAGGAAATCCACCAGCACGCGGCGCTGGAAGGCATCCTCCCAGGCCAGCTTGTCCTCCGCCATCCCGGCGAAGGAGAAGACGTATTCACCCTCCCCGAAGGGCATCACCGTCTCGATCTGGCGGGCCTCGGCATACTGGGTGCCGACCTCGCAGGCGCCGAGGAAGACCACGTCGCGGCCGGCCGCGCGCATCGTCTCGAACTGCCGATAGGCCGCCAGCTCGCCGCCACCCTTGGAGAATTCCGGGTGCGAATGGGCGATGATGCAGACCCGGTCCCGCTCAGCCATGCGCGATCTCCGCCCGGCCGCCAATCGGGCCGATCGACCAGAGCCGCGCCAGATGCGCATTCACCAGCTCCGCCGCATGCGGGCTGGTCCAGCCGCGCTGCACCGGCAGGAAGGCGGGATCGCCGGGGCGCAGGCGATGCAGGCGCAGCAGCCGCGCCAATGTGTCCGAAAGGGCGGATTCGCAGCCGGCCGTGCCATGCAGCGCCAGCAGCCGCGCCAGCTCCGCCGCGCCCAGCGGCTGGGAGAAGGCCTCGGCCGGCCGGCCACGGGCCACGGCTTCCGCGAAGCGCGGCGCTTCCACGGCCAGCACGCCGGCGCGGCCGGCGGCCTCGCGCAGCGCCTGCACGGCCGCGGGCCCCACCAGAACAGGCAGCCGGCCGCGGCGGATGAAGGCCTGGGCCACCGCCTCCGCCGCATCGCCCATCACCAGCAGCCGGTCGCAGCGGCCCTCGAATTCCCCGGCCGTCACCTGGAACAGCCGCGCGGCCACCGGATCATCCGCCGCCAGGATCAGGCCAAGGCGCGGCAGGCGGCCTGCGGCCTCCGGCGCGGCGCGCTGGGCGGCCAGGCTCGCCAGCAGTGGCGCGAAGGCGGCTTCCCGCCGCGCCAGCAGCAGGCGCAGCTGGGCGAGGGCGGCAACGCCGGCGACCTCGTTCGGCTCGGCGAAGGGGGTGGTGCGGCAGACGGCGTCCAGCAGGTCCGGCACGGTGGCGGCGCGGGGCCGGCAGCGCAGCCAATGCGCCTCCTCGCCCCGGGGCTTCACCTGCAGCACCAGGTCGAGCACCGAGAGGCGATCGAGCCAGGCCGGGTCGATGCGGCCATAGCCGACCAGGGCCTGCGGCAGCGCCACCGCCTGCCAGTCCAGCAGCGGCGGGGCCACGGCTTCCGTCTGCCCGGTCACGGCATCCGGCAGCAGGCCGAGGGGCACCGCCTCCAGCAGCGCCTCGCGCGGGAAGGCGGTGCTGCCGCGCACCACCACCATCACCTCGCCGGCGAGCGAGGTCAGCGTCTCCGCCTCCTCCAGCCCCAGGGCATCCTCGACCACCTTGCCGCGCACCGGGTTCAGCCGGGCGATCCAATCGGCGAAGGCGCCGAAGGGGCGCGGCCCCTCGGCCAGCAGCGGGTGCAGGGCGGGGCTGTTGGCGCAGTCCTGCAGCAGGGCGAAGCCGGCCTGCATCGGGCGGGCGGCCAGCGCCGCGGCCAGGTCGCCTTCCGCCCGCAGGGGCAGCCCGGCCGAGGCTTCCCCGGCCCGCAGCACGAGGCGTGCTTCGGCGGGGAGGCTGGCCAGCAGCAGGGCGAAACCCTGCGCGGGCGGGTCGTCTTGGGTCCCGGCCAGGTCCGGCCGCGGGTGAAAGCTGGCATGGGCGATGGGGCAGGGGCTCGCGGCCTCCACCGCCAGGGCGGCGCCGGGCGCCTGCGGGGCGCGCAGCCAGCCGAGCGCGAGGGCGCGACCACCAGGCAGGGGGGCGAGCGCGTCCAGGCCTAGCTGCAATTCATCCTCGACCGGGTGAACCACCCGAGACCCTCCTGCCGGGCGCATCCGCCCATCGGTTCGCCGCGGGCCCGCTGCCGTCAAACGGGCTTAAGTGCGGCCTGTCAACCGGTGCGGGTGGAAAACGGCACCGCTGCCCGTGCTACGGGGGGCGCGCCACCATCAGGCCAGCCGGTGCGGCAGACCCGATTCCTCCACATAGGCCTTGAACAGCGCATAGCGGGCCGGATAGGCGGCCAGGAAGTCCGAATAATCGACCGCGGCACGCAGCGAGGCCGCGTCCCTGATCCGCATCGCCTCCTCCAGCGGCATGGAGGGCAGCTTCAGATGGTCGCAAAGCTCCTGCGTCCGCCGGTCATGCCGCAGCCAGAGGGCCGGCACGCCGGCCTGGAGCGCGAACATATTGCCGTGAAAGCGGCTGCCGGTGCTGAAATCGTAACGGGCCATATGGGCCAGCCAGGTATCCAGGTCGAAGAACTTGCGGAAATGCGCCTTGCAATAGGCGGCATAGGATTCGGGCGAAATGCCCTGGGCGGAAAAGAAGCGCTCCATCTTGGCATCGGCGGGCGGCGGCTGGTCCGCCTGCAGGAATTCCTCGTGGCTTTCCTGCTGGCCGATCATGTCAAAGCCGCGCTCGAACGCCCATTTCACCAGCGGCGCCTCTCGGCTGATCGAGGTGTAGTTGAAGGCGATCTGCGATCCCTCTTTCAGCGGCCGGGTCATCGCATGGGGAAAGTTCGGCGAAAGGCTCAGGAAGCAGGACTGGCAGCCCACCACGGCGGCGGTCTTGATGCCCAGCTTCTCCAGCACCTCGGCCGTGAAAGCCCCGCGGACGGCAATGCGGTTCGAGCGCTCGGCGA
Organism: Falsiroseomonas sp.; assembly: GCF_051860665.1. Taxonomy (GTDB): domain Bacteria; phylum Pseudomonadota; class Alphaproteobacteria; order Acetobacterales; family Acetobacteraceae; genus Falsiroseomonas. The sequence continues at coordinate 113,249 of NZ_JBHYDM010000002.1, forward strand.
TCATACGCAGTAGGCGAAGGGTGGGCTCGGGGATCGTCATATTGACCTCGCTTTCCGAGGCGGCCTGGGCGCCGAGCCCGAAGACGACGATCGGCTGGTCGGTCCTGGCGATATTCTGCGCCATGATGTCATGAAAGGCCGAGAGACTGTTCTGCGTGCTGCCAAGCCGGATGGCATTCGCCATGACCAGGACGATATGCGAGACACCCCTTGCCTTTTCCAGGTCCTTATCGGTCCAGGGGCGGATCGTCGGCAGATCGACGTGGCTTTGCAAAAGTCGGCGCGCAGCGACGGCGTGCAATATGTTGCCGGTATTGTCCGAGCGGAGAGGCCGGTAGACCGTCCCTGTTCCGATGACGCCAGGGATTCCAGACATCAATCACCCATCTGCACAAAAGGAAGTCCCGAAACGGAAAGGCCCAGGCCGCACCCCGAAACAGGGCATTTTCGCGCATTTCCACCGCTTACCATCATGTCGAAGCTGGACGTTCGAGTAAAGCGTCCGCGCCGTGCACTGTGGGGCAGGCGGGGCCGTGGGCGCGGCTTGGCTGGCCCAGGCTGCCAAGCTAGCCTCGCCCGCTCCGCGACCTGCCGCTGGCTGGGCGCCACCTCGGCGACAATCGGGACCATGATGACCCACCCTTTCCATCGCATGCTCGTCGAGGAGGTCCTGCGGCCACTTCGGAACCGCTCGGTGCTGTTCATGCCGAACAGCGGCAATGCCGGGGATTCGCTGATCAACCTGGCCACCATGCACTGTCTGGACCGGATGAGTATTCGCTACAAGGCTGTCGGCCCCGGCGCCAAGGTGGATGGGGAGGCGGTGCTGCTGGGCGGCGGCGGCAACTTCATCCCGGCCTATGGCACCATCCGCAAGGCCTTCGAGAACTTCCTCGACACGGCGAAGGAGATCATCCTTCTGCCGCATACCATCCGCGGCAATGAGGACCTGCTGCAGCGCATGGGCAGCAACGTCACCCTGATCGCGCGCGACGTGGAAAGCTATCGCCACGCCTCGGAAACCGCGACCCAGGCCCGCGTGCTGCTGGGCCATGACATGGCCTTCCACACGGATGTGGAGCGCCTGCTGCAATCCTCCGACGCCGCCCTGCGCTACCAGCCGGCCTTCGAGGAGGCTCTGGCCGCCCGTAAGGTGGACCTGGCCGCGCTGCAGGCGAAGGAGAAGGTCTATTTCGCCCGCCGTGACGTGGAACGCGCGGGATCGATCGGCGGTGCGGATGCCGATATCTCGGCAATCTTCGCCCTCGGCACCTGGCCGGGCAAGGCGGAGACCTCCGCCTGGTGCTTCCTGGAGATGATCCGCACCGCGCCGCCCATCGTCTCGGACCGCCTGCATGTCGGCATCGGCGCGGCGCTGCTGGGCAAGGACTGCACGCTGCACGACAACAGCTATGGCAAGAACCTCGGCGTCTGGCGCCACAGCCTGCGGCACCATTTCCCCACCGTGTCCTTTGCCGCGGCAGCCTGAGCGGGTGCGGCAGGGGCGCAGGTGATGGAAGCCGGTTTCGCCGTCCTGGCGCATCGGGCGCCGCCGGTCTGCCAGCGCCTGGTCCGGCGCCTGCTGCGGCTGGGGGACGTCTATCTGCACATCGATGCCAAGGTGACGCTGGAGGATTTCGTCCCCAGCGGGATCGAGCACCTGCCTGGGCGGCTGCACCTGGCGCGGCGGCGCTTCAATATCCGCTGGGGCTCCTTCGCCATGATCGAGGCGACGCTGGCCCTGCTGGCGGAGATGCGCGCCACCAGGCCCTATCACCGCATCACCCTGCTCTCAGGCGACAGCTATCCGATTTTTCCGGATCGGCGGATGCGCGAATTCCTCTGCTCCGCCACCGAGGCGATTTCCTGCCAGCCGGTGACAAGGGACAGTCGCAGGGTGAGGACCGAGCGGATCTTCATGCCCGACACCACGATGGGCACGCTCAAGGCGCAGATCACCGATCGCTTCCTCGCCCCTTCCGACGTGCCCGACCTGCTGGCGGCGATCGAACTGCTGCAGACGCGCGCGGAGTTCCTGCAGCGCAACCCGGTTCATATCGGGGGCCAGTGGTGGTCGCTGACCGGCGAAGCGCTGGGCCGGATCGAGGCCTTCCTCCAGGCCAATCCCGATTTCACCCGCCACTTCCGCTACTCGGCCATCCCGGATGAGAGCTTCTTCCAGACCGCCTTCATGAAGGCGGTCCCGCATCCTGAGCGCCGCGTGGCAAGCCCCCTCCATATCCGCTGGGACACCAAGCCGCGCCCCTTCGTCTTCCTGCTGCCGGAGCAGATCACCGACCTCCGCGCCTCCAACAAGCCTTTCACGCGCAAGGTGGCCGAGGAATCGGCCGAGCTGCTGGACCTGCTGGACGCCGAGGCCAATTCCGAAGCCTAGGCCCCCCAGGCGATGAAGGCCCCGTTCCGGAAGCCGGCGCCCGCCTTGCCATAGGCGAAGGCCCCACCCTCCGGCGTTTCCACCCGCCCGCCGGCGGCCTCCAGCACCGCCTGGCCGGCGGCGGTGTCCCATTCCATGGTGGGGCCGAAGCGCGGGTAGACATCCGCCACCCCCTCCGCCAGCAGGCAGAATTTCAGCGAGGAGCCGATCGCCCGGTGCTCGCCGATCGGCAGCCGCGCCAGCCAGGCCTCCGTCTCCGGATCCATATGCGACCGGCTGGCCACCGCGGTCCAATCCGCCGCCGGCCGCGGCCGGGCACGGATGGGCCGCCAGGCGGCGCGCTTCGGATCGGCGCCCGGCGGCAGCGCCGCCATCTCCGCCCCGAAGCCCGCCGCGCCGCGCCAGATGCGCCCCAGCGCCGGCGCATAGACCACGCCACAGACCGGCCGCCCGGCCTCGACCAGGGCGATGTTCACCGTGAACTCGCCGGAAGGCCCCAGGAATTCGCGCGTGCCGTCCAGCGGGTCCACCAGGATGAAGGTGGCGCCGGGCGGCGGCGTCACCCGCGCCGCATCCTCCTCCGACACCACGGCGATCCCCGGGGCGGCGGCGGGCAGGGCGGCCGCGATCACGGCCTCCGCCGCCAGGTCCGCCTCGGTCAGCGGCGAGCCATCGGCCTTGGCCTGCACGTCATGCGGCCGGGCGCGGATCTCGACGATGCGCTGGCCGGCCTCGGCGGCGATGGCGGAGAGGCGCGCCAGCAGGGGGCCGTGGTCGGTCATTGCGGTCGGGTTCCTGTCGCATGCGGCGCATCTTGCCGCGCCGAGGGTGGTCATGGGATAGCCGAAAGGCAAGCAGGGCCACCCGCCACGCGCATCAGGAGCCGGACGGACCGCCATGGACAGCCACCGCCACGACGCCATCCCGCCTTCCCGCGGCCTGCTGCGCTTCCTCACCTGCGGCTCCGTCGACGACGGCAAGTCCACCCTGATCGGCCGGCTGCTCTTCGACAGCCGCCTGATCATGGAGGATACGCTGGCGGCCATCACCAAGGACAGCCGCAAGCACGGCACGGTGGGAGAGGAGGTGGACCTCGCCCTGCTGGTGGATGGGCTGGAGGCGGAGCGCCAGCAGGGCATCACCATCGATGTCGCCTACCGCTTCTTCGCCACCCCGCGGCGCAGCTTCATCGTCGCCGATACGCCGGGGCATGAGCAGTACACGCGCAACATGGCGACGGGGGCGTCCAATTCCGACCTCGCCATCATCCTGTGCGATGCGCGGCGCGGCGTGCTGACCCAGACCCGGCGCCACGCCTATATCTGCTCGCTGCTCGGCATCCGGCACGTGGTGCTGGCGGTGAACAAGATCGACCTGGTGGGTTTCGACCAGGCCGTCTTCGACCGCATCACCGGCGATTTCTCCCGATTTGCCGCCGGGCTCGGCTTCCACACCATGCAGCCGATCCCCGTCTCGGCGCGCTTCGGCGACAATGTCTCGGGCGAGTCCGGCAATACGCCCTGGTATCGCGGACCGACGCTGATCGCGCATCTGGAGCAGGTGGAGCCGGAGGCCGAGGCGGCGGCGCGCCCTTTCCGTTTCCCCGTGCAATGGGTGAACCGGCCCAGCCAGGATTTTCGCGGATTCTCGGGCACCGTCGCCTCCGGCCGCATCGCGACCGGCGAGGCGGTGGTGGTCGCCGCCTCCGGCAAGGCCAGCACGATCGCCCGGATCCTCGGCCCGGATGGCGACCAGACGGTGGCCACGGCCGGCGATGCCGTGACCCTTTGCCTGGCGGATGAGGTGGATGTGGCGCGCGGCGATGTGCTGGTGCCGCCCGCCGAGCGCCCCGCGGTGACGGACCAGTTCGCCGCGCATATCCTGTGGATGGACGAGGAGCCGCTGCTGCCCGGCCGGCAATACCTGATGCGTTCCGGCAATCTCTGGACGCCGGTCTCCGTCACCTCCATCCGCCACCGCGTCGATGTGAATACGCTGGAACACCAGGCGGCGCGGCGCCTCGACCTCAACGAGATCGGCTTCTGCAACCTCTCGGCCGCCCAGCGCGTGCCGCTCGACCCCTATGCGGAGAATCGCCAGACCGGCGCCTTCGTGCTGGTGGACCGCTTCAGCAACCGCACCGCCGGCGCCGGCATGGTCGCCTTCAGCCTGCGCCGCGCCACCAATATCCACGCGGAGGAATTCCTGGTGGACAAGGCCGCCCGCGCGGCGCTGGACCACCAGAAGCCGCTGGCGCTGTGGTTCACCGGCCTCTCCGGCTCCGGCAAGTCCACCATCGCCAAGCTGGTGGAACAGGCGCTGCATGCGGAGGGCCGGCACACCTATACGCTGGACGGCGACAACCTGCGGCACGGGCTGAACCGCGACCTCGGCTTCACCGATGCCGACCGCGTCGAGAACATCCGCCGTGTCGGCGAAGTGGCAAAACTCTTCGTCGATGCCGGGCTGATCGTCATCTGCTCCTTCATCTCGCCCTTCCGGGCGGAGCGGCAGATGGTGCGGGAGATGATGGGCGAGGGCGAGTTCATCGAGGTCTTCGTCGACACGCCGATCGAGGACTGCATCAGGCGCGACCCCAAGGGTCTCTACGCCAAGGCCCTGGCCGGCACGATCCGCAACTTTACGGGAATCAGCAGCCCTTACGAGGCACCCGAAGCACCGGAACTGCGCATCGCAACCCCGGGCCTGACGCCGGAGGAAGCGGCCGGCCAGGTGCTGGCGCATCTGCGGCGCCTGCTGGCCGGCTGAACCCATGTCCATGCATCTGTTGTCCGAGGGCCGCGCCCTGGCCTTCCTGCGCGAGGCCGACCTCACCGCCGGGCCCTGCATCTTCGTGCATGTGCCGAAGACCGCCGGCACGTCCCTGCGCGCCGAGCTCGCGGCGATCCTGCCGCCCGACGTCAATATCCATGTCGACTATACCGACACCACGCGCAGCTTCCGCGAACGCATCGACGAGGCGGTGGAGCGCTTCCTCGACCAGGCAGGGCCTGGCGGCATCCGCTTCGCCTCCGGCCATATCGTCGCGCGCCATGTCGCGCGCATCGCGGAACGCCTGCCGCAGGCGCGCTTCATCACCATGCTGCGCGACCCGGTGGCGCGGGTGATCTCCGACTATCGCCACCAGCGGTCCCCGCGCCAGCCCGGCTTCGAGGCCTTCCGCCAGCGCGTGCCGGATCTGGACGCCTATCTCGCGCTGCGCTGGGAGATGGACAAGTCGGCGCTGCACCTGGTGCCGCAGGAGATCCTGGCCCGCGGCGATACGGCGGCCGCCATCGAGCACGTCGCGCGCTGCTTCGCCTTCGTCGGCATCCAGGAAATGTACGACCTGTCCTTCCGCGCCATCACCGCCTTGGCGGGCCGGCAGCAGGCGCCGCAGATCCGGGCCAATGTGAACATGGATGAGGACGGCACGGATGCGGTGGATGCCGCGACGGCCGCGCGCATCCGTGCGCTGAACCCGATGGATGCGGCGCTCTACGACCATTTCGCGGAGGCGCTGCGCACCGCAACCCCGGCGCTGCGCGCCGTGCTGGGATGACGCCGCTCCAGGCCTTCTTCACCGGCGATTTTTCGACATGGCGCGCCAGCGCCCATCCGGCGCCGCCGCTCTGGCTTTTCGTGCATGTGCCGAAGACCGCCGGCTCCTCGCTCGCGGCGGAGATCGCGACGGATGTGGCGCCCTATCGCAGCCTGCATATCGACCATCTCGATCGCAGCCGCCCGGCGCTCGCGCGCTACGACACCGTGGTGGAACAGGCGCTGGAGGCCTTCGCGAAAACGCCCTTCCGCTTCGCCTCCGGCCATGTGCAGCAGCGCCAGGTGGCGCGGCTGATGCAGGGCGTGCCGGGCACGCGGCTCTTCACCATGCTGCGGGACCCCGCGGCCCGGCTGGTCTCGGATTATCTCTACCAGCGGTCCCCGATGCATCCGCTGGCCGAGGAGGTGCGCCGCCGCATCCCGGATTTCGACGCCTTCCTGGACCTGCCCGGCCAGCGCAATCGCGCCGCCCGCCACCTGGTGCCCAGGCCGATCCTGGATGCCGGGGACGCCGCCGCGGCCATCGCGCATATCGAGGCGCACTACGCCTTCCTTGGCCTGCAGGAGAGCTATGCGCTGGCTTTCCGGGCACTCACGGCGCTGCTGGCCGCGCCCCGCGCGCCGGCCGCGCGGCTGCGCGTGAATGCGGCGGCCGCGGCGGAGCGGGCGGAAATCGCCGCACGCCTCGCCGACCCCGTGCTGGCCGCGCGCATCGCCGAGGCGAATGGCCTCGACCTCGCCATCTATCGCTATTTCGGCGCGCGCTGGGACTCCGTCACGCGCCGGCTGGAAGCCTGGCTAGCCGACCTCGGCTGAGGTCGGCGAAGGCGTCAGCCGGGGCCGACCATGCCGGCGCGCGGGGCGCCGGGGCGGCTGGCCTCCACGGCGCTGGCCAGGGCTCGGCCGCGCTCGCCCCAGCCCTCCTGCTCCTCCGCCGGCAGCCCGGCCAGGCGCGCGGCGCGGCGCACCAGGGCGGGCAGCACCTCCAGCAGCGCCGCCATCATGGCCCGGTCCTGCGGCGAGGTGAGCTGGGCCATCGCCTCCGCCGTGCCCTCCGTCTCCAGCCGGAAATAGGGGCCGAACTGGTCGCTGCCGCCCTTCGGCCAGGTCTCGAACATATTCGGCCAGCCCTTGATGCGGCGGAATTCCAGACCGACGGTGCCGCGCCGCTCGAAGAGCTTCAGCCGCACCTCCCGCCAGACGCCGGCCGCCGAGACCAGTCCGGTCAGGCCGAGATCGACATGGCGGTAGGTGCCATCGGCATTGGCCGTGTGCTGGTGCAGCTTGATGTCCTGGAAATCCGCCCCGCCCGGCGGCATGTCGCCGGCCAGCACCGGCATCGGCGCGGCCAGGGTCATCGGCGTGGTGGCCGGCGCCGGCGGCGGCAGCGGGCCGCCGGCCTCGCCACCGGCCAGCGGCGGCTGCGTGGCGGCGGCGCGTGGCGGCGGTCCAGCCAGGCCCACGGCCGGCGGCACCGGATCGGGCGAGAGCGGCGCGGGGACCGTGCCGGGCAGCGGCACCGAAAGCCGCGCGGGCTGCGATGTCGTGCCGGGCCGCCCGGCCTCCGGCAGCAGGCGCCGCGGTGCCCCGGCGGCGCCGGCCATCAGCGCCAGGGCGGAGACCTCCACCGTCAGCGCCGCCGTGCCCCGGTTGCGCAGCGCGAGGCCGAGCCGCAGCGCGCCGCCGAGGCCCGCCGGCAGCGGCAGGGCGATGCGCAGCGCCCCGGTCGCATCCGGGATCCGCCAGCCGCTGTCACGGGTGGGGCCCGATTCCGGCCCCGCGCTCAGCGCCACCTGCAGGCCCGCCGCATCGCCCAGCCGGCAGGCCAGCTCCGCCAAGGCGAGGTCGGCGGCGCCGGGCGGCAGGCTGGGCAGGCGCAGCTGCGCGGTGCTGCCGGGCTCCAGCTCCAGCAGCATCCGTGGCGCCTCACCACCCGCCGCCACCATGCGGGATTCGGCGCCCTCCACCACCGCCGCCGCCCAGGCGGCCTCCGGCAGGGGCATGGCCAGGCCGGCGGTGGGGGCGGGCAGGTCGCGCGCCGCCCAGTCGAAATGGCGCGGCAGCGCCAGGTGATGCGGCGCCGCCGTCTCCGCCCTCAGCGCCAGCGGCGCCAGGGCCCCATCGCCGGCGGCGGAGAGTTGAAGAATGTCGCTGGCGGCGACCTCGGCCGCCACCTCCAGCACCGCCTCTGCCGCGCCGGGCGGCGCCGGCTCCGGCAGGTCGAGCGCCAGCCAGCCGGGGGCGAGATCCGGCCCCGGCACCGCCCAGGCGCCCAGCACGCGCCCGCCGGCCAGCAGCCGCACCCGCAGCAGGCTGGCCGGGCCGGCATGGACGGCGGCGAGATGCAGCGACAGGGCGCAAAACCCCTCAGCCGGGCGACCCAGATGCTGGGTGACGCGGGCGGGCGGCGGCGGCGCCAGGGGGGCGGGCGGCAGGTCGATCACCCGCTGCCGCGCAGCGGGCTGGCCGACGGCCGCGGCCTGCAGCCGCAGCCGCGCGGCCTCCGACATCGCCAGCGCCTGCATGGCCAGTTCCAGCAGGGCGGGCAGGGGGTTGTTGCCGGTCACCTGGGGCAGGCCGGGGGGCAGGCCGGCCGCCAGCTCCGCCGCGCCGGCCGCATCCGCGGCCAGGATGGCCAAGGGGCGCAGGCCGGCGGGCAGCGGCTCCGCCGCACCATCCGGCGTGCCATCCTGCCGCAGCACCCCCTGCACCGGGCGCAGCACCGCCATGGGCAGCCGCTCCAGCCCCAGCATGCCGGGCGGGGCGACCACGGCGGGCTGGCCGGCGGCCAGGGCGGCGCGCTCGGCCGCGCCGATCAGGAATGCGGTCATGCGGGCGTCTCCGGATTGCGGGCCATCGGCCGGCGTGCCGCGGCGGCGCGCAGCAGGCCGAGCCATTCGGGCAGGATGCGGTCCCAGGACCGGCGCGCCGCCTCGGCCCGGGCGCGCCCGGCCAGGGCGGCGGCGCCTTCCGGGTCCGCCAGCAGGTCGCGCAGGGCCGCGGCAAAGGGCGCGGCCTCCGGCCTCGGCACCAGCCGGGCGAGGTCGGGCGCCGCGGGGCCGAGACCCTCCAGCGCGGAGGCCGTTGCCACAACGGGGCAGCCGGCGGCCGCCGCCTCCAGGAAGACCAGCGGCATCCCCTCCAGCACCGAGGGCAGCACCAGCGCATCGGCGGCCAGGTACCAGGCTTCCGGATCGGCCAGCTGGCCGAGCAGCCGCAGCCGCCCCTCCGCATCCGCCGCCGCCTGGCGGTCCAGCAGGGGGCGCAGCGGACCGCTGCCGGCGCAGGCCAGCGTCATCCCGGCGGAGGTCGCGATCTCCGGCAGCAGATGCGCGCCCTTGGCCTTTTCCAGCCGGCCGACGAAGAGGATCAGCGGCGCATCCGCATGCAGGCCGAGTGCGGCACGCAGCGCAGCGCGGGCCAGGGCGCGATCCGCCCGCGGTGGTGGCGGGGCGGGGTTGTCGATCTGTGCGCAGGCCAGCGGCGGCAGGCCGAAGAAGCCCTCGGCCCGGCGCGCGCCGGCGGCGGAGACGGCGCACCAGGCCATCTCCCGGACCGCCAGTCCCTCCAGCGCCTCCGCCAGCCCGGCCGGCGGCGCCTCCGGCACCAGGTGCAGCACCGCCAGCCGCGGCAGGCCAGGGGCGGCGCGCAGCAGGCCGAGGCCGGCATTGGGCCAGGGCAGGGGGATCAGCAGGATATCGGGGGCGAGGCGCGCGATCAGCGCGGCGGCGGCGGCCTTCTGGCCGGCGATCTCCTCCGGCGTCGGCACCCGGCCGCCCCAGCCGATCGGCGCCGGGTGCAGCGCCGGCGCGGGGCCGGGGGGCAGCGCGGCGGCCAGTTCGGGCAGCAGCGCGGCCTCGGCGGCCAGGCTCACGCGCAGGCCCGGCTGCGCCGCCAGCCGCGCGGCCAGTTGCAGCGTATGGCCCTCGGTGCCGCCAAGGCGGGTGGAGGGCAGCAGGATGAGGAGATGGGCGAGGCGCCCGGCCGGCGGCGGGGTCATCCGGCCAGCCTCAGCGGCGCCTGTGGGCTGCGGCCCATCTGAGTTCCCGACCCTGTTGCCAATCTTGCCTGTCCCTTAGCGCAGCCCCGGCGTTGGCGCCAAGTCAGGCGCCTGCGGCGCCGGGGGCGCCAAGTCAGGCGCCTGCGGCGCGGGGGCGGGCCGCCGGGCGGGGAATGCCGCGCGCCAGGCCCGCCAGGCTGCGCATGGCCGGCGCCAGCGCCGCCGGGCCGAAATGGCGCCGGCCGAAGGCCTGCGCCGCATCGCCCATGCGCGCCCGCGCCGTGGGGTCCAGCACCAGTTCCGCCAGGGCGGCGACGAAGCCGGCGCGGTCCTCGGCCAGGGCATAGGCGGTGCCGGCGCCGCCGCTGAGGCCGTAGAGCGCCTCCGCCGTCAGCACGCTCGGCAGGCCGTGGCAGAGATACTCCACCGTCTTGATCTTCAGCCCGCCGCCGTAGAAGACCGGGTTCACGCCGATATCGAGCCTCGCCAGGAATTCCTCCGGCCGCTCGACCATCCCATGCGCCACCACGCCCGCGCGGCCCGGCGGCACGGCGGCGGAGACTTGGCCGGCCACATGCAGCTCCGCCCCCAGCGGCGCGATGGCGGGCCAGACCTGGTCCAGCAGCCAGGCGAGGCCATCCCGGTTCATCGGGCTGTCGCCGCCCAGGAAGCCGATCCGCACAGGGCCTTCCGCACTGCCGGCGGCGCGCGGCACCAGCGGCACCACATGCGGCGCAAGCAGCACGCGGCCGGGCAGCAGGGCTTCGAGCCAGGCGAATTCGTCCTGCTGGATGGCCAGCAGCTGGTCGAAGTCCGAGAGGATCCGCAGCTCCTCCTGCACGCTGATCTCGATGAAGTGGCGGCGGCCGAAATGGGCGAAGTTGCGCGCCCGCAGCGACATGATGTCGTGCGTGTCCAGCACCTTCAGCACCGGCTGGGCGATGGCGTGCCGCAGGTAGGACAGGCGGATATACTCCAGCACCACCGCATCCGGCGGGTTCTCCGCCAGGTGCCGGGCGAAGAGCGGCAGGGCGGCGGCGATGGTGGAGCGGCGTTCGAAAGGCGTCAGCCCCTTGGGCAGGATCGCTTCCGGCGTCGCCGGCAGCGGCCCGGTGGGGAAGAGGCGGCACCTTCCGCCCAGGATCTTCCGGGCACGGTCCTGCTCGGTCTCGGACATGGTGCCCAGGAAGAAGAGGTCGAGGTCCATCTCGGACCGCGCCGCGCGGGCGAGGGAGGCGATGCGGGCGTGGTTGCCCAGCCGCTCCTCCCAGAAGCGCAGGTCGGTCACCAGCAGGGTGCGCGGCCGCTGCATCGCCAGGCGCAGCTCCGCCGGGCTGGCCAGGTGGCGCTGTTCCGCCGCCACCCGGGCGGCATAGCCCTGCCAGAGTCGCGCCGAATCCCGGGCCAGCCCCGGCCGCAGCGCCGGCTCCGCCACCAGGCGCTGCACCAGGGCGGCCAGCGCCGGGGCATCCGCCGCGGCCTGGAAGGGCAGCTGCGGCGCGAGCCCCGCAAAAGCCTCCGCCGTGCCGGCCACTGGTCGGCCGCGCGCCAGGGCCTCCACCGTCTTGATCTTCAGCCCGGTGCCGCCCTCATGCGGGTTCACCACCAGGTCGACCGTCGCATAGAGCTCGTCCGGATCGGCCACGGGGCCGAGCAGCGTCAGGCCCGGCTGCGGCGCGAGGTGCCCGGCGGCGCTGCCGGCGATGCGCAGCTCGGCGCCGGCCGCGGCCAGGGCCGGCAGGTCCAGCGCCGCCAGGAATCGGCCCAGCGCCCGGGTATTCATCGGGTTCGAACTGCCGAGATAGCCGATGACGAAGCGGCCATCCGGGGGGCGCGGCGCCAGGGGCGGGCGGTCTTCGGCCGGGACATGGCCCAGCGTCAGCACCGGCTTGGGGCTGTAGGCGTCGAAGGCTTCCCGCTCCTCGTCCTGGATCGCCAGCACGAGATCGGCCCGGCCGAAGCCGCGCGCCTCCTCCGCCTCCGTCGTGAAGTAGAAGGAGGGATTGAGCCCCAGCGCGCGCAACCGCTTGTCGCGGCCGCCGAACTGGTCGTGCGTGTCCAGCACCTTCAGCACCGGCGCCGGGAAGCGCAGGTGCGGCGCCGGGAAGAAGGTGAAGGCGCGGCTGAGGAAGACATATTCCACCAGCACCATGTCGAAGCCCGGCCGCCGCGCCGCGAGCCCGACCAGCGCATCCTCCAGCGCCGGCTGGATCCAGTCGTCGAGGCCGAAGCTGCCATCGGGCAGGCTCGGCTTCTCCAGGCTGCGGTCATGCGGCACCAGGATCAGCTCGTCCCAGGCACTTCGCATGGAATCAAGGTGTTCGGGCGCGACCTTCTCACGGTCTAGCAGGCAGAGCGTGATGCCATGGCCGGCTGCCTTCAGCCCGGAGAGCACGGCATGGATGCGGGCGCGGTTGCCGGCATCCTGCGGATGGCTCGGCGTGGGGGAGACGACCAGGATTCGCATGGGGCTCGGGCTGTCCGGAAGGCAGGCGGCCAGGATAGGGGAGGGGCCGCGCGCGGCAAGCACCTGCCCGGCAAAGGGTCTGCCGGGGTTGCAGCAGCGTCCCCGCTGGGGCATACCGCGCCCGCCGGCCCTGGGCAGATGCAGGGGGGCGGCAAATTCGCACGCGCTGCACCTTCCGGGGGGTCTCCCCCGAAGGTCCGGTCCCCTCCCTTCGGTCTGACGGGCGGGGGCGGCAGCGCGGAGGCTCAACCGGACCACTGGAAGAAGAAAGGATTTCGCCGATGGCGATGCCCGACGTCACCCTGCGCGGCCTGCTCGAGGCCGGCGTTCACTTCGGCCACCACACCCGCCGCTGGAACCCCCGGATGGCGCCCTATATCTTCGGCGTGCGCAACCAGGTCCATATCCTGGACCTGCAGCAGACCGTGCCGATGATGGACCGCGCCCTGCGCGCTATCCGTGACGTGGTGGCTGCCGGTGGCCGCGTGCTGCTGGTCGGCACCAAGAAGGCCGCCGCCGACTACGTCGCCGAAAGCGCCGCGCGCTGCGGCCAGTACTACGTGAACCACCGCTGGCTGGGCGGCATGCTGACCAACTGGAAGACCATCCAGGGCAGCATCAAGCGCCTGAAGCAGATGGAAGAGCAGCTCGGCGGCAACATCCAGGGCCTCACCAAGAAGGAAGTCCTGATGCTGACGCGGGAGCGTGAGAAGCTCGACCGCGCGCTCGGCGGCATCAAGGACATGGGCGGCCTGCCGGACATCATCTTCGTCATCGACACGGTGAAGGAGAAGCTGGCGATCGAGGAGGCCAACAAGCTCGGCATCCCGGTGGTCGCCGTGGTCGACAGCAATGCGGATCCGATGGGCATCGCCTATCCGATCCCGGGCAATGACGATGCGATCCGCGCCATCCACCTGTACTGCGACATGGTCGCCGGCGCGGTGCTGGACGGCATCTCGGCCGAGCTCGGCTCCTCCGGCGCCGACCTCGGCGCGGCCGAGGAGCTGGCACCCGAGGCGCTGCCCGACGTCGCCGATGTGCTGCCCGAGGCGGTGGCCGCCGAGATCAGCGCCGAGCTGGCGGCCGAGCCCGCCAAGGATGCGCCGGCCGCCTGATCTGCGCGCCCCCCGGCCCCGCCGGGGGGAAAGGCCGGGCCGCTGGGCCGGGCAATTGGAAAAAAGCCGCGCTGCGGGGTCCTCTGGGGACACCCTGGTGCGGCCGTGATGCGATGGGGATGATCGATATGGCCGAGATCACCGCGGCGATGGTGCGCGAGCTGCGCGAGAAGACCGGCGCCGGCATGATGGACTGCAAGAAGGCGCTGGTGGAGGCGGCCGGCGACATGGAAGCCGCCATCGACTGGCTGCGCAAGAAGGGCCTCTCGGCCGCCGCCAAGAAGTCCGGCCGCGTCGCCGCCGAGGGCCTGGTGGGCGTTGCCTCCGGCCCCAATGTCGCCGCCATGGTCGAGGTGAATGCCGAGACCGACTTCGTCGCCCGCAACGATGCCTTCCAGGCCTTCGTGGCCGAGGTGGCGGGCCTGGCCCTTTCGGTCGGAGACGACATCGAGGCGCTGAAGGCGGCGACCTATCCGGGCACCACGCACTCCACGCAGGAGGAGCTGACCCGCCTGATCGCCACGATCGGCGAGAACATGTCGATCCGCCGCGCCAAGGTGCTGCGCGTCTCCTCCGGCACCGTCGCCACCTATATGCACAATGCGGTGAAGCCGGGCCTCGGCAAGATCGGCGTGCTGGTGGCGCTGCAGGCCGAGAACGAGATCGAGGCGCTGGAGGCGCTCGGCCGCCAGATCGGCATGCATGTCGCCGCGACCCGGCCGGAGGCGCTCGATGTCTCCGCCGTCGACCCCTCGGCGCTGGAGCGCGAGAAGGCGGTGCTGCGCGAGCAGGCCGCCACCTCCGGCAAGAAGCCCGAGATCGTCGAGAAGATGATCGAGGGCCGCATCCGCAAGTACTACGAGGAAGTGGTGCTGCTGGAGCAGGTCTGGGTGCATGACGGCGAGAGCCGCGTGAAGGAAGTGGTCAAGAAGGCCGGTGGCGAGCTGACCGGCTTCGCCCGCTTCCACCTGGGCGAGGGCATCGAGAAGGTGGCGACCGACTTCGCCGCCGAAGTGGCCGCCGCCGCCAAGGGCTGAGGCCCCGCCCGGCCGCCCGCGGGCGGCCGGTTCGCCCGCGCGCCCGCGATCCCGCTCCTGTCCCGGGGGCGGGGCCGCGCCGCCATCCGGCTTGCCGGAGGCGCCGCCACAGGGCGGCTTTCCCTTCGCCTTGCGGCCGCCATGGTGCGCCGCCTATGTTTCGCAACGCCAGCCACCGGATTCCCGACCGCAGATGAGCAGACCCCCGATCTACAAGCGCGTCCTGCTCAAGCTCTCCGGCGAGGCGCTGATGGGCACGCGCGACTACGGCCTCGACATCGCCGTGCTGAAGAACATCGCGCAGGATATCCACGACGTCGTGGCGCTCGGCGTCGAGGTCTGCATGGTGATCGGCGGCGGCAATATCTTTCGGGGTGTCGCCGGGGCCTCGGCGGGCATGGACCGGACGCAGGCCGATGCGATGGGCATGCTGGCGACCGTGATGAACGCGCTGGCCATGCAGAACTGGCTGGAGAAGCTGGGCGTGCCGACCCGGGTGCAGTCCGCCATCCCGATGGCCAGCCTCTGCGAGCCCTTCATCCGCCGCCGTGCCATGCGGCACATGGAGAAGGGCCGCGTGGTGATCTTCGCCGCCGGCACCGGCAACCCCTTCTTCACCACGGATACCGCCGCCGCGCTGCGCGCCAATGAGATGGGCTGCGACGCGCTGCTGAAGGGCACGCAGGTGGACGGCGTCTATTCCGCCGATCCGCGCAAGAGCCCGAACGCCGAACGCTACACCACGATCACCTATCTCGATGTCCTGTCCCGCGACCTGGCGGTGATGGACGCCGCGGCCATCAGCCTGGCGCGGGAGAACAAGCTGCCGATCGTCGTGTTCAACATCCACGAACCTGGTGCCTTCACCGCCGTCATGAAGGGCGAGGGGAAGTTCACCACCGTGGTCGATCCATAAGGGAAAGCTGGCATGGCCGCTGACTTCGCCGAATACAAGCGCGAGCTGCAGCGCCGCATGGACGGCGCGCTGGAGACGCTGAAGAAGGAATTCCAGGGCCTTCGCACCGGGCGCGCCAGCCCCGCGCTGCTGGAGCCGATCCGCGTCGAGGCCTATGGCAATGTCCAGCCGCTGGTGCAGGTCTCCAATATCTCCGTGGCAGGCCCCGGGCTGCTCTCGGTCCAGGTCTGGGACAAGTCCGTGGTGAAGGCGGTGGAGATCGCGATCCGCGATTCCGGCCTCGGCCTGAACCCGCAGACCGAGGGCCAGGTGGTGCGCGTGCCGCTGCCGCCGCTGACCACGGAACGGCGCAACGACCTTGTGAAGACCGCCGGCAAATATGCCGAGGCCAGCAAGGTTGCCATGCGCGGCGTTCGGCGCGATGCGATGGAGACCGTGAAGTCCTGGGAGAAGGACAAGAAGTCCGAGGTCAGCCAGGACGACGTGAAGCGGTGGACGGACGAGATCCAGAAGATGACCGACCAGAGCATCAAGACCGTGGATGCGACCCTGGCCGAGAAGGAAAAGGACATCCGGACAAGCTGATGGCAAGCGTGGCGGCCTGGACGGTCGGGCGATGAGCGCCGCGGCGAAGCCGCTGGACGGCATCGCGACGAAGCCGCTGGAAGGCGCGGCCGCGCGCGACCTGCCGCAGGGCACGGCGCCGGCCCGCGCAGGGCGCGAGGGCGGGCCGCCCCGGCACATTGGCATCATCATGGATGGCAACGGCCGCTGGGCGACCGCCCGTGGCCTGCCGCGCGCGCTCGGCCACAAGGCCGGTGCCGAGGCGGTGCGCCGCACCATCGAGGCCGCGGCCAAGGCCGGCATCGGCTGGCTGACCCTTTTCGCCTTCTCCTCCGAGAACTGGCAGCGCCCGGCCGAGGAGGTGCGCGACCTGACCGGCCTGATGCGCATGTACCTCCGCTCCGAGGTCGCGACCCTGGCGCGGGAGGGGATCCGGCTGCGCGTGATCGGGGAGCGCGAGCGTTTCGGCGCGGAGACCGCGCAGGCCATCACGGCGGCGGAGGCCGCGACGGCGCAGGGCACGCGGCTGAACCTGAATGTCGCCGTCTCCTACGGCGGGCGGGCGGAGATCGTCGCGGCGGCGCAGCAGATCGCGCGCCGCGTCGCGGCCGGCACGCTGGATGCGGAGAAGGTGGACATGGCCGAATTCGCCGGCCAGCTCTCCACCGCCGGCATGCCGGATCCGGACCTCATCATCCGCACCAGCGGCGAGCAACGCCTGTCCAACTTCCTGCTCTGGCAATCGGCCTATGCCGAATTCGTCTTCCAGGACGTGCTCTGGCCGGATTACGGCGCGCCGCATCTGGCGGAGGCGATCGCCGAATTCTCCCGCCGCGAACGCCGCTATGGCCTGCGGGTCGCGTGAGCCGGCCGCTGCGATGATCACCGCCCCGGTACCCGGCCAGCCCGGCGCCCCGCGCCGGAACTGGGCCGACCTGCGCAAGCGGGCGCTTTCGGCCGCCGTGCTGCTGCCGGCGGCGCTGGCCTGCATCTGGTTCGGTGCCGAATCCTTTACCGCCATGGTGGCCATCGCGGGCGCCGTGCTGGCCTGGGAATGGGTGCATCTCTGCGGCCGTCGCACCCGGGTCTTCCCGGGGCTGGCCGTGCCGCTGGTGGTCTGCGCCGCCGGCGCGCTGGCGGTGATGGAGCAGGTGCGGCTCGGCCTGGTGCTGCTGCTGGCCGGCTCCGCCGCCACCTGGCTGGGCGTGTCCCTGCTCGGGCGGCGGTCCGGCATCACCCAGCCGGCGCGGCGCCTTGCGCTCGGCGTGCTCTATATCGGGCTCGCCGGCCTCGCGCTGATCGAGCTGCGGCACGACAACGAGGCCGGGCGCGGCAATGTCCTGTTCCTTTTCGTCGTGGTCTGGGCCTCCGATATCGGCGCCTATATGGCCGGCCGGGCGCTGGGCGGGCCGAAGCTGGCGCCCGCCATCTCGCCCAACAAGACCTGGTCGGGCGCGCTGGGCGGGCTGGCCGCGGCGCTCGTCTTCGGCGGGGCCTGCGCGCTGGCCTTCACGCCCGGCGCCTGGTGGCCGGCGGTCGCCATGGTGGCGCTGCTGGTCAGCATCGCCTCCCAGGCGGGCGACCTTCTGGAATCCGCGATCAAGCGCCACTTCAAGGTGAAGGACACCTCCTCCCTCATCCCCGGCCATGGCGGGTTGCTGGACCGGCTGGATGGCGTGCTGGCGGCGGCACCGGTGGCGGCGCTGCTGTCCTATGCGCTGGGGCAGGGGCGGCCGCTATGGGGATGGGCCTGGTGACACGTTCGGTCTCGATCCTGGGCTCCACCGGCTCCGTTGGCCGCTCCACCATGGCGCTGCTGGATGCGGCGCCGGAGGGTGCCTTCCGGGTCGAGGCCCTGGTCGCCAATCGCGATTCTGCGCAGCTTGCCGAACAGGCGCTGCGTCACCGGGCGCGGCTGGCGGTGGTGGCCGATGAGACGGCCTATGCCGATCTGAAGGCGGCGCTGGCCGGCAGCGGCGTTGAGGCCGCGGCCGGCGCGGCGGCGGTGGAGGAAGCGGCCGCCCGGCCGGCGGACTGGACCATGGCCGCCATCGTCGGCGCCGCCGGCCTGCGGTCCACGCTCGCCGCCCTCGCCCGCGGCGGCACGCTGGCGCTCGCCAACAAGGAAAGCCTGGTCTGCGCGGCGGAGCTGGTGCTGGCGGTGGCGAAGCAGGGCGGCGCCACCCTGCTGCCGGTCGATTCCGAGCACAACGCCATCTTCCAGGCGCTCGATGGCCAGGACCCGGCGGGGGTGGAGAAGATCATCCTCACCGCCTCCGGCGGCCCCTTCCGGGACTGGAGCCTGGAGCGCATGGCCCACGCCACGCCGGCCGAGGCGGTGCGCCACCCGGTCTGGTCCATGGGCGCCAAGATCAGCATCGATTCCGCCACCATGATGAACAAGGGGCTGGAGCTGATCGAGGCCGCGCGCCTGTTTCCGGTGCCGGAGGCGCGGATCGAGATCCTGGTGCATCCGCAATCCGCCGTGCACGGCCTGGTGCAATTCGCCGATGGCTCGCTGATGGCCCAGCTCGGCACGCCCGATATGCGCACGCCCATCGCCCACGCCCTGGCCTGGCCGAAGCGCATCCATGTCGGCGCGCCGCGGCTGGACCTGGCCGCGCTCGGCCGTCTGGATTTCTCCGCGCCCGACCCGGTGCGCTTCCCCTGCCTGCGCCTGGCGCGGGAGGCCTTGCAGGCGGGCGGCGGCGCCCCGACTATATTGAACGCCGCGAACGAGGTGGCGGTGGGGCTCTTCCTCGACGGCCGCCTCGGCTTCCTGGAGATCGCGGCGGTGGTGGAGGCGACTCTGCAGGGTATGGTGACCGCGCGGGCGGAGGGGCTGGAGGATATCCTGGCCCTCGACGCCGCCGCCCGCCGGGCCGCATCCCGCCATGCCGGGGCCCGCGCCGCGGTGAACTGAGATTTCGGCCTGACGGGCCGCTGGAGAACACCTTGGATTTCCTGCCCGACCCGATCCGCACCCTCCTGGCCTTCGTGGTCGTGCTGGGCGTGCTGGTGTTCTTCCACGAGCTCGGCCACTACCTCGCCGCCCGCTGGCGCGGCGTCCATGTGGAGCGCTTCTCGGTCGGCTTCGGCCGGGCCATCGCCTCCTGGACCGACCGGCAGGGCACCGAATGGCGCATCGGCTGGCTGCCGCTGGGCGGCTATGTGAAGCTACACGGCCAGGAACAGCCGGAAGACGTGTCGGAGGAGGTCCGCGCCAGCTGGCGCCCTGGCCAGACCTTCCACGAGAAGCCGGTGGGCGATCGCGCCATCGTCGTGGCCGCCGGGCCGCTGGCCAATTTCGTGCTCGCCGCGCTGATGTTCGGCGCGCTCTACATGACGGTGGGCCAGCCGGCCGCGACCACCGCGGTCGGCACCGTGCAGGAAGGCTCCGCCGCCGCCGCTGCCGGCCTGCTGCCGGGCGACCGGATCCTGGCGCTGGACGGCCAGGCGGTGACGCGCTTCGAGGAGGTGCAGCGCCATATCCAGCCGCGCGCCGGCACGCCCGTGGCGGTGACGGTGGAGCGGGAGGGCGCGCAGCGCACCCTGACCGCGACGCCCGCCGCGCGCACGACCGGCGAGACCACGGTGGGCATCCTCGGCGTCGGCGCCGCGCCCGCGCAGTTCGAGCGGCTGAACCCGCTCAGCGCGCTCTGGGCCGGCACGGTGCAGACGGTCGATATCACCCGGCAGACCCTGGCCGCGGTCTGGCAGATGATCGCCGGCGGGCGGGGGGCGGAGGATCTCGGCGGCCCGCTGCGCATCGCGCAGATGTCGGGCCAGGTGGCGGAGCTCGGCATCGCCAGCCTGGTCTCCTTCATGGCGGTCCTGTCCGTGAACCTGGCGCTGATCAACCTGTTTCCCATCCCGGTGCTGGATGGCGGCCACCTGATGTTCTATGCGGCCGAGGCGATCCGCGGCCGGCCACTGCCGCCGCGGGCGCAGGAATACGGCTTCCGCGCCGGATTCGCGCTGCTCATCACGCTCTTCGTCTTCGCCACCTGGAATGACCTGTCGCAACTCGGCGTGGTGCGCTGGGCGGCGGGGCTCTTCGGCTGAGGTCGGAGCGCGCTGAAAATCCTCGCATTTTAGCAAGCAGCGCCGCGGGGCAGGCCGAATCTGCCCCGCTTCGGCCGCTTTTGACCGGCAGCTTGCGGGGCAGGGGGCGGGCGGTCACGCCGCCGGGGGTGGCGGCCCTCCGGCCGCTCGGGTAGTCTCCGCCGCCTTACTCACCCCCCCGGGGATACACCTCTTGGTCGCCAATCGGCTTCTCCTGCTCGCCGCCACCTGCCTCGTCCCGGTCGGCCTCGCCCTGACCGCGGAGGCGCAGACACGCGGCCCGCGCGCCCCCGCCGCCGCATCGCCCGCCGCCTCCGGCGTCGTGCGCGGCATCGACGTGACCGGCAACCAGCGAATCGAGGCGGATACCATCCGCTCCTACATGCTGCTGCAGCCGGGCGATCCCTTCGATGCGGACCGGCTGGACCGCAGCCTGCGCACGCTCTTCGCCACCGGCCTGTTCCGGGACGTGACGGTGGCCCGCGCGGGAGACCGGATCCAGGTCGCGGTGCAGGAGAACCCGATCGTCAACCGCGTGGCCTTCGAGGGGAACAGCAAGGTCTCCGACGATGTGCTGACGCCGGAGGTGACGCTGCGCGCCCGCGCGGTCTTCACCCCGCAGGCGGCGCAGGCCGACCGGCAGCGCATCCTCGACCTCTATGCGCGCCGCGGCCGCTTCGCCGCGCGCGTCGAGCCCAAGGTGATCGAGCTCGACCAGAACCGCGTCGACGTGGTCTTCGAGATCACCGAGGGCGATGCGGCCCTGGTCAGCCGCGTCAGCTTCGTGGGCAATACCGCCTTCTCCGACAGCCGGCTGAAGGACGTGGTCGCGACCCGCGAGCAGGCCTGGTACCGGATCCTGTCGACCTCCGACATCTATGACCCGGAGCGGTTGAACTTCGACCGCGAGCTGCTGCGCCGCTACTACCTGCGCCAGGGCTATGCCGATGTGCAGGTCACCGGCGCGGTGGCCGAGCTGGCGCCGGACCGCAGCGGCTTCTTCGTGACCTATACGATCGACGAGGGCCCACGCTACCGCGTCGGCCGCGCCGAGATCACCAGCTCGCTCCGCGGCGTGGAGCCCGATTCGCTGCGCGGCGAGCTCGCGATCTCGGAAGGCGACTGGTACGACGGCGACGCCGTGGAGCGCTCGGTCGAGGCGCTGTCGGATGCCGTGGGCCTGCGCGGCGTGCCCTTCGTCGAGGTCCGCCCGCGCGTGGTGCGGGACCGGGAGAATCGCCGCGTCGACGTGACCTTCGAGGTCGCCGAGGGTGCGCGCGCCTATGTCGAGCGCATCGACATCACCGGCAATAGCCGCACCGCGGACCGCGTGATCCGCCGCGAATTCCGCATCGCGGAGGGCGATGCCTTCAATGCCGCGCAGGTGCGCCGCTCGCGCCAGCGCATCCGCGACCTGGGCTATTTCGGCAATGCCGAGATCAATGTGCAGCCCGGCTCCGCGCCGGACCGCACGGTGCTGGCCACCACGGTGACGGAACGCCCGACCGGCGAGATCTCGCTGGGCGGCGGCTTCTCCACCGATGCCGGCTTCCTGACCGACTTCGGCATCCGGGAGCGCAACTTCCTAGGCACCGGCGTCGACACGCGCCTGCAGACCCTGCTGGCGCAGCGCCGCACGCAGGTCGATTTCTCGATCACCGACCCGTCCTTCATGGACCGCAACCTGGCCGCCGGGCTCGACCTTTTCTACATCACCCGCGACCTGCAGGACACGTCGAGCTATTCGGAGAAGCGCGTCGGCTTCGCGATCCGCGCGGGCTACGAATTCAATGAGCGCGTGCGGCAGAGCTGGTCCTACAGCCTGGTGCAGCGCGATATCTTCGACGTGCAGACCGATGCCAGCCGCTACATCCAGGAGCAGCGCGGCGTCACCCTGCTGTCGCAGATCGGCACCACCCTGTCCTACGACGTGCGCGACAGCCGGATCGAGCCGCGCAGCGGCTATATCGCGCGCGTCGGCACCGATGTGGCGGGCCTCGGCGGCGATGTCGCCTATGTCCGCTGGCGCGGTGACGTGGCGGGCTATATCCCGCTGGAGCGCTACCTGGGCGCGCCGGAATACGTGCTGGCGCTGCAGGGCGGCGTCGGCCTGCTCACCCCCTGGGGCGACCGGCCGGAGCGGATCATCGACCGCTTCTTCCTGGGCGGCGACAATCTGCGTGGCTTTGCGCTCGCCGGTGCCGGCCCGCGCGATACCTCCAGCGCCGGCAATGACGACCCCCTGGGTGGCCGCCTGATCTGGACGCAGACCACGGAGCTGCGCTTCCCGCTGCCGCTGCCCTCCGAGATCGGGCTGCTCGGCCGCGCCTTCGTCGATGTCGGCTCGCTGTCGCGCACGCCGGTCTCTGGCGAGGGCGTGCAGGACGATGCCTCGCCGCGCGTCGGTGCCGGCGTCGGCATTTCCTGGCGCACGCCGGTCGGCCTGATCAATATCGACATCGCCCAGGCGGTGGTGAAGAAGTCCTACGACGAGACGCAGCTGGTGCGTTTCGGCTTCGGCACCCGTTTCTGAGCCCTATCCGGAATCCTCGCCCCATGCGCCTGCGTCATCTTCTCGCGGCCTCCCTGGTTCTCGCGCCCTCCCTGCTGCTGGTCCCGCAGGCGGATGCCCAGCAGCAGCAGGGCCAGCAGTGGTTCGTCCCCCCCGCCCAGGCCCAGGGCCAGCAGCAGCGCCCGCCGCAGGGCCAGCCGGCGCAGGGCCAGGCACAGCGCCCGCCGCAGCAACAGCAGCAGCGGCCGGCCACCGCCCCGGCCGGCCAGCGCCCGCCGGCACCCGTCATCGCCATCGTCGATATCCCCGAGGTGCAGCGCCTCTCCGCCGCCTTCAACCAGGTGCGGGAGGAGATCGAGCGGCGCCGCGCCAAGCTGAACGAGGATCTGCAGCGCGAGCAGGGCCGCTGGCGCGAGGAACAGCAGGCGCTGGCCGCCGCCCGCGCCACCCTGGCGCCGGAGCAGCTGCGCGCGCGGGAGCGGGAGCTGCAGGAGCGGATCACCGATGCCCAGCGCATCTTCCGCGACCGCTCGCGCGCCATCGACCAGGCGGCGCAGGGCGGGCTGCAGCAGATCGAGCAGGCGCTGGGCGCCGTGATCCGTCAGGTCGCGGCCTCCCGCGGCGTGAATATCGTGCTGCCGCGGCCGCTGGTGATCTTCAACGACGCCGCCTTCGACCTGACGGATGAGATCTCCGCCCAGATGAACCGCGTGCTGCGCAGCGTGAACCTGCCGGCCGAGGGCGCCGCCCCCGCGGATGCGCCGGCCGCCGGTGCGCCCGCCGCCGATGGCGCCCCGCCGCCGCCGCCGCCGCCCGCCCCGGCCGCGCCCGCGCGACGGAACTGAGGGATGGCCGCGGATCCCCGCTTCTTCCCGGCGGGATCCGCCCTGACCCTGGCGGAGGCCGCCGCCGCCGCCGGCGGTGAGCTGGTGGGCGGCGATGCCGCGCTGCGCATCACCGGTGTCGGCCCGCTGCAATCGGCCGGGCCGGCGGAGGTCAGCTTCCTGGACAACCGGCGCTATGCCGCCCAGCTCGCCGCCACCCAGGCGGCGGCGGTGGTGCTGGCGCCGGAGATGCTGGCGAAGCTGCCCGCCGGTCGCGCCGCCATCGTCACCGCGCAGCCCTATCTCGCCTTCGGCCGCATCGCCCGCGCCTTGCATCCCCCCGTCGCGCCCCGTCCGGGCGTGCATCCCGCCGCCGTGGTCGATCCCAGCGCCAGCATCGGCCCGGGCACGGAAATCGGTCCCTTCGCGGTGATCGAGGCCGGGGCCGAGATCGGCGCCGGCTGCATCATCGGCCCGCATGCCGTCGTCGGCGCCGGGGTGGTGCTGGGGGAGGGCTGCCGGATCGGCGCCCATGCCAGCCTGAGCCATGCCATCGCGGGTCGCTTCGTGGTGCTGCATCCCGGCGCCCGGGTGGGGCAGGAGGGTTTCGGCTTCGCCGTCACCCCCGAGGGACGCTTCGAGACCATGCCCCAGCTCGGCCGCGTGCTGCTGGAGGATTTCGTGGAGATCGGCGCCAATGCCTGCGTCGATCGCGGCAGCCAGACGGATACCGTGCTGGGCGCCGGCACGCGCCTCGACAACATGGTGCAGATCGGCCACAACGTGCGCACCGGCCGGGGTTGCGTACTGGTCGCGCAGGTCGGGATTTCCGGCTCCACCCGCCTCGGCAACGGGGTGCAGATGGGCGGACAGGCCGGCGTCACCGGCCATCTCGAGATCGGCGACCGGGCGCAGATCGCGGCCCAGTCGGGCGTGATGTCCGATGTCGGGCCGGGGGAGGTTGTCGGCGGCTCGCCGGCCCTTCCGATGCGCGAGACCTTGCGCGCCCATGCCACGCTGCGGCGGCTGGCCGCCAAGCCCGGCAAGCCGGCGCCTTAATTCGCCAGGGAGCGAACGGAAGACAGGATCATGGACGCGACCGCAGAAAACACGCCGGAGCCCGCGATGGGGACGGCCGACATCGCCCGCATCATGCAGGCGATCCCCCACCGCTTCCCCTTCCTGCTGGTGGACCGCGTGGTGGAGATCGTGCCCAATGTCTCCGCCATCGGCATCAAGAACGTCTCGATCAACGAGAACTTCTTCCAGGGCCACTTCCCGCAGCACCCGGTCTTCCCGGGCGTGCTGATCATCGAGAGCATGGCTCAGACCGCGGCCGTGCTGGTGGTGGAGACGCTGGGACCCTCCGCCCAGGGCAAGCTGGTCTATTTCATGACCGTCGACAGCGCCAAGTTCCGCAAGCCGGTGGTGCCCGGCGACCAGATGCGCGTGCATGTCCAGAAGGAGAAGCAGCGCGGCAATATCTGGAAATTCACGGCGGAGGCGAAGGTGGACGGCAAGGTGGTGGCCGAGGCCAGCTACGCCGCCATGATCCTCGACAAGTGAGCGAAAGCGGCCCCGTGGATTCCGAAATGATGCCGGCCTTCATCCATCCCGCCGCCTACGTCGCGGACGGGGCCCAGATCGGCCCCGGATGCCGGATCGGGCCGGGCTGCGTCGTGGGGCCGGAGGCCGTGCTGGGGCAGGGCGTGGAGCTGATCGCCCATGTCGTGCTCGATGGCCGGGTGACGCTGGGCGATGGAGTGAAGGTCTATCCCTTCGCCACCATCGGCCTGCCGCCGCAGGACCTGAAATACAAGGGCCAGCCCACCGGCGTGGCCATCGGCCCCCGCACCCAGGTGCGCGAACACGCCACCATCCATCGCGGCAGCACCGGCGGGGATGGCATGACGCGCATCGGCGCCGATGGGCTGGTGATGTGCGTGGCCCATGTGGGCCATGACTGCAATATCGGCGATGGCGTCATCCTGGTGAACAACGTGATGCTGGCCGGCCATGTCGAGATCGGCGATTTCGCCGTGATCCAGGGCGGCGCCGCCATCCAGCAATTCGTCCGCATCGGCCGCATGGCCATGGTGGCCGGCATGTCGGGCGTCGAGCGCAATGTGCTGCCCTATGGCCGCGTGAAGGGGTTTCGCGCCAAGCATGCCGGGCTGAACACCATCGCCATGCGGCGCCGCCTGGGCCTGAGCAAGGACCAGGTGATGACGGTGGCGCGCGCGGTGCACGACCTCTATCGCGGTGGCCGGCCGGATGAGGCGGTGGAGGCCGTCGCTGCCGCCTATCCGGGCAATCCCCAGGTGGCCGAGATCCTGGCCTTCGCCCGCAACCGCGGGCGCCACGGCCTGATCCCCTTCGGCCGCTACTCCGACGAGGAGGAGAGCGGGGAGGCCTCGTGACCTTCCCCCTCGGTCTGCCCCTCGGATTGATCGCCGGCGGCGGCATCATGCCGCTGCGCGTGGCGGATGCGGCGCGGCGCGCCGGCCGCCCGGTCTTCGCCGTGCTGGTCGAGGGCTTTGCCGATCCCCGCGAATGGGCCGCCTGGCCGCATGAGGTGGTGCGCCTCGGCGCCATCGGCCGCATGCTGGGCCTGCTGCGCCGCGCCGGCGCGCGGCAGCTGGTGCTGGCCGGGCGGGTCAAGCGGCCCTCCCTGTTCTCGCTCGGCCTGGACGGGGAAGGCGTGCGGCTGATGGCCCGGGTCGGGCGCCGGGCGCTGTTCGGCGGCGACGACGCGCTGCTGACTGCCATCGTCACCGTGCTGCGCGAGGAGGGGTTCGAGCCGCTGGGCGCGCAGCAGGTTTTTGCCGAGCTGCTGATGGAGGCCGGCTGCCCGACCCGCGCCCAGCCGGATGCCGAGGCGCTGGAGGATATCCGGCGCGGCATCGCCGTCGCCCGCCAGCTCGGCGCCGCCGATGCCGGCCAGGGCTGCGTCGTGCAGCAGGGGCTGGTGCTGGCGCTGGAGGCGATCGAGGGCACCGACGCCATGCTCGCCCGCGCCGGCGAGCTGCGCCGCGAAGGCCCGGGCGGTGTCCTGGTCAAGCTGGTGAAGCCGGCGCAGAGCAAGCTGGTGGACCTGCCCGCCATCGGCCCCGACACCATCCGCGCCGCCGCCGCCGCCGGGCTGCGCGGCATCGCGGTGGAGGCGCGGCGGAACGGTCACGTCGGCACCATCGTTCTCGACCGCGACGCCACCATATCGGAGGCCGACGCCGCGGGGCTGTTCCTGCTGGCGATGGATGCCGACCAGATCCTCAAGGAAGGGATTTCGCCATGAGCCAGGGCTCGCTGCTGCACACCATGATCCGCGTCGGCAATCTCGACCGCAGCGTGGACTTCTACACCAGGCTGCTCGGCATGAAGGAGCTGCGCCGCCGCGACGTGCCGGAGGGCAAGTATACGCTGGTCTTCGTCGGCTATGCCGAGGAGTCCACCGGCGCCGCCGTGGTCGAGCTGACCTACAACTACGGCACCGAGAGCTATGAGATGGGCAATGCCTTCGGCCACCTCGCCGTCGGCGTGCCGGATATCTACGCGACCTGCGACAGGCTGCGCGCCGGCGGCGCCAGGATCACGCGCGAACCCGGCCCGGTGAAATTCGGCACAACGGTCATCGCCTTCGTCGAGGATCCGGACGGCTACAAGATCGAGCTGATCGAGCGGAAGTAATCCCGGCCACATGGCGATCCTGACACCGCTGGAGGATGCCCTCGCCGGCATGACGGATGCCGCGCGGGCGCTGGCGGGGCGGGAAAGGGTTCGGCTTGCCGTCACCGGCCTGTCGCGGGCCGGCAAGACGGTGTTCCTGACCTCCCTGGTCGCCAACCTGCTGGCCGCAGGGGCGGGGGTGAATACCCTGCCGGCGCTGGCCGCCGCCTCCGGCAACCGGCTGCGCGGGGCGCGGCTGGTGCCGCCGGGGGTGGAGGCGACGCCGCGCTTCGACGCCGCCGCGCATCTGGAGGCCCTGGCCGCCGACCCGCCGCGCTGGCCGGAGCGCACCGAGGACCTGTCCACCCTCGAGATCGCGCTGGACCTGGCGCCGGCCTCCTGGCTCGGCCAGGCGCGCGGCTGGGTGGCGGGGGAGCGGCGCGTCACGCTGGAGCTGCTGGACTATCCCGGCGAATGGCTGCTGGACCTGCCGATGCTGGACCAGTCCTATGACGACTGGTCGCGCGAAACCCTGGCCCGGCTGCGCCAGGGCCGGCGTGCCGCGGTGGCGCAGGACTTTCTTCAGTTCGTCGATTCCCTGCCGCCCGGCGCGCGAGACGACGAGGCGCTGGCCCGGCAGGGCTTTCGCCTCTATCGCGCCGCCCTGCTGCGCTGCCGGGACGACCTCGGCTTCCGCTTCCTGCAGCCCGGACGCGCGCTGAACCCCGGGCCGCGCGGGGAGGCGCCGCTGCTCTGGTTCTTCCCATTGCCCGGCGGCAGCCAGGGGGAATTGGGCCGGCTGCTGGCGCGCCGCCACGCCGCCTATCTGGCAGATCAGCGAACCGCCTTCTTCGAACCCTTCTTCCGCCGCTTCCGCCGCCAGGCGGTGCTGGTGGATGCGCTGGGCGCGCTGCATGCCGGGGAGGAGGCCTTCGACGACACCGCCGCCGCGCTGTCGGCCATCGCGACGGCGCTGCGGCGCGGCGGCGGCTGGCTGAACCTGCTGACCGGCCAGGGCGTGCAGCATGTGGGCTTCGCCGCCACCAAGGCGGACCATGTGCCGGCCGCGCAGCGGGATGCGCTGGTGGGGCTGCTCGGCGACCTGGTGGGGCGGGACACGGCGGGGGCAGGGGGCGCCACAACCTCCGTCCACGCCATCGCCGCCCTCCGCTGCACCCAGGACGACCTGGCCCGCGTCGACGGGCGGGACGTGCAGGCGGTGCGGGGCGTGCTGCTGGACGGCGGGCGCAGCGCGCGGATCTATCCCGGGGAGGTGCCGGACCGCCGGCCCGATCACGCCTTCTGGAGCCATGGCGAATTCCGCATGCCCGTCTTCCGCCCGCCGCGGCTGACCGGTGACGGGCTGTCCGGAATGCCCCATCTGGGGCTGGACCGGATGCTGGCATCCCTGATCGGAGACCTGCTTTGAGCGATACCCCGCGCGGTCCCCGCGACGCCCCGCGCGGCCCCAGAATCCTGACCGAGGACAGCCTGGCCCCCGCGCCGCGCCTCGATTTCGGCTGGGACCAGGCGGTGGCGCCGGTGGTGCTGCCGCCGGCCCCGGGCGGCCGCTGGTCCGCACTCAGCCTGGCCGCGGGCGGCATCGGCGTGCTGCTGGTCGGCCTCTCCGCCATCGATGTCGGCGGCTATGTCGCGGACCAGTTTTCGCGCGCCCCCTGGCTGGGCTGGGTGACGCTTTCCGTCGCCGTTGCGGGCTACGGGCTCATCGCCGCGGCCTTCCTGCGGGAGCTGCGCGGGCTGGCCGGCCTCGGCACGGTGGAGCGCGGCCGGGCCGCCGTCGCGCGCGGTGATTTCTCTGCCAGCCGGTCCGCCATCCTGGACTGGGCGGCGAGGCTGCCGGAGGCGCAGGCCATGCTGCCCGCGCTGCGCAAGGCGCCGGACCTGCCGACGCTGCTCGCCCTGCTGGAGGCAGGTCCCCTGGCGACGCTCGACCGCGCCGCGGTGGCCGCCGGCCGCGCCGCCGCGCTGCAATCCCTGGCGGCCACCGCCATCGTGCCATCCCCGGCGCTGGATGGCGTCTTCATCGCCTGGCGCGGCCTGCGACTGGTGCGGGAGGTGGCGGCGATCCACGGCCTGCGCCCCGGGCTGCTCGGCACGCTGAAGCTGCTGCGGCGCACGCTGTTCGAGGCCGGGGCCGTGGCCGCCGCCGATGTGGCCATCAATGCGGCGGTCACCGCGGTGACCACGAACCCGCTGGTCGCCTCGGTGGTCGGCGATGCCGCGACCGGCGCGGTGGCGGCGCGGCGCATGCTGTTGCTGGCCCGCGCCACGGCGCGCGCCTGCCGGATCGTCACGCCGCGTTGAAGGCGGGAAAAGGCCGCGCCCATCCCGGCCGGCGGCCGCCGCAGCTTCGGCCTTCCGGCCGGAAATGCCCAGCCAGGGCGCGAGGCGCGCCCCCTCAGGCCAGGCGCTGCGTCGGCCGGCGGGCCGGGCGGGCCACCGGCACCCGCGGCGTGCCGAGCGGCAGAGGCGCGGCGGGCAGGGCACGCATCGCCTCCTCCCGCTGCATCCGGCCCGGCGCCACGGCGCCGCCCTCTTCCCGCGGCTGCGGGAACAGCACCGAATGGCCCCAGACGCAGCCCACCAGCATCATCGCGCCCAGCGCCAATTGCGCTGGCAGCGGCAGGCTGGTGAGTGCGATGATGGAGCTCGTCCAGACCGCCGTGCCGACGAAGCCTGCGAGCCAGAAGCTGACCTTGGACACGCTGAGCATGCCGACCTCCGGGGTGGAGCGACTAATTTATCGCCCGTTAATCTAATTTTTAGACTTTCCCCGGCGCGCACGTCAAGCAGGAAGTCAGGTCACAGCGCCTCCCCGGACGCGGCCAGGATCCGCGCCAAAGCCTCGGGCCGGCCCAGCGCCACCAGCACCGCATCGATCGGCGGGCTCTGGGTGCTGCCGGTCAGCGCCACGCGCAGGGGTTGTGCCACCTGGCCGAGCTTGACGCCCTTCACCTCGGCATAGTCGCGCAGCCATTGTTCCAGATCGGCCCGCTCCCAGGGCGCATCGGCCAGGAACTGGGCGAGGTCGGCCAGCCGCGCGCGGGCCTCCTCGGTCAGCAGCGCGGCGGCCTTGGCATCCGGCACCGGGGCGCCGTTCGCCACCGCGAAGACCGCCGCATCGGCCAGTTCCACCAGCGTCTTGGCCCGCGCCTTCAGGTCCGGCATCAGGGCGCGGATTCTGGCAGCGGCCTCCGTCCCGAAGTCGATGCCGCGCTTCGTGAAGCGCGCCAGGACGTCCCGCACCAGCCGGTCATCCTCCGCCGCGCGCAGATAGACGCCGTTCAGATGCGTCAGCTTGGCATAGTCCATGCGGGAGGCGGCGCGGCCGACATCGGCCAGGTCGAAGAGTTCGATCGCCCGGTCCCGCGGCACGATCTCCTCATCACCATGGCCCCAGCCGAGGCGCAGCAGGTAGTTGCAAAGCGCCTCCGGCAGGAAGCCCTGCTCGGCGAATTCCAGCGCCCCCACGGCACCGTGGCGCTTCGACAGCTTCGCGCCATCCGCGCCATGGATCAGCGGGATATGGGCGAAATGCGGCCGCCGCCAGCCCATGGCGTCATAGACCATGCATTGGCGAAACGTGTTGGTCAGGTGATCGTCGCCGCGGATGACATGGGTGATGGCCATGTCGTGGTCGTCCACCACCACGGCATGCAGATAGGTGGGCGTGCCGTCCGAGCGCAGGATGATCATGTCATCCAGCTCGGAATCGGCGACCCGCACCTCGCCCTGCACCAGGTCGGCCACCACCGTCTCCCCGCCGCGCGGGGCCTTGATGCGGATGGCGGCGGGCAGGGCGGGGGCCTGGGCCGGGTCAAGGTTCATCCAGCGGCTGCCGTCATACTTGAAGGGGCGCTTGGCTGCCTCGGCCTCCGCCCGCATCGCCGCCAGCTCCTCGGGCGTGTCGTAGGCGAGATAGGCCTTTCCGGCGTCCAGCAGCGCGCGCGCCACCTCGGCATGCCGCGCCTCCCGGCTGGTCTGCATCACCGGCGGCTCGTCCGGGCTCAGCCCGAGCCATTCGAGGCTGTCCAGGATCTGCTGCACGGCCGCCTGGGTGCTGCGCGCCTTGTCGGTGTCCTCGATCCGCAGCAGGTACTGGCCGCCATGGTGGCGGGCGAAGAGGTAGTTGAACAGCGCGGTGCGGGCGCCGCCGATATGCAGATAGCCCGTGGGCGACGGGGCGAAGCGCGTGCGGACCGACATGATGTTCCGTGTCCCGGCAGGAAAGTGGGACGGGCTGCTTAGCGCGGATCGGCGGGCCGCCAAAGCGGGCCGGGCAGAGGCCCGTTGCGGCGCAGCGTTAATGTCTCCACCATGGGTTGAATGTCTGTCGCCCTTCATCCTGTTGAACGGCAGGGCGCGGTCGCGCGGATCGGCGACTGGCTGCTCGCGCAGCTCGCCGCGCAGCACGGCAGGTTCGCACCCTGGCTGGCGGTGGCGCTGGGCGCTGGCGTGCTCTGGTACTTTGCCCAGGCGACGGAGCCCCGTGCGCAGCCGCTGTGGCTGGCAGTGCCGCTGCTCGGGCTTGCCGCCCGGCTGGCCCGGCGCCGGTGGCTGCTGGGCTGGGCGGTGGCCCTGCCGGCGGCGGCGCTGCTCGGCGCTGGGCTCACCGCCTGGCACGCGGCCCGCCAGCCGGCGCCCCTGCACCTGCCCTTTGGCGCGGTGCTGGTGGAAGGGCTGGTGGCGCAGGTGGAACCGCTGCCGGAGGGCCATCGCGTGACGCTGCGGGGCGCAAGCCTGGGCCAGGATCCGCCGCTGGCGCGGCAGATCCGGGTCCGGCTGCGCAAGGACGACCCGACCCTGCCGCAACCCGGCGACCGGCTGCGCCTGCGCGCCCTGCTGCGGGAGCCCGGTGCGCCCGCCGTGCCCGGCGGCTACGACTTCCAGCGCGCCGCCTTCTTCTCCGGCCTCGGCGGTTCGGGCTTCGCGCTCGGCCCGGTGGAGCGGCTGGAGGGCGGCGGGGAGGGGTCCTGGTTCGCCGCGCTGCGCGCCCGGCTGGACCGGGAGGTGGCAGCCGCCATCCCCGGCGCGGCGGGCGCGGTGGCTGCGGCGCTGGTCACCGGCACGCAGAGCGCCATCCCGGCCCCCGCCATGGTCGCAATGCGCGATTCGGGCCTGGCGCATCTGCTTTCCGTCTCCGGCCTGCACATGGCCATCGTCATGGGGCTGGTCTTCTTCGTCGTGCGATTGGCGCTGGCGCTGGTGCCCTGGGTGGCGCTGCGGGTGCCGGGCAAGGCGGTGGCGGCGCTGGCGGCGCTGGCGGCGGGTGGCTTCTACATGCTGTTGACCGGGTCCCAGGTGCCGATGCAGCGCTGCCTCGGCATGGCGGCGCTGGTGACGCTCGCGCTGCTCAGCGGCCGGCGCGCGCTCTCGCCACGGGTCGTCGCCATTGCCGCGGCCGGGGTGCTGGCGCTGGCGCCGGCCGAGTTGCTCGGCCCCTCCTTCCAGATGTCCTTCGCCGCGGTGCTGGCGCTGATCGCGGGGCATGAGGCGGCGCGGCCCTGGCTGGCGCGGCTCGGCGGCGGCTGGTGGCGGCCGGCGCTGCTATTCGTCCTCGGCCTGGTGCTGACCTCGGCGCTCGCCGGCGCGGCGACGGCGCCCTATGGCCTGCATCACTTCGGCCGGCTGCAGCTCTTCGGCATCCTGGCCAATGCGGTGGCGGTGCCGCTCACCTCCCTGCTGGTCATGCCGGCCGCGCTGCTGGCCATGCTGGCGCTGCCGCTCGGTCTGGCGGAATGGCCGCTCTGGGCCATGGGATGGGGGGTGGAGGGGATCCTGGCGGTGGCCAGGGTGGTGGCCGCCTGGCCGGGTGCCGCGCCGGCCCTGCCACCGCTACCCGGCTGGGGCCTGGCCCTGGCCAGCCTGGGCCTTTGCTGGCTGTGCCTGTGGCGCGGCGCGCTGCGCGCCTGGGGCCTTCCGATGATCCTGGCCGGCCTGGCCACGCCGCTGGCCGCGCCGCCGCCGGACCTGCTGGTCTCGGGCGATGCGCGGATCGTGGCGCTGCGGACGGCGGAGGGGGTCTATCTGCACCGCCTGCCCGGCGCCCGCGCCTTCCTGCAGGAGAATATGCTGCGCGCCATGGGTGCCACGCAGGCGCTGGCCTTGCCGGAAACCGGCACGGCCGCCGGCGGCGCGCTGGCCTGCACCCCGGCCGCCTGCCGATTCCGCCCACGCCCCGATGCGGCGGAGGCGGTGCTGCTGCGCGGCCCGCCACCCGCCCGCGGCCAGCGATCCGCCCCGCTGGATGCCACGCCCTTCTGCGGCGCACTGGTGGTGGCGCTGGAGCCGCTGCGGCCGCGCTGCGCGACCGGCGAGAGCATCGACCGCTTCGCCATGTGGCGGGATGGCGCCCAGGCCGCCTGGCTGGGGAAGGCGGGCGCCCGGCGGCTCAGCGATCGCGCCTGGCGCGGCGACCGCCCCTGGGTGCCGCCGGAGCCACTGCCGGGCCGGGCGGAAACTTTGCCACTCGCCCCCGTTGATGAGGCTGCGCGTTAACTATTTTTTTGCATCCAAGGCCGAAAATCACGGAATAGTGAGGCCAGGAGGAAATGCGATGACGATGGTCCTGATGCTGGGCGTCGGACTGGCAACCGGCGCCATGACGATGCTGGCCTGGCAGCGGCTGCACGCCTGGCGCAATGCGCGCAAGCTGGAATGGGACCCCTACTGAGGGGCTCCCGACCCTCAGTAGCGGCGCAGCAGGCCGATCAGCCGGCCCTGCACCCGGACGCGGTCCGGGCCGAAGATCCGGGTCTCATAGGCCCGGTTCGCGGGCTCCAGCGCCACCGAATTGCCGCGCCGGCGCAGGCGCTTCAGCGTCACCTCCTGGTCATCGACAAGGGCCACCACGATGGCGCCGTTATCGGCCGTATCGCCGCGGCGGATGATGACGGTGTCGCCGTCCAGGATCCCGGCCTCCACCATCGAATCGCCGGCCACTTCCAGCGCGTAGTGCTCCCCGCCGCCCAGCAGCGCCGCCGGCACATCGACCATCGCCGTGTCCCGCGTCGCCTCGATCGGCATGCCGGCGGCGATCCTGCCATAGAGCGGCAAGGCCACAGACCCCGCCTCGTTCGCCGCCTTCTGCACACCGGAAAGGCCCGGCGCGAAATGTCCGCGGATGACATTCGGCGTGAAGGCGGGCTGGGCCGGGGCCGGGGCGGGCGGGGCCTCGGCGCGGCGCGGCGCCACATTCTCCGGCAGGCGCACCACCTCCAGCGCCCGGGCCCGATGCGCGCGGCGCTTCAGGAAGCCGCGCTCCTCCAGCGCCGTGATCAGCCGATGGATGCCCGACTTCGACTTCAGCCGCAGTGCCTCCTTCATCTCCTCGAAGGAGGGGGAGAACCCGGTCGCGCGCAGATGCTTGTCGATGAACATGAGCAATTCGTGCTGCTTGCGGGTGAGCATGGTTTTCTCCAGCACCGGCAGGCGGACCTGGATGGCCCCGAACAAACAAGCAACCGGCATGGATGTTCTATGTAGGTTCCTGCTCGGGCGTCAAATGTTTTCCACACGACCTGCCACAAATGCAGGCAGATCGGTGGCTCAGATGCCGTATTGCCCCAGCGGAATGGCCGGCACCTCGGCCCCCTCCGGCAGCGCCGGGGCCAGGGCCGGCCTCAGAATCAGCGCCTCCGCCCGCGCCAGGTTCGCGAGCATGGAACTGTCCTGCTGCGGGAAGGGCGTCGCCACGGTGTGGCCGGCCGAATCGAGATGCAGAGTCGCCCGCAGATGGTCGAATCGGCGGTCGTTTGCGGGCAGGGCGGTGCCGGCGCGGACCAGGATCGTGGGCAGCGGCGCGGCAGGCAGGCCGGAGAGGACGGCCAGCGCCGGCAGCAGGAACTGCACGCCGCAGACCAACGCCGAGACCGGATTGCCCGGCAGGCCCAGCACCGGCGTGGCGCCGAGCCGGCCCCAGATCAGCGGCTTCCCCGGCCGCATCGCGATCTTCCAGAAGTCGAGGGCGAATCCCTGCTCGCCCAGCGCCGCCTGGATCAGGTCGTGCTCGCCGACGCTGGCGCCGCCCGTGGTCACCAGCAGGTCGCAGCCCCGCGCGGCGGCGGCCGCGGCGGCGATCGCGTCCCGGTCATCGGCCACGATCGGCAGCACCAGCGGATCGCCGCCACCCGCGCGCACCAGGGCGGCCAGGGCATGGGCATTGGAGCTGACGATGCCGCCCGGGGGAATCGGCTCGCCCGGCAGGGCGATCTCGTCCCCGGTGGCCAGGATGCCGATGCGCGGCCGGCGATGCACGGCGAGCCAGGGGTGGTTGGCCGCCGCCGCCAGCCCGATGTCGCGGGCGGAAAGCCGCCGCCCGGCCGGCAGCAGGGTTTCGCCCGAAGAGAAGTCGAGCCCACGGCGGCGGATCCAGCGGCCGGGCTGAACCGCCTCCCGCACCTCCACCGCCCCGTCCCGTGCCTCGGCATCCTCCTGCAACAGGATCCCGTCCGCGCCCTCCGGCACGAAGCCGCCGGTAAAGATGCGGACTGCCTGGCCGGGGGCGAGCTGGCCCGCATAGGGATGCCCGGCCGGTGCGGCCCCTGCCACGGCGAGGGTTGCGCCGAGAACCGCATCCGCCGCACGCACCGCATAGCCATCCATGGCGGAAACATCCGCCGGCGGCTGGGTCAGCCGCGCCACCACGGGCTGGGCCAGCACGCGATTCCAACCTTCGGCAAGTGCCACCGTCTCCGCCGCCGTGGGGCGGAGGGCGTCCAGGATGCGGGCGCGAGCTTCTTCGAGCGGGATCATCAGGCCGACTCGTAAACCCCCGACTTTCCGCCGGATTTATGCACCAGGCGCACCGCCTCGATCCGCATGCCGCGATCGGCGGCCTTGCACATGTCGTAGACGGTCAGCGCGGCCACCGTCACCGCCGTCAGCGCCTCCATCTCCACCCCGGTCTGGCCGGTGACCTTGGCGAGCGCCTCGATCTCCACCGCATCCGGCTCGGCGATGGTGAGGTCCACCGTCACCTTGGCCAGGGCCAGGGGGTGGCAGAGCGGGATCAGGTCGCTGGTGCGCTTGGCGGC
Organism: Falsiroseomonas sp.; assembly: GCF_051860665.1. Taxonomy (GTDB): domain Bacteria; phylum Pseudomonadota; class Alphaproteobacteria; order Acetobacterales; family Acetobacteraceae; genus Falsiroseomonas. The sequence goes on from NZ_JBHYDM010000002.1 coordinate 149,430, forward strand.
CATGATGCCGGCGATGCGGGCGATGCCCAGCACATCGCCCTTGCCGACCGTGCCCTGGCGGATCAGCGCCAGCGTCTCGGGCGCCATGGTGATGCGGCCACGGGCGACCGCCACCCGATGCGTCGCCGCCTTGTCCGAGACATCGACCATGGCGGCCGCGCCGGCCGCGTCGAAATGGGTGAGGGTCATTCGATCGCGGTGATCAGCTCGCGCGCCGCCGCTTCCACGTCCGGCTGGCGCAGCAGGTGCTCGCCCACCAGCAGGCAGCGGGCGCCGGCGCGGCACATGCGGCGCACATCCTCCGGCGTGCGGATGCCGCTTTCGCCGACCGGGATGCGATCGGCCGGGATCTGCGGGATCAGCTCATCCGAGGTTGCAAGATCTGTCACCAAGGTCTTGAGATTCCGGTTATTCACCCCAATCAGCCGCGTCTCCAACCCCAGCGCCCGGTCCAGCTCCCGCTGGTCATGCACCTCGGCCAGCACCGCCATGTCCAGCGACCGGGCGATATCCTCCAGCTCCTGCGCCTGCTCGTCCGACAGGGCCGCCAGGATCAGCAGGATGGCATCCGCCCCCATGGCCCGGGCCTCGAAGACCTGCCAGGGATGCACCATGAAGTCCTTGCGCAGAACCGGCAGCGCGCAGGCCGCGCGCGCCTGCACCATGTGGCCGAGGTCGCCCTGGAACCAGGGCGCGTCGGTCAGCACGGAGAGGCAGGCGGCGCCGGCGGCCTCATAGGCGCGGGCCAGCTCGGCCGGCTCGAAGGGCTCGCGAATCAGCCCGCCAGAGGGGGAGGCGCGCTTGATCTCGGCGATCAGCCCGACCCGGCCTTCCGCCACGGCGGCGCAGAGCGCGCCGGTGAAGTCGCGCGGCGGGGCGGCGTGGCGGGCCTGGCTCTCGATCTCGGAGAGCGGCATGGCGGCGGACCGCTCCCGCACCTCCTCGTATTTGTCGGCGAGGATGCGGGCCAGCGTATCGGAGACGACGGGGGAGGAGACGTTCATCGGGGAGGGTGCTCGGGTCAGGGGGGCACGGCCGCGCTGGATCGCAGCCGGTTCAGCACGGCCAGGGCCGCGCCGCTGTCGATGGAGGTGGCGGCCAGCGGCACGCCCGCGCGGATGTCGTCCACCCGGCCCGCCACCACAAGGGCTGCCGCCGCATTCAGCAGGACGCAATCGCGATAGGCGCCTGGCGTCCCCTCCAGCAGCGCCTGCAGGGCCGCGGCATTCTCGGCCGGATCGCCGCCCTTGAGCGCCGAGGTCGGGGCGCGCGGCAGGCCGGCCTGTTCCGGCGCCACCTCGAATTCCCGGATGCGCCCGTCGCGCAGTTCCACCACCTGGGAGGGACCGGCCAGCGTCAGCTCATCAAGGCCCATGCCATGCACCAGCCAGGCGCGTTCCGTCCCCAGCCGCGCCAGCGTCTCGGCCATCGGGCGGAGCCATTCGGGGGCGAAGACGCCGGTCATCTGCCGCGTCACCCGCGCCGGGCTCGCCATCGGGCCGAGCAGGTTGAAGATGGTGCGCGTGCCGAGCTCAACGCGCGGGCCGGCGGCATGGCGCAGCGCCGAATGGTGGCGGGGCGCCATCAGGAAGACCATCCCGGCCTCCTCCAGCACCCGCGGCAGCGCCTCCAGCGGCGTTTCCATCACCGGGATGCCAAGGGCGGACAGCGCATCCGCGGCGCCGGAGCGCGAGGACAGTGCGCGGTTGCCGTGCTTGGCCACCTTCACGCCGCAGCCGGCCACCACCAGGGCGGCTGCGGTCGAGATGTTCAGCGTGCCCGCGGCATCGCCCCCGGTGCCGACGATATCCATGGCATCGGGCGGCACCTCCACGGCCACCATCCGTGCCCGCATGGCCCGGACCGCGCCGGTCATCTCCGCCACCGTCTCGCCGCGGACGCGCATGGCCATCAGCAGCCCGGCGATCTGCGCCGGCGTCGCCTCGCCGGCCATGATCATGCCGAAGGCAACCTCCGCCTCGCTCTCCGCCAGCTTTTCGCCTGCCGCGAGCCTCGCAAGGATTTTTTTCATGCTGCCGCGGTCGTGGAGGCGAAGGTGTTTCGCCGCGTCGCGAGGGCCAGGAAGTTGCGAAGCAGGTCGTGGCCGTGCTCGCTGGCGATGCTCTCGGGGTGGAACTGCACGCCCCAGATCGGCAGGTCGCGATGGGCGAGGCCCATCACCAGGCCATCCGCGGTGCGAGCGGTGGGGATCAGCGTCTCGGGCAGGTCCTCCACCACCAGGGAATGGTAGCGCGTGGCCCGGAAGGGGGAGGGCACGCCCGCAAAGATGTCGGTGCCGCCATGAGTCACCTCCCAGACCTTGCCATGCACCGGCTCCGGCGCCCGCACCACGCGGCCGCCAAAGGCCTGGCCGATGGCCTGGTGGCCGAGGCAGACGCCCAGAAGCGGCATGCGCGCTTCCGCGGCCGCGCCGATCAGGTCGAGGCAGATGCCGGCCTCATTCGGCGTGCAAGGGCCTGGCGAAAGCACGATCGCCTCCGGCCGCAGGTCCATCGCGGCCTGCACCGAGAGGGAATCATTGCGCCGAACCTCAGCCACTGCCCCAAGATCACCGAGGAAGTGGTAGAGATTGAACGTAAAACTGTCGTAGTTGTCGATCAGGAGGATCATGATCAGGTGACTTTTGTCCCGGAACGCGGGGGAATCAAGCCAGGGCCACCTCGCCGGCCTCTGCCGGGCTTCCGCGGGCCGCGGCGCGGGGCGTAGCTTGCCCGCAACAACCACAAGGGTTGGCGGGGGAAACATGGTCATCGAGCCTTTCATGCGCCGGCTGCTGCCGGTGCTCGTCGTCCTGCTGGGCGCCGGAAGCGCTTTCGCGGCGGACCTGCCGGACCGCCCGGTCCGCATCCTCGTCCCCTTCGCCCCCGGTGGCACCAGCGACATCGTCGCACGTGTCCTGGCCGAGGCCGCCTCCGCCCATCTGCCGCGTGGAGCGGTGGTGGAGAACAAGGCCGGCGCCGGCGGCAATATCGGCACGGTGGAGGTGGCGCGCGGCCCGGCGGATGGCACGCTGCTGCTGCAATGCGCCTTCGGACCCTGCGGCGCCAATCCCGCGCTCTATGCCAATGCCGGCTACGACGTGCTGGCCGACTTCGCCCCCGTCATCCTGACCGGCGCGGTGCGCAACGTGATGGCGGTGCGGCGCGACCTGCCGGCGCGGAACGTCCAGGAATTCCTGGCGCTCGCCCGCAGCCAGCGCGGCGGCATCAGCTTCGGCTCCTCCGGCGTCGGCGCCTCGAACCACCTGGGTCCGGAGCTGCTGCGGGCGGTGACGGGGATCGAGATGGTGCATGTGCCCTATCGCGGCTCCGGCCCCGCCATCACGGACCTGATCGGCGGGCGGATCGACGTCTTCTTCGACAACCTGCCCTCCATCCTGCCGCATCTCCGCGCCGGCACCGTGCGCGGCCTGGCCGCCGTCAGCGCGGAACGGCTGCCGGAGCTGCCGGATGTGCCGACCTTCGCCGAGCAGGGCGTGGCGGGCATGGCGATCGACAGCTGGTTCGGCTTCATGGCGCCGGCCCGCACGCCGCCGGCCGCCATCGCCGCGCTGAACGCCGCCTTCAACCAGGCGCTCTCCGACCCCCGCGTGCGGTCCCGCATGGCGGAGCTCGCCGTGGCGCCGCTGGGCGGCACGCCGGAGGCGATGGGGATGCATGTGCGGGCAGAGGTCGCCCGCTGGGCCGATGTGGTCCGCCGCCAGGGAATCCGCGCCGAATGACACCCTCCACCATCACCTGCGTCCGCACGCTCCGCGTCCCCGAACGCGCCAATATCCTGTGGGTCGAGATCGAGACGGCAGAGGGGCTGACCGGCCTCGGCGAGAGTTTTCGCGGTGCTGCGGCGGTCGAGGGCCAGATCCACGAACTCGTGGCCCCCTACCTGCTCGGCCAGGACTCGCGAAACATCGAGCGCATCCACCGCCACCTGATGACGCCCTATGTCGGCTTCGGCGCCTCCTCGGCCGAGATGCGCGCGGCCTCCGCCGTCGATATCGCGCTGTGGGACCTGATGGGCCAGCGGCTCGGCGTGCCGGTGCACGAGGCGCTCGGCGGGCTGAGCCGGGACCGCATCCGCGCCTACAACACCTGCGCCGGCTACGACTACAACAGCGCCAAGGATCGCCGGGATATCCGCGCCGGGGAGGCCGCCATCGGCCCCTATGACGACCAGGTCGCCTTCATGCAGCGCGCCGACGAGCTGGCGCATTCCCTGCTGGAGGAAGGGTTCACGGCGATGAAGATCTGGCCCTTCGACGTCTACGCCCCGGCCTCCGGCGGCCAGCTGATGAACCTGGAGGATCTGAAGAAGGGCATGGAGCCCTTCGAAAAAGTCCGCCGCGCGGTGGGCGACCGGATGGAGGTGATGGCGGAGCTGCACTCCATCTTCTCCCTCCCCGCCGCCACCCGCATCTGCCAGGCGCTGGCCCCCATCAAGCCCTTCTGGGTGGAGGACCCGATCGGCAAGATGGACGACACGGCCGCCCTGGTGGAGCTGCGCCGCGCCGTGCCAGGCATGCCGATCTGCGCCAGCGAAACCCTCGGCGGCAAGGTGGCGTTCCGGGACCTGCTGGTGGCAGGCGCCACCGACGTAGTGATGGTGGACCTGACCTGGTGCGGCGGCCTGACGGAAGCGCGGAAGATCGCGGCGCTGGCGGAGGCCTGGGCCCGCCCGGTGGCCCCGCACGATTGCACGGGGCCGGTGACCTTGGTCGCCAGCCTGCACTTCGCCCTGCACGCGGCGACGGCGATCTTCCAGGAGGTGGTGCGCGCGACGCTGGCCACCTGGTATCGCGACCTGGTGACGGAACTGCCCCGGCTGGAGAAGGGTTTTTGTCTCCCGATGCAGGGGCCGGGGCTGGGCACGAAGCTGCAGCCGGATACGCGCAAGCGGGCCACCATGCGCGAAAGCCGCGGCTGAACCTCGACACGGCGCTCGGCGGCGCTGCGCCGGACCGGCTGCTGCTGGCCTGCGTCGGTTATCTGCTGGCGCCGGCGCTGATCTTTGGCGGCGGATTCTTCGCGGCGCCCTGGTGGCTGGGCTTTCTGGCCATCGGCCTGGCGGGCTTCGCGCTCATGCCCGGCTGGCGCGGCGGCTGGCCGCTTTCGGGCCCGTCGACGCTGGCCTGCCTGGCGGGTGGCCTCGCCTGGGGATTCGGCAGCAGCGGCACCCACCACCTCCTCTATGCCGCCGTGGACTGGCAGATCCGCGACGCGGTGCTGCACGACCTCGCCACCGGGCCCTGGCCGGTGGGCTATGTGGTGGGGGATGTGGTGCGGCTGCTGCGGGCGCCGCTCGGCTACTACATGCCGGCCGCGCTCGCCGGGCGGGTCGGCGGGCTGGCGGTGGCGGAGGCGGCGCTCTTTGCCTGGACCGCGCTTGGCCTGGCGCTGGTGCTGGCGCTGCTGGTGGCACTCGCCCGGCAGGCGGGGCTGCGGGCGCGCTGGCTGGTACTGGTCTTCCTCACCTTCGGGGGGCTGGACCTGCTGCCCAATGTCTTCCTCGACGTGACGGAGGGCGACGGGCTGCTCAGCTACTGGCAACGTGGCGGCGAATGGTGGGCGCGCATCTTCCAGTATTCCGGGCATGCCACCCTGCTGCTCTGGGTGCCGAACCATGCGCTGCCGGCCTGGATTCCGGCGCTGCTGTTGCTGCGCCATGCGCGGCAGCCGCGCTTCCTGGCTGTGGCGGCGCTGCCGCTGGCGGCCGCGGCGGCCTGGTCACCGCTCGGCGCGCTGGGGGCGGGCTTGATGACGGCGGTGGCCGCGCTCTCCGGCGGGCTGTGGCGCGCGGCGCTGGCGGGGCCGGTGAACTGGCTCGGCCTGCTGCTGGCCGTGCCGCTGGCCTGGTTCCTCGCCGCCGGCTCCAGCGCCATCCCGCATGGGGCGCTGCTGGCGGAACACGGGCTGGCGGTGCTGCCGCGGCTGGCGCTGTTCCTGGGTCTGGAATTCGGGCTGGTGGCACTGGCCGTGCTGCTGCTGCTGCGGTCGCGGCTGCTGGCGGCGGGGCTGCTGATCCTGGTGCTGCTGCCGCTCTATGTCTTCGGGCCGGGCAATGAGATGACGATGCGCACCGGCATCGCCCCGCTCGCGATCCTCGCTGTGGCCGCGGGCGCGGCCCTGCAGGGCGCGGCGGGCTGGCGGCGCGGGCTGCTCGCCGGGCTGCTGCTGGTGGCGGCGCTGGGGCAGGGGATGGAGGCTTCCATCCTCACCCGCCCGCCCTGGCCCTCCAGCCGCGACTGCTCCCTGCCCGAGGCCGCGGCCCAGTCGGTCTTCGACGCCACCGACTGGTCGCATTACGTGGTGCCCTGGCCGGAGCCGGAGCTGGCGCCGCTGATCGCGGCGCCGGTGATGCGGGAGATCCAGCCGGAGGCGATGGCCCGCTGCTGGCCCTGACCCTTATTGGTGCACCGGCACCACGGCCACCGCGTTATAGGGCGAGCCGTCGATCAGCCGCGTGCTCCAGGCCAGGTAGACCACCGCATTGCGCTCCTCATCCACGAAGCGATGCACGCGGGTTTCCTTGAAGAACAGGCTGGTGCTGCTTTCGAAGACCACCTCGCCCCGGTCGCCGCGCCGCGCCCCGGGCTGGATCTCCACCGGGCCGGTGGCGCTGCAGCTCAGCGCGAAGCGGGCCGGGTCCTCCGCCACGCCCAGCATGCCGGAGAGGCCGCCGGTGCGCGCCTGGCTGATGTAGCAGGAGACGCCGCGCACCTCGGGATCCGTGAAGCGTTCCACCACGACCCGGTGGCTGCGGGTCAGGCCGAGATTGGTGATGGCCGTGTTCACATGGCCGATCTCCTTCGTCTCCTCCGCCCGGGCCGGGGCCCAGGCGAAAGTGGCGGCGAGCAGGAGGAGGGCAGGAAGGCGGAGCATGGGGCGGATCCTTCGTGGGGCCGGGCTTGGGGCCAAGGGGTGAAAGGGGTCAGTCGCCAAGGGCGACGCCTTCGCGGCGGGGGTCGGCAGCTCCGAGGATACCGTGCGGCGTGATGCGGATCGCGGTCAGGCCGGAATTGATCTCCCGCACATCCACGCGATGACCGCGGGCCTCCAACGCCGGCGCCAGGGCGGCGGCCGCGGTGCCGGCCTCCAGCTCCACCCCCGCCGTGCCCACCACGCCGATGCGCGGCAGGGCCAGCGCCGCCTCGGGCGGGAGGTTCCAGTCCAGCATCGCCACCAGGCTCTGTGCCACATGGCCGATGATGCGCGCGCCGCCGGCGCTGCCCACCAGCAGCACGGGCCGCCCACCGCCATCCAGCACGATGGTGGGCGACATGGAGGAGCGGGGCCGCTTGCCCGGCTCGACGCGATTGGCGACGGGGCGGCCATCCACTTCCGGCACGAAGCTGAAGTCGGTCAGCTCATTGTTCAGCAGGAAGCCGCCCACAAAGATCCGGCTGCCCATCACCGCTTCGATGGTCGAGGTCATCGAGACGGCGTCGCCAAAGCCGTCGACGACGGAGATATGGCTGGTGCCGCTGCCATGTTCCGCCGGCTGCGGCGCCAGCCCGGCCAGCCGCCAGCGCGGATTGCCCGGGCGCGGCGGGGCCATGGCGCGCTCGCGGTCCACCAGCTGGGCGCGGGCGGTGAGATAGGGTTCCTCCAGCAGCCCGGCGACGGGCACGCGGCCGAAGTCGGCATCGGCCAGATAGAGGTTGCGATCGGCAAAGGCGAGGCGCCCGGCCTCGCCCAGCAGATGCGCGGCATCCGCCCCCAGCGGGTCCAGGCCCTGCAGGTCGAAATGCTCCAGCACACCCAGGATCTGGCCGACCGCGACGCCGCCGGAACTCGGCGGGCCGAAGCCGCAGATGCGGAAGGCGCGATAGGGCGCGCAGACGGCAGGCCGCAGCACCGGCGCATAGCCGGCGAGATCGGCGGCCGTCATCCCGCCGGGATTGGCATGGCCCTGCACGGCGGCGGCGATGGTCTCGGCCAGCGTGCCGCGATGCAGCGCATCCGCCCCCTGCTGCGCCACCTGCCGCAGCGTCGCGGCGAGGGCCGGGTTGCGCAGGGTGTGGCCGGCGGGCAGGGGGCGGCCGTCCTCGGCGAAGAAATAGGCCCGCGCGCCGGGATCGCGGCGCAGCGGTTCCGCATTGGCCGCGATGGCCGCCGCCATGCGCGGGGAGACGGTGAAACCCTGCTCGGCCAGGGCGATGGTCGGCGCCAGCAGCCGTGCCCAGGGCAGGCGGCCGGTGGCCTGGTGCGCTGCCTCCAGCATCCGCAGCAGGCCGGGCACGCCGACGCTGCGGCCGCCCTCCATCGCCTCCGCGAAGCGCATCGGGCTGCCATCCGGGTTCAGGAAGAGGCGCGGCGTGGCGGCCGCCGGCGCCGTTTCCCGCCCATCCCAGGCAGCGATCGACTGGCTTTCGCCGTCATAGTGCAGCAGCAGGGCGCCGCCGCCGATGCCACTCGCCTGCGGCTCCGTCAGCGTCAGCATCACCGCGGCGGCGATGGCGGCATCCAGCGCGCCGCCGCCCTCCCGCAGCACCTGGCGCGCCGCCTCGCTGGCGTGCGGATTGGCGGTCGCCGCCATGTGCCGCTGCGCGGGCTGCGCCAGGGCTGGAAAGGCGAGGAGAAGCAGCAGAAGGACTCGAAGCGCCATTGGGACCACCCGCCTGATGCGCCTAGTCTAGGCCATGCCCGACCCCAGCGTCATGCAGCGACGACAAGCTTCCGAGGCGCGCGGCCGCCAGGCGGAGGCCGCCGCCGAGGCCGCCCTGGCCTCCGAGGGATTCGCGGCGCTTGCCCGCCGCATCAGGACAGGCGCCGGCGAGATCGACCTGGTGGTGGAGCGCGACGGGCTTCTGGTCTTCGTCGAGGTGAAAGCCCGCGCCACGCTGGCGGAGGCCGCCTTCGCCCTCGGCCCGCGCCAGCAGGCCCGGCTGATGGCGGCCGCCGAGGCCTGGATGGCGGCCAATCCCGGCCATGGCGCGGCCGGCGTGCGCTTCGACGTGCTGCTGGTGGACGGGCAGGGCCGGGTGCGGCGGATCGCCGATGCCTTCCGGGCCATGGGCTGATGCCGGTCGGGGTGATCCTGCGGCTGGATGCCGAGGCCGAGGCCGCACTGGCCCGGCTCGGCACGCGGCTGGTCTATGCGCCGCACATCACCCTGCTGCGCGGGGAGGATGCGGCCGAGGCCGACCTCGCCAGGGCGATGGCGGCCGCGGAGGCGGCGGCGGTGGATCTGACCTTCGCCAGCTTCGGCCTCTTCCCCGGTCCGCCCACCGTCCTGTTCCTGGCCCCGGTGGTGACGCCCGCCCTGCTGGCGCTGCACGCCACCCTGGCGGCAGCGGTGCCGGCGGGGGTGCTGCATCCGCATGTCCAACCCGGCGCCTGGGTGCTGCATGCGACGCTCGCCCAGGACGGGGTCGATCTGGACGCTGCCCTGGCCGGCTGGACCGGCCCCATCGCGGGGCGCGGCCTGGCACTGGAGCTGGTGCGCTTCCCGCCGCCCCTGGTGCTGGCGCGGCGGGAAATGGCGGCAGGCTAAAGCGCCATATTGTCCAGCAGCCGCACATCCCCCAGCTTCGCCGCCGCCAGCAGCCGCCCCGGCCCGCCCTGCCAGTCCGCCAGCGTGTCCGGCTGCACGAGGGCAAGATAGTCCGGCGCGAAGCCGGCCTCGCGCAATTGCCGCGTCGCCCGTTCCAGCACCGGGCCCGGCGCGGCGCCGGCGCGGATGGCGTCCAGCGCCGTCACCATCAGCCGCGGCAGCAGCGGCGCCAAGGCGCGCTGGTCCGCCGTCAGGCGGATATTGCGGGAGGAGCAGGCCAGCCCATCCGCCTCCCGCACCGTGGGATGCGGCAGGATCCGGATCGGCAGGTCGAGGTCGGCCACCACCCGCGAGACCACCTGCACCTGCTGCCAGTCCTTCTCCCCGAAGACCGCGACATCCGCCTGGCTCTGGCTGAAAAGTTTTGTGCAGACGGTGGCGACGCCGCGGAAATGGTCGGGCCGCGCGGTGCCCTCGAAACCCAGGGCGGGGCCTGCCACCTCGATGCGCGTGGCGCTGCCGGGCGGGTACATGGTCGGCACATCCGGCATCCAGACGATGTCGCAGCCCACCTCGCGCAGCTTCGCGAGATCACCCGCCTCGTCGCGCGGATAGCGGGACAGATCCTCGGTGGGGGCGAATTGCAGCGGGTTGACGAAGATCGAGACCGCCACCGTCTCCGCCACCTGCCGCGCTGCCGTGACCAGCGCGAGATGCCCCTGGTGCAGCGCGCCCATGGTCGGCACCAGGCCCAGGCGGCGCCCGTCGCGCCGGGCCGCCGCGCTGGCGGTGCGCAGCGTGGCGAGGTCGCGGATGATCTGCATGGCGGTTCCCCCTGAGCCCAAGGCCGCCCGATTGCGGGAGGGCCGGCGCCGCGGCAAGCCCGGGCGACGCAGACCAGCCGCCCGGCCGCGACATGCCGCGTCCGTGTAGGGGCGTCGTGGTGACGAGGCGGCGGGACAACCGTTACCGTTCGACTGCCTCAGCAACGGAGAATGAAGGAATGCGGATTGCCGCGCGGCTGATCGGCCTGTCGATCCTGGCCTGCACCACCTGGATGGGCTCGGCGGAGGCCAATGAAATCTGGCGCCGCAGCAGCGGGCAATGGACGGTGAAGCTGGTGCAGACGCCCGGCCAGCGGGCCTGGTGTTCCTGGGATACGCGCTTTCCCGCCAGCGGCCGCACCGTCTCCTTCATGCTGAACACCACCGGCCTGCACCTGTTCCTGGGTGGCCGCGACATGCGGCTGGACCGGCTGCGCGGTCAGCAGGCGATGATCCGCGTCGGGCAGAACAGCTACCCCGTCACCTTCAACTTCGGCGACTTCAACGCGCGCAGCGGCCTGGGCGGCGCGGCCGGCCCGATCGCCAGCGACCCGACGGAAATCCGCAACTTCGTCGTCGCCTTCGCCAATGCCAGCGCCGCAAGCATCCGCTTCGCCACCGGCGTCGCCTGGGACTTTGGGCTTCGCGGCACCGCGGCCAGCCTGCCGCATATGGCGGCCTGCACGGCGGAGATGCGCCAGCGCAACGGTGCCGGGGTGGACCTGGACCCGAGCCGCGGCGCCCCGCCGCCGGCCCGCCGGCTGGACCCGACGGCGCCGGACCTGCCGCGGGGCGGCCTCGACCCGACCATGCCCGGGCCCGATGCCGCGCCGGCACCGCGGCCCGCGCCTGGCCCGGGGCTGCCCAAGGGGTAGGGCGGCCGCGCCAGGATCAGGCCGGCAGGCCGTTGAACTTGCGCAAGGCCTTGTCGACCATGGCTTCCGGCAAGAAGCGGCGCAGCCGGCCGACTTGGGTCGCCTGCCGGCCAGCCGTATAGCGCAGCCGGGGCCTCGGGGCGGTGGCGGCGCGCACCACCATCTCCGCCACCACCTCCGGCGCATCCCCGGCCTCGACCCCCTGGCGCATCAGCGCCTGGCTGCGCGCGCTCTGCGCCGCGAAGACGGGCAGGGGCTGGTCGGCGCGGGTCAGGTTCTCCTCGAAGGCGGTGCGCGTCAGCCCCGGCTCGACCAGCACCACGCGGATGCCGAATTCCCGCACCTCATGGTCCAGCGATTCCGAGTAGCCCTCGATCGCATGCTTGGTCGCGGCGTAGAAGGCGTTGAAGGGCGCGGGGATCCGCCCGAGGATCGAGCTCATGTTCACGATCCGGCCGCCCTTCTGCGCGCGCATGATCGGCAGCACGGCATGCGCGACGCGCGCCACGCCGAAGACGTTCACGTCGAAGACACGCTGTGCCTGCCCCATGGAGGATTCCTCCGCCGCGCCGATCAGCCCGATGCCGGCATTGTTCACCAGGAGGTCGATGCGGCCGGCCTGGCGCATCACCTCGGCCACCAGGGCCGCCACCGAGGCCGCATCCGTGACGTCGCAGACCAGCATCGTCACGCCCGGCGCTGCCGCCACCGGCTTCCGGCTGGTGCCGAAGACCCGGTAGCCGGCGCGGGCCAGGGCGAGGGCGCTGGCCAGGCCGATGCCGGAGGAGGCGCCCGTGACCAGGGCGATGCGGTTCTGTGTCGTGCTCATCTGATGGATCTCTCATTCGGGGCTGGAAGGCCGCTGCCCCGGCTGATACTATCAAAAAGATACCAAGTCACTACTGAAAAGATATGGACAAGCACGACAGCCCCCCTCCCGAATGCCCGGTTGCACGCGGCCTCGCCGCGGTCGGCGATGCCTGGAGCATGCTGATCCTGCGGGACGCGCATCGCGGGCTGACGCGCTTCGACCAGTTCCGCCGGAACCTCGGCATCGCGCCGACCATGCTGACCAAGCGCCTGGCGGCGCTGACGCAGGACGGGCTGCTGGCCCGGCGGCTGTATTCGGAAAGGCCGCCGCGGGAGGAGTATGTGCTGACCGAGGCGGGGCGCGACTTCCTGCCGGTGCTGATGCTGCTGGGCGCCTGGGCGCGGCGGCATCGCGGTGGCGGTCTCGCCCGCTTCGTGGATGCGGAGACCGGCGCGGAGATCGAGCCGGTGGCGATCGATGCCGTGACCGGCGTCCCGCTCGGCGGCCGGCCGATCCGGATGCGCGCCCCGGACGGGGCTTGATGGGACTCAGCCCCGGCCGGGCATCCGGTGCCGGAAGGCCAGCGCTTCCGCCACATGGCCGCGGCCGACCCGTTCGACCGCCGCAAGATCGGCGATGGTCCGCGCGACGCGCAGGGTGCGCACCTGGCCGCGGGTGGACAGGCGCAGCCGCGTCGCCGCCGTCTCGAGCAAGGCCAGCGCCTCGGCCTCGGCCAGCGGCTGAAGCGCATCCCACTCGGCCTCGGCATTGCAGCGGGCGAGACCCCTTGCGCGCTGGCGTTCGCGCGCCGCGGCGACACGGGCGGCCACCACCTCCGTCCGCTCGCCGGGCGGTGCGCGGGTGAGTTCGGCGGCGGGCAGGGGCTGCACCTCGATCACCACATCCATCCGGTCCAGCAGCGGGCCGGAGAGGCGCTGCTGGTAGTCCTGGCCGCAGCCCGGCGCGCGGGCGCATTCGCGGGCGGGCTCGCCGAGATGGCCGCAGCGGCAGGGGTTCATGGCGGCGACGCATTGGAAGCGCGCCGGATAGGTCACATGCGCATTGGCGCGGCTGATGGTGGTGCGGCCCGTCTCCATCGGCTGGCGCAGCGCCTCCAGCGCCGCGCGCGGGAATTCCGGCCATTCATCCAGGAACAGCACGCCGAGATGCGCCAGCGAAATCTCCCCCGGCCGCGCGCGCGCGCCGCCGCCGACCAAGGCGGGGACGGAGGCCGAATGGTGCGGGTCCCGGAAGGGCGGGCGCTTCAGCAGCCGGCCCTCGGTCAGCATGCCGGCCACCGAATGGACGAGCGAAATCTCCAGCGCCTCGGCCGGCGTCAGGTCGGGCAACAACCCGGGCAGGCGGGCGGCGAGCATGGATTTGCCCGCACCCGGCGGGCCGACCATCAGCAGGTTGTGGCCGCCGGCGGCCGCGATCTCCAGCGCCCGCTTGGCGCTTTCCTGGCCGCGCACCTGGCTGAGGCAGGGGCCGCTCCAGGGCGCATCCTCCAGCCGCGGCGGCACCGGCTGGCTCAGGGTCTGGATGCCCCGGAAGTGGTTGATGAGGGAGGGCAGGTCGGGCGGTGCCAGCACCTGGATGCGCCCGGCCCAGGCGGCTTCCGGTCCCTGGCTCGCGGGGCAGACCAGGCCGAGTTCGCGGGCCGAGGCCGCCATGGCCGCGGGCAGCACGCCGGCCACGGGGGCGATGCTGCCATCCAGCGCCAGCTCCCCCAGCGCGGCGAAGTCGTGCAGCTCGTCGCGCGGCAGCACTTCCATCGCCGCCAGCACGCCCAGCGCCACGGGCAGGTCGAAATGGCTGCCCTCCTTCGCGATATCGGCGGGGGCCATGTTCACGAGGACACGTTTCGGCGGCAGGGAGAGGCCGATGGCGGTCAGCGCCGCACGCACCCTTTCCTTCGATTCGCCCACGGCCTTGTCCGGCAGGCCGACGATGAGGAAGGCGGGCAGGCCCGGCGCGATCTGCACCTGCACCTCGACGGGCAGGGCCTCGATGCCCGCGAAGGCGAAGGTCTGGATGCGTGCGATGGAACTCACGCACCCAGGGTTGATTCTTTTCGGGTCTAGATCAACCGCCGTATCCGGTCAGGAACCGCTCCAGCAGCGTGCCGAGGAGTTCGACGTTGTAGCCACCCTCCTGGATGATCGCGGCCGGCAGCCGCGCGGCCCCGATCATCCGCCCGGCCTCGGCAAAGCCATCCGCCGTGACGGAGAGAAAATTCAGCGGCTCCTGCGCGCTGGCATCGAAGCCGAGCGAGACGACGAGCGCATCCGCGCCGAAATTGCCGATGGCGGTGAGACCGGTGCCGATGGCGGCGAGCCAGACGGCATCGCCGCTGCCCTGCGCCAGGGGCAGGTTCAGGTTGCAGCCGATCCCGGCACCGCCGCCCCGTTCCTCGGCATGCCCGATGAACCAGGGATAGTAGCCCGAGGGGTCGCCATGGACCGAGACGGTCAGCACGTCCGGCCTCTCCCAGAAGATGCCCTGGGTGCCATTGCCGTGGTGGCTGTCGATATCCAGCACGGCGACGCGCTGCGCGCCGGCGCGCTTCAGCGCCTCCACCGCGATGGCCGCGTTGTTCAGGTAGCAATGGCCGCCGGCGCGCGCCGCATAGGTGTGGTGGCCTGGCGGGCGGCAGAGCGCATAGGCACTGCGACCCTGTGCGGCTTCCTCGGCCGCGGCGAGCGCACAGGCGGCGGCGCCGATCGAGGCCTGCCAGGTATGCGGCCCGATCGGGCAGCCGGCATCGGCCGTGTACCATCCCACCTTGCCGACCAGGCCCTGCGGCACCGGCGCGCCCTGTGCCAGCATTTCGGGCGTCGGGTGGATATTCGCGACCACTTCCGGCCCCGCGCCGGGCAGGGCGCTCCAGGCCGCATGGACATCTCGCAGGAAGTCCAGATAGGCCGCGGGGTGCACCGCCTCCAGCGCCGCGCGCGGGGCGGGGGGCGGCGTGGTGGGGGCCAGGCCCAGGCGATGCAGCCCGGCCTCCAGCGAGGCGGCGCGGCCCGGCACCTCGTAATTGGCGCGAACCTGCCCGCGCTGCAGGAAGAAGCGCGGGCTGTGCAATTCCTGGGCAGGATCGGCGAATGTCTTCATGCCCCGAACGGTAGAGGCGCGAATGCCGCCTTGTCCATGCGGCCCGGCGAGCGTTAGCCTTCGCGCAAGATCATGGGGGCCTTCGCAAAATGAGCATCACGCGCCGTGGCCTGATGGCCGCGACTGCCGCAGCACCCGTCCTGATGCGCGTGGCCGATGCCCGCGCCCAGGGCATCGCGCCGCGCCGCGGCGGCACGCTGACCACCATCCTGCAGCCGGAGCCGCCGGTGCTGCAGATCGGCGTGAACAACCAGGGCCCGACGCTGATCGCGGCCGGCAAGATCTTCCAGGGCCTGATCAAGTTCAGCCCGACGCTGGAGCCGATGCCGGAGCTGGCCGAGAGCTGGTCGCTGTCGGACGACAAGCTGACCTATACCTTCAGGCTGCGCCAGAACGTGAAGTTCCACGACGGCCGCCCGATGACGGCGGAGGACGTGATCTTCTCCATCATGAAGTTCCATATGGAGGTGGCGCCCCGCGCACGCGCCATCTTCAGCCGGATCGACAAGGCGGAGGCGCCGGATGCGCATACCGTCGCGCTGACCTTGAAGGCGCCCTTCGAGCCCTTCCTGCTGATGTTCGACGTCACCGCCTGCGCCATCGTGCCGAAGCACCTCTTCGACGGCCAGGACTATCGCACGGCTCCCGCGGTGCAGCGTCCGGTCGGCACAGGGCCCTTCAGGTTCGCGGAGTGGCAGCGCGGCAACTTCATCCGGCTGGAGCGGTTCGAGGACTACTGGAAGCCGGGCCAGCCCTATCTGGACGCGATCATCTACCGCATCGTCCCTGACAGCCAGTCCCGCCGCCTGGCGCTGGAGACCGGCCAGGTGATGATGACGGCCGCCGGCGATATCGAGCCCTTCGACGTGCCGGCGATGCGCGCGCGGCCGAACCTGGAAGTGCGCACCGATGGGTGGGAGTATTTCTCCCCGCTCTCCTGGATCGAGACCAATCATCGCGTGCCGGCGCTGGCGGATGTGCGGGTGCGGCAGGCGATCTCGCGCGCCATCAACCGCGACTTCATCGCCCAGCGGCTTTGGTTCGGCGTCGGCAAGCCGGCGACCAATCCGGTGGCGAGCACGACGAAGTTCCACGATGCCAATGTGAAGCTGCCCGGCTTCGACCCGCGCGCCGCCGCCCAGCTTCTGGATGCCGCGGGGCTGCGCCCCAATGCCCAGGGCGTGCGCACCACCATCAAGCATCTCGTGCTGCCCTATGGCGAGATCTGGACGCGGCTTTCGGAATACCTGCGCCAGTCGCTGCGCCAGGTCGGCATCAACCTGGAGCTGGAAAGCACCGATGCCGGGTCCTGGGCGCGGCGGATCGGCGCCTGGGAATACGAGACCTCGATCAACTTCGTCTACCAGTTCGGCGACCCGACGCTGGGCGTGGAGCGCACCTATGTCTCCTCCAATATCCAGAAGGTGACCTTCACCAATACGGGCGGCTATTCGAACCCGCGCGTGGATGCGCTGTTTGCCACGGCGCGAGAGGCGCAGACGGCGCCCGAGCGTGCCGCGGCCTTCAGCGAAGTGCAAAAGATCCTGGTGGAGGAGGTGCCGCAGATCTGGCTGATGGAAATGGCCTTCCCGACCATCCACGACAAAAAGGTGCAGAACCCCGTGAAGCTCGGCACCGGCGTGCATGCCAGCTACGACGACGTCTTCCTGACGGCCTGAGCCAGCGTGGACCCCTCGCTGCTGCCTGGATTCCTGCTGCGGCGGGTGGTGAAGGCGGCGATCGTCGTGCTGGCGATCGTCGTCTGCAATTTCTTCCTGATTCACGCCGCGCCCGGCGATCCGGCCAGCGTGATTGCCGGGCAGTCCGGTGCGGCGGATGAGCGCTTCATCGCGCAGCTGCGCGAACAATTCGGCCTGGACCGGCCGCTGCTGGTGCAGCTCTGGATCTATGTGAAGGGCGTGCTGACGCTGGATCTCGGCTTCAGCCATCGGCAGCAGGTGGGCGTTGCCGCCCTGATCTGGGAAAGGCTGCCGGCGACGCTGCTGCTGACGGGCGCGGCGTTTCTGTTTGCCATCGGCCTTGGCGTCACGCTGGGCGCGTTGGCCGCGGGGCGGGTCGGTCGCTGGGCGGACAGCGTCATCACCGTCCTCGCCCTGACCTTCTATGCGACGCCGATCTTCTGGGTCGGGCTGATGCTGGTGCTGGTCTTCTCCGTCTGGCTGGAATGGCTGCCGAGCTTCGGCATGATGACGGTGGGCGCCGATATCACGGGCCTCGCCCGCGTGCCCGATCTGGCCAAGCACCTGGTGCTGCCGGCGCTGACGCTGGGGCTGTTCTACATGGCGGTCTATGCGCGGCTGACGCGGGCCACCATGCTGGAAGTGGCGGACCAGGACTTCGTCAAGACGGCGCGTGCCAAGGGCGTGCCGGAGGGGCAGGTCGTGCGTCGCCATGTGCTGCGCAATGCGCTGCTGCCGGTCATCACCTTCGCCGGCATCCAGGCCGGCCAGCTGATCGGCGGCTCCATCCTGGTGGAGACGGTCTTCGCCTGGCCGGGCATCGGGCGCCTGGCCTTCGAGGCGCTGCTGGCGCGCGACTATCCCGTGCTGCTGGGCGTCTTCTTCGCCACCTCCGTCATGGTGGTGCTCTTCAACCTGGTGACGGACCTGCTCTATGCGGTCATCGATCCGCGCGTGGAGGTCAGCGGTTGAGGGATTTCGCGCGGCGCTATGCGCGCAACAAGGGCGCCGTGGTGGGGCTGGTGGTCCTGCTGCTGGTGCTGGTCATGGCGCTGGGCGCGCCGCTGATCTTTCCCGACAGTCCCTGGGACATGGTGGCGGCGCCCTTCATGCCGCCGGGCGAGATGGACATGCTGCTGGGCTCGGACAGCCTGGGGCGCGATGTGGCGGCGGGCATCGCGCATGGCGCGCGCATCTCGCTGCTGGTGGGCGCCGTCTCCACCGTGGTGGCGCTGGCGCTTGGCGTCTCGCTCGGCGCGGTGGCGGGCTATCTGGGCGGTGTCGCGGATGACCTGGTGATGCGCTTCACCGAATTCTTCCAGACCATCCCGAGCTTCGTGCTGGCGATCCTGCTGGTTGCGATCTTCACGCCCACCATTTCCTCCGTCGTCTTCGCCATCGCCGTCGTCTCCTGGCCGCCGGTGGCCCGCGTGGTGCGCGCCGAATTCCTCTCCCTCCGCTCCCGCGAATTCGTGCAGGCGGCGGAGGTCCTCGGCAAGTCCCGGCTGGCCATCGTATTGGAGGACATCCTGCCCAATGCGCTGTCGCCCATCATCGTGCTCTCCTCGCTGATGGTGGCGAATGCGATCCTGCTGGAATCGGCGCTGTCCTTCCTCGGCCTCGGCGATCCCAACCTGATGACCTGGGGCTTCCTCATCGGCTCCGGCCGTTCCGTGATCCGCCTAGCCTGGTGGATGAGCGTCTTTCCCGGCGTCGCCATCTTCCTGACCGTGCTGGCGCTGAACCTGGTGGGGGAGGGGCTGTCGGATGCGATGAACCCGCGCCTGGCGCGCCAGCGTGGGGCGGCCAGGGCATGAGCCTGCTGCGGGTCGAGAAGCTGACCGTCGCGCTGCCGCCCGGCGGCGATCGCAAGGATGCGGTCCACGACATTTCGCTGCATGTCGATGCCGGGGAGATCCTCTGCATCGTCGGTGAATCCGGCTCCGGCAAATCCATCACCGCCAATGCCGTGATGGGCCTGTTGCCACCCGGCCTGCCGCGCCGCGCCGGGCGCATCTGGCTCGGCGAGACGGAGCTGACGGCGCAGACGCCGGAACAGCTGCGCGCGCTGCGCGGAAGCCGCATGGCGATGATCTTCCAGGAGCCGATGACGGCGCTGAACCCCTTGATGCGTGTCGGCGACCAGATTGCGGAGGCGCTTTCCGTCCACGGCGAGGCGGGCCGCGCCAAGGACCGCGTGCCCGAACTGCTGGCGGCGGTGAACCTGCCGGACCCGGCCTCCCTCGCCCGGGCCTACCCCTTCCGCCTCTCCGGCGGCCAGCGGCAGAGGGTGATGATCGCCATGGCCCTGGCGCTGGAGCCGGCGCTGCTGATCGCGGATGAGCCGACCACGGCGCTCGACGTGACGACGCAGATGCAGATCTTGCGCCTGATCCGCGAGATCCAGTCGCGCCGCGGCATGGGGGTGATGTTCATCACCCATGATTTCGGCGTGGTGGCGGAAATCGCCGACCGCGTCGCGGTGATGCAGCTGGGCCGCATTGTGGAGCAGGGGCCCGCGGCGGAAATCCTGAACCGCCCGCAGCACACCTATACCCAGGCGCTGATCGCCGCCGTGCCGCATGGCACGCCGGCGGCACGGCCCGGGATCGGCGGCACCACGGTGCTGGAATCGCGCGGCATCGCGAAGACCTACAGTCGCGGCGGCTGGTTCGCGCCGCGCGTCGAGGTGCGTGCCGTGCATGACGCGGATTTCGTGCTGCGCCAGGGCGAGACGCTCGGCCTGGTCGGCGAATCCGGCAGCGGCAAGTCCACCCTGGCCCGCTGCGTCGTGAATCTGGTGAAGCCCGATGCTGGCGAGATGCTGTTCCACGGCAGCGACCTGCGCCCCCTGTCACGCGAGGCCTGGAAGCCGTTCCGAAAACGCATCCAGATGGTCTTCCAGGACCCCTTCGCCTCGCTGAACCCGCGCCGCAAGGTGGGGGAGATCATCGCGGAGGGGCCGATCACCCATGGCACGCCGCGCGCCGCCGCGCTGGACCGGGCGCGGGACCTGCTGCGGCTGGTGCAGCTCGATGCCGGCGCCATGGACCGCTTCCCGCACGAGTTCAGCGGCGGGCAGCGCCAGCGCATCGGCATCGCGCGGGCCTTGGCCATGGAGCCCGAACTGCTGATCGCGGATGAGCCGGTCTCGGCGCTGGATGTCTCCGTGCAGGCGCAGGTGCTGGAGCTGCTGGCCGAGATCCGCCGCACCCTGGGCCTGACCATGCTCTTCATCACGCATGACCTGCGCGTGGCCGCGCAGATCTGCGACCGCATCGCCGTGATGCAGCGCGGCGCGATCGTCGAGATGGGGGAGACGGCGCAGGTTTTCGGGGCGCCCGCCCATGCCTATACGCGGCAGCTGCTGGACAGCATCCCCGGAAGGGGCTGGACTCCGCCCGATATCACTTGAGGTCCCTATGAAACTCGACCCGGGCGCCCGCCGCGCCATCCTGGAGGCCTGCGATTCGCTGCGCGTGGAGGGGGAGCAGGGGCTGATGCGCCTGGTGCGCTGCCCCTCCACCCTGGGCAACGAGGCCTCGGCGCTGAACGAGATGGCGCGCGTCTATGAATCGCTCGGCCTGGCGCCGCGGCGCGTGGCGACGGACCCGGCGGCGCTCGCCAGCCATCCGGGATTTTCTCCGCCGCTGATGGGCTATGAGGGGCGGGACAATGTGGTGGCCGTCCATCGCCCGCGCGAAGCCAGGGGCCGCTCGCTCGCCCTGCAGGGCCATGTCGACGTGGTGCCGGAAGGCGCCGAGGATGAATGGACCACGCCGCCCTATGCGCCGGAGATTCGGGCGGGGCGCATGTATGGCCGCGGCGCCGGCGACATGAAGGCCGGCATCCTCTCCTACATCACCGCCTTCCGCGCCCTGAAGCTGGCCGGGCTGCAGCCGGCGGCGGAGGTGCAGATGCAGTCCGTGATCGAGGAGGAATGCACCGGCAATGGCGCGCTGGCCTGCATGCTGGCGCTGCCGAAGACCGATGCGGTGATCATCCCCGAACCCGGCCCCGGCCTGCCCGCCATGTACAGCGCGGAGGTCGGCGTGGTCTGGGCCTGGGTCACCGTCACGGGGCGGCCGGCGCATGTGCGGGACAAGCAGGCGGGGGTGAATGCGGTGGAGGCGGCCATGTCCATCTGGACCCGCTTCGAGGCCTATGAGCGCGACATGAATCGCGGCGAGCTGATCCATCCCAGCTTTCGCGGCGTGAACCACCCGGTGAACGTCAACCTCGGCACCTTCACGGGCGGCGAGTGGAATTCCTCGGTGCCCACGCGCGCCACGCTCGGCCTGCGGGTCGGCGTGATGATGGGCAATACGGCGGCCAGCGTGCGCCAGGATATTGAGCGCATTGTGGAAGCCGCACGCGGCGACGGCGCCTTGAAGGGCGCCAAGGTGAAGCTGGAATTCAAGGGCTTCATGGCGGAGCCCTGCATCTTCGACATGCAGTCGGAGATCGTGCAGGCCTCCATGACGAACTTCGCCGACCTCACCGGCCACGAACTTCGCAAGTATCCGGCGACGGGGCTCACGGACGGGCGCTTCTTCACGCTGTACCAGGACACACCGGTGGCCTGCTTCGGGCCGGATGCGCAGGATATCCACGGCATCGACGAAAGCGTGGGCATGGACTCGATGCACGACATCACGCGCACCATCGCGATCACCATGGCCGAATGGTGTGGAGTGGAATCCGCATGACCGGAAATTTCAAACCCTCCGGCGCCCGCCTCTGGGACAGCCTGATGGAGTTCGCCCGCATTGGCGCGACGGCCAAGGGTGGCAACAACCGGCAGACGCTGACGGACCTCGACGGCGAGGCCCGCGCGCTGCTGCAACGCCAGGCGGAGGCGGCGGGCGCCACGCTCACCCTCGACCGTCTCGGCAATATGGCGCTGACGCGGCCGGGGCGGGACGCGTCGCGCAAGCCTGTCGCCATCGGCAGCCACCTGGATACGCAGCCGACGGGCGGCAAATTCGACGGCGTGCTGGGCGTGCTGGTCGGCCTCGAAATCCTGCGCGCGCTGGATGAGGCGGGGATCGAGACCGAGGCGCCGGTCATGCTGATCAACTGGACCAATGAGGAAGGCGCCCGCTTCTCGCCGCCCATGATGGGCAGTGGCGCCGCCATGGGAATCTTCCCGGAAGCCGAGGTGCTGGCCAAGACCGACAGCACCGGCGCCGTCTTCGGCGCGGAACTGTCCCGCATTGGCTGGGCAGGCACTGCCGACCCGGCGGCGCTGCAGAACCTCGAAGCCTATTTCGAGGTGCATATCGAGCAGGGTCCGCAACTCGAAAAGCTTGGCCTCGATATCGGCATCGTGACCCATGCGCTGGCGCAGCACTGGTTCGAGGTGACGGTGACCGGCGAGAATGCGCATGGCGGCAGCGTCATGGCCGGGCGGCGCGACGCCATGATGGGCGCCGCCGAGATGATTCTTGCGATCGAGAAGGCCGCGCTGGCCGCCGGCGCGCGGGCGACGGTGGGCCGGCTGACGGTGCATCCGGACAGCCGCAACGTGGTGCCGGACCAGGTCTGGTTCAGCCTGGATACGCGGCATGACGACGAGCACAAGCTGGCGGCGCTGGCTGCCACGCTGCGCGGGGAGGCGGCCGCCATTTCCGCGCGCCGCAATCTTCAGGTCGCGGTGGAGGATTTCTGGATCTCACCCGCCACGCCCTTCGCGAAGACGCTGGTGGATCGGCTGGAGGCCTCCGCGCAGGCCCGCAACATCACCTACCAGAAGATGCCGACCGCCATCGGCCATGACGCCGTCTACTGCGCGCGGCGCGTGCCGACGGTGATGGTCTTCACCCCCTGCCATGGCGGCATCAGCCACAACGAGGCGGAGAGCATCACGCCGGAATGGGCGGAGGCCGGGCTGCTGGTGGTGGCGGATGCGGTTCTGGCGACGGCGGGGGTGGCGAAGGGGTAGGGGGCCGGGCCCCCACCCCGACCCTCGCCTGCGAAGCGGGGGAGGGTGGCCGCGCAGCGGCCGGGTGGGGGCAGCGCGTTACCGCCCCAAAAACGCGATCACCGCGCTGTTGAAAGCCTCCGGCTGTTCCCACTGCGCCGCATGCCCGCACTCGGCCAGAATCACCAGCTCGCTCCCCGGCAGCGCCCGGTGGAAGATCCGGAACACCGGCGGTGGCGCCCAGAGATCCGCATCGCCGCCGATCAGCAGCACCGGCATGGCCAGCCGACCGAGCGCCGCCACATCCAGCCGGTTCATCCGCCGCTGTTCCTGCCGCTTGCCCGGAATCGCCGCGTGTTCCAGCGCCAGCCAGGCCGCCGTGCCCTCCGGATTCGCGGCGCGATAGCTCGGCCCCACCTCGCGGAAATGCCCCGGCATCTCGGCGAAGCCCTTGGGCCGCAGGCTGGCGCTCAGCGCGGCGTAGTCCGGATCCTCCAGCCCCATATGCGTGCAGGCCAGCACCATCCGCCCGACGCGATCGGGGAAGGACAGGGCGAAATCCCAGGCGACGATGGCGCCCGCCGCGCAGCCCAGCAGATGCGCCCGCGCGATGCCGAAATGGTCGAGCAGTGCCAACAGATCCTCGGCCGCGCAGCCGGGGTCCTCGGTGGCCGGGGACCCCATATGGCTGCGCCGCGAATAGGCGAGGACGCGGTAGCCGGCGCCCGCCAGCACCGGCTGCTGGTAGCCCCAGACGGCGTGGCTGCCGGTGCCGGGATGCAGCAGCACAATGGCCGGCCCGTCGCCGCCCGTGTCCCAGCAGGCCAGGCTGCCGCCGGGCACCGGCACCTGGTGCATCTGGGCCGGCACGGGGGCGGGCTGGGGCTGGCGCAGGGCGGCGTCGGACATCAGGGCCTCGTCTTCGAATCGCGGCCGCATCCTGGCGCAGCAGCGGCCGGCTTCCCAGCCGCCGCCGCGGCTGGCACCGTCGCCGCCGAACTCCGGAGACCCTGAGCCACATGCGCATCGCCATCGGCGGCTTCCTGCACGAGAGCCATTCCTTCGCCCCGATCCCGACGCGCTGGGCGGATTTCCTGGCGCCCGGCGGCTGGCCCACGGTGCAGCGCCCCACGACGCTGCTGGATACGCTGCGCCCCTCCGCCGTGCCCGCCGCCGGCGCGATCCGCCTGGCGGAGGAAGCGGGCGTCACCCTCGCGCCGCTGTCCTGGGGTTTTGCGAACCCCGCCGGCCCGGTCACGGCCGAGGCCTTCGAGCGCCTGGCCGCGCTGATCTTCCACGACCTGCAGGCGGCGCTGGAGGAAGGCCCGCTGGATGGCCTCTATCTCGACCTGCACGGCGCCATGGTGGCGGAGCATTTCCCGGATGCGGAGGGCGAGCTGCTGCGCCGCGCGCGCGCCATCCTCGGCCCGGACGTGCCCATCACCGCCAGCCTCGACCCGCATTGCAACCTGACGGCCGCCATGGTGCAGCACGCCGACGCGCTCGCCCCCTTCCGCACCTATCCGCATGTGGACATGAAGGAGGCGGGCGCGCGCGCGATGCAGCTGCTGTTCGACCGCATCGCCCTCGGCCGGCCCTTCTCGAAGGCCTTCCGGCAGGTCGACTACCTGATCCCGATCACCGGCCAATGCACGCTGGTGCCGCCGATGGCGGATGCGATGCAGGCGCGCGCCGAGATCGCGGCGCGGGAGGGCGTGGCCGAGCTCGGCCTGTGCTTCGGCTTTCCCTATGCCGATTTCCCCGATTGCGGCGTGGCCATCGCGGCCTTCGCGACGGACCAGGCCGCCGCCGATGCCGCCGCGGCCGCCATGGCCATGGACCTCGCCGCGCGCGAATCCGCCTTCGCGCCGGATATCCACGATGCGGCCTCTGGTGTCGCGGAGGCGATCCGCATCGCGTTGAAGGCGGAGCGGCCGGTGGTGATGGCCGATACCCAGGACAATCCCGGCGGCGGTGGCCATGGCGATACCACCGGCCTGCTGGCGGAACTGATCCGCCAGAAGGCGGAAGGCGCGGTGCTGGCGCTGATCAACGATGCCGACAGCGCCCGCGCCTGCCATGCGGCAGGCGAGGGGGCGGAGGTCCCGCTCAGCCTCGGCGGCAAGTCCGATGGCGCGCCGCTGGCGGTCACCGCGCGGGTGCTGAAGCTGACCGATGGCCGCTTCGTCTGCACCGGGCCCATGGCCGGCGGCAATGCGGCGGACCTCGGCCCCACCGCGCTGATCAGCCCCGCGCCGGGCGTTCGCGTGATCGTGACCTCCCGCAAGATGCAGGCCTACGACCAGGCGCTGTTCCGCCATGTTGGCATCGAGCCCGCGGCGCAACGCATCCTCGCGCTGAAGTCGAGCGTGCATTTCCGCGCGGATTTCCAGCCGATGGCGGAGGCGGTGCTGGTGGTCGCCGCGCCCGGCCCGGTGGTGGCGGACCCGGCGACGCTGCCCTTCACCCGCCTGCGTCCGGGCCTGCGGCTGCGCCCGGGCGACAACCGCCGCACCGCCTGACGGCGTCGACACTGGCGCCACGCCGCGCCTGCGCCTAATTGGCCAGTCTCACCCGCCGAGGAACGCTCTTGCTTCATCCCCTGCGTCCCGAAGGCGCTGCGTCTCCAGCCCCGATCCAAATCGAACGGATCGTGCAACTGCCGGAGGGTTTCGCCGAACTTGCCGCCGATGCCCTGGCCGATGGCCAGCGGATGCTGGAGGTGCTGCGCGAGGACTGGCACCAGGGCGCGCTGCGCTTCGATGGTTGGGGAGAGGCGCTTTTCGCGGCCCGGATCGGCAGCGCGCTGGTCGGCCTCTGCGGCCTGACGCGCGACCCCTATCTGAAGACCGAAACCGTGGGCCGGGTTCGGCGGCTCTATGTGCTGCGCGCGGCGCGCCGGGCCGGGGTGGGGCGCGCGCTGGTCGCGGCGGTGGAAGGCGAGGCGTCGGGTTCCGGCTATCCGCGGCTGCGGGTGCGCGCACCGGCTTCCGCCTTCGCCTTCTACGAAAGCTGCGGCTTCCTGCGCGCGGTGGGAGAGCCGGCGGCGACCCATGCGCGGATGCTCGCGCCGGGTTGAACGCCGCCGGCCTCGCGCCTCACAGGATGAAGTCCGCGGCGCCCAGCGTCTTGAGCCCCGTCAGCTCCAGCGTCATGTCGCGGATCCCGTCGCCGTCCAGGCCGATATTGACGAAGGTATTGCCCTTGTAGTGGTGGTAGCTGAGTTCGCCTTCGCCCATCGTCGCGCCCTCGAAGGTTGCGACCTGGCCGAGCCAGTCGAAGTCCTGCCCCAGCGCCGAAAGGTCGATGCGGTCGCCGGCCTCGAAATCGGTGATGACGTCGCGCCCGGTATAGGACGGGCCGGCATCGCGGGCCGCCGTCAGCACGAAGCTGTCTGCATCTTCGCCGCCCGAGAGCGTGTCCTTGCCGCCGCCGCCGATCAGCGTGTCGTTGCCGCCGCCGCCGGAGAGCCGGTTGGCGCGCGCATTGCCGGTCAGCAGGTCATCGTCCGCATCGCCCACGAGGGAGGCGCCGAGGCCTTCGAAGCTGTTCGCGGTCAGCCTGTGCACGCCCTTGATCTCGACCTGGAAGTCGCGCGTGCGGTCGCCGTCGACGCCGCCGATCAGGTAGGTGTCGCCGCCGTAGACGTAGAACCAGAGCTCGCCGGCACGGGCCGTCTGCAGGCTGGTGGTCAGGCCTCCGAAGCTGAAGAACTGGAAGCCGGACTGGCTGACATCCGCGTCGAAGCTGTTCAGGTCGAACCGATCGCCCACGCCCCAATCGGTGATGACGTCGCGACCGCCGGGGGTCGCGGCGCTTTCCGAGGCGCCGGCGTAGACGTAGCGGTCGGCGCCGACGCCGCCGCTCATCAGGTCGCGGCCTTCCTGGCCCCACATGGTGTCATTGCCGGCGCCGCCTGAAATCGTGTCGTCGCCTCCGTAGCCAGGCAGCCAGTTGTCGCGCGCATTGCCCTCGATGCGGTTGGCCAGTGCATTGCCTGCCCCGATATCGGCGGAGCCGATCAGGGTGAGATGCTCGACGCCCGAAGCCAGCGTATAGGTGGTGGAGGAGAAGACATGATCCTCCCCGCCGTCGGCCGTCTCCACGACCCGGCCGCCGCTCGTGCCGATCACATAGACATCGTCGCCCGCGCCGCCGACCAGCGTGGCATTGCCGCTGCCGCCCGCCAGCGTGTCGGCGCCCTCCAGCCCGAAGAGCACCGGGACCTCGAAGCCGATGGTCAGGGCATCGGCGCCGGCCGTGCCGACCCGCACCATGTCGGTGGAGGCCACCGCCTCCGCCGTCCCGCCACCATCGGTGTAGCGCGCCTCGACCCGCAGCAGCTGGCCGGCCTGGCCGAGGCCGGGGGTGAAGGTCGCAACCTCGCCGCCCGCGATATCGGTCCAGACCCCGGCCTGCTGCACCTGCCATTGCAACGTGAAGGCGCCCAGCCCATCCGCGTCGCCGAGATAGCTGGTATCCGCCGAAAGCCCGTTCTCGTCGGCAATGAGCCGCAGGAAGCCCGTGGGCGCGTTGTTGTCGGCCGTCACATTCACGGTGATGCCAGGCAGGCCGACATTCCGGTAGGTGGCGAACCGGCCCAAGACGTCACCGAAGACCGGATCCGAATCGCCATCGGCATCGAGGTCGAGGAAGGCCATCACCGGGCGACCGAGGAAGGCGGTGAGGCCTGAGAGCGGATTGTCGAACATGTCGAGCCGCGTGAAGCTCAGCGCGCCGTCGCCGCCATCGTTCAGCAGCACATTGGAGACGCCGAAGACCACGTCCATGTCGCCATCCTCATCGAGGTCCACGATGGTCGACGTGGGCAAGTCGCGCTCAACGGACATGCCGAGGAATGGATCGTCGTCTCCCTCGAGACGTGTGAAGATCGGCGCCGTCGCGGTCCCGGTGTTCAGGAATGTCTGCGGAGCACGATCGTAGAACCGGTTCGTCACGATGAGATCGAGGTCGCCGTCGCCATCCAGGTCTCCGAAGGTGGCCATGGCGAAATCGGCGCGGTCGAGGACGAGCGGATTGTCGGCTCCGGTCAGTTCGACGAAGACGGGCGTGGTGGTCGTGCCGGTGTTGCGCCAGGTGCTGAATTCGCTCTCCCCCGTGCCGACGACCAGGTCGAGATCGCCGTCGCCATCCAGATCGGCGAAGGTCGGATTCGTGATGGCGGCTGACCCGTAGGCGGGAATCGGATTGTCCTCGCCAGCCCAGACGGAGAAGCTGGGCGCGGCATCCGTGCCCGTGTTGCGGTAGGCCAACAGCCCATTGAGCAGGGAACCGCTGACCATATCGAGGTCACCGTCGCCGTCGAGGTCCAGGAAGGTCGGGCTGGATTCGTTGCCGACATCGAGCCCGTTGAAGGGATTGGCGCTGCCCGTCAGCGGCAGGTAGGCACCATTGGTGCCTCTGTTATCCATCGCCTTGATGATGAGGTCGCGCGTGGCCGCCGGCGCGTCGCCCAGGGTCTGGAAGGCGAGGCGCTGGATCAGCGCATCCACCGCCGCCGCCGTGGTGCCGGTGGCGAAATCGACCACGAAGTCGGCACCGAGCCCGCCCGAGGCGGTGCCGATGGCGATGCCGATGGCGATGCCGCGATAGGACACTGTGGTGCCGTCGAAGGTGATGCCGGTGCCGCCCGCATCCTGCGACAGGATGGTGATTTGATCCTCCGCCAGCAGGCCGGAGACCACCAGGCGCCCGCCGCCCATCGACCCGGTACCGGGCAGGGTGAAGACCACGTCGCTGTCGAGCAGGCGCGGCGCGGCGCCGGCGGCCGCGGCATCGAACGCCACCTGGGCGGTGAGGTCGGAGATCGGCATGTCGCGGGCGCCCCTGCTCTGTCGAAACTTCGCGGGCCGCTTTCCGAACCCAACCGGGTTCCGGATATACTTTCTTAATAAAGTGGCAAGCGTCGATCAGACCGTAACAAGAAAAATTCCAGTATGGTTACATTTACCTCGGCAAACGCCCGGAATGCCTCAAACGTCTCACAGGATGAAATCAGTCAGTGACAGCGATTTCGTCCCACCAAGCTCGATGGTCATGTCGCGAATTCCGTCTCCGTCGAGCCCGATATCAACGAAGGTATTGCCCTTGTAGTGGTGGAAACCGATCTGCCCCGCGCCCATTACGGCACCGGCGGAAGGCGTGAGCTGGCCCAGCCAGGTGAAGCCCTGCCGCCCGTCCTGGGTCGCATCGGCATCCAGCGCCGAAAGGTCGATGCGGTCGCCCGCCGCGAAATCCGTCACCACGTCGCGGCTGCCCGTCGTGGTGCCGCACTCGCTCTCGTGCCGCCAGGCGAAGATGTCGCGGCCTTCGCCGCCCGTCAGCACGTCCTTGCCACCGCCGCCGATCAGCAGGTCATCGCCGCCGCCGCCCGAAAGCCGGTCGGCCCGCTCGCTGCCCCATAGCGTGTTGTCCTGCCCGGTATCGGCGAGGAAGGCGCCGAGGCCCGCGAAGCTCTCGGCGTTCAGCCTGTGCAGGCCGGTGATCTCGATCTGGAAGTCACGGGCGCGGTCGCCGTCGATGCCGCCGATCAGGTAGGTTTCGCCGCCGAAGACATAGACCCAGAGCTCGCCGGCCCGGGCCGTCTGCATGCTGCTGGTCACGCCATGGAAGGCGAAGGCCTGCACGCCGGCCTGGGTGAGATCGGCGTCGAAACCGGTGAGGTCGATGACATCGCCCACGCCCCAGTCGGTGATCACGTCGCGGCCGGCCGGCGTCGGCGCGCTGTCGCTGGCGGCGGTGAAGGCGAAGCGGTCGGCGCCCGTGCCGCCCGTCAGCACATCCTTGCCGGCGCCACCCCAGAGCGTGTCATTGCCCGCGCCGCCATCCAGGGCGTTGTCGCCGGCATTGCCGGCGATGCGGTTGTCCAGCCCATTGCCGGTGCCGCGCAGCGCGGCGGTGCCGGTCAGCGTCAGGTGTTCGGTGGCCGCGCCCAGCGTCCAATCCAGCGAGGCGAGGACGCGATCCTCGCCCTCATCCGCCAGCTCGATCACCACGTCGCCGGCACTGTCCACCCTGTAGGTATCGTTGCCTGTGCCACCGACCAGCGTGGCCTCGCCCAGCGAGCCGGAGAGCGTGTCGTCGCCGTCGAGGCCGAACAGCATGGTGACGCCGCTGGCATTGGTGGAGAGCGGGTCGTCCCCCGCGGTGCCGACCTGCGCGAGGCTGGTGGAGCCCAGGCGTTCGCGCGTGCCGCCGGCATCGGTGAAGCGCGCCTCGGCCCAGAGCAGCTGGCCGGACTGGGCGAGGCCGGGGGTGAAGCTGCTGCCCGTGGCCCCGGCGATGTCCTTCCAGATGCCGGATTGCAGCGCCTGCCAATGCAGCGTGAGGCGGCCGAGGCCGTCCGGATCATCCACGCTCTCGGTCGCGCCGCGCAGGCCTGCGGCATCCGCGCCGAGCGTGACGCCGCCTGTCGGCGCGTCATTCTCCCGCGTCACGTTGACGGTGATGGTCGGCAGCGGCGCCGTGTTGCGGAAGGCGAGCAGCGTGCCCTGCTGATTGCCCACCACGACATCCAGGTCGCCATCCGCGTCCAGGTCCATGAAGGCGGGCGCGGTGCGAGTACCCAGATCCATGCCCGCGAAGGGAGCTTCCTCACCCGTCAGCAGGGTGAAGCTGGGCGCTGCCGTGCTGCCTGTATTGCGCCATGCAATGAAGGTTCCCGTCCCTTGCCCCACGAGGAGATCGAGGTCGCCGTCGCCGTCGAGGTCCACGAAGGCAGGCCTGGCAAGATTCACGCTGTTGAGGCTGCCGAAGGGATTGTCGGCGTCGAGGAGCTGGACATAGCTGGGCTCGGTCGCGGTGCCTGTATTGCGAAAGGCTAAAAAACGGCCACTGAAGGAACCCACTACCAGGTCCATGTCACCATCGCCCTCCAGATCCAGGAAGGCGGGCGAATGGTACAGACCACTTATCGGAGCGTTGAAGGGGTTGGCAGTCCCTTCGAGCGCGGTGAAGCTGGGTGCCGTCGCCGTGCCGGTGTTACGCCAGGCAAGAATATCTATGCCATCGAAACCATAACCGCCCACGACAAGATCGAAGTCGCGGTCGCCGTCGAAATCCACGAAGGCCGGCGCGACCCGAAGTAGGATGCCGACTGCTTCGAATGGATTGTCGCTGCCGGTCAGCGCTTCGAAGCGCGGGGCTGTGGCGGTGCCGATGTTGCGCCACGCCAGGAGCAGACCGTATTCTTCCGACGAGACGAGGTCCAGCTCGCCGTCTCCGTCGAGATCGACGAACACGGGCGTGCTGTATTCGCCCACATCGATGCCATCGAAGGGATTGTCACTGCCTGTCAGCTGCGTCAGAGCGCCGATGCCGTCCTGGCCCTGCCCGGCGCCATCCACCACACGAAGGGTCAGGTCGCGCGTGGTCGTAGGTGCGTCGCTCGTCGTGGCATAGGCCAGGCGCTCGATCAGCACATCGACCATCGCCAAGGTGGCATCGGCATTGAACTGCACCACCAGATCCGCGCCGAGGCCGCCGCTGGCCGTGCCGATGGCGATGCCGTCATAGGTCACGGTGGTGCCGTCGAAGCCGATCCCGCGCCCGCCCTCCTCCTGCGGCAGGATCGTCACCCGATCCCCCGCCAGCAGCCCGCCGACCACCAGCCGGCCATTGGCGATCGGGGTGGCGAAGGTGAGGGCGACGTCGATATCGAGCAGCAGCGGCGCGGCATTGGCCGCGTTCTCGCCGAAGGTCACGCTGGGCTGCAATCCGGCAATCGGCATGGCGCGGGCGTTCCGAATTCTCGTTCACGCAGCGCCGAACTCCCCCGCCGGCACCTTCGCCGTAGGGCATATACAATCGGCCAGCGCCCGTAATGGCGAATCCGCTGCCGTCGCCGAAAAAACCACCGAAGTTGCAACGAAATCAGGAGCCGCTGTCCGGCCCCGCGGTACTCCGGCGTCAGCTTCGCTGCATCTCCAGGAAGGCATGCACCTCCGCCGCGGTCGGGATCGGTGCCACGGCGCCATAGCCGGTGGTGGAGAGCGCCGCAGCCGCATTGGCGTAGCGCGCCGCCTGCCAGACATCGTCGCCGGCCACCGCGCGCGCCATGAAGGCGCCGGCCAGCGTATCGCCCGCGCCCGTCGCATCCACCGCCTGCACGGCGAAGCCCGGAATGCGCGCCCGGGCCTCCCGCGTCGCCACCAGCAGCCCCTCCGCCCCAAGCTTCAGCAGCACCATGGGGCAGAGCCGCAGGTAGAAATCGGCGATCGCATCCGGCTCCTTCAACCCCGTCAGCAGCCGCGCATCGTCCAGCGAGGGAAACACCAGGTCGGACATGCCGACCGCCGTATGGATGCAGGCGGAGGCGCGGCGCAGCGGCCAGAGGCGCAGCCGCAGATTGGTGTCGAAGGAGACGGTGACGCCCGCCTTCCGCGCCAGCTGGATGGCATGGAAGCCGGCATCGCAGGCGGTCTCCGAAATGCCGAGGCTGATCCCCGAAAGGTGCAGGATGCGCGCGCCGCGGATCGCCTCCTCCGGCACGTCCTGCACCCGCATGCGGCTGGCGGCGCTGCCCTTGCGGTAGAAGGTGAAGTCGTGGCCCTGCGGCCCATGGGTGACGAAGTAGATGCCGGTCGGCGCCTCCGGATCGGTCTGCACCGTAGCGGTATCCACCCCCTCCATCGCCCAGAGTTCGGAAAAACTCTGGGCCGGGCGGTCATCGCCCATCCGCGCGATGATGCCGGCATCGGCGCCGCTGCGTGCCGCCGCGATGGCGGCGTTGGAGGTATCGCCGCCATGGCCCTCCAGGTAGAGGCTGCGGCCGTCGGGGCCGATCGGCTGCTGGTTGTATTCCAGCATCGGCTCGCCGAGGCAGAGGATGTCGGGCATGGGCGTCTTTCCTGGCGCGGTTCCGCTGTCCGGTCGTCTCACATGATCTGTCAGGCCTGCGCCAGGCCCAGCACGTCGCGCGCCGCAGCCTCGATCGCCGCGCGGTCGCCGCGAGCCAGCGCCGCCTCGTCCACCAGCTTGCCGCCGATGCCGACGAAGGCGGCGCCGGCCGCGAGATAATCCGGCGCATTGCGCGCATCCACGCCGCCGGTCGGGCAGAAGGCCACCTGCGGGAAGACCGCGCGCAGCGCCTTCACATGGGCCGGGCCGCCGGCGGAACTCGCCGGGAAGAGCTTCACCACATCGGCGCCGGCGGCCAGCGCCGCGCGCACCTCGGTCGGAGTCATGGCGCCGAGCATGGCGGCGGCGCCGGCCGCACGCGCCGCCTCGGCCACCGCCGGATCGACCCAGGGCGAGACCAGGAATCGCGCGCCGGCGGCCAGGCAGGCCTCGGCCGCTTCGCGGTCCGGCACGGTGCCGGCGCCGATGGTGAGCGCCGGATCGGCGGCCAGGGCGCGGATCAGCCCGGGCGCATCGGGCACGGTCAGGGTGATCTCGAAGATGGTCAGGCCGGCGCCGCGCAGCCATTCCACGGCCAGCGCCGCCAGCCGGGCATCCGTCGTCCGCACCACGGGAATGACGCGCGCCGCGCGCAGGCCCGCCAGAAGGGGATGGGTCAGGGGATGGGTCAGGGGATGGCCCATGGATGTCTCTCCCATCGCCCCGGCCGGCTTGGGCCGGGGGTCGTTGATCTGCCGCCCGCCATAGCATGGCTGGCGCCGGCGCGCGTCACCCCGGCAGCCGCCGCGCCTCCAGCGCCGTCTGCATGCGTGCCAGCCGCTCCGCCGCCGCCGGCGGCGCCAGCAGGGCGACGGCGAGGGCCAGCGCATCGCCCAGCACCAGCTGCGCCAGGCGCGCCGCCATGGCCGACTGCAGCCCGGCCTCCTCCGTCACCTCGCAGGGGATGAGCAGGGTGGCGGCGTCGGCCAGCGGGGTGCCGGGGCGGGTGAGGGCCAGCACGGTGGCGCCCGATGCGGCGGCCAGGCGCGCGACCTCCACCACCTCCCGCGTCCGGCCGGTGCGGGAGAGGCAGAGCGCCACCGCCTCCCCGTCCAGGGTCGCGGCGGCCATGGCCTGGAGATGCGGGTCGCGCCGCGCCACCACGCTGCGGCAGAGCGGGAACAGTTTCTGGGCCAGGTCCTCCGCCGCGGTGGCGGAGGCGCCGAAGCCCCAGAGCTCGACGCGCGCGGCGCGCAGCAGCGCCAGGGCGGCGCGCTCGATCGCCGCCGGATCCAGCCCTCGGCGCAGCCTGTGCAGCGTGGCCAGGGCGCTGTCGCAGGCAGCCAGGGCGGCTTCCGCCACAGGTGTGTCCGGGCCGATGCGGCGGGGCAGGGGGCCCGCGCCACCCTCGGCCCGTGCGAGGGCCAGCCGCAGTTCCGCAAAGCCTTCGAGGCCGATAGAGCGGCAGAAGCGGATGACGGTGGGCTCCGAGACGCCGGCCCCGCGCGCCAGGCCGGCCAGCGTGCCCGCCATGGCGGCGGCCGGCTCGGCCAGGACCCATTCGGCCACCTTGCGCTCGGCCGGGCTCAGCCGGTCCAGCAGCTGGGTGATCCTGTCGCGCATCCCTGGCCCCCCAGCCCCTCCCGGCCTGACTACCGCCGGGCGGTGCGGGGCGGCAAGCGGCTCAGCTCACCTGTTCCATGGCCTCCGCCGTGGCCTGCAGGCGCAGCGCGGCCTCGCGCGCCAGGGCGGTGTCCTCGGCGGCGTCGTGCAGACGGTCCTGCAGCAGCTGGGTGCTCTGGCCGAGATCGGCGACGGCGCTGTTCAGGGCGGCGAGCTCGGCGCGGAAGGCGGCGATGGCCTGGCGCTGCTCGGCCAGGGCGGCGTCCAGGTTCCGCAGGGCGACGCGCAGGCGGCGCTCGCCGGTATTGGGGAAGGGAAGGATATCCGCGTCGATCACGGGATCCCCGCTGGAGAGCAGCTGTTCATCTTCGCGCATCGAATGCCTCCGGCAGGGGTAGTGGTTGCCGGGACCTTAACAAATCCAATTCCTGAGACAAGCTAAATAATTTGTTAACGCGTTCACCGCAGCGCGACCGCCGCCAGCCCCAGGCAGCCCGCCGCCCCCAGGGACAGCGCCCAGCGCAACCGCAGATAGGCGCGCGGCACCAGCCCGGCCCGCGCCGCCAGGGACTCGATGCCTGCCGTTGCCAGGATGGCCAGGGCGAGCAGCCCGAGCCCAGGCCGCAAGGGCAGCAGCAGCGCCACCCAGCCGACCAGCGCCGGCAGCACGCCCAGGATGAGGCGCAGGGCCGTGGCGCGGGACCCGGCGCCTTCCGGCGTGGCGAGCGCCAGGCCCCAATGCACGGCGCCGAGAAAGGCCAGGATGGTGGCGCCATAGGCGGCCAGCGCCGGCGCCCAGGCCTGGCCCGCCAGCACGCCGCCGGCCAGGCCCAGGAAGGGGAGCAGCCCGGCGGCACCAAGCCAGCGGGCGAGGGGAGGGAGGGAGGCGGTCATCCTCTGCATCTCGGCCCGCCGCCGCGCAAGGGAAGACCCCGCCGGCCGGTCGCGGCCGGTTTCATCGGGACGCCACCGGCGCTACATCCGCCCCTGACCCCAAGGAGACGCGCGACATGGCCATCGGCCTCGAAATTCTGCTGATCCTGCTGCTGGTCCTGCTGAACGGCGTCTTCGCGATGAGCGAGCTGGCCATCGTCTCCTCCCGCCGCACCCGGCTCACCGCGCTGCTGCGCCGCGGCCATCCCGGGGCGGCCGCGGCCCAGGCCCTGGCGGATGATCCGCAGCGCTTCCTGCCCACGGTGCAGGTCGGCATCACCATGGTGGGCGTGCTGGCCGGCGCCTTCGGCGGCGCGCGGCTGTCGCAGATCCTGGGCGTCTGGCTGGCCGAGATCCCGCTGATCGGCAGCATGGCGGAGGAGATCGCCTTCGCCCTGGTGGTCATGCTGATCACCTATCTCAGCCTGATCCTGGGCGAGCTGGTGCCGAAGCAGCTGGCGCTGCGCAATCCGGAGCGCGTTGCCGTCCTCGTCTCCCGCCCCCTGGCGGCGCTGGCCCGCGTCACCTCGCCCATCATCTGGGTGCTCTCGACCTCCTCCGCCCTCGTGCTGCGGCTGTTCGGCAAGCACGATGTCTCCGCCAACCAGGTGACGGAGGAGGAGGTGAAGGCCGTGGTGGCCGAGGGCGCCACCTCCGGCGCCATCGAGCGCGAGGAGCGGCAGATGATCGAGCGCGTGCTGCGCCTGGCGGACAAGCCCGTGCGCGCGCTGATGACGCCGCGGACGGAGCTGGAATGGCTCGACCGCACCGCGCCGCCCGAGGACGTGGCGGCGCGGCTGCGCGCCTCCTCCGTCACCCGCTTCATCGTCTCCGACGGGCGGGTGGACAATGTGGTGGGCGTGGTGGCGGCGAAGGACCTGCTGGACCAGCTGCTGGAGGGTGCCCCCATGTCGGTGGCCCGCGCCCTGCGCCAGGCGCGCGTACTGCCCGATACGCTCTCCGCGCTGGATGCGCTGGAACGGCTGCGCGGCGACCCGATCGGCATGGCGCTGGTGATGGACGAATACGGCAGCTTCGAGGGGGTGGTCACCGCCTCGGACCTGCTGGAAGCGATCGTCGGCGAGCTGGGCGCGCCGCAGGACGACACGAACCATCCCGCCGTGGTGCGCCATGATGGCAGCCTGCTGCTGGAGGGGATGATGCCCTCCGACGAGCTGAAGGCGCGCCTCGACCTGCCGGACCTGCCGCAGGAGGGCACCTATCACACGGTGGCCGGGCTGATGCTGGCGCTGCTGCAGCGCATCCCGAAGGAGGGCGACCGGATTTCCTGGGCCGGCTGGCGCTTCGAGATCATCGACATGGATGGAAGGCGGGTGGACAAGGTGCTGGCCGCGAAGGAGGAGATTCCTTCGTTTTAAGCGCGAAAGACCTCTCCCCCTGTCGGGGGGAGAGGGCTTCTGGACCTACTTCCCCGCATGCGCCTTGGCGATGGGCGCGATGAACTGCGGCTCCGTGTCCCAGGGAAACAGGATCCAGGTATCCTGGCTCACCTCGGTGATGAAGGTATCCACCGTCGGCTTGCCGGCGGGCTTCGCATAGACGGTGGCGAAATGCGCCTTGGGCAGCATGGACCGCACCAGGCGGGCGGTGGTGCCCGTATCGACCAGGTCGTCGATCAGCAGCCAGCCCTCGCCCAGGCTCTCCAGCGCCGCGGCGGGGGGCTTCACCACCTGCGGCTCGCCGCGGTGTTCCTCGTCATAGGTCACCACGGAGACGGTCTCGATCAGCCGGCAGTCCAGCTCCCGGGCGATGATCGCGGCCGGGATCAGCCCGCCGCGGGTGATGGCGACCATCCCCTTCCAGGGGCCGCGTTCCACCAGGCGCCAGGCCAGCGCCTTGGCGTCCCGATGCAGCTGGTCCCAGGTCACCGTGTAGTAGCGCGGCGCCATTGTCTCGTATCCTGCAGGCAGAGGTTGGTCGGAAATCCGGCGTCAGAACATCTTGCCGCCGCGTATTGCCAAGAGGTCCGGCGTCAAAACAGCTTGCCGCCGCATATTGCCAAGAGGTCCGGCGTCAAAACAGCTTGCCGCCGTCCGGGACCTTCAGGTCCGGCTTCAGCAGCACCACCGCCCCATTATCGTCCGGCACGCCGAGCACCAGGATCTCGCTCGCGAAACCTGCGATGCGGCGGGGCGGGAAGTTCACCACCGCCATCACCTGGCGGCCGATCAGCCGGTCCGGCGTATAGTGCACCGTGAGCTGGGCGGAGGATTTCTTCACCCCCAGATCGCCGCCGAAATCCACCCAGAGCTGGATGGCCGGCTTGCGGGCCTCGGGGAAGGGTTGCGCGTCGATGATGGTCCCGACGCGGATATCAACCTTCTCGAAATCGTCGAAGGAGATGGGTTCCATGCCTCTCCCTAGCCTGTGCCGGGCCGCGGGGGAAGGCGCGGGGTTGCAGGATGCCGGCGCCCGGCGCATGGGCTTCGGGAGATTCCGGCCGAGGAGCGCCCGCCATGCTGCCTGTGACACCCACCTTCCGCCTGGACGGGCTGCGTGCCCTGGTGACCGGCGCCAGCAAGGGCATCGGCCGCGCCGGGGCCGTGGCGCTGGCCGCGGCGGGGGCGGAGGTGGTGCTGGCCGCCCGCAGCCTGGAGGAGATGGAGGAGACCGCCACGGCACTGCGCGCCGCCGGCCATGCCGCCCAGGCGCTGCCGTTGGACGTGACGGACCGCGCCGCCGTGCGCGCCCTGGTGGCGGCCCAGAAGCCTTTCGACATCCTGCTGAACAATGCCGGCACCAATATCCGCGAGCCGTTTCTCGAGGTGCCGGATGCCTCCGTTGACCGTCTGCT
This sequence comes from Falsiroseomonas sp., assembly GCF_051860665.1. Classification (GTDB taxonomy): domain Bacteria; phylum Pseudomonadota; class Alphaproteobacteria; order Acetobacterales; family Acetobacteraceae; genus Falsiroseomonas. The sequence goes on from NZ_JBHYDM010000002.1 coordinate 187,419, forward strand.
GGACCTCAACATTCGCGCCATGTTCACCGTGGCGCAGGCGGTGGCACAGGGGATGGTCGGGCAGGGCAGGGGCGGGGCCATCATCAACCTCTCCTCGGTCAATGGGCACGTCGCGGGCGCCAATCGCACCGTCTATACGGCGACCAAGCACGCGATCGAGGGCCTGACCAAGGCCATGGCCTATGAGCTCGGCCCCAAGGGAATCCGGGTGAATGCCGTGGCGCCGGGCTTCGTGGAGACCCCGCTGACCCAGGCCTTCCTGGCGGATGAGAAGATCCGCACCAGCCAGATCCGCCGCATGCCGCTCGGCCGCATCATGACGGTGGAGGATCTCATGGGCGCCATCGTCTTCCTGGCGAGCCCCGCCAGCGCCATGGTGACCGGCACCAGCCTGGTGGTGGATGGCGGCGCGCTGACGCACTAGCCGCCCAGGCCCCCGTCTTGCCGGAAGGCCGCTCCGGCGCCAAAACACTGTCAACAATTTGCAAGGTGCCCCCAGCATGAAGCGCGACTTCCACGCCCCCGGCCGCAGCGCCGTCTATGCCGCCAATGGCATGGCCGCGACCTCCATGCCGCAGGCGACCCTCGCCGCGCTGGATATCCTGCGCGCCGGCGGCAATGCGCTGGATGCGGCGATCGCCGCCTGCGCCGTGCTGGGCGTGGTGGAGCCGCAATCGACCGGCATCGGCGGCGACTGCTTTTGTCTGTATGCCCCGGCCGGGACCGGCAAGGTCATCGCGCTCAACGGCTCGGGCCGCGCGCCGATGGGCGCGACGCCGGAGGCGCTGCGCGCGGCGGGGCTGACGGCCATGGTGCCGACCTCCGCCCATTCGGTGACGGTCCCCGGCGCCATCTCGGCCTGGGTGACGCTGAACAAGGCACATGGCCGCAAGAGCCTGGAGGAGATCCTGGCCCCGGCCATCCGCTACGCCGAGGAAGGTTTCTTCATCTCCGGCCGCGTCGCCTCGGACTGGGACTCCTCCGCGGCCAAGCTGGCCAAGCACCCGGGCGCGGCGAAGCACTTCCTGAAGGACGGCGCCGCCTATGCGCTGGGCGACAAGTTCGTGAACCCGGCGCTCGGCGCCACCATGCGCGCCATCGGCAAGCACGGCGCGCGCGCCTTCTATGAGGGCGCCATCGCCGCCGACATGGTCGCGACGCTGCGCGCCGCCGGCGGCACCCATACCGAGGAAGACTTCGCCCGCGGCGCGACGGTTGCCGAATTCGTCGACCCGATCAGCCGGGCCTGGCGCGGCATGGAGGTCTTCCAGTGCCCGCCGAACGGGTCCGGCCTGCTGGTGCTGATGATCCTCGGCATGATCGAGAAGCTCGGCACGGCAGAGCAGGGCCCGCTCAGCGCCGAACGCTTCCACCGCCATATCGAGGCCGCGCGCCTCGCCTATCGCGACCGCGACGCCTTCCTGGCTGACCCGTCCCAGGTCGAGGTGCCGCTGCAGCGCCTGCTGTCCGAAAACTACATTACCGACCTGGCCAAGCTGATCCGCGACGAGAAGGCGATGGCCGAGATGCCCGAGGCCGGCCATGCCGACTGGCAGAAGCACAAGGACACGGTCTACCTCTCGGTCGTCGACAAGGACGGCAATGCCTGCTCCTTCATCAATTCGCTCTTCGAGGGATTCGGCTCCGGCATCTTCGCCGAGAAGGCCGGCGTCATGCTGCAGAACCGCGGCTTCGGCTTCCGGCTGCAGGAAGGCCACCCGAACTGCATCGCGCCGAACAAGCGCCCGATGCACACCATCATCCCCGGCATGGTGATGAAGAACGGCGAGGCGATCATGCCCTATGGCGTGATGGGCGGGCACTACCAGCCCATGGGCCAGTCCATGTTCCTCGCCAACCACTTCGAATACGGCCTGGACGTGCAGGAAAGCCTCGATGCGCCGCGCCTCTTCCCCTACCAGGGCAAGGTGCAGGTGGAGCGCGGCATCCCGGCCAGCGTGATCGACCGGCTGAACCGGCTGGGCCACGAGGTGGCGCTGATCGACAAGCCGCATGGCGGCGGCCAGGCCATCCTGATCGATCGCGCCCGCGGCTGCCTGGTCGGCGGCTCCGACCCGCGCAAGGATGGCTGCGCGATGGGCTACTGAGCCGAACCGCGCGCCCCCAGGAAAAGGACCCTTACCCGCATGACCGAACCCTGCGACTTCACCGCCGTCGAGGCCCGCCGTCTGATCGGAGCGAAAAAGCTCTCACCGGTGGAGCTGCTGGAGAGCTGCCTGGGCCGCATCGCCGCGGTGAACCATGCGGTAAATGCGGTGGTCGCGCTGGATGAGGACCGCGCCCGGGCCGCCGCCAAGGATGCCGAAGCCGCCGTCATGTCGGGCCAGAAGCTCGGCCCGCTGCATGGCCTGCCGATCGGCATCAAGGACCTGGAGGAGACCCAGGGCCTGCGCACCACCTGGGGCAGCCCGATCTTTGCCGACCACATCCCGACCCGGGATGAGGCGATGGTGACGAATATCCGCGCCGCGGGCGCCATCGTCACGGCCAAGACCAACACCCCGGAATTCGGCGCCGGCGCCAATACGCGCAACATCGTCTATGGCGCGACGGGCAATGCCTTCGACCCGACGCGCTCCGCCGCCGGCTCCTCCGGCGGCTCCGCCGTCGCGCTCGCCTGCGGCATGTTCCCGATCTGCTCGGGCAGCGACACGGGCGGCTCGCTCCGCAACCCGGCGGCCTTCAACGGCATCGTCGGCTACCGCCCCTCGCCCGGCCTGGTGCCGGCGGAACGGCGCGGCCATGGCTGGTCGGCGCTGCCGGTGCTGGGCCCGATGGCGCGCACCGCGACCGATGCGGCGCTGCTGCTCTCCGCCATGGCGGATGACAGCGCGGTGGACCCGCTGGCCTATACCCTGCAAGGCCGCCGGGTGCGCGGCGGCGACCGCGACCTTTTCCCGCCCATGGGCATCGACCTCGGCAGCCTGCGCGTCGCCGCGACGCCCGATTTCGGCTTCGCGCCGACCGAGCAGCATATCCGCCGCGTCTTCGCCAGCCGCGTCGCCGCGCTGAGCCCGCTCTTCGGCCGGGTGGAGGAAGCGACCCCCGATTGCCGTGGCACCGACGAGGCCTTCGAGGTGCTGCGCGCCGCCGGCTTCATCGCCAGCCATGCGGAGAAGGTGCGCACCCGGCCGCAGGATGTCGGCCCCAATGTCATCGCCAATGTCGAGGAGGGGCTGCGCTATACGCTCGCGGACTATGCCCGCGCCGCCAGCGAGCAGACCCGCATCTATCGCGTCTGGCAGCAGTTCTTCCAGAACCACGACGTGATCATCAGCCCGGCCATCACCATCAGCCCGCGCCCCTGGACGGAACTCTACCCGGCCGAGATCGACGGCCAGCCGACCCGGACCTATTTCCACTGGCTGGCCCTGGCCTATGCGGTGACCCTGGTGGGCCACCCCGCCATCAGCCTGCCGCTCGGCGTGGACGAGGCCGGCATGCCCTTCGGCCTGCAGATCGTGGGGCCGCGCGGCGGCGATGCGAAGGTCATGGCGGTGGCGGCCGCGATCGAGGCGGCGGTGGCCGGCGATGCCGGGCTGATGCGCCCGGTGCCGGATATCGCCGCGCTGAAGGCGGCGCCGCCGATCTCCGGCATGCCCCAGTTCCGCACCTGGGGCTAGGGACCGCTTACCAGCGGCGATAGCCCCGGTTATAGCCATAGTCCCGGCCGTAATAGGGCCGGGAATAGCCGTAGGAGCGGCGGTCATAGCCGCGGTGGCGATGGCTGTTGTCATTGGCCGAGGCCAGCGCCGCCACGCCGAGCGCCGCGCCGGCGCCCAGCGCCAGCGAAGCCGGCACGTTCAGCGTGCCATCCGGATTCTGGCAGGCACCGAGCAGAAGGCTGGCAGCGAGGGCGAGGCCGGGAAGCACGCGCATGATCTGATCCTCCACGGCACCCCTTATCGGCGGTCGCTGCGGCGGGGGCAGGGCGCGGCCAAGGCGATGGCGTGCGGAAGATGGCGGCCGCATGGCGGGCGTTTCATGCGATGGTGGGCCGCCCAGCCTTGGCGTGACGCCAGGGCGGGTTAATGTGGCGGCCAAGGGCGCCCGGCCATCCGGACATGGTGCGCCCAACCGGAGACGCCCGATGACGAAGACCACGCGCCGCTTCCTGCTGGCGGCCCCCGCTTTGCTCGCCTTGGCCCCCGCGGCCCGCGCCCAGGCGCCCTGGAATCCCGGCCGCCCCGTCCGCATCATCCTGCCCTATCCGCCCGGCGGCGGCACGGACATCCTGGCCCGCGCGGTGGCGGAGACGCTGCGGCCGATCATCGGCCAGCCGGTGGTGGTGGAGAATCGGCCGGGCGCCAATGGCGCCATCGGCAGCGAGGCGCTGTCCAAGGCGGAGGGCGACGGCACCACCATCGGCATGGTCACCTCGACCCATACGCTGAACAAGTATGTCATGGGCAATCTCGCCTATGACCCGCTGGCCGATTTCCAGCCGATCGCGAAGATGACCATCCAGACCCTGGTCATGGTCTCCGGCACCGCGCAGCCCTTCTCGGATCTCGCAGGCCTGCTGGCCGCGGCGCGCGCCCGGCCCAATGCCATCGGCTTCGGCCAGACGGAGGCGGTGACCCGCTTCGCCGGCACGGAATTCGCGCGCTTGGCCGGCGTGCAGATGGAGGATGTGCCCTATCGCGGCGGCGGGCTGATGATGAACGATATCGTCGCCGGCCACCTGCCCTGCGGCTGGACCAGCACGGCGAGCGCCATGCCGCATCTGGGCACCGGCCGGGTGCGGGTGCTGTGTGTCTCGACGGCCCAACGCACGCCGCTGCTGCCGGAGGTGCCGACGGCGCAGGAAGGCGGGGTGGCGGGCTACGACATTTCCAGCTGGGTCGGCATGTTCGGCCCGAAATCCATGCCGGCCGCGGTGGCCGAGGGCATCCAGGCGGCGGTCGCCACCGCCTATCGCGACCCCGGCCTGGTGCAGCGCTTCCAGACCCTGGGGCTGGAGGCCGATCTGCGGCCCCCCGCCGCCTTTGCCCAATTCCTCGTCAACGACGATGCAGCCTGGGCAGAGGCGCTGCGGCACGGGCGCATCCAGCGGATGGGTTGAGCTTGGCTCAACCCTTCCCGCCGGAGAAGGCGTTGAAGGTCTGCAGGGTATAGGTGTCCTTCACCCCGGCCACCGTCTGCACCCGCTCCACCACGAAAAGGCCGATATCCTGGTCCGGCTCCAGGTAGAACTTGCCCAGCAGGTCATATTGGCCGCTGGTGGAGTGCATTTCCGACAGCTCGGGGATGCCATCCGCCATTTCCCGCGCCACGCGGTAGGCTTGGCCCATCTCGCATTTCACCATGACGAAGATGGCTCGCATCGGCTGCTCTCCTGGCTTCAAGGGCCGGCAGATTGGCCCGCCGGGCGCGCGGCGGGAAGGGGCGCGGGGAGGCATGGCACTTGCATGGAATTTGCGCGACACTCTTCAAGCCTGTCTTGCAAAATCCCGGATCGTGGGTCATTTGCGCGGAGCAGTCCGTCGTGGCCCATCCATAACGATCTTGCAGCGGGCGCCGAAGGGGTGCCAAAGGGGTGAAGGCTGTCCTCCCGGCCGGGACTTCTGCCGGGCCAACGCTGTCTGAACTGGGGTCGCATGCGCACATCTTCCCAGCTTGCCGTCATGGCCCTCATCGTCGGGGTTGGCGCGGCCTGGCACATCTATGGCGAGCAGTTCGGCCTGCCGCGTCCTTTGGCCCTGGTGGGGCTGGAGGCGGCGGCACCGACAGCGCAGCAGCGCGGCGTTCCGAGCGGGCCGATCGGCGTCGCGGTGGCCCCGGTGCGGACCGGCGCGGTGGTGGACCGAACGGAATCCGTCGGCACGGTGCGGGCGCGCAATGCGGTGGCCGTCACCGCCAAGGTCACCGGCATCATCACCAATATCCGCTTCGAGGAAGGCCAGAAGGTCGCCGCCGGTGACATGCTGGTGGATATGGAGGCCTCCGCGCTGCGCGCCGAGCTGGACCAGGCCCGCGCCCAATACGACGATGCCCGCAGCCAGGTGCAGCGGGCCCGGCAGCTGCAGCCCGGGCAGTCCATCGCCGCCCAGCGGCTGGAGACGCTGGAGGCCCTGAGCCGCCAGGCGGAAGGCCGCGTCCGCGCCACCGCTGCGCGGCTGGAGGAGCTGCGCATCGCCGCCCCCTTCGCCGGCCGTGTCGGCCTGCGCCAGGTCAGCCTGGGCGCGCTGGTGCAGCCGGGCACGGTGGTGACCACGCTGGACGACATCGCCCGCGTCCGCGTGGAATTTGCGGTGCCGGAGGTCTTCCTGGCCCGCGTGCAGGTCGGCAGCCAGGTCACCGCCCGCAGCAGCGCCTTCGGCGACCGCCGCTTCACCGGCACCGTCGCGGTGATCGACACGCGGATCGACGCCAATACCCGCACCGTCCGCGTCATCAGCGAATTCGACAATGCGGATGAGGCGCTGAAGCCCGGCCTGTTCATGACGGTGGAGCTGGTGCTGGCGACGCGCGCCAATGCCCTGCTGATCCCGGAAGAGGCGATCGACCCGCTGGGCGACCGCAGCTTCGTCTATGCCATCCGCGACAACCGCGCCAAGCGCCTGGAGGTCCGCCTGGGCCAGCGCCTGCGCGGGGAGGTCGAGGTGCTGTCGGGCGTCGAGCCCGGCGACGTGGTGGTGGTGCGCGGCATCCAGCGCCTGCGCAACGACGCCCCGGTGCGCGTGACCGAGACCATGGCCCGCCCGACCTCCTGAGGGCCGGCTGCCCCAGGCCCGCCCCGAAGACCTAGCCCCAGGGAAGCCGCTCGATGGTGCTCTCGGACGTCTCGATCAAGCGACCGGTCTTCGCGACCGTGATCAGCCTGATGCTCATCGTGCTGGGCCTCGCCTCCCTGATGAAGCTGCCGGTGCGCGAATATCCGGCCATCGACCCGCCCGTGGTCTCCATCACCACCACCTATCTCGGCGCCTCCGCCGGCGTGATCGATACCCAGATTACCGAGATCATCGAGGCCGCGGTGGCGGGGATCGAGGGCATCAAGGTGATGACCTCGCTCTCCCGCGACGAGCGCAGCCAGGTCACCATGGAGTTCCAGCTCTCCCGCAACGTCGATGCCGCGGCGAATGACGTGCGCGACCGCGTGGCGCGCGCGCTCGCCCGCCTGCCGGATGCGGCGGATACGCCCGTGGTGCAGAAGGTGGATGGTGATGCGCGGCCCATCCTCTGGGTGGCGCTGACCTCCGACCAGCTCTCGGGCATGGAGCTGACCGAGATCGCCCGCCGCCGCTTCGCCGACCAGCTGGCGATCGTCGAGGGCGTGGCGCAGGTGCTGGTGCTGGGCGAGCGCAAGCCGTCGATGCGCATCTGGCTGGACCGCCAGGCGCTGGCCGCGCGCGGCCTGACCGTGCAGGACGTGGAGGATGCGATCCGCCGCGAGAATATCGAGCTGCCGGGCGGCCGGATCGAGGGCAATGCGCGCGAGCTGACGGTGCGCACCGATACCCGCATCAGCGACCCGGCGCAGTTCCGCCAGGTGGTGCTGGCCCGCACCGGCGGCGGCCAGGTGCTGCTGGGCGACGTGGCGCAGGTGGAGGTGGCGCCGGAGGATACCCGCGGCGGCTATCGCATCAATGGCAAGTTCGGCATCGGCCTCGGCATCCTGCGGCAGTCCACCGCCAATACGCTCTCCGTCGCGGATGGCGTGAAGGCGGAGGTGGAGCGCATCCGCAGCAGCATCCCCGATGGCGTCGAGGTGGTGATCGGTTACGACGAGAGCACCTTCATCGCGCAGTCGATCTACGAGGTGGAGCATGCGCTGATGATCGCGCTGATCCTCGTGGTCGTCGTGATCTTCTTCTTCCTGCGCTCCTGGCGCGCCACCATCATCCCGGCCGTCGCGATCCCGGTCTCCATCATCGCCTCCTTCATCGCGCTGGCGGCCCTCGGCTTCTCGCTGAACGTGCTGACGCTGCTGGGGCTGGTGCTGGCCATCGGCCTCGTCGTGGATGACGCCATCGTGGTGCTGGAGAATATCCACCGGCGGATCGAGGAGGGGGAGGCGCCGCTGCTCGCCTCCATCCGCGGCGCGCGGGAGATCGCCTTCGCCGTCATCGCCACCACGCTGGTCCTGATCGCGGTCTTCGTGCCGCTGTCCTTCATGGGCGGCAATACCGGGCGGCTCTTCACCGAATTCGGCTTCGCGCTGGCGGCCTCCGTGCTCTTCTCCGGCCTCATCGCGCTGACGCTGACGCCGATGATGTGCTCGAAGCTGCTCAAGGCGCATGAGGGCGAAAGCTGGCTGGTGCGCTGGACCGAGCCCTTCTTCCTCGGCATGAACTGGGTGCTGCGCACCACGCTGCGCCGGGCGCTGGCCGCGCCCGTGCTGACCATGGGCGCGGTCGCGGCGCTGACCGCGCTCGCCGCGCTGCTCTTCGTCGTCCTGCCCAAGGAATTCGCGCCGACCGAGGATCGCGGCGTCATCATCATCCCGACCACGGGGCCGGAGGGCGCCTCCTTCACCTATACCAACGAGCATGTGGAGCGGGTGGAGCGGGTGCTGCGGCCCTTCGTGGAGAGGGGCGAGATCGCCTCGCTCTTTGCCACCGTCGGCGGCTTCCAGCGCCCGGCCCAGGCGAACCAGGCGAATATCTTCATGCGCCTGGCCCCCTGGGACCAGCGCGACCGCAAGCAGCAGGTGATCGCGGCGGAGATGATGCCGGGACTGCTCGGCATTCCCGGCGTGCGCGCCTTCGCGCTGAACCCGCCCTCGCTCGGCCAGCGCGGCTTCCAGCCGCCGGTGCAATTCGTCATCGGCGGGCCGGACTACAACGTGCTGGTGCAGTGGCGCGATGCCTTCCTGGAACGCGCCCGGCAGAATCCGCGCCTGCTGAACCTCGACAGCAATTTCCGCGAGACCAAGCCCGAGATCCGCGTCGAGATCGACCGCCGCAAGGCCGCGGAGCTCGGCGTCTCCATCCAGTCCATCGGCCGCACCATCGAGACCATGCTGGGCTCGCGCGAGGTCGGCACCTATGTCGAGGCCGGGCAGGAATACAAGATCCTGCTGCAGGCGCGGGAGGAAGACCGCGCCAGCCCCTATGACCTGCAGAACATCTTCGTCCGGACCAGCAATGGCGGGCAGCTCGGCCTGATCGCGGGCTCCGGCTCCACCCAGGGCGGGCTGGTGCCGCTGTCCAATGTGGTGACGCTGACCGAGCGCGCCCGGCCGCAGAGCCTGTCGCGCGAGGACCGGGTGCGCGCCATCACCATCAGCGCCTCGCTCGCCCCCGGCTATACGCTGGGGGAGGCGCTGGCCTTCATGGAGGGCGTGGCGCGGGACGTGCTGCCGCCGGAAGCGCGCATCAGCTATCGCGGCCAGAGCCTGGAGTTCAAGGAAAGCTCCGGCGCGCTCTACATCACCTTCGCCCTCGCGCTGCTGGTGGTCTTCCTGGTGCTGGCGGCGCAGTTCGAGAGCTTCATCCACCCCTTCATCATCCTGATGTCGACGCCGCTCGCCGTCACCGGCGGGCTGCTGGCGCTGCATGTCACCGGCCTGACGCTGAACATCTTCAGCCAGATCGGCCTGGTGCTGCTGATCGGGCTGATGGCGAAGAACGGCATCCTGGTGGTGGAATTCGCCAACCAGCTGCGCGACCGGGGCCTCTCGGTGCATGACGCGGTGATGGAGGCCTCGGTCGCCCGGCTGCGGCCGATCCTGATGACCTCCATCGCGACCGCCTTCGGCGCCCTGCCGCTGGCCATGGCGACGGGGGCGGGGGCGGAGAGCCGGGAGGCGCTGGGCGTGGTGATCGTCGGCGGCGTCACCTTCTCCACCATCCTGACGCTCTATGCCGTGCCGGCGCTGTACCTGCTGCTGGCGCCCTTCACCAAGCCGATCGGCGCCATCGCCCAGAAGCTGTCGGAGCTGGAGCGGCAGCAGCCGGTGCACCACCCCGCGCCGGCTGAGTGAGGTAGGCGCGGGCGGCGCGCCGCGCTAAATCCTCCCGAATACATCTTCGGGAGAGTCCGGCGTGGCGCATGCGGCAGTCCAAAGTTCCAACGGCATCGAACCCCGCACCGGCGGCCAGCTTCTCGCCGATGCGCTGGTCGCCAATGGTGCGACGCATGTCTTCGCCGTGCCGGGCGAAAGCTACCTCGACCTGCTGGATGGCCTCTACAACCAGCGCAACCGCATCGAGCTGGTGACCTGCCGCTTCGAGGCCGGCGCAGTCCATATGGCCGAGGCCCATGGCAAGTTGACCGGCAAGGCGGGCGTGGCCGTGGTGACCCGCGGCCCGGGTGCCTGCCACGCCGCCATCGGCGTGCATGTCGCCTTCCAGGACAGCACCCCGCTGGTCCTGCTGGTCGGCCAGATCCCCATGAACGAGACCGACCGGGAAACCTTCCAGGAGGTGGACTACCGCCGCTTCTTCGGCCCCATCGCCAAGTGGGTGACGCAGATCGACGAGGTTTCCCGAATTCCCGAGCTGATCGCCCATGCCTTCGACGTCGCGACCAGCGGGCGGCCGGGCCCGGTGGTGGTGGCGCTGTCGGAGGAAATGCAGAAGCACCTGGCCAGCGTGCCGGATATCGGGCCGGGCGCGGTCATGCCGGCCCATCCGGCGCCGGCGGCACTGGACCGGATGATGGAGATGCTGGGCAAGGCGGAGCGCCCGCTGGCCATCCTGGGCGGCAGCGGCTGGACCACCGAAGGCAAGGCCGCCATCCGCGACTTCCTGGTGGGCAACGACATTCCCGTGGCCGTGTCCTTCCGCCGCATGGGCCTGTTCGACGGCACCTCCGCCCATTATGCGGGCGATCTCGGCGTCGGCGCCGATGCCGGGCTGGTCGCCAAGGCGCGGGAGGCCGACCTGATCCTGGCCTTCGGCACCCGCCTCGGCGAGCCCGTCAGCCAGGGCTACACCCTGTTCGATTTCGCCGGGCGCCAGCCGATCATCCAGGTCCACCAGGACCAGGCCGAGATCGGCCGGGTGCATCGCGTGGCGCTGGGCATCACCGCGGATGTCAACGCTTTCGCGAGTGCCGCCGCCGCCCTGCCGCGCATCGCGCAGCCGCGCTGGGGCGAATGGCGCAAGGCGGTGCGGGCGCAGCGGGAGGCGCAGGCCAAGGCGCCGGAGTATGAGGGCCCGCTGAACCTGGCGGTGGCGCTGCAGGAACTGGAGAAGGTGCTGCCGGCGGATACCATCTACACCTCGGATGCCGGCAACTTCGCCACCTGGCCCAACCGCTTCATGCATGTCCGGGAGGGCCAGGATTTCCTGGGCCCGACGAACGGCGCCATGGGCTACGGCATCCCGGCGGCGATCGGCGCGGCCATCACCCATCCCGACCGCACCGTGGTCTGCTTCGTCGGCGATGGCGGCGCGCTGATGACGGGGCAGGAGATGGCGACCTGCTTCCACCACAACGCCGCGCCCATCATCCTGGTCTTCAACAACGGCATGTACGGCACCATCCGCATGTACCAGGAGCGCACCTATCCCGGCCGCGTCTCCGGCACCAAGCTGACCAACCCGGATTTCGCCCGCTTCATCGAGGCCTTCGGCGGCCATGGCGAGGTTGTGGAGGCCACCGACGAACTGGTGCCCGCCTTCCAGCGCGCCAAGGCCAGCGGCAAGGCGGCGATCATCGAGATCCGCATGAACCCGGAGCAGGTGACCAACCGCGCCACCATCACCCAGCTGCGGGCGCAGGCGCAGAAGGCCTGAGGCGGGCCCGCCGGGCTGGATCTCCTCCAGCCCGGCTCAGGGTCAGGGATCGACCTGGATCAGCTCATCGCTCTCGCCGCCAGCCGCGCCGCCATCGCCCTGGCCTGGATCGACGAAGATCGGCTCCCCCGGCTGCACCGGGGTATAGGTCCCGGTCTGCGGCACGACGCTGATGCCGCCCACGACCTGGGTGAGCGCGGCATCATCAAGCGGCTGGGCGGGGTGTTCCGCGGACATGGTCCTGCTCCTGCTGTGGTGGACAAGTTTCTACAACAGGCCCTTGTCACCACACCAGTTGCGCAGGGCCTCTCGCCGGGAGAGGCCCTTTCTATCGCCCTATTCCGGCTGCAGCCCGGTGGAGCGCACCAGCTCCTGCCACAGCGCGCGCTGAGTCCGCAGCAGGGTGCCGAGCTCGGCGGGCGTGCCGGGGAAGGGGGCGTTGCCATTGGCGGCCAGGCGCTCGACCATCGCGGGCTTCTTCAGCCCCTCGTTGATCGCGGCGTTCATGCGCGCCACGATCGGCTCCGGAATGCCGCGGGGCCCCATCAGCGCGGAGAAGCTCGGCAGGTCGTAATCCGCCACGCCCTGTTCCTGCACGGTGGGGAATTCCGGTGCCAGCGGCCAGCGCGTCGGGCTGGTGACCGCGAGCGCCCGCACCTGGCCGGCGCGGACCGTGGGGATGATGCCGGCAAAACTGTCGAAGACCAGCTGGATATTGCCGGCGATCAGATCCGCCAGGGCCGGCGCCGCGCCGCGATAGGGCACATGGGTCAGCTCCGTGCCGGTGCGCTGCATGAACAGCACGCCCAGCATGTGGTTGGCGCCGCCCGCGCCCGCCGAGCCGTAGTTCAGCTTGCCCGGATTGGCCTTGGCATAGGCCACCAGCTCCGGGATGTTCCGCACCGGCAGGCCGGGATGGACGCAGACCATCGCCGTGCCCGTGGCGAAGCTGGCGATGGCGGTGAAGTCGTCCACGCCCTCATAGCCCGGCGTCTTGAACAGCAGCGGCGCGCCGAGGTGGGAGGAGGGGCTGGCCAGCATCACCGTATAGCCATCGGGGGCCGATTGGGCGACATGCGCCGTGCCGATGGTGCCGCCGGCGCCCGCGCGGTTGTCCACCACCACGGCCACGCCCAGCCCCTCGGAAAGGGCCTGCGCCTGCAGGCGCCCGGCGATGTCGCTGGCACCGCCGGGCGGGTAGGGGACCACAAGGCGGATCGGCCGCGCGGGCCAGGCGGGTTGGGCCAGTGCGGGCGTGGCGAGCAGACCTGCCGCAAGGGTGGGCAGGTGACGGCGGCGAAGCATCATGCGACTCCAGAAGGGCCATGAACCGCCCAGTTGGATGCAAGATGGGGGCCGCCGGCAAGCCCCGCCGGCCGGCCTATCGCCCGACGGCGTAGCCCTGCATGCCGCGCGGATTGGCGCCGGCGAAAAGCTGGCCATCCTCCTCCTGCCGCGCCGCGCTCAGGCGCCCCTCGGACCATTCGCCGCCCATATCCACCTGGTGGCCGCGGGCGGTCAGCATGCGGGCGACTTCCGGCGCATAGCGGCCTTCCAGCACCACCTTGCCGGGGCGGGCAACGCGCGGCCAGAAGCTGCTCGGCCAGTGTTCCGTGTGGAAGGCGGGCGCGTCGATCGCCTGCTGGATGTTCAGCCCGTGATCCACCATGCGGGACAGCATGATGGGCTGCCACTGGTCCTGCTGCTCACCGCCCGGCGTGCCGAAGCTCATCCAGGGGCGGCCGTCCTTCAGCACCATGGCGGGGGAGAGCGTGGTGCGCGGCCGCTTGCCCGGCTTCAGGCCGTTCGGCAGGGACTCGTCCAGCCAGAACATCTGCCCGCGCGTGCCGAGGCAGAAGCCCAGCCCCGGCACCGCCGGGGAGGACTGGAACCAGCCGCCGGAGGGCGTGGCCGAGACCATATTGCCCTGGCTGTCGATGACATCGACATGGCAGGTATCCGCGCCCGAGACGCCAAGGCGCGCCACCGTGGGCTCGCCGGCGCCGGGAGCGCGGGTCAGCATCTCGATCCGGCTGGCGGCGTCGTGGTCCACCCAGGGGGTGGCGAGGCCGGGCAGGGTGCCGGGGCGCAGGTCCAGGCTCGCCGCCTCGCCGATCAGCTTGCGGCGCTCTGCCGCATATTCGTCGGAGAGCAGGTGGTGGATCGGCACATCGACGAAGTCGGGGTCGCCGTAGAAAGCCTCGCGATCGGCGAAGGCCAGCTTCATGCATTCGATGACGGTGTGGACGAACTGCTCGCCCAGCGGGTCCATGGCGCCGATATCGAAACCCTCGAGCAGCGCGAGGGTCTGCAGCATGGCCGGGCCCTGGCTCCAGACGCCGCATTTCAGCACGGTGTGGCCGCGATAGTCGCGGCGCAGCGGGGCCTCGGTGCTGGCGCGCCAATGGGACATGTCGTGGGCCGTCAGCACGCCCTTGTGGCGCTGGCCGGAGGCATCGAGCAGCGCGTCACGCGCGAAGAAGTCCCCGATCGCCTCGGCGACGAAGCCGCCATACCAGGCATTCCGCGCCGCCTCGATCTGCGCCACGCGGTCATGGCCCGCCGCCTCCGCCTCCCGCAGCACCCGCTCCCAGGTCCTTGCCAGCGTCGGATTGGCGTAGAGGCCGCCGGCCACCGGGCCGCCGTTGCGCAGCCAGATCTCCGCCGAGGTCGGCCATTCGGATTCGAACAGCGGCTTCACCGTGTTCAGCGTGGCGACCACGCGCGGCACATAGTGGATGCAGCGATGGGCATAGCCGATGGCGTAGGACAGCACGTCGCGCAGGGACCAGGTGCCGTAGTCGCGCAGCATCAGCGCCCAGGCATCGAAGGCACCGGGCACCATGGCGGGCAGGAAGCCGGTGCCGGGGATCAGGTCCAGGCCCAGCTCGCCCTTCACATGCGCCACCGTCAGCCCCGCCGGCGCCACGCCCTGGCCGCAGATCACGCGCTGCGCCCCGGCCTTGGCGTCGTGGATGATGATCGGGCAGTCGCCGCCCGGCCCGTTCAGATGCGGCTCCGCCACCTGAAGGGTGAAACCGGCGGCCACCGCCGCGTCAAAAGCATTGCCGCCCCGCTCCAGCACCGCCATGCCGACCTGCGAGGCAATCCAGTGGGTGGAGGCGACGACACCGAAGGTGCCGGCGATCTCGGGGCGCGTCGTGAACATTCGGGGGCAATTCCGTCTGGCGTCTTGAGGGCTTCTTGAGATCGGCGATAGGCGCAGGCAGAAGCGTCACGGTCAATATTGCGGTGCGCAAGAACGATGCTGGTGCCTGTGGTGGGGCCCTCCGGGGCGGGCAAGGATACGCTGATGGCGGCGGCGCGGGCGCGGCTGGCCGGGGATGCCCGTTTCGTCTTCGCGCGCCGCAGCATCACCCGCCCGGCCGAAGCGGGCGGGGAGGATCATGACCCGCTGAGCGAGGCGGATTTCCGCCGGAGGCAGGCGGAGGGCGGCTTCCTGCTGTGGTGGCCGGCGCATGGCCTGCTCTACGGCATACCGCGCGACATCGAGGCGCGGCTGGCAGAGGGCCGGGTGGTGGTGGCGAACCTGTCGCGCACCGTGCTGGCCGAGGCCGCTTCACGCTTCCCGCTGCGCATCCTGAACATCACCGCCCCGCCCGCGGTCCTGGCCGCACGGCTCGCCGCGCGTGGCCGCGAGACCGAGGCCGACATCGCCGCCCGCCTGGCGCGGGAGGCGGCGCTGCCGCCGGGGCTGGAGGTGGAGACCGTGCTGAACGACGGCAGCGTGGAGGAGGGCGTCGCGCGCGTCCTCGCCGCGCTCAGCCGAGCAGCGGCAGACGCTCGGCCAGCAGGAAGGGCGCACCCGGCCCCGCCTGGGTGAACAGGCACAGCTCCGTCACGCGGCGCGGCTGCGCCGGCACATCGCCGAGATGCGCGGCGAGCGCCGGGCGCACCACCGCCATCTCCTCGGCATTCAGCCGGCGCGAGAGCGTGACGTGGAACCACCACTCGGAAAAAACATAGTGGTAGCCCCAGCGGTGCAGGTTTGTGCGCTGCGCCTCGGTCATGCGTTCGGGTTTGCGGCGGGCGATTTCCTCGGGCGTGGGCGGGGCGCGATGCGCGTCAAGGCCGGCGACGCAAGCATCGCAGAGCGCCTGGAGGTCGTCGGAACGCTTCGTCTCCAGCAGCGCCAGGAAGCCGTGATGTTCCGCGAGCTGCAGCGGCGGCAGGGCGAAGGGGCGGGTGCGCAGGGCCAGCGCCATCGCATCCTCGCGCAACGCCGCATAGCTGGTGGCGAGGCGGAAGGGCGGCTTCAGCGTGGCGTGCAGGCCGTAGCCGCGGGCGTCCCTGGTGATTTCCGCGATGTCGAGGCCGGGCAGGGAGGGTTGGGGGATGGTGGCGCCGGTCTCGGTGTCCCGGCCGAGCCAGGTGGAGCCAAGCTTGTGCAGCGGATCCTCCAGCCGCGGCGCCCAATAGATGCCGACGCGCATCAAGCGATCCGCTCCCCGGCGCGCCACACCTTGCGCACAACGGCATGCCCCTCATGCGGCCGGATCTGCACCAGGTCGGCGCGCAGCCCGGCCTCCAGCCGCCCACGATCCGTGAAGCCGGCCATCCGCGCGGCGGTATCCGTGATCATCGCGATCGCCGCCGGCAGCGTCGTGTGCCCCTGGCCGGCGGCCAGCCAGGCGGCCTCGACCATCGCGGGCGGCACATAGTCGCTGGCCAGCACATCCACCGCCTGGTCATGCATCAGGTCGGAGACGGCGACATTGCCCGAATGGCTACCGCCGCGGACGATATTGGGCGCGCCGGCGATCACCTGCACGCCGAGCTTCTTCGCCGCCTGCGCCGCCTCCAGCGTCACCGGGAATTCGCTGATCCGGATGCCATCGGCGGCGTTGCGGGCGATGCCCTCGGGGCTGTCATCGTCATGGCTGGCGAGTGGCAGGTTGCGATAGGCGACGCGGTCCAGCAGCCAGCGCCGGTTCGGCTCCAGCAGCCGCTCGCGCTGTTCCAGCAGTTCCGTGATGCGCTTGTCCACCTCCGCCGCGGTCTTGCCGTTGCGGATACGCATCTGGCGATAGCGTTCCACGTCCCGGTACTGCCCGACCCCCGGCGAGTGATCCATGAAGCTGACCATGCGGACGAGCGGATGGTCGGCCGCCATCTCCACGAGTTCGCGCATATCCGCGGCCGGGATTTCGCAGCGCAGGTGCAGGAAATGGTCGGATTTCAGCAGGCCCGTGCCGGCCAGCGCATCCAGGTCCTGCACGCCCTCGACAAAAGTCTGGGTGCGGCCGACGTCGAAGCCGAGGTCGCCGAGGCAGAGCGCATCCAGCACCGTGGTGACGCCGGCGGCGGCCGTCTGGCTGTCATGCGCCAGCATGGCGGAGCGTGATGGCCAGCGCGCGGTGGCGCGCGGCTGCACCTGGCGTTCCAGATTGTCGGTATGCACATCGACGATGCCGGGGATCAGGTGGTCCCCATCCAGGTCGATGGCGCCGGCGGCCTGGCTGCGGCCGGGCTGGATCTCGGCGATGCGGTCGCCGCGGATCACCAGCGTGCCGAACACCACCTGGTCCCGAAGGACGAGCTGGGCATTGGTGAGGATCAGTTCGGCTGTCATGCGGCATCCTGGATTGGCAGAACTTCGAACAGGCGATCGGCCACCTGCTCGCGGATTTCGGTGTCGTGGAAGATCCCGATCAGCGCCGCGCCGCGGGCCTTGGCCTCCGCCATCAGGGCCACGACAACCTGGCGGTTCACCGGGTCGAGGCTGGCGGTCGGCTCGTCGAGCAGCAGCACGGGGTAGTCCGCGGCAAAGCCGCGCGCCAGGTTGATACGCTGCTGCTCGCCGCCGGAGAAGGTGGAGGGCGGCAGGTTGTGCAGCCGGGGCGGCAGGTTCAGGCGGGTGAGGAGTTCGGTGGCGCGCGCCAGCGCCGCCTCGGCCGGCACGCCGCGGGCGCGCAGCGGCTCCGCCACGATATCGCGGGCGCCGACGCGGGGGATGACCCGCAGGAACTGCGAGACATAGCCCAGCGTCTCCCGCCGGATTTCCCGCACCAGCAGCGGGTCGGCGGCCGCGAGGTCGACCAGCGCGCCGCGATGGCGGATCAGGATGCGGCCCGCGCCGGCGCCGTAATTGCCGTAGAGGCAGCGCATCAGCGTGGATTTGCCGGCGCCCGAGGGCCCGGTCAGCGCCACGCATTCGCCCGGCGCCACGCTGAAATCCACGCCATCCAGCACGGGGATGCGGACATCGCCCTGCAGGAACAGCCGAAAAACCTTGGAGAGGCCTTCGGTGGCCAGGGAGATGCTCATGCCGCCAGCACCGAGGAAACCAAAAGTTGCGTATAGGGGTGCTGCGGGTCGTCCAGCACCCGGTCCGTCAGCCCGCTCTCCACCACCACGCCATGCCGCATCACCAGCATGCGATGCGCCAGCAGGCGGGCGGCGGCGATATCATGCGTGACGATCAGCACGGCGAGGCCGAGATCGGCGACCAGGGCGCGGATCAGGTCCAGCAGGCGGGCCTGCACGGAGACATCAAGGCCGCCGGTCGGCTCGTCCATGAAGACCAGTTTTGGCAGTGTCACCAGGGTGCGGGCGATCTGCAAACGCTGCTGCATGCCGCCGGAAAATTTTGCCGGGACCTCATCCATGCGGGCTGGGTCGATTTCCACGCGGGTCAGCCAATGGGCAGCCTGGTCGCGGATATGGCCGTAGTGGCGGGCGCCGGTGGCCATCAGCCGCTCGCCGATATTGCCGCCGGCCGAGACCGCCATGCGGAGGCCGTCGCGTGGGTTCTGATGCACAAAACCCCATTCGCTGCGCATCAGGCGGCGGCGCGCGGCCTCGGTCATGCCGAGCACGTCCTGGCCGAGATAGGAAACCTCGCCGGCATCGGGGCGCATCAGGCCGGAGAGAACCCGGAGGAGGGTGGTCTTGCCGCTGCCGGATTCCCCGACGATGGCGACCACCTCGCCGGGGTGGATGTCGATGTCCACGCCGTCGAGGGCGGCGATGCGGCCGAAGCGGAGGGTGAGGTCGCGGGCGGTGAGGAGGGGCTTGCTCATTCCGCCGCTTCCTTCACCGCCTGCCGCTCGCTGCAGAAATCCGTGTCCGAACAGACAAAGATCCGCCCGCCCACGTCATCCGTCAGCACCTCATCCAGATAGGTGTCGCGCGACCCACACAGCTCGCAGGCATGCGGCGCGCGGATCGGCCGGAAGGGGTGGTCGTCGAAGTCCAGGCTTTTGACCGACGTATAGGGCGGCACGGCGTAGATGCGCTTTTCCCGCCCCGCGCCGAACAGCTGCAAGGCCGGCATCTGGTCCATCTTCGGATTGTCGAAGGCGGGGATCGGGGAGGGCGACATCAAGTAACGAGAATTCACCATCACCGGATAGGAATAACTGGTGGCGATATGGCCGTGGCGGGCGATGTCCTCGTAGAGCTTCACATGCATCAGCCCGTAATCGGCCATGGCATGCATCCGCCGCGTCTCCGCGATGCGTGGCTCAAGCCGTCCCAGCGGCTCGGGGATCGGCACCTGGTAGACCAGGATCTGGTCCTCGCGCAGCCTGCGTTCGGGGATGCGGTGGCGGGTCTGGATGATGGTGGCGGCTTCCGTGCTTTCGGTCGTCGCCACGCCGGCGGTGCGGCGGAAGAAGGCGCGGATGGACACCGCATTGGTGGTGTCGTCGCTGCCCTGGTCGATCACCTTCAGCACATCGGCGGGGCCGAGCACCGCGGCCGTCACCTGGATTCCCCCCGTGCCCCAGCCATAGGGCAACGGCATCTCACGCGACCCGAAGGGCACCTGGTGGCCAGGGATGGCGACGGCCTTCAGGATGGCGCGGCGGATCATCCGCTTCGTGCTCTCGTCCAGATAGGCGAAGTTGTAGCCGCTCATTTCGCGGACTCCACGGAGGCGCGCATCGTCCGGACATTCTCCAGTTCCGACTGGAAATCGACATAGTGCGGCAGCTTCAGATGCTCGACGAAGCCGGTCGCCTCCACATTGTCGCAATGCGACAGCACGAATTCCTGCTGCTGCGCGGGCGCCTCCGCCGCCTCGCCGAGTTCCGCCGCGCGCAGCGACCGGTCGACGAGCGCCATGGACATCGCCTTGCGCTCGCCATGGCCGAAGACCAGGCCATAGCCGCGGGTGAATTGCGGCGGCTCCGTCCGGCTGCCCTTGAACTGGTTCACCATCTGGCACTCGGTGACGGTGATATTGCCGAGGTCGATCTCGAAGCCGAGCTCCGGCGGCGTGAAGCCGACCGCCACCTCGCCCATGCGGATCTCGCCCACGAAGGGATGGTTGCCGCCATAGCCGCGCTGGGTGGAGTAGCCGAGGGACAGAAGAAACCCCTCGTCGCCGCGCGCCAGCGCCTGCAGACGCAGGGGCCGGTCGGCGGGGAAGGAGAGCGGTTCGCGCGTCAGGTCGCCCGGCTCGTCTTCGGAAGCCGCCTCGCGCTGCATCAGCCCCTCGCGGGCCAGCATTTCGGTGACCCGCGGCGTCGGCTCGTTGTTCGGCTCTGCCTCGGGCGGCCCGCTCGGCAAGTCGCCTGCGGCAGCCAGACGAAAATCCAGAAGACGGTGGGTGTAGTCGAAGGTCGGCCCCAGCACCTGGCCGCCCGGCAGGTCCTTGTAGGTGGCGCTGATGCGGCGCTGGATGGCCATGGTGTTGGTATCCAGCGGCGCGCTGGCGCCGAAGCGGGGCAGGGTGGTGCGATAGGCGCGCAGCAGGAAGGCGGCCTCGATGAGATCGCCGCGGGACTGCTTCACCGCCAGCGCGGCGAGGCCCCGGTCGTGGCAGGATCCCTCCGCCATCACCCGGTCCACGGCGAGGCCCAGCTGCGCCTGCACCTGGTCCGCGGTGACCTCCGGCAGGGAAGGGTCGCCGCGGCGGGTCTCGTCCAGCCAGGCATGGGCCGCGCCGATCGCCCGCTCGCCGCCCTTGGTCGCGACATACATGGCTCAGCCTTCCTCGATCGCGACGCTGCGCGGCAGGGCCGCGATGCAATCGCCGGCGCAGAGGATCACATCCACGCCGCAGGGCGTCCGCGCCCGGTTCGCCGCCCAGTCGGCCAGGAAGCCGGCTGGCGCGCCCGCGACCTGCAGCCGGTGTTCGTCGCGGATGCCCGGCCCGGTCAGCCGCCAGCCGCGACCTTCGGTCAGCGAAGCCACGTCCAGGATCAGGGTGGCGCCCCGCTCGGGCTCCTCCTCCGTCCCCGGGTCCAGCGCCAGCAGCGCGGCGCCGGCGTCCAGAACGAACTGCGCCGCGCCAGCGGCGACCAGCGGCGCACCGCAGTGAAACCGCACCCAGGCTTCCGCCTCGGGGCCCGCATCAAGGCAGAGCCGCGTCTCGGCATCCACCAGGGTCAGCAGCACCGCCGCGGCGGCGGGGGAAAGGCCGGGCGGCAATTCGGGAAGCTGCGGCAGGCGCTGCACCTGGCCGGGGCGACTCATCGCCTGCAGCACGGCGCGGAAGGCGGCCTGGGCGTCCAGCACGGGGTCGGCGAAGCCGGGGTAGGTCGTGCCGGAGGCGCGCGGGGAGGTGCCGGAGGCGCGCGGGGAGGTATGGCTCATCGCATCTGGGTCATGGTGAAGAACTCCACGCGGGTCGCCGCGGCCTTTCGCGCCTGGGCTGCGCGCCGCTCGGCCTGGGCGGCCTCCAGCGGCGCGATCACCGCGGCTTCCAATCCGGGCGCTCGCCCAGGATCCTGCATCAGCGCATCGACCAGCGCGGCCAGCTCCGCCTGGCGGGCATCGCGGCCGGCGACATAGCCGTGCCCCACCGTGCCATCGTCCAGGCGCACGGCGCAGCGCGTCACGGTCATCTCGCCCAGGTTGAAGGGCGCGCCATCGCCGCCGGCGCGGCCGCGCACCATCACCAGCCCGGTCTCCGGCCCGCGCAGGCGCCTGTGCTCGGGCAGGGCCGGCAGAGGCGCCAGCCGCGCCGCGATCTCGGCGGCGCCGGCGCGCGCCAGGATGGACATCCAGCGGCGGCGTGCGGAAGGATCGGGGGAGGGGTCTGGCTGGGTCTCGTTCATGGGGCGCTCGATTTGTCTAGACAACTAGTCATCCGCCCCGATATCGTCAAGCGAAACTGGCACAGCAAGGCGGGCAGGGGTTTGAACTTTCCATGACGGACGATCCGAAAGCCTCGAATGCCCTGCCCGCCGGCGGCCTGCTCGCCCGCGGCCAGGGCATCGCCCTGTGGCGGCAGATCGCCCAGCGGCTGGAACGGGACATCGCCAGCGGCCTGCACGCCCCCGGCGCCCGCCTGCCGACCGAGGCGGAGCTGGCCGCCGAATACAAGGTCAACCGCCACACCGTGCGCCGCGCGATGGAGGAGCTGGAGGGACGCGGCCTGGTCCGCATCGAACAGGGCCGCGGCAGCTTCGTGGCGGAGGATGTGGTCGACTACAGCCTGGGCCCGCGCACCCGCTTCTCGGAGATCATCCGCCGGCAGAATCGCGAACCCGGCGGGCGCATCCTGCGGGTGGCGGAGGTGGCGGCGGAGACGGGCCTCGCCGAGCTGCTCGGCATCCGCCGCGGCCGCCCGGTTGTGCTGGTGGAGCGGCTGGCGCTCGCCGATGGGCGTCCGCTGGTGCTCGGCACGCACCATTTCCCCGCCGCCCGCTTCGGCCGCCTGCCCGAATTGTTGCGCGCCGATCCCTCGATCACGGCGGCCATGGCGGCCTGCGGCGTGCCGGACTACCGCCGCCGCGTCACCCGCATCACCGCCCGCCTGCCGACGCCGGAGGAGGCAGAGCTGCTGCAACAATCCCGCAACCGCCCCGTGCTGGTGACGGAGGCGATCAATACCGACCCGGCGGGGGAGGTGGTGGATGTCACATTCGGCCGCTACGCCGCCGGCCGTGCCCAGCTTGTCGTGGAGTCCTGATCTTGGCCCCCGCTTCTCAGATTTGGCTGATCGAGCGCGGCGACGCGCTGCTGGAGGGCGCGCTGCGCCCGGCCTCCGTTGCGATGGCGGAGGGCGTTTTTGCGACCAGTTCCGCCCCGGGCGCCCGGCGCTTCGACGCCGGCGGGCTCCATGTGCTGCCCGGGCTGGTGGATATCCATGGCGATGCGCATGAGCGGCAGATGCAGCCGCGGCCGGGCATCGGCTTCCCGCACGGGCTCGGCATGCGCGATTCCGCCGCGCAGTTGCTGGCCGCCGGCATCACCACCGCCTGCCTGGGCGTGACCCTCTCCTGGGAGCCCGGCCTGCGCGGCATCGCCGCCTGGCGCGCCACGCTGGCCGCGGTGGAGGGTCTGCGCGGCCAGGGTGGCTGCGATATCCGCATCCATTGCCGCTACGAGGCCGACAACCTCGATGCGGTGGAGGAACTGCTGGGCGACATGCAGGCCGGCCGCGTCGCGCTGCTCGCCTTCAACGACCACACGCCGGGCATCGCGAAACGCCTGCCGGACCCGGCCAAGGCCGCCGCCTATGCCCAGCGCGGCGGCGTGCCGGTGGCCGAGTTTGCTCGAATGGCCGAGGCCGCCATGGCCCGCCGGCCGGAAGTGCCCGCCGCCCAGGCCCGGCTGTCCGCGGCGGCGCAGGCCGCCGGCATCCCGATGCTGAGCCATGACGACGCGACGCCCGAGGCCCGCGCCGCGTTCCGGGCGCTGGGCGCGCGCGTCTGCGAATTCCCGATGTCCGAGGCCGTGGCCAAGGCGGCGCGGGACGCCGGCGAGCATGTGGTGATGGGCGCGCCGAATGTGGTGCGCGGCGGCAGCCATATGGGCTGGGGCAGCGCCGCGCCCATGGCCGAGCAGGGCCTCGTGACCATCCTGGCCTCGGACTACTACTGGCCCGCGATGCTGGAGGCCGCCTTCGTCCTGGCCGACCGCGGCGTGCTGGATTTTCGGGCCGCCTGGGCGCTGGTCTCGGCCAATCCGGCGGAGGCCGCGGGGCTCACGGACCGCGGCCGCATCGCCCCCGGCCTGCGCGGCGACCTGGTGCTGGTGGACCCGGCCCGGCGCGCGCCCATCGCCACCTTCTGTGCCGGCGAACTCGCATGGGTGGCGACCGGGGCGGCGGGGCGGATCGGCTGAGGCGCGTCGCCGGCGGCCCCGACCGCCTCAGGCGGCGCGGATCCCCGCGAGGAAGATATCCACCTGCTGCCGCAGCCCCTCGGCGCGCTCGGACAGCTCGCCCGAGGCCGTCCGCAGCTGCACCGCGGCGGCGCGGTCTGCTGCGCGCCCAGGGTCACGCCGGAGGCATGGCGGCTGACCTCCTGCGTTCCGGCGGCGGCTTCCGTCACGGCCCGCCCGATCTCCTGCACGGCGGCCGCCTGCTCCTCGGCGGCCGCGGCGACCTGCCGCGTCAGGTTGTCCATGCCCTCGATGGTCCGGCCGATGCCGCGGATCGCCTCCACCGCCCGGCCGGTCTCCGCCTGCATGGCGGAAATCTGGGCGCTGATCTCCTCGGTGGCCTTGGCCGTCTGGCCCGCCAGCACCTTCACCTCGCTCGCCACCACGGCGAAGCCCTTGCCCGCCTCGCCGGCCCGGGCCGCCTCGATGGTGGCGTTGAGGGCCAGGAGGTTGGTCTGGCCCGCGATGTCGCCGATCAGCCGCACCACGCCGCCGATGCGCGACGCCGCCTCGGCCAGGGCGGTCACGGCGCCGTCCGAGGATTGCGCCGTCTCCGCGGCCTGACGCGCCACGCGCGCGCTCTCATTGACCTGGCGTGCCACCTCCGCGATCGAGGCCGACATTTCCTCGGCGGAGGCGGCGACGGTCCCGACATTGCCGCTGGCCTGCTCGGCGGCCGCGGCAAGCGAGGCGGCGCGCTCGGAGCCACCTTCGGCATTGCCCTGCAACACCTGGGCGGTCGCGTCCAGTTCCGTGGCAGCCGAGGCCACGACGCGTACGCTGTCCGCGGCCTTTGCCTCGAATTCGCCCAGCAGGGCCTCGATGCGGGCGGCGCGGCGCGCTTTTGCAGCCTCCTCCGCGCGGCTCGCCTCGGCCAGCCGATCCGCCGCGATCAGCCCGTCCTGCAGCACCACGACGGCCCGCGCCATGGCGCCGACCTCGTCGCGCGCATCGCGGCCCGCGACGGCCACCGTCCGGTCGCCGGCCGCCAGGGTGCGCATGGTTCCGGCCAGCGCCACGATCCGGCGCGCCAGCCCGTTCCCGATCGCCAGGCCCAGCGCGGCCAGGGCGATGCCGACCAGCCCGATGGCGGCGAGGCTGCCCCACAGCAGACGGTCCCGGGCGGCGGCCATGGCCGCTTGCTGGAGGCCATACTGGTCGTTCAGCGCCTTGGTCAGCCGCTCCAGGCGGGTCGAGAGCGCCATGCCCGCCGCGCGAAGCTCGCTCACCGCCCCCGGCAGCGCCAGCCAGCCCTCGGCGAAGCTGCCGAAGGCCGCCTGGTAGGCGTTCATCTCCGCCAGGATGCCGCGCCGGACCTCCTCCGGCAGCTCGGCCTGCGCCAGCAGCGCCGTGAAGGCGCGGAGCGTGCCGGCCAGGCTCTCGGCATAGCGGGCTTCGCTGCGCAGCATGAGGTCCTTCTCATGCCGGCGCGCCTGCAGCATCAGCGTTTCGAGGCGGGAGACGGTCAGCGGGTCATGCCCCTGCTGGCCGAGCGTCGCCAGGCGTGCCTCCGCGCTGCGGACCGCCCGGCGCAGGCTGCCCTGCAGGCCGTCATTCTCGTTCAACCCGATGCGGCGCAGGTGCTGCGCCAGCTCGGTGAAGCCGCGCTGATAGGCCACCATCTCCGCCGAGATGGCCTGCACCTCCGCCCGCGCCGCCGTCCGCTGGAGCTCGGCCAAGTCCGCATCGGCCCGCTGCAGGGCGGCGGCGCGCTGGTCGAGCGCGGCCTGGCTGCGCTCGGCGATGAAGATATTGCCCTGGTTGCGCATGGTCGCGAGCGCGAAGGCCGGGCTGTCGGCGGTGTGGAGCGTCGTGCCGAGGTCCGACAGCTCCCGTTCCAGGCGCTGCTGCTGCATGTTCATGACGGCCAGCACGGCGCCGCTGCCGATGATGGCCAGGACGCCGAGCGCGGCGATCAGGCCAGCCTGGACACGAACGGAGAAGCGGCTGAGGCGTGCCGACATCGAGGCTGATCCCGCAACCATTCCGGTACAGTATCGCATACGCGCGATAATGGGCGCTTAACGGCGGTAAGTCGGCCGGGCTGGTCCCGGCCCCTCCGTTGGCAGCGGCGGGGCCGGCGGGGCGATCAGCTGTCCAGCGTGAGCCCCAGCTCCCGGATCAGCGGCGCCCAGATCGCCGTCTCGCTGGCGATCAAGGCGGCGAGGTCGGCGCCGGTGCCGGGATAGGGCTCCAGGCTGATGGAGCGCAGCCGCGCCGCGACCGCCTCCGTCTCCAGCGCCTTCACCAGCTCCGCCTGCAGCCGCGCCACGATGGCATCCGGCGTGCCGGCAGGCACGGCGACGCCCTGCCAGGAATAGATATCGGCGCCCGAAAGGCCCTGCTCCGCCAGCGTCGGCACCTCCGGCAGCAGGGTCAGGCGCTGCGGCGCCGGGATGGCGATGGCGCGAACCCGGCCGGCGGCGATGTGGGGCGCGCCGGAAGCATAGTCGATGAACATCGCCTGCACCTGCCCCGCCACCATGTCCTGCACCGCCGGCGCGCCGCCGCGATAGGGCACATGGGTGATCTGCACCTGCGCGGTGCGGGCGAAGCGCTCCGTCGCCAGGTGGGTCGGCGTGCCGACGCCGGGCGAGCCGAAGTTCAGCCGGCCCGGATTGGCCCGCGCATAGGCCACCAGCTCCGGCCCCGTGCGCACCGGCACGTCCGGATGCACCACCAGCACGAAGGGAAAGCGCGCGATGGGGGCCACCGGCTTGAAGTCGCGGATCGGGTGGTAGGGCAGGCGCGCCGACATGGCGGGCGTGATGACCAGCGCGGTGAGGTCGGCCGAGAGCAGCGTATAGCCATCGGGCGCCGCGCGCGCCGCGGCCTCGCTGGCCGGGATGGTGGCGCCGCCGGGCCGGTTGTCCACCTGCACGGGCTGGCCGAGCGGGCCCGAAATGGCGGCCGCCAGCGTGCGCGCCAGGAAATCGGAGCCGCCGCCGGGCGCATAGGGCACGATCCAGCGCAGGGGGCGGCTGGGCCAGGCGGCCTGGGCATGGGCGGCGCCGGGCAGAAGCGCGGCGGCAGCCAGGCCGCCGAGGCTGCGACGGGAAAGGCGAGGCATGGTTGGTGTCCTTCTTGGATACCAAACATTCCGCACCCTTCGCGACCTCGAATCAAGCCGCCGGGCTCAGCCTTTCGCGCGCCTTATTGCCGCCTGCGCCATGGCATCCAGCGCGTTCAGGAAGCGCGACTTGTCGGCGCCCGCCATCGGCGGTGGGCCGCCGCCCATGCCCAATTCGCGCAGGTGCTGCGACATGGCGCGGCCGGCCAGCGCACTGCCGATATTGTTCTCGGTCCAGGGATGGCCCTTGAAGTTCAGCGCAAAGGCGCCCTTGGCCAGGCAGCGGGCGGCCAGCGGGATATCCGCGGTCAGGCAGATATCGGTGGGCGTCGCGGCTTCGGCGATCCAGTCATCCGCCTTGTCCGCGCCATCGGTGACGATGACGATCCGCGTGCGCCCGCCCGGCGGCCGGATCGGGCGGGAGCCATTGGAGATGAAGATGGTCTCGAAGCCGAGCCGGCCCGCGACCCGCAGAACCTCGTCGCGGACGGGGCAGGCATCGGCATCGACCAGGAAGCGCGGTTCGGGGCTCATCGCCCCTGCGTAGCGGGCGGCAGCTCCACCGCATAGCTCTCGATCGGCGGCACGCTGCGGATCATCCGGCGCTCCACCAGGAAGCGCGCAAAGCGCTCATAGCGGTTGCGGTCCAGCGCGCCGGGGCTCAGCGAGAAGCGGTTCGACGTGCTGGCGAAGGCGCGGCGGTTCAGCTCATTGTCCAATTCGCGGCGCGGGCCGGCGATGAACAGGCGCCAGGATTCCTCCGGGTTGTTCACCAGGAAGTGGGTCGCGGCTTCCGTCGCATCGATGAAGCGGCGCAGCAGCGGGTCCTGGGCGCGGTCGCGATGGGTGATGTAGATCAGCTCGTCATAGGCCGGCATGCCGTATTGCTCGGGGAAGAAGGCGCGGCCGGGGCGGTTCTCCAGGTCGAGCTGATGCAGCTCGAAATTGCGGAAGCCGCCGAGGATGGCATCCACCTGGCCCGACATCAGGGCGGAGGACAGGCCGAAATTCACGTTCACCAGCCGGATGTCGGAAAGCCGCAGGCCCACCGTCTCCAGCATCGCGCCCATCGTCACCTCCTCGAAGCCCGCGACGGAATAGCCGACGCGCTTGCCGCGCAGATCCGCGAGGCTGCGCACCGGCCCGTCCCGCAGCACGGTCAGGGTGGAGAGCGGCGTCGCCACCAGCGTGCCGATGCGCATCAGGGGCAGGCCCTGGTCCACCGCAAGGTGCAGGTTCTTCTGGTAGTAGACGCCGATATCGCCGCGCCGCGCGCCGATCAGCCGCGGCGGGTCGTTCGGGTCGGCCGGGGCGACGATCCGCACATCGAGGCCCGCGCGGGCGAAATCGCCGCGTTCCTGGGCGAGGATGATGGGCGCATGGTCCGGATTGATGAACCAGTCGAGCAGCACGGTCAGCTGCGCGGGCGCCGGCTGCGCCAGGGCGGCCCGGGGTGCCAATAGCGGCGCCAGCAGCAGAGCGAGTGCGAGAACAAGCCGCTTCATGTCGTGACCTTTTCGGTGAGAAGGGAATCCGGCTGCCAGGGAATGGCGCGGCGCAGCAGCCAGTCCGTGGCGAACCACAGGGCCAGCGCCATCAGCATCAGCACCAGCAGCGCCGCGAACATCACATCCGTCTGGCTGCGCCCATTGGCATGCAGCATGAGGTAGCCGAGGCCGGCCGAGGCCCCGACCCATTCGCCGACCACGGCCCCGATCGGCGCGACCGCGGCCGCGACGCGCAGGCCCGAGGCCAGCGACGGCAGCGCCGCCGGCACCCGCACCCGCCACAGCGTGGCCAGACGCCCGGCGCCCATGGTGGCGGCGAGGTCGAGCAGGCCGGGCTCCGTCCGCCGCAGCCCGTCATAGAAGGCGGTGGCGACGGGGAAGAAGATGATGAGGGTCGCCATCGCCACCTTGCTGGCGATGCCGAAGCCGAGCCAGAGCGTCAGCAGCGGCGCGATGGCGAAGACCGGGATGGCCTGGCTGATCAGCAGCAGCGGCAGCAGCCAGCGCCGCCCCTCCCGCCAGGCCACAAGCACCAGCGCCGTGCCGATGCCGAGCAGCGCGCCCAGCGCCAGGCCGAGCAGGATCTCGGAGGCGGTGATCAGCGCATGGTCGAGAATGCTCTCCCAGCGATCGGCCAGGGCGAAGGCCACGCGGCTCGGCGCCGGCAGCAGGAAGGGCGGCACCTCGGTCAGCCAGACGAAACCCTGCCAGAGCAGCACCAGGCCGAGGGCGGCCAGGACTCCGCGGATCATGCCACCGCCTCCGCCAGGCGTTCGAGCAGCGCGGCCTGGGCCGCGAGCAGCGCGGGATCGCCGGCCGGGCGAGGGGGCGCGCCTTCCGGCACCTCCACCGCCACCGGCACCGCCGGGCTGCCCGAGAGGACAAAGATGCGGTCGGCGAGGCGCAGCGCCTCCAGCGGGTCATGCGTCACCAGCAGCACGGTGCGGCCGGCGAGCAGGCGGGCGGAGAGCGACTGCATGCGGTGGCGCGTCGGCGCATCCACGGCGCTGAAGGGCTCATCCATCAGCACCAGGGGCCGGTCTTCCATCAGCGTGCGGGCCAGGGCCACGCGCTGGCGCATGCCGCCCGAAAGCTGCGCCGGGCGCTTGACCGCATCGGCAGGGGCCAGGCCAACCTCGGCCAGCATGGCCCTTGCCCGCGCCTGGTCTGGCGCCTGCCCGCGCAGATGGGCACCGAGGGTGACATTGCCGAGCACGTCGCGCCAGGGCGCCAGCAGGTCCTGCTGCGCCATATAGGCGACCCGGCCGGCCAGCGGCGCCTGGTCCTCCGCCTGCACCAGGCCACCCTCCGGCACCGGCAGCAGCCCCGCCACCAGCCGCAGCAGCGTCGATTTGCCGGACCCCGAAGGCCCGAGCAGCGCGGTGGTCCGCCCGCCCGGCACCGCCAGGTCGAGCGCGCCCAGCACCGGCTGCCCCCCCAGGGAGAGGCCATGCGGCAGGGCAATGCGGAATCCGGGTGAATCAAGGCCGAGCACGACACCGTTCCCTTCGCCGGCATGACCCGGATCAGGTTCGTGGGGTCGCGGGGACTGCCCCGCCTCTCAGCCCCCTATGGGCTCCCCCCGATGACGCGCCCTGTATGCGGTGCGCCGGCCCGGCTGGCAAGGGCGTGCGCCGGCCGCGAGTCGTTTCCCCCTCCCGCTTGTGTAGCCTGCGGAACATCTTTGGGTGCTGACTACAAGTATCTGTTTTTAAATGATAAATTTGACTGACAACGGCTGCGGGCCTAAAGGCGGCGCGACGCAGCCGGACCCTTGCCATGTCACCCGTCGCCATCACCGTTCTCGCCCTCGGCATGTCCGTGGATGCCTTCGCCGCCGCGCTCAGCCGCGGCGCCGCGGTGCCGCGCGTGCGGATGGGCGATGCCTTGAAGGCGGGGGCGGTCTTCGGCGCGGTGGAGACGGCAACCCCGGTGCTGGGCTGGTGCGCCGGCATCCTGGCGGCCGGGCAGATCGCCGCGGTGGACCACTGGGTGGCCTTCACCCTGCTCGGCCTGGTCGGGCTGCACTGCCTCTACGCCGCGCTGCGCCGCGCGCCGGATGCGCCGCCGCCCGCGCGCTCCGCCTGGATGCTGGTGGCGGTGGCGCTCGGCACCAGCATCGATGCCATGGCCGTCGGCGTTTCGCTCGCGGTGCTGGAGGTGGATATCTGGGTGGTGGCGCCGGCCATCGGCCTGGCCACCTTCGTCATGGCCACCGGCGGGATGATGGCCGGGCGGCTGCTCGGCAGCCGCTTCGGACGGGGGGCGGAGGCGCTGGCGGGTCTTGCGCTGATCGCGCTCGGCACCTCCATCCTGGTCGAGCATCTGGCCGGGTAGGCGTCGCCACGCCATCTTGGCGGGGCATGCGCCCCCTCCTCATCGGCTCCGAAATCTATCGCGGCTCCACCTACGGCCCGAAACATCCGCTGGCCATTCCCCGCGTCTCCACCATGCTGGACCTGGTCCAGGCCATGGGCTGGGTGGCGCCGGGGCAATATCTGGACAGCCCGCGCGCGACGCCCGACCAGCTTACCCGCTTCCATACGCCGGACTACATCGCCGCGCTGATGCAGGCGGAGGCGACGCAGGCCGTGGACCCGGCGCATCGCGACCGCCACCGCATCGGCGCAGATGGCAATCCGGTCTACCGCGAGGTCTTCTCCCGCCCGGCCACCGGCGCCGGCGGGGTGATGCTGGCCGCAACGCTGACGGCGGAAGGTGGTGTTGTGCATGTGCCGGGCGGCGGCACCCATCACGGCCAGCCGGACCGCGCCAGCGGCTTCTGCTACCTGAACGATGCGGTGCTGGGCCTGATGACCTGGCTCGACCTGGGCCTGGACAATATCCTGTACCTGGATATCGACGCGCATCACGGAGACGGGGTGGAGGCGGCCTTCGCGGATGATCCGCGGGTCTTCACCGTCTCGGTGCATGAGGATGGGCGCTGGCCGAATAGCGGGCCCGTGGAGAACCGGGCAGGGGGCCATGCCCGCAACCTGCCGGTGCCGGAAGGCTTCAACGACAGCGAGATGGATTTTCTGCTCCGCCACGCCGTCCTGCCCATCCTGCGCCAGCGGCGGCCGCAGGCGGTCATGCTGCAATGCGGCGCGGATGCGATCGCGGAGGATCCGCTGTCTCGCCTGGCGCTGTCGAACGCCGCGCATCGCGCCGTGGTGGCCGCGCTGATGGGCCTGGCGCCGCGGCTGATCGTGCTGGGGGGCGGCGGCTACAACCCCTGGTCGGTCGCGCGCTGCTGGGCGGGCGTCTGGGCGACGCTGAACTGCCTGCCGATCCCGCCCCGCATCCCAGCCGGGGCGGAGGCGGTGCTGCGCGGCCTGGCCTGGACTCGCGCCGCCGGCCGCAACCCGCCCGAGTCCTGGTTCACCTCGATCGCCGATGCGCCGCGGCCCGGCCCGGTGCGGCCGGAAATCCGGGCGCTGGCGGCCCGCACTCTGGAAGGCCTGCCGGAGCCTGCTAAGCTGCCCGCATGATCACACGCCGCCCCCTGCTCGCCGCCCTTGGCCTTTCGGCCGTCACCCCGGCGCTGGCCCAGCCCGGCGTGGACCGCCCGCAGCCGAAGCTGCCGACGGAGCCGCTGGTGATCGTCACCCGCAACGGAACCCGCCACACCTTCCAGGTGGAAATGGCCGTCAGCCCCGACCATCAGATGATCGGCCTGATGTTCCGCCCGAGTGTCGGCGCCGATGAGGGCATGCTCTTCGACTGGGGCCAGCCGCGCGAGAGCAGCATGTGGATGCGCAATACCATCGCGCCGCTCGACATGGTCTTCATCGCCGCCGATGGCCGCGTCCACCGCATCGCCGAACGCACCGTGCCCTATAGCCTGACCCCGGTGGACAGCCGCGGCCCGGTGCGGGCGACGCTGGAGCTGCAGGCGGGAATCACGGAGAAGCTGGACATCCGCGTCGGCGACCGCGTGCTGCACCGCATCTTCGGCACCGCGCCCTGACACCACCCGTAACCCTTGCCCTGGATCGCCCCGGCCCGTAGGTATCCGCCGGACGGGGTGTGGCGCAGCCTGGTAGCGCGCCTGTTTTGGGTACAGGAGGTCCTCGGTTCGATTCCGGGCACCCCGATTCCTCCAGCGGAGGCCCGCCCTGCTGCAGCGCCTCAAATCCTGGGCGAAGGCCATCCGGCGGGATGTCGTCGCGCTGTGGATCGCCGCCCGCGATCCGCGCGTGCCGGTCCTGGCCAAGCTGCTCTGCGCCGCCATCGCCGCCTATGCGCTGTCGCCCATCGACCTGATCCCGGACTTCATCCCCGTGCTCGGCCTGCTGGATGAGGCGATCCTGCTGCCGCTCGGCATCCTGCTGGCGGTGCGGCTGGTGCCGCCGGCGCTGATGGCGGCGTTCCGGGCGCAGGCGGAGCGCCAGGTGGCGCGGCCGGTCAGCCGGGTGGCGGCGGCATTCATCATCGCGCTGTGGCTGGCCGGCGCGGCGCTGCTGCTGGTCCTGCTGTGGCCCGGCCCGGCGGAGGGCTGAGCCAGGCCTTCCCCCATCCCGCCATGGCGTCTTTCATGGCCCTTCGACCGACAGGAAGCCGCGCCATGACCGACCTTCTGCTGACGAACTGCCGCCTGGCCGATGGCAGCACGAGGCGCCTCGCCATTGCCGGCGGCCGCATCGAAGCGATCCTGCCGCCGGAGGCGCCCGACCCGCCGGCGGCGGAGGTGCTGGA
This sequence comes from Falsiroseomonas sp., assembly GCF_051860665.1. Lineage (GTDB taxonomy): Bacteria > Pseudomonadota > Alphaproteobacteria > Acetobacterales > Acetobacteraceae > Falsiroseomonas. Next base: position 220,487 of record NZ_JBHYDM010000002.1, read on the forward strand.
CCTCGGGGGCGCCCTGCTGCTGCCCGGCCTGGTCGATGGCCATATGCACCTGGACAAGACCCTGTTCGGCCTGCCCTGGCAGCCGCATGCGGCGGAGCCCTTCCGGCAGAGCCGCATCGACACGGACCAGCGCCTGCTGCCCAGCCTGCCCCTGCCCACGGCGGAGCGCGCCGGCGCGCTGATCCGCCGCTGTGTCGCCCATGGCACCGCGCATATCCGCACCCATGCCGATATCACGCCGGATTTCGGCCTGACCGCGCTGCAGGGCGTGCTGGAGGCGAAGGCGGCGCATGCCCATGCGGTGACGGTGCAGGTGGTGGCCTTCCCGCAGGCGGGCGTCATGCGCCAGGGCGGCGCGCCGATGCTGGACCTGCTGGAGGCGGCGCTGAAGGACGGCGCGGATCTGCTCGGCGGCATCGATCCCTGCGAGGTGGATCGCAACCCCTCCGGCCAGCTCGACGGACTCTTCTCCATCGCGGCGCGGCGGGGGGTCGGCATCGACATCCATCTGCACGAACCCGGCGAGCTCGGCCTCTACAGCCTGCAGGAGATCTGCGCCCGCACCAAGGCCGCGGCGATGCAGGGCCATGTCACCATCAGCCACGGCTTCTGCCTCGGCGGCATCGGCGAATCGAAACAGAAGGCGGCGGCGGCGCTGATGGCGGAGGCGGGCGTCTCGCTCGTCACCCACGGTGCCGGCGGCGCCACCCTGCCGCCGCTGATGCTGCTGAAGCGCGAGGGTGTGCGCGTCTTCTGCGGCAATGACGATGTGCGCGACACCTGGAGCCCCTATGGCAATGGCGACATGCTGGAGCGCGCGGCGGTGATCGGCTGGCGCGAGGATCTGCGCACCGATCCGCTGCTGGAGGTGCTCTTCGGCATGGTCTCCACCGAGGGCGCCCTGGTGCTGGGCATCGCCCAGCACGGCATCGCGGAGGGCCATCCGGCCAATCTGTTCAGCATCCCGGCGGAGAACGTGCCGGAGGCGATCGGCCAGCACCCGCCGCGCGGCCTCGTCTTCCATGCCGGGCGGCTGGTGGCGCGCGACGGCGCCTGGGTGGCTTGACGCGGCGGCGCGGCCTGCGAGGGTGCCGCCCATGCGCATGCACATCCAGAATCCGGCGGGCGAGACGCTCTTCCCGGTCACGCCCGCCCAGGTCGCCGCCGCCCTGGCCCGCCACCCCGAGATCGGCCAGCCCGTCATCTCCTATGCCGATGACGATGCCGGCTTCGCCGCCGCCATGGCGGAAGCCGAGGTCCTGCTGACCTGGACCCGCGTGGTGAAGGCGCGCTTCCCGGTCGGCGCCCTGCCGGGAATCGCGCCCAAGCTGAAGGTCATCGCCTGCACCTCCGCCGGCCTCGATGGCCTCTCGCCCTTCGACTGGCTGCCGCCCGAGATCGTGCTGCTGAACAATCGCGGCGCGCATGCGGCCAAGGCCGGCGAATTCGCGCTGATGTCGCTGCTGATGCTGGCCAGCCACATCCCCTATTTCGGCACGCAACAGCGGGCCGAGAGCTGGTCCAAGCGCTTCGGCTCGACGCTCGCTGGCCGCACCGTCTGCATCGTGGGTCTCGGCAGCATCGGCGGCACGGCGGCGAAGCATGCGAAGGCCTTCGGCATGAAGGTGATCGGCGTGCGCAACAGCGCGCAGCCGCATCCGCATTGCGACGAGGTGGTGACCACCGCGGCGCTGGACACGGTGCTGCCGCGCGCCGAATTCCTGCTGCTGGCCTGCCCGCTGACGCCGGAGACGCGCGGGTTGATCGACCGCCGCCGCATCGGCCTGCTGCCGCGCGGCGCCAAGCTGGTGAACATGGCGCGCGGCGCGGTCTGGGACCAGGATACGGTCTGCGATGCGCTGGAGGCCGGCGCGCTGGACGGCGTGGTGACCGATGTCGCGGTGCCGGAGCCGCTGCCGGCGGGCCATCGGCTGTGGCGCACGCCGGGGATGCTGGTGGTGCCCCACGTCTCCTCCGACGATCCCGCCACCTATAATGACGACACGCTGGACATCCTGTTCCGCAACCTGCTCGCGATGCGGGCAGGCCAGCCCGCGCCGAACCGGGTGGAGCCCCAGCGGGGCTATTGATGGCAGGCGGCGGCAGGCCCTAGCGTCATCCTCCCGAGAGAGGATGCCGTCATGAGCCTCAGCCGCCGCACGCTGCTTTCCGCCACGGCCCTGGCCGTGGCCATGCCCGCCGCGGCGCAGCCGGCCTGGCCGACGCGGCCGGTGCGGCTGATCGTGCCGGCGCCCGGGGGCGGCGGCACGGCGGATACGCTGGCGCGCATCTTCGCGCAGGAACTCGAAAAGCGCCTGCCGCAGCCGGTGGTGGTGGAGAACAGGGGCGGCGCGGCCGGCAATATCGGCGCCAATGCGGCGGCACGGTCGGATCCGGATGGCCATGCCATTCTCTGGGGCTGGGCCGGCACCCTGGCGACCAACCCCGCCATGTATCGCGACATGCCCTTCGACCCGGTGCGCGATTTCACGCCGGTGGTGCTGATCGGCAGCGTGCCGAATATCCTCACCGTCAACAACGACGTGCCGGTGCGCGACCTCGCCAGCTTCACCGACTATGCCAAGGCCAATCCGGGCCGCATCAACCACGGCACCACGGGCAATGGGTCCTCGATGCATCTGGCGGCGGAGCTTTTCGCCTCCCGCACCGGGACGCAGCTGACCCATGTGCCCTATGCGGCGCCGGCGGCGGCCACCACGGACCTCGTCGCCGGGCGCATCCAGGCGATGTTCAACCTGGTGACCGGCGCCAAGCCGCTGGTCGAGGCCGGGCGGGTGCGCGCCATCGCGGTCTTCGCGGACAGCCGCGTGCCGCAGCTGCCGGATGTGCCGACCACGGCGGAGCTCGGCATGCCCGGCCTCGCCTTCGGCACCTGGTTCTGCCTGATGCTGCCGCGCGGCGCGCCGCCGGCCGTGGTGGCGCGGCTGAACGCCCTGGCGAACGAGGTCCTGGCCGACCCGGTGGCGCGCCAGCGGCTGGAGGCCGCCGGCATGGCCTTCGATGGCGGCGGCACGCCGGAACGCCTCGCCACCTATCTGCGGGAGGAGCTGGTCCGCCACGCGGAGCTGGTGCGCATCTCCGGCGCGCAGATCAACTGAGGGCTACATCCCGCGCGGCAGCAGCGGATCGCCCAGCGTCAGCATCAGCCGGTTGGCATTGGCGAACATCGCGACCGAATGGATCAGGTCCAGGATCTCGAGGTCGTCCAGCCCCGCCGCGCGCAGCGGCGCCAGATGGGCAGCGGTGACGGCACCGGGGGCGCGGGTCAGCGCCTCGGTGAAATCGGCCACCGCCTTGCGGCGCGGATCGGGCTCGGCGGCCCAGCCCTCATCCAGCAGGCGCTGCATGGCGGGCTCCTCGCCGGTCAGCTCCACGAAGCGCTTGGCATGGACCGAGGTGCAGAAGACGCAGCCATTCACCATGGAGACCACGGCGGTGGACAGCTCGCGATCCGCGCGATCCAGCCCGCCTTCGGCATACATGACGATATTGAACAGCGCGCCACGCTCGCCGAGCGAGCCCGGGTCATGCGCCAGCGTCAGGAAATAGGTGGACCGGCGCTGCGCCGGCGGGCAGGCCTCCAGCGCCGCGAGCTGTTCGGGCGTCGCGGTCTCGGCCTTCACGGGGGCCAGGCGCGGGCGCCAGCCGACCGGCTTCAGGGTGAAGCGGCTCATGCGGCCTTCTCCTGCATCAGGGCGCGCAGCCCGGCCAGCAGCCGCACCTGGTAGGGCACGAAGGCGATCAGCTGCGTCGCCGCCACGATGTCGCGGGAGGTGAGGCCGAGCGCCACCAGCCCATCGATATCCGCCTTGGAAGTGGATTCCGGCGCCATCGCCGTCTTCTCCGCATAGGCCAGCAGCGCGTCCAGACGCGGGGAGGGGGCGGGGGAAGGGGAAAGCCCGGCAAAATGCGCGGCCAGCGCCGCATCGCCCTCGCGCTGCGCCACGTGGCGGGCGAGCGCCGCGCGCTCGGCCAGGCTCAGCCCGCCGGGATCCTCCGGCAGCAGCAATTCACGATAGGCGCCCTCGGCATGGCGCAGCGCCTCCGGGCGCCGGCGGCGGAGCAGCCCCAGCGGGCTGTCCGGCGCCAGGCCCAGAAGGTCTTCGATCAGGTCAGGCAAGTCATACCCCGGATGCTGTTGGAGAGGCTGATTCACGCTTTCGGCTGAAGCCAACCTCAAGCGATCAGGCTCTATTGCACCAGGATGTTGCCCTGCTGGACGACCTGGCGCCAGCGGGCCAGCTCCGCCGTCACCAGCGCGGCATATTCCGCCGAGGGCACCGGCCGCGGCTGGGTGCCACGCTCCGCCAGCTGGGCCTGCATGGCGGGGTCGGACAGCGCGGCGCGGGCGGCATCCCCCATCCGCTGCACCACGGCATCCGAGGCGCTGCGATGGGTATGCAGGCCGAACCAGGCCTCGGAGGAGAAGCCCACCAGGTTGAACTCCGCCCCCAGCTCGGCGAGTGCCGGCACATCCGGCAGCTCCGGCAGGCGGGTGGCGGAGGTGACGGCCAGCGGCACCACGGTGCCGGCGCGGATCTGCGGCAGGGCGGTGGGCAGGTTGTCGATGAAGCTGTCGACCTCCCCGCCCATCACCGCCACCATGCCCGGCCCGGCGCCGCGATAGGGCACATGCTGCAGCCCGGCGCCGGTCTGCTGGTTGATCAGCTCCCCGGTCAGGTGGGTGGAGGTGCCATTGCCGGCGGAGGCGAAGTTGCGCATCCCGGGCCGTGCTCTGGCATCGCGCAGGAAGGCCCGCACATCGCCGCCCGGCACCTTGCCCGGATGGGCGACCCAGACATTCGGCACCGTCACCATCAGCGTCAGGGCCCGGAAATCCGTCTCCGCATTGTAGGTCAGGTTGCGGTAGAGCGCGGGCGCGATGCCGTGCGAGGCGATCTGCGAGACGAACATCGCATGGTCGTCGCCTTCCCGGGCGAAGCGGCCGGCGGCGGTGGTGCTGCCCGCGCCGGGCTGGTTTTCCACCACCACGGCGCGGCCCAGCCGGTCCCGCATCGCCTGGGCCACCAGGCGGGCCACCACATCGGTGGTGCCGCCGGGCGGGAAGGGGACGATCATCCGCAGGTCGCGGCTGGGCCAGGCGGGCTGTGCCAGTGCGGGGGCGGCCAGCGTGGCGCCGCCGGCGGCCAGCAGGGTGCGGCGGCCCAGCTTCTTGGTGGTCATTCCCATCGGTCTCCCGGTTGTTTTTCCGACCTTCGCCAATGAGCGCCGCCCTGTCGAGGCTTCCGATGACGCTGGGGTCCGATTAGCGTACCGGCTGCATTCCAGAGGACGCGCCCGATGCCCGAGCTGCCCCCGAACCACCCGCCGCACGACGCCGGCGGCCGCTTCGACGGCCCCGTGATCCGCGCGGAGCACGAGGCCGCGCATTGGGAGAAGGAGGCGGATGCGATCCGCATGCTGCTGTCGGACGCGAAGCGCCGCCTTTTCACCACGGATGAAAGCCGGCGGGTGCAGGAACAGCTGGACGATGCGACCTATTGGGCCATGCCCTATTACGAGCGCTGGATCCTGGCCTTTTCCAGCCTGATGGTTTCGAAGGGCGTGGTGCCGGAGGCCGAGCTGCTGGCCGAGGAGGCGCGGCTGCGCGACGCGGGCCTCGACGTGGTGGAGGATCATCACAACCACCATGACGATCACGGCCATGATCACGACCATGATCACGACCATGATCACGACCATGATCACGACCATGACCACGACCACGAACATCACCCCTACCAGGCGGATCACGACGCGGCGGAGGAGCGCCTGTCTCCGCTGCGGCTACGGGGCCTTGCCATGCGCAACCTGCTGCTGGCCAAGGGCGTGCTGACCGCGGCCGAGATCCGGGAGGAAATCGCGCGCATGGATGCGCGCAGCCCGCATAACGGCGCCGCGATCGTCGCACGCGCCTGGACCGATCCGGCCTATGCGCAGCGCCTGCAGGCGGATGCCGTGGCGGCGGCGGCGGAACTCGGCCTCGATGCGGCGGGCACGAAGCTCGCCGCGCTGTTCAACACGCAGACGCGCCATCACCTGGTGGTCTGCACGCTGTGCTCCTGCTACCCGCGCAGCATCCTCGGCCGCCCACCCGCCTGGTACAAATCCCGCGCCTACCGGGCGCGCGCGGTGCGCGACCCGCGCGGCATCCTGGCCGAATTCGGCACCACCCTGCCGCCGGGGGTGGAGCTGCGCGTGCACGACAGCAATGCGGAGCTACGCTACCTGGTGGTGCCGCAGCGCCCCGCCGGCACCGAGGGCTGGGACGAGGCCCGGCTGGCGGGACTGGTGACGCGCGACGGCATGATCGGCGTCACCAGGCTGTAGCCGTCACTCCGCCGCGCGCGCCATGCCGAAGCGCGCGTTCAACTCCCGCTCGACGTAGTCGAGGCTTTCGACATCGGCGAACTTCATGTCGAGGTCAAACAGGTTCGCCCGATGCGCGCTGGGGCTGCGGTCGCCGCAGGCCTCCTCCACCAGCACGGTCCGGAAGTTGTGGCTGAAGGCGTCCATGGCGCCGGCCCGCACGCAGCCGCTGGTGGAGACGCCGCAGATGATGACGGTATCCACCTCATCATAGCGCAGGAAGGCCTCCAGCGGGGTCGCGAAGAAGCAGGAGGGCTTGTTCTTCATCACCACGCGATCCGCCTCGCGCGGGGCATAGGCCTCGGGCCATTCATCGGCGCGCGGGTCGCGGCTGTACTGGTGGTCGTTCGCGGTGCCGAGCTTCAGGTTCCACAATCCACGATAGCTCGGGTGCCGACGGTCGTCGCGGCGGCTGTAGTAGATCGGCAGGTCGAGGCGGCGGAACAGCGCCGTCAGCCGCGTCAGCGCCGCGATCAGCGCCGGATCCTCCCGCCCGCATTGCGAATAGGCGGGATCGACGAACATGTAGGTGGTGTCGATGTTGAGCAGGGCGGGGCGGCGGCCGATGCCGATGCGCCGCGCGAAGCCGCCCTTGCGATAGGTCTCCAGCTCCTCATCCGGCACGAAGCCGCGCCATTTCGCCAGTTTCTCAAGGTCTTCGGTCATGCTCGGCTCCTCCATGGGCCGAAGGGTCGCGACAGGGCGGGGCGGGGTCAAGCCTCGGCCGCACACCGGGTTTGTCCCGGCCGGCCATTCGCCGATGGGCCCAAGACCTCGCGCGGTTGTGAGCACCAGCGGCAGCTGAAGCGGGGGGCGCGGTGCAAGTCATGGCCGGCTGCGATGCTGGTCCGCTATCGGTCCGATGCTTGCCGCGCGGGCGGGCTGGCCGCTACCTCACGCCCCGTGACTTCAAGGCGGCCTGCCCATGTCCTCATCCAGCCCCGGCCTCGGGCCCTTCGACTCGATGGAGGAGCTGCGCCGTCTCGCGCCCCGGATCTTCGCCCTCTATCGCCTCGCCCTCGGCCGCGCGCCGGATGCGGCGGGGCTGGCCGGGCTGGTCGCGGCGTTGCGCGGCGGGATGGGGTGGGAGGCCGCGGCGGCCGGCCTCATCGCCTCCTCCGAGTTCGGCCGGCATGCGTCCCAGCCCGGGCTGACGCCAGCCGCGCTGGCGCGGCTGGCGGAGGAAGCGGTGGCCGCGGATGCGACGCCCGACTTCACCCTGGCCCATCCGCAGGGCGCCAGCCTGCAGGATGCCGCCGCCTATCGCCTCTGGATCCAATGCTTCGCCACGCTCGACGAGGCGGATGTCGCGGCGATCCGCGCGCGGATCGGAGAGGGGCCGCGCATCTCCGTCTGCCTGGCGCTGGGGGAGGGGCCGGTGCTGCCGGCGCTGCACAGCCTGCGCGCGCTGCGGGCCCAGATCTTCGCGAATTGGCAGCTCTGCCTCGCCGTGCCGGAGGGCCGGCGGGCGGCGCTGCGGGATGGGCTGCGGCGGGCCGGAGAGGCGCCCGTGGAGCCGGTGGGCACCACCCTCGCCGAGGCGATCGCCGCGGCGGAGGGTGAGTTTCTCACCCTGCTCGACCCCGGCGACGCGCTGGCGCCGGAGGCGCTGGCGGAGGTCGCCATCGCCCTGCAGGCGCAGCCCGATCTCGACCTGGTCTTTGCCGATGAGGATGCGATCGCGCCCGGCGGCCAGCGCATGGCGCCGCGCTTCAAGCCTGGCTGGAGCCCGGAGCCGCTGCGATCGCTGGATTCGGTGGGCCGGCCGTTCTTCCTGCGCCGGTCGCGCCTCGCCCAGCCCGGCACGGCGCTGGCGATGGTGCGGCAGGTGGCGCTGGCCCGGCCGGAGGCGGTGCGCCACATCCCGGCTGTGCTGCTGCACCGCGCCGCGCCGGCGCCACTGGAAACCCGCACCGCGCCCGCCGTCTTCAGCGGCACGCCGCCGCTGGTCTCGATCATCATCCCGACGCGCGACCGCGCCGACCTGTTCGGCCCCTGCATCGAGGGCATCCTGCACCGCACGGACCACCCGTCGCTGGAGATCCTGCTGGTGGATACCGGCAGCACGGAGCCGGATGCGCTGGCGCTGCTGGAGAAGCTGCGGCCCGATCCGCGCGTGCGAATCCTGCACCGCCCCGGCCCCTTCAACTGGTCCGCCGCAAACAACCAGGCCGCCGCCGAGGCGCGCGGCGAGGTGCTGGTCTTCCTGAACAACGACACGGTGATGGCGCAGCCCGGCTGGCTTGGCGAGCTGGCAGGTCAGGCGATGCGGCCGGGCATCGGCGTGGTCGGCGCCAAGCTGCTCTATCCCGATGGGCGGGTGCAGCATGCCGGCGTGGCGCTGGGGCCGGATGGCGCGGCGAAGCACATCCAGCGTTTCGCCCAGGCGACCGACCCCGGCTATCTCGGCCAGCTCGCGGTGGTGCGGGACGTGGGTGCCGTCACCGGCGCCTGCATGGCGATGCCGCGCCGCGCCTTCGAAGCGCTTGGCGGCTTCGAGGCCGAGCACCTGGCCCTCGAATGGTCCGATATCGAGATCTGCATCCGCGCCCGCGCGCAGGGCTACCGCGTGCTGTTCACGCCGCATGCGGAGCTGCTGCACCTGGAATCCGCGACCCGCGCCGATGCCGGCGACCCCGCGCGCATCGCCCGCTTCGAGAGGGAACAGGCCTGGGTGATGCAGCGCTGGCCGGAGGCCATGCAGCACGACCCCTTCGTCAATCCGAACCTTTGGGCCACCGACGACGACATCGTACTGGCGCCCGCGCCGCGCCAGCCGCGAAGCTGGCGCTGAGTCAGCCCCGCTTCGCGCGGCCGAGCCGCATCAGCAGCTCCTCCCAGCGCGGCATCAGCGTGGCCGGGCTGTAGAGCCGGGCCTGGCGCAGCCCCGTCGCGCCGAGCTGGGCGAGATAGCCCTCCTGCGCCGGCAGCTCGGCGAATTGCGCGATCAGCTCGGCCATCGCTTCCGCGCTATAGGGGTCGAAATACTCCGCGCCCTCGCCATAGACCCAGCGGTGGACCGGGATGTCGGAGGCGATGACGGGCGTGCCGCAGGCCATGGATTCCACGCCCGAATAGTCGAAGCCCTCGGCCCGGCTCGGGCTGACCACGCAATGCGCGGCGGAGTAGAGCCGTCGCAGCTCCGGCAGCGGCACGGCGGAGAGGTGATGCGCCGCGCCGCGCTTCACCAGCCCCTTCAGCGCCGCCATCTCGGCATCCGAGCGCCAGCCGGGATTGGCCACGACCACCAGGCGCATCGGCACCTGGCTCATCTGCTGCGCCATCTCGAAGGCTTCGAAGAGCTTCATGTAGTTCTTGCGCGGCTCCAGCGTGGAGACCGCCATCACCAGCCGCGTGCCCTCGGCCGGCGGCTTCACGCCACCGCCGGTCTTCGGGCTGGCGCGACGGGCCAGGATCTCCTGCACCATCGGCCAGGCGATGGACTCCGGCCGGAACTCGGCGGACAGCAGCGCGGGGATGGTCAGCACGCGCGATTCCGCCTCGGGGAAGAGCTTCAGCACATCCTCCCGCACCGGCTCCGAGTCGCAGACGAAGGTGGCGCCGGCTTCCATGTTCCGCGCCATCATGCGGCCATGGCTGGTGGCATGCGGCCAGGGATCGCCGATGGTATGCGGGCTGGTCAGCGGCAGGGCGTCGTAATAGCGCACCACCATCTGCGTACTGGCCGGGATCCGATAGGGCGAGACGCTGGCAGCGAAGAACAGGTCCCATCCCGTGCTGTCCAGCTTCTTCGCGAAGGGCTTCGGCAGCATCGCGAGATGCCGCGCATTCTCATGGCCCAGCTCGGTGGCGAAGAACTGCGCCCGGCCGATGATGTCGCGGCGCTCGGGCGGCAGGGTTTTGTCGAAGAGCTTGGTCCAGAGATAGTCCTCGAACATCTCCCGGTCGATCGGCCGGTCCAGCGTCTCCGGCCGATGCGCTGTCACCAAGGCGGAGAAGGGATAGAGAATCCGGTTCCGCAGTCGCCCGGGCAGCAGCCGCAGCGGCAGGGGCAGGGGGTGCCGCTTGCTGTCCTGGGCGATGATCATGCGGGTCTGCTGCATCACGTTCTCGTAGGCCGAACGCGGCGCCCGTTCGCGCGGGGCGCGGTGGTGAATGCCGGAGGCGAGGCCCGCCAGGCGCCCGAAGGGCATCTCGCTGAAATGGGCGAAGAGCAGCCTCAATTCCTGCGGAATGCCTGCAAAACCCTCATAGCAGTTGCGGAGATCCACCAGCAGCGAGGGGGAGGCATCCGGGCCGCGGAAATCCATTGCACCATCCAACCGAAGACCGCCGCGGGGGGTCCCGCGGCCTGGGCGGTGCCTTAGGCCAAGCGAGACGGATGGCAAAGACCTCTGGCGGCGCGGCGCCCTAGAACCTATCAGTCTCACCAATCGAGCCTGATGCGGTTTTGGGGGATCACGATATTGTGCTAAATAGATCGCCGGAAGTTCAAGTCCATACGCGCGCGGACGGCAACTTCCGCTTTCTGCAACCGCGCCAGTCGCTTCCCTTCACTGGGGAACGCATGACGAGTTCGGTGCAGGGTCAGATCGAATTCGAGCACCTGCACCGCTACTGCATCGCGCGTGACTTGTGCGATGGGCTGGACGTGCTGGATGTCGCCTCCGGCGAGGGCTATGGCGCGGCCATCCTGGCCTCGCTGGCGCGCAGTGTCGTGGGCGTCGAGATCGACCAGGACTCGGTCGACCACGCGAAGGCGCAATATGCCTCCGACAAGCTGCGCTTCCTCCAGGGCGACGCCCTGGCGCTGCCGCTGCCCGATGCCAGCATCGACCTCGTCGTCTCCTTCGAGACGCTGGAGCATCTGCCGGACCAGGCGAAATTCCTCTCCGAGGTGCGGCGCGTGCTGCGGCCGGGCGGGCTGTTCCTGGTCAGCACGCCGGAACGCATGGTCTATTCGGCCGCCGGCAGCGACCCCAACCCCTATCACGTGCTGGAGCTGACGGAGGCCGAGTTCGGCACCCTGCTCTCGCGCCATTTCGCCGCCAGCCAGGTGCTGCGGCAGCGCCCGGCGCTGGGCTCCGTCATCGCCGGCGCCGAGCCGGGCTGGCGCAGCTATGAGCGCCGCTCGGCGGAGGTGATCGAGGCGACCTCCGGCCTGGCGCGGCCGCATTACCTGCTGGGCCTGGCCGGCGATGGCGCGCTGCCGCCGCTCGCCTCCTCCGCCTATCTCGACCGCAGGCGCGTGCATGATGTGATGGAGGCGGCGACCCGCTTCCCCGCCACCCAGGCGCAGCTGGAGACCGTGGTCGCCGAGCGCGACGCGGCCCGCGCCGAAGCCGCGCGGCTGCGGCAGGAGCTGGAGGCGCTGGCGCCGCAATCGCGGGCCAGCCAGGCGGAGGCCGCGCGTCACGCCGCCGAGAAGCTGGCCCTTGCAGAGGCACTCGAAGCCGAGCGCGCCCGGCGCGAGGCGGTGGAGCTGCAGCAGCGCCGGACGGTGATGGAGCGCGACGAGGCGCGCCGCGGCGGCGCCGCGGCCATGGAGGCGGCGCTGCGCCAGCAGCGCGAGACCGCGCGCGGCGAGCTGGCGCGGCAGGAGGCCGATGCGCATGCCCGGCTGCATGCCGTCCAGCAGGCCCGCGCGCGGGCGGAGGCGCATGAGGCGCATCTGCTGAACCTTCTGCACAATATCCACACCAGCACCGGCTGGCGCGCGCTGGGCCCGCTGCGCTGGTTCGGCCGGCGGCACCCTGGGGCCGCCCGCATGCTGGGCCGCGGCGTGAAGCTGGCCTGGTGGACCGCGACCCTGCAGCTCGGCACGCGCTACCAGCAATGGCGGCAGAACCAGGCGCGGCTGCGCCTGGCCGCGCCCGAGCCGGCCCCCATCCTGGAAGCCCCCGCGGCGCCCCCAGCGGCGCCCCCGGGGGAAGCGCCGGTGGCGGAGGCGATCGCACCGCCGACCGTCTTCGAGGTCGCCCCTGCCGTCGCGCCGGCGCCCCCGCCGCCGCCGAAGCGCGACCTGCGCCAGGACTTCACCGCCGCGCATGGCGACCTGCCCATCGCCTTCCCGGCGGTCGCGGCGCCCGCCGTCTCCGTCATCATCCCGGCCTATCGGGGCCTGGCGGATCTGGAGGCCTGCCTGCGCTCCCTGGTCGCGACGCGGGATGGCGGGCCGAGCTTCGAGGTGGTGCTGGTCGATGACGACCCGGCCCATCCCGTGCTGCCCGCCATCCCCGAAAGCCCCGGCCTGCAGCGCCTGGCCAATGCCGAGAACCTCGGCTTCCTGCGCAGCTGCAACCGCGGCGCCGCCGCGGCGCGCGGGCGGCACCTGTGCTTCCTGAACAGCGACACGATCGTGCAGCCCGGCTGGCTCGCCGCGCTGGTCGAGGTGGCGGAGACGGTGCCGCGCGCCGGCCTGGTCGGCGGCATGCTGCTGAACCGCGACGGCACGGTGCAGGACGCCGGCTGGCGCATCTGCGGCAATGGCTGGGGCTACCCGATCGGCCGCGATGCCAGCGCCGCGGACGGCGCCTATACCTATCGGCGCGAGGTCGATTGCGTCACCGGCGCCTGCTTCCTGATGGCGCGGCAGGTCTTCGACGCGCTGGGCGGCTTCGACGAGCACTACGCGCCCGCCTTCTACGAGGAATTCGACCTCGCCTTCCGCGCCCGCGCGCGGGGCCTGTCCGTGATCTACGAGCCGCGCAGCCGCGTCGTGCACCTCGGCAGCGCCTCCTACGGCGCGGAGGCACGGGACCGGCTGTCCTCGGCCAACCACGCCAAGTTCACCGCGCGCTTCGCCGATGTGCTACGCAAGCACCCCTGGGACCGCGGCGATGAATTCGAGCTGCGCCACGCGGCGGGCGAGGGGCCGGTGCTGCTGGTGGTGGACCATGCCGTGCCGCGGCCGGACCGCCATGCCGGCGACGTCACCATGTTCCGCTACCTGGACCTGATGGCGGCCTCCGGCTGGCGCGTGGTCTTCGCGCCGATCGATGGCCTGGCCGAGGGCCCGGCGGCGGAGGCGCTGGAGATGCGCGGCATCGAGCTGGTGCGCGCGCCGAAGACGGCGGAGGACTGGCTGGCCGCTCATGGCCGCCATCTGCATGCCGTCTGGCTGGCCCGGCCCGATGTGGCGCAGCGGCTGATCGGCCCGGTGCGGGCGCATAGCAAGGCCCTGCTCGCCTACTACACCCACGACCTGCACCACCAGCGCATGCGGCGCGAGGCGGAGCTGCGGGAGGATCCGGCGCTGCATGCCGAGGCCGACCGCATGGAGGCGGTGGAGACCGGGATCTTCCGCGCGGTGGACCGCGTGACCACGCCGAGCGAGGCGGAGGCCGCGCTGATCCGCACCCTGGTGCCGGGGCGCGAGGTGCTGGCCATCCCGCCCTATTTCTTCGAGGACCACGAGATCCGCGCGCATGAGGCGGCGCATTTCGCGACGCGGCGCGACGTCGTCTTCGTCGGCGGCTTCCCGCATACGCCCAATGTCGATGCCGCGCTGCTGCTGGTGAACGAGGTGATGCCCGAGGTGTGGCAGGAGGAGCCGGAGGCCCGCCTGGTGCTGGTCGGCTACGCGCCACCGCCCGAGGTGCAGGCGCTGGCCGGGCCGCGCGTGGTGGTGACCGGCCAGGTGCCGAAGGTCGAGCCCTATCTGGAGGAGGCCCGGCTGAACCTGGCGCCGCTGCGTTACGGCGCGGGGGTGAAGGGCAAGGTGGTGCAGGCGCTGCAGAACGGCGTGCCGGTGGTGACCACCGCGGTGGGGGCGGAGGGCATCGGCCTCGAGCCCGGCACGGAGGCGCTGGTCGAGGAAAGCCCGACCGCGCTGGCCGCCGCGGCGCTCGCACTGCTGCGCGACCCGGCGCGCTGCGCGGCGCTGTCCGAGGCGGGCGCGGCGCTGGTGCGGCGGCGCTTCTCCCGCAGCGCCGGGCGGCGCGCCGCCGCGCAGGTCTTCGACACGCGGCGCTGCACCGTCTGCGGCTCCGCGCGGCTGACGCCGATCGAGGGTGCAGATCTGCGCGAATCGATCCGCTGCACCAGCTGCTTCGCGCTCGGCCGCAGCCAGGCGGTGGCACGCGTGCTGCTCGACCGCTTCGGCCAGGGCGGCGAGGAATCGCTGGCCGAGCTGCGGCGCGGGGAGCCGGCGCTGCGGCTGCATGAGCTGGGCTTCGTCGGCGGCATCGCGGAGACGCTGCGCGGCTGGGGCGGCTATTCCTCCTCCGAATACTTCGACGATGTGCCGCCGGGCCAGACGGGCCCGCAGGGCGTGCGCTGCGAGGATGTGACGCGGCTGACCTTCGCGGATGAGAGCTTCGACATCGTGCTGAGCCAGGACGTGATGGAGCATGTGCCGGACCCGCGGCGCGGCTTCGCCGAGACCTTCCGCGTGCTGCGGCCGGGGGGGGCGCATATCTTCACCATCCCGCAGAACCGCGACCTGCGGCACAGCGTGACCCGCACGCGGCTCGGCCCGCAGGGTCTGAAACACCTGCTGCCGGCCGCCTATCACGGCGACCCGGTGCGGGAGGGCGGCGCGCTGGTCTTCACCGATTTCGGGCTGGACCTGCCGGAGCTGATCGAATCGGTGGGCTTCACCCTGCGCGAGCACGAGGTCCGCATCCCCGGCGCCGATGCCGAATTGCGGGTCTTCGAGGCGGTGAAGCCCGCGACGGCGGCCGAGGCGAGGAACCCGGCTTGAGCCTGCTGCACCGCGGCTGGAGCCTGCTGCCGCGCCGGATGCGGCGGGAGGCGCTGTTCGGGCTGATGGCGCTGCGCGCGCCGCGCATCGCGCGGCCGGCGCCGGATGGCCAGGGCCCGCTGGCGCATGCCGGCTATTTCAGCGCGATGAGCGGCCTCGGCACCGCCGCACGGCGGCTGCAGGCCGGGCTCGCCACGCGCGGCCTGGCGGCGGCGCAGATCGACCTGACCGGCCCGCTGCGCCAGGGGCCGGTGGCGCCGGGGCAGGGGACGGCGCGGGATGTGGCGCCGGGCCCCGGCACGCTGCTGGTGCATGTCAACGGGCCCATGCTGCCCTGGGCGCTGGTGGAACTCGGCCGGCAGGTGGTGGCGGGCAAGCGGGTGATCGCGGTCTGGAACTGGGAATTGCCGGTGCTGCCGGCCGATTGGCGGCGCGGCTTCGATTGCTGCCACGAGATCTGGGCCGGCTCCCGCTTCACGGCGGAGGCCTTTTCCGGCCCTGTCGGAAGCAGCCGCGTGCCGGTGCGGATCGTGCCCTATCCGGTGCTGCCCGCCGCGCCGGCCGCGCTGGGGCGGGACGCCTTCGGCCTGCCGCCCGGCGCCTTCGTCGCGCTGCAGGTCTTCGATGCCGCGTCCTCCATCGCGCGGAAGAACCCGGCGGCGGCCATCGCCGCGCATGGCGCGGCCTTCGGCGACGACCCGGACCGGATCCTGCTGCTCAAGGTGCACAATACGGCCCGCGCCGGGGAGGCCTGGCGCGAGGTGGCGGAGCTGGCCGCGGCCCGCCCCAATGTCCGCGTGCTGGATGCCAGCCTGCCGGAGAGCGAGCTTTCCGCGCTGATCCTGGCCTGCGACGTGCTCGTCTCCCTGCACCGGGCGGAAGGCTTCGGCTTCACCCTGGCGGAAGCCCTGGCGCTCGGCCGGCCGGTGGTGGCCACCGGCTGGTCCGGCAACCTGGACTTCATGGATGCGCCCGGGGCGCATGCGGTGCCGGTGCAACTGCGGCCGGCTGAGGATCTGCAGGCCACCTACGACGTGCCCGGCGCCGCCTGGGCGGAGCCCGATGTCGCCGCGGCGGCGCAGTTCCTGCGGCGCATCGCCGAAACCCCCGCGCTGTGCCGGCCCCCGCCGCACGCCTTCCCGGCGCCCGACTACCAGGCGCTGCTGCAGCGACCGCCGCACTGAAGCAGCCGCGGCGCGATCCCTACCCCTGCATCCCGCGGCGCCTTCGCGCGTTGTCGCCACGGGGATTGCAGACCACCCCTTCAGTGCCCCCACCTTGAGTGCAATGCGGCCGCGGCCGTGGAGACAAGCCTATGACGAAGACTGCTTTGGTAACCGGCATCACCGGCCAGGACGGCGCCTATCTGGCCCGGCTGCTGCTGTCCAAGGGCTACAAGGTGGCCGGCACCTTCCGCCGCTCCTCCTCCTCCAATGACGGCCGGCTGCGCGAGCTGGGCATCGAGGACCAGGTGGAGCGGGTCGACCTCGACCTCTATGAGCTGAGCAACATCCTGCGCGCCTTCGACAAGGTGAAGCCGGACGAGGTCTACAACCTGGCCGCCCAGAGCTTCGTCGGCCTGTCCTTCGAACAGCCGATCTACACCGCCGAGATCGATGCGCTCGGCCCGGCACGGCTGCTGGAGGCGGTGCGCAAGGCGGGCGGCGACACGCGCTTCTACCAGGCCAGCACGTCCGAGATGTTCGGCAAGGTGCAGGCGGTTCCGCAGGTGGAGGGCACGCCCTTCTACCCCCGCAGCCCCTATGGCGTGGCCAAGCTCTATGCGCATTGGCTGACGGTGAACTACCGCGAGAGCTACGGCCTCTACGCCGCCAGCGGCATCCTGTTCAACCATGAGTCGCCGCTGCGCGGCATCGACTTCGTCACCCGCAAGATCACCTACAGCCTGGCGCTGCTGAAGCACGGCAAGCTGGATGTGCTGCGCCTCGGCAATCTCGATGCGCGGCGCGACTGGGGCTATGCGGACGACTACGTGCGCGGCATGTGGCTGATGCTGCAGCAGGATCAGCCCGATGATTTCGTGCTGGCCACCGGCGAGACGCGCACGGTGCGCGAATTCGTCGAGCGCGCGGCGGAGCCGCTGGGCTTCGACATCCAGTGGCAGGGCGTGGGCGAGGCGGAGACGGGCCGCGACCGCAGGACCGGCAAGGTGATCGTCGCCGTCGATCCGGCCTTCTACCGCCCGGCCGAAGTGGACCTGCTGGTGGGCTCCGCCGCCAAGGCGCAGCAGCATCTGGGCTGGGCGCCGGAGACCAGCTTTGCCGAGATGGTGGCGATGATGGCGGAGGCGGATGATCGGCGCGTCGCGGAGAACCGCGCGCCGATCTGAGCGGAGAACCGCGCGCCGATCTGAGGACCCTGGGCTGGCGGGCTCAGCTCGCCAGCTTCAGCGTGACGATCCCGCCGACGATCAGCGCGATGCCGGCGAGCCGCCCCGCGGTGGCCGGCTCGCCCAGCAGCCAGATGCCGAGGATGGCGGTGCCGACCGCGCCGATGCCGGTCCAGATGGCATAGGCGGTGCCGATCGGCAGCGTCTTCAGCGCGAGCGCCAGCAGCCAGAAGCTGGCCGCCATGGCGGCGAGGGTGAAGACCGAGGGCCAGAGCCGGCTGAAGCCGTGGGTGTGCTTCAGCCCCATGGCCCAGCCGATCTCCAGCAATCCGGCACCTGCCAGGTAGACCCAGGCCATCGCGAACCCTCCATGAGTGGAGGGCTAGTTAGGGCCTGGGCGGCGACAGGTCATCCCCGGCCAGCCGGGCCGCGCCGGCATTGGCCGGCGGCTGCGCCACCATCAGCCCGCGCCGGATGGCAGCCGAGACCTCCGCCCGGTGCGTCACGCCCTGCAGCAGGGTCACATAGGGGGCCGGGGAGACCGAGAGCGAGCCGCGAAAGGGCTTGTCCATCAGGAAGACGAAGGCGATCAGCGCGGCGACGCCCGCCGACTGGATCGCCAGCATGGCCAGCACATGGCCGCGTGGCGGATAGAGCACGCCGGTGCCGATCAGCAGCAGCATCAGCAGCCGGATCAGCATCCAGAAGGCGCCGGGCAGGCCATCCTCGGCGTGGCGCAGCCGCTCCTCCCGCGCCGTATCCAGCTCGTCCAGCTGCTGCAGCAGGTCCTGCGCCATCACATCCGACAGGCTGGCGGCGGCGGCATAGCCGGCATGTTCCACGGCATCCGCCAGGCGCTGCGTTTCCGCATGGCGGCCGTGATCGGCCATGGTTGCGAATTCCTGGTCGATCACGCTGCGCAGATAGGCGGTAAGCCCGGCATGCAGCGGCAGGCCGGCCGCGCCCAGGCGATCCGCCATCCGGGCCAGGCCGCCGATGGCCGAGACCTCCACCCCCACCACCTTCTGCGCCTCGTTCAGCTGGGTGCGCGCCTGGATGGCGCAGAAGGCGAGGGTGAGGGTGAGGGCGGAGACCACGGCCGCGGTGGTGCGCAGTGCCATGTCGAGATGCGCCTTGTCGCTGGGCAGCGACAGCCTGGGCGCCACCAGGCGGCAGGCCAGTGCCGCCAGCAGGCCGGCGCCCAGCATATAGATGGCATAGACCGCGGCTTCCGGCAGGTCGTAGAGAATCAGGGGCGGGGCAAGGAAGGGCTGGGTCAAGGCGGCCTCCGGGGCGGGGGCGCATCTTCGGCCGGCGAGGCTTGATCGCTGGTTACTTGACCGCTGGTTAGCGGATCCCAGGCAGGCTGCGGCTGTCGCCACCCCGGCGACAGGCGGCGCGCTTTTGTGTATGGAAGCGGCGCAAGCCCGAAGCCTTCCGAGGAAGACCGCAGCCTCATGTCGCGCGACAGCCAGATTGCCCGCATCCACCGCCAGCCCAAATCCGCCATGCAGTCCGGCCGCGCCGGCGCCGGCGCCTGGCTGCTGGAATTCGCCCCCGGCGAGCCGAAGCGGCTGGACCCGATGACCGGCTGGCCCGGCTCCGGCGATACAAGGGCCCAGGTGAAGCTGCGCTTCCCCACGGCGGAGGCGGCGATCGCCTATGCCGAGAGCCATGGCTGGCGCTACGAGCTGGCCCAGCCGCCGACGGTCCGCGCCGATATCAAGCCGAAGGCCTATGCGGACAATTTCAAGTTCGGCCGCGGCGAGAACTGGTCCCACTGACCCCGGCTTCGCACCCGTAGCTCAGCTGGATAGAGCATCGGATTTCTACTCCGTTGGTCGGGGGTTCGAATCCCTCCGGGTGCGCCATTCTCCCTTCCCATTCCGCCGCCCGGCATCCGCCCGCGTTTCGCGCTGCATGGGCTGCTTGGTATTTCCAATACGATCCGGCGCTGGACGAATTCCGGAAATCCCGCAAAGTGATTATCTTTGCGCCCAGGCCAATGCCCGCGCGCCGCATTGCACGCGAATCTTGCGAAATGCTGCAAAGCGGAGTAGCGCAGTTCCACTAGGCGAACTGGGATGCAGGACATGGCCGAAAAATCACCGATCAATCTCGACGCCCTGAGCGTTGCGGAACTCACCGCCCTCATCGCGGCGGCGGAGGAAAAGCGGCAGGAAAAGCTGGAAGGCGCCAAGGCGGCGCTGATGGAGGAATTCGCGCAGAAGGCCGCCGCATTGGGAATCGATGTCGGGGAGCTTTATGGCCGCGGCCCGCAGGAGCCTTCCGCCGCCACCGGGCGCCGCAAGCCGCGCAAGGATGCAGGCCAGCCGGTGGCCGTGAAGTACCGCTCGCCGACGGGCGACACCTGGTCCGGCCGCGGCCGCCGGCCCGGCTGGCTGACCGAGGCCCTGGCCAAGGGCAAGTCCGTCGAGGATTTCCGGGCCTGAACCCGGCGGCCCGCCCCGCTGGGGGCGGGCCACACTTCAGGATCGTCGCGCGGCGCCTGGCCAATGGCGGTGGCATTGCGGTTCGAACGCTTTCTCTGGGCCCTTCCGATCGCCTATGCGATCCATATCCCCGAGGAATTCCTGGCCGGATTCCCGGCATGGATGACCCTGCACATGCAGGCCCGGATGGACGACCGGGGATTCCTGCTGAACAATCTCCTCTTCATGTGCATTCTGCTGGGACTCTCCGCCTGGGCCTCCCGCAGCCGTTCCGCGATTTCCGCCTTCCTCTTCATGAGCTGGGCCAGCGGTAATCTTTTCTGGAATTTTATCTTTCATCTGGTCACCACCCTGATGGCGGACAGCTATTCCCCGGGGCTGGTCAGCGCCACGCTGCTCTATTACCCGATTGCCATCTGGGTCAGCGTGCTGGCCTGGCGCAGCGGGCGGATCGGCGCGGCGGGATTGCTGGGCGCGCATTCGCTCGGCGCCGGGCTGATGCTCTTCGTCATCTGGTCCGGGCTCTGGCAGTTCCGGCTGCCCTGGCTCTCGCCCGGCGCCTGAGGGCGCTCAGCCCTCCAGCGCCAGCAGCGCGAAGCTGGCCAGCCAATGGGCGCCCATGTAGCTGTCCTCCAGATGCGGCAGGCTGGCCGCCAGATGCGCCGCCGCCGCCGCGCGCAGCGCCTCCGCGCGGGGATCGCCTTGCGGCAGCGTCGCGAGCAGGCGACGCAGGCACCAGGCGCGGGACAGGTTCAGCCCGTCCAGATGCACGATCCGGCCATCCTGTCGGTCGGAGACGCGGGCGGGCGTGAAGAGGCTTGCCGGCTGCCGCGCGGCCAGGCGGGGCAGGAAGGCGTCACGCCAGGGCGCGAAGCGCGCGGGCGGCAGCAGACGCGCCATGCAGGCCGCCTCGACCAGGGCGGGCGAGAGAAAATCCTCGCCCGAAGGCTCCCAGGCCTGGCAATCGGCATCCGCACCATACCAGCGCCAGGCCGTCTCCCGCAGCAGGGCGAGCAGCGCCGGGTCATGCGCCTCCGCCCAGTCCGCGGCCAGCAGCAGGGCGAAGGCGGTATTGCCATGCATGCCGGCACGAACCGGGTAGTCCGCGCAGGGCAGATACGCGCGGAAGCGCGCGGCGAAATCCTCGGCCAGCGGGGCCAGAACGCCCTCCCAGGGGCTGCCCGCCAGCTCCGCATGCAGCTTCAGCAGCCAGGCCCAGCCATAGGGGCGCTCGAAGCCGCGCGCCGAGGGGCGGGCGAGATAGGCCCGCTCGCCCGCCACATTCTGCGCCGTGAAGGCGGAATCGAAGCGGGCGCGAATGGCCGGCGCGGCCGGCAGCCCAGGGAACAGCCTTTGCAGCCGCGCCAGCAGCCAATGGGCATGCACGCAGGAATGCCAGTCGAAGCTGCCATGGAAGATGGGATGCAGTGCGGCGGGCCGTTGCAGATCCTCCGGCCCCGTCAGCACATGGTCCAGTTTCTGGGGCCATTCCTGCCCGACATGGCCCAGCGCGATCCCGGCCAGCTGCTCCGCCAGCGAAGGGGTCAGGCCCGCACCCTGCAACTGAATATTTTTCCCCATCTCGCGCCCTCCGCGCGCCTCTCCGTCTCCATCCCGCCGGGCCGGGGGAAGGCAAGCGGCGCGGCCATGCAAAGCAAGCATGCACGATCCCATGCCGGCCCGGAACGGACCTCCGGGGCCGCTGGAATCGGGCTTCGGAATGCCCTTATCGTTACCCAAGGCCCGCCCCGCAGGCGGCGCGCAAGGCAGAAAAGGTGACGCCATGACCATCCAGCTCGGCCAGGTGGCCCCGGATTTCGAGGCCGAGACCACCCACGGCAAGATCCGCTTCCATGAATGGCTCGGCAATGCCTGGGGCGTGCTGTTCAGCCATCCGAAGGACTTCACCCCCGTCTGCACCACGGAGCTCGGCGAGACCGCGCGCCTGAAGCCGGAGTTCGACCGCCGCGGCGTGAAGGTCATCGGCCTGTCGGTGGACAGCCTCGACCGCCATGCGGGGTGGGAGGCGGATATCGCCGATACGCAAGGCCATGCGGTGAACTTCCCGATGATCGCGGACCCCGAGAAGAAGGTCGCGGCGCTCTACGGCATGGTGCATCCGGAGGCCGATCCCTCCATCACCGTGCGCACCGTCTTCGTCATCGACCCGGCGAAGAAGGTGCGGCTCTTCATGGTCTATCCGCCCAGCACCGGCCGCAACTTCGATGAAATTTTGCGGGTCATCGACAGCCTCCAGCTGACCGATGGGAAGAAGGTGGCGACGCCGGTGAACTGGCGGCCGGGCGACCGCGCCATCATCCCGCCCTCGATCCCGGATGAGCAGGCCAAGGCGCTGTTCCCGCAGGGGTGGGAGGCCGAGCGCCCCTATCTCCGCTGGGTCGAGGTGAAGGCCTGACCGCGGTGGCCCGCATCGCCGACGGTTTCTGGGGTGCGGTCGGCGAGACGCCGCTGATCCGCCTGCGTCGTGCCTCCGAGGCGACGGGCTGCGAGATCCTGGGCAAGGCGGAGTTCATGAACCCGGGCGGCAGCGTGAAGGACCGCGCCGCGCTCGGCATCCTGCGCGCCGCCATGGCGGAAGGGCGGCTGGTGCCCGGCCAGCCCGGCACCATCGTGGAGGGCACGGCCGGCAATACCGGCATCGGCATCGCGCTCGCCGCCAATGCCATGGGCTGGCGCAGCGTCATCGTGGTGCCGGAAACCCAGAGCCGGGAGAAGCTGGACTACCTCCGCATGATCGGCGCCGACCTGCGCGCGATCCCGGCTAGGCCCTACAGCGACCCCGGCAACTACGTGCACTATTCGAAGCGGCTGGCGGAGGAGCTGGGCGCGGTCTGGGCCAACCAGTTCGACAACCTGGCCAATGCCCGCGCGCATGAGGAGAACACCGGCCCCGAGATCTGGAACCAGACCGGCGGCCAGGTGGATGCCTTCACCTGCGCCTGCGGCACCGGCGGCACGCTGGCCGGCGTCGCCCGCGCGCTGAAGGCGAAGAAGCCCGGCGTGCGGATCGTGCTGGCCGATCCCGGCGGCTCCGGCCTGCTGGACTGGGTGAAGACCGGCACGCCGAAGGCGGAGGGCAATTCCATCACCGAGGGCATCGGCCAGGCCGCCCGCGCGCCCGGCAACCTGGCCCAGGCGCGCGACCTGATCGACGACGCGATCCGCATCGAGGATCCCGAGATGCTGCAACAGGTCTTCGACCTGCAGATGCATGAGGGGATTTCGGTCGGCGGCAGCGCCGGGCTGAATGTGGCGGCGGCCATCCGCGTGGCGCGGGACCTGGGCCCCGGGCACACGGTGGTGACCATCCTGTGCGACGGTGGGGCGCGCTACCAATCAAAACTGTTCAATCCTGGCTTCCTGCGTGAGCGTGGCCTGCCCACGCCACCCTGGCTGGAGTGACAGGCCATGGCGCTCGAGATCCTGGAACTCGCCCGCACCATCCGCGCCCGGGACCCGGCGCGGCCGAGCTGGGTGGAGGCGATGCTGTGCTACGCCGGGCTGCACGCCGTACTCTGGCATCGCCTGTCCCACGCGCTCTGGGGGCTTGGCCTGCCGGCGGCGGCGCGCTTTTCCTCGCATCTCGCGCGCTGGCTGACGGGCATCGAGATCCATCCAGGAGCGAAAATCGGCCGCCGTCTCTTCATCGACCACGGCATGGGCGTGGTGATCGGGGAGACGGCCGAGATCGGCGACGATGTGCTGATCTACCACGGCGTGACGCTGGGCGGCCTGTCCGGCCAGCCCGGCAAGCGCCATCCGACGCTGGAGGATCATGTGACGGTCGGCGCCGGCGCGCAGGTGCTGGGGCCCATCCGGGTGGGGCGCGGCGCCCGCATCGGCGCCAATGCGGTGGTGGTCGGCGCGGTGGCGCCAGGCTGCACCGTGGTCGGCATCCCCGCCCGCCCGCCGCGCGGCCAGCCCTGCCAGGACCCCTCCATCGGCTATGGGCTCGGCGCGGCGGTGGATGAGGATCCGGTCGGCGAACAGCTTTCGGCGCTGCGGGCGGAGCTCGTGGCGGTGCGCGCGGAACTGGCGGCGCTGCGGGCCAGCCAGAGGGAAGGCGCGCGGGAAGGCGAATGCGAGGGCGTCTGACCCCGGCTTGACGTGCCTGGTTGCCGGGCGGAGGTTCGCCCGGCGATCAAGGGAGCAAGAGACGCATGACCGACGAGAACCCTGTTCTGGTCACCAGGGACGGACCGGTGGTGCGTGCCGTGCTCAATCGCCCGCATCGCCGCAATGCGATGAGCCAGGCGCTGGTGGAGGCGCTGGACGCCCTGCTGGCGGAGCTGAAGACCGATACCACCGCGCGGGTCCTGGTGCTGTCCGGTGCCGGCGGCCATTTCTGCGCAGGGCTCGACCTGACCGAGGTCGGTGCGCCCGAGACGCCGGAGGAGAAGCTGGCCCGCCAGCATGCCCGCAACCAGAAGACCGGCGCCCGCTTCAACGCGATCGCGGAACTGCCCCAGGTGGTGATCGCGGCGGTGGAGGGCGCGGCCTATGCGGGCGGCCTTGGTTTCGTCACGGCGGCCGATATCTGCCTGGCCTCGGCCGATGCGCGCTTCTCCGCCCCCGAGGTGCGGCGCGGCCTGGTGCCGGCGCAGATCCTGCCCTGGCTTGTGCGCCGCATGGGGCGCAGCGAGGCCGCGCGGCTGTGCCTGCAGGGCCATGTGATGGATGCCTCGGAGGCCGCGCGCTGCGGCCTGGTGCACCAGGTGCTGGCGGATGCGGCGACGCTGGAACTCGCCGTCCAGGCCACCATCGGAGATATCCTGCAGGGCGCGCCGGGCGCCCTGGCGGAGACCAAGGCGCTGCTCGCCGCCCTCGGCCCCGTCTCGCCGCCCGAATATGCCGAGGCCGGCGCGCAAAGCTTCGCCCGCCGCGCCGCGAGCCCGGAGGCCGAGGAAGGCATCGCCAGCTTCAAGCAGCGCCGCAAGCCCAGCTGGATGCTGGCGTGACCTTGCCCTCGGACGCCGGGCGTCGGCCTTCGCCGACCTGGCTTCGCGGCACGGGCCGCGGCGGCCATTCGGCCGCTCGGGTGATGCAGGCTGCATCAACCGCCTGTCAGCGGCCTTCATAGCAACGGGAGGATCTTGCCATGACCGCCTGCATCGTCGGCTGGGCCCATACGCCCTTCGGCAAGCTCGAGGATCCGGATATCGAGAGCCTGTTCGGCCGCGTCGCCCGCGCGGCGATCGAGGATGCGGGGATCGGCGCGGCGGAGGTGGATGGCGCCTTCGTCGGCGTCTTCAATGGCGGCTTCTCCAAGCAGGACTTCTTCGCATCGCTCCTGCTGCAGACGGTGCCGGAACTGCGCTTCAAGCCGACCACGCGCTACGAGAATGCCTGCGCCACCGGCAGCGCCGCCATCCATGGCGCGCTCGACTTCCTCGCCGCCAAGCGCGGCCGCTTCGCTTTGGTGGTGGGCGCCGAGAAGATGACGGCGACGCCCGGTGCGCAGGTGGGCGACATCCTGCTCGGCGCCAGCTACCGGAAGGACGAGGGCGAGATCCCCGCGGGCTTCGCCGGCGTCTTCGGCCGCATCGCCGAAAGCTACTTCCAGCGGCACGGCGACCAGTCCGACGCCCTGGCCGCCATCGCGGCCAAGAACCACAGGAACGGCGTGGCCAATCCCTATGCGCAGATGCGCAAGGACCTCGGCTTCGCCTTCTGCCGCGCCGAATCCGAGAAGAACCCCTTCGTCGCGCCGCCGCTGAAGCGCACGGACTGCTCCCTGGTGAGCGACGGGGCCGCGGCGATGATCCTGACCGATGAGGAAACCGCGAAGTCCATGGCCAAGGCTGTGCGCTTCCGGGCCGCGGTGCAGGCCACGGACCTGATGCCCATCGCGCAGCGCGACGTGATCCGCTTCGAAGGCGCCCGCGCCGCCTGGGGCCAGGCGCTGGGCCAGGCCGGGATGGCCCTGTCCGACCTGTCCTTCGTGGAAACGCATGACTGCTTCACGGTGGCGGAGCTCATCGAATACGAGGCGATGGGCCTGGTGCCGGAAGGGCAGGGCGCCCGTGCCGCGCTGGAGGGCTGGACCACGAAGGAGGGCCGGCTGCCGGTGAATCCCTCCGGCGGGCTGAAGTCCAAGGGCCACCCCATCGGCGCCACCGGCGTCTCGATGCATGTGCTGGCCGCCATGCAGCTCACCGGCACGGCGGGCGAGATGCAACTGGCCAAGGCGGACCGCGCCGGCGTCTTCAACATGGGCGGCGCCGCGGTGGCGAACTACTGCTCGATCCTGGAGTGCGTGTGAGCCAGGCGCCGGGACCGAAGCGGACCGGATCCTTCACCTGCACCTGGTCGGCGGAGATCGAGGACTTCTTCCGCCGGCGCCGGGTCTTCCTCGCCCATCCGCTGAAGGTCGAAGGCGTCTTCCAGCACGGGGAGACGGTCAGCCTGCCCTATGCCTGGCAGACGGAGGCCTATTCCGCCATGCCGCGGCGCGGCACCGCCAGCCTCGGCGCCTTCAGCTATAGCCACAGCCCCGGGCTGCAGGCCGGGCGCTATTGCTCGCTGGCCGCGCGCATCGCCGTCAGCGCGGATGAGCACCCGATGCAGCGGGTCTCCACCCATGTCTTCAGCTATCGCGGCAGCTTCCAGTCCTTCGGCGCGGCGGAATTCGGCAAGCACTACCCGCTGCGCCCTTTTGCGGTGATGGGTCCGGCGCCGGTCATCGGCCATGACGTCTGGATCGGCCAGGAGGCGCTGCTGAAGCGGGGAATTACCATCGGCCATGGCGCCGTGGTGGGCGCGCGCGCCATCGTCACGCGCGACGTGCCGCCCTATGCGATCGTCGCGGGCTCCCCCGCCCGCATCAAGCGCTTCCGCTTCGAGGAGAAGGTCATTGCGCGCCTTCTGGACCTCGCCTGGTGGCGCTACCGCTACACGGATTTCGCCGACCTGGACCCGGAGGATATCGCTGGCTTCATCGACCAGCTTTCCGCCCGCGTCGCCTCCGGCGCGGTGACGGAGCTGCCGGAGAACTGGATCTTTCCGGCCGTCGAGCTGGAGGCCCTCCTCGCCTAGGCCGCCTCCACCCGCCCGATGAAGGTCCCCACCTCCCGCGAAAGCGTGGTCGCCTGGGCGGACAGGATCTCGGCCGCGCCCAGCACGTCATTCGCCGCGCGGCCGCTGCCGGAGGCGCTTTCGCGCACGGACTGGATGGTGCCGGCGACATCGCGCGTGGCACTCGCCGCCGCCTGGATGCTGCGGGCGATCTCCTGCGTCGCCGCCCCCTGTTCCTCCACCGCCGCGGCGATGGCGGCGGCGATCTGGTTCACCTCCTCGATCACGGCGGAGACGCTGCGGAAGGCCTCCACCACATGGCGCGTCGCGCCCTGGATCTGGCCGATCTGCGCGCCGATCTCCTCGGTCGCCTTGGCGGTCTCGGCGGCCAGCGTCTTCACCTCGCTCGCCACCACGGCAAAGCCCTTGCCGGATTCGCCGGCGCGGGCAGCCTCGATGGTCGCGTTCAGCGCCAGCAGATTGGTCTGGCCGGCGATGTTCGAGATCAGGCCGAGCACATCGCCGATCTTCTGGGCCGTCTCGGCGAGCGAGCCGACCAGGCCGTCGCTGCGCCGGGTCTCCTCCACCGCGCGGCTGGTCACCTCGGTGGAGCGCGCCAGCTGGCGGCTGATCTCCTGCACGGAGCTCGCCAGCTCCTCCGCCGCAGCCGAGACGGACTGCACATTGGAATCGGCCAGCCCCGCGCTGCTGGCCACCTGCTGGCTCTGGTCGTCCACCTGGCGCGCGCCCTGGCTCATGCCGCGCGCCGTCTGCTCCAGGGTGGAGGAGGCGTCGGAGACGGTGCGCACCAGCGTGCCGATCGTCTCCTGGAAGCCGCGCACATGGCCGGCAACCCGCAGCGCACGTTCCTCCCGCGCCCTTGCCTCGGCCTCCTGCTGCTGTTGCAGGCGGCGGCCCTCGGCCAGGCTCTCGCGCATCTGCTGCGCCGAGCGTGCGATAAGGCCCAGCGCGTCCTTCCGGTCCACGCCGGGGATGGCGACATCGAAGCGGCCCTCGCCGAGCGCGCGCAGGCTCTCGCCCATCTCGCCGACGATGCGGGAGACGATGCGCAGGATCTGCCGCGTCACCAGCAACAGCACGGCCAGGATGGCGCCGAGGCCGGCGATCAGCAGCAGGGCCTGCTGCTGGGCATCCTCGCGCCGCTCCGCCACCGCCTCGGCCAGCTCCCGCTGCCCGGCGGCGATGATCTCGCTATAGGCATCCGTCTGCGCGGAGAAGCCCGCCATCCAGTTGGCGGCGGGGATGCTGGTGCCCTGGTCCGCCTGCATCGCCGCGCGCTGCGCAAGCAGGCCGGCGCGGGCCGGCGTGGCATCGAAGGCGGCGAGGCGGGCGTTCAGCGCCGGGGAGCCGAGGCTGCCCACCCGCTCGCGATAGACGTCCTGCATCACCAGCCCGCGCCGGAACAGCGCCACGGCCGGCGGCGGGGGCGTGGCTGAGCCGAGCATCCGCAGCCCGCCGCCACGCTCCATCATATTGGCATTGTGCAGGTTCAGCAGGGCGTGGATGGCCAGGCCGATCCGCACCAGCTCGCCATCCTGCGTGGCGATGGCGATCTGCCCGGCCAGGGCCAGGGCGGTTTCGGAAATGGGGACGAAGAGCGCCGCGGAATCGGTGGGACCGACCGTCCGTGCGGCCAGGCCGCGGCGGAATTCGGCGATGCGGGGTTCCTGGCCCAGGATGCGCCCGATCAGCTCCCGTGCCACGGGCGAGAGGTTCGGCAGCGCGGCGGCGCGGGCGCGCAGCTCGGCCATGGCGGCATCGGTCTCCCGCGCCGCGGCGGCATTGGTCGCGATCGCCTCCGGCGTGCCCTGCTGCAGGACCGGCAGCGAGCTCGTTGCCTCGATCGGCAGGCTGGCCAGGACGCGGGTCGTGCTGCTGCTCAGCGCCTCCAGCCGCAGCATGCGGTCGGTCTCCCGCCACACGGCATAGACGCGCTCCGCCTGTGGGGCCGCCATGGCGAGCACGCTCACCAGGGACAGCGCGGCCAGGAGGTAGAGCAGCGCCGTCAGACTCATCCTGCGCATCGTGGCATCCAGCATCGCGGTGGGACCGCAGGATGCGCCGGCACGCCTTAACCGCGGGTTGTCAGCCCGGCAGCAGCAGGCAGACCGCCGCCTGCGCCGCGATGCCCTCGCCGCGGCCGGGGAAGCCCAGCCGCTCGGTGGTGGTCGCCTTCACCGAAATGCGGTCGAGCGGCGCGCCGAGCAGCGTGGCCAGCCTTTCGCGCATGGCGGTCGCATGCGGGGTGATCTTCGGCCGCTCGCAGATCAGCGTGACATCGGCATTGGCCAGCGTTCCGCCGCGGGCGGCGATGCGGCCGGCGGCATGCCGCAGGAAGCGGGCGCTGTCGGCGTCCTTGTACTGGTTGTCGGAGGGCGGGAACCAGCGACCGATATCGCCCTCCGCCAGCGCGCCATAGATGGCGTCGCAGAGCGCATGCAGGCCGACATCGGCATCCGAATGGCCATCCAGGCCCATCGGCCCGGGAATGGTGACGCCACACAGCACCATGGGGCGGCCCTCGACCAGGCGATGCACGTCGAAGCCGGTGCCGATGCGGGGGATCATGGGTGTCGTCAGGGCCGCCTCCATCCGGGCCAGGTCCTCCGGCCAGGTGATCTTGATGTTCTGTTCGTGCCCCGGCACCAGGGCCACCGCCAGCCCGGCGGCTTCCAGCAGCTGGGCATCGTCGGTGGCCTCCGCCGTGCTGGCGCGATGCGCCTCCAGCAGGGCGATGAACCGAAAAGCCTGTGGGGTCTGGGCGCGGAACAGGCCGGCGCGGGGCACCGTCTCCGCGATCATCCCTGCGGCGCCGCGCTTCAGCGTATCGGTCACCGGCTGGGCGGGGATGGCGCCGGGGTGGTCGGCGAGGGACGCGCGCAGGGCGGCGATGGTGCCGGGCGGCACCACCGGGCGGGCCGCGTCATGCACCAGGACGAACTCCGGCGGGTTGGCGGCCAGCACCTCCAGCCCCGCCCGGACGCTGGCCTGGCGGGTGGCGCCGCCGGCCACGGGCGGCAGGCAGGGCAGGCCCTGGAGCATCGCCGCCACCGTCGCGCGCTGATCGGGCGCGCAGACGGGCAGCAGGGCGTCCACACCGGCGTCTCGGAGAAGCGCCTCCGCCGCATGACGCAGCACGGGGCGGCCGGCGAGGTCCAGGTACTGCTTCGGCCGGTCGGCACCGAAGCGGCTGCCGCTGCCGGCGGCCATCAGGAGGGCGATGCAGGTCATGCACCCAGGCTAGCCGAGCGCCGCGGATCGGCCCAGGGCGGGGCGGTGAGGGAAGGGGTTGCCGGATAAAGCGGCAGAGCCCCTTGGCGCCGCATGCTTCGCATTGCCGAAAGGCGAGGCCAGCCCTATCTTGCCCAAATCATGAGCATCACCGCGACTGCCCCCGTTCCCCGACTGCGCCCGATCGACCTCGGCGGCGCCGTGATCGAAACGCCGGTGATCCTGGCGCCGATGTCCGGCGTGACCGACCTGCCCTTCCGCCGCCTGGCCCGCGCCCAGGGTACCGGCCTGGTGGTGAGCGAGATGATCGCCTCCAACGCCATGGTGCGGGAGAATCGGACCACGCTGAAAATGGCGGAAGTGGATGGGGAAGGGGCCTCCGTCCAGCTCGCCGGCTGCGATCCGCAGGTGATGGCCGAGGCCGCGAAGCTGGTGGTGCAGCACGGCGCGGCCATCGTCGACATCAACTTCGGCTGCCCGGTGAAGAAGGTCGCGCTCGGCCAATCCGCCGGCTCCGCCCTGATGCGGGACGAGATCGGCGCGGCGCGGATCCTGGAGGCGGTGGTGAAGGCCGTCCCGGTGCCCGTCACGCTGAAGATGCGCATGGGCTGGGACCACCAGTCGCTGAACGCGCCGAAGCTCGCCCGCATCGCGCAGGAGAGCGGCATCCGCATGGTGACGGTGCATGGCCGCACCCGGCAGATGTTCTACAACGGCACCGCCGACTGGGCCTTCGTCGCCCAGGTGAAGGCGGCGGTCGACCTGCCCGTCATCGTCAATGGCGACATCCTGAGCCCGGAGGATGCGGCGGAGGCGCTGCGCCAGTCCGGCGCCGATGGGGTGATGATCGGCCGCGGCTGCTATGGCCGCCCCTGGCTGCCGCGCCGCGTCGCCACCTTCCTGCAGACCGGCGTGCTGGAGCCGGAGCCGGACATCGCCCTGCAATATGCGACGCTGCTGACGCATTACCACGCCATGCTGGAACACCATGGGCGGGATCCGGGCATGCGCCTGGCCCGTAAGCATATATCCTGGTATTCCAAGGGTCTGCACGGCTCGGCTGAATTCCGGTCAGAGGTGATGCGCACGGATTCGGTGGAAGCCGTGCTGGAGTTGATCGACCGCTTCTACCTGCCGCTGATGGAGCGCGGGGCCGAGGAGCGGCTGGCCGCATGAGGTCCACCGCCCTGACGCGCGCCGCCCGCGCCCTGCGGCTGCCGATGCCGGCGGCCGCGCCCCTGCCGCCCGATTCCATCGCCGTGCTCGGCGCCCTGCCGATCGCCGCCGTGGTGCTGGATGCCGAGGACCGCTTCCGCTTCGCCAATCCCGCGGCGGAGCTGTTCTTCCAGCATTCCGCCGCCTCCCTGCGCAGCTACGCGCTGGGTGACCTGCTGCCGGCCGACCACCGGCTGTTTGCCATGCTGGCGCAGATCCGGGCGCATGATGCGCCGGTCTCCGACCACGACCTGGCGCTGGAAAGCCCGCGTCTCCGCCGGCTCGGCGTCGCCGCCCATGGGGCGCCGCTGCCGGAAATGCCGGGCGGGGTGGTGCTGACGCTGCAGGATGGCTCCACCGCGCAGATGCTGGACCGGCAGCTGAATTTTCGCGGCGCCGCGCGCAGCGCCTCGGCCATGGCGGCAATGCTCGCCCATGAGGTGAAGAACCCGCTCTCCGGCATCCGCGGCGCCGCCCAGCTTCTGGAACAGGGCGCCAGCGAGGGCGACCGGGAGCTGTGCCAGCTGATCCAGGACGAGGTGGACCGCATCCGCAACCTGGTGGAGCGGATGGACATGTTCTCCGACCGCCCGGTGGAGCAGGCGGAGGTGAATATCCATGAGGTGCTGGACCACGTCCGCCGCATCGCGCTGTCGGGCTTCGCGGCGCATCTGAAGATCCACCAGGACTATGACCCCTCCCTGCCGCCGGTCTGGGGCAATCGGGACCTGCTGATCCAGATCCTGCTGAATCTGGTGAAGAACGCAGCAGAAGCCGTTGATTCGCGTGATGGCGAGATCTGGCTCGGCACCGCCTACCACCATGGCGTCCGCATTGCCGTGCCGGGCAGCCAGGAACGCGTGGACCTGCCGCTGCAGGTGGTGGTGCGGGACAATGGGCCGGGCATTCCGGATGCCGTCCGCGCCACCCTCTTCGAGCCCTTCGTCACCACCAAGCGGGGCGGGCAGGGTCTGGGCCTCGCGCTCGTCGCCAAGCTGGTGGCCGACCAGGGCGCGCTGATCGAATGCGACACGCGCCCGGGCCGCACCGCCTTTCGCCTTTCGCTCCCCGTGCCGCCCCCCAACCCCCGCCGATCCGGAGTTGCCGCATGAGTGACGCTGCCGCGGTCTCCGCCACCACCCGCACCATCCTGATCGCGGATGACGATCGGGCCATCAGAACCGTTCTGTCCCAGGCCCTTGGCAGGTCCGGCTACCACGTGCGCGCAACCTCCTCCGCCGCCACCCTCTGGCGCTGGGTGGAGGATGGCGAGGGCGACCTGGTGATCACCGACGTGATCATGCCGGACGAGAATGGGCTGGACCTGGTGCCGCGCATCCGCCGCGTGCGGCCGGATCTGCGGGTCGTGGTGATGTCGGCGCAATCCACCTTCTCGACCGCGCTGAAGGCGACCCAACGCGGTGCCTTCGACTATCTGCCCAAGCCCTTCGATCTGAAGGAATTGCTGGCCGTGGTGGGCCGCGCCTTGGCGGCGCCGACGCAGCCCTCGGAGGTGGAGGCGGAGGAGACGGAGGAAAGGCTGCCGCTGGTCGGCCGCTCCGCCGCCATGCAGGAGATCTACCGGACGGTCGCCCGCCTCACCACCACCGACCTCACCGTGATGATCACGGGCGAGAGCGGCACGGGGAAGGAGCTGGTGGCGCGCGCGCTGCACGATTACGGCCGCCGCCGCAGCGGGCCCTTCGTCGCCATCAACATGGCGGCGATCCCGCGCGAGCTGATCGAGTCGGAGCTCTTCGGCCATGAGCGCGGCGCCTTCACCGGCGCGCTGAACCGCGGCGTCGGCCGCTTCGAACAGGCCGCCGGCGGCACGCTGTTCCTGGACGAGATCGGCGACATGCCGCCGGAGGCGCAGACCCGGCTGCTGCGCGTCCTCCAGGAAGGCGAATTCACCACGGTCGGCGGTCGCCAGCCGATCAAGGCCAATGTCCGCATCGTCGCCGCCACCCATCGCGACCTGCGGCAATCCATCCGCGGCGGCATGTTCCGCGAGGACCTGTTCTACCGCCTGAACGTGGTGCCCATCCGCCTGCCGCCGCTGCGCGAAAGGCTGGAGGATATCCCCCTGCTGGCCCGCCATTTCCTGGAACGCGCTCGCGCCGCTGGCCTGCCCCAGAAGCAGCTCGACCAGGGCGCCCTGGACCGCCTCAAGCAGCACGCCTGGCCAGGCAATGCGCGCGAACTCGAAAACCTGATGCGCCGCATGGCGGCGCTCTATCCGCAGGAGATCATCGGCGCCGATGCCGTGGGCGCCGAGCTGGCGGAAGCCGCCGCCCCGCCCGAGGAAGGCCCGCGCGCGCCCGAAACCCTGGAACAGGCGGTGGAGCGGCACCTGGCCGGCTTCATGTCCGCCCACAAGGACGGCATGCCGATCCGCGACCTGTACGACCGCGTGCTGGCGGAGGTGGAGCGGCCACTGCTGAAGCTGGCGCTGTCGGCCACCCGCGGCAACCAGATCAAGGCCGCCGCCATGCTGGGGCTGAACCGCAATACGCTGCGCAAGAAGCTGCGGGAGCTGGACCTGCCGGTGGTGCGGGGCCTGCCCTGATCGCGCCGGGCGGGGGGGCACCCTTCGCCTCGCGCCCCGGCTCGGGCATAAGGGGCCGGGCATGACCGCCACCTTCACCCGACGCCTGAGCGATATCCTGCTCGGCCGCGCCACCACGCTGGGCCTGGCGATCACCGCCGTGCTGCTCGGCGTGGCCACCTTCGTGCTGCTGGCCGGCGGCAGCCCCTTCGGGCCGACCAGCCCGGGGCAGATCGTCGCCGTGGTGCTCTGCAATGCCGGCGTGCTGCTGCTGCTGGCGGGCTCGCTCGCCTCCCGCCTCGTCCGCGTCTGGGCGGAACGGCGCCGCGGCAGCGCGGGCGCCAGGCTGCATGTGCGGCTGGTGCTGCTGTTCGGAGGGGTCGCCGTGGTGCCGGCCCTGATCGTCGCCGCCTTCGCCGCCGTCTTCTTCAACCTCGGCATCCAGGCCTGGTTCAGCGACCGGGTGCGCTCGACCTTGGAGGCCTCGCTGGTCGCCTCCCGCGCCTGGATGGACCAGCACCGGGACGAGATCCGGGTCGATGCGCTGGCCATGGCGGCCGACCTGAACCGCGCCGCCCAGGTCTTCCTGCCCGACAATATGCCGGCCTTCGAGCGGCTGCTGGCGACCCAGACCTCGATTCGCGGCCTGACCGAGGCGGTGGTCTTCGAACCCACGCTCGGCCGCGTGGTGGCCGCCGCCGGCTTCACCCCCGGCGCGATGATCGAGCCGCCGCCCGGCTGGGCCCTGGAACAGGTCCGCCAGGGGGAGGTCGCCGTGGTGCCGGGCGAATCGGATGCGCGGGTGCGCGCCGTGACCAACCTCGACATCCCGCCCGGCCTGCTGCTGCTGATCGGGCGGCCGCTGGATGGCAGCGTGCTGGACCATATGCGGACCACGGAACTGGCGTTTCAGGAATACGACCAGCTGGACCGCAACCGCGGCAGCCTGCAGATCACGTTTGCTCTCATTTTCGCCTGCGCGGCCTTGCTCGTGCTGCTGGCAGCGGTGCTCGTCGGCCTCGTTTTCGCCAATCAGATGGCCCGGCCGATCTCGCGCCTGATCACCGCCGCCGAGCGGGTGAGGGCCGGCGACCTGGCCACGCGGGTGGAGGAGGGGACGCAGGATGACGAGCTCGCCAGCCTCTCCCGCGCCTTCAATCGCATGACCAGCCAGCTTTCGGCCCAGCGCGGCGAGCTGATGGAGGCCTATCGCCAGATCGACGAGCGGCGGCGTTTTACCGAAACGGTGCTCTCCGGGGTTTCCGCAGGCGTGGTGGGGCTGGATGCGGAAGGCCGCATCAACCTGCCGAACCGCACCGCCAGCGAATTGCTGGGCGTGGACCTGGAGGCGGCCATCGGCCTGCCGCTGGCCGGCGTCGCCCCCGAATTCGCCGCCCTGGTGGCGGAGGCGCGCGGCCAGCCGGACCGGGTGCGCACGGCCGAGATCCCGATCGGCCCGCCCTCACATCGGCGCAGCCTGATCGCCCGCATCGGCGCCGAGGGCCAGCCCGGCCGCGTCGCCGGCTTCGTGCTGACCTTCGACGACATCACCGAGCTGCAATCCGCCCAGCGCAAGGCCGCCTGGTCCGACGTCGCGCGGCGCATCGCGCATGAGATCAAGAACCCGCTGACCCCGATCATGCTCTCCGCCGAGCGGCTGAAGCGCAAATATCTCAAGGAGATCGGCAGCGATCCCGAGACCTTCCGGACGCTGACCGACACCATCGTGCGCCAGGTCGGCGATATCGGCCGGATGGTGGACGAATTTTCGGCTTTCGCCCGGATGCCGCAGCCCGTCATACGCCCCGAAAGGCTGGACCAGGTGGTGCGGGAGGCGCTGGTGCTGCAGCAGGGCGCGCATCCGGATATCCGCTACGAGACGGGATTCCCCGAGGATCTGCCGCTGCTGCCGATGGACCGCCGGCTGATCGGCCAGGCGCTGACCAATCTGCTGCAGAACGCCGCCGATGCGGTGACCTCCGCCCCGCGCGAGGAAGGCGAGCAGGGCCGGATCGGCCTGCGGGTGGAGCCGGTGGCGGAAGGTTTCGCGGTGGTGGTCGAGGATAACGGCATTGGATTGCCGGATGGCGAGGAGCGTGCGCGGCTGACCGAACCCTATGTGACCCACAAGGCGAAAGGCACCGGCCTCGGCCTTGCCATCGTCAAGAAGATCATGGAGGACCATGGGGGGCGCCTCGAACTCGAGGATCGTCCCGATGGTCCTGGCGCCCGGGCCCTGCTGATTCTTCCGCGGGTCGCGCCGAGGGATGCAAAGGACTCGGGACCGCTTCAGGTAAAAGAGCGCGAGGAACCGCCGGGCGTGGGCGCAACCCTTGGGCGCGGCGATGGGGCAGGCTGATCATGGCGCATGAAATCCTGATCGTCGACGATGAGCCGGACATCCGTGCCCTGATCGAGGGCATCCTCTCGGATGAGGGCTACGAGACGCGGCAGGCGGCGAATTCGGACCAGGCGATCGCGGCCTTCAAGGCGCGCCGGCCCTCGCTGGTGGTGCTCGACATCTGGCTGCAGAACTCCCGGCTGGATGGCCTCGGCATCCTGGCGGCGCTGCATGGCGAGGAGCCCCGCGTTCCCTGCGTGATGATCTCCGGCCACGGCACCATCGAGACGGCGGTGCAGGCCATCCAGAACGGCGCCTATGACTTCGTCGAAAAGCCCTTCAAGGCCGACCGCCTGCTGCTGGTGATCTCCCGCGCGCTGGAGGCGTCCCGCCTGCAGCGGGAGAATAGCGAGCTGCGGCTGCGGGCGGGGGCGGAGGCGGAGCTGGTGGGCGTCTCCGGCCCCGTGACGCAGCTGCGCCAGGCGATCGACCGGGTGGCGCCGACCGGGTCCCGCGTGCTGATCAGCGGCCCGGCCGGTTCGGGCAAGGAAGTGGCGGCGCGGATGCTGCATGCGCGGTCGCGGCGCAGCGACGGGCCCTTCGTCGCGCTGAACTGCGCGACGCTGGCCCCGACCCGCTTCGAGGAGGAGCTGTTCGGCGTCGAGGCCGGCACGGACCCCACCGCCGCACCGCGGCGTGCCGGGGTGCTGGAACGCGCCCATGGCGGCACGCTGCTGCTGGACGAGGTGGCGGATATGCCGCTGGAGACCCAGGGCAAGATCGTCCGCGCCCTGCAGGAGCAGGGATTTGTCCGCATCGGCGGCGCGCAGCGCGTGACCGTCGATGTCCGGGTGATCGCGACGACCAACCGCGACCTGCAGGCCGAGATCGCGGCCGGGCGGTTCCGGGAGGACCTGTACTACCGGCTCGCCGTGGTGCCCTTGAAGATTCCGCCGCTGCGGGAGCGGCGGGAGGATATCCCGGCGCTGGCCCGCCATTTCATGGCGCGCTCCGGCGAGACCAGCGGCATGCCGCCGCGCGAGCTGTCCGAGGATTCGCTGGCGGCGATGCAGGCCTATGAATGGCCGGGCAATGTGCGGGAGCTGCGCAACCTGATCGACTGGCTTCTCATCATGGCCCCCGGCGATGCGCGGGAGCCGATCCGGCCGGACATGCTGCCGCCCCAGGTCGGCGCCTCCGCCCCCGCGGTGCTGAAGCTGGACCGCTCCTCCGAAATCATGACCCTGCCGTTGCGGGAAGCCAGGGAATTGTTCGAGCGGCAATACCTGGAGGCGCAGCTGCTGCGCTTCGGCGGCAATATCAGCCGCACGGCGGCCTTCGTCGGGATGGAACGCAGCGCCTTGCATCGCAAGCTGAAGTTCCTGGGGGTTCATGCCGAGGACCGCGCCCCGGCCGCCGCGGCCGGGAGCTGACCCGGCCTCACCCATTTCGCCCAATCTGCCGCCGGAGCCTCGCGGTGGCAGGCCGCCTAGGAAAGCCGAAGATGTCGAAGATCGCCTATGTGAACGGCCGCTACCTGCCGCAGTCCGAAGCCTCGGTGAATATCGAGGATCGCGGCTACCAGTTCGGCGACGGCATCTACGAGGTCGTGCACCTGCATGACGGCCGCTATGTGGATGAGGAGCTGCACCTGGCGCGGCTGGAACGCTCCCTCGGCGAGATCCAGCTGCCCATGCCCATGTCCCGCGCCGCGCTCTCCATGGTGCTGCGGGAGGTGGCGCAGCGGAACCGGGTGCGGGAAGGGCTGCTGTACATGCAGGTCACCCGCGGCGTCTCCCGCCGCGACCATGCCTTCCCGACCAGGCCGGTGCCGCCGGCGCTGGTCGTCACCATCCGCCGGGTGCCGCCCTATCCCACGAATGTCGACAAGTGGCAGGCCGCCTGCATCACCCTGCCGGACCAGCGCTGGGCGCGGCGGGACATCAAGTCCGTGAACCTGCTGCCGAATTGCCTGGCCCGGCAGAAGGCGCGGGAGGCCGGTGCGATCGAGGCGATCCTCTATGATGAGGCGACCGGCATGGTGACGGAGGGGGCGGCGACCACCTTCTGGATCGTCGATGAGAATGGCGCCATCCGCACCCGCTTCCTGGACCACGTGATCCTGCCCGGCTGCACCCGCGCCGCGCTGATGGCGGAACTGCGGACGCTGGGCATGGCCTATGACGAGCGCGAATTCTCGCTGGAGGAGATGCGCCGGGCGAGGGAGGCCTTCATCACCTCCGCCACCTCCTTCGTGAAGCCGATCACGAAGATCGACGGCCAGCCGGTGGGCGATGGCCAGGTCGGCCCGGTGGTGCGGCGGCTCTTCGACATCTTTGCCCGCCACGTGAAGGGCGACGTGAAGAACGCGGCGTGACCCGCCCCGCCTGCATCCCAACCTGCATCCTCTGGGACTGGGACAACACCCTGGTCGATGGCTGGGCCGCCATCCAGCACGGACTGAACGCGACTTTTCGCGAGTTCGGCATGCCGTCCTGGGACCGGGAGACGGTGCTGGCCAATGTCCGCGGGTCCCTGCGGGACACCTTCCCGGGCATGTTCGGCGCGGAATGGGAGCGGGCGCGGGATATCTTCTACGCCGCCGTGCGGTCCTGCCACCTGGAGGTGCTGAACCCCATGCCCGGCGCCGCCGAGGCCATTCGGGCCGCCGCCGCGCTCGGCCCGCAGGGGGTCGTCTCCAACAAGCAGGGGCCGCTGCTGCGGGCGGAGGCCGCGCATCTCGGCTGGGCTGGCCACTTCACCGCCCTGGTCGGCGCGGGCGATGCCAGCGCGGACAAGCCGAGCGCGGCGCCCTTGCTGATGGCGCTCGACTCCTGCGGCGTGAAGCCCGGCCCTTCGGTCTGGTATATCGGCGATACGGTGCTGGACATGGACGCGGCGCGGGCCGCCGGCTGCACCGCCGTGCTGCTCGGCCGCGCCCCGCATGACGGGGGCGTGGCGGCGGCGCGGCCGGATCTCGTATTCGATGACGGCCATGCGCTCGCGGCAGGGTTGCAGCACCTTGCCAGGGCAGGGGTCGGCGAGGGAGATTAGCGGCGTCCGCGCCGCTGGTTCGCCCCCCATGGTTGGCCCCGGTTGCCGGATGACGTCGCCGGATGGCTGATGGTGGTCCAATGCCACCTGTCGCCCGGCGCGCCGCCCTCATCCGGCCGATCAACGGCCAAGAAGAAGAAGGATCACCGCCCCGTGGCCGCCGAAAAATCCCAGAACGTGCAGGACGTCTTCCTGAACCACGTCCGCAAGTCCAAGACCCCGGTGACGATCTTCCTGGTGAACGGCGTGAAGCTGCAGGGCATCATCACCTGGTTCGACAATTTCTCCGTCCTGCTGCGCCGGGACGGGCATACCCAGCTGGTCTACAAGCACGCCATCAGCACCGTGATGCCCGGCGCGCCGATCATGCTCTTCGATGCGACCGCGGCCGGCGCCGGCGCGGCGCCGCCGGCGCAATCCGCCGAAGGCGCGGCCGCCCCACTCCGTGAAAGCCGTCTGACCCTGGGCCGCGAGGTGAACCCTGTCGGATCGCGCGATTAAGACCGGGGAGGGCAAGTCCCTGGAGACCGGCGGCGGCCCCGTGAAGGCCGCCGTCATCCTGCCCCATGACCGATCGCTGCGCGGCAGCACGGCGCATGGCGAATCCGGCGCCAATCGCGCGGCGGAGGCGAAGCTGGCCGAGGCGGTGGGGCTCACCGCGTCCATCGGCCTCACCATCGTCCACTCCGCCATCTTCCCGCTGCGCACCACCCGGCCCTCCACCCTGCTCGGCGAAGGGCAGGTCGAGATGGTGCATGAGGAATGCGCGCGCCATGGCGTGACGGTGGTGGTGGTGGATGCCGCCCTGTCCCCGGTGCAGCAGCGCAACCTGGAACGCGCCTGGGGTGCCAAGGTCATCGACCGCACCGGCCTGATCCTGGAGATCTTCGGCGAGCGCGCGCGCACGCGGGAAGGCTCGCTGCAGGTGGAACTCGCGCATCTGTCCTACCAGCGCACCCGCCTGGTGCGGTCCTGGACCCACCTGGAGCGGCAGCGCGGCGGCTTCGGCTTCCTCGGCGGCCCCGGCGAATCGCAGATCGAGATCGACCGCCGCCTGATCGACGAGCGCATCGTGCGCCTGAAGAAGGAGCTGGAGCAGGTGCGCCGCACCCGCGGCCTGCACCGTTCCGCACGCGCCCGCGTGCCCTATCCCGTGGTCGCGCTGGTCGGCTACACGAATGCGGGGAAATCCACCCTGTTCAACGCCCTGACCGGCGCCGGCGTCTTCGCCCAGGACCAGCTCTTCGCCACGCTGGACCCCACCATGCGGGCGATCAAGCTGCCCTCCGGCCGCACAGTGATCCTCTCCGACACGGTGGGCTTCATCTCCGACCTGCCGACGCAGCTGGTGGAAGCCTTCCGGGCGACGCTGGAGGAGGTGGCGGCGGCCGATATCATCCTGCATGTCCGCGACGCCGCGCATCCCGACAGCGCCGCCCAGCGCGCCGATGTGCTGGGCGTGCTCGCCGAGATGGCGGAGGGCGAGGACGCCACCATGGATGAGGGCTGGCCGGCCCGCGTCATCGAGGTGCTGAACAAGGCCGATCTGATGGGCGGGGTGGATGCGGTGCCCGGAATCCCCGGCGCCATCGCCGTCTCCGCGCTGACCGGCGACGGGCTGGATGCGCTGCGCGATGCGCTGGACGCCCGGATGACGGCGGGGATGGAAACCCTCGACTACCGCCTGGCACCCGCCGATGGCGCCAGCCTCGCTTGGCTCTATGAGCATGGCGAGGTGCTGGCGCGGGAGGATACGGAGGAGACGATCCGCGTCTCCGTCCGTCTGACCCCCGCCGATCGGGCACGCTTCGAACAACGGGGGCAGTGATGCGCTTCGATACCAAGGCGGCGCGCGACGTGGCCGTGCTGCTGCGCGACGCCACAAGGGCGGAAATCCTGCCCCGCTTCCGGCGCCTGGCCGCCGGCGATGTGCGCACCAAGTCCAGCCCGCTGGACCTGGTGACGGAGGCTGACGAGGCTGCCGAACGCATGATCGAGGCCGCGCTGCGCGCCCGCTTTCCCGGCTGCGTGGTGGTGGGGGAGGAGGCGACGGCGGCCGATGCCTCCCTTCTGGCGAAGCTGGCCGATGCCGACCTCGCCTTCGTGGTGGACCCGGTGGACGGCACCGCCAATTTCGCCGCCGGCATGCCGCTGTTCGGCTGCATGGCCGCGGCCTTCGTGAAGGGCGAGGTGGTGGGCGCCTGGATCCACGACCCGCTGGGCGACGACACGGCCGTGGCGCTGCGCGGGGAGGGGGCCTGGTTCGAGGATGCGCAGGGCCACCGCTTCGCTGATCTGCGCGTCGCCGCGCCGGTGCCCATGGGGCGCATGATCGGCGCCGTCTCCTGGGGTTTTCTCAAGGAACCGCAGCGCAGCCAGGTGGCCTCCCGCCTGCCCAAGCTGGCCGGCATCGTGAACTTTCGATGCGCGGCGCATGAGTATCGCCTGGCGGCGAGCGGGCACGCGCATCTGCTGTTCTACAACAAGCTGATGCCCTGGGATCACGCGCCCGGCTGGCTGCTGCACCGGGAGGCCGGCGGCTATTCGGCGCGCTTCGACGGCAGCGGCTACCGCGCCGCCGAGCATGTCTCCGGCGGGCTGATCTGCGCCCCCGACCAGGCTTCCTGGCAGGAAGCGCGGGACACGCTGCTTGGCTGAGGAGGAGGATGAGGGGGAGGAAGGCCCGCCCGGCCTGCCCACCGGCACGCCCTTCTACATGACCCCGGCGGGGCATGAGGCGCTGCGCGCGGAGCTCCGCAAGCTCTGGGACGAGGAGCGGCCGAAGGTGGTGGAGGTCGTCTCATGGGCCGCCGGCCTTGGCGACCGGTCGGAGAATGCGGACTACCAGTACGGCAAGCGCCGGCTGCGCCAGATCGACAGCCGCGTGCGCTTCCTCCGCAAGCGGCTGGAGCGGGTGCAGGTGGTGGATCCGGCGGCGCAGAGCCGGCGTGACCAGGTCTTCTTCGGCGCCACCGTCACCTATGCCCGCGCCTCGGACGATGCCGAGGTGACCATCACCATCGTCGGCGTGGATGAGGCGGACAGCGCCGCCGGCCGCATCTCCTGGGTCGCACCCATCGCCCGCGCGCTGCTGGGCGCGCGCGTCGGTGATACGCGGAAACTGCGGACGCCGGCGGGGGCGGAGGAGATCGAGGTGGTGTCGATCGCCTATCCCGCGGCCTGACCTACCGGCTGCGCGTCCAGCTCCGCGCATAGCCCTGGCCATTCGGGCCGGTGGCGCTGCGGCTGCCGCTCCATTGGCCGGGCGCCTGCCGGGTGACCTGGCCCTGGCGGGTCCAGGACTGGCCCTGCGGATTGCTCAGGCTGCCGGAACGGCTGCAGCTGCCATCGGCGCAGCTGGCGGAGCGGCTGCCGGTCCAGGTCCCGTTCGGCGTGGTCAGGCTGCCCGATCGCTCCCAGGCGCGGGCGGCGGGGGCTGCCAGCATCGCCAGGGCGGCGAGCGCCAGGATGCGCCGCATGGCGGTCACCGGCTCGGCAGCCGCGAGAGCGCATCGCGGCAGGGTTGCGAAAGCTGCGCGGAATTCTGGCGCAGGCAGGCCAGGATACGGCCCTCGCCACGCGGCGTATTGGCGCAATGGGCGCGGTAATCGGCGCCGCAGGCCTGCATCAGGGCGCGCTGCTGCGGCCCCTGCTGGGCGGCGGCGGGCAGGGCGGTGGCGGCCGCGAGCAGCGCGGCCAGGATCAGCTTGCGGGACATCTCGGTTCTCCTTTCAATCAGGTGCGCATGGGCGCCGGCTCCGGCGGGCGGCCCGGGGGGGACAGGGCCGGCGGCCGGCCCTCCGGCGGCGGCAGGGCCGGTGGCGCACAGGCCATCGGCTCGGCCGCACCCAGCAGCCGCCAGGAATCGCCGCGCATCCGCCAGGCCAGGCCCGAATCCAGGTCGAGGGTCAGGCACTCCACGCTCTGCCCGCTGCAAGCCGCGAGCGGCAGCAGGGCGGCGAGGCAAAGGCGCCGGGGCAGGGCGAGGCGGCTGGTGCGGGTCATCGGGGCTGATACGGCGCGCCCGGGAAAAGTCGCCGTGCCGGAGGGCCGAAAATTTTCGCCCGCCCCCGCGACGATTCCGCCCCCGCCGGCCGTATCAGCCCGAGGATGGCGTGCGCCGCGGGGGCGCCGCTGCGATGGTGGGGCCGATGCGGACGGCAGGATGGGCGTGACGGCGGAATGGGCCGCGACCCCGGCGATGGCGGAGGCTGGCGAGGCGGCGCTGATGGCCCGCGTCGCGGCGGGGGAGGAGGCCGCCTTCCGCCTGCTGGCGGAGCGCCACACGCCCCCCCTGCTGCGCTTCGCCGACCGCATGCTGGGTGGCCGGGCGGAGGCGGAGGAGGTGGTGCAGGAGACGCTCTGGCGGCTCTGGCGCCAGGCCGGCCGCTTCGATGCGGACCGGGCCCGCCTGGGCACCTGGCTGCATGCCATCGCCTGGCGGCTCTGCCTGGACCGGCTGCGCCGGCGCGGCGCGGAACTGCCGCTGGAGGCGGCGGCCGAGACGCGGGATGCTGCACCCTCGCCGCTGGAACTGGCCAGCCGGCAGGCGGAGCTGGCGGCGCTGGAGGCGAATCTGGCGGCGCTGCCGGAGCGCCAGCGGGCCGCGCTGACGCTGTTCTACCACCAGGAAATGGAGGGGCCGGAGGCTGCCTCCGTGCTGCGGCTGG
The DNA here is from genome assembly GCF_051860665.1 of Falsiroseomonas sp. GTDB lineage: Bacteria > Pseudomonadota > Alphaproteobacteria > Acetobacterales > Acetobacteraceae > Falsiroseomonas. The sequence continues at coordinate 264,460 of NZ_JBHYDM010000002.1, forward strand.
ACCTCAGGGCCTTCTGGTCGCTGCTGCGCCGGGGCCGGGCCGCGCTGCGCGCCCGCATGCGGGGGGAATGACCATGCAGATCCAGGATTTTGGCCAGCTGCTCGACACGCATGGCGCCGATCCGGCGCGCTGGCCCCAGCACCTGCGGGCCGCCGCCCTGGCGCTGCGGGACCGCGACCCCGCCGCCCGCGCCGCCTGGCGGGAGGCGGCGCGGCTGGATGCGCTGCTGCGCGACCGGCCGCCCGAGACCGCCGGGGACCGGCTGCGCGCCGCCCGCGTGGTCGCCGCCAGCATGGCCCGCATCCGCGCCGAGACGGCGCGGCACGAGGCCGGACCCGCCGCGCGGCTCTGGCAGGAATGGCGCTGGCTCTTCGCCCGCCCCGTCGGGCTTGGCCTGGCGGGAATGGTGCTGGCCGGCTGGTTCGCCGGCCAGGGCCTGCTGCCGCTGCCGCCGCGCGGTGACCCGGTGCTGGACCTGCTGCTGACCGAACCGCTCTCGCTCTTCGAGGAGGACGTCTCGTGACCGGCCTTGCCCGCCTGCGCCTGGCGCTGCTCGCCTCGCTTGCGCTCAACCTCTTCGCCGGGGGCTATCTGGCGGCGCAGGCCTGGCGCGGCGCGGCGCCGGCCGAGATTGCCGGCCTCGCGCTGGAGCTGAGCGAGCGCCCGCTGCGGCGGCTGATGGAGGCGCTGCCGGAGGCCGATGCGGCGCAGCTCCGCCAGGCCTTCGTGCCACGCCGCCAGGCCGTGCTGGCGCGCTTCATGGCGCAGCGGGAGGCGCTGATGGCGGTGCGCCGCGAATTGCTGCGGGAGGTGGTGGACCCTGCTTCGCTGGCTTCCACCCTCGCCGTGGTGCAGCAAGGGCGTGCGGATCTGGCCGTGGAACTGGCCGCCCTGGTGCAGGAGGTGGCGCCGCGCATGTCGCCGGAAGGGCGCCGCGTGCTGGCGGAATTCCGCCTGGCGCGCTGATGCGATTTGCGGATGGCGGTCATACGGGGCGATGATTCGCGCTGGGGATGCCGCCGGTCCATCTGGTGCATCGACCCCAGGGGAGACAGCGCCATGTCCAACTTCGCCGATCCGGCCAATCCGATGCCTGCCGGGATCGAGACCGTCATCCTGCCGCGCAGCCATGACATCGGTGGCTTCGAGGTGCGCCGCGCCCTGCCGGCCCGCGAGAGGCAGATGGTCGGCCCCTTCATCTTCTTCGACCAGATGGGGCCGGGCGAGTTCCTGACCGGCCAGGGCGTCGATGTCCGCCCGCATCCGCATATCGGCCTGTCCACCGTGACCTATCTGTTCGAGGGCGAGATCCTGCACCGGGACAGCCTGGGCACCGAATTGCCCATCGCGCCCGGCGACGTGAACTGGATGACGGCCGGGCAGGGCATCGTGCATTCCGAGCGCACCGCCGCACCCCGCCGCGTGGCGCCGCATCGCCTCTCCGGCATCCAGTCCTGGGTGGCGCTGCCGAAGTCGCATGAGGAGACGGCGCCGGCCTTCGTGCATCACGGCAGCGCCACGCTGCCGACGCTGGATGCGGAGGGGGTGAAGCTGCGCCTGGTGGCCGGGCAGGGCTGGGGCCTCGCCTCGCCGGTCGTGACGCCGAGCGAGCTGTTCTACGCGGACGCCGTGCTCGCCCCCGGCGCGCAGGTGCCGCTACCCGACCAGCAGGAGGAGCGCGGCGCCTATGTCTTCTCCGGCAGCGTCGAGGTGGCGGGCCAGATTTTTACGGCCGGCCGCATGCTGGTCTTCCGCGCCGGGGACCGGATGTCGCTACGGGCGGGGCCGGAGGGGGCGCGGCTGCTGCTGCTGGGCGGCGCCAGCATGGATGGCCCGCGCTACCTGTTCTGGAATTTCGTCAGCTCCTCCCGCGACCGGATCGAGCAGGCCAAGGCGGACTGGGCGCGCGACCGCTTCGGCATGCCCGTGCCGGGCGAGACCGAGTGGATCCCGCTGCCGGAGCGGAAGGTGGTCCGGGCCGGGGAGGGGTCGCCGACCAGCTGAGGCTCAGGCCACGACCGTCTGCGGGTCGCCGTAGCAGAGCCGGCAGCTTTCACGCTCCGCATGGCGTCCCGCGGCGAAGAGCTCCAGCACCTCCCGCCGGGCGGGGGAGAGCAGCGTGTCGATCAGGCTGTCCCGCGCCAGGTTGCCGACCGGCTCGCGTCGTTCGAAATCCATGCAGCAGATCATCACCGTGCCGTCGCAATCGACGATCAGGCAGTCCGAGACCTGCTCCGGCCGGCAGCGGATCGGGCGGGCGCCGAGGCTGAGCCGGTCGAATCTGGTCCGGTCGCGGCTGCAGCGGCTGGCCAGCCCGTCGAAGGCCACGCCATTGGCGCCGCGTTCCATGAACCAGGCGCGGATCGCCGGCAACTCCGCCAGGTTCAGCCGGCTGACGGGGACGCTGACATAGACCTTGCCGGGGAAGTCCCGGAGGATGGCCTCGACCTTCGGCAGCACCCGCTCCAGCCGCAGCGGTGCCATCAGCTCGGTGTAGGTCTCCGGCACCAGGGACTCCAGGTGCACGGCGATCTGGGTGACGCTGTCAAACAGCGCCCTGTGCCGCTGCGGGTTGTAGGCGGCGCCATTGGTATTGACCGAGACCAGCGCTTCCGGGAGCAGCGCCCGCACCAGCCGGGCGCGCTCGACGACCAGGGGATCGACCAGCCCATCGCCCCAGAGCCCGAGCGAGATCTGCCCGCGGATGGAGAAGTGGTGCTCCGCCATCTGCCGCAGGATGCCTTCGAAGAGCGGCATCGGCATGGGGTGGCGCGGCGCGTGGGCGGTTTCCGGCTTGTTGGTCGGGCAATGGATGCAGGAGGCGTTGCAGCTGCCGGTGGTGCCGAAGCAGACGAAATCGAAGGCCGCCGGCAGATCCTCGGCCCGCCGGCCGCGCTCGGCCGCGATCCGTCGGCGAATGCGGAGGTTCAACTCGGCGCGCAGCTCCCGCATTGCCGCCCAGGCGCGGGGATTGGCGTGCTGCCGCTTCAGGGTCGCCTCCAGCCGGGCAAAGGCGGGCTCGAGCGCGCCCTCATCGCGTTCCACCAGGGCCAGCACGGTCTCGGCCTGGGGCTGGTCGGGGCATAGGGCCAGCGCCTGCCGGCAGGCCGCCGCAGCGGCGCTGCGGGCACCCGTCTCATAGAGACGATCCGCCAACCCGGCGAGCACCACCGCATCCGCCGGCACCTCGGCCGCCGCGGCCAGGTAGTGCGCCGCGGCCTCGGTCCGGTCGCCGCGGGTGAGGGCGGCTTCGGCCGCCTGCCAGGCTTCGCTGAATTCCAGGCAGGCCAGATCCGCGATCGCGGCCGAGAGGCGCGGATCCGTGCCGCAGCGGGCGAGGGCCGCGCGCAGCAGTGCCAGGCCCTGGCGACGGTCGCCATGCCGGCCGAGCAGATGGCCGAAATGCAGCGCCGCATCGGCGCTTTCAGGGGCGAGTTCCCAGGCCGCGCGATAGGCCGCCAGCGCGCCGGCGTGATCGCCCATCTCCTTCAATGCATGGCCCTGCTGGACCTGGATGGGCGCGCGCCGGGGGTCGAGTGCCAGCGCCGCCGCATAGGCCGTGGCCGCCCCGGGCCAGTCCCGCCGGTCCCGGGCCTGGTTTCCGGTGCGGATCAGCCTGGCGATGCGCCGCTGGCGCAAGTCCAGCTTGCGCCAGAGGCGCCGGACGCGCTCCTGCAGGCCTGAGCGGACTTCCATCGACTTGGACCACCTGGATCGACTTTTGTCGAAATGAAAGCCCGGTGGATGCGCCTCAGGCAACGCCTATCTGAGGCGACCCGCAACGTTCACCCTCCGTTCGAGTGGTCTCTGCGGAACGGTGGCACGCATGCGCGGCGTCAGCCTGTAGTAGCGCTACGAAATCTATGTAGCGCTACTACATCCATTATCGATTCTCCGCCGCCTTCACCGCCTGCCACTCCGCTTCCATCGCGCCCAGCCCGGCATCCGCCGGCGCCAGGCCGCGCGCCGCCAGGCGGGCCTCCACCGCGCGGAAGCGGCGTTCGAACTTGGCATTGGCGCCGGCGAGGCAGGCCTCGGGGTCGAGGTCCAGCTTGCGGGCCAGGTTCACCATGACGAAGAACAGGTCGCCGAGCTCATCCGCCTGGCGCGCCTTGTCCATGGCAGGCAGCTCCGCCCGCAGCTCCGCCGCTTCCTCCTCCAGCTTGTCCAGCACCTGGCCGGCCTCCGCCCAGTCGAAGCCGACGCGGGCGGCGCGGCGGGAAATCTTCAGGGCGCGGGTGAGGGCAGGCAGGCCGGTCGGGATGCCGGCGAGCGTCCCGGTCTCGGCGCGGGCGGCGCGCTCGGCTTCCTTCTGCGCTTCCCAGGCCGCGACCTGCATCCCGGCGTCGCGGGCCGCGGCCTCGCCGAAGACATGAGGATGGCGCCGGATCATCTTGGCGGAAATGGCTTCCGCCACCTGGGCGAAGCCGAAATGCCCGGCCTCGGCGGCCATCTGGGCGTGGTAGACGACCTGGAACAGCAGGTCGCCCAGCTCATCCAGCAGCTGCGGAAAATCGGGGCCGCGGCCGATGGCATCGGCGACCTCGTAGGCTTCCTCGATGGTGTAGGGCGCTATGGAGGCGAAATCCTGCACCCGGTCCCAGGGGCAGCCATCGGGTGCACGCAGCCGGGCCATGATCTCGAGCAGCCGCGTCAGGGCCGAGGCGGGGTCGGTGGACATGGGCGGCGAATCTCCGGGGAAGGCGGCCGCATCCTGGCGCAGCCCCGGCAATCCCAAAACCCTCCCGCCTCTTATCCCCATGTCGGCTTGTCGCATAATCAATATTATGGAAAGAAAAGCCCTGGGGATAAGCTGGGGAGAAGTTCAGATCCGGGATGAAGGCCGCTTGCCAGGCTGGACGTCCAAGGGACCGCTGGAACGGAGGGTGAACTCAGCCCTCCGGAACCTCCAGCACCATCCCGTCATGCCCCGGCTCCACGCCCGCGGGCAGCGTCCGGCGCAGTTCCCCGAAATCCAGGTCGATGCCCATATGCGTCAGCACCGTCCGCCGCGGCCGCAGCCGCGCCACCCAGTCCAGCACCTGCGCCACATGGGCATGGACCGGATGCGGCGTGCGCTGGAAGCAGCCGACCACCCAGGTATCCAGCCCTACCAGCCCGGCGAGCGTCTCCTCCGGCATCGCCACCACATCCGTGGAATAGGCAAAGCGGCCGATGCGGAAGCCCAGCGTCTCCATCACCTTGTGGTCCTGGCGGAAGACCTGCACCGCCATCCCGGCCATCTGAACCGCCTCGCCAGGGACGATGCGCCGCGGCGTCAGCGCGGGCCGGTAGAAGCCGGGCGGCGTCGGCGGGCGGAAGGCATAGTCGAAGCGCTGGGCGAGCAGCTCCAGGGTCTCGGCGCTGCCGAAGGCCTCCAGCGCGCTGCCGGTCAGCCGGTTGACGCTGCGCAGGTCATCGATGCCCAGCACATGGTCGGCATGCGCATGGGTGAAGGCCACCGCATCGATCGTTGCGATCCCGCAGGACAGGAACTGATGGCGGAGATCCGGCCCGGCATCGATCAGCAGCCGGCTGCCGGCCGCATCCTCCACCACGGCGGAGGTCCGGCTGCGCCGGTTGCGCGGCTCCGCAGGGTCGCAGACGCCCCAGGCGCCGCGCCCCTCCGCGCCGCCGATCTGCGGCACCCCGGCGGAGCCGCCGCAGCCCAGCAGCGTCACCCGCATCTAGATCGCCCGGTTGAACAGGCGACGAAAATTCCCGGTGGTGAGCTCGGCCAGCGCCGCCATGCCGAGGCCCCTCACCTCCGCCAGCCTGGCCGCCGTATGCACCACATAGGCCGGCTCGCAGCGCTTGCCGCGCAGCGGCACGGGGGCGAGGTAGGGGCTGTCCGTCTCCACCAGCAGGCGGTCCGCCGGCGTCTCGGCGGCCACGGCGCGGATGGCATCGGACTTCGGGAAGGTCAGCATGCCGCTGAAGGAGATATAGCCGCCCAGCCGCACCGCGGTGCGCGCCAGCTCGGCGCCGGAGGAGAAGCAGTGCAGCAGGAAGGGGAATTTGCCCGCCGCATCCTCCTCCTCCAGGATCGCGGCGATATCCGCATCCGCGTCCCGCGCATGGATCACCAGCGGCAGGCCGGATTGCCGGGCGGCGGCGATGTGGCGGCGGAAGCCCGCCTGCTGCACCTCCCGCGGCGCCTTGTCGTAGAAATAATCGAGCCCGCTTTCGCCGAGGCCGACCACCCGCGGATGATCCGCCTCCGCCAGGATCTGTGCCACCTCCGGCACCGGCGCCTCGCCGGCATTCTGGGGGTGGACGCCGACGGTGCAGAAGACGCCCTCGTACCTGTCCGCGATGGCCCGCACGGTGGCCGCCTGTTCGCCGAGCCGGGTGCCGATGGAAACCATCACCCCCACGCCCGCCGCCTTGGCGCGGGCCACCACATCTTCCTGCTCCTGCCCCGCGAAGTGGTCCAGGTGGCAGTGGCTGTCGACGATCAGCATGGTCAGGCGGCAGCCTCGATCTTTCGGAACAGCGGCTCCGGCGGCGGCAAGGCGAGGCCGGCGGGCAGCGGGGTGGCGAGGGCATCCAGCCCCCTCGCCGCCTCCGGCACGCCGAGCTGGTCCAGCAGCTTCGCCATGGTCCCAGGCATGAAGGGCTGCAGCACGGTGGCGAAGGCGCGCAGCGCGTCATGCAGGTGGCGCAGCACGGCGAGGCCCCGCGCCGGGTCGGTCTTCTTCAGCGCCCAGGGGGCGGCGACGGTGATATAGCCATTGGCATCGCGCACCGCGGCCATGATGACCTCCAGCGCCAGGTGGAATTCCTGGCGATCCAGATGCGCGCCGACCACGCCGGGCAGCGCCTCCACCTGGGCAGCGAGCGCGGCATCGGCCTCGGTCGGCGCGGTGGCCTCCGGCAACTGGGCCTCGGCATTGCGCTGGATCAGCGAGAGGGTGCGGTTGGCGAGGTTGCCCAGCGCATTGGCCAGCTCGCCATTCAGCCGGTTGACCAGCGCGGTGCGGGAGAAATCGCCATCCTGGCCGAAGGGCACTTCCCGCAGCAGGAAGTAGCGCAGCGGGTCCAGGCCGAATTCCTCGACCAGCGCCACCGGGTCGATGACGTTCCCGAGGGACTTCGAGATCTTCTGCCCCTCATTGGTCCACCAGCCATGCGCGAAGACGCGCTGCGGCGCCGGCAGGCCGGCCGCCAGCAGGAAGGCCGGCCAGTAGATGGCGTGGAACCGCAGGATGTCCTTGCCGACCACATGCAGCTCCGCCGGCCACAGCTTCCATGCCGGCGCGGCCTCGTCCGGATAGCCAAGCGCCGTGATGTAGTTGGTCAAGGCGTCGATCCAGACATACATCACATGGCTGTCGTCGCCGGGCACCTTCACCCCCCAGGTGAAGGAGGTGCGGGAGATGGAGAGGTCGGACAGGCCCGCCTTCACGAAGGCCACCACCTCGTTCCGCCGGCTGGCCGGCAGGATGAAGTCGGGATTGGCCTCGTAATAGTCGAGCAGACGCTCGGCCCAGTTCGACAGGCGGAAGAAGTAGGAGGGCTCCTTCACCCATTCCACCGGCGCGCCGGAGGGGGCGTATTTCTGGCCGTCCCGCTCCACCAGCTCGTCGGGGCCATAGAAGGCCTCGTCGCGCACCGCGTACCAGCCCTCATAGGCGCCGAGGTAGATTTCGCCGCGCTCGACCAGCTTCTCCCACAGCGCCTGGCAGGCGCGCTTGTGGCGCTCCTCGGTGGTGCGGATGAAGGCGTCGTTCGAGAAACCCATGGTGGCGGTCAGGTCGCGGAAGGACTGGCTGACCTTGTCCGTGAAAGCCTGCGGATCCATGCCGGCGTCCTGCGCGGCCTTTTCCACCTTCTGGCCGTGCTCGTCCGTGCCGGTCAGGAAGAAGACCTCGCGCCCCTGCAGCCGCCGCCAGCGCGCCAGCACATCGGCGGCCAGCGTCGAATAGGCGTGGCCGACATGCGGCCTGTCGTTCACGTAGTAGATGGGCGTGGTGATGTAGGAGCCTTGGGTCACAGCATTCGCTTCCGGTTTTCGCCCATCAGCGCCCATCCATCAGCGACGGGACGGCGAGAGCCAGAGTAGCGCCGTCAGCACCGCCTGCTTGCGGTCCAGGCTGAGCACATCCGTCTCGGCTGCGAGCCGTCCCAGGCTATCCCACAGGGTCGACCACTCGGCAAGCGGACGCGCCCCGAGCCAGGCCGGCGCGCTCTCACCACGCGCCGCCTGCCGCACGGCCGAGGAGATCGCGCGCCGCAGCAGCGCCACAAATGTCGAGAAACCGCTGCCGTCGCGCTTGGCGGCCACCGCCTCCGCGATCCTGTGCCAATGCCGCCGCTCACCCAGTTCGGACAGCGCCTGGTCCACCAGCGCCTGCAGCGCGAGCCCCTCGCCTTCCGCCAGCGCCACGGCCTGCCCTGCCGAGCCTTCCGCGATCCGGCCCAGCGTAGCGCGTTCGGTCGCGTTCAGCTCCGGCAGCAGGCGCATCAGCAGCGGGTCCAGCGCGGCGGCATCGAGTGGTGACAGATCCAGGCGGCGGACGCGGCTGCGGATGGTGGGCAGCAGGCGGTCCGGCGCCGCCGTGGTCAGCACCAGCACGGCACGCGGCGGCGGTTCCTCCAGCGTCTTCAGCAGGGCATTGGCGGCCTCGGGGCGCAGCAGCTCCGCGCCATCCACCAGCACGAAGCGCCAGCCGCCCTCGGCGGGCGTCATGGCCAGGAAGCGGATGGCATCCCGCACATCCTCCACCCGGATCACAAGCTTCACGCCGCCCTTCTCGCCCGTATTCGGCCGCAGCGCCCGCAGGTCGGCATGCGCGCCGGCGGCGATGCGGCGGAAGGTGGTGTGCTGGGAGTCGAGGTGCAGCGGCGTGCCGCCCAGGGGCAGGCTGCCCTCCGCGCCGCCGGCCAGCAGCCAGCGGCCGAAGCGGTAGCCGAGGGTTGCCTTGCCGATGCCGGGCGGCCCCGCCAGCATCCAGGCATGCGGCAGCCGGCCGGAGAGCGCCGCGCGCTGCAGCGTCTCGGCCTGTGCCACATGGCCGAACAGCTCCGGCATGGCGCGCACCGCCTGGTCCGGATCCTCGGCAAAGACCTGTTCCTTGGGCGCCCGGGGTGCGCGGCTCATGGCAGGCGCGCATCGACGAGCGCCGCGATGCTCGCGGCCACCACCTCCACCCCCGCCGTCGCATCCACCAGGGCGCAGCGCGCCGGCTCTGCCGCGGCGATCGCCAAAAATCCGTCGCGGATGCGCTGGTGGAAGGCGGTGTCCAGCCGCTCGTAGCGATCCGCCGCCACGCCGCGGCCGCGCGCGCGGGCCATGCCGGTCTCCACCGGCAGGTCCAGCACCAGGGTGAGGTCCGGCGCGAACCCCTCCAGCGCGACCGCCGCCAGCTGCGCGATCGCGGCCTGCGCCACGCCCTGCCCATGCCCCTGATAGGCGCGGGTGCTGTCCGCGAAACGGTCGGAGATCACCCAGAGTCCGGCGGCCAGCGCCGGGCGGATGGTGGTGATGAGGTGGTCGCGGCGCGCGGCGAAGACCAGCAGCGCCTCCGCCACCGGATCCAGCCCCTGCCCGCCCAGCAGCAGCCGGCGCATCGCCTCCGCCCCCGGCGCGCCGCCCGGCTCCCGCGTCAGCAGCACCGGCAGGCCGCGCGCGGCCAGATGCGCGGCCAGCCGCCGGGCCTGGGTGGACTTGCCCGCCCCCTCCCCGCCTTCGAGCGTGATGAACCTGCCGCTTTGTCGCATGGCCCTATCTCGCCGCTTCCTGCGCGGCACTCAAGCCGGGTGCCACGGGAAACGCGCCGTTAAGCCGCATCCGGCACAATGCCGTGAACGGTGACACGGCCGCGCCGTGGATTCATGGAGATGATGCGCAATGGCATGGCTTTCCCAGGCAAGTCTCAGGGTGAAGATCCTGATGGTGATCGCCGTTCTGGGAGTCCTCAACCTGGGCTCGGCTGGCTTCCTGGTCTCGCACTGGCTGAATGACGGCAGCGAGTACGACGATATGCTGGGCCGGGAGGTCGAGGTGGTGGGCCATGCGCTGACCATCCGTGGCGACATCCAGAACATGGCGCGCCAGATCAACAACATCCGCCTGCTGAACAACCAGCCGGAGGCGCTTCCGCCGCTGGAGAGCTCGGTCAACGCGCTGCTGGCCGAGGTCGAGCGGCGCGCCGGGCTGATGGAGCAGACCGGCCAGGGAATCGCGGCCCAGATGGTGGCCGAGACCCGCGCCACGGTCGCGCGCATCCGCCCAATCACCAACCAGATCATCGCGGCCAAGCGCGCCAGCGCGCCTGGGCACCATGAGGCGATCGAGGCGCTGTGGACCAGCCCGGATGGCCGCGCCGCGGTGCTCGGCCTGTACAACCGCATCGCCGATTTCGCGCAGACGATGCGCGACAAGGTGCGCAGCGATGCTCGCGCCATGCAGGCGGAGGGCCGGCAGACGGCCCTGACGGTGCTTGGCGGCATCGCGCTGCTGCTGCTGGCGGTGGCGCTCGGCGTCCTGGCCTTCGTGCAGCGCAGCGTGGTGCGGCCGATCACGGAGCTGGAGGCCGCCATGGGCCGCATCCGCGACGGCGACGACACCACGGCGGTGCAGGGTGCCGACCGGCATGACGAGGTGGGCCGCATGGCCGCCAGCCTGCTGCGCCTGCGCGATGGCCTGGCCGCCGGCCGCAAGGCGCGGGAGGCGCAGGAGGAAGCCGCCCAGGCGCAGGTCGAGCGCGCCAGGCGCATCGATGCGCTGGTCCGCGGCTTCGAGGCGGAGGCGGCGGAAGTGCTGGGCGCCGTCAGCGCCGCGGCGACGGAGCTGGATGCGACGGCCGGCGAGATGGGCCGCACCGCCGAACAGGGCGCGTCCCAGGCCACCACGGTCGCCGCCGCGGCCGAGGAGGCCAGCGCCAATGTGCAGACGGTCGCTGCCTCGACCGAGGAAATGGCCTCCTCCATCGCCGAGGTCGCGCGCCAGGTGGCGGAAAGCGCCCGCGTCGCCAACCAGGCGGCCGAGGAAGCCCGCGCCACGGACCAGGCGGTCTCCAGCCTCGCCGCCGGCGCGCAGAAGATCGGCGATGTGGTGCGGCTGATCGGCGATATCGCCAGCCAGACGAATCTGCTGGCGCTGAATGCGACGATCGAGGCCGCGCGCGCCGGCGAGGCCGGCAAGGGTTTCGCGGTGGTGGCGAGCGAGGTGAAGACGCTGGCGGCGCAGACCGCGAAGGCGACCGAGGAGATCGGCGGCCAGATCGGCCAGATGCAGGCCGAGACCCAGGCCGCCGTATCCGCCATCCAGAGCATCGCCCGCACCGTGCAGTCGCTCAACGGCATCGCCGCCCAGGTGGCCGCGGCGGCCGAGGAACAGGCGGCGACGACGCAGGAAATCGGCCGTTCGGTGGCGGAAGCCGCCAATGGCACCCAGAATGCCAGCCGCAATGCCTCCGGCCTCGCCGATGGCGCCGAACGCACCAATCAGGCGGCGAACGACGTGCGCGCGGCCTCCGGCGTGCTGTCGCGGCAGGCGGAGGGGCTGCGCAGCCAGGTGGACAAGTTCCTGGCCGGCATCCGAGCCGCCTAAGGCCGTCGCGGGTCTCTTAAACCCTCTCCCCCCGGACGGAGGGAGAGGGCTTTAGCGGCCCTCAGCTGCCGAACCAGCGCCCGATCACGGCCGGGATGCGCGGCAGCAGGCCCAGCCGGTCCACATCGGCGCCGGCGATCAGCGGCACATTCATCTCCGGCACGCCCTGGCCCGCGATCAGCAGCGTGCCGATGCCCTGGCCCTTGCTGACCGGCGCCGGCACCGGCGCCTCGTAGCGCACCCGCACCTCCAGGTTGCGGCGCCACTGCCGGGGCAGGGTCAGCACCAGGTCGCGCCCGGCGACCAGCGGCACGGTCGGACGCTCGCCCAGATAGACCGGCACCTCTTCCACGGTGTCCGCTGCGCGGAACACCACGACGTTCTCGAACTCACGAAAAGCCCATTCGAAGAGCCGCTCGCTTTCCTCGGCGCGGGCGCGCATCGAGGGCAGGCCGTTCACCACCAGGATCAGCCGCCGCCCGCCGCGGATGGCGGAGGCTGTCAGGCCATAGCCGGCTTCCTCCGTATGGCCGGTCTTCAGCCCATCGGCGCCCGCCACGCGGCTCAGCGCCGGGTTGCGGTTCTCCTGGGTGATGTCGTTCCAGCGGAAGCTGCGCTCGTTGTAGAGGCTGTAGTATTCGGGGAAGTCGCGGATGATCCGGCGCGCCAGCGTCGCCAGGTCGCGGGACGTCATGCGGTGTTCCGCGTCCGGCCAGCCCGTCGCATTGCGGAAGGTGCTGTCGCGCAGGCCGATGCGGCGCGCCGTCTCGTTCATCAGCTCGGCGAATTGCGTCTCGGACCCGCTGATGCCCTCGGCCAGCACGATGCAGGCGTCGTTGCCCGACTGGATGATGACGCCGCGCGACAGGTTCTCGACACTGATGGTGCTGCCGACCTCGACGAACATCTTGCTGCCGCCCATGCGCCAGGCGCGTTCGCTGACCGGCAGCTGCTGATCCATGCGCAGCCGACCATTCTTCAGCAGCTCGAAGACCACATACATGGTCATCAGCTTGGACATGGAGGAAGGCGGCATGCGGTCATCCGCCGCCTTCTCCAGCAGCACCGCGCCGGTGTCGAAATCCAGGATCAGCGCATGCCGCGCGGCGGTATCCAGCGGGCCGAGCGGGGTGCTGGCCGGGCTGGTCGGCGGCGGGGCCGGGCGCGCGGCGCGCGGCGCCGGCGCCTGGCGCTGCTGTGCCAGGCTCTCGGTGGCGGCCAAACCCGTGGCGAGGCCGGCGGCGGCCCCCATCATGTCCCGGCGGCGCATCGGCAGCCTCCCTCCTGAAGCATTCCAGGCCTTGCAGCGGCACAAGGCGGTCGCTTCGGCAAATGCGTTATAAGTTCGACTCGTGGTCAGTCCACGAGAATGCGTGCCTCGGATACGCCAGCGCGCAGAGTCCCCTCAAGCGCCCTGTCGGCCTCCGCCACGGCATTGAAGGGGCCGAGCCGCACGCGGTAGCTGGGCTGGGCGCCGCGGCCCCGCCCGCCCAGCACATCGACCCGCGCGGAAAGCCCGGAAAGCCGCGCCGCCTGCCGGTCCGCCATGTCGCGGCGGGAGAAGGTGGCCAGTTCCACCCAGAGTAGCCCGGGCCGGGCCGGCACGCGGGAGACACGCTCCGGCAGGCGCAGCGGCGGGGCCGGGCCCGTGCTGGCCGCGGTGGCGCCACCGGCGGCGCCGGCGCCGGGGAATTGCCGCGCCTGGCGCAGCCGGGTGGCCTGCGTCGCGCCCGGTGGCGGGGCCAGCTCTTCCCGCCCCACGGCGCCGAGCGGGGCGGCGGCGATCTCCAGCGTCTGCGCCTCCGTGCTCGGCAGGCCGCCGGCCAGGGCACGGGAGGCCTCCCCCACCACCTCGACCCGCACCTGGGCCGCCCCACCCGGGCGGATCCCGATCAGCTCCGCCGCGCGGCGCGACAGCGCCACCACGCGCCCGGGGTTCTGGGGGCCACGATCGTTCACCCGCACCTCGATGCGCAGGCCGGTTTCCAGGTTGGTCACAGCCAGCACGGCGGGTAGTTGCAGCGTGCGATGCGCGGCGGTCAGCGCGGCGGGGTCATGGATCTCGCCATTGCTGGTGCGGCGCCCGGCGCGGCTATCCGTCGCCACGGTGGCCAGTCCCGTCTGCTCCAGCGCAAAATCCTCGCGCGGATAGGACCAGAGGCCGCCCATCTGATAGGGCTCGCCGATCATGTAGCGCGGCTGGGCGGTGGGCGCCGGGGGGCGTGGCGCGCAGCCGGCCAGCACCGCCGCGGCCAGCGCCGCCACCAGCCCGAAGCGGGCCGGCCGCATCAGGCGACGCGATCCGAAAGCATGCCCACCGCCAGTGCATAGAAGTTGGAGGGGTTGTAGCGGCGGATCACGTTGAAGTTGTGATAGACCGCGAAAGCCTGGCCGCTGGGGCCTGGGATCAGGATGGCCGCCTGCATGTCGAGCGCCGGCAGCTCCACCCCATCCGGCCGCCGCACGCCCATCCGCACCCAGTCGCGCAGCGGGCGCATATTCTCGCGCCGCGCCTGCTCCGTGTCGAAGCCGGCGGGCAGCACCACCTCCCGCCCCCAGAGCTCGTCGTCGCGCCAGCCGGAGCGGGCGAGGTAGTTGCCGATCGAGCCCAGCGCATCGGCCCGATTGTCCCAGATGTCGCGGCGGCCATCGCCATCCATGTCGACCGCCAGGCGGTCGAAGTTGCTGGGCATGAATTGCGGATGACCCATGGCGCCGGCCCAGCTGCCGCGCATGCGATCCGGCGTGACATGGCCGGCATCCAGGATCTTCAGCGCGGCCAACAGCTCGTTGCGGAAATAGCTGGACCGCCTGCCGTCCCAGGCGAGGGTCGCCAGGGACTGGATGACGTTCATATTGCCGGTGAAGCCGCCATAATTCGTCTCCAGCCCCCAGATCGCCGTGACGATGCGGGGCGAGACGCGGAAACGGTCCTGCACCGTCTCCAGCGTGGCGCGATTGTCGGCGAAGGCGCGGCGGCCGGCATCGATGCGCTGCTGCGACAGGCGGGCATCGCGATACTGTTCCCAGGTCTGGGTGAATTCCGGCTGCCGCCGGTCCAGCTCCAGCACCCGGTCATTCGGCTGCAGCCCGTCCAGCGCCCGGCTGAGCGTATTGGCGGAGACGCCGGCGCGGCGGGCCTCCGCCCGCACCCCGTTGAGGAAGGCCGGGAAACTCTCGCTGGCCGCCTGCGCGCGCGGGGCCAGCAGCAGGGCGGGAAGGGAGAGGAGGATGCGCCGAGTCGGAACCATCGGCGCTGGATGCCACAGGCCGGGGGGCCGGGGCAACGCACGGTTGCGCTGGCCCCCGGCCCGGCGCCCGCCACCTGCTATCGGGCGGCGGCCGCCATCTCCTCGGCGCGCGCCTGCAGCCGGGCGAAGACGGCGTCCGAGCCCGGTACGGTCAGCCTTCCGTCGCGCTTGCGGATGCGGCCATCGACCAGCACCGTCTCGATCTCCCCGGCGCCCGCCTGCAGCAGCACCAGGCCGGCGGGGTCGGAGCGCGGCGTGGTCAGCGGCTGGTCCGCGCGCACCACCAGAATGTCGGCGCGCTTGCCCGGCGTCAGGCTGCCCGTCACGCGGTCCAGCCCCAGGCCGCGGGCGCCGCCGATGGTGGCGAATTCCAGCATCTGACGCGCCGTGACGGGCGGCGTCGCCGGCACCCCCTGCCCGGCCGCCAGCGCCGCCGCATTGATCCGGTGCAGCTCCGCCGCCATGGCCACGCGCAGCTGCGGCAGGATGCCGCCGCCGACCATGGAGGGGATGTCCGTGCCGACCGAGACCTTCATCCCCGCCGCGGCCGCCTGGAACATGGAAGGGTGGCCATGGCCCATGCGCATCTCCACCTCCGGCGTCGAGCACAGCATCACGCCGCGATCGGCGGCCAGCTTGTACTCATCCGCCTCGTGGGTATTGGCATGGACGATCTGGAGCCGCTCGTTCAGCAGGCCCTCGGCATCCAGCTGCGCCAGCAGGCGGGTCTTGCGATTGGGATAGATGCCGGCGCCGGTATGGATGGCGATGGGCACGCCGAGCTCGGCCAGGCGCTTCATATCGGCCAGCGCCGGGGCCAGCGGCGTGAAGTCCGGGCCCTGCAGGCAGGTCCAGATCCGCACCAGCCCCTCGGCGCGGGCGGCCAGCAGGCTGCGGGCATGGGCGATCATCCGGCCATTGATCGCGGCCGCGTCGCCGCCCTGCGGGATGGGGGGGGCGGTATAGGCGAGAACCGCGCGGATGCCGGCGGCGTCCAGCCCGGCGAGCGCCGCATCGGCATGGTCGGGCGACATCGTCTCCCGCGACCAGTCCATCACGGTGGTGACGCCGGCGGCGATCTGCTCCAACCCGCCGGCCTGGTCGGCCAGTTGCACATCGGCCGGCGTCATCCGGTTGGAATGGCGCAGCACGATGGTCTGGAAATAGCCGCCGAAGGAATGTTCGGTGGAAAGGCCGCGCTGCATGGTCTGCGCCAGGTGGATATGGCCATTGACCATGCCCGGCAGCACGATGCGCCCGGCGCCCTCCAGCACCAGCGCACCCTCCGGCGCGGGAATGCTGGCGGCCACCGCCCGGATCACGCCGTCCTGCACCAGGATATCGCCCTGCGGCAGGTCGCCGATGGCGGGGTCCATGGAGAGGATGAAGGCGCCGCGGATCAGGATGGGCTGGCCGGCGGCCGGCAGCGCGGACGGCGCCTGCGCCGCGGCGGGTCGTGCGAGCCCCGCCAGCAGGGGCGCCACGGTGCCGGCGGCCAGCAGGCCACGCCGGCCGAGCCCTTGGGCTTCGGTCTTGTTCATTGCAGGGTCCGTTTCTTCCCGCCGCCCCCCGCACCGGAAGGCCAGCGGCCGGAGGATGCCCGCAATCGATTGCATCTGCAAGCCGTCCCCGTGGCTGAAACGCCGCGTTGCAGGCTTGGCCCCTCCCCCGCCCGCCCGCCGGCCGCCACTCTCCCGCCCGCCACGGCGGAGATTGCGATGCCCCACCCCGAACTCCTCATCCTCCTCTCGGCCCCGGCCGGGCGCGGCTGGCAGGAGGCGGCCGAGACGCTGCGCCAGTCCGGCCATCTGCCGATCGATGCCGCCGCGCTGGAACAGGCGCTGGCCAGCGACGGTCCCGGCGCCAGGGCCGCCCGGCGCCTCGCCCGCTTCTGCGATGCGGCGGTGCTGCTCGGCGCCGCGCCGGGGCTGGAGGGCGCCTTCCGGGCCAGCCGCCGGCCGGTCTATGCTGCGCCGGAACAGCTGCAGCACGCCGCGCCACGCCACCTCTCCGCCTGGCCCCTGCCCTGGTACGCGCTGCGCGCGCTGGATCGGTAGGGACCCTGGTGGCGGATGCGCGACTTCTCCTGGGACGATGCCAAGATCTTCGCGGCGGTGGTGGAGGCCGGCGGCTGGCGCCGCGCGGCCACGCGGCTCGGCCTGAGCGCGGCCACCACCAGCCGGCGCGTCGATGCCTTCGAGGCCTGGGCCGGGGAGAAGCTGCTGGAACGCCGCCCCGACGGGCTGCGCCTGACCCCGCGCGGCGCCCGGGTGATGGCGGCGCTGCAGCAGATGGGCCAGGCGGCCGACAGCATCCGCCGCGCCACGGCGGAGCGGGAGCAGGAGGTGGTGCGGATCTCCGCCACCGCCTCCATGGCCCTGGTGCTGGTCGAGCATATGGCCACGCTGGCGGAGGCGACGCCGGGCGTCGTCATCTCCCTGCTGCCGTCGCGGGCCATCCTCAGCCTGGCGCGGCGGGAGGCGGAGATCGCCATCCGCATGCGCACCCCGCCCGATTCCGGCAGCCTGGTGATGCGCCGCCTGGCGCGGGTGCGGGTTGCCCTCTATGCCGCGCCGTCGCTGGTGCCGGACCCGGCGGCGGCGGATCTGCGCGCCCTGCCCTATATCGGCCTGGCCCGCCCCGCCGCGCAGTCCCAGACGGTGCGGGCGCTGGAGGCGCTGGTGGGGCTGCGCCCGCCCATCGCGGTGCTGGACGATACGCCGATCCGCCTGCGCGCCTGCATCCAGGGCCTAGGCCTGGCGCTGCTGCCCTGCCTGCCGGCCGAGGCGAGCGGCCGGCTGCGCCGGATCGCCAGCATCCCGCCGGAGTGCGACGAGGATGCCTGGCTGGTGATGCATGAGGACCTGGCGCCGCTGCCGGCCGTCCGCGCGGTGGCGGAGGCCGTGGCCGCGCTGTTCCAGCGCCAGCGCGCGGCCCTGCTGGGAGGATAGCGTGATGACCGCAGGTGCGAAGGCACCGAAGGTCTGAATCACGCGACCCAATGATCCTCAGAAGCGCGCGGTGAAGCCCACGGAGCCGAAGCTCGCCAGCCCACCGCGCTGGCCGTAGAACTCCTCGGTCCGCCAGACATGGCTATAGGCGAGACGAAACCCGCGCCAATGCGCCACCACGCCCGCCGTCGCATCCACCACCAGCGGCCGCTTGTCGACCGAGGGCCCGCCGTCGCGCCAGGTATTGCCATCCAGGAAGATGTC
Organism: Falsiroseomonas sp.; assembly: GCF_051860665.1. Lineage (GTDB taxonomy): Bacteria > Pseudomonadota > Alphaproteobacteria > Acetobacterales > Acetobacteraceae > Falsiroseomonas. The sequence goes on from NZ_JBHYDM010000002.1 coordinate 282,483, forward strand.
GCGGGCGATGGCGCGGCCCTGGCCGCCGATGAAGGCATACCAGCCGAATTCCTCGCGCGGCTGGAAGAAGGCCGAGCCCACCAGGCCCGGGCGGATGCGCGGCGCGCCGTAATCGGCCTCCAGCCCCTGCCCCACCCGGAAGGTCGCGCCGAGGCCGCCATAGGTCGAGACATTGCCCAGCGAGACGGTATAGGAGGTCAGCATATCCGCCTGCAGGCTGCCGAATTCCAGCGGCGCGCTGCGCAGCGTGCGCTCGAAGACCAGGTTCAGCGCCAGCTCGTCCTTCAGCTGCCGGTCCCAGCCCTTGGTGGTATCGACGCGGATCGCCTCATGCACCGTGTTCTGCACGAATTCGCCGAGCGCGGAGGGGCCCACCACGCCGGCCTGCAGTTCCAGCGTGTTCAGCGAGAAGCCCGTTTCCCGCTGCAGCACCAGCGCGCCGTAGAGATGCCCGGCATAGGGCCGGTCGGTCGGGTCCGGGATGCGGCGCTGCGTATCCTCCGGCGTGTAGATCGCCTGCACCAGGCCGGCACCCCAGCGCACCTGGCCGGGGCCCAGCAGGCGCGTGGCCTGCTCGTTCAGCCAGCGCAGCGGCGTCGGCAGTTCCGCCGAGGGCGAGCGCCAGGCGATCTGCAGGCCGCTGGTATAGTTGCGGTCGGTGCCGCCCAGCGTGTCGTTCTCGTAGTTGAAGGTCCAGCTGCCATAGGGGTCGGGCGGCGGCGGCGTCACCGTGCCGATGGTGGGCGTCAGGGCCTCCGGCAGGGCTGGCAGGGCCGGCAGCACGCCCTGGCCGAGGGCGGCCGGCGCCAGGGCGGAGGTGGCGAGGAGAAGGAGGGGCAGCAGGGTGGCTTGGCGCATGGCGCGATCTATCCGTTGCGGGGGACGCAAGCAAACGCCCGCCCCCGCCCCCGGCACCCTGGCATCGCACCCGGGGCGGTCACATCCGCGGCATCACACCATGCCCATGGCCTCCGCCGCCCCGGTGGTGGCGGTGACCGTCACCCAGTCATGCCCGCCGACGAAGGCGCCGACCTGGCGCTGGTTCAGGCCGATCACGGCAAAGCCGGCCGCCTCCGCCATCGCGGCAAAGCCGCGGGCGTTGAAGGCCCAGATATGCTGTTCCGCCGGGAAGATGGATTGCAGCTCCGCCAGCGGCGAGCCCACCACCAGCATGCCCGGCTCCATGGCCCGGTATTCGGCCAGCACCGCCAGCGGGTCCGGGCAATGTTCCAGCACCTCGAAGGCGGTGATCAGGTGGATGCGCCGGCCGGCCGCCAGGCTGCGGGCTTCCGCGACATCGCCCACCTCGTACCGGCAATGCGCCAGGCCGAGATTGCCGGCCACCGCGCGTGCGGTGCGGATCGCCGGCGCGTTGAAGTCGAAGCCGAGGAAGCTGCAGCGGCCCTGGATGTTCCGCGGCGGCTGCACGGCATTCATGATGACGCCATAGGAGCAGCCGGCATCCACCCAGAGGATCTCCTCCTCCGGAAAGCGGTCACCGAGCAGGCGCAGCGCCACCTCGATCTCCCGCGCCGCCTGGTTCAGCCGCGTCACATGATCGAGCCCGCCGCGCAGCGAATCGAGGCGGGTGACGAGGCCCGGCGCCGGCGCATGCGCGCCCATGGCCGCTGCCTCCGCCTTGTAGAAGTCGATGTATTCGCCGAAGGGTTTCGCGGGCTTCGGGTAGAGCGGCGGGCGCGGCGCCTCCGCCCGCAGCCGCAGGGCCAGCTGCGCGGTGCGGTTCGCCTTGAGGTCGAAGCGCGCCCAGCCGGCGAGCAGCGCGGTGATGCGGAAGGCGCATTCCTGCGCGGCCACGGCGGCATTCCAAAGATCCTCGCCCGGCGGCAGCGTCGCCAGGTGCTGCATCAGCGCGGACAGCCGCAGGGTCAGGTCGGGGTCGACCAGCTGGATGGGGCTGCCCGGCGCCTGCAGCAGGTGGCGCGCCCGGTCCTGCAGCGCCTGCGGTGTCGGCGGCTCCGGCACCCGGTCCAGCATCAGCGTGGCCAGGATGTCGCGCGGCGCGGCGCGGCCGGCATTCAGCGCCTCCGCCCCGCGCAGCGTCGCATCCAGCTGCTGCAGCATGTAGCTGGCGCCGAACTCGCCGCGCAGCACCCCCAGCTTCTCCGGCAGCGTGGTGGAGATGCGGTCCAGCAGCAGCAGGAAGGCCTCCACCCGCCCCGGCCCGCCCTGCCGCCGCATGGCCGAGAGATTGGCGACGAGGATGGCATTGGTGCAGCCGATGACATGGACGAAGGGCGCCAGCAGCGGGCTGGCCGCCAGTTCGCGCAGCCGGAAATCCTCCGCGCAGGGCAGGACCAGCACCGCCGCCTCGTGGCGCGCCGCCACCTGCGCCATCGGCACGCCGCGCCCCGCGATCTCGAACAGCGTGGCGATGATGGCGAGGCTGCCGCCGCGCGCCGGCAGGGCCAGCGGCCGGCCGCGTTCCAGGGGCTCCAGGATGCTGCGCCGGGCCGCGGCCCAGACATGGTCGGGCGCCACCAGATCCAGCAGGCCGCGCAGCAGCGGCAGGTCGAAGACCAGGTTGCGCTCGCAGGGCGGCGGCGTGGCCTCGGCCGGACCGCGCTTCAGCAGGTCCAGCAGATTGGCCGGCGCCGTCTCGGACCAGGGCTGGCCCGGCCAGAACAGCGCGCCCAGGCTTGCCGGAGGCTGGCCGGCCTCGGGCAGCGCCGCCAGCACGATGTCGCCGATGGCCAGGCCCTTCTGCCGGCTATCGTCGATGCTGGCGTCGATTTCCTGGTGCGAACGGGTGAAGGGCACCTCGATGGCCAACATGCGGAAGCCGTCGCCGGCATCGGGCAGGTCGAAGCGGGCGCGCAGGATGGGCTGGGCGAGGCCGTGTTCCACCTGCGGCGGCGCGCTGGGCGGGACGCCGTCCAGCGTCAGTGCCACCTGCTCCACCATCGCCCAGTCCAGCACCGAGACAAGGTGCAGGGACAATTCCAGCTGGCGCAGCTGAGGCGCGCGCAGGCGGATGCTGGCGCGGCGGCCGGGCCCGGTCCAGCGCGACAGGGTCTCCCCCTCGCCTTCCCGCACATGCCAGCCCTGGCCATCCAGCGCATCCGCCATGCGGAAGCGGGTGCTGGCGCCATCCAGCAGGGTGGCGACCAGGGCGGGGTCCGGCCGGTGGAAGCTGCGGCCGCGGCGCGGCGGCGGCTGTGTGGTCAGGCTGCCGCGCGCCTCCTCCCAAAGCAGCTGGTCGATGCCGGTATACTCCGCCAGCAGCGCCTCCGCCTCCGCCCCCAGCAGAAGCGGCGGCTCCGCCGGCGCCACGTTCAGCGGCCGCACCGGGTCGGGCGGCGACCAGCCATAGGCCTCGGCGATCCGCGCCAGCGCCTCATCCACCGCATCCGTGGTGCCGACCACGTCGAAGGCGGCCAGATTGGCCCGCGCGGTGGCCAGCAGCGTCGCCTCGTCCATCACCTCGGAGGTGCCGAGGCCGCAGATCATGCGGGCCTGCAGGTTGCGGAAATGCGCCTCCGCATAGGGGATCCTGGCCTCCAGGAATTCGGACAGCGTCAGGTCGCGGGCGGCGAGGAAGGCGTTGCGCTGCTCCTCCGGCAGATCGGCCAGGCTGGAATCCACCTTGCGGCGCCAGTAGCGGTACTGGCTGATCAGCCGGGCGCGCGGGTCGCGCAGCATGGTCACGGTGAACAGCCGCTCCCCCGCCGGCAGGCCGGCGGCGATCGCATCCAGCTGGTCGTGGTCCAGGTGGCTGCCGATGCCCAGCGCCCGGAAATGCGGCGCCATCTGCTGCAGCGCCGGATCCGCCGTGCCGGCGGTCAGTGCCATGCGCAGGGTGCTGGCGATCTCGTGCTCGGCGAAGTGCTGCGCCAGCGCCGCGCCGAAGGCGGTGCCGGCGGTCTTCGGAATATGCAGGAAGGCCAGCCGCAGGCCCGCCGCCCAGCCGGGCTGCCGCGCCCCGGGGCCGCTGACCATCTCATGCCGGGGCGGCAGCGCCGTGACGGGTGCGTTCATGGAAAGGGATCCTCCTCGGTCTTTATCCAGACGTAGTCGCCATGCGGCGCGGTGGTGGTCATGGTCTCGTGGTTGAGCGGCGGCGTCAGGCGAATGGCGCCATCTGCGGCGACCGAGGGCTGCAGCAGCCGCACCCGGTAGCCGAGCGCCGCGAGATGCCCCCAGACCGCATCGAAGGCCGCGCGCAGACGGGGCGCGCCCAGGCGGTAATGGCCTGACGACCATTCGGTGATGAGCTTGAGGCGCGGCGAGACGCGCAGCGTCTCCAGCGCGCCGAGCAGCGCGAAGGGCTCGGCGCCCTCGATATCCAGGTGCAGCAGGTCGAGCTTCGGCAGGGCGAGATGCGTCAGCACCGTGTCGATGGTGGTGCTGCGCGCGGTGAAGGGCAGCATCAGCCCCATGCCCTTGATCCAGCGCCCCGCCCCATCCTGCAGCCGGCCCACCGTCGCGGCGGACCAGAGCACATCCGTGAAGCCCGGCGGCGCGCCCTCGCCCGGCGGCGCGTCCTGCGGCAGGCCGCTGGCGGCGCCGCCGCCGAGATATTGCGGGTCGAAGTGGAAGGCGATCTCCTCGCCCGGCGTCTCCGCCAGGGCGCGGGCGATGATCTCCGTATTGCCGATGCTGCCGTTCCAGTAGAGCGACTTCATCAGGAAGGGCAGGATATGCGGATTGGGCTCGACGCCCACCACATGCCCCCCCGGCCCCACCAGCCGCCCGGCGAGGCAGACGAAATAGCCGAAATTGGCGCCGGCATTCAGGTAGGTATCGCCGGGCCGCAGCAGCTCCTGCACCAGCCGCGTGGTCCAGGGCTCATGCAGCCCGTCGCGCGTCACGCCGATGGCGACATCGAGGTTGAAGGCCGGCACCACCATGAAGCCGCCCCAGGCCGCCTCCACCAGCAATTCGCCGGGCCCGAGCGGCAGCACCCGCCGGTCCCGCGGCCGCGCCTCGCTGACCGTGCCGGTGGCCTTCTGCAGGTAGCTCATGCCAGGTGTTCCCTCAGCGCCCGCAGGGCGATGAGGCCGACGAACCAGGCGAGCAGCGCGGCGGCGAAGACGGTGAGCGTATTGGCGATGCGCGCCGGATAGACCGCGCGCTCCGGCGCCACGGGCCGCACCACCGGGGCGAGATAGACCTGCTGGCGCGAGGCCTCGGCACGGGCGCGGTCCAGCGCGGCCATCGCCGCCTCATAGGCGCGCTGGGCGAAGATCGCCTCGGTCTCCACCGCCTCGAAGCCGCCGATGCTGTGGCTCAGCGTGCGGCTGCCCGGATCGCGCTCCGTCAGCCGCCCCTGCACCGCGGCGATCTGCTGCTCGGTGCTGCGGATATTGCCGAGCAGCTGCATCACCGGCGTCGCCGTGTCGCTCATCACCGCGCGCAGCGTGGCGAGCTGGCCCTGCATGGCGATCAGCTCGGAGCGCAGCTTCACCAGGTGTTCCGCATAGGCCTGCGCGTCCCGCCGCGGGTCCACTTCCTGGCTGCGGTCGCGGAAGGCCTGCACGGCGGCACGCGCGGCGGCGAAGCGGCGTTCCGCCTGCGCCACCTCCTGCTCCGCCGCCGCCATCAGCTCGGCACGGCTGCGTTCGGACATGCCGTTCACCAGCTCCTCCGAGGCCGCCTCCACCGCCTGGGCGAGCGCCAGCGCATCGGCCGCGCCGAAGGCCCGCACCTCGACGGAGACGATGCCGCTGGCGCGGTCGAAATAGGGCTGCACCTGCCGCCGCCAGGCGCGCAGCGCGATCTCCAGCGGCGCGGCGGGGTCGAGCCAGGCGAGCGGATCGGCCTGCGCCCGGCCGAGGATGCCGCGCACATCGGTGTAGCGGGAGACGGCGAGGATCGCCGCACGGCTCTGCAGGTGCTGCACCACCGCATAGGCATCCGTGTTGCCGGCGGTGGCGCCCGCCAGCATGCCCGCCGGCAGCGCGGCGCGCGCCGGATCGGCCGGCCGCACGGCGAAGCGGATCTCCACCGCATATTGGTCCGCCGCACCAAACACCTGCCAGGCGCCGAAGCCGAGGGTGGGCAGCACCACCAGAAGCAGGAAGCCGAACCAGGCACCCGGCCGCCAGCGCTTGGCCGGAAGGGAGGGCGGCGGCGGGCGCTGCGGCGGCGGGCGCTGCAGCCCGGCCTCCGCCGCGCGAACCTTGTCGAGCACCGGCGCCGGCCGGGTCACCGTCTCAAGCATCGGCCACTCCCATCAATTCCGCATAGCGCTCCAGCGCCGCATCCACCGTGTCGAAGGCGATCAGGTCCCCGCCATGCAGGATGGCGCAGCAGTCACAGAGGCTGCGGATCGTGTGGCTGTTGTGCGAGACCAGGATGAGCGAGGCCTGGCGCAGCCTTTCGCGAAAGGCGGCGACGGAGCGCGCGCGGAAGCGCGCATCGCCGACCTCCGTGATCTCATCCACCAGATAGACGTCGAAATCGATGGCGAGCGAGGCGCCGAAGGCGAATTTCGCCATCATGCCGGAGGAGTAGTGTTCCAGCGGCGCGTCCATCTCGCTGGCCATTTCGGTGAAGTCGGCGACGGAGCGGACCATCGCCGCCGCATCCAGCCCATAGACGCGCGCCAGGAACTGCAGGTTCTCCCGCCCGCTGAGCTGCGGGTGGAAGGTGCCGGAAAAACCCATGGGGAAGCTGACGCGCCCATGCCGGTGGATGCGCCCGGCATCCGGCGGCTCCGTCCCCGCGATCAGCCGCAGCAGCGTGGACTTGCCCGCGCCATTCGGCCCCAGCACACCCACCTTCAGCCCCGCGGGAAAGGCCAGCGTCACGTCGCGCAGGATCGCCCGCCTGCCGCCATCCGCCGTCCGGTAGGATTTGCTGACGCCATCGAGGATGACCATCAGGCGGGCCGCCGCATCTGCCGCGCGCTGGCGGCGAAGAGCGCGGTGCCGGCCAGCAGGCAGCCGATGGTCCATTGCAGCAGATAGGGAACGTCGAGGAAGGGGCTCTCGTAGCCGTGGAAATAGGCCTGCCGCATCCATTCGGTGACATGCACCAGCGGGTTCAGCAGGATCAGGTTCCGGATATCCTCCGGCATGTCGAGCGGATGGTAGAAGACGCCGCAGGTGAAATACTGCAGGCGCAGGAAGCTCGGCCACAGCTTCTCCCAGGCCGAGGTGACGCTGGAGGCCACCATGTTCACGCAGGCGACGCCGAAGGACAGCAGGAACAGCACCAGGTAGCAGGCGACCATCGCCGCCGGATCCTCCGGCAGCTTGCCGACGCCGAGCGCGATGAGCAGCGCGAAGGTGACGGCGGCGACGACGAGATCCGTCACCGCGGAGAGCACCGACTTCGCCGCCAGGATGTCGAAGAGGCCGACGGCGGGCACCAGCAGCAGCGACCGGTTGGCCGCCGGCAGGTCCATCGCGCGCTCCGTCATATGCGCGAAGAACAGGAAGGACAGCACGCCGGTCATGTAGAAGGTCAGCATGGCATCGCCGATCGGCGGCCGGCTGTCATGGCCGAGGAAGAAGAAGACCGCGCTCAGCAGCAGCACATGCGACAGCGGCTCGACCAGCGCCCAGGCGTAGCCGAGGCGGCTGGCGCTGAACATGGTGCGCGTCTCCCGCAGCAGCAGCGCATCGACGATGCGCGCGCGCGCCACCACGGCGCGGCCCAGCGGCGGCGCCGGCGGCGGTGCGACCTGCGCCGGCACCTGCGCCCAACCGGCCTGCGCCCAGCCGGCCTGTGCCCAGCCGGCCTGTGCCCGCGGTGGCGCGGCCGGCGCGGGTTCGGCGGCGGGCAGGTCCGCCGCATGCGCCGTGCGGATCTGCTCGGCATGCGGCGCATGCAGGGCCGAAAGCCGCGCGGCGCGATTGGCCGCCGCGATCGCCTCCGCCGTCTGGCCGAGATCGAGCAGCCCGGTGGAGGCCAGCCGCCATCCCTGGTGCGATTGCGGCGCGGCACCGATGGCCCGCCCCGCGGCGAGCAGCGCCGGGCCGGGCTGGCCGGCGCGCAACAGCAGCCCGGCCAGATGCTCCATCGGCTCCGGCGCCTGGGGCGCGGCCTCCGCCGCGATTCGCGCGGCCTCCAGCGCCTCCGCCTCACGCCCCAGCAGCATCCAGGTGCCGGAGAGGGCGCGCGCCACCATGGCGCTGCTGGCATGGCCGGCCCAGGCCGGCAGCAGCAGCGCCTCCGCCAGCCGGTGCCGCCCGGCGACCAGGACGAGGGAGGCGAAATGCACCCGGGCCGTTTCGTCCTCCGGCCCCCGCGCCAGGCCCAGCAGCGCGGCCACCATATCCGGCCCCGGCCCGCCGACCGGCAGGCCGAGCTCGCGCAGCGCCGCCGCCAGCCCCCCCTCAGACCCTGGCGCCTCCGCCCGCGGCAGCAGCGCGGCCAGGCCCTCGCGCCGGTCGAGCAGCAGCAGCGCGACCAGCGCCGCGGCCGGGTCCGGATCGGACCAGGCCTCGAACAAGGCCGCGGCCTGTCCTGGCAACCCGGCCTCGATCGCGGCGCCGATCGCCGCGAGAGGCCGCCGAGCATCCTGCCCCGCCGCCATGCCTGCGCCCTTCCCGCTAGCCGACGGTTTCGGCGCGTTGCGGGGCGGCGCTCAAGGGCTCGGCCTCCGCCACCGCCGCCTCGGGCGGCAGCATGCCCGGCGGCAGGCTGACCCGGAGGTAGAGCGCGGCATTGCTCGCCGTGTCATGCACCGGGCCGCGCGGCTCGGCCGGCGGCGGCGGCCCGGCCTCGATCCGCCGGGCAAGCTCGGCAAAGTTGCCGATATCGAAGAACTCGACGCGACCCGGATGGTAGCGGGCGAATTGCAGGAAGGCGCGGGTGCGCGAGGCGATGACCCGACAGCCCATCTCCACCGCCATGGCGATGGGCCCGCTGCTGGACTGGCCGACTTCGAGATAGGGCAGCACGACGGTGTCGCAGAGCGCCATGGCCGTCATGAACTGCGCATCGTCCAGCACGCCCATGAAATGCAGCCGGTCGTGCAGGTCCTGCGGGTGCCGCGCCAGCAGCTGCGCGGCGGAGCCATCCAGCGCCAGGCTGGTGCTTGCGCTGCCTTCGCGCAGCGTGTCGATCACGCTCTGGCCGATATGGCCTTCCTGCAGCAGCTGCGTGATGTAGCGGTCGCGCGGCTGGTTGCGGGCGATCGCCTGGGGATGGATGCCGCCGAAGACCAGCAGGTGGTGATCCTCCGGCAGGTAGCGCAGCGCCTGCACCGCCGTCTCGAAGCCCTTGTAGGGCGAGAGGAAGCCGAAGGTGCCGATCAGCTTCGCGCCCGGCGGCAGGCGCTTCATCATCGGGAAGGCGTCGCGCGTCGCCGCGGCGCGGATGGCGGCGGCGGTCTCCGGCGGCACGAAGGACAGCGGGTGGTGATGCACATCGGCCAGCCGATGCACGTCCCGCAGCAGGCGCATGTCGCGCCGCGTATGGGTGATGACATGCACCGGCTTGCGGCGCTGCTGCCGGCGCAGCTCCGCATAGACGCCATGCGCCAGCGTCCAGGACCGAAGTCCATCCAGCGCCGCGGCGGTGGCGGCGCCGAGCTTCAGGCGCGCGGCCTGCTGCCAGACCTGCCCCATGGGCGGCACCGCCTCATCCAGGATGGTGTGGAAGGTGACCGAAAGCGCCGGCGCCGCGCGCGCCAGCATGCGCAGGCGGCGCAGGATCTGCGGCACGGTCCGGCCGAGCGTGCCGTGTTCGAGCTGGAGATTGACGCTGTCGAAATCCGAGAGACGCGACGCTATTTCCTGGATGTGCGCATCACCCAGCTGCTGCACGCGATGGTGGTTGCTGCGGAGCAGATACTGGTCGAGGTCGAAGACCTGAACCGCCATGCTGTCGCGCAACTGCTGTTCCAAGGCCCTGGTATAGCCCGCAATTCCGCAGAGCTCGTCATAGGTGCTGACGATCGCAAGGCGCGGGCGCTGCGTCATCCGATGAGCCGAGTGACGCGTTTTGGTTGCAATGTGCACAGCCTGCGCGTTCCTGTTTGCGTTTGTTCAGCAACTCAGGGTAGATCAATACACCTTTGCGTCAACGCTTTGCAAGAGTGTGGGCCCGACGATGTTCAACCCTGGCGACAAGATGTCGGTCATGATTCGCAAAAATTGTAGTATTTTTGAGATTGGCTCATCGCCGCAGCTTGCCGGGTGCCGCGCATGACGCCCGCCGCGCTGGGCCTGCTGGACGCGCCGGTCGCGCCGCCGCCACCCCCCCGCCCGCCCGCGCGCCCTGCATGGCGCGCCAGCGCGCAGCCGCCCATCTGGCTCGACCTCTCCCGCCTGCTGTGGCGCGTCTTCCGCGGCACGCTGACCGGCGTGGACCGGGTTGAGCTGGCCTATGCCGAACATCTGCTGATGGAGGCCGGCGAGCGGCTGCGCTTCGTCGCCTACGACTATCGCGGCGGCTTCGGCCTGCTGCCGCAGGCGCGCACCGCCGCGCTGGTGCGCGCCGTGGGCCCCGCCTGGCAGGCCGGCACCCTGGCCGGGCTGGCACCTTCGGCGCTGGCACTGTTCACCGGCAGCCTCGCGCGGCTGCGCCCCCTGCCGAGGCCGGCCGCCGGCGCGCTGCCGCCGGTCTATCTCAATGTCTCGCACCACCCCCTGGCGCAGACCGCGGCGGTGGCGCGGATGCTGGCGCGCAGCGGCGCGCGCCTGGTGCCGCTGGTGCACGACCTGATCCCGCTGGACTGGCCCGAATACGTGGGGAAGGCGGAGACGCTGCGGCACCAGCGGCGCATGGCGACCATCACCCGCCACGCCAGCGCCGTGGTGGCCAATTCCGCCGCCACCGCAGCCCGCCTCGCCCCGCTGCTGCCGCCGGGCCTGCCGCTGCTGCCCGCGCCGCTCGGAGTCGCGCCGCGCCAGGCGGCGGCCCTGCCCCCGGCGCTGCGCGGCCTGCCCTTCTTCCTCTGCCTCGGCACCATCGAGCCGCGGAAGAACCACCTGATGCTGCTGCATCTGTGGCGGCGGCTGGTGGAGGAGACCGCGACCGGCCCTGTGCCGAAGCTGGTGATCGTCGGCAATCGCGGCTGGGACAATGAACAGGTGCTGGACCTGCTGGACCGCTGCGCCCGGCTGCGGCCGCATGTGATGGAGCTCGGCGGCGTCTCCGATGCCGTGGTGGCGGGGCTGATGGACCAGGCGCGCGCCCTGCTGATGCCCTCCTTCGTCGAGGGCTTCGGCCTGCCGGTGGCGGAGGCCCTGGCCCGCGGCACGCCGGTGCTCTGCAGCGACATCGCGGCGCATCGCGAGATCGGCGGCGCGGTGCCCGATTTCCTCGACCCGCTCGACCTGCCCGCCTGGCTCGCCGCGGTGCAGGACTACGCCATCCCCCAGGCCCCCCGCCGCGAGGCCCAGCTGCGCCGCCTGGCGGGGTGGGAGGCGCCGGACTGGCCGACGCATATCGACACGGTCCTGGGCTTCATCGGGGAATTGGCCCTGGCCGGGTGATTCCCTGCGGCAGCGGTCTGGGCTAGGCTCCGCTCGCCGGATGGGTGGCCGAGTGGTTTAAGGCAGCGGTCTTGAAAACCGCCGTGGGTTCACGCCCACCGTGGGTTCGAATCCCACCCCATCCGCCAGGGACCCGTCCCCCACCCTGTCCAGCCACCGGCCGGAACCGCCCGGCATCCGACATCAGGCCAGCTGGCGCTGCGCGAGCTCGGCGAAGAGGCCGCCCTTGGCCATCAGCTCGTCGAACGACCCGCTCTCGGCGACGCGGCCGCGATGGATGACGTGGATCACCGTGGCATTGCGGATGGTGGACAGCCGATGCGCGACCACGATGCGCGTGATCTGCAGGCTCTCCAGCGCGCGGATCGTGATCTCCTGCGTGCGGTTGTCGAGCGCGCTGGTCGCCTCGTCGAAGATCAGAACGCGCGGGCGCTGGGCGAAGGCGCGTGCGATCAGCAGCCGCTGCCGCTGCCCGCCGGACAGCGTGCCACCACCCTCCGGCAGCACCGTGTAGAGGCCCATCGGCAGCTGGCGCAGATCCTCGGTCAGTCCGCTCTGCTTCGCCGCCGTCAGCGCCTCCGCCGTGGTCAGGCGATTGGCCGCGGCGATGTTGTCGAGGATCGTGCCGGCGCCGAGTCTCGCATCCTGCATCACCGTGCCGATCTGCCGGCGGACCGACACCAGGTCGAGCGTCGCCAGGTCGTAGCCATCCACCAGCACGGCGCCCGAACTCGGCTTCTCGAAGCCCAGCAGCAGGCGCAGCAGGCTGCTCTTGCCGGAACCCGAGGCGCCCACGATGGCGACGAATTCGCCCGGCTGGAAGGTGAGCGAGACGTTGTCCACCACCGGCGGGCCGCCCTCCGCGTAGCGGAAGCTGACATTGCGCAGCTCGAGCGCCCCGGTCATCGCGCCGATATCCTGCCCACCCTCCCGCGCCTCCGGAATCGCTTCCAGCACGGGGCGCAGCCTTTCGAACAGGGGCCGCACCGCGGCCAATTGCCCCGCCACGGCGGCGACCCGCAGCGAGGCCGCAAACAGCTGGCCCATGGCGGCGTTGAAGGCGATGAAGGCGGCCACGTCGAAGACCTCCAGCGAATCCGCCTCACGCGTCGCGGGCAGGAGGGAGAGGCCGACATAGGCCAGCACCGCGGCGGTACACAGGCCCGCGAAACCCGCATTGAAGGCGACCTGCGCGCCCTTCAGCCGCCGCAGCGCGAAGGATTCGCTGCGCTGGGCCCGGAAGGCCTGCGCCCAGCGCCAGAAGGCGGCCTTCTCGGCGCCCGAGGTGCGCAGCTTGGAGATGCCGGAGACCAGCTGGTGCAGCATCCCCTCCATCCGCCCGGCCAGGCGCAGCAGGTTGCGGTGCCGGCGCGCCTGCGCGCTGGTCAGCGCCCCCGTCACCAGGATCAGCACGACCAGCATCCCCAGCGCGACCAGCGAGAGCTCCCAGGAATACCAGAACATCATCGCCAGGCTGAACACCGTGGTCGCCGCGCCCAGCGCACCCTCCGCCGAGGCCGTCGCCGCCACCGAGCGGATCTCCGAGACCGCATTGGCGCGGTCGGACAGGTCCCCCACGGTGGTGCCGCGGAAGAAGCTGGAGGGCAGCGCCAGCAGCCGGTCCCAGATCGCGGCCTGGGCGTCGTGGTCCATGAGCAACTGCAGCCGCAGCATCGCGCGCCCCTGGACGAGATGCAGCGCGAACTGGCTGAGCGCCACGACGAAGAGCCCGAGGGACAGGATCAGGTGGGTGGGCAGGTCCGCCATGGGGATGACGGTGCTGAGCATGGTGCCGGTCAGGTAGGGCGGGGCCATGGCCAGCAGGCCCACCAGCAGCCCGGCGGCCAGCACGGCGGCCACGTCGCGCTGCCGGCCGAACAGGGCGAAGCGGAACAGGGTGGTGGCGTCCGGCGCCTCCCGCGGCAGGGGGCGGTAGAGCAGGTAGGCCGCGGCCTGGGCGATCTCCGCGGCCAGCGTCTCATCCACGCTCTCCCGCCTGCCGGTCAGGGGGGAGACGGCGACATAGCCGCGGCCGGAAGGCAGCAGCGCGACGGGGATGACATCGTCCTTGCCGCGGAAGCCCACCATCGCCGGCCCGCCACCCCGCTGCCAGCCGGCCTCCAGCTGCACACGGCGGCTGCGCAGCCCGTTGCTGCGCGCGAGGCGCTGCATCGGGTCCTCGTTCGCCGCGCGCCCGGTGGCGACGGGTGGCGGGGCCACGATCCGCCGCGCGATGCCGATGGCGTCCGCGACGCGCTGGAAGGCGCCGAGCAGGGCATCGTCCCGCTCCGGCGGCTCCTCCGCCGGCCGGCCGCGCAGCATGCTGCCCAGCCCCTCCAGCGCGCCGATGAAGCGGCGCGTGGCACTGGCGGCGCGGTGCTGCTCGCGCGTCGCGATCCGCGCCTCGCGCAGCTGCTGCTGTTCCAGCGTCAGCCGCATCGCGGCCTGGCTGAAGGCGAGGAGCGTCGCCTCCGCCATGGCCCGCGGGCCGTCCAGCAGCGTCGCCGTGTCCTGCACGGCAAGCGTCGCGCCGCGCGGGCCGGTCACCACCTGCACGGCGCCCGCCAGCGCCACGGGTGTCCCGTCCGGCTCCAGCACCAGCGGGCGGCCGGGAAGCCCCTGCAGCTCGGCCGCCCCGGCGAGCAGGCGCACCCAGACCAGCCGTCCCTCGCGCCCCATGGCCCGGCGGCCGGCCGCGAGCACGACCGGCTCGGCCTGGGCGGTCAGCAGGTTGGTGCCGGCGATGCCGGTGAAGGTCGCCAGCGCATCCCACCAGCCGCGCACCCAGCCGGCCAGCGCCTCCGCGCGCCTGTCCGCGGGCAGGTCCCAGAGCCGGGGGCCGCGCGCAACCGCCGCATCGGGTGGCGCGGCGAGGCGCACCGCGTGGACCAGGCCAGGCTCCGCCGGATCCTCCAGGGCCGGCATGCCGAAGCCGAACTGCCCGGGCCCGAGGTCGAGCAGCGGCACGGCTGCCCCGCTCGGCTGGCCATCCCGCAGCGCCTGCAGGAAGAGCGTCCCGGTACCGGCCTCCATGCGATAGGGGGCGAAGGGGTCATCCAGCTGCAGCGGGTCGTTGTAGGCGGCCATCGCCGGCGCCCAGCCGGTCTCGGGCATGACGATCGGATGCGGGTCGTCGGCCATGGCTAGTGCCCCCCGACGAGGCGGGCATAGGCCCCCTCGGCCCGCATCAGCGCGGCATGGCTGCCGCGTTCCACCGCACGGCCGGCCGCCAGCACGATGATCTCGTCGCAGTCGCGCACCGTCGACAGCCGGTGCGCCACCACCAGGCAGGCGCAGCCCCGCCGGCGCAGTGCCTTCATCACCTGGAGCTCCGCGACCGGATCCAGCGCGGCCGTCGCCTCATCGAGGATGAGGAGGCTGGGCTCGCCCACCAGGGCGCGGGCGATCTCCAGCCGCTGGCGCTGCCCGCCGGAGAAATTGGTGCCGCCTTCCGCCACCGCGCAATCCAGCCGGCCGGGCCGCATCGCCACCACGTCGAGCAGCCCGACATCGGCCAGGGCGCGGGTCAACAGCGGCGTGGGCACGGTGGGGTCCCACATGGTCAGGTTCTCGCGCAGCGTGCCTTCGAACAGGAAGATCTCCTGGTCCACCGTCGCCACCGAGGCGAAGACGCGCCGCCGCGGCACCTCCGGCCGCGGGATGCCGTCGAGGCGGATCTCGCCCTCCCAGGGCTGGTAGAGGCCGGCGACCAGCTTCGCCACGGTGGACTTGCCACTGCCCGAGCCGCCGACGAGGGCCAGCCACTGGCCCGGCGCGATGGTGAAGCTCAGCGCCTGGATCAGCGGCTTCTCGCTGCGATTGTAGCCGAAGGTGATCGCCTCGGCCTCCACCCGCCCGGTCAGGCGCAGCCGGCCGGGCTGGATGGCGGGCGCCGGGACCGTCACCGGCTCCTGCTCCGGCACCCGCTCCGGGACCCGCTCCGGCACCTGCTCCGGCACCTGCTCCGGCACCTGCTCTGGTGTCTCCTCCCCGGCCAGCTCGGGCAGCAGCGCCTGGTCCTGCACATCGTAGATCCGCGCCAGGTCCGCCTTCACCACCTGCACGGAGGAGCCGAAGGTGACGATGTGGCGGATCGGCTCCAGCAGGCTGCCGGTGAGTTGCAGGAAGGCGACCAGCCCGCCCACGGTCAGCGCCCCCTGCATGATCAGGAACCCGCCATAGGCCGTGACGGCCGCGACCGTCAGCGCGCCCAGCGCCTCCGGCACCCAGGTCAGCACCACGTTGAGCCGCCCACCTTCCTGCGCCGCCGCCAGGGTGCGCACATGGCTGCCGGCATAGCGCGCGAAATACTGGTCCTCCGCCCCCGAGGCCTTGAGGCTCTCGAGCTGCTGCAGGCCCGAGGAGGCGACGGCGGCGAGCATGCTCGCCTCCCGCACCTGGCGCTTGGCGGCCATCTCCCGGCTTGCGTCGAGGGCGCGCAGCACCAGCACGTTCACCATGGCGAGCAGCGCCACGATCAGCGCCAGGACGGGGTCGTAGGTCAGCATCACCGCCATGAAGAAGGCGATCTGCAGGAAGCCCACCGCCGCCGCCGCCAGGGGGCCGGACAGCGCCGTCGCCACGCGGTCATTCGCGGTGACGCGGTTGACGAGGTCGCCGGGGTGGCGCTGTGCGTAGAAGCCCGAGGGCAGCCGCAGCAGGTGCCAGACGAAGCGGGCCGAATAGGTGATGGCCAGCCGCATCTCGAGCCGCGCCAGCATCACCTGCTGCGCCCAGCTCAGCCCCCA
Source organism: Falsiroseomonas sp. (assembly GCF_051860665.1). Classification (GTDB taxonomy): domain Bacteria; phylum Pseudomonadota; class Alphaproteobacteria; order Acetobacterales; family Acetobacteraceae; genus Falsiroseomonas. Next base: position 298,642 of record NZ_JBHYDM010000002.1, read on the forward strand.
GCGCGACAGGGCGGTCAGCACCAGGCCGATCAGCAGCGGTGTGAGCCAGGCGTCGCGGTTCGCCATCAGCACCTCGTCGATGAAGACGCGGGTGAAGGCCGGCAGGACGATGCCCGGCACGATCAGCGCCAGCGCGATCAGGCCGACGAAGAGCAATGCGCCGCGGGAACTGCCGAGCAGCGGCCCGAAGCGGCCACGCAGGCTGGGCTTGCGGCCGCCCGGCGCGAAGCCGGGCCCGGTCGTGAAGGTCAGCGTCACGCCGGTGAAGGCGTCGGAGAACTCCTTCAGGCTCATCACCCGCGGGCCGCCGGCGGGGTCGTTCAGGAAGACCCGGTCACGGCGCGGATCGATGCCTTCCAGCACCATGAAGTGGTTGAAGTTCATGTGCACGATCTGCGGATAGCCGTGCTGCGGCAGCTCCTCCGGCTCCAGCCGATAGCCCGCGGCCTCGAGGCCGAAGCCCCGCGCGGCGCGCAGCAGGGTGGAGGCCTTGGAGCCGTCGCGGGACACGCCGCACAGCACGCGCAACTCCTCCAGCGGCACGAAGCGGCCATAGCCGCCGAGCACCATCGCCAGCGACGCCGCGCCGCATTCGGTGGCTTCGAGCTGCAGGACCGAGGGCACGCGACGGCGCGGGGCCGACCGCGGCCAGGCCTTGGCCGGCGCTGCCGCGGCGGTCGTCATTCGAGGCCGGTGTAGCGACGCAGCAGGGGAATCACGAGCGTGATGGGCGCCTGCCGCCGCACCTCGACCAGCGCATCGGCCAACATGCCGACATCCACCAGCACCTCGGCGCCGCGATTCGAGGTCCAGAGCAGGCGGCCGGGCTGGGCAGGGTCGGTCAGCAGCCGCACGCGCGCGCGATGCGGCGCGCCGTTGCGCATGAAGGTGCGGGCCAGGGCCTCGTTCTGCAACAAGCCGCGCAGCCCCTGCTCGCTGAGCGGGAAGTCGGAGACGTCCTCGACCTCGCCCAGGATATTGCCGAACTCCTCGCGCTGCACCGTCGTCGGCACGACGCGCACCGCCATGCCGGGGACCACCGTGCGCGCCTCGCGCGGCGGCAGGAACAGCAGCAATTGCAGCCCGCCGCGTCCGGCCTCGATCGCCAGGATCTCGGCACCGGCATTCATCTGCGCGCCGGGGCGGACGTTGATCTGCACCACCCTGCCGCTGAGCGGTGCGGTGACGCGGGTGGCGGACAGCGCCTGCACCTCAAGCTCACGCAGGCGCTGGCGGGCATCGAGGGCGGCGCGCTCGGCCTGCACGATGCGTTCCTGGTCCTGTGCCTCGCTGGCGGCGGCCTGCGCATCGAGATCGGCGATCCGCGCCAGCGTATCGGCGATGTCGAGCTGCGCCTGGTTCAGCTGGTTGCGCGTCTGCTGCACCTGGTTGCGCGTGGTGAAGCCCTGCGCCTGCAGGCGGCTTTCGCCCTGCACCCGCTCGCGCAGGAAGGCGGCGGAAGCCTGTGCCGATTCAAGCTTGGAATCCAGCGCCGCGCGCTGCCGTCCCAGGGACGAGGCGCGCAAGGTGGCGGCGCGTCCGGCATCGGCGCGCACGCGTTCGACATCCGCCTCGCGCGCCTCCAGCAGCGCGCGGAAGCTCGCGATCTGCTCCACGAGGTCGGGTCGGGAGAGTTCGGCCAGCAGGTCACCCGCCTCGACGCGGGCATTCTCCGTGGTGAGGAGACGGGTCAGCACGCCCCCGCTCGGCGCGATGGCGAGCGAGACGGCGCCGGCTTCCTGCACCATCAGCCCTTGGCCGGCCACGGTGGTGGCGACGGAGCCGAAGAGGCCCCAGCCGAGCAGGGTCGCGATGAGGGAGAAGATGGCCAGCACGCCCATCCACTCGCCCCGGCCCGTGACCTTGAGGACACGATCGAGCTGGTCGGGTGAATGGACCCGGTCCAGCGCCGCGCTTCGGAAAAGCGTGTCGCCCTGCGCCCGCTCTGCCACCGCCGTTTCCTGCTTCTGCCATGCGATCGTTCAACCGTGCAGCCCGGGCACGCATCCCCTCCGGCCGAGCGAGCGAGAGCGCATCCCCGGCATCACCAGCACTAGGCCTGGCGCACCATCCGCGCGCCTTTTCGCGGACCGCGCTTCCGTCCACGGCCGATCGTGACTTGAGCGACACGAAACGGTTGATCGCCGGTCGCGATCAACCGATCCCGTCGTCGCTTCCGTTCTCGCCAGGCCGAAGCTGGCGGGGCGACCCTTACCAGAAATCCTCGGCGTCATTGGCCGCGCTCACGGCCGTCACCGACAAGGAGATCCCGCTGATGATCGCGGAGGCGATGGTGAAGCCGATCTCGACCCCGCCGGCGACGCGCTCCAGATCCTCGTCGCTCAGCTTGCCGGTCGGGACCACCGGCGGAAGAACGAAATGCAGCTGGCCCGGCTTCTGCTCATGCACCTTGATCTCGAGCTCGGGCGGCAGGGTGAGGTCCGTGTACTTCGCGAAGGCGGCCTTCGGATCGGCCATGAACTCGGCGCGGAACTCGGGGTTGTTCGCAGCCCGCGCCGCAATCTTCTGGGGCAGCTCTTCAAAACTGATGCTCACGGTTTCGTCGCCTCCATTCCATTGCCCCGCCGGGTCGCGTCGGTCCTGGGAAAAGCCTGCGTGAGGCAGCGACTCTTCCGACCGGAGGCCCGTTCAGCGGCGAGTGTCCCTCGGGCTCGATGGGACTATGCCGTTCAGGAATGACTCGCGCCAGGGTTGTTTTCCGATCGCGCAACGTCGTGGCGAGGCTTCACGTGCTCGTGATTCATTCCGGCAGGCGATTCAGGGCGGGGCCAGCTGGCATGGCACGCGAGCCGATTTTTCAAGTGTCGTCGACACCGTTACATCGAAACAATATTATCGGCGCGATGACGATGAACGGTGTCGTCGGTGCCTGTCATCGGCGCAGTGTCATTGCAGCGTGAGCACCGCCGTCAGCCGGTTGGTCCCGTCGCTGCGTTCATAGGTCAGCGACGAGCTCATCTGCCGGACCAGGCTCAGGCCCAGGCCGCCGATCACGGCATTGTCCAGATCCTCGTCGACGGTGCGGATCTCGCCGAGCGTCGGATTGAAGGCGGGACCATCATCCTCGACGGTCACCTCGAGCGCATCCCCCATCAGCGCGACCTTGATGCCGACCTGCGTCGCGCCCTGGGCATGCATCGCGACATTGGCCAGCAGCTCCTCGACCACTACGGAAAGGCGATTGGCGACGCGCGCCGTCAGGCTGATCCCGCTCGCGAATCCCTCGATGGCGTCAAGCACCCGCGGCACTTCCTCGGCCTCCGGCGCCACGCTGATGGAGACCTGCGAAACGGCCTTGTTCATCCTGCGTCCCTTCGTCCCAGCCATGGCGGCAGCCGGCCGCGTTCGGGTGCAACGTGATTCTTGACTCCGGCGAAGCGGTTCGCAAACCTGCCGGCCGCACAAGTATTGCACGGGTCGTCGGAGCGTCCATTACAGAATGTCGCAGACGCATCACGACACCTGCGTGCCGGCACAGGCGGCCATCCGCCTGCCCGATGTGCTGTGCCGCCTGGCCGAGGATCACGGCTGGTGCGTCGCCTTCCGTCTTGATGCCCTGCGCGCCTTCGCGGGCCCCGAGCAGATCGGCGCCATGTTCCACCTGGCCGATGCCGCGGCGGCCACACTCGCCTCGGCCGATGCAGACGTCGCCTATATCGCGCTGTCAGCCGGCCGGCGGCACCTGGTGGCCGCCGATGGCGCCATCGCGCCACTCGCCACGCAGGCCTTGCCGCCCGAGCAGCCGGCCCTGCCGACAGGGACCTCCTGGTCGATGACGCAGGCGCTGGAGGATCTCCCCGCCGCGCCGGACTGCCTCGGCGTGACATGGCGCGAGGGACAGCCGCCGACCTGGCTCGTCCTGCCGCGGCTCGCCTCGGCCGGCGTGGCACGCGACGTCGGCCTGGCGCGGGCGCTGCTGCCGAAGGCGCCCGGGACGCGCCACTACGACCTGCTGCCGGCCATCGGCCTGCGTCACCTGGGCAATGAGCCGCAGCCGGGCGGCGGTGTCGCGGCGCGCTTCGCGCACGACACCGCGGTTCACCTGCATGCGGGCCTCGTCTCCGGCTATGCGCGCACCGGGCATTGCAACCGCTTCTTCGTGCAGGGCTGCGAGATCGACCCGGTCATCGAAGGTGGCCTCAAGGCGGCGGCCGCGGCGCGGATCCGCCAGGGCCGAGCGCTGGCCGCCGCACAGCTGCGCCAGACCATCCTGTCGCTGCGCCAGCATCCGCATGCGATGACCGAGGTGCCGCCCGCACCCGCCCGCACCCGCCCGACCGGCGACCAGGTGGCGCTGGGCCTTGCGCTCTGGGGCCTGCGCGGCGCCGAACCCGCGCCGGAGAACGCCGCGGCCGCCGAGCTGGCCGAACGCAGCCTGCGCGGGCCGGCGCCGGAGGGCCCCTTCGCCTTCCAATCCGGCGGCCTGCCGACCGCGACCGACAGCGCCCTGGTCATGCTGGGCATGGCCCCGCCCCCGGTGGCCTGCCTTGCCCCTTTCGCCGATCCCGGCGGCCCCGGCTTCCTGCCGCAGCGGACCAGCGCGACCGGCGGCGACGGCACGATGCGCGCGCGAGAGGTGGTGGATTTCTGGTGCCAGGAGGATTTCCCGACAACCTGCCTGGTGCGCCATCTGCAGCGTCGCGCAGGGCTGCCGGGCAGCACGCAGCTGGCGCATCTGCAGGCCTGGTTTCCCCGGCGCGGCGGCCTGTTCTTCGCCTCGCCCTTCCTCACCGACCTCGCCTTGGCCCTGGCGCTGCAGGATGATCCGGCGGGACGCCCCCTGCTGGACCGCCTCGCGGCCGAGGTCGCCGCGGCGCAGGAGCCGGAGGGGCATTTCGGACGCTTCGCGCCAGCCACCGCAACCGCGGCGGCGGCGCTGGTGCTCGGCATCTCGGGTGGCCATGGGCGTGCCTTGCTGCGGGCGCAGATCGCCCTGCTCGGCCTGCTCGATTCCAGCAACCGCTGGCCGGTGGAGGCGCCCTTCCACGCGGCCTCCCGCGCCACCGGCGAACATCCCCTGCCCCTGCTGCCGCAGCCCGGCCTGCGCATCGGGCCGCACCATCTGCGCGTCACGCTCTACGAGGACACGGCCCGCGCGGTGGTCACCGCGCTGGCGCTGCGCGCCCTGGGCTGCCAGGCCGATCCGGACGAGACCCTGGCGGGGCTGCCGCCGCGGCACCCGCGCTACGAGTCCGCCGGCCAGCTCGCCTATCTCGGCGCGCATGCCTTGCCGGCCTATCTTGTCCGCTGAACCGCCGCCGGATCCAGGCTGCGCCGCGCTGGTCGCCCTGGCGCTGGCGGACGATACTCAGGCGCGGCTCTTCGCGCGGCCGCGGGCCGCCGCCGCGCTCCAGGCCATCGCGGTTCTGCCCGCGGCCGCCACCTGCTTCTTCGGCTTCGAGGTCCGGCTGGATGGCCAGGCCGGCGCGCCCGACATCCTGGTCTGCAGCCGCGCCGGGGCGGAGGGCGCGGCGCTGGCCGCGGCCGCGGCGCGCCGCGCGGAAGGCGGCGATCCCGCCTGGCGGCAGGTCGCCGGGGTGCTGCGCGACTGGACCGATGGCGCGGCGCCCTGGGCGCGCAGCATCCACAATGTCTGGCTGGAATTCGACAGCGCCGCCGCGCCGGAACCGCCGCCGAGCTGCTTCTTCGGCGTGGCGCGATCGGCCGATGGCGCGGCCAGCGTCCCGGCGGTGCTGCAATCGCTCGGCCTCGCGGTGCCCGCCGTGGCGCGGGTGCTGGCGGCGATGCCGCCGGGCGTCCTGCCCTTCCAGTTCGGCGCCATGCTGGGCCGTGGCCCGGGCGCGGTGCGCCTCTGCCTCCGCGGCCTCTCGCGCGCGGCCAATCTGCCGGCGCTGCTGCCCGCGCTGCTGCGGGCCTGCGGCCACCCCGCGGCGGACCACCCGGAGCTGCCCGGCGTGCTCGACAGCCTCGCACCGGTCGCCGCGCGCCTGGACCTCGGCTTCGACCTGCTGAAAGACGCGATCGGGCCGCGCCTGCACCTGGAATGGCCGCCACCCGAGGGGCTGGACGCGATCGACGCCTATCTCGACCGGCTCGCGGCGCTCGGCCTCTGCACGGTGCAGGAACGGGGAGGGCTGCGCGCCTGGCACGGCCTGACGCATGAGCAGCGGCACCGCGCGCAATGGCCCGCGGCGCTCAGCGGCGCGATCCTCGCCCCCGGCACCGGCGCCTCCGCCGTGCTGGTGCGGCGGCTGCACCATGTGAAGCTGGTGCTCGAGCCGGGGCGGCCGACCCTGGCCAAGGCCTATCTCGCCGCGCAACTGGCGACGGTGGCGGATGGGCCGCTGAAGACCGGCCTGGCGCAGCTGTGACGCCGGCCGAGCCGCCCTGGACCGTCTTCCTCGGCCCCAGCCTGCGGCGGGCGGAGGCCGAGGCGCTGCTGCCGGCCAGCTACCACCCGCCGGCCCGGCGGGGCGATGTCTGGCACGCCGTGGCGCAGGGCGCGCGCCGGATCCTGCTGATCGACGGCGTCTTCCACCAGCAACCCTCGGTCTGGCAGCGCGAGATCCTGGAGGCGCTGCGGGGCGGCTGCACCGTGCTGGGCGCCAGTTCGATCGGCGCGCTGCGCGCGGCGGAGCTCGCCCCCTTCGGCATGCGCGGCGTCGGCGGCATCTGGGCCGACTACCGCGCCGGCCGGCTGACCGGCGATGACGAAGTGGCCCTGCTGCACGGGCCCGCGGAGCTCGGCTTCATGGCGCTGAGCATCCCCCTGGTGCAATTGCGGGCCGCAGCGCGGGGGGCCGTCGCGGCCGGGCTGGTGCGGGCCGAGGCCGCCGCCGGGGCGGTGACGCGGCTCAAGGCGCTCGATTTCACGCGGCGCGACTGGACGGCCTTCGCCGACGCCTTCGCGGCCGAGGGTGCGGCCCTGCCGGCGCCCTGGCTGGCCGCCGCGCGCCGGGCCCGCCGCTTCGACCGCAAGCGCGCCGATGCCCGGGCCGCGCTGCGCCTTGCCGCCCGATGGACCCCCGCGCGGCGCCGCACGGTGCCCGCCGCCGGGGCCGCGCCGGATCTGTGGGGCGCGGCGCGGATGGCCGGCGAGATGGGGCTCGACACGGTGGAGGAGCCGGCCCTGCTTGCCGCGCTGCGCCGCCGCTGCGCGCTGGACGAGGCCGGCTGGCAGGCCCTGCTGCGGGCGGCGGTGGTCGGCTGGTTCATCGATCCGCACCACCCCGACCCCGCGGCGCGCCGCGCCCAGGCGCTGGCCTTCGCGCGGGCCGAGGGGCTGGGCCCCCTGCCCGGGGAGAGCGAGGCGGCGCTGCGCCGGCGGCTGCTCGCCCTCGGCCCGGGCGGCATCGGCCAGCCGGGCTGGTCCCTCGCCGCGGCCGCCTGGCGCCGCTGGCGCGGCCTGCCGCCCCCCCGCCCCCCTGCCCCGGCCGCGCTGCGGCGGCGCGCCCCCTGCGCCTTCCCCGGCGAGGAGGCGGCGCGCGCGGCCCTCGCGGCGCTCGCGCCGGAACTGCCGCGGCTGGGCATCACGCGGCTCGCCGATCTCACCGGGCTCGACCGGCTGGGCCTGCCCACCATCGCGGCGATCCGGCCGTGCGCCGTGCTGCTGCAGGTCTCGAACGGCAAGGGGCTGAGCCCGGCCGCCGCGGCAGTGGGCGCGGTGATGGAGGCGGCCGAGCAGCGCTTCGCCGAGGTGCCGCCCGCGCCGGTGGCCGAGGCCAGCCTGGAGGAGTTGCAGGCACAGGGCCGGCCGGCCGTCTCCCCCGCCGAACTGCCCGGCTATCGGGAGGAGGCCGGCGCCTGGACGCCGGCGCGGCGCATCGCCTGGGTCGCCGGCGAGTGGCTGCCGACGGGCAGGCCGGTCCTGCTGCCGGCGGCGGCGGCCTATCTGACCGCGCGGCTCGTCCTGCCCTTCGGCAGCAACGGCCTGGCCGCGGGCTTCACGCTGGAGGCGGCGACCCGCCACGCCCTGCTGGAGGCGGTGGAACGGGATGCGGTGCGGCGCGGGCTGCGGGGCGGGCTCGCCCTCGGCGACGCGGCATCGGGCCTGGCGCTGGACCAGCTGCCCGCGCCGCTCTCCGGGCTGGTGGCGCAGATCCGCGCGGCCGGGGTCGAGCCGCGGCTGGTGCTGCTGCGCGATGCCGTGGCCCCCACCTTCCTGGCTGCGCTGGTCGACCCTTCGGCCAGCGGCGCCGCCACGCGGGTCAATCTCGGCCATGCCAGCCACCCTGACCCGCTGCGGGCCGCCACCGCGGCGCTGCTGGAGGCCGCGCAGGCCCGGCTGACCTTCATCCATGCGGCGCGCGAGGATCTCGCCCCCGAGGCCTTCCGCCCGGCCGCGCATCATGACCGGCTGGAGGCCTGGTTCCGCGACATGCCGGCGGCGCTGCCCTGGTCCGCGGTGGCGCCGGGCACGGCGCGGGACAGCGCGGCGCTGCTCGGCGCGCTGATCGCCAGGGGCAGCCGCGGCGCCTGGCGCATCCGCCTCGCCGGGCCGGCACGCGGCATCGTGGTGGTGCGGGTGCTGGTCGAGGGGCTGGACTACCGCCCCGGGCTCGGCGCGCGGGGCGACACGGCATGAAGCAGGAGGGAAAAGCCATGGACAGCGGCACATCGGCACCGGATGCGCTCGACCTGATGCTGGGAGAGGCGCGGGAGACCTTCTTCGCGAGGCATTGGGAACGCGAGGCCTTCCACGCCAAGGGCACGCCCGGGCGCTTCGCGCCTCTGCTGAACTTCCAGGGCTTCATGGCCGCGCTGGGCGAGGCCGCCGTGGTCAAGGCGGGGTTCCGGGACGCCAAGGGCTGGTATGCCGACCTGAAGATCGAGCCCGCCCAGGCCCCGCGCATGATCGAGGCGGGCATGGGGCTCTGCGCCACGCAGCTGCGCCCGACCGGCGCGCTGGGCGCCTTCCTCGCCTCCTACAAGGCCGGGCTGCGCCTGGCGGGGGTGGCGCAGTTCAACGCCTATTACTCGCCGGACGGGCTGGGCTTCCGGCTGCACCTCGACGACCATCCGGTCTTCATCCTGCAGCTCGAGGGCCGCAAGCGCTGGTGGTATTCGCGGCACCCTGGCGCGGTGCGGCCCGGCGGCAGCTTCCAGATGCCGCCCGACCGCCAGACGGTCGCCCTGCCCTGGGGGGAGGTGAGCGCCCCCGCCGATGACACGCTGGAGAGCGTGCTGCTGGAGCCCGGCGACCTGCTCTACCTGCCCGCCGGCTGCTGGCACCGGACGCAGGCGCAGGGCGGGTCCCTGGCGCTGACGCTGGCAACCTTCGGCATGACCACGGCGGAGCTGTTGCAGCAATTGCTGATGCGCGACCCGGTGACCCACCGTGCCCTGACGGCCCGCCTGCCCGGGACGGACCGGCAGGGCCTGGATCCGGAGGGCGCGGCGCGCCTGCGCACGCATCTGACCGAAAGCCTGGACCGCGTGCGCGCCCATCTGGCCGCCCTGTCGCCGGAGGCGGCCGGCGCGCTGTGGGAGGCGCTGGCGGCCAGCGAATTGCACGGCAGCGTCCGCAAGCCGCGATAGCGCCTCAGTCGAACAAGGCGAGGTCCGGCAGATCGGGGCGGAGGTGGCGCAGCAGGGCGTAGCCGATGCCCGCCACGCCGTTGCAGAGGCCGGGCATCACCACCCCCGGCAGGGCCGGCAGGACCGGGCGCAGCGCCCCGGCGCAGGCCTGCCCGGCCAGTTCCCCCGCGAGCGCCGCCGCCGCCCGCTTCTGGCCGGTGGCGTCCAGCGCCATCAGCAAGCCGGCGCGGCCGCGCCAGAGCCCGTCCCCGCCGGCCACGGCCGCGTTCACCATGGCCGCATCGGGCGGCGCGCCCTGCGCCAGCGCGACGCCGAGCGCGCCCCGCCCCCAGCCGCCCCCGACCGGCGCGCTGCCCATTGGCGGCCCGGCGGGGGATGCGACCTCCAGCCCCGCCCGGGCGGCGCGGCGGAGCGCGAGGGCGATGCCGGCCCGGCCGGTGACCAGCCCGGCATCGTCCACCTCCGCGGACCGCGACTCCAGCCGACGCAGCAGGGGCGCCAGCGCGGCCAGCGCCAGCCGGGCGGGATCCAGGCGATGCACCGCCAGCACCGCCAGCACCGCCCCCGCCAGCCCCGTGCCGAGGCTCGGCTCCCGCGCCTGCAGGTCCAGCAGGCGCCCGGCCTGCGCCTGGGCGCGGTCCGCGCACCAGGCGGGCCCGCCGAGCCGGGCCAGCGCAGCATGTCCCCAGGCCTCGCCGCCGATGCCCTCCAGCAGTCCCGGCTGTGGCTCCGCCAGGCTGGTCTGGGCCGGGGGCAGGCCGGTCGGGCGCAGCGCCGCCAGCGCGCCGTCGCGCCAGGCCAGCGTCTCGGCGCTCGGCTGCACCGCGGCGAGGGCCGCCAGGAAGACCGCGATGCCCAGCGTGCCGTCGGCGAGGCTGAAGTTGAAGCCGAGCAGTTCCATCGCGCCGAGCCGCACGTCGTGCCGCGGGCAGTGCCAGGTCAGGCTGCCGTCATGCCCCGCCACGGCGGTGCCGCGCAGGCTGCGGGCGATGGCCAGGGCGCCGGCCAGGGGCGGCATCGGCGGCGCAGGGGGCGGTTCGGGGTCCGCCGGCCGGTGGCCCAGGATGCGCAGCTGCAGCGCCATGCCGACCGCCCGGCGCTGGAAATCCTCGTCGGCGGCAGCGAGGCGGGCGAGGCGCCGGCGGGCATTGGCGAGCGGCCCGTGCGGCGCGATGCCGGCCACCACCACGCCCTGCCGGTCGCGCAGGTCGGTGCCTTCCGCGACGAGGTCGAAGCGCGGGATGTCGAGCTCGGCCAGCGCCCGCTTCTCCGCCGCGACAAGGCCCGCGAAGCGCGGCGGCGCCGCGAAGGGGGCAAGCATCCGCGCCAGCTGTTCCAGGTGCACGTCCCAGGCCGCGCCATCGGCCAGGCAGGCCGGCTGGAAGGAGGATCGCAGGATCTGGGCATAGATCCGGCTGTCGCGGAACAGCAGCCGCACGCTGCCGGGCGCCAGCGCCGCCAGCGCCCCCGCCGCGCCGGTGAGGTCCGGCGCCGCCTCGCGCATCACCCGCATCGCCTTGAGGAAGCCGGCTTCGATGGTGGCATGGTGCAGGCGCAACTCGGCCTCGATGGGCCCGGGCGTTGCGCGGTGCGTGGCGCCGGGCTCGCCCTGGGAGCCGAAGGCGCCGTAGTGCGAGACCCGCTCCCCGGTGCCGCGATAGAGCAGCGGCAGCATGGCGGTGAGCTGGGGGCTGTGCACCAGCAGCCGACCCAGCCGCTGCACAGCATCCTCCCCGGCCGGGGGCAGGTCCGGCGGCTCGATGAGCGCCGGGGAGAGCACGGTCTCGAGGTCGATCAGCACCAGCCTGTCGCCGGCGGCGATGACATTGCCGGCGTGCATATCGGTGCCGCCGATGGCGCAGAGCACGCCCAGCAGCTGTCCCGCGCGGGTCCAGAAGCGCGCGAGTTCCGCCGCATCGGCGGCGTGGCGATGCGTGATGAAGGCGACCCAACCATAGCCCTGGCGCGGCAGGCAGCGCGGCACCGCCCCTTCCAGATCCAGCCCCCGGCCGCAGAGATCCCGCAGCAGGACGGCGAAGCCCAGGTCGAGCCGCAGGTCGCGCGGCTTGTAGACGACCCGCCGATGGTCCGCGAAGCGCAGCAGCACCACCATCCGCCCGCCATCATGCGGGTCCGCATCCGTGGTCTCGAGCGCCTCGGGCGGGCCGGGTTCGGTGCCGAGGAAATCCGCCAGGATCGCGGCATCCTCGGCCAGCCGGTCCAGCATCTCCGTCAGGGCCGCGGTCCAATTGGCGCAGCAGCGCGCCATCAGCCGCGCCAGCACAGGATGGGCCAGCAGCGCCTGCCGCAGCGGATCCGCGGCATCGGCCTGCCCGGCCAGGGCCTCGCCGGCCATGCGGCCCAGCAGGCGCAGCAGGTCGCGCTGCAGCGGCGCGAGCGCGGCCGGCGCCGCGCCGAGGGCGCGCAGCCGGCGCAGCGGGGCCCGGCTGGCCTGGGCCACGATCGGGGCCAGCAGGGCCGCATGGGGCAGGCCCTCGGCCAGGGCGGCCAGCTCGGCCAGGATCGCCGGCTGCGCCGGCGCGAGCAGCCCCGCGAGGGTATTGATCCAGTCGGGCAGCCGCGCCTGGTCGGCGAGCCGCACCGGCGCCAGGCGGGCCGCGGCCTGGGCGGGGTCCAGGCCGCGCCAGCGCAGCACACGTTCGAAGACCGCGACATCCCCCTTGGCCACATGCTGCCGCCACTGCGCCAAATGGTGGGCCACGGCGAGCGGATCCGCGACGGGCACCAGCCCCGCCGCGTCCCGCTCCGCCGGCCAGCTCGCGGCGGCGGCGAGCCGGGCTCGCTCGCTGGCGGAAAGGCTCATCGGACAGGCCGGGCCCGGCTCAGCTCCACCTCCAGATCACCTTGCCGAAGCGCGCCGGATCGACGAAGGAACGCGCCAGGAAGCCGGCGGGGTCGGCTTCGTGCACGCTGTCGATCACCACCGGCAGGCGGCCGGTCGCGTGCTCGGCGATGGCCCTTTGCAGATCCTCCGTCTGGCCGATGCAATTGCCGATGATCGAGAGGTTCATCTGCATGACGCGCGTCATCAGGGACCCGCCGGCCTGGCGGGGCGGCGCGGCCTGCCGCGGCACCGGCGACTGGTTCTCGAAGCCGCAGGTGATGTAGCGCCCGCCGGAGCGCAGCAGCGGGATGGTGTGGGTCAGCCAGAGATCCGAGAAAGGATCGATCACCGCATCGTAGCCGCCTTCCGCCGCCAGCAGCGCGAGCACCTCCGCCCGCTCGCTCAGCGGCGGGCCGGCGGGCTGATGGACCAGCAGGTGGCGGATCCCGAGGCGCTCGAGCGCTTCGCGATGCCGTCCACCCCGGCTGAGCCCATCCACCACCACCCCCGCCGCGCGCAGCATCGCGATGGCGAAGAGCGAGGTGTTGGAGGTCGGCGCCGTGACCAGGGCGCGGGCGCCGGGCGCGAGCGACAGGCGCCGCAGCATCGAGGCCACGGTCTGCCCGCCGATGGAAAATCCCGCGGCATGGACAGGCGACATCGCCTGCGGCACCGGCAGCAGCTTCGCCTGGTGCAGCACATGCCATTCGCGGGAGGCGTGGTTGGTCGGGATGCCGGCGAGGAGCCCTGCGACACCGCTCTCCGGCCAGGCGCCATTGCCGATCACCATCCCACCGGGCGCGAGACCCGTGACGGCCGGCCCCACCGCCTCCACCCGCGCGCAGAATTCCGAGCCGAGCGCGTAGCTCCAATCCTCATGCGGCGCGTGCAGCGCGGCGCGCAGGCCCAGGGCGCGATCCCGGAAATTGACCGAGAAGGCCAGCACGCGGAGGAGCACAAGCTCGGCCTGCGCCGGGTCGGCCGGATCGAAATGCGGGCGCGGGCGCCGCAGGATGCCGCAGGACAGGGCCTGCCCATCGAGATGGAACACGCCCGGCTGCTCGACCGCCCCTTCCCGCAGAAGGCCCGGGCCGAACAGGGCAAGCGCGCGCATCGTCACGGCTGATCTCCGGTCGGCGGGGAAGGCGAGGCGATGATCGATTCGTCCGACATGCGGTTTTCACTGTCAAGGGAGCAGCACAGCCCAGGCCGCGGCCGCATCCCGGCACGAGCGCGCCGCCGGACAGCGCGCTTGCAAGGCCGTGCAGCGCATGACTAGGCTGGCGTCACATGGTCCGTTTCCTCCTGCGCCGGCTCACCGTCGCGATCCTGGTGGCCCTGACGGTACTGACGCTGAGCTTCCTGCTCACGCGGCTCTCGGGCGACCTCGCCATCTCCATCGCCGGGCCGAATGCGACGCAGCAGGATGTGGAGCTGATCCGCCAGGCCTATGGGCTGAACCGGCCGCTGGCGCAGCAATATCTCGATTGGCTGCTGCGCGCCGTGCAGGGCGATTTCGGCGAGAGCTACTTCTTCAAGGACCGCGTCGCCAACCTGATCGCGCATCGCCTGCCCATCACCCTGACGCTGGGGCTTGTCGGGCTGGCGCTGGCGCTGGTCGTGGCGCTTCCGCTCGGCATCATCGCCGCGGTGCGGGAAGGCAGCTGGGTGGATCGCGGCGTGATGCTGGTGGCTCTGCTGGGCCAGGCCATGCCCTCCTTCTGGCTCGGGCTGATCCTGATGGTGGTGCTGGGGCTGAACCTCGGCTGGCTGCCGATCTCGGGCACCGGGGGATGGAAGTACTATGTCATGCCCGGCATCGTACTGTCCTTCTCCGCCATCCCGTCGCTGATGCGGCTGACACGCAGCGGGATGATCGAGGCGCTGTCGTCCGACTATATCCGCACGGCCCGCGCCAAGGGGTTGTCCCGGATTTCCATCCTGGTGAAGCACGGGTTCCGGAATGCGGCCATTCCGGTGGTCTCCATCGCCGCCGTGCAATTGGGCTTCATGCTGGGCGGCTCCATCGTGATCGAGACCGTCTTCGCCATGCATGGCGTCGGCTACCTGGCCTGGGAGAGCATCAGCAAGAACGACTTCCCCGTGGTGCAGGCGGTGATCCTGGTGCTGGCGCTGATCTACATCGCGCTGACGCTGCTGGCGGATCTGCTGAACGCCGTGCTCGACCCGCGGCTGCGCACGGCGTGAGCGGGGCCGTCCTGCCCGGCCGCAGCGCCACACGGAGGCTGCTGCGCAACGCGACCTTCGTGATCGGCGCGCTGATCGTGGGGCTGGTGGTGGTGGTCGCGATCCTGGCGCCCTGGATCGCGCCCTATGATCCCTATGCCATCGACCTCGGCCGCCGCCTGGTGCCGCCCGCCTGGATGGAGGGCGGCACGACGGCCAATTGGCTGGGCACGGACCAGCTCGGGCGGGACTATCTGTCGCGTCTGATCTACGGCGCGCGGATCTCGCTGATCATCGGCGTCGCCACCGTCATCACCTCGGGCCTCATCGGCACCACGCTCGGCGTGCTGGGCGGCTTCTACGGCGGGCGCATCGACGATGTCGTGATGTTCCTGATCACGGCACGGCTTTCGATCCCGGTGGTGCTCGTGGCACTCGCCGTGGCGGGGCTGCTGGGCACCAGCTTCCTGCTGGTGATCCTGGTGCTCGGCCTGCTGCTGTGGGACCGCTTTGCCGTCGTCGCCCGCTCCACCACCATGCAGCTGCGCACCCTGGACTACGTGAGTGCCGCGTGGTGCGCGGGGTCGTCGCATGCCAGCGTGCTGCTGCGCGAAATCCTGCCCAATATCGCGACGCATCTGGCCGTGGTGGCGACGCTGGAAATGGCGCTGGCCATCCTGCTGGAGGCGGCGCTGTCCTTCCTCGGCCTCGGCGTGCCGGCCCCCCTGCCCTCCTGGGGCCTGATGATCTCGGAGGCGAAGGAATACATGTTCTTCACCCCCTGGGTCATCCTGGTGCCGGGCGTCGCGCTCTTCGTGCTGGTCTTCGGCGTGAACCTGCTGGGCGATGCGCTGCGCGACATGCTCGGCACGGATCTTTCGCGATGACCACGCTGCTGGAGGTGCAGGACCTGCGCGTGACCTTCGGCGGCACGGCAGCCGTGCGCGGGGCGTCGCTCGCGGTGCAGAAGGGGGAGACGCATTGCCTGGTCGGCGAAAGCGGCTGCGGCAAATCCGTCACCTCGCTCGCCATCATGGGCCTGCTGGCGCGCGGCGGGCGGCGGGAGGCGACGGCGCTGCGCTTCGCGGGGCAGGAGATCGGCGGCTTCAACGAGCGGGAGATGTCCCGCCTGCGCGGCGACCGCATGGCGATGATCTTCCAGGAGCCGATGACCAGCCTCAACCCCGCCTATACGGTGGGCAGCCAGATGACGGAGGTGCTGCGCCGGCACCGTGGCGCGACGCGCGCCCAGGCGGTGGACCGCGCGGCGGAGCTGCTCGGCCGCGTCGGCATCACGGCACCGGGGCTGCGGCTCGGGCAGTTTCCGCACCAGCTTTCGGGCGGGCTGCGGCAGCGCGTGATGATCGCCATGGCGCTGATGTGCGACCCCGAATTGCTGATCGCGGACGAGCCCACCACGGCGCTGGACGTGACGGTGCAGGCGCAGATCCTGCGGCTGCTGGCCGGGCTCCAGCGCGACCTCGGCCTCGGCATCCTGCTGATCACGCATGACCTCGGCGTGGTGGCGCGCATCGCGGACCGCGTCTCCGTCATGTATGCGGGCGAGGTGGTGGAATCCGCGCCGACGGCGGAGCTGTTCGCCCATCCGCGCCACCCCTATACGCGCGGGCTGCTGGCCTGCGTGCCGGTGCCGGGCAAGGTGAAGCGGGGCGATCCGCTGGGCAGCATTCCCGGCGTGGTGCCGCGCATTCCGCCCGGGTTTCGGGGCTGCGCCTTCCGCGATCGCTGCGACCATGCCCAGGCCGCCTGCACCGGCCCGATCCCGCGCCAGCAGGCGGGGCCAGGGCACGAGGTGCTGTGCACGCTGGACCTGGCGGCATGACGCCGGCCATCGAGGTGCGCGATCTGCGCCGCATCTTCGATGTGCGCCAGGGGCTTTTCGCGCCGCCGCGCCAGGTGCGCGCGGTGGATGGCGTGTCCTTCGCCGTGCCGCCGGGCAGCGTGCTGGGTGTGGTGGGGGAAAGCGGCTGCGGCAAATCCACCCTGGCCCGCATGATCCTCGGCCTGCTGCCGCCCACCTCCGGGGAGGTGCTGGTGGATGGGCAGCGCCTGTCCAGCATGGATCGCAAGGCGCGCGCGCGGCTGATCCAGCCGGTGTTCCAGGACCCCTTCTCCTCCCTGAACCCGCGCCGCCGGGTGCAGGATATCGTGGCCATGCCGCTGGTGGCGCAGGGCGACATCGATCGCGCGACGGTGGCGCGACGGGTGGCGGAGGCGCTGGAGCGCGTCGGTCTTTCCGCCGAACAGGGTGGGCGCTTCCCCTCCCAGCTCTCGGGCGGCCAGCGGCAGCGCGTGGCGATCGCGCGCGCGCTGGTGCTGCGGCCGCGCATCGTCATCTGCGACGAGCCGACCAGCGCGCTGGATGTCTCGGTGCAGGCGCAGATCCTGAACCTGCTGGATGAGCTGCGTCGCGACCTCGGCCTGACCTATCTGTTCATCAGCCACAACCTGGCGGTGGTGGAACACGTGGCCAGCGAGGTGGCCGTGATGTATCTCGGCCGCATCGTGGAGCGGCAGGAGAGCGGGGCGCTCTTCGCCAATCCGCGCCATCCCTATACCCAGGCGCTGCTGGCCAGCGTGCTGACGCCGGAACCCGGGCTCGGCGTGCCGGATGTGGGTCTCGGCGACATCATGCCGGACCCGGCGAATGTGCCGTCCGGCTGCCGCTTCCACCCGCGCTGCCCGAAAGTCTTCGCGCCCTGCGCGACCGAGGTGCCGAGGCCCACCACCTACGCGGCGGGCCTCGTCGAATGTCACCTGGAAGGGTGAGTCACTTCCACTTCGCCAGGTAGAAGCGCGGCAGCTCGTCCGGGAAGGCCTTGAAGTCGAGCGTGCGCGCGAAGGCATAGGTATTGACGTAGGTGTGCAGCGGCACCCAGTAGGCCTGTTCCGTGATGCGCTTGATGGCGGCGGAATAGGCGGCGTTGCGCACCGCCTCATCGGCGGAGGAGCCGCCCTCCACCAGCAGGCGCTGCAGCTCCGGGTCGCGGGCGTAGTCGTCGTTCGTGTCGCCGAAGAAGTTGGGCAGGATGGCGGAGACGTCGTTGATGGAATAGCTGCCCCAGCTGCCCATCGACATCGCCAGCTCGCCACGCCAGGCGCGCTGGATCTGCGCCGCCACCTGCAGCAGGTTCAGGCGCGCGCGGATGCCGACGGCCTGCAGATAGCTCTGCACCGCCTCGGACCATTGGCGCGGCTGGACATAGCTGGTCAGCTCGATGTCGAAGCCGTTCGGATAGCCGGCCTCGGCCAGCAGCCGCTTCGCCTTGTCCGGGTTGTAGTCATACTGCACGGCGGCATCGGCATTGCAGCCGAACTGCGTCGGGTAGCAGGGGGCCACCGGCACGCGGGACCCGCCGGTGACCAGACGCTCCGCGATCGTCGTGCGGTCGATCGCGTGCCACACCGCCTGGCGCACCTTCAGGTTCTTCATCGGATTGTCGCCGCTGCGGCCCGCCGCATCCAGGCTGAGATAGCCGATGCGCATGGATTCCTGGCGCAGCGTCTGCAGGAAGGGAATGCGGTTGACGTTCGGCACCTGGTCCGGGTTCATGTTCCAGATCCAGTCCACGCGCTGCGCCAGCAACTCCGTCAGCTCCGTCGCCGCATCGGTCACGAAGCGCACATTCAGGCGGCGGATCGCCGGCCTGCCCTTCGGGCCGCCCTGGTAGTAATCGTCGAAGCGTTCGTATTCCACGCCGCTGGCCACATCGAACTTCGTGATCCGGTAGGGCCCGGCGCCGACCGGCGCGCGGCCGTAGCCCTCGGCGCCCACCCTTTCGCGATAGGCCTGCGGCCAGATCGGCGTGACCAGCGCCAGGTAGTCCAGCGCCGCCGGCGTCGGCCGCTTCAGATGGATGCGCAGCTTGAAGTCGCCATCCGCCTCCGCACGGTCGATCCAGGCATAGTTGCTGGGCGTCGCGACGCGGGTTTCCGGGTTGGAGACGGTGTTGAGCGTGTAGACCGCATCCTTCGCGGTGAAGGGGCTGCCGTCATGGAACTTCACGCCCTGGCGCAGCGTGAATTCCAGCAGCATCGGGCTCACCCAGCGCCATTCGGTCGCCATCGCCGGCACCACGCGGAAGGTCTCGGGGTCCCGATGCACCAGCCCGTCCCAGGCCTGGTGACCGAGGATCAGGCCGGTGCGCTGGCTGTTGAAATAGGCGTCGATATTGGGCACTGCGTCGCGGAACACCAGGCGCAGCGTGTCCTGCGCCTTCTGCGCCTGCGCCTCCTGGCCCAGCAGCGTGATTCCACCCGCCGCCGCGAGGCCCTTGCCGAGCGTCCTGCGTCCGATCGTCATTGTCTTGCTTCCCCGTTTGAACCCGGGGAAGCCTAGGAACCACGCGCCCCCGAAGGCAAGCGGAGACAGGTGGCGTCAGGCCTTTTCCACATTCCAGAAGATCGGGAAGGAGGATTCCATCAGGCCCCGCAGCGAGGTGCGATAGGCGGCGGGGATGGTGAACTGGCCCCACATGACCGAGGGCGTCAGCTCATAGGACAGCCGCTGGATCTCGGCCGTCAGGCGCTGCCGCGCGGCTGGCGTTTCCGCATTGGCGAAATCCTGCGTCAGGCGCGGAATGCGCTCGTCACAGGACCAGCCCGGATAGTCGGCGCAGGTATTGGCCACGTAGAAATGCGTCAGCGGCGTCAGCATGTCGACGCCGTTGGAATAGACGGCGAACATGCTCCAGCCCTCCCGCCGCGCACGGCGGGCGAGCACGGTGCCCCAATCCATCTGCTGCTCGTCCACCGTGAAGCCGGCCTCCTTCATGTTCTGCACCAGCACCGCCGCCGCGGTCTGGGAGATGGAGCCCGCCACCTGCAGGAAGACCACAGGCTGGCCGCGATAGGCGGTCTTCGCCAGCTCCGCCTTCGCCTCGGCGATGGAGAATTTCGCCGCCTCCGCCCCCGCATCGGTGCTGTAGGGCGCATCGCACATCCAGAAGCTGGCGCATTGCGGCGCGCGGAAGCGCGGCGGCACGCCGATGGCCTGCAGCACCGTGGCCTGGTCCACCAGCTTCCACAGCACGCGCCGCACCGCGGGATCGTCGAAGGGCGGCGCGGCATGGTTCAGCCGGAAGTTGCCCTGGAACTGGTGCAGCCCGCCGAGCGACAGCAGCCGGATGTCGCGCGAGCGTTCCAGGCGCGGGATCCAGTCGAAGGGCACGTATTGCTGGTAGTCGATCTCATTCGCCAGCAGCGCCGTGGCACCCGTCGCCTGGTCCGGCAATACGCGCAGCGACAGGCTGTCCACCTTCACCACCTTGCCGCCGGCAAGGAAGTCCGGCGCCTCCCGCCGCGGCACGTAGTCCGCGAATTTCTCCAGCACCATGTAGTTGCCGGGGCGGTACTGGTCCGGGCGGAAGCGGAAGGGGCCGGAGCCGATGATCTCCGTGATCCGCGCATCGCCCGGCGTGCGCGCCAGGCGCTCCGGCAGGATGAAGGGCACCGGCGCATTGGGCTTGCCCAGCACGTCCAGCACCAGCGGGAAGGGCCGCTTCAGCACCAGCTCGAAGCCCAGCGTGCCCTTGGTCGTCAGGCTTTCGTGCGCATCCCGCAGCATGCGCCCCAGCGCATCCTTCGGCATCCAGCGCTGCAGCGACAGCACCACATCGGTGGAGGTGACGGGCGAGCCGTCATGGAACTTCATCCCCGGCCGAAGGGTGAAGTTCCAGGTCAGCCGGTCGGCGGAGGTGGTGTGGCTTTCCACCATCTGCGGCTGGATGCGGCCCTGGCCATCCATCGCATAGAGCGTATCGAAGATGTGGAAGCCGAAGGTCCGCGTGATGGCCGCGGTCGTCATATAGGGGTCGAGGATCACCACCTCCGATTCCAGCACGAGGTTGAGCTGGCTGGCGGCGCGGGCGCCCGGCGGGCGGATGATGCCGGCGGCGGCGAGCGCGCTGCCTGCCGCCATCAGGCCCCGGCGGCCGATCAAGCTTTCGGACATGCCTCGATTTCCTCTTCCCCTGGCGGGGTTGGCCCCTCGCCGTTCGATATATCCTATGCCAGCATGACGCCCGGGACGCGGGATGCGCAAGAAGGAAACGGGCGATGGACGACACGGAACTGCGCTTCATGCCGGCAACGCGGGCCGCCGCGCTGATCCGCCGGCGCCAGCTTTCGCCGGTGGAGCTGACACGCGCGGTGCTGGCGGCGATCGACCGCGAACAGCCGCGGCTGAACTGCTTCGTCACCGTGCTGCACGACCAGGCGATGGCGGCGGCGCGGGCGGCGGAACAGGCGGTGATGGACGGCGCGCCGCTCGGCGCGCTGCATGGCGTGCCGCTGCATATCAAGGACCAGGTGGATACGGCGGATGTCCTGACCACGCATGGCTCCGCCATCTTCGCCAGCAATGTGCCGGTGCGGGACGATGCCACGGCGGCGCGGCTGAAGGCGGCGGGCGGCATCCTGGTCGGCAAGACGACCATGCCGGAATTCGGCCATAAGGGCCTGACGGACGGGCCCGCCTTCGGCACCACGCGCAATCCCTGGGACCTGTCGCGCACCACCGGCGGATCCTCCGGCGGCGCCGCGGCCGCGGTGGCCGCGGGGCTCGCGCCACTCGGCCTGGGCACGGATGGCGCGGGCTCCGTCCGTATCCCGGCCGCCTGCTGTGGCCTTGTGGGCCTGAAGGCGACGCTCGGCAGCGTGCCCTGGGAGGCCTCCGCCGACACTTTTGCGAACAACGTCTATGCCGGGCCGATGACGCGCACGGTCAGCGATGCGGCGGTGATGCTCTCCGTCATTGCCGGGCCGAGCGCGCGCGACGCGCAGAGCCTGCGCGGCCCGGGCCTCGCGCCGCTGCCGCCGGGGCTGATCGGCGGCGACCTAAACGGGCTGCGGGTCGGCTATATCGCGCGCGCCTGCAATGCCAAGGTGCAGGCGGAGATGGCGGCGAATACGCTGGCGAGCCTGGACGCGCTGGCCTTCCGTGGCGCCTTCGTCGAGGAGGTGACGGATGCCATCGACTGGATGGAGCTGCCCGGCCGCATCATGTACCAGGCCGGCTTCTTCGTCAGTTGCACGCCGCACCTGGCGCAATGGCACAACCAGATGGACCCGGTGCTGCTGGCCTTCATGGAGCGCGGATCGGGCTTCTCCCTGACCCAGTTCCGCGAGGCGCAATTCGCCCGCACGCGGCTGTTCCGCACCATCCAGGACCTGTTCGGCCGCTACGACGTGCTGGTGACGCCGACGCTGACGCGCACCGCCCTGCCCGCGGATTTCGATGCCGCCGATGGACAGATCGAGATCGAGGGCGAGCTCTGCGGCATCACCCGGCAGGGCTGGTCCAGCTACATGTACCCCTTCAACCTGACCGGGCACCCCGCGCTGACCATCCCCTCCGGCTTCGCGAAGGACGGCCTGCCGACGGCGGTGCAGCTGGTCGGCCCCTGGGGGGCGGACATGTCCCTGTTGCGCCTGGGCGCGATCCTGGAACAGGACCGCCCCTGGGCGCAGCACCGGCCACCTTCAGCCTGAGAGGCGCGCCACGGCGGCGAAGCCTTCCTCCGCCGCCTCCAGCCCGCGATCCACCGCGGCGGCGTCATGGGCGCAATTGAGAAACATGTTGTGGCGCGGGTGGAAATAGGCGCCGGCCGCGAGCGCCGCGGCGCAGAAGGCCTCGCCGAGGCGGAAATCGTCATCGCCCGCGAATTGCAGCAGCGGCATCTGCGGCGGGCCGGATTGCAGGATGCGCAGGCCATGCCGCGCCGCCCCCGTCGCCAGCCCGTCGCGCAGCCGCAGGCCCATCGCCTGCATCCGCGCCGGGCCATCGATGCGCGCCAACTCCTCCAGCGTCGCCAGCGCCGCCGCCATCGGCACCGCGCCGCACCAGAAGGAGCCGGTGGTGAAGACCTCCGTCGCCGCGCGGCGCAGCCATTCGGCGCCGGTCACCGCGGCCAGCGGATGGCCATTGGCGATCGCCTTGCTGTAGGCGGCGAGGTCCGGCCGCACGCCCACCGTCTCCCACGACCCGCCGAGATCCAGCCGGAAGCCGGCGCGCACATCGTCCAGGATCAGCGCCGCGCCGGTCTCGTCGCAGATGGCGCGCAGCGCGCGGGCAAAGGCCGGATCCGGCAGTTCCAGGGTGCGGGACATGTCGTGCCGGAAGGCGGTGACGAGGATGCCGGCCAGATCCCCCCGCGCCGCCTCCGCCGCCGCCCGCACCGAGTCCAGGTCGTTGTAGTCATAGGCCACGAGATGCGCGCGATCCTCCGCCGTGACGCCGGCGGTGGAGGGCGAGCACCAGGGCACCGCGCCGTGATAGGACCCGCGCGCCACCAGCACCTTGCGCCGGCGCGTCGCAGCGCGGGCGATGGTGACGCAGGCGGTGGTCGCATCCGTGCCGTTCTTCGCCAGCAGGCACCACGCGGCATGCGGGATGGTGGCGACCAGCCGCTCCGCCAGTTCCACCAGCACCGGCGCCGGGCCGTTCATGCAATCGCCCAGCTGCGCCTGGCGCCGCGCGGCTTCCTCCACCACCGGGTCGTGGTGGCCGAGCACAATGGGGCCCCAGGAGGACATGAAATCCACCACCTCCCGCCCATCCACGTCCCAGAGACGGCAGCCCTCGGCGCGGCTGAAATACTGCGGGTAGCCGGTGGGCAGGCGGGCCGCGTTCAGGTGGCCCCAGAGGCCGCCGGGGATCACCCGCGCCGCCCGCTCGCGCAGCACCGCGTCGCGGCTGAGATTGGTGGTGTGCGTATCAGGCATCCGGCGCTCCATCGGCTGAGGGCGGATATATCATATGGTGACAGGCCGCGAAAACGATTCAAGGATGCGTGGAGAGACACGGAGAAGATCGCATGCGACCACTCCTCGCCGCCCTTCTGGGGCTGACACTGGCCTGGCCCGCCAGCGCCCAAACCCTTCGCATCGGCATCGCCTCCGACCCCGATGTGCTGGACCCGACCCTGTCGCGCAGCGTCGCCGCGCGGCAGGTCTTCATGGCGATGTGCGACAAGCTCATCGAGGTGGATGAGCAGGGCGCGCTGGTGCCGCAGCTCGCCACCGCCTGGGAATGGCAGGAGGGCGGCCGCGCCCTGCTGCTGACGCTCCGCCCCGGCGTCACATTCCATGACGGCGTGGCGCTGGATGCGGCCGCCGCCGTGGCCGGGCTGAACCGCCACATTGCCGCCCAGGGTTCCACCCGACGCGGGGAGCTGGGGCCGGTGACGACGGTGGAGGAGGCCGGGCCGATGCAGATCCGCATCCGCCTGTCGGAGCCTTTCGCGCCGCTGCTGGCGGCGCTGTCCGATCGCGCCGGCATGCTGGTCTCGCCGCGCCAGGCGAATGTGCTGGGCGCCGATTTCCAGAAGGAACCCGCCTGCGCCGGCCCCTATCGCCTGACGCGCCGCGTGCCACAGGACCGCATCGAGCTGGAGCGTTTTCCGGGATACTGGAATGCCGGCGCGCTGCATTTCGACCGGGTCGTGTACCGGCCGATCCCGGATACCACCGTCCGCGCCGCCAATCTCCGTTCCGGCACGCTGGATGTGATCGAGCGGGTGAACCCCTCGGACGTCACCACGCTGCGGCGCGATGCGCGGGTGAAGCTGCTGGAGGGGCCGTCGCTGGCCTCCGTCTATATCGCCATCAACGTCGCCAATGGCGACCGCGCCCGGACGCCGCTCGGCCAGGATGCGCGGGTGCGGCAGGCGCTGGAGCTGGCGATCGACCGCACCGCACTGAACCAGGTGGCCTTCGAGGGGCTGTACCGCCCCGGCAACCAGTCCACCCCGCCCGGCCACCCGCACCATATCGCCGCCCTGCCCGTGCCGGGGCGCGACCTGGCCCGCGCCCGCGCGCTGCTGCGGGAGGCGGGGCATGAGCGGGTGCGGGTGAAATTCTCCGTCCCCAATACCACGGAATACACCCAGGCGGCGGAGGTGATCCAGGCGATGGCGGCGGAGGCCGGGATCGCGCTGGAGATCCAGGTGGTGGAGGTGGCGACGCTGCTGCGCGCCTGGACCGCCGGGGATTTCGAGGCGCTGATCATCGCCTGGTCCGGCCGCACCGATGTGGACGGCAATCTGTGGGGCTTCAACGCCTGCGGCGAGAGCCTGAATGGCGGGCGCTACTGCAGCGAACAGGCGGACGCCGCACTGCGCGAGGGCCGCACCAGCGTCGAGCCCGCGACGCGGCTGGCCGCCTATGGCCGCGCCATGGAAGTGCTGTTGCGCGACCGCCCCTATATCTACCTGTGGCACCCGCAGAGCTTCTTCGGCACCACCGCGGCGGTCAGCGGCCTGCGCCTGATCCCGGACGGCCTGATCCGGGTGCAGGGGCTGCGCGGCGGCTGAATCGGACGGGAGCCCTCTCCCCCTGTCAGGGGGAGAGGGTGCTTTTGGCTACCGCATCAGCCGCCGCAGCCCCTCCGCCACCTTCGCCGCATCCGCCAGCGCCGCCGCATTGAGTGGGCGGGAGACGACGGGCGCCGCCCGGCTGCCATGCACGCGGCCGATCTCCGCATCCAGCCAGTCGAAGCAGCGGCGCTGGATCTCATCCACCCAGCGCGCGCCGTGCGCCGTGCCATGCGCCGTCTGCTCCGCGATCAGCACGCGGTTGGTGCGCTTGATGCTCGCCTCGATGGCGGGCCAGTCCATGCCCTCGATATCCAGGCAGCGCAGGTCTAGGATCTCGGCATCGATGCCGGTCGCAGCCACCGCCGCCTCCGTCTCCGTCACCATGGCGCCGTAGGTCAGCACGGTGCAGGCCGTGCCGCTGCGAACGGTGCGCGCCTTGCCGAAGGGGATGATGTAGTCGAGGTCCTGCGGCACCGGCCCGCTGGTCTGGAACAGGCCCTGATGCTCGATCATCAGCACCGGATCCTCGCAGGCCAGCGCCGCATTCATCAGCCCCACGTAGTCATGCGGCGTGGAGGGATGCAGGATGCGCCAGCCGGGATAGGCGGCGAAGAGTCCGGAGGGGTCCATGGAATGCTGGGACCCGTAGCCCGCCGCCGGCGAGACGCGCGCGCGCACCACCAGCGGAATGCCGAAGCCGCCGCCGAACATATGCGCGAACTTGCCGATGCCGTTGAACATCTGGTCCGCCGCGACGATGGTGAAGTCGCCGAACATGATGTCCACCACCGGCCGCAACCCGCAGAGCGCGGCCCCCAGCGCCATGCCCGTGAAACCGTTCTCGCAGATCGGCGTGGCGAAGACGCGTTCGGGGAACTTCTCCATCACGCCGCGGGCGGAGCCGGAGACGCCGCCGCGCAGCCGGTGGATATCCTCGCCGATCAGCACGATGCGCGGGTCGCGTTCCATGTTGTGCAGCAGCGCGGCGGCGATGGCGTCGATGTACTTCGTCGGCTGCGCCGGCACGGAAGCATCGGCCTCCTGCACCCTGGCGCCGCGCAGTTCCGAAAGGTCGCCCCGGATGCCCTGCTCGATATCTACGACATCGGGCAGCAGGCCCGGCCGCAGCTGCGGGGCATTGGCGCCAGGCGGCGTTTCCACCAGCGCCTCCGCCGCCTGCTCCACCACCGCGCGCACCCGCGCCTCCAGCCGCGCCAGCCCTGCGGCATCCAGCACGCCCAGCCGCTCCAGCACCGGCGGCAGCGTGGTGACGGGATCGCGGGCGCGCCAGAACTCCTCCTCCGCCTTGTCGCGATAGCCGAACTGGCTGCCGAGCATCGGGCCGGACTGGTGCAGGAAGCGGTAGCAGATCGCCTCCACGAAGACGGGGCCGCCGGTCTCCGCGATCTGCGCGCGCGCCCATTGCATGGCGCGCCGCACCGCCAGCACATCCATGCCGTCGCATTCGATGGACGGCACGCCGAACATGGCGCCGCGCGTGGTCAGCCGCGTCTCCCGCGTCTGCTCGCCGACATGGGTGGAGACGGCGTAGAAATTGTTCTCCAGGAAGAAGACCACCGGCAGCCGGTACAGCGCGGCCAGGTTGATCGCCTCCAGCGTCTGGCCGGCCATCAGCGTGCCGTCGCCGAAGAAGGCGACCGAGACATGGTCCCGCCCCAGCACCTTGTCGGCCAGGCCGTAGCCCACCGCATGCGGCACATTGCCGCCGATGATGGCGGAGGAGCCGACCACGCCGGCCTCCGCGATCCGCATATGCATGGAGCCACCGCGGCCGCCATTATAGCCCTGCGCCAGGCCCATGATCTCCGCCATGGTCCGCTGCACATGGGCGCGCGCTTCCCCCGGCACCTCATCGCGCCGCGGGTCGTAGCCCTCGGGCGTCGCGGCGTTCAGCAGCTTGGCCAGGATCTGGTGATGCGCGCGATGCGTGCCGTTGATCTTGTCCTGCGTGCCGAGCACCGACAGCGCGCCCACCGCGCCGCCCTCCTGCCCGATCGAGGCATGGGCCGGGCCATGGATCAGCCCGGCGCCGTGCAGGTCGAGGATCTTCTCCTCGAAGCGGCGGATCAGCAGCAGCTGCTCCATCCAGCGGGCGAGGTCGGCGGGGTCCTCCGCCGCCCAGTCGGCTTCCTCGACCTCCAGGCGGAACCAGGGGGTCTCGGTGGCGATGGGGCTGAGCTTCACGCGGCGTTTCCCTTGCCCTTCGCGGCCTGTTCCATCGCCGCGAGGTGGCGCAGCAGGCCGGCGCCGCCCTCCTCCATATCCGCCTGCACCGCCGCCCGCGTGGCCGCCGCGTCCCGCGCGCGCAGCCCGTCCAGGATGTCCAGGTGGCGATGGCGGCCCGGATAGGTCGGGCGGGCGTCGGGGTAGAGGTAGGTCAGCATCGGGCCATTGCGCAGCCAGATGCCCTCGATCACCGCCAGCAGTTCCGGCATGGCGGCGGCGCGATACAGACCGTGGTGGAAGCGCCAATTGGCGCGGATGGCGGGCGCCGCCTCCCCCGCCGCCTCGGCGCGGACCAGCTCGGCATGGCTGCGCTCCAAGGCGCGGATCGCGGCGGGCGTGATATGGCGTGCGGCCGTCTCGGCGGCCAGGCCTTCCAGCGCGGCGCGCACCAGGCGCAGCTCCTGGTATTGCGCCAGCGTGAGGCCGGCGACGGTGATCGCCTTGGCCTGTTCCATCCGCAGCGCGCGTTCGCGCACCAGCTGCATCACCGCCTCCCGCACCGGAGTTTCGGAGGTGCCGAGCTGCTGCGCCAATTCGCGGATCTTCAGCCGCTGGCCGGGCCGCATGCGGCCTTCCATCAGCGCATTGCGCAATTCGCCATAGACGCGACCGGTGAGGTTCTCCCGCCCCACGGGGGACAGGAAGGCGATGTCGTCGGGGTTAGGGGCGCTTGCGCTCATCGCTCCATCGTATTTGATATATCCACCCCGCGGCAATCCCGACCGCGCAGGAGGGACCGCCGATGCCGCCCGCCCCCGGATATGAGGCCCTGCGCGCCGCCCTGCCGCCGCTGGATGGCACGCTGCCCCTGCCCGGGCTGCGCCAGCCCGCCACGGTGCTGCGCGACCGCTGGGGCATCCCGCATATCCGCACCGAAGGCGGCGCCGAGGATGCCTTCCGCGCCCAGGGCTTCGTGCATGCACAGGACCGGCTGTTCCAGATGGAGCTGAACCGCCGCCGCGCGCTGGGCCGCAGCGCCGAATGGCTGGGCGCCCCGGCGGCGGAGGGCGATATCCTGGCCCGCCGCCTGGGGGTTGAGGCGGCCAGCCGGCGCGACTTCGCGGCCCTGGGGGCGGAGGCGCGGGCGATGCTGGAGGCCTATGCGGCCGGCGTGAACGCCTTCCTCGACTCCGGCGCGCCGCGGCCCATCGAATACACGCTGCTGGAGGCGGTGCCGGAACGCTGGGAGGGCTGGCACGCCATCGCCGTGATGCGGCGCCTCGGCCTGCTGATGGGCTCCGTCTGGTTCAAGCTGTGGCGCGCCGCGGCGCTGCCGCTGCTGGGCGCGAATCAGACGGCGAAGCTGCGCTACGATGATGGCGGCCAGGACCTGCTGACGATGCCGCCGGGGGCGGAGGCGAAGCGCCTGGCGGCGGACCTGGCCGCGCTGCGCCCGGCGATCGAGGCACTGCTCGGCGGCGCGCCGCCGGATGCGACGGGCGGCGGCAGCAACAACTGGGCGGTGGCCCCGGCGCAATCCGCCACCGGCCGCCCGGTGGTGGCCGGCGACCCGCACCGCGTCTTCGAGATCCCCAATATGTATGCGCAGGGGCACCTGGCTTGTTCCGAGTTCGACGTGGTCGGGCTGACCGTGCCCGGCGTGCCGGGCTTTCCGCATTTCGCCCATAACGGCCAGGTCGCCTGGTGCGTCACCCATGCCTTCGTCGATATCCATGATGTCTTTGTCGAGCGCTTCGATGCCGGCGCGGCAAGCGTGCTCGGCCCGGATGGCTGGGTCCCGGTGCAGCGGCGGCAGGAGAGCATCGCCATCCGCGGCGGCGCGGCACGTGCGTTCGAGGTGGTGGAAACACGCCACGGCCCGGTGATCGCCGGCGACCCGGGCAGCGGCGCCGCCCTGTCCCTGCGCTCCGTCCAATTCGCCGAAACGGACCTGTCCTTCGACTGCCTGCCGCGCATGCTGCGCGCGGGTTCCGTGGCGGCGCTGTTCGAGGCGACGCGCGGCTGGGGGCTGATCGACCACAATCTGGTGGCCGGCGACACCAGCGGGCATATCGGCCACCAGATCCGCGCCCTGGTGCCGCGCCGCCCGCGCGCCAATGGCTGGCTGCCGGTGCCCGGCTGGCGGGCCGAGGCGGATTGGCAGGGCATGATCGCGCATGAGGCCATGCCCCGCGTGATGGATCCGCCGGAGGGGCTGATCGTCACCGCCAATAACCGCGTCGTGGCGGATGACGGGCCGGACTATCTCTGCACCGATTGCCACCCGCCCTACCGCGCCCAGCGCGTGCTGGACCGGCTGCGGGCGGCGCCGGAAGCCCGCAGCGTGGAAGGGGCGGCCAGCCTGCAGGGCGACACGCTGTCGCTGAACGCGCTGCTGTTCCGCGCGAAGCTCGCTGGCCTGCCCGCCCCCGCGGAGCCGGAGGCCGCCGCGCTGCGCCAGCGCCTGCTGGACTGGGACGGGCGCATGGCGGCGGATTCCAGCGCCCCCGCCGCCTATGTCGCCTTCCGCCGGGCGCTGACCGCGATCCTGGCGGAGCGCAGCGGCCTTGGCGCGCTGGCCGGGCACGAGGCGCTGTCCGTCAGCCCCGGCGTGCCGCCCATCAACCAGCTGTGGTGGACCCTGCCGACCCTGCTGCGGGAGGATGATGCCAGCCTGCTGGACGGCATGAGCTGGCCCGAGGCCCTGGCCGAGGCGCTGCGCCGCACGGCGCCGGAGGCGGCCGGCGCACGCCCCTGGGGCGAGGTGCATCGCCCGCGCCTGACCCACCCGCTGTCGCCCCTCTTCCCGGATTGGGCGACGCTGCTGGACCCGCCCTCCCTGCCGATCGGCGGCGACATGGACACGGTGCTGGCCACCGGCTTCTTCGCCGCCGGCGGCAATGCCGCAGGCTATGGCGCCCTGGCGCGCTACGCCTTCGATGTCGGCGCCTGGGAGAACAGCCGCTGGTCCGTGTTCCACGGCTCCTCCGGCCATCCCGGCAGCCCGCATTACGCGGATCAGCACCCGGTCTGGGCCGGCACGGCGATGGTGCCGATGCTCCATGGCTGGGCGGGCATCCAGGCGCAGGCGGAGTGGAGCCAGGTGCTGGCGCCCTAGGCCGGCCCGCCGCAGCGGCATCACAGCCGCCCGGATGCCGCGCCCGTGACAGCTTCACCGTCTTGTTCGGGACCCACTCACCCTCCATCTACCATCCACCTGGATGGCGGATGGATGGCATGAGCGAGGCGGTGCGGGCGCGGGCGACGGGGGAGTCGGAGAAGATCACCATCAACCTCGGCTATGTCGACCTCGGCCATATCGACCTGCTGGTGCAGGACGGCTTCTATTCCAATCGCACCGACTTCATCCGCACCGCCATCCGCAACCAGGTGGAACGCCATGCGGAGGCCGCGCGCAGCGCCGTGCGGCGCCGCAGCCTGGATCTCGGCCTGCGCCATTTCACCCGGGCCGATCTGGAGGCCGCGCGGGCCGAGGGGCGGATGATCGAGATCCGCGTGCTCGGCCTGGCCAGCATCGCGCCGGATGTCACCCCGGAGCTGGCCCGCGCCAGCATCGCCCATGTCTCCGTCCTCGGCGTGTTGCAGGCGAGCGCCGCGGTCCGTGCCGCCCTCGCCGACCGCACCGCCTGACCCGAAAGATCCCGCCCATGTTCCGTATCACCCCATCCGGCCTCCCGCCCGGCCTCGCCGAGGCCGCGCGGCTGACCCGCCAGGGCCGCCTGAGCGAAGCCACCGCCCTGCTGCAGCGCAGCCTGGCGGGAGGCGGGAAGGAGGCGCCGCCCGCCCGCCCCGCGCCCGCCGCGGACCGCCCTGCCCCGCCCGGCCGGATCTTCGAGGTGGACCCCGAGACCGGCGCCGCCGCGCCGCCCGGCCGTGCCGGGCGCCCAGGCGGCTTCCAGGCTCCGGGCCGCCCGCGCCCGGCGCCGCCGCCCATGCCGGCCGGCGCGCGCTTCCTGCGCGGCGGCTTCAGCGCCGCGGCCGGGGAGCGGGGCTGGCGGCTGTACATTCCGGCCAGCCTTCCGGCCGGGCCGGTGCCGCTGCTGGTCATGCTGCATGGCTGCACCCAGACGCCGGAGGACTTCGCCACCGGCACGCGGATGAATGCGCTGGCCGAGGCCGCGCCGCGCCTCGTGCTCTATCCCGAGCAATCGGGCGCGGCCAATGCGCAGCGCTGCTGGAACTGGTTCAAGCCGGCCGACCAGCGACGGGACCACGGCGAGCCGGGCCTCATCGCCGGCATGGTGCGGCAGGTGATGCGCGGGCATGCGGTGGATCCGCGGCGGGTGCATGTCGCCGGCCTCTCCGCCGGCGGGGCGGCCGCGGCGATCATGGGGGAGAGCTACCCGGAGCTGTTTGCCGCGGTCGGCGTGCATTCCGGCCTCGCCTGTGGCGCGGCGCGGGATGTGCCCTCCGCCTTCGCGGCCATGCGCCAGGGCGGCAGCCCTGCCGCCGCCGCCGGGCCAGGGCGGCCGACGATCGTCTTCCATGCCGACCAGGACCAGACCGTGCATCCGGTGAATGGCGACCAGGTGATGGCACGCGCCGGCGCCGCCGGGCTGCGCGCCGAGTCCCTGCGCGGCGCGGTGCCGGGCGGCCATGGCTTCACCCGGACCTGCCATCGCGACGGCGCCGGGCAGGTGCTGCTGGAGCAGTGGCTGGTGCATGGCGGCGGCCATGCCTGGTCGGGCGGCGACCCGGCGGGCAGCTATACCGATCCGCGCGGCCCCGATGCCTCCCGCGCCATGCTGGATTTTTTCGACCGGCACAGCCTGCCACCCGGCTGATCCAGCAGGCTCTTTGGAACAAAACCAGAATATGATACGCTGCGAGTCCTTCATGGGTGCCGGAGAGGTTCAAGATCATGGCTGCACGCAAGCAGCGACCGGTGCGGCCGGTCGATGCCGCGATTACCCGGCTGCTGGCGCTCGCCGGCAAGGGCGTCGCCCCCGGCCGCATGGCGCGGGAGGTCGCGCTGATCGCCGGCGAGTGGCGCGCGGCGCCGGAGGCGGATGCGCTGGAGATCCGGGAAAGGCTGGATGAGCTGCACGAGCAGCTGACCGCCGGCGTGGGCCATGCCGAGGAGCAGGTCGCGGATCTCGACGCCAGCGAGCCCGCGGCGGTGAAGCAGGCCGGCGCCATGCTGGCCGCGCTGGTCGCGACGCGGGATGCGACGACGCAGGCGCTGGGCGAGCTTTAGCCGCCGTGGCGCGCCGTCGATTCACGCGAATGTGAAACGAGTCGGGCACGCCTTCGGACCTTCTCGCAGCATGCCAATTCGGCGCATGGACCGTTGCGAATCCCGCAAGGCTGGATTCGGTACGATTTCGTTAATATCTCCCGCGCCGCCCGCATGGCCCAAGATGGCGGATTGCCTACGATTCACGCTGGGCGACGCAACTCCGATCGTTACGAGATGGCGCCGGGCGTCGCGCGCGAGTCCTCGATCCGCCGTCGCAACCTTGAGTAGACGCCGCCGCGGCGCGGGCCTAGGTTCCGCCCATGCAGCCGACCCCCTTGCAGATCCGCCGTAAGCGCCTGATCCGCACCGCAGCCCTGGCGGCGGCGGTCTTTGGCCTGGTGGCGCTGGCGCTCGGTCTTGGCGACGTGGTCAGCGCGGCGCTTGACCCGCCTTCGCAGGTCAAGCCCTACGATCCGCTGCTGCGCTGGTAGCCACCGCCGCGACCCCGCCCGGACTATTGGCAATGCGCCTCGCCGTGGCGCTGGGCGGCTGCGTGCCGGTCGGCGCCGGCCTGGGCGGGGTTTTGCTGGGGCCAGGCTTTGTAGAGGCGGGCTTTGTGGGGGCGGG
The DNA here is from genome assembly GCF_051860665.1 of Falsiroseomonas sp. Classification (GTDB taxonomy): domain Bacteria; phylum Pseudomonadota; class Alphaproteobacteria; order Acetobacterales; family Acetobacteraceae; genus Falsiroseomonas. The sequence continues at coordinate 331,544 of NZ_JBHYDM010000002.1, forward strand.
CAACCTGCCCGGCGCGGCGGATGCGGCCGCGGATAGCCACTTCCGCTACCTTTCCGGCCTGCTGCTCGGAATCGGGCTGGGCTTCTGGAGCACCATCCCCGCCTTGCCCCACCGCACGGCGCGCTTCCGCCTGCTGACCGCGATCGTGGTGCTGGGCGGGCTCGGGCGGGCGGCGGCCCTGCCGCTGCAGGGCTGGCCCGGCTGGCCGATGGCCGCGGCGCTGATGATGGAGCTGGGGGTGACCCCGCTGCTCTGCCTGTTTCAGGCGCGTTTCGCTGCATCGCAGCAGGACCGAAATCCGGAGATATCCGGCGGCAACAAGACCCTGGGATAGCTGCGCCCGCAACCGGAGCAGTTCCATGACACCCCGACAGATCGACCATATCGAACGCAGCTTCCGCCTCGTCGCCCCGCAGGCCGAGGCCGCGGCGGCCGGCTTCTACGCGCGCCTTTTCGAGCTGGACCCCAGCCTGCGGCCGCTGTTCCGGAATACGGATATCGTGGCCCAGGGCCGCAAGCTGATGCAGGCGCTGGGCTTCGTCGTCGCCAATCTGAAGGTGCCCGACCAGCTGCTGCCCGTGGTGGCGGCGATGGGCGCCCGCCATGCCGGCTACGGCGTGCAGGAGGCGCATTACGCGACCGTCGGCCGCGCCCTGATCGAGACGCTGGAGGGCGCGCTGGGCGCGGGCTTCACCGCGGAGGTGCGGGAGGCCTGGACCACGGCCTATGGCCTGCTGGCGGAAGTGATGATGACGGCCGCCCGCCCCTCCGGCCCGCCCCTGCACGCGGCCGCCTGACTCCCGCCCCCGGGCGGTGCTATCATCCGCCCGTGAACATCCTCGCCCCACCGCGCGCCCGCCTGCAGATCGAGGTCGTCTACGACCTCGTCTGTCCCTGGTGTTTCCTCGGCACGCGCCGGCTGCGGCGGACGCTGCGGGCGCGGCCGGATATCGCCGCGGATATCGCCTGGCGGCCCTTCCTGCTGAACCCGGATATCGCGCCCGGCGGCGTGCCGCGGCAGGACTACGTGATCCGCAAATTCGGCGGCGAGGACCGGGCCCGCCGGCTGCATGCCACGATTGCGGAGCTCGGCCGCGGCGAGGGCCTGGGCTTCCAGTTCGACCGCATCCGCCGCATCCCGCCCTCCCTCGATGCGCATCGCCTGGTAAGGCTGGCGGACCGGCACGGGGTCGCGGCGGATGCCGTGGATGCGCTGTTCCAGGCCTATTTCTGCGAGGGCCAGGATATCGGGGGGCTGGCGGTGCTGGTCGGCATCGCCGCCAGCCTCGGCATGGATCCCGCCGCCACCCGCCGGCTGCTCTCCGGCACGGCGGAGTCGGAGGCGGTGCATGCGGACAATCTCCGCGCCCATCGCCTCGGCATCAATGGCGTGCCCTGCTTCGTGGTGCAGGGGCGGCATGCCATCGCGGGCGCCCAGGAGCCGGAGGTGATCGAGCGGCTGCTGGACGTGGCGGTGGTGGAGGGCTGAGGCCTAGCTGAAGTCTTTGCGCATTTTCCGAGTCGCCTTGCGAAGCCTCAAGGCTTGAAAATGCTTTACCGCTTCCACCGCCCCGGAAAGGGAATCGGCTTGGTCGAGGCGCCCTTCGGCGCCGGTGGCACATTGCCGGCGCGGAAGACGGTCTTCTTGAAGGCGGGCGCGCCCTTGGCGGCGGGCTTGGCGGGCGGCGGGGCCTGCGGCTTCGGCGGCGGGTTCGCAGCCTTGGGCACCCTTCCCTGCGCCACCTCGGCCAGGGTGCCCAGCAATTCCCGCGCGGTGCGGATGCGGGATTCGTAGGGCATCTCCTGCGCCCAGGCGAGCTTCTGGTCCGGCCGCAGCTTGGCAAAGCCCTGCTGCTGGGTGGCCCATTCGATCAGCCCGGGCGGATTCGGGAAGCGGTTGCCCCGGAACGCCAGCACGATGCCCTTGGGCCCGACATCCAGCTTCTCCACCCCCACCTGGCGGCAAAGCGCCTTCAGCCAGACCACCTGCAGCAGCGTCTCCGCCTCCGCCGGCAGCTTGCCGAAGCGGTCGGCGAGCTCCGCCGCCATGGCCTCGATCTCCGCCTCGCTCTGCAGGGATCCGATGCGGCGATAGAGGCCGAGGCGGACGGGCAGGTCGCGCACATAGGCCTCGGGCAGCATCACCGGCAGGCCGAGGTTGATCTGCGGCGTCCAGTCCCGATCCTCCCGCGCCTCCTCGTCCCGCGCGCCGGACTTCAGGTTCTGGACCGCATCCTCCAGCATCTGCTGGTAGAGCTCGATGCCCACCTCGCGGATATGGCCGGACTGCTCGTCGCCCAGCAGGTTGCCGGCGCCGCGGATATCGAGGTCGTGGCTGGCCAGCGTGAAGCCGGCGCCGAGATTGTCCAGCGTCTGCATCACCTCCAGCCGCTTCTCGGCGGCCGCGGAAAGCCGGTGCGTCTGCGGCCAGGTGAGATAGGCATAGCCGCGCAGCTTGCCGCGCCCGACGCGCCCGCGCAGCTGATAGAGGCCGGCGAGCCCGAACATGTCCGCGCGGTGGATGATCAGCGTGTTCACCGCCGGCATGTCGAGGCCGCTTTCCACGATATTGGTGGACAGCAGGATGTCGTATTTCTGGTCGCCGAACTCGGTCATCACCCGTTCGAGCTCGGTCGGCGCCAGCCGCCCATGCGCCTCCACGATGCGCGCCTCGGGAACGATTTCCGTCAGCCGCTCCCGCAGCCGCGGCAGATCCTCCAGCCGCGGGCAGACACAGAAGACCTGGCCGCCGCGGAACCGCTCACGCAGGATCGCCTCGCGGATCACGACGCTGTCCCAGGGCGTGATGAAGGTGCGGACGGCCAGCCGATCGACCGGCGGCGTCGCGATCACGCTCATCTCCCGCACGCCGGTCAGCGCCAGTTGCAGGGTGCGCGGAATGGGCGTGGCGGTCAGCGTCAGCACATGCACATCGGCCTTGAACTGCTTCAGGCGTTCCTTGTGGGCGACGCCGAAGTGCTGTTCCTCATCGACGATGACGAGGCCGAGGTCCGCGAATTCGATCGACTTCGCCAGCAGCGCATGGGTGCCGACGACGATATTGATGCTGCCGTCCTTCACCCCATCGCGCACCGCCTGCGCGTCCTTCGCATTCACCATGCGCGACAGCTGCGCGACCTTGATCGGGAGCCCCTCGAAGCGCGTCGAGAAGATGCGGAAATGCTGGCGCGCCAGCAGCGTGGTCGGCACCACGACGGCCACCTGGTTGCCGGACATGGCCACCGCGAAGGCGGCGCGCAGCGCCACCTCCGTCTTGCCGAAGCCGACATCGCCGCAGATCAGGCGATCCATCGGCCGGCCGGCGGCCAGATCCTCCAGCACATCGGCGATCGCGCGCTGCTGGTCCTCCGTCTCGGCGAAGGGGAAGCGCGCGCAGAACTCGTCCCAGGCGCCTTCGGGCGGGATGGCGGCGGGGGCGTCGCGGGTCTGGCGTTCGGCGGCGATGCGGATCAGCGCCGCCGCCATTTCCTGGATGCGATTCTTCGCCTTGGCTTTTCGGGCCTGCCAGGTGGAACCGCCCAGCTTGTCCAAGGCAACGCCGGCGGCATCGGAGCCGAAGCGAGAGAGGACTTCGATGTTCTCGACGGGCAGGAAAAGCTTGTCGCCGCCGTCATAGATCAGCCGCAGGCATTCATGCGGCGCCTCGCTGATACGGATCGTCTCCAGCCCGTCATAGCGGCCGATGCCGTGGTCCTGGTGCACCACCAGGTCGCCCTGCGCGATCTCTGTCGCATCGGCGATGAACTGGTCGGCGCGCTTGCGACGGCGCGGCGGGCGGGCGATGCGCTCGCCCAGCAGGTCCTGCTCGCAGACCAGCGCCAGGCCGTCGCTGTGCTTGTCGGAGGGTGCGACGAAGCCACGCTCGATGCCGACGATGGCCAGCGCCACCGTGCCGAGCTTCAGCTTCTGGACATCGAGGAAATGCTCGACCGGCTCGGCGGGGACATTGTTCTCGCGCAGCAGATTGCCGAGCCGCTCGCGCGAGCCCCGCGTCCAGGCCGCCAGCACCGGCCGCAGGTTGCGCTTGGCCAGCGCCGCCGCGTGTTCGCCGTAGGCCTGGAAAACGTTGCGGCCCTCGGCGCGGACATCGTTGAACATGCGGCCGAGCCGCCCGCCGGCGTCGATGCCCGGCGCATGGTCCGGCTGGTCGAAGGGCGAGAAGGCGAAGACCCGCGCCTCCTCCAGCATCTCGATCCAGCCGTCATGGTCGATATAGAGGCGGTCCGGCGGGGCGGGGCGATAGGGCACCTCCCCCTCCCGCGCCGGCATGCGCCGCGCCTCGTAATGGTCCACCACCATTTCCAGACGGGCCGCCAGCGCATCCTCCGTCTGGTGGTCGAGGGAGACGGAGACCCCCTCCCCCATATGGTCGATCAGCGTTTCCATGTGGTCATGGAACAGCCCGGCCCAGTGCTCCATGCCCGGATGCCGCCGGCCGGCGGAGACGCTGACGTAGAGGGGATCCTCGCCCGCCGCGGCGCCGAACAGCTCGCGGTAGCCGGAGCGGAAGCGGCTGATCGAGGCTGGGTCGAGAAACACTTCCCCCACCGGCCGCAGCGTCAGCCCATCGACCTTCTCGCCACGCCTTTGGCTCGCGGTGTCGAACCGGGACAGATCGTCGATCTCGTCGCCAAAGAAATCGAGGCGGACGGGCTCGCTCTGGCCGGACGGAAAAAGATCCACGATGCCGCCGCGCACCGCATATTCGCCATGCTCCATGACGGAGCCGGTGCGGTGGTAGCCATTGGCTTCCAGGAACTCGGTCAGCTTCTCCGGCTTCACCCGGCCGCCGCGCTTCAGCGCCAGGGTGGCGCCCTGGAAGGCGGCGCGGGGCGGCACCTTCTGGACCAGGGCGTTGATGGTGGTCAGCAGGATGCGCGGCGCCTGGGGGGGCTCGGCCAGCCGGGTCAGCGTCGCGACGCGTTCCGAGACGATCTCGGGGTTGGGGGAGACGCGGTCATAGGGCAGGCAGTCCCAGGCCGGGAAGCGCAGCACCTCCACATGCGGGGCGAAGAAGGCCAGCGCCTCCGCCATCCGTGCCATGCGGGCATCGTCGCGGCAGACATGCAGCACGGGGCCGGTGGATTCGGCGCGGCGGCGGGCCAGCAGCAGCGCATCAAAACCTTCGGGCGCGCCGTGGACGGTCAGGATGTTCATCGCAGGTGCGGCGGCAGCCCGGCGCCGGATTCATTGCACTCGACCAGCATGCGGGCCAGCAGCGGGCCCGCCACCTCGGCCGGGATGGGCCGGCGCTGCATCAGCCAGTCGGCCAGGTCCACATCCGGCAGTTCCAGGATCTGTTCCAGCTCGTCCAGCTCCGCTTCCGTGAAGGTCGCGATGTGGCGCGCGACGAAGGCGCCGACCATCAGGTCGGTCTCCTTGGTGCCACGGTGCCAGGCCCGGAAATTCAGGCGACGGCGGCGGGGGGAAAGGTCGGGGGCGGGATCGGTCAGCTTGAGGCTCTCGGCGAATTCGGGGTAGCACGCGCAGCATCATATAGAGGCCCATGGGAATCCTGTCAGCACGCGGCCCCCAGATTGCGCCGGACGCGCCGGTGGATGTGACGCCGCTGCTGGCGCCGCTGGCCGGGCTGCCGGGGGTTGGGAAGACCCTCGCGGCGCTGCTGGCGGAGGCCGCGGGCGGCGAGCGCGTCCTCGACCTGCTGCTGCATCTGCCGGAGCGGGTGGTGATCCGCCGCCGCGCCGCGACCCCGGCGGAGGCGCCGCTGGACCAGGATTGCGTGCTGGAGGTGGTGGCGCTGTCGCATCGCGCGGCGCGCTCCGGCCGCAGTTTTCGCCCCTTTGTCGAGGTCCGCGCCGAGTCGGGTGGGCGGCCGCTGGTGCTGCGCTTCATGAACGGGCGCCTGCCCTGGATCATGAAGCTGCTGCCGGTGGGCGAGACCCGCTACCTGGCGGGCCGGGTGCAGACGGAGGGTTCGAACGGCTTCGCCATGATGAACCCGGCGGTGGCCGAGCAGGAATCCGGCCTGCCGCTGGTGGAGCCGGTCTGGCCCATGGTGCGCGGCCTGACACCGAAGCGCATCGCCGCCGCCATGGAGCAGGCCCTGGCCCGGCTGCCCGATTTTCGCGAATGGGCCGACCCGCCCCTGGTGGCGCAGGAGGCCTGGCCGGGCTTCGCCGCCGCCATCCGCGGCCTGCAAAGGCCCACCGGCCCCCTGCCCGCCTTGCCGCGCCGGCGCCTGGCCTATGACGAGCTGCTCGCCCACCAGGTGGCGGTGGCGCTGGTGCGGCGGCGGCAGCGGGAGCGCGCCGGGCGGGCGATGCCCGGCACCGGGGCGCTGGCCGAAAGGGCGCTGGCCGCCTTCGGCCACCTGCCCACCCCCGGCCAGGCCCAGGCCCTGGCGGAAATCTCGGCCGACATGGCCAGCCCCCGCCGCATGCTGCGCCTGGTGCAGGGTGATGTCGGCTCCGGCAAGACGCTGGTCGCGGTGCTCGCCATGCTCCAGGCGGTCGAATCCGGCGCCCAGGCCGCGCTGATGGCGCCCACCGAGCTGCTGGCCCGCCAGCACCTGCGGACACTGGAAAAGCTCTGCATCCCCGCGGGGGTGCAGGTGGAGCTGCTGACCGGCAGCGTGAAGGGCGCGGCGCGCAAGCGGGTGCTGCGCGGGCTCGCGGATGGGATGGTGCAGGTGGTGGTCGGCACCCATGCCCTGTTCCAGGAGGCGGTGGTCTTCCGCGACCTCGGCCTTTCGGTGGTGGATGAGCAGCACCGCTTCGGCATCGGCCAGCGGCTGATGCTGGCCCGGAAGGGCCAGGACGCGGACATGCTGGTGATGACCGCCACCCCCATCCCCCGCACCCTGCTGCTGACGCAATGGGGCGAAATGGCGGTCTCCCGGTTGGAGGGCAAACCCGCCGGCCGCCAGCCCATCGCGACGCGCATCGTCAGCCAGGACCGGCTGCCGGAGGTGATCGACCGCCTCGGCGAGGCGCTGGCGCGCGGCGAGCGGGCCTATTGGGTGGTGCGCGCCATCACTGGCGGGGAGCGTGACGATTCGGTCGCCGCCGAGGACCGTTTTGCGGAGCTCGCCGCGCGCTTCCCCGGCAAGGTCGGCATGGCGCATGGGGTGCAGGAGCTGGCGGTGCGCGAAGCCGCGCTGGCCGATTTCGCCGCGGGCCGCACCCAGCTTCTGGTGGCCACCACCGTCATCGAGGTGGGCGTCGACGTGCCGGACGCCACCATCATGCTGATCGAGCAGGCAGAACGTTTTGGCCTCGCCGCCCTGCACCAGCTGCGCGGCCGGGTGGGGCGCGGCGCGAAACCTTCCTCCTGCCTGCTGGTCCACTCCCCCGCCCTGGGCGAGGCCGAGAAGCGCCGCCTGCTGGTGCTGCGCGACACCGAGGATGGTTTCCGCATCGCCGAGGAGGACCTTTTCACGCGCGGCGGCGGCGAGGCGCTGGGCGCGCGGCAATCCGGCCTGCCGGGTGCCCGCCTGCTGGACCCGAAGGAGGAGGCGGAGGAGATCGCCCGCCTCACCCACCTCGCGCACCAGGACGCGGCCGTGCTGCTGCACCGGGACCCGGAGCTCGCCACGCCGCGCGGCCAGGCCGCTCTCGGGCTGCTGGCGCTGTTCGGGCACGACACGACCCTGGCCACCCTGGACGCGGGATAGAACAGCCTCAGGCCGCGCGGACCTCGTCGAGAAAACGTTCCACCTGCACCCGCAGCGTCTTCGCCACCCCATCCACCTCCTGCACCGCCGTGAAGACTGTGTCGGCCGCGATGCCGGTCATCTGGCTGTCATTCGCCACCAGGCTGATGGTGCCGGTCACCTCCTGCGTGCTGGTCGCGGCCATCGCCACGCTGCGGGCGATTTCCTGCGTCGCCGCGCTCTGCTGCTCCACCGCCGCGGCGATGGCGGTGGCGGAGCCGTCGATGCCCGTGATGCCCTGGGCGATGGAGCGCGTGGCCTCCACCGCGGCCTGGGTCGCGGCGCCGATCTCCTGCACCAGGGTGGCGATGCCGTCCGTCGCCTTCGCGGTCTCCACCGCCAGGTTCTTCACCTCGGAGGCCACCACAGCAAATCCCTTGCCGGCCTCGCCCGCCCGCGCCGCCTCGATCGTCGCATTCAGCGCCAGCAGATTGGTCTGCCCGGCGATGCGGCGGATCAACCCCACCACCTCGCCGATCCGGTCGGCGGCATTCGCCAGGTTCTGCACCACGCCTTCCGTCCGCTCCGCCTCGGCGCTCACCTGCCGGGCTTCCTGCGCGGAGCCCTGGACCCGGGCCGTGATCTCGCGGATCGAGGCACCGAGCTGTTCCGTGGCGGCGGCCACGGTGTTCACGCTGCCCATTGCCATCTCGGCGCTGCTGGCGGCGCTGGTCGCCTGCTGGCCGGTGCGCCCGGCCTGTTCCCGCATCTGGCCCGCCGCCCCCTGGAGCCGCGCGCCGGCACCGCCGAGATTCTCCAGCGCGCCGGCGACCCCGGCCTCGAAGCCGCGGCAGAGCGTCGCCACGCTCTCGGCCCGCTCCAGCTGCGCCTGCTGCTGGACGGCGCGCTCGGCGCGCAGCGCCTCGGCCCGCGCCGCGCCCTCGCGCAGCGCCTCCAGCGCCTCGGCCATGCTGCGCAGCTCATCTGGCTGGCGCGGCAGCGGCACCGGGGTGGCGAGGTCGCCGGCAACCAGCCGGCCGACGGCGAGGTTCAGCGCCCCCACCGGCCGCGCCAGCCGGCGCAGCAGCACCACGGTGGCGACCAGGCTCAGCGCGAGCGTCAGGGCCAGGATGGTGGCGGCGACGACGAGGCCGCGCCAGGCCGCATCCTCCGACGCCTCGGCATTCTCCACCGCCGCATCCAGGGCGGCGGTGCCGATGGCCACGATGGCGCCGAAAGGCGCATTGCACATCCGGGTCCATTCGGCCGCGGGCATCAGCGGGCGGTTGCTGCCATCGAGGCGGGCGACGGCATCGCGGATCGCGGCATTGGCCTGGTCCACCTGCCCGGTGGCCGTCGCCAGCGCCTGGCGCAGCGCCGGGCTGGCGCCGTCGCGGGCCAGAAGCGCTTCCAGCGTCTCGCGGCCCGAGGTGGCAGCCTGGCGGACCCGCGCCCAATCGGCCTGGGTCTCCGCCCCCAGCGGGGCGGAGGTGGCGATGGAGGCGCGCAGAAGGGAGCATTGCTGGCCGAAGCCGGAGCGCCATTCCCAGGCCTGCTGGCGCAGCATCACCAGCTCCGCGGCCAGCGGGCTGGTCATGCGCATGCGGGCGCTGACCACCTGGCCAAGATCGTTCACCGCATCGCCGACATCGCGCTGCGCCTGGGACAGCGGGGCGAGGCTCCGCAGGTCGCGCTCGGCACGCGGGCGGGCGTAGAGCGGGTCGAGCGCCGGCATCAGCGTGCCGACCTTGGCCAGCGCCCCCTGCAGCGCCCGCAGCGGCGCGGCCAAAGCGGGGTCGGCCTGGCGGGCCACCGCCTCCAGCGTCCGGCGCGTGGTGGCATCCACCTCCCGCAGCATCGCCTCGATGTGAGGCTTCGGATTGTCCTCCGTCAGCATCGCGGTCTGGATGACGGAGGTGGGGCTGCGCTGGGCCTGGGCCAGGGCGAAGATCAGGCGATCCAGCTCCGCCACGCTGCGCGAATCCTGCGCGACGGCCAGGCCTGCCAGGCTCTGTTGCAGCTGGACCCCCGCCATGGCCAGCAGGGCCAGCAGCGGCACGGCGAAGAGGACACCCAGGAGCCTGACGACCGAATGGCGCAGAATGGTCATGGAGCGGGGGGTCCTTGGTATCGATCCCGCCAGGGATTAGCCCGATCTCATGAATCCGGCGGTAACGCGCGCGGCCGGGGGGCTTGCATCCCTCCCCCCGCCTCCTTAATCGCCGCGCTGAGTAAAACCGGGGGGTGTCGGCATTGACCGCGCTGATCGAGATCGAGCGGCTGACCAAACGCTTCGGGGCCTTCACGGCCGTGGATGATGTGACGTTTTCCGTCGCCCGCGGCGAGGTGCTGGGCTTCCTCGGCCCGAATGGCGCGGGCAAGTCCACCACCATGCGGATGCTGGCCGGCTTCATGACGCCCACCTCCGGCACCGCCCGCATCTGCGGCGAGGATGTGGTGGACCGCCCCGTGCCGGCGAAGCGCCACCTGGGCTTCCTGCCCGAAGGCGCGCCGACCTATCCCGAGATGACGGTCACCGGCTTCTTGCAGTTCTGCGGCCGCGCCCGCGGGTTTCATGGGTCCGCGCTGCGCGACCGCGTCGACCATGCCATGTCGCTGACCCAGCTCGAAGGCGTCCGCCTGCAGCCGGTCGAGACATTGTCAAAAGGCTTCAAGCGGCGGGTGGGGCTGGCGGCGGCGCTGCTGCACGACCCCGCCGTGCTGGTGCTGGACGAGCCGACGGACGGCCTCGATCCCAACCAGAAGCACGAGGTCCGCAACCTGATCCTCTCCATGGCGCCGACCAAGGCCATCGTGATTTCGACCCATATCCTGGAGGAAGTGGCCGCCGTCTGCACCCGCGCCGTGGTCATCGCGCGCGGCCGCGTGGTGGCGGATGCGACGCCGGCGGAACTCGCCGCCAAGGGCCCCAGCATGGATGCCGTCTTCCGCGCGCTCACCTTGCCTGAATCGGAGGCCGCGTGATGGGTGGCATGGTCACCGTCTTCCGCCGCGAGCTGGCGGGCTATTTCGCCACGCCCGTGGCCTATGTCTTCATCGTCATCTTCCTGGTGATGGCCGGCGCGCTGACCTTCACCCTGGGCAACTTTTTCGCCCGCGGCCAAGCCGACCTGCAGCCCTTCTTCACCTTCGTGCCCTGGCTGTTCCTGTTCCTGGTGCCGGCGCTGACCATGCGCTTGTGGGCCGAGGAACGCCGCCTCGGCACCATCGAGCTGCTGCTGACCCTGCCGCTGGCGCAGTGGGAGGCGGTGGTCGGCAAATTCCTGGCGGCCTGGGCCTTCTGCGCCATCGCCCTGGCGCTCACCTTCCCGCTGGTCATCACGGTAAACCTGCTCGGCAACCCCGATAACGGCGTGATCCTGACGGGCTATCTCGGCTGCCTGATGGTGGCCGGCGCCTTCCTGGCGGTGGGTGCGGCGATCTCCGCATTGACGAAGAACCAGGTCATCGCCTTCGTCCTCGCCGTCGCAGCCTGCTTCTTCCTGACCGCGGCTGGCAGCCCCGTGGTGACGGAGTTCCTGTCGCAGCGCCTGCCACAACTGGCCGATATCGCGCGCAGCATCAGCATCACGGAGCGTCTCGGCGGCTTCACCCGCGGCGTGATCTCGGCGCGGGATGTCGTGTTCTTCGCCTCCTTCATGGCCTTCTTCCTCTTCGCGAACACCATCGCGATCGACCAGCGGAAGGCGGATTGAGCCTCATGAGCACCACCACCCTTCCCCCCGCCAAGGTCCAGGGCAAGCGCGGCTTCTCCGCCCTTCTGGCCCTGGGGCTGGCCGCCGTGCTGCTGGTCGGCGTGAACATGCTGGCGGACCGCCTGCTGTCCCGCGCCCGCATCGACCTGACGCAGAACCGCCTCTACACGCTCTCCGACGGCACCCGTCAGGTGCTGCAGGGCCTGGCCGACCCGGTCACCTTCCGCGTCTTCTATTCCCGCCGCCTCGGCGCCGCGATCCCGCTCTATGGCGCCTATGCCGAGCGGGTCCGCGCGATGCTGGAGGAATATGCGGCCGTCTCCGGCGGCAAGGTGCGCCTGGAATTCTACGACCCCGAGCCCTTCTCGGAGACCGAGGACCGCGCCATGGCGCTCGGCATCCAGGGCGTGCCGGTCGATCAATCCGGCGAGCAGGTCTATTTCGGCCTGGCCGGCGTGAACCTGCTGGACGACGAGCGGACCATTCCCTTCTTCCAGCCGGATCGGGAGCGTTTTCTCGAATACGACCTGACGCGGATGGTCTGGGAGCTGTCGAATCCCGCGCGACCGGTGCTCGGCGTCATCTCCTCCCTGCCGCTGAATGGCGATCCGCGCGCGATGATGATGCGCCAGCCGGGCGTGGGTCAGCCCTTCGTGGTGATGAACCAGCTGCGCAACTTCTACACGGTGCGCGACGTGGCGATCGACGCGCAGGTGATCGAGCCCGATGTGCAGGTGCTGCTGGTGGCGCATGCCCAGAACCTGTCGGAGGCCACGCTCTATGCCATCGACCAGTTCGTGATGCGCGGCGGGCGGCTGATCGCGCTCACGGATCCGCATAGCGAAAGCCAGGCCTCCCGCCCCTCCCCGGGCCAGCGGCCGGCGACCGATACCTCCTCCTCCCTGTCGCGGCTGCTCAATGCCTGGGGCGTCGAGGCGCCGTCCGACAAGGTGGTGCTGGACCTGCGCGGCGCCTGGCGCGTGCGGGCCGATCCGCGCGACCGGGTGCAGGCGGTGGACTACCTCGCCTGGTACAATGTGCCGACCGAGGGGCTGAACCGCACCGAGGTCGCGACCGCCGAGCTGCAGCAGGTCACCGTCGCCTCCGCCGGCGAGGTGCGGCGGCGCGAGGGGTCGAATGTGGAATTCACCCCGCTGGTCACCAGCAGCACGCGCTCCATGCTGGTCGATGCCGCCGCCGTGCGCACGGACCCAAGCCCGGCGCGCCTGCTGGCGGATTTCCGCCCGGATGACACGAGCCGCACCATCGTGGCCCGCATCCGTGGCCCCCTGACCAGCGCCTTCCCGGCCCCCCCGGCGCCGCCCGAAGGCGCCGAACGCCCGGCCGATTTCCCGGCGCATCGCGCCAGCACGGAAGGCCCGGCCAACCTCATCGTCGGCAACGATGCCGATATCCTGGAGGATCGCTTCTGGGTCCGCACCCAGGACTTCTTCGGCCAGCAGGTGGCAACCCCGATCAGCGACAACGGCGCCTTCGTCATCAACCTGGCCGACAGCATGGCCGGCGGCGAGGCGCTGGTCTCGCTGCGCTCCCGCGGCGAATCGCTCCGCCCCTTCGCGCTCGTGGACGACATCCGCCGCGACGCCGAGGCGCAGTTCCGCCAGACCGAGCGCGGTCTGACGGAGCGCCTGGAAGCCACGGAACGCCGCCTGCGCGAGCTGCGCCAGGGCGGTGGCCAGGGCCAGGCCAATGCCGTCATCACCCCGGAACAGCGCGCCGAGATCGACGCGGCGCGGGCCGAGATCGTCCGCACCCGCGGCCAGCTGCGCCAGGTTCAGCTGGAGCTGCGGCGGGACATCGAGCGGCTGGAGACCTGGCTGCGGCTGGTCAATATCGCCCTGGTCCCGGCGCTGCTGACCCTGTTTGCCATCGGACTCGGCGTGATGCGCAGCCGACGCCGCGCGGGGGCACGGGCATGAGGCGCCGCACCCTCCTCGCCCTCGGCGGCACGGCCGCCGCCGCCGTGGGCGCCGCCATCCTGCTGACGCCGGACCGCGCCAGCCCGCCGCCGGCCTCGGCCAGCGACCTCGCCTTTCCGGGCCTGGCGCCGCGCCTGGCCAATGCCGCTTCCATCGAGGTGAAGCGCCATGACGGCACCCTGCTGGTCCGCCGCGCCGGCGAGTCCTGGGTGCTGCCCGCCAAGGCGGACTACCCGGTGCGGCCGGAGCGGGTGCGCGAATTGCTGGTGGGGCTGACCGAGCTGCGCCTGACGGAGCCGCGCACCGCGAACCCCGAGATGCTGGACCGGCTGGGCCTCGACGATCCTACGCGGCCCGCCGCCACCTCCTCCCTCCTCCGGGTGCTGGATGCGCAGGGCGCGCCGGTGGCGGAGCTGGTGGTGGGCCGCCGCCGCGTGCGGGTGCAGGGCAATGTGCCGGAATCGGTCTATGTCCGCCGCCCCGCCGAGACCCAGGCCTGGCTGGCGGAAGGCCGGCTGCCCCTGGATTCCGACCCGAACCTCTGGATCGACCGCGACCTGGCCAATATCCCGCGCGACCGGGTGCGGGGCGTGACCGTCATGCGCCAGGGCGAGCCGCCGCTGATCCTGCGCCGCGGCGCCGATACCGACGCGCCGCTGGCGGTGCTGGAGCCGACCACCACGCCGGAGCTGGACGAGATCAGCCTGGACGAGGTGGCGCGCGGCTTCGAATTCCTGACATTTCTGGACGTCCGGCGTGCCGCCGAAATTCCCGGCGAGCGGCTTGGCGAGGGCCGCTTCGAGCTCACCGACAACCTGCGCATTACGGTCACGGCACATAAGGACGGCGAGACGCTCTGGGCGACGCTGGCGGCGGAGGGCGATGACGAGGCGGCGCGGCTGAACGCGCGCTGGCGCGGCTGGGCCTATCAGCTCGGCCAGTGGAAGGAGAAGTCCTTCGTGCCGCGGCTCACGGATCTGCGGAAGCAGGAGGCCAGCGCCCCGGCCGCCCCCGGCAGCGAGGCCCCGGCCACGCTGACGCCGAGCGAGACCCCCGACCCGCCGGCCGCCGCCGCGCCGCAATGAGCGAAAATCCACGCGAGTATCCGACCCGCCCCTGGGTCGGCATCGGCGTGGTGCTGCTGCGCGGGGAGGAGGTGCTGCTGATCCGCCGCGGCCGCCCGCCGCGCCTGGGCGAATGGTCCCTGCCCGGCGGCGGCCAGCGCCTGGGCGAGACAGCGGAGGCCTGCGCCCGCCGCGAATTGCTGGAGGAGACCGGCGTCGAGGCCGGGCCGCTGGAGCTGCTGGCGGTGGTCGATGCCATCACCCCGGGCGCGGCCGGGCGCGGCCCGCGCTTCCACTATACCATCATCGACTATGCGGGCCGCTGGCACGCCGGCACCGCGCGGGCCGGCGGGGATGTCTCCGAGGTCGCCTGGGCCCGGCTCGATGCGCTCGGCCCCTATGCGCTGTGGCCGGAGGCGCTGCGCGTGATCGCCCTGGCCCGGCAGCGCATCCCGCCGGCGGGATAGGCCCTGCAACTATCGCGATTGTGCAGTGGCCCGGCCGGGCCGCGGTGCCAGTTTGCCGATGGATGCGGATAGCCCTGACCCAGGATCACGCCGGGCCGATCGCCCCGCGCAGGCATCGCCGCCCGCGCGGCTTCGCCCTGCTGTGGTGCGCGGCCATCCTGCTGCCCTCGCTCGGCGTGGCGGGCAGCGGGCTGGTGGCCTGGCGCGACATCCAGGCGGATCTGCGCGGCCAGCTGGAGCGCAGCGTCGAGATGCTGCGCCAGCACGCGCTGCGCGCCTTCGGCATGCAGGAGGCGATCCTGGTCGCCGTCGCCCGCGCCATCGCCGACCGGGAGTGGGAGGAGCTGCGCCAGGACGCGGCACTGCACGGGCTGCTGCGGGATCTCGTCGCGGCCGGGGCGCCGCTGGTGCGCGCCGTGGCGGTGGCGGATGACGCGCATCGGCTGGTCGCGGTCTCCACCGAATTTCCCGCCCGCCCCATCGACCTCTCGGACCGCCCCTACCTGGCCGCGCTGCGCCAGGGCGCGACCCAGACGGTGGGCGAGGTGCTGGAGGCGCGGCCGACCGGCTGGCCCGCCTTCGGCATTGCCCGCCAGGCGGCGCCACGGCCTGGCGAGACGAGCGGGCGGGGCGTCCTCATCACCGCCTTCAGCCCGGAACCGCTGGCCGCCTTCTATGCCTCGGTGGCGGAGGAAGCGCGCGACGTGCTGGCGCTGATCCGGCTGGATGGCGCGGTGCTGGCCCGCCATCCCCCGCTGCCCCAGGGTGCGGCGACCGGCCCCAATCCACAGGTGGCGGCACAGCTGGCGGCCAGCCTGGCCCGCCCGCCCGGCGCCGCCCCCCTGCTGGTGAATTCGGCGCTGGATGGCGTGCCGCGGCTCTTCCTCGCGCGCCAATTGGGCGACTGGCCCGTGGCGGTGCTGCATGGCCGCGACCACGCCGCGATCTGGTCCGATTGGCGCCGGCGCATGCTGGCGCCGCTGGCCAGCGGCCTGGGCGCCACCGCGCTGCTGCTGGCGCTGACCGGCTTCGCCGCGCGCGGCGCCCGGCGGCAGCAGGATGCGGCGGAGCGGCGGATGACAGCGGAATCCCGCCTCGCCGGCGCCAGCCGGGCCGCGTCCATCGGCCTGCTGGCGGCCGGCCTGGCGCATGACGTGAAGAACCTGGTCCAGGCGGTGCGCAGCGGCGCCCGGCTGATCGACCAGCGGGCGGAGGACCCGGCCGAGATCCGTCACTGCGCCGGGCTGCTGGCCCAGACCGCCGATCGCGGCGGCAAGCTGGCCGAGGCCATGCTCGCCTTCGCCCGCGGCGGCGAGGCCCCGGGCGAATCCCGGCTCGAGATGCTGCCGGCGCTGCACAGCCTGGCGGAGCTGCTGAACCGCACGCTGGGCAGCGGCTGGCGCATCAAGGCCACGCTGCCGGAGGCCCTGCCCGCCGTGCGCGGCGACCGCGCGGGCTTCGAGGCGGCGGTGGTGAACCTGGCCGCCAATGCGCGGGATGCCATGCCGCGCGGCGGCACGGTGGTACTCGCCGCCTGGCTGGAGGAGGTGACGGAAGCGCCCGCGGCCGATGGCCTGGCCCCCGGCCGCTACGTGGTGACGGCGGTCAGCGACAGCGGCGACGGCATGCCGGTGGAAATCCTGGCCCGCATCGGCGAGCCCTTCTTCACCACCAAGCCGCAGGGCATCGGCACCGGCCTGGGCCTGGCCACCGTGCGCGGCTTCTGCGAGCGGGCGGGCGGCATGCTGCGGATCGACAGCGAGCCGGGCCGCGGCACCACCGCCGCCCTCTGGCTGCCGGCGATCGACTGACCGCTATCCCCGCCGCCGCGCCAGCCCCGCCAGCAGCACCGCGCCCAGCACCGCCGGCACCACCCAGGAGGGCGCCTCCAGCACCGGCAGGAAGACCCAGTCCCAGAGCTCGGGCAGGATGCGCCGCTGCACGCCGGCCTGCAGCGTGTTCAGGAATTCCGGCCAGATGCGGAAGATCACGGCGCCGAGCGGCGCGCTTCCATGCCAGCCGGCCAGCGCCGCGGCGCCGGCCAGCAGCAGCAGGCCGAGGGTCCTCAGGCCCAGAGCCTTTCATTCTGCAAATTGGTGTAGAGCCCGGCGACGAAATCGCCATAGCCGTTGAACAGCCTGGTCGGCACGCGCTCGTTGCTGCCGATCAGCCGCTCCGTCGCCTGGGACCAGCGGGGATGCGGCACCTGCGGATTCACATTGGCCCAGAAGCCGTATTCGCTGGCCTGCAGCGTCTCCCAGAAGGAGACCGGGCGCTGGTCCGTCAGGGTGATGCGCGCGATCGACTTGCCGGACTTGAAGCCATATTTCCACGGAAAGACCACGCGGAAGGGCCCGCCATTCTGCGGCGGCAGCGGGCGGCCGAACAGGCCCACGGGCATGAAGGTCAGCTCGTTGGCTGCTTCCTCGATGGTGCAGCCCTCGATATGCGGCCAGGGATACCAGGACTGGCGCAGGCCGGTCATCACCTCGGGCTTCTGGGCCGTCTCGAAGCGCACGAACTTCGCCGAGCCCAGCGGCTTCGCGATGTCGAGCAGCTTCGACAGCTGGAAGCCGGTCCAGGGCACGGTCATGCCCCAGGCCTCGACGCAGCGCAGGCGGTAGACGCGCTCCTCCAGCCCCACCCTGCGGATCAGGTCGTCCACGTCGAATTCGCCGGGGCTTTCGACCATGCCATCCACCTTGATGGTCCAGGGCCGCATCGGCATGCGCAGCGCCGTGCTCCAGATGCCCTTGTCGCTGCCGAACTCGTAGAAATTGTTGAAGGTGACGGCGTCGCGCTCGGGCGAGAGGGCGCGATCGGCCGGGTAGCGGGTGTTGCGCATGGCCGGCGGCAGGTCGGGCAGCTCGGCCGGCAGGCGGGTCCAGGGGTCGGCGGGTTCGCTGCGGCGCCAGAACTGCGCCTTGGCGACGCTGGGCGCGAGCATGGCGCCGGCGCCGGCGGCGGCCATCAGGGCGCGGCGGTTCAGCACCAGGTGTTCCGGGGTCGCCTGGCTTTCGGGGATTTCCCAGCCGCGCGGTCGCTTGATCAGCATGGTGGTCTCCGCCTTTGCGCTTCAAAGCTTCGGTCGCGGCCCCGTTTCGTCAAGGACGCGGCAGGATCGCGGTGGGTGGCAGATCCGGCCGCGTCTCGATCCGGAAGGCGCGGTAGCGCTCCGCCTCGATCCCCCGCCGGGCCCGCAGCAGGGGTCCGTCTGCGCGCGCGATGGGCTCGGCTCCGGGCCAGTCGGGTGCGCTGTCCCGTCTTTCGCTCTGCACCAGCAGGCCGGTTACGCCGGGGACGGGGCGCGGCAGGTTAAAAAGCGCCCATCGGGGATTGAGCGCCACCACCGGAATGCCGGGCGGCAGGTGCAAAGCGAGTTCCGAGGCCAGGCCGTATTCCTCCGCCGCGACGAATCCGGCGCCGATGCGCCGGCGTTCGGCCTCCACCGCCTGGGCCAGTTCCGGCCAGCCGCCAAGGCGCGCCAGGGTCGGGTCCTGGCGGCGGCCGAGCGGCAGGGGCGCGAAGGCGGCCTGGACATAGACAGCCAGGGCGAGGACGAAGCCCAGCGCCACCGCCGGACGCTGCAACCGCGCCAGCCGGGCGGGCAGGAAGGCCGCCGCGGCGATGCAGGCGGCGGGGTAGAGGATGGCGGGCCAGTTGCCCTGCACCCGGCTGCCCGTCGCCTGCCACAAGAACAGCCCCGCGCCCGGCAGCACCAGCGCCGCCAGCAGCCCCGCCGCCGCATCGCCGCGCGCCCAGCGCCGCGCCGCCACGGCGACGCCGACGACGCACAGGCAGAAGACCAGGGGCGTGGCGAGGCCGATCTGGCCGCCCAGCAGCTCGCCCAGGTAGCGCAGCGTGAAGCCGGCCTCGTCCGTGCCGGCGCGGCCGCCCTGCTTGGCGAAGGAGGCCCAGCCGTTGCGGGCGTTCCACAGCACCACCGGCAGGAAGACCAGCCCCGCCAGCGCGCCGCCGGCATAGAGCCGCCAGTCCCGCCACCAGCGCCAGGCGTCGCGGCAGGCGATCAGCCACAGCACCACGCCCGCGCCCAGCAGCACCGCCGTGTATTTGGAGAAGAGCGCCAGGCCCGCGAGCAGCCCGAAGGCCAGCCACCAGCGCCCATCCTGCGTCGCATGCAGCCGCGCCAGGGCCCAGAGCGCGGCGGTCCAGAAGACCAGCAGCGGCAGGTCGGGCGTGACCAGGATGCCGCCGACGCCGACCAGCAGCGTCGCATTGAACAGCGCCGCCGCCCAAAGCCCTGGCCGCCGGTCCGGAAACATCGCATCGGCGGTCCGCGCCAGCAGGAGGGAGGCCACGGCGATGGAAACCGGCCCGACCAGCCGGATGCCGAAGGCGGTCTCGCCGGCCAGCAGCGTGCCGGCGCGTATGAACCAGGCGACCATCGGCGGATGATCCAGGTAGCCGCCCTGCAGCGTGCGCGACCAGACCCAGTAATAGGCCTCGTCCGGCGCCAGCGGCACGAAGCCGGCGACCAGCAGCCGCAGCGCCGTGACCGCCAGCAGCAGCCAGAGCGCCGTCATCTGGCGCGCCAGACCAGGGTGGAGGACACGGCGTAGTTCCAGACCACGGTGATCAGCGCCCCCGCCGCCCCCGCCATGCCCCAGGCCAGCACGCCATCCCGCACCAGCAGCCCGGCGATGCCGACATTGGCCGCGGCGCCGATGCCGCAGACCAGGTAGAAGATGGCGAGCCCCCGCCACAGCGCCGCGCCGCGCAGCCGCGCATCGCGATAGGTGATGCGGTTGTTCAGCACGAAATTGGCGGTCATCGCCACGAAGGTGGCGCCCCATTGCGCCGCCTGGAAGCCGAGCGGCCCGACCAGCAGCGCCAGCGCCGCCATATGCACCAGCAAGCCCAGCGCGCCGACCGCGGCAAATGACAGGAAGCGCAGCGGGACCACGCCGCCGGTCGCCTTGTCCAGCAGCAGCCCGGCGAATTCCAGCAGCACCGTGGCGTCCAGCTTGCTCTCGCCGGCCAGGCGCGAGCGGAAGCTGTAGGGCACTTCCGCCACCTTCAGCCTGCGGCGCGCCGAGAGCAGGATATCCAGCAGGATCTTGAAGCCGCGCCCGGCGACCCTCGGCGCCACTTCCTCCACCAGGTCCCGCCGCAGCAGGAAGAAGCCGCTCATCGGATCGGCCACCGGCACCGGCAGCAGCAGCCGCGCCAGCCTCGCCCCGCCATCCGAAAGCGCCCCGCGCGCGGCGGAAAAGCCGCCCTGCGCCGCGCCGCCCGCCACGTGGCGGCTGCCGATGGCGATATCGGCACCGCCCTCCACCGCCGCCAGCAGCGCCGGCAGGATGGTCTCGTCATGCTGCAGGTCGCCATCCATCACCGCGACGAAGGGCGCGGAGACGGAGAGGAAGCCCTCCATGCAGGCGGAGGCCAGGCCGCGCCGGCCGATCCGGCGGATGCAGCGGATGCGCGGATCCACCGCCGCGATGGCGCGCGCGGCCGCCGCCGTGCCATCGGGGCTGTCGTCGTCGACGAAGACCGCCTCCCAGTCCAGCCCGGCCAGCGCGGCCTCGAGCCGGGCAACCAGGGGGGCGACGTTCGCGGCCTCGCGGAAGACCGGGATGATGACCGACAGGCGGGCGGGCGGATGCGCGTTCACCCGCGCCGTCTAGCCTGCCGCCCCCGGCACCGCCAGCATGCGGGCGCCGATGCTCAGC
Organism: Falsiroseomonas sp.; assembly: GCF_051860665.1. GTDB lineage: Bacteria > Pseudomonadota > Alphaproteobacteria > Acetobacterales > Acetobacteraceae > Falsiroseomonas. The sequence continues at coordinate 352,057 of NZ_JBHYDM010000002.1, forward strand.
AGGCGCTGGCGAAGAATAGCGGATGGCGCTGCGGCCCCGCGGCCGGGTAGGTTATTGGCATGACGTATCGCTGGCACCGGCCCACAGGCCGGCCTCCCTGCCGGCGGGCTTGCCTGGACTGGACACCTGCCGCGGGAACGTGGCGGTGGTGACACCGCTGCCCGCCCCGCCGCCGCGGCACCCGCGCGTGCTGTGGATGCTGCGCGCCTTCGCCGTGCTGCTGCCGCTAGCGGCGCTGGTGGCGGCCGGGATCAGCACCTTCCACACGGTGGAACAGGCGGCGCGCGGCCGGGTGCAGCGCGCGGCCGATATGCTGCACGAACACGCGCTGCGCGCCTTCGAGGCGCAGGAACTCACCATCGCGGCCATCGAGCAGCGGCTGGAGGATACGGCCTGGGAGGATGTGGCCAGCCAGCCGGCGCTCTATGCCTTCCTGCGCGCGCTGGATGCGGTGAACCCGAATTCCGGCGGCGTCGCCCTGATCGACCCGCGCGGCCTGCTGGTGATGTCGAGCGCCCAGCCCTTCGGCACCCCGCCGCACGATGTCGCGCACCGGGACTATGTCGCGGCGATGCGCGTCGGGGCCGCGATTCCGGAAGCGCCCTTCATCGGCCAGGTGGTGCGCGCCGTGGCCTCGGGCAAGCCGGTCTTCCCGATGGTGCGGGCGCGCCAGCGGTCGGATGGGCTGAGCGATGGCGGATCGATCCTCGCCTCGCTCTGGCCGGTGAATTTCGAGTCCTTCTACCGCTCCATCCTGGAGACGCCGGCGGATTCGGTGACGCTGTTCCGCCTGGATGGCGCGCTTCTGGCCGCGGTGCCGCCGCCGGCGGAGCCGGAGGGCGCGGCGCTGCCGCGCGCGGCGGGGGAGATGCTGCGGGCGCTGCGGCGCGGCCCGGTGGAGACGCTGCGCGGCCCCTCACCGATCGATGGCGAGCCGCGGCTGACCGCCTTCCGACGGCTCACGCGGCACAATGTCGGCATCGCCTATGGGCTGTCGCTGGGCGCATTGCAGCGGGACTGGCGGCGGCTGATGCTGGGACCGCTGGTCAGCGCGGCGCTCGGCATGGCGCTGCTGCTGGCCGCCACCTGGCAGGCGGAACGGGCGATGCGCAACCGGGCGCTGGCGGAGGCGCGGGCGCGTGCCTCCGAACGCCAGGCGACGCTCGGCCTGCTGGCGGGCGGGCTGGCGCATGACTTCGGCAATATCACGCAATCCGTCGCCGCGGCGGCGCGGCTGCTGGCCCGGGATGCGGAGGATCCGGCGCGGGTACGTGCCCTCGCCGGCCAGCTCGGCGGCCATGCGGAGCGCGCCACCTCCCTCTCCCGCCGCCTGCTGGAGACGACGCGGCGCAGCAATCCGGCCGCGCCGATGGCCGAGCCGGTGGATGTCTCCGCCTCGCTGCGCGAGATGGCGGAGCTGCTGGATGCCACGCTCGGCGCCGGCATCCGTGTGCGCTGCGAGGTGCCGGGCGGGCTGCGCAGCGCGCCGGGGATCGACCGGGCGGAGCTGGAGACGGCGCTGATCAACCTGGCCGCCAATGCGCGGGATGCCATGCCGCAGGGGGGCGAGGTGCGGATCCTCGCCAACCGCCTCTCCGTCCCGCCGCACCCGGCCGGGGCACCGGAGCTGATGCCGGGCAACTACCTGCGCATCACGGTGCGCGATGGCGGGCTGGGCATGTCGCCCGAGACGCTGGCACGGCTCGGCGAGCCCTTCTTCACCACCAAGCCGGAAGGCCGGGGCACCGGCCTCGGCCTCGCCATGGTCGCGGCCTTCCTGCGCGCCGCCGGGGGCGCGCTGGCGGCCGAGAGCCGCCCGGGCCAGGGCACCGCCATCCATATGCTGCTGCCGGCCGGCTGAACCGCGGGCCTTCCCGCGCGATCTCCCTTCCCTCTCCGCCCTGCGCCTGCACCCTCGCGGGGAAGGGCTTGGCCCGCCGCGGCTCATCCCGCGAGCGTGACGGTATTTGCCTTTCAATACCGAGAAAATTAATGTCTGATGCTACCTGCAGTTGCCAAAGATTAATCGTTGCCACCCTGGAGAGAAGCGAGACCAGCCTTGTCGTCCGCCGCTTTGCCCGCGAACGAGGTCGAACGCCTCCAGGCGCTGCATGCCACCGGCATCCTCGACACCCCGCCCGATTCCCGCTTCGATGCCTTCGCGCGTCTGGCGGCGCATCTCTGCGGCACACCGATGGCTTTCGTATCCTTGATCGATGCGGACCGGCAGTGGTTCAAGGCCGCGATCGGGTTGAATGTCTGCGAAGGCCCGCGCCGCACCGCCTTCTGCGCCCATGCGATCCTGCAGCCGGACCGCGTGATGGTGGTGGAGGATGCGGCGCAGGATCCCCGCTTCCGGGACAATCCGGCGGTCCTCGAAGCCCCGCATGTGCGCTTCTATGCCGGCGCGCCGATCATCGACCGCCAGGGCCATGCGCTCGGCACGCTGGCCGTGGCGGATCACCAGCCGCGCAGCCTGCCGGCCACGGCGGCCCGGGCGCTCGCCGATATCGCCCAGGGCGTCGCCGCCGCCATCGAGCTGCGCAGCAGCCTCGATTCGGCCCAGTCCGCCGCGCTGCGGGACCCGCTGACCGGCCTCGGCAACCGTCCCCTGTTCGAACAGCGGCTGGAGGAGGCGATCGCGCTGGCGCGGGGGCCGGAGGGGCATGCCTTCGCCGTCTTCTGCCTCGACCTCGATCGATTCAAGGCGGTGAACGACCTGCTGGGCCATGCCGGCGGCGATGCGCTGCTGCGGGAGGCGGCGCGGCGGCTCACCGCCTCGGTCCGCGCCGCGGATACGGTGGCCCGCCTCGGCGGCGACGAATTCGCGGTCATCCTCTCCGGCCCCGTGACGCACCAGGAGGCGGAGGCGCTGGCGGTGCGGCTGATCGAGGCGCTGAGCGCCCCCTTCGAATACGAGGGCCAGCCGGTGCCGATCCGCACCTCCGTCGGCTATGCGCTGGCACCCGCCGATGGGCTGGATTCCGATGCGCTGCTGCGACGCGCCGACAATGCCCTCTATGCCGCGAAGAACCAGGGCCGCGGCCGGCAGATGCGCTTCGACCCGGCGATGGAGGGGCAGCTCGCCGGCCGCCAGGCGCTGGAGCGGGACCTGCGCGCGGCGCTCGCCCATGGCGCCTTCCGCTTCGAATGGCAGCCGGTGGCGGATGCCAATACCGGGCGCATCGTCAGCTGCGAGGCGCTGCTGCGCTGGGACCGGCCGGGCTACGGCCCGGTTTCCCCCTCCGTCTTCGTGCCGATCGCGGAGGCCTGCGGCCTGGGCGGCATGCTGGACGAATGGGTGCTGCGGGAGGGCTGCCGCCAGGCCGCCGCCTGGCCGCAACCGCTGAAGGTGGCACTCAACGTCTCCGCCTCCCGCTTCCATCTGGGCGGCCTGGCCGGGCTGGTCGCCAGCCTGCTGCGCGATTCCGGCCTGGCGCCGGACCGGCTGGAGCTGGAGGTCACCGAGGGCACGCTGATCAAGGACGAGGCGGCGGCCGCGGTGACCATCGAGGAGCTGCACGTGCTGGGCGTGCGGGTGGCGCTGGACGATTTCGGCACCGGCTATTCCTCGCTCGGCTATCTGCATGCCCTGCCGCTCGACAAGGTGAAGCTCGACCGGTCCTTCATCCGCGACATCGATGGCAGCGAGCGCGCCCGCAACGTCATCCGCGCCGTGCTGCAGCTGTGCCGCGGCCTCGGCATCAAGGCCTGCGCGGAGGGGGTGGAGACACAGTCGCAGCTGGATTTCCTGCGCGCCGAGGGCTGCGACCTGATCCAGGGCTACCTGATCGGCCGCCCTGCCCCCACGCCGCCACTGGAGCCGCCCGGCCCGCCGGCCGCGGCCGGCTGGAAGCTGGCGGCGCGGCCCGAGATCCCCCCCGCGGCCCCGCGCCTCAGCCAGCACAGCAGCCGCTGGGGTCGCGGCGTGCGGCGCCGCTGGGCCGGCTTCGGGTTGCTGGCCATGCTGCCAATGCTGGTCTTCTCCGCCTGGCTGTTCGAGACCGAGGCCAAAGATCGCATCCTGACCGCGGAGGATCAGTCCCTCGCCGTTGCCGTGCAGGGAGCGCGGGAAGTGACGGCGCTGTTCGACCAGGCCCGCACCCTGCTGACGGCGCTGGCCCGCGTGCCCGAAGTGACGGCGAGCTTCCAGGCGACGCCCGATGCCGGGCCCTGCCAGGTGGTGCTCAGCGAGATCGCCGCCACCGCCCCCTGGCAGCATTCGCTCGCCGTGATCGGTGTGGATGGCGGGCTGCGCTGCGCCAGCCGCGAATCGGACCCCTTCAGCTTCAGCCATATCCCGCAATTCCAGGCGGTCCTGCAGAGCAAGGCGGAGGTCTTCTCCGATCTGCGCCATTCACCGCTGGGCGGCGCACCGACCGTCTTCCTGATGCTCCCCGTCCTCGACGCCAACGGCGACATCCTCGCGGTGATGAGCGCCGGACTCGATTCGGACTGGCTGATGCGGATCATCGCGAGCAGCGCGGCGCCCGGGTTCCGCATCGGCGTGGTGGACAGCCGCGGCCGGCTCGTGGCGCTGCATCGGCCGCTGACCGATGGCATGCCGCAGAGGCAATGGGAGCCGGGGCAGGACGCCAGCCGCCATCCCGCAGTCCGCGCCGCGCTCCCCGCGGCCGCGCCCGGCGTGCTGCGGGCCCCGATGTTCGACGGCACGACCGGCATCTTCGCCTATGCCCCCCTCGGCCATGGCGGCGCGCGGGTGATCGTCGGCATCAGTGAGGACGAGCTGCTGGCCCCGGTGCAGCGGCGCCGCCTGCTCTCCTACCTGCTGCTCGGCCTCAGCAGCCTGGTGCTGCTGGGCCTGGTGCTGGTGCTGGGCGAGGTGATGGTGCTGCGGCCGATCCGCCGGCTGGGCCAGACCGTGGACCGGCTGGCCGATGGCGACCTGTCCGCCCGCGTCGGGCTCGATATGCGCGTGGCCACGCCGGAGCTGGCGGCGCTGGCCAGCCGGCTTGACCACATGTCCGGCCGCCTGGCCTCGGCGCTGGAGACGGCGCGCGCGGCGAGCGCGGTGAAGTCCCGCTTCCTCTCCGCCGCGAGCCATGAGTTGCGCACGCCGCTGAACGGCATCCTGGGCTGGGCACAGCTGCTGCTGCGCGACAAGTCCCTGGCGCCCGACCACCGCGAGCAGGTGAAGACCATCGCCGAGGCCGGCGAGCACCTGGCCAGCGTGGTCGGCCGGCTGCTGGAGATCAGCACCATCGAGGCCGGGCGCGCCGAGGCGCCGCGGCTGGAGCCGACCGATGCGGCGGCGCTCGCGCGGTCCTGCATCGACCTGCTGCGCCCGGGGGCGGACCAGAAGGGCCTGTCGCTGCGGCTGGAGGTGGCGGCGGATGTGCCGCGCCTCGTGCTGATGGACCGCGCGCGGGTGCGGCAGATCCTGCTGAATCTGCTGGGCAATGCGGTGAAGTTCACCGAGACGGGCGGCGTCACGCTGCGCCTGTTCAAGCCGCTGGAGGGCCGGCTGCGCTTCGACGTGGCCGATACCGGCCCGGGCGTCTCGCCGCTGCTGAACGGACGCCTGTTCCAGGATTTCGTCCGCTATGACCCGCGCGGCACCGGGGCGGCGGGCTCCGGCCTTGGGCTCGCCGTCTCCGCCCGCTTCGCGGCGCTGCTGGGCGGGCAGATCGAATATGAGCCGGCGCCGGGCGGGCGCGGCAGCGTCTTCTGGCTCGAACTGCCGGCGGTGGCGGCGGCCGATGCGCCCCTGGGCGCCGCCGCGCGCCTGAGCCCGCCGCTGGGCCTGCTGCCGGGCGCCGCCGCCAATAGGGAGCCGCCGCTGCCGCCGATTCCCGGGCCGATGCCGCTGCCTGGGCCGGCCCTGCCGCTGCCGGCGCCCCTCGGCCACGGCACCCGCCGCCCCCTGCGGATCCTGGCCGCCGATGACGTGGCGGCCAACCGCCTGCTGCTGCGCGCGACGCTGGAGGCGGTGGGCCATAGCGTGGAGCTGGTGGCCGATGGCGCCGCGGCGGTGGAGGCCGTGGCCCGGGCGCCGGGAAGCTACGACGCCGTGCTGATGGATGTGCAGATGCCAGGCATGGATGGGCTGGAGGCGACCCGCCGCATCCGCGCCCTGCCCGGCCAGATCGGCCACCTGCCGATCCTGGCGGTGACCGCCGGCGCCTTCCGCGAGGATATCGCGGCCTGCCACGAGGCCGGCATGGACGGGCACGTGGAAAAGCCGATCCGCGTGGCGACGCTGGAACAGGCGCTGGCGGAGGCCGTCGGTGCCTCCGCCACGCCGGAGCTGGCGCGTCGCGCCTCCGCCTGAGGCGCGGCGCCGCCCTTCAGCGCCGCCCTTCAGCGCCGCCCGGTGCGCGGCGCCGGGATGCGCCGCGGCGCCAGGCGCAGCAGCAGCCAGCCGGACAGGCCCGCCGCCAGCGACCCCATGAGGATGCCGATCTTCACCTGGTCCTGCAGCAGCTGGGATTCGGCGAAGGCCAGCAGGCCGATGAAGAGGCTCATGGTGAAGCCGATGCCGCAGAGCAGCGAGACGCCCAGCAGCTGCGCCCAGCTCGCCCCCATCGGCAGCTCCGCCCAGCCGATGCGGATGGTCAGCGCGGCGAAGCCGAAGACGCCGATCAGCTTGCCGAAGAGCAGCCCCATGGCGACGCCGAGGGTCAGGTTGTTGCCGAGCGTCGCCCAGGTCACCCCCTCGAAGCTGACGCCGGCATTGGCGAAGCCGAAGATCGGGATGACCAGGAAGGCGACCATGCCGTGCATGCCGTGCTCCAGCCGGTGCAAGGGCGAATCCGCCACGCGGTCGGGCGCGGCCGGTGCCGGGCGCAGCGGGATGGTGAAGGCCAGCAGCACGCCCGCCACCGTGGCATGCACGCCCGAGCGCAGCACCAGCAGCCAGAGCACCAGCCCGAGCAGCAGATAGGGCCAGAGCTTCAGCACGCCGGCCCGGTTCATGGCGACGAGCCCGGCCAGCACCGCCACCGCCAGGCCGAGATCGAGCATGGAAATCGCGCCGGTATAGAAGACCGCGATGATCGCCACCGCGCCCAGGTCATCGATGATCGCCAGCGCCGTCAGGAAGACCTTGAGCGAGGTCGGCACCCGCGAGCCCAGCAGGGACAGCACGCCGAGCGCGAAGGCGATGTCGGTGGCGGCCGGGATCGCCCAGCCCCGCACCGCGGCGGGGTTCGAGGCGTTGAAGGCCAGGTAGATCAGCGCCGGCACCAGCATGCCGCCCAGCGCCGCGATGCCCGGCAGCGCACGGCGCGACCAGGTGGAGAGCTGGCCGTCCAGCACCTCCCGCTTGATCTCGAGGCCGACCAGCAGGAAGAAGACGGCCATCAGCCCGTCATTGATCCAGTGCAGCAGCGAAAGCGGGCCGATATAGCTGGAGAGCGCGCCGAAATAGGCCGGCGCCAGGGGCGAATTGGCCACCACCAGCGCCAGCAGCGCGGTCCCCATCAGCACCAGCCCGCCCGAGGCCTCATTGGCCATGAAGGTCCGCAACAGCGATATCGGGCGGCCTGGGCGGCTGGAAGCGTGGTCTGCCATGCGGGGGAAAGTCCTTCTGTTCCTGGGAGTTGCGCAGGCGCCCCGGCGCGCCGCAGTGCCCCGGGCCGGTGCCTTGGGTCCGGCCGTTCCTGCAAGCGCTGGCCGACGCCCCCGGAAGGGGCACCGCGCGACGAATGGCCGTTTCCTTACCGATTGGTGGATGCTTTGCAATCAAAAGCGGCGTGTACGCATGGCGCGCAGGCCGGGCGGCACGGCCGATTGACAGGCCCGGGGCGCGGGCGAAGACTCTATCCGCTCAAGGAGGAGGCCAGGACATGGCGCTGACGCTCGAAGCCTTTGCCGCGCAATGCAAGGCGGCCCTGCAGGACCATCCCGGCACGGCGGGCCGCGAGAAGCTCTGCACCCTGGTGCGGGAGGCGCTGAAGGATGCCGATTTCGTCGCCGCCCAGATCCCCGAGGGCACGCCCGAACGCCAGGTGATCTACGAGGATCCGGAGCTGGGCTTCACGGTGCTGGCGCATGCCTATGCCGGCGCCAAGACCAGCGGCCCGCACGACCACGGCCCGACCTGGGCGATCTATGGCCAGGCGGCCGGCGAGACGGTGATGAGCGACTTCGACTGCATCAGCCGGCCGGACGGGCTGAAATCCGGCAAGGCGCTGCGGGTGCGCGACTATACCCTGCGGCCGGGCGATGCGCATCTCTATGAGCCCGGCGTGATCCACGCCCCCCGCCGCGACGGCCCGACCCGGCTGCTGCGGATCGAGGGGCTGAACATGGATCGCGTGAAGCGCCTTCCCTACAGCGAGGTGCAGGCGGCGGAGGTCTGAGCGCGCCGCCGGACGCGCCCCGCGTGGATGGGGCGCGTGCGGGGCCGGATGCATTGGTGAGCCCGGTGGGACTCGAACCCACGACCCCATGATTAAAAGTCACGTGCTCTACCGGCTGAGCTACGGGCTCGGGGTGCGCGCGGCCCCGGGAAGGGCCGCGCGGAGGCGTGTTAGGCGTCGGCAGCCGGGGTGCTGTCAACCCCCGCGGCGCCCGTGGCGCTGCCGAGGCGCATGGACTTCACCCGGTCCGGATCCCGCGCGATCCCGTTCGGGCCCTGGCCCCGCTTGATCTTGTCGACCAGATCCATGCCATCCACCACGCGGCCCCAGATGGTGTACTGGCCATCCAGGCTCGGCGCCGGCGCGAACATGATGAAGAACTGGCTATTGGCGCTGTTCGGGTTGTTGGTGCGCGCCATGCCGCAGGTGCCGCGCAGGAACTTCGCCTTGGCGGGCGGGCTGAATTCCGCCGGCAGGTCCGGATGCTCGGAGCCGCCGGTGCCGGTGCCGGTCGGGTCGCCGCCCTGCGCCATGAAGCCTTCGATCACGCGGTGGAAGGGCGTGTTGTCGTAGAAGCCGGCGCTGGCCAGCGTCTTGATCCGCTCGACATGGGCCGGCGCCAGCTCGGGCAGCAGCTCGATGGTCACCACGCCGCTGGCCAGTTCCAGCAGCAGCGTGTTCTCGGGCGCGATGGATGCGCTCATGGTCTCGATCCTTCCGTGTGTCTTTGAATCCTGGGGAGCGAATCCGCCTCAGCGCGCGTCGGCTGCCACCCGCATCGCGCGGATGCGATCCGCCGGCTGCGGCACCATGCCGGACGGCCCCTGCCCGCGCTTGATCTTGTCCACCGCCTCCATCCCCGCCACCACGCGGCCCCAGATGGTGTATTGCCCATCCAGGTTCGGCGCCGGCGCGAACATGATGAAGAACTGGCTATTGGCGCTGTTCGGATTGCTGGTGCGCGCCATGCCGCAGGTGCCGCGCAGGAAGCGCGCCCGGTTCGCCGGCGTGAATTCGGCCGGCAGGTCGGGCAGGTCGGAGCCGCCGGTGCCGGTGCCCGTCGGGTCGCCGCCCTGCGCCATGAAGCCCTCGATCACGCGATGGAAGGGCGTGTTGTCGTAAAAGTTGCGGCGCGCCAGCAGCTTGATGCGCTCCACATGGCGCGGCGCCAGCTCCGGCAGCAGCTGGATGGTCACGCGGCCATCCTTCAGCTCCAGGAACAGCGTATTCTCCGGGTCCGTCGGCGCCTGGGCCCGCGCCAGGCCGGCGCCGAGCAGCGGGGTGGCGAGGCCGGCGCCGAGCAGGCTGCGGCGGAGCATCTTGGGTCCGGTCATTCTGCGGCATCCTTGCGATGACGCACGCGCGCCAGCGTGCGTTCCAGGGTCAGCTTCGGCACGAAGGAGGTCACGTCGCCCCCGAGGGTGGCGACCTCCTTCACAAAGCGGGAGGAGATGAACTGGTTCGTTTCGCTCGCCATCAGGAAGACGGTTTCGACATCCGGCGCCAGGCGATGGTTCATGCCGGCCATCTGGAATTCGTAGTCGAAATCGGAGACGGCGCGCAGGCCGCGGATGATCATCCGCGCGCTGGACTGCCGCGCGAAATCGATCAGCAGGCCGGTGAAGGGCACCACCACGATCTCGCTGCCCACCTGGGCGGCGATGGTATCCGTCTCCGCCCGCACCAGCTCCACCCGCTCATCCAGCGAGAACAGCGGGCCCTTGCCGGAATTGATGGCGACGCCGACCACCAGCCGGTCCACCAGCCGCGCGGCGCGGGCGATGACGTCCAGGTGGCCATTGGTCACCGGGTCGAAGGTGCCGGGATAGATGCCGATCCGCAGGTCAGACATCGGCGCCGCCCTCCGTCTCCGGCGTCGCATCCGGCTCGGCCAGGGATTCGGGCGCATCGACCGCGGCTTCCACCTGGGTCTCCACCTCCTCCACCACCGGGAAGCAGGAGGTGACGCGCTCCGTCTCGCCGAGCCGCAGCAGGGTCACGCCCATGGCGCCGCGGCCGGTGACGCGGATCTGGTCCGCCGGCAGGCGGATCAGCCGCCCGCCATTGGTCACCAGCATCACGCCGTCGCCCGGCCGCACGGCGAAGGTGGCCACCACCTCCCGCCCCGTGCGCTGGCTGAGGGTGATATTGGTGATGCCCTGGCCGCCGCGGCCGGTGACGCGGTATTCATAGGCGCTGCTGCGCTTGCCGAAGCCGCGATCGGTCACCACCAGCAGGATCTGTTCGAGGCGATCGAGCTCCGCCAGCCGCTCCGCGGAGACCGGCCCAGCATCGGCATCGGCGTCGGCATTGCCTTCCTCCGCCTCCTCGGCCGCGGCACTGGCCGCAACCTCGGCATCCGGCGCCACATCCTCGCCGGCCGCGCGGCGGCGCTGGGCGCTGTGGCGCAGGAAGGCGGCGCGCTCATCCGGCGAGGCCTCCACATGCGTCAGCACGGCCAGCGAGATCACCTCGTCCTTGTTCAGCAGGCGGATGCCGCGCACGCCGCTGGAATCGCGGCCGGCAAAGACGCGCAGCTGGTCCGATTCCGCCTGGAAGCGGATGCAGCGGCCATTGCGGGTCGCCAGCATCACGTCATCGCCCTCGCGGCAGGTGGCGACGCCGATCAGGCTGTCGCCCTCGTCCAGCTTCATGGCGATGAGGCCCATGGCGCGGACATTCTTGAAGTCGGACAGCTTGTTGCGCCGGACATTGCCCTGCGCCGTGGCGAAGACCAGGTGCAGGTTCTCCCACAGGCCTTCGTCCTGCGGCAGCGGCAGCACCGCCGTGACCTGTTCCCCATCCTGCAGCTGCAGCACCTGGCGCAGGCTGCGGCCGCGGCCCGTGGCGCCGCCTTCCGGCAGCTGCCAGATCTTCTCGCGGAAGGCGATGCCGCGCGAGGTGAAGAACAGCACCCATTGATGGGTATGCGCGACGAAGCTGCGGACGACGATGTCATCCTCCCGCGTCGCGGCGCCTGAGCGGCCACGGCCGCCGCGGTTCTGGCTGCGGAAGACGTCGAGGCCGGTGCGCTTCACATAGCCGTCGCGCGTCAGGGTCACCACCATGGTGCCGGGCTCGATCAGGCTCTCGTCGTCCTGGTCGGCGATGCCGTCGACGATGTCGGTCATGCGCGGCACGGCGATCTGCGCGCGCACCGCCACCAGCTCCTGCGCCATCAGCTCCAGCCGCCGGGGGCGGGAGGAGAGGATGTCCAGCAGCTCGGTGATCGTGGCCGCCACCTCGGACAGCTCGGCGTTGATCTTCTCCCGCTCCAGCCCGGTCAGGCGGCTGAGGGTCAGCGCCAGGATGCCGCGCGCCTGCTCCTCGGTCAGGCGGACCGTGCTGGCCTCGCTGATCGTGTTGCGCACGTCATCGACCAGCGCCAGCAGCGGCGCCACATCGGCCGCCGGCCAGTCGCGCGCCATCAGCTCCGCGCGCGCCGTCGCCGCATCCGGCGCGGCACGGATCAGGCGGATCACCTCGTCGATATTGGCCACCGCGATGGCCAGGCCGATCAGCTGGTGGCCGCGATCGCGCGCCTTGGCCAGGCGGAAGCGGGAGCGCCGCAGGATCACGTCCTCGCGGAACTTCAGGAAAGCCATCAGCGCGTCGCGCAGCCCCATCAGCCGCGGCCGCCCCTCATCGAGCGCGACGAAGTTCACGCCGAAGGAGGTCTGCAGCTGGGTGAAGCGATAGAGCTGGTTCAGCACCACCTCCGGCGTCGCATCCTTCTTCAGCTCGACGACGATGCGCAGCCCGTCGCGATCCGACTCGTCGCGCAGGTCGGAAATGCCCTCGATCGCCTTGGCGCGCACCAGCTCCGCGATCTTCTCGATCAGGGTCGACTTGTTGACCTGGTACGGAATTTCCGTGACCACGATCATCGACCGCCCGCCGCGCATCTCCTCGATCGTGGCCCGCGCCCGCAGCGGAATGGAACCGCGGCCGGTCTCGAAGGCGGCGCGGATGCCGGCGCGGCCCAGGATCAAGCCACCGGTCGGAAAGTCCGGGCCGGGAATGATCTTCATCAGCTCATCGAGGCTGGTGGCCGGATCCTCGATCAGCTTCAGGGCGGCGTCGATCACCTCGCCGGGATTGTGCGTCGGGATATTGGTCGCCATGCCGACGGCGATGCCCTGCGCGCCATTGACGAGCAGGTTCGGGAAGGCGGCCGGCAGGACGCGCGGCTCGCTTTCCGATTCGTCGTAGTTCGGCTGGAAGTCGACCGTGTCCTCGTCGATCCCCTCCAGCAGGGCGGAGGCGGACTTGGCCAGGCGGACCTCGGTGTAGCGCATCTGCGCCGGCGGATCGCCGTCCATCGAGCCGAAATTGCCCTGGCCGTCGATCAGCGGCACGCGCATGGAGAAGTACTGCGCCATCCGCACGGTCGCGTCGTAGATCGAGGCATCGCCATGCGGATGGTACTTGCCCATCACGTCGCCGACGACACGGGCCGATTTGCGATGCGGCTTGTCCGCGACGTAGCCGGACTCGTGCATGGCATAGAGGATGCGCCGATGCACCGGCTTCAACCCGTCCCGCGCATCCGGCAGGGCGCGCGCGACGATGACCGACATGGCGTAGTCCAGGTAGGACCGGCGCATCTCCGCCTCGAGCCCGACCGGTTCGATCTCATTCGGCCCGGGGGTGGGTTCGCCCGGCGGCGGTGACGTGTCGCTCAACGCGGATTCCTCATCGATGGCCCTGCACGGCAAGGCCGGGCAAAGGCGGCGCCAGACGTAGCGGGGGCCGGCGGGGTTGGATTAGGCAATTCCCGGCCCCGGCGGAAGGGGTGCAACCGCGCAGGAGACGGCGATTCCCGCCCCGGAGCCGGGCCCGCCACCGCCGCAACGCCGCGTTTCGCATCCGCCGGTCCTGGCTTAGCATGAATGACGAAAGGCCGCATGCGGCGGCGGAAAGGGTGGCGATGCGGCAGGCGGGCGGGTTCCAGGCATGACGCTGCCCTATATCGACCAGCTTCTGGGCCAATTGGCGCGCGGCAACCCGGCGCTGGAACGCAGCTTCGGCCGCCATATCCATTGGGGCTACTGGCCCGACCCGGCCAGCGCCCGCCCCGATTCGCCCGAGGATTACGGCCGGGCCGCGGAACGGCTGAGCCTGGAGTTGCTGGCCCTCGCCGAGATCCGCCCCGGCATGCGGGTGCTGGATGCCGGCTGCGGCTTCGGCGGCACCCTGGCCACGCTGGACGAACGGGTGGAGCGGCTGGACCTGGTTGGCCTGAACATCGATCCACGGCAGTTGCAGCGCGCCGCCCGCCTGGCGCAGCCGCGGCCCGGCAGCGCCATCAACTTCGTCGCGGCCGATGCCTGCACCCTGCCCTTCGCCGATGCCAGCTTCGACCGCGTTCTGGCGGTGGAATGCATCTTCCACTTTCCCTCCCGGAGCGCCTTCCTGGCGGAGGTGCGGCGGGTGCTGCGCCCGGGCGGCGTGCTGGTTCTGTCGGATTTCGTCCCCTCCCCGCTCTTCGCGCCGCTCGGGCGTCTGACGAAACTGAAGGCGCTGCGGCGGATCAATCTGCTGGGGGAATGCGACACCTCCTGCACCGCGGCCGGCTACCGGGCGCTGGCAGCGCGGGCCGGGCTGCGGGTGACGACGCTGCGCGACATCACCCGCCATACCCTGCCTACCTATGCCTTCCTGAAGCACCTGGCCCGGCAGGCCGGCGGCAGCCGGCTGGTGGCCGGCTTCAGCGGGCCGCTGATCGGGCTGCTGGATTTCTATGGCCGCAGCGGGCTGCTGAAATACAGCCTGCTGCGCTTCGACCGGGGCTGACGCTCAGCCGGGATATGGCGCGTGGTCCTGCAGGCCGAAGCCGGGGTTCTCGCGCTTCCATTCCTCAAGTAGCGGCCGGTCATCCTGGTCCCAGGGATGAAAATCGCGGCGGTAATAGGCCAGGTAGCTCTGCGCCGAGACGGTGGCGAAGAGATTGCCCAGGCTCGGCCCTGCCTTGCTGTCACCTGCCTTGCGCCCGCGCCCGCGGAGCGCCAGCTTCACCCGCACCACCGTGAAGGCCACCAGAAGCCCGATGGCGCCGAAGGTGCTGACCATGGCCATGGCCGCGATGCGATGCAGCCAGGCCAGAAGGCCGCGGCCGAAGACATGCTCATAGACGTCGAAGCAGACCGCCTTGTGCTCGATCTCCTCCGCCGCATGCCACAGCCAGAGGCCGGCAAAGGCAGGGTCCGTCCCCTCCCGCGCCAGCCAGCGGCGGGACAGCAGGCGTTCCGCCAGCATCGCCGTGAAGTGCTCCAGCGCGCAGGTGATGGCCAGCCGCGTCGCCGGCGGCAGGAAGATCCGCGCCGCGCCCAGCAGCACCTTCGCGACGGTCTCGAGCTCCGCCCCCAGCACATTCGCCTCGCGCAGCGCGGCGTTGGAGCGTTCATGCTCCTTGGAGTGCATCGCCTCCTGGAAGATGAAGCGGGAGGCGGCCTCCTTCAGCGCGGGATCGGTGATGCGATCCTTGTAGTGCGCGACGGAGCGGACGAAGAAGGTCTCGCCGGCCGGGAACAGGAAGGAAATGGCGTTGAGGCCGTCCTCCGTCACCCGTGGAAGGCGGGTCCACGACCTTGCGGCGACCGCATCATAGGCCAGGCGCACGCGGCGCCGGATGATCTCGATCGGCGTCTGGCGCGGGTGAGAGGTCGGAGGAATCACGTAAAATAGACTACGTGACCCTCCGTCTTGCAGCAAGCGCAAGCCCCGTCGTGGGGCTACCTCGCCGCGTCTATTCCACCCGACTCGGGACGGTTATCTGAGAAACGTCTCAGAACGGGATATCGTCGTCCAGGTCGCTGCCGCCCTTCGCAGGCGCGCTGCGGCCGCCGCCGCCAGATCGCGCGCCGCCGCCGCTATTGTCCCAACCGCCACCGCCGGAGCGTGCCGGCGCCGAGGAGCGGCCACCGCCGCCCCCGCCATAGCCGCCACCACCGCCATAGCCGCCGGATTCACCACCGTCGCCGGGATCGGCCCCACCGCCCGCACGCCCACCCAGCAGCGCGAGCTCGCCACGGAACTGGCGCAGCACGATCTCGGTGGAGTAGCGGTCGGCGCCCGCCTGGTCCTGCCACTTGCGGGTCTCCAGCTGGCCCTCGACATAGACCTCGGAGCCCTTCTTCAGGTACTTCTCGGCGATCTCGCCCAGCTTCTCATTGAAGATGGCGACCGAATGCCATTCGGTCCGCTCCTGCTGGTTGCCCTCGCGGTCCTTGTAGCGTTCCGAGGTGGCCAGGCGCAGGTTCACCACCCGGCCGCCATTCTGGAAGTTCCGGACTTCCGGGTCGCGGCCAAGCCGGCCCACCAGGATAACTTTGTTGACACCGGCCATGGCCGCAATTCCCTCGATCTCAACCGCCGAGGCTAGCCGGAAGGCGAGGTTCCTGCCAGTCGCAGCAGCACTGCGCCGCGCGCGCCTCGCAAAACCCCTTCCCGACCCACCTATATGGTGGCAGATTAACCAGAACACATTGTGAACGCCAGCCCGTCCTGCGGGTCCGGCGTCCCTTCGAAAATCGGTGGACCATCCATGAGCGGCCAGATCCGCGTCCGCGGCGCGCGGGAGCACAACCTCAAGAACATCGACATCGACATCCCGCGCGACACGCTGACGGTGGTCACGGGCCTGTCGGGCTCCGGCAAGTCGTCGCTCGCCTTCGACACCATCTATGCCGAGGGCCAGCGCCGCTATGTCGAATCCCTCTCCGCCTATGCGCGGCAGTTCCTGCAGCTGATGCAGAAGCCGGATGTGGACAGCATCGAGGGCCTGTCGCCGGCGATCTCCATCGAACAGAAGACCACCAGCCACAATCCGCGTTCCACCGTCGGCACGGTGACCGAAATCCACGACTATATGCGCCTGCTCTGGGCGCGGGTCGGCGTGCCCTATTCGCCGGCGACCGGCCTGCCGATCGAGGCGCAGACGGTCAGCCAGATGGTGGACCGCATCATGGCCATGCCCGAGGGCACGCGGCTGCTGCTGCTTGCCCCCGTCGCCAAGGGCAAGAAGGGCGAGTTCAAGAAGGATTTTCTCGAATTCCAGCGGCGCGGCTTTGAGCGGGTGAAGGTGAACGGCACGCTGCACCAGATCGCGGAGGTGCCAAACCTCAACAAGAAGCTGAAGCACGATATCGAGGTAGTCGTGGACCGCATCGTGGTCCGCGAAGGCATCGAGGCGCGGCTCGCCGACAGCCTGGAGACGGCGCTGGGCCTGGCGGACGGCGTGGCCTATGCCGAGCCCGCCGATGGCGGCGAGCGCACGGTCTTCTCGCAGAAATTCGCCTGCCCGGTCTCCGGCTTCACCATCGAGGAAATCGAGCCGCGGCTGTTTTCCTTCAACAGCCCGCAGGGCGCCTGCCCCACCTGCGACGGCCTCGGCACGCAGAATTTCTTCGACCCGCAGCTGGTGGTGCCGGATGACACCAAGTCGCTGAAGGATGGCGCGGTGCAGCCCTGGGCCGGCGCGCAGTCGCCCTATTACGACCAGACGCTGGAAAGCCTGGCACGGCACTTCAAGGTCTCGATGACCACGCAGTGGGGCGACCTCACCAAGGCTTTTCGCCAGGTGGTCATGCACGGCACCGGCAGCGAAGTCGTGACCTTGAAGTACAAGGACGGCCTGCGCGCCTATGACGTGAAGAAGGCCTTCGAGGGCGTCATCCCGAACCTCGAACGCCGGTATCGCGAAACCGACAATCCCTGGGTGCGCGAGGATCTCTCCCGCTACCAGGCCTCCCGCCCCTGCCCCGCCTGCAACGGCCATCGCCTGAAGCCCGAGGCGCTGTCGGTGAAGATCGCCGGCGAGCATATCGGCATGGTCAACGACCTCTCGATCATCAAATCGAGAAAATGGTTCGCGGGGGTGATGCCGACGCTGACGCCGCAGCGGCAGGAAATCGCGCGCCGCATCCTGCGGGAGATCGAGGAACGCCTGCAGTTCCTGGTCGATGTCGGGCTGGATTATCTCAGCCTCGGCCGGTCTTCCGCCACGCTCTCCGGCGGTGAATCGCAGCGCATCCGGCTCGCCTCGCAGATCGGCTCGGGGCTCACCGGCGTGCTCTACGTTCTGGACGAGCCCAGCATCGGCCTGCATCAGCGCGACAACGAACGCCTGCTGAAGACCCTTCGGCGGCTGCGCGACATCGGCAATACGGTGCTGGTGGTGGAGCATGACGAGGATGCGATCCGCAGCGCCGACCACCTGATCGATATCGGCCCCGCCGCCGGCAAGGGCGGCGGCCGCATCATCGCCCAGGGGACGCCGGCGGAGGTGGAGGCGAATCCCGAAAGCGTCACCGGCCATTATCTCTCGGGCAAGCGCCGCATCCCCATGCCGGCGACGCGGCGCCCCATCGACCTGAAGCGCATGGTCCGCGTGGTGGGCGCGCGCGGCAACAATCTGAAGGATGTGACGGCGGAAATCCCGCTCGGCACCTTCTGCTGCATCGCCGGCGTTTCGGGCGGCGGCAAGTCCACGCTGATCATCGAGACGCTGTTCAAGGCGGCCTCCCGCCGCCTGATGGGCAGCGGCGAGGTCCCTGCCCCGCATGAGCGGATCGAGGGTCTGGAGCATCTCGACAAGATCATCGACATCGACCAGTCGCCGATCGGCCGCACGCCGCGCTCCAACCCCGCCACCTATACCGGCCTCTTCGCACCGATCCGCGACTGGTTCTCGGAGCTTCCCGATTCACGGGCCCGCGGCTATGCGCCCGGCCGCTTCAGCTTCAACGTCAAGGGCGGCCGCTGCGAGGCCTGCCAGGGCGATGGCGTGCTGAAGATCGAGATGCACTTCCTGCCGGACGTCTACGTCACCTGCGATACCTGCAAGGGCAAGCGCTACAACCGCGAAACCCTGGAAGTGAAGTTCCGCGGCAAATCCATCGCCGACGTGCTGGACATGACGGTGGATGAGGGCGCGGAGTTCTTCTCTGCCGTGCCCGCCATCCGCGACAAGCTGGTGGTGCTGCGCGATGTCGGCCTCGGCTATATCCATCTCGGGCAGCAGGCCACCACGCTGTCGGGCGGCGAGGCGCAACGGATCAAGCTGTCCAAGGAACTGTCGCGCCGCGCCACCGGCCGCACGCTCTATATTCTCGACGAACCAACGACGGGCCTGCATTTCGAGGATGTGCGAAAGCTGCTGGAGGTGCTGCATGCGCTGGTCGCGCAGGGCAATACCGTGGTGGTGATCGAGCACAATCTGGAGGTCATCAAGACCGCCGACTGGGTGCTGGATCTCGGCCCTGAGGGTGGCGAGGGCGGCGGGCGGATCGTCGCCAAGGGCACGCCGGAACAGGTCGCGGCCGAGCCGGAAAGCCATACCGGCCGCTTCCTGGCACCGATCCTGGCCCGCGAAGGCGAAGTGCAGGCGCCCATCCCGGTGAAGAAGCGCAAGCGGGCGTGAGCCGCCTCACCATCGCTTGAGGCGCGCGGGCCAGGCCACGCCCTCGCCGCATTCCGGAGCTTGGTGAGGGCTCCACAGGATGCGGAGATCGCATGGCACGCCCCCCCGCCCGCCGCCCGCTGCTGCTCGCCCTGCCCGCCCTGCTGCTGGCCCGCCCCGGCCTGGCGCAGGGCCAGGTGGAGGAGCTGCGCGGCCGCCTCACGCCCGATACCTCCGAAAGCTTTGGGCGCTTCGTCGCCGACCACCTGGACCAGGTCATCTCCCTCCGCCTCGCCCTGGCAGCCGAACTGGGCGCCGTGGCGGAGGAGGGCCGGCTGCGGCTGAGCCTCGACCAGCCGGAGCGCATGCAGGTGACCTTCTTCGGCGGCCACAGCCCGCAGCCCGCCGGCTTCGCCATCGATTCGGTCTATCGGGTGCGGAATGACGGCATGCAGATGGGTATTCTCATCTATGGCCTGGACCCGCTGCCGGAAGCGGAGGCCCGCCGCGCCCGGGCATCGGTGCGGCCCATCATGCTGGGCTGAGCTTGCCGGGGCCGTCAGGCGGCGGCAGTGTCCGCCGCCTTTGCACCCGGAAGCGACACACCCTGCCCATGCGCCTGCCCCTTCTCGCCACCGCCCTCGCGCTGGCCGCCCTTCCCGCCGCGGCGCAGGAGTTGCGGATCGGTCTCGCGGCGAACATCACCTCGCTCGACCCGCATTTCCACGTCATCGGCTCCAACAGCGCGCTGGCCCGCAACATTTTCGATGGCCTGGTGAACCAGGACGACCGGCAACAGCTGGTGCCGGGCCTGGCCGAATCCTGGCGTGCCGTGGACGGCACCACCTGGGAATTCGTGCTGCGTGAGGGCGCGCGCTTCCATGACGGCGCGCCGGTCGCCGCGGAGGATGTCGCCGCCAGCCTCCGGCGCATCCCGAAGGTGCGGAACAGCCCCTCCTCCTTCCTGCCCTTCGTGCGGCCGATCACCGGCATCCAGGTGGTGGATGCCCGCACCATCCGCCTCACCACGGCCGAGCCCTTCCCCCTGCTGCCCGGCGCGCTCAGCCGCATCGCCATCCTGCCCGCGGCGGTCGAGGATGCGGAGACCAGCGACCTCAATGCCGGCCGCGGGCTGAACGGCACCGGCCCCTATCGCTTCGTCGCGCATCAGCCGGGCGATCGGGTGGAGCTGGCCGCGGTGGACCCCACGAATCCCTGGCAGCGCGTCAGCTTCCGCTTCGCCACCAACAATGCCGGCCGCGTCGCCGGGCTGCTGGCCGGCGACCTCGACCTGATCGAGCAGGTGCCGACGCCGGATGCCGAAAGGCTGCGCCGCGCGCCGCGCATCGCCATGGCCAGCGCCGCCTCCAACCGCGTGATGTATCTGCACCCCGACCAGGACCGGGACCGCACGCCCTTCGCCACCGCCAAGGATGGCAGCGCCATCGCCAATCCCTTCCGCGATGCCCGCGTGCGCCGCGCCCTGTCGATGTCCATCAACCGCGCGGCGCTGGTCGAGCGCGTGATGGATGGCGAGGGCGCGCCCGCCGGCCAGCTGGTGCCAGAGGGCTATTTCGGCCATGCCCCCGCCATCGCCGCGCCGAGCTTCGACCTGCCCGGCGCCCGCCGCCTGCTGACCGAGGCCGGGCTGCCCAACGGCTTTGCCCTCACCTTCCACGCCACCAACGACCGCTACCCGAATGACGAGCGGGTGGCCCAGGCGCTGGCGCAGATGTGGACCCGCGCCGGCATCGCAACCCAGGTGGTGGTGCAGCCCGGCAGCGTCTTCTTCACCCGCGCCAGCGCCCGCGACTACACGCTGATCATGGGCGGCGCCGCGGCCGAGACGGGCGAGGCTTCCTCCGTCCTGCGCCCGCTGCTCGCCACCTTCGACGCGGCGCGCGGCGACGGCTCCGGCAATCGCGGCCGCTATTCCAACGCCGAGTTCGACCGCCTGCTGCATCAGGCCCTGGCGACGGTCGAGGACGCGCCGCGGGAGGCGCTGCTGCGCCAGGCGACGGAGCTCGCCATCGGCGAGATGGGCGTGATCCCGGTGTTCTTCCTGGCCAATACCTGGGCCTCCCGCGCCGGCATCACCTACCGCCAGCGCTCGGACGGCTACACCCTGGCGGGGAATGCCGGGCGATGAGGATCCTCATCGATTGCGATCCGGGCGTGGATGACGCCATCGCCCTGCTGCTGGCGCTCGCCTCGCCGGAGCTGGAGGTGCTGGCCGTCACCACGGTGGCCGGCAATGTCCCGGCCGAGCGGACCTTCGAGAATGGCCGCCGCGTGGTGGCGCTGGCCGGGCGGCCGGAGGTGCCGGTGCATCGAGGCTGCGAAGGCCCGCTGCTTGGCCCGGTGCTGCGCGGCAAATACAGCGGCGAGGGCGGCCTCGGCGGCTCGCTGCTGCCCGAAAGCGCGGCGCCGGTCGCAGCCGGGCATTCGGTGGATGTGCTGATCGCGCATCTGCTGGCGGCTGCGGAGGCCGGCGCGCCGATCACCGTCTGCACGCTCGGCCCGCTGACCAACCTGGCCGTCGCCCTGGCGCGAGAGCCGGGGATCGTCCGCGGCATGGACCGAATCGTCGCCATGGCGGGCGCCTTCGCCGCCGGCGGCAACCGCACGCCGAGCGCCGAATTCAACGTGCTGGCCGATGCCCATGCGGCGGAGATGGTGCTGCGCTGCGGCGTGCCGGTGGTGCTGGCGCCGCTCGACCTCACCTTCCAGGCCCTGGCGACCCCGGCGCGCGTGGCGGATCTGCGGGCGCGCGGTGGCCGGATCACCAGCCTCGCCGCCGACCTCATCACCTTCTACGACCGCAACGACCCCGCCCGCTACGGCGAGCCCGGCGGCCCGCTGCACGACCCGACCGTGATCGCCTACCTCCTGCGGCCGGAGCTGT
Organism: Falsiroseomonas sp.; assembly: GCF_051860665.1. Lineage (GTDB taxonomy): Bacteria > Pseudomonadota > Alphaproteobacteria > Acetobacterales > Acetobacteraceae > Falsiroseomonas. Next base: position 373,688 of record NZ_JBHYDM010000002.1, read on the forward strand.
TCGGCGGAAGGCCGGCACATGTGGCGGTCGAGCTGACCGGGCAGCACAGCTTCGGCCAGACGGTCGGCGACTTCTTCGGCACCACGGGCAAGCCGCACAACGCGACGGTGCTGAACCGCCTGGACGCGCCCGGCTTCTTCGACCTGCTGTGGGAAAGGCTGACCCGGAGCTAGAGCGTTTTCACCTCAGCCGGAATCGGATTGGGGATTCCGGCACGGGTCGTCAGTGTGATTCATAGGCGTCCGGTGATCTGGCCGGAGGGTGTGATGGCGTGGCGGTCTGGGCTGGCCTACTCGCAGGATCTGCGCGAGCGGGTGCTGGCGGCGGTGGACGCGGGGCGGGCGGTGCGCGAGGTCGCGTCGCTTTTCCGGGTCAGCATCTCCTATATCTACAAGGCGCTGGGGCGCCGCGCGGCAACGGGCGACGTGGCACCGCGGCGCGGTGGTGGCAGCCGCCCGCCAAAGCTGGCTGGACATGAGGCGGCGCTACTGGCTCATCTTCGCGCCAAGCCCGACGCAACGCTGGCCGAGTTGCGCCGCTGGCTGTTTGAAGTGCGCGGCGTGAGCGTCAGCAATGCCTGCATCTGGACCGGGCTCGAGCGGCTCGGCTGGACGCTCAAAAAAAGTCACAGCGGGCGGCGGAGCAGGACCGCGCCGATGTCGCCGCGGCCCGCGTCGCCTGGCGGGCTGACCAGCCCGGGCTGAACCCCGCTCGCTTGGTCTTTCTCGACGAGAGCGGCTTCGCGACAAACA
>NZ_JBHYDM010000003.1:0-361520 GCF_051860665.1 Falsiroseomonas sp.
GGCCGCCTCGGCCAGCAGGGCCAGGCCGCGCCGCAGCGCGCCCAGCGCCGGCAGCGCGGCCAGCCCGCCGGCCGCCTGCGCCAGCCGCTCCACCGCCGCGGCCAGGCGCGCGAAGCCCAGCAGGCGCGCCGCCTCGGCAAGTTCGCCCGCCTCCTTCAGCGCCTCCGCCCGGCGTTCCGGCACCAGCCCGGCCAGCAGCGGCGCCGCCGCCTCGAAGCGGGAGGCGAGCGCGCCCAGCAGGGCCTCGCCGGCGCCGAGCTGCGGCGCCGGGGCGGCGGGCGCCGGCTGCGGCGCGGGCGGCGCGGGGCCACCCTCTGCCAGCGCGGCAAGGCGGGCCAGAAGCTCGGCCGGCGCCGGTACGTCCCGATGCGCCTGCAGCACCGTCGCGCGCTGGCGCCGCAGCGTATCCACCGCCGCGAGCAGCCCATCCGCCACCGCGCCCTGCACCGCGAGCCGGCCGTTGCGGGCCAGCCCCAGAAGATCCTCGCAGCGATGCGCGACATTCTTCATGCCGGGCGCGCCGAGCGCGTCCGACATGCCCTTCAGCGAATGGAAGGCGCGGAACAGCCGGTCCACCGCGCCGCGATCGGATTCGCCAGCCGAGAGGATGCGATCGATCGCGTCCAGGTGGTCATCGGATTCGCCCGCGAATTCCTGCCAGAGGGCCTCGTCCTCGATCACCGGGGCACCTCCACGGGCAGCCCGGCCGCGCGGCGCGCGGTGCGCAGCAGCGCCACGCCCTGGCGCTCGCGCAGATCCGGGCTCAGCGCGCCCGAGGGTTTTCCGACAATCCCCGCCACGCCGAGCCGTCGCGCCTCCACCGCCGTGGCGGAGCCGGGGCGTGCGGCGGAGGAGACAATGACCACGGCGCCGCCGCCCGAGAGCGCCCAGCGCCGCAGCACGCCGATCCCGTCCAGCTCCGGCATCTCGATATCCAGCATGGTCAGGTCCGGCGCCAGTCGGGCCATGGCGGCCAGCGCCTGCACGCCATCCGCGGCCTCTCCCACCACCTCGAATTCGCCATCCAGCGCCAGGGTTTCCCGCACCAGGCGTCGCATCATGGCGCTGTCATCCACCACCAGCACGCGGCGGCGCGCCCCGGCCGGCGCGGGCTCCGGCGGCGGCAGGTCGTGCCCGGCCGCGGCGATGGCCCGGGCGTGATCCGCCAGGGCGGCGGCCAGGCCCGGCAGGGCGGCGGGCGCGAAGGGCTCCAAAGGCAGGGCGTCGAGCAGGATCCGCAGGGAATCTAGGCCGAGCGCCGCGGCCATGCCGCGCAGCGCCTCCGCCGCCCGCAGTGCCGTAGCGGGCTCCGTCGCGGCGCCGAGCCTTTGGCAGGCGGCGGTGAATTCCGGCGCGAAGGCAGCCAGCAGCTCGGCATCCAGCGGCGCCGCATGGGGCGCCTCCGCCGCGGCAGGGGGCGGCAGGTCCGCCCCGGCCGCGACCACCCGCTCCGCCTGCGCCGCCAGCGCACCGGCCAGGGCGTGCAGCGCGGCGGGGTCGTGCGGGTCCAGCAGCGCCGCCGCCGGCTCCAGCATGGTGCGCAGGGAGGCAAGGCCGACGGCGCCGGCCATGGCGCGCAGATTGTCCAGCGCCCGGCCCGCCTCCGCCGCATCCGGGGCCGCGGCGAGGCGTGCGCAGCCGGCGGCGAATTCGGGCGCGAAGGCTTCCAGCATCTCGCGGTCCAGCCAGGCGCCAGGGGCGGACGCCTCGGCCCCCTCGGCCAGAGCTTCGGGCGGGGCTTCGGGCTGGGCTTCGGCCAGCGGCACATCGGCGCCGGCCGCGCCGATGGCCAGGGCCTGCCGCGCCAGCGCCTCCGCCCCTGCATGCAGGGCCGGCCAGTCCAGCGGGTCCAGCGCCTGGGCCGTCCGCTCCACCAGCGCGGCGAGGGAGGGCACGCCGAGGGCCGCGGCCATGGCGCGCAGCTGGTCAAGCGCCCGTCCGGCCACCGCCACGTCCCGCACCATGGCCAGCCGCACCGCCTCGGCCTCGAATTCCGGCACGAAGGCGTCGAGCAGGTCGCGATCCAGGGTCATGGCGTCACGCCACCTTCTCCCGCACCAGCGCCGCCACGCGGCGGCCGAGGCCGGCGGGATCGGCGGTCTCGATGGCCAGCCCGGCCTCGACCAGCGCGCCGGGCATGCCGCCGACGACGCAGCTCGCCACCGTCTGGGCCAGCACCGGCATCCCCCTGTCCTGCATCGTCCGCGCCCCCAGCAGCCCGTCCCGCCCCATGCCCGTCAGCACCACGCCCAGCGCCCGCTGCGCCACCAGCGCCGCCGACTGGAAGAGCAGGTCCACCGAAGGATGCACCGCCGCGGCCCCGGTTGCGAGCCGCAGGACGAGCCCGCCCTCCGTCCCCGCGCCGCGCGCGAGATGCCCATCCGTGCCGCCCGGGATCACCGTGACCTCCCCCGACATCAGCCGCTGCCCGGCCCGCCCGACGCCGACCGGAACCCCGGAAAGCCGCGCCAGGTGCTGCGCCAGGTCAGGCGCCAGGTCCGCCGGCATGTGCTGCGCCACCACGCAGGGCACTGGCAGCCGCCCGGCGGCGGCGAGGAAGGCGGCCAGCGCATCCGGCCCGCCGGTGGAGGCGCCGAGCAGCACCACGTCGGCCCCGCCCGCCGCCCGCACCACCCGCACCGGCGCCGCGCCCCGCGCCGCCGGCCGCACCGTGGCGCGCTGCCCCGCCCAGTGCCGCAGCCGGCCACGCAATTCGCGGTCCAGCATCGAGAGATCGACGCCGCCGAGGTCGCCATCCTTGCAGAGATAGTCCACCGCGCCCCGGTCCAGCGCCGCCAGCGCGGTGGCGGAGCCATCGCTGGTGTGGTGGCTGACCATCAGCACCGCCGGCGGGTCCGGCAGCGCCATGATCCGCCGCGTCGCCTCCAGCCCATCGAGGCGCGGCATCTCGACATCCATGGCGATGACATCGGGGCGCAGCTTCGCCGCCTGCTCGATCGCCGCCTCGCCGTCGGAGGCCTCGCCCACCACCTTCAGATCGCCCTCGGCCTCGATGATCCGGCGCAGCGCCATGCGCATGAAGCCGCTGTCGTCCACGACGAGGACGCGGATCATCGCCAGGCGCCCAGCACGGCGGCGCGGCAGACCGGCAGCGGCGCCTCGCCCAGCGCCACCACGGCGGAGACCAGCCCCTCCCCGGCCACGGCCGAGATCAGCCGCTCCGGGATGCGGCGCAGGCCGGTGACCTGGCTGACGGCGAGAGCCACCGGCGGCGCGCCGGCCAGGCGCAGCAGGGGCGCTTCCGCGGCCTGCTGGCCCAGCACCTCCGCCGCCCCCAGGCGCAGCCCGGCATCCAGCACCGGCAGCACCTCGCCCCGATGCGCCGCGACGCCGCGGAAGCCGCGGATCGGCTGGCCGTCGCGCTCCGGCGCCGGTGAGGGGGCGAGCGGCGGGATCACCGCGACCACCTCCTCCACCGGCAGGGCGAAGGCCTGGCCGCCGGCGGAACACAGCAGCAGGGCGCGGCTCGGCTCCGGGGCCGGCGGCGCGGCGGCCTCGGCCAGCGGGGCGACCATGAGATCCTCCGCCGCCGCCTCCAGCCGCGCCAGCAGCGTGGGCTCGCCCGGGCGGGCGGGGCCGATGCGGGCGCAGGGCAGGCCGAGGCGGCGGCCGCCATGGCGGAACAGCACCAGCAGCCCGGCCTCCGGCCCCGGCGCTTCGGCCTGCAGCAGCCAGGCGGGGTCCAGCACCAGCGCCGGGGCGCCGCCGGCCACCGCATAGCCCAGCGCGCAGGGGCCGGCGGCGGGCGCCGGGCGCAGCACCGGCATGGGCACCACCCGTTCCAGCAGGGCGAAGGGCAGCACCAGGCGCAGCGCGCCAAGCTCCGCCGCCAGCGCGACCTGGCGCAGCGCGCCGCCACGCATCGGCACGGACCACCCGCCGGGCCCGGCCGGCAAGGCGGGCGGCACGCGGCGCGCCGCCAGCCGCGGCGGCACCAGCAGCGGCGCACCCTGCGGCGGGATCTCGGAAAAGGCCTCGCCGGCCACGACGACCCGGCCATTCGGCCCGTCCAGCAGCACCCAGGCAGGGCCGCCGGCCAGGCCCGCGGCCGCCGCCATCACCGGCACCACCTGCCCCGCCACCACGGCGATGCCGAGCAGGCCCGGCGCGGCCAGCGGCGCGGGGCGCAGCGGCGCCGCTTCGACCACCTCGACCTCGGCCGGCAGGGCCCAGGCCTGGCCGCCGGCCAGCAGGGCGGCCGGGGCCTCACTCATCCGCCACCTCCCGCCGCCAGATGCCGATCAGGTCGCGCGACCAGGACACCAGGCCGATGCCGCGCGGCGGCCGGTCGGTCGGGCCCAGCAGTAGCGCACCGCCCGGGCGCAGCGCCGCGACCAGCCGCCGCAGCACCGCGAGTCGCCCCGCCTCCGTCATGTAGATCAGCACGTTGCGGCACAGGATGGCATCGGCCGAACCATCCGGCAGGCAGGCATCCAGCAGATTGGCGCGGCGGAAGGCGACATGGGGCCGCAGGTTTTCGGCCGGCTCGAACCAGCCATCGGCGATGTCGAGCATGGACCGGTCCACCTGCGGCACCTCGCGCAGCGCATCGGGCGGGCCCAGGCGGTAGCGCCCTGACACCGCCGCCTCCAGCGCCGGGCGGCACAGGTCCAGCCCCTCAACCCGCCAGGGCACGCCAGTGCCGGCGGCAAGAATCGCCAGCGTCCAGGCCTCCTCCCCCGTGGCGCAGCCGGCCGAGACCAGGGACAGCGCGCCGCGCGCGGCCAGGATCGGCAGCACCTCCCCCCGGAAGGCGGCGATCTGCGCGGAGGCGCGGAACATGCGGGTTTCCTGCACCGTCACCGCATCCAGCAGCGCCGCCCAATCCGGATGGTCGATGCTGGCGCGATCGAGCGGCAGGCGGGAGAGCAGCGGCGCCGCGCGCAGCAGCCGGTTGCGCAGCACGTCCGATTCGGAAAAGCCCGCCAGCCCCGCCAGTCTTTCCTGCACGGCGCCCAGCGCCGGCCCGGCCAGGTTGGTGGCGGGCATGCGAGGCTCCAGACCGCTCAGCCGGAGGCATCCAGCACGGCGACCAGCCGGTTGCGGTCCCCCGCGCGGCTATAGTCCAGGCTGCGCGTCATCTGCCGCACGAAATGCACGCCGAGGCCGCCGATCTCGCGTTCCTCCAGCGCGGCTTCCGTATCCGGCGCGGCATTGGCCAGCGGGTCGAAGGCGCGGCCGTCATCCTCGATGCTGGCGATCACGGCGCCATCCTCCTGCCGCACGGTGACAGCGACGAAGGTGGCGGCGCCGGGGCCGCTGCTGCCATGCATGGCGACATTGGCGGCGAGTTCCTCCACCACCACGGCCAGGCGATGGGCGACCTTGGGCGGCAGGTCCGCTTCCTCGGCGAAGGCCTCCAGCGCGTCCAACAGGCGCGCGACCGCCTCGGTCTCGGGCGGAATGGTGATGTCCAGCGCTGGCGGCACGTCCGTGCTCTCTTGAAGCCGATTGCGCGGAGCCTAGCGAGGCCGGCGGCGCTTGTCGCGTCCCCCGGAAGCCGCCCTGGCCGCGGCCATGGCGCAGCGCCCTGCCCTCTGACAAAATACGCTATATTTCCGTGTTTTATGAACAACTTATGACATGAAGTGTGAAGCAGAGACGGTGACAGACCCATGGAGGTGATCGCTGCGCTGCTGGGCGGGATCGGCCTGTTCCTGATCGGCATCAAGGGCCTGGGCGGGAGCCTGCAGGCCCTGGCCGGCCCGCGGATGCGCGCCGTGGTGACACGGGCGACGCGCAGCCCGCTGCGCGCCGCGGCCACCGGCCTGCTGCTGGGCGGGCTGACCCAGTCGAGCAATGCGGTCACCTTCATCCTGACGGCGATGATCCAGTCCGGCCTGCTGGAGCTGCGGCGCGCCCTGCCGATCGCCGCCTTCGCCAATCCCGGCACCGCCGGGCTGGTCCTGCTCGCGACGGTCGATATCCGCCTGGCGGTGCTCTGGCTGATCGGACTGGTCGGGCTGAGCAGCGCGCTGAACCTGGACCGCCATGGCCGGCTGAAGCCGGCGCTCGGCGCGCTGCTGGGCCTCGCCTTGATGTTCCTCGGCCTGGACCTGCTGAAGACGGCCGCCGCGCCGCTGCGCGACCTGCCGCTGCTGGCCGCCATTGCCGGCGGCGCCGGGCTCGCCTTGCCCTTCCTGGCCGGCGCGGCGGTGACCTTGCTGGCGCAGTCCTCCTCCACGGTCAGCATCCTGGCGCTGACCCTGCATGCGGCCGGGCTGCTGGGCTTCGAACAGGCGGCGCTGGCGGTCTATGGCGCCTCGCTGGGCTCGGGCGGCGCGGTGCTGCTGCTGGCGGCCGGCCTCACCGGCGCGGCGCGGCGGCTGGCGGTGTTCCAGGCGCTGGTGAAGGCGGCGGGGGCGGCGCTGTTCCTGGCGCTCTTCGTGCTGGAACGCCTGGCCGGGCTGCCGCTGGTCCTGGCCGCGACAGGGGAGATCGCGCCGGACCCGCAGGCCCGCATCGGGCTGCTATTCCTGCTGCTGCAGCTTGTCTCCGCGCTGCTCGGCGTGCTGGCGCCGGCGCGGATGGTGGCGCTGCTGACCCGGCTCTGCCCGGAGAGCCCCGCCGAGGCGGCCTCCCGCCCCCGCTACCTCTACGACCGGGCGCTGGACGACCCGGCCACGGCGCTGGAGCTGGTGGCGCGCGAACAGCGGCGGCTGGCGCTGCGCCTGCCCGCCTATGTGGACCCGCTGCGCGCCGAGCCCGAGCTGCCCGCGGATTCGCCCGAGGCCAGCCAGGCCGCCGGCCGCGCGCTGGAAGCCGCGATCGCCCGCTTCCTGGCGGAGCTGCTGGGGCGCGGCGGCGACCGTGCACTGCTCGACCGCGTGCTGGCGATGGAGGCGGCGAATGCGGGCCTGGCCGCGCTGCGGGAGACGCTGGCCGAATTCGCCGCCACCGCCCGGGACGGCACCACCGCCTCCGCGCCGCTGCGCCCGACGCTGGAGCGGCTGGCGGAGGCGCTGCACCTGCTGCTCGGCGAATTGGCGGAGGCCAGGGACGCCGGGGATGCCGGAATGCTGCGGGAGATGGCGGATGACCGCGGTGCGCTGATGGCCGGGCTGCGCCGCCGCCTGGCCGAGCGCGAGCCGGACCTCGGCCCCGCCGCCCGCGCGCTGCTGCTGGCCGCGACCGCGCAATTCGAACGCGCGGTCTGGCTGGTGCGGCGCCAGGCGCTTTTGGCGGAGCCGCGCTGAGGGGCCTGCACCGCAGCCACTTCGTCAAAGCGCGAAGACGGCAAGGCTCACGGCGGCACCTTCTGCCACGGAGATGATGTCTTTACGAGATAACGCGCTTCTGTCCGAATACGTGCTGTTGGATGGGGACTCGGATCGCGGCGGTTTTGACCATCGTCTTAGCCTCGGTTCATGCGCGACGGACACCGGGACTGTTGCAACTGATCTCGTTACTATGCCATGTCTGCTGCAAGGAACACTGCGCATTTCCCAGAGCCTCGGCACAGCCCCCCCCGCGCAGGCGGCGCTTCGCTGGCTGCGCGCGCCCCGCACCGATCGCCCGACGACGCGGCCTGCCCAGATCGAACACGGGCTGGAGGACCGGCCCGGCGCGCTGCAGACCGCGGGGCTGGTGGCGCAGCAGATCGGCATCCAGTCGATCTACCTGATCCTGCCCGGGCTGGTCGGCGCGCAATTCGGGCTGCTGCCGCTGGATGTGCTGAATTTCGTCAGCCTCTCCGTGGCCGCCTTGGCGCTGACCGGGCTGCTGCAGGTGCTGACGCGGGGTCCGATCGGCTCCGGCTATCCCATTGCCGCCATCCCCTCCCCGGTCTTCGTCGCGGTCTATCTGACCGCCACCTCCTCGGCGAGCCTGGAGATGGTCTCCATCGCCGCGGCGCTGACCGGGCTGGTGGGGATGCTGCTGGCCGGCACGCTGCGACGGCTGCAGAAGGTGGTGCCGACCGAGGTGGCGGGCGTGGTGGTGCTGCTGATCGGCGTCAGCCTGCTGCCGCGCGCCTTCGCCTCCACCGGCAGCACGGCGGAGCCGGCGGCGGTGACGGTGGTGACGCTGCTGGCCATGATGGCCGTGGCGCTGTCCGGCGGCCGGCTGGCGCGCTTCGCGGTGCTGGTCGGCGCGGCGGCGGGGACGGTGATCGCCGTGGCCCATGGAATCGGGCTGAGCGACGGGGCGATGCTGCGCGCGGCCCCCTGGTTCGCGCTGCCGCGCCCTTCCCTTCCGGCCTTGGCCGGCCTGGATCCGGGCCTGCTGCCGGCCTTCCTGGTCGCGCTCTTCGCCTCCTTCGCCTCCTGGACCGGGGATCTGGTGGCCTTCCAGCGGGCGGCTGATGGCAGCTGGCGCAGGCCGGATACGGCGCCGATCCGCCGCGGCTTGCTGGCCTATAGCGCCGCCTTCGGCCTTTCCGCGCTGGCGGGCGCGATGCCGGCGGCCAGTTCCTCGGCCTGCGTCGGCCTGTCCATCGCAACGCGCGTGCTGGCGCGGCGGGTCGCCATCTGGGGCAGCATCGCGCTGCTGCTGCTGGCCTGCTGCCCGAAGCTTCTGGCCCTGCTGCTGGAACTGCCGGAGCCGGTGGAAGCGGCCATGCTGCTCTATGTCTGCTGCTTCATGATCGCCACGGGTTGCCAGCTGATGGGCGCGCGGATGCTGGATGCGCGGCGCACCTTCACCGTGGGGCTCGGCCTGGCGCTCGGCCTGGCGACGCTGCTGAACGTGCCGGTGCTGGAGCAGCTGCTGCCGCCGATGCTGAAGGCGCCGGTCACCGCCGGCGCGCTGATCGCCATCCTGCTGAACCTGGCCACCGCGCCGCTGGTGGCGCAGCGCGCCAGCTTCACCATCCGGCCCGGCGCCGGTATGAACCAGGCGCTGCTGGACGAGGTGGAGGCGCTGGGCGGTCGATGGGGCGCGCGGCGGGAGACGATGAGCCGCATCGGCCATGCGCTGCTGGAGCTGGAGGAGCTGCTGGCCGAGCGCGGCGAGGGTGAGATCCGCGTGCAGGCGGACTACGCCACCGACCAGATCCTTGTCAGCGCCGCCTGGGACGGCGCGCCGCTGCCCAAGCCTTCCAGCCGCCCGGACGCCGCCGACCTGGAAGGCAGCGAGGCGGCGCGGCAGGCCTTTGCGCTATGGCTGGCGACCCGCAATGCGGAGACGGTCGAGCAGCGGGCGCGGCCCGGCGGGGGTGCCGAGCTGCGCCTGACCTTCGCCGATTGACTACCGCCCCATGGCGCGCCAGACGCGCTCCGGCGTCAGCGGCATGTCGATGTGGTCGAGACCCAGCGCATCGCAGGCCGCAGAGACGATGGCCGGCGGTGCGCCACAGGCGCCACCTTCGCCGGCGCCCTTCACGCCGAGCTCGTTGATCGGCGTGGGGACGATGTTGAAGCCGATGGCGAGGTCCGGCAGATCTCCCGCCCGCGGCATCGCATAGTCCTGGAAGGTGGCGGTCAGGAACTGGCCGGACTCGCTGTCATAGACCGCGTGCTCCAGCACCGCCTGGCCGAGACCCTGGGCGATGCCGCCATGCGACTGGCCGTGCACCAGCATGGGGTTGATGACATTGCCCACGTCATCGACCGCGGCGTAGCGGTCCACCGTCAGGACGCCCGTCTCCGGGTCGATCTCGACCTCCGCCACATGGCAGCCGTTCGGGAAATTGCATTCGGTGCTGCGCTTGTAGAGGATCTGTTCGTCGAGGCCCGGCGCCTCGCCTTCCGGCGGGGTCTGGGCCGCGGCGGCGACCTGCTTCCAGGTCACCGCGAGATCCGTGCCCGCCACGACGAAGCGGCCGGCCTGCAATTCCACATCCGCCACGGCCGCTTCCAGCAGATGCGCCGCGATGCGCTTCGCCTTGGCGAGCACGGCCTCCGAGGCGCGGGAGGTGGCGACGCCGCCCATCTGCGAGGAGCGGGAGCCGCCGGTGCCGAAACCCTGCTCGACCGTGTCGGTATCGCCCTGCACCAGTTCGATATCGCCGAAGGGAATGCCGAGGCGCGCATGGACGATCTGCGCGAAGGCCGTCTCGTGCCCCTGGCCGTGGCTGAAGGTGCCGACATGCAGCCGCGCCTTGCCGTCCGCAGACATGTGCAGCCGCGCCCATTCCTGCGGCTGGCCGCCCGAGGCCTCGATGAAATAGCCAATGCCGCGGCCCCGCTTCTTGCCACGCGCTTCGGACGCCGCACGGCGGGCCGCAAAACCGGTCCAGTCCGCGAGGTCCAGCGCCATCTGCTGCGTGCCGGCGAAATCGCCGCTGTCCAGCTCATTGCCCACGCAATTGACGTAGGGCATCTGGTCCGCGCGGATGTAGTTGCGGCGGCGGATCTCGTCCTTCTCCAGGCCAAAGATGCGCGCGCCGACATCCAGCAGGCGCTCCACCGTATAGGCGATCTCGGGCCGGCCGGCGCCGCGATAGGCGTCCGTCGAATGCGTATTGGTGAAGACGCAATGCACCTGCAGGTTCACCGCCTGCAGGTCATAGACCGTGCCGGCGATGCGGGCGCCGGCGACGGTCGGGATGCGCGGGCCGAAATCGAAGAGGTAGGCGCCCATCGCGGCGAAGGTTTCGGTGCGCATGCCGAGCGCCTTGCCATTGGCGTCGAAGGCCATCTCCGCCTTCGTCACATGATCGCGGCCATGCGGATCGGAGAGGAAGGTTTCCGTCCGGTCGGCACGCCACTTCACCGGCCGCCCCAGCTTCTTCGCGGCCCAGAGCACCATTGCGGATTCAGGAAAGTTCTTGCCGCGCAGGCCAAAGCCACCGCCGACATCGCCGGAGACGACGCGCAGCTTTTCCATCGGGATCTTGAAGATGAATTTCGCCAGGGATTCCCGCACGCGGATCACGCCCTGGCTCGGGCTGTGCAGCTCGTAGCGGTCACGCGCCGTGTCGAAGGCGCCGACGGCGACGCGGGGCTCCATCGGATTGCCGACCAGGCGGTTCTGCACCAGCTCGACCTTGGCGATGGCATGCGCCTTGGCGAAGGCGGCATCCGTTTCCGCGGCGCGGCCATTCGACCAGGTGACGCAGAGATTGCTGCCGCGCTCCGGCCAGATCACCGGCGCATCCGCATCCAGCGCGCGCGCCGTGTCGGTGATGGAGGGCAGCATCTCGTAGTCGATCTCGACCAGCTCCGCCGCATCCATCGCCTGGGCGCGGGTCTCCGCCACGATGGCGACGACGGGGTCACCGACGAAGCGCACGGCCTCCGTCTGCAGGATGCTGCGCGGCGGGGCAAACAGCGGCGGCGTGCCCTCCATCGAGGGGACCTCCACCATCACCGGGAAGAGGCCGAGCCCGTCCGCTTCAGCGTCATGCCCCGTCAGCACCAGCAGCACGCCGGGCGCGGCCTTGGCCGCGCTGGTATCGAGGGAGAGGATGCGCGCATGGGCATGCGGCGAACGCAGGATGGCGAGATGCGCCTGGCCCGGCAGGTTGATGTCGTCGGTATAGGTGCCGCCGCCGGTCAGCAGGCGGACATCCTCCTTCCGCCGCACGGGCTGGCCGATGCCGAACTGGTCCTCGGCCGTCTGCGTCACGTTCGCGTCCATCCTGGTTCGTCCCCTAGTTTTGGGCGAGCCTCGCTGCCTGTTCCCCGGCGATGCGGCCGAGGGTGACGGCGGTGAGCAAGCCATTGCCCGACAGATAGCCCGAAGCATCCGGCCCGGATACGCCACAGGCGGCGCCGCCGGCGGCAAAGAGATTCGGCACGATCCCGCCGGCGGCAAGACGCACCCGCGCCCGATCATCCACCACCATGCCGCCCTGGCTGTGGAACAGCGCGCCGGTGACGCGCACGGCGCAATAGGGCGGCGCGAGCTGCGCGACACCGGCCCAGTTGCGCCCAAAACCATCGGTGGCGCCGGCCTGCTTCAGCGCGGCCACCGTCTGCATCTCGGACTCCAGTGGAAGCTTCGTGATGCGCGCCAGATCCGCGATGCTGTCCGCGCGCAGAACGGCGCCCTGCGCCTCGGCCTGCCGGAAATCCTCGAACTGCCGCGTGATGCCGGCGATGCGGTTGTCAAAAATGTCCCAGGCGATGTGGTCGGGCTGGCCCATCACGGCGCGGCCGGCCTCGGAATAGCCGCTCGATTCATTCCAGAAGCGCACGCCATTCGCATTCACCTGGAAGCCGCCTTCCATGATGACGGCCCAGGAGACCAGGATGCCCTGCGGATGCGCGACCGAACCATGCCCCTGGTGGCCGGTCATGTCGCGCAGCTCGGCACCCAGCGCCTCACCCCAGGCCAGCGCCTCGCCCTCATTGCCGGGATGGCCGAAATAGACGGCCCCGGCGAGGTCGGGGATGTAGCGCGCGACCAGCGCCTTGTTGCCGGCATAGCCGCAGCAGGCCAGCACGATGGCCTTGGCACCGATGCGTTCCAGCGTGCCATCCGGCCGCTCAGCCACCAGGCCGCGGATCGCGCCGTGCTGGTCCAGCACCAGCGTGGTGACGCGGGCTTCCGTCAGCAGCGGCACTTCCGCGGCCTCGGCCGCGGTGCGCAGCCGGTCCACCAGCTCCGCGCCGCTGCGGCTCGGCAGGCCGTGCATGCGACGATGGCTGTGGCCGGGATAGTCGAAGTCATGCACCACGCTGAAATCGAGGCCGTGGGTATCGGCCAGCCATTCCAGCGTCGGCGCGGCCTCGCGCGCCACGGTGGCAACAGTACCGGGCTCGGCCTCGCCATGCGCCTTGCGCTGGATATCCGCCGCGAAGGTCTCGGTGTCGTCCGCGATGCCATGCGCGCGCTGGAAGCGCGTGCCGGCGGCGGGGATCAGCCCGGCGGAGAGCGAGGTGCTGCCGCGCGGCACCGCATCCCGCTCCAGCACCAGCGGCTCCACCCCCGCGCCGCGGCAGGCGAGCGCCGCGACCAGGCCGGCGGCGCCGGCGCCGATGATGGCAACCGGCACCTCGGCATCGAAGACCGGGTCCTGCTCGCGGCTGATGCTCATGACAGCTTCGCCAGTTCGGCCGCCACGGTGCTGATCTTCGCCACTGGGCGCAGCGCCGCGATGGCCGTCTCATGCACCTCGCGGGAGAAGGCGGCGCAGGCATCCTCCAGCACGGTCACGTCGAATTCCCGCACATGCGCGCCGCGCACGGTGGAGGCCACGCCACCATTGGTGACGATGCCCGCCACCAGCAGTTTGCGCACGCCCGCCTTGCGCAGGATCCATTCCAGGCGGGTCTGGTAGAAGGCGTCGTAGCCCACCTTCTCCACCGGAAGGTCGGAGGGCGCGAGTTCCTCCACCACCGCATGGCCCCAGCTGCCCTGCACGAAATCCCCCTTCTTCAGGAAGGGCCGCAGATGGCGCAGATGCGGGTCGATGAAGGGCTCGCCGCCCTTCCCGGTGAACAGGGTGAAGTGGGTGGAGGCGATCCAGCCGCCCTTCTCCCGCACCTTGTCCGCCAGCGGCTTCAGCCGCGCCGGAATGGCGGCGATCTCCGCCGCCCCCTGCCCGGCCCTTCCATAGGCGCCATCGGGATGGATGAAGTCGTTCTGCAGGTCGCAGAGCAGCAGCGCGGTATCGCTCAGCACGGCGTCACTCCCGCTCGATGATCAGATTGCCGTAGCCGTCGACGCGCGCGACCAGATCCGGGTCCACCACCACCGTGGCATCGCCCTGTTCCAGGATGGCGGGACCATGCACCCGCGCGCCTTCCGGCAGGTCCAGGCGCGACCAGACATTCGCCGTGTGCCAGGCACCGTCGAACCACACCTGGCGCACGCCACGCGCGGCACCCTCCACCGTCGCATCCCTGGGCGGCGCCAGCGCCTTCAGGTCGAAGTCCGGCCGCACGCCGATGGCCGCCGTGCGCAGGGAGACGATGCGGATGGGCAGGCCCGGCAGCAGCCGGCTGAAGGCGGTCTGGTAGGCGGCCTCGAAGGCGGTGCGGATGATCGCCTCCGACACGCCGGTGGTGCCGTCGATGACATGAACGGGCACCGGCACGCCCACCGTATGGGTCTGGCCGGCATAGTGCATGTCGAGCTCGAAGCGGATTTCCGTGCGCGTCACCGGCAGGCCGGCGCCATCCACCACGGCGCGCGCGGCGGTGGCTTCCTCCACCATGCGCGCATCCAGCGCGGCGGCGTCGATGCCATCCAGGTTCAGGTTCAGCGTGCGCACCTGGTCGTGCCGCACATCGGCGATGACGCAGCCGATGGCCGAGGTCACGCCCGGGAAGCGCGGCACCAGCGCGGCGCGCAGCCCGACCTCCTTGATAAGTGCGCCGACATGCAGCGCGCCGCCGCCACCGAAAGGCAGCGCCACGAATTTTTGCGGATCATGACCGCGTTCGATCGAGACAAGACGGATGGCGCCGGCCATCTTCGCATTGGCCAGCCGAACGATGGCCTCCGCGGCCTGCATCGGATCGAGGCCGAGCGGATTGCCGACATGCTCGGCAATCGCCGCCTTCGCACCCTCCACATCCAGCCGCGCCAGCGCGCCGCCGATGGGCTTGTCCGCATTGATGCGGCCGAGCACGACATTCGCATCCGTCAGCGTCGGCCGCGTATTGCCCTGGCCGTAGCAGACCGGGCCCGGCCGGCTGCCGGCGGATTCCGGCCCGACCTGCAGCAGCCCGCCGCGATCGACATGCGCGATGGAGCCGCCGCCGGCGCCGATGGTCGTGATCTCGATCATCGGGCTGCGGATCACCAGGCCGAAGTCGATGGTGGCCTGCGCCGCCAACTCCATCCGCCCGCGGCTGACCAGCGAGACGTCGAAGCTGGTGCCGCCGAGGTCGCAGGTGATGGCGTTCTCGAAACCCGCCGCCTTGGCGATGGCCGCCGCGGCGATCACGCCCGCCGCGGGGCCGGACAGCGCGGTGCGCACCGGCACGCTGCGCGCGGTCGCGGTGGACATGATGCCGCCATTCGACTGCACGATGTGGAAGCGGCCGCCGAAACCATCCTCGGACAGCGCCGATTCCAGCTTGCCGAGATAGCTGGCGACAACAGGCTGCAGATAGGCGTTCAGCGCGGTGGTGGAGGCGCGTTCGAATTCACGGATCTCAGGCAGGATTTCCGCGGAGACGGAGACATGCGGATTCGGCCAGATGGCGCGCACGGCCGCCGCCGCCGCACGCTCATTCGCCGCATTGGCGTAGGAGTTGATGAAGATGATGGCGCAGGCCTCGGCGCCGCGCGCCAGCAATTCGCGCGCGACAGCAGCGACCTCCTCCGCCTGCACCGGCGTGTGGATGGTGCCATCGGCCAGCACGCGCTCCGCCACTTCCAGCCGCATGTCGCGATCCGTCACCGGCAGGAAGTCGCCCCACAGGCCCCAGGTGTGGCGACGATCGCGCCGGCGCATCTCCAGCACATCCCGGAAACCGGCGGTGGTGATGACGCCGAGCTTGCAGCCCTTGCGTTCCAGCAGCGCGTTGGTGCCGACCGTCGTGCCATGCACGATCGCCTCGAAGCCCGCGGGGCCGCCGAGCTTGCGCAGGCCGGACATGAAGCCCACCGCCTCGTCGCCGCGATTGGACGGAACCTTCTCCGTGCGGAAGGTGCCCTTCGCCGGGTCGAAGAGGAACAGGTCGGTGAAAGTGCCACCGACATCGACGCCCACGATCGGGCCGCCCTTGGTCTCGCCGCTCATGCCTCGTATCCGTATTCGCGCTTCGCCACTTCCGCCGTCACGAAGCCGAGGCGCAGGTCACGCGCCACGTCCTCCCTCGCCCGCTGCTTCGGATCCCCCCATCCGCCGCCGCCGGGGCTTTCCAGGCGCAGCCGCTGGCCCTGCTGCAGCTTCACGCCGACGATCTTGCTGGCCATGGGCGGCGTCTGCCAGCCGGTGCCGTCCTGCCAGGCGAAGGTGTTCAGCGCGCCCTCGCTGCCGCCGGTCACACCGAAGGGCGCGTAGCGACCGCGCTCGCCCAGCAGCGCCACTTCCGTGGTGCCGGGCGACAGCGCCTCGATCTCATAGACCGCGCCGACGCCGCCGCGATGCAGCCCGGCGCCGCCACTGTCCGGCCGCAGCGCCCATTGCGTGAACATCACGGGATAGGCGGCCTCCATGATCTCCGCCGGCGGAATCGTCGCGGTGGAGATCGGATTGTTCGCGTGGTGCAGCCCATCCGTCTCCGGATTGCCGCCGAGCCCGCCGCCGAAGAAGGAGAACATCACCCAGCGCGTGCCGTCCTGCCGCTGGCCGGAGAGCGACAGCGCATTGATGGTGCCGAAGGGCGCCGCCGTGGCGCGTTCCGGCACCGCCTTGCCGAGCGCGCCGAAGATCACGCCGATCAGTCGCAGGATCGTCTCGGTATAGCCGGCCACAGGCCGCGGCGGACCGACGGCCAGAAGCGAATTGTCGGGGATCACGAAGTCGATCGGCCGCAGCACGCCGGCATTGGCGGGCACATCCGGGAAGGCGTGCTTCAGCGCGACGTAGCAGGCGGCCACTGACGTGGCGTAGCTGATATTGATCGGGCCGAGGCAAGCCGCGGAACTGCGCGAAAAATCGAGCGTCATCCGCCCGCCCTGCACCGTCATGTCCAGCGCGATGGTCAGCCGCTCATCCGTCACGCCGTCATTGTCGAGGTAGTCCTCGAAGGCGTAGTGGCCATCCGGCAGCGCCTCGACCTCCGCCTGCATCAGCGCGGCGGCACGGTCGGCCAGCGCGCCGAAGGCGGCCTGCACCACATCGTCACCGGTATCGTCGAGCAGTTCCAGCAGCCGGCGCTCGCCGAGGTCCAGCGCATTGAGCTGGCCGTTGAGGTCGCCCCAATTGGACTGCGGCACGCGCGAATTCGCGCTCAGGATATCGAGGATGTCCTGCTGGATCACGCCGGCGCGGAACAGCTTCACGGGCGGGAAGCGCACGCCTTCCTGGTGGCTTTCGGTCGCGCGCGGATTGTAGTTGCCGGGCACATTGCCGCCGATGTCGAGCCAGTGGCCGACACTCGCCAGCCAGCAGAACAGCTTTCCGGAACGGAACACGGGGCGCACCAGCCGGAAATCGTTGAGGTGGGTGCCGCCCTCATAAGGGTCGTTGAAGATGAAGGTATCGCCGGGCTCCAGCCCCGCGCCGGCCTGCACGCGCTTGATCACGGCCTGGACGGCAAACGACATGGCGCCAACGAAAATGGGCAGGCCCTTGGTGCCCTGCACCAGCGTGGCGCCGGTCTCGGCCTGGTACAGCCCGTGGCAGGCGTCGCGCGCCTCCGCGATGATGGGATTGAAGGCGCTGCGGTAGAGCGTCGCATCCATCTCATCGGCGATCTGTTCCAGCCGTCCCTTGAGGACAGCCAGCGTGACGGCATCCAGACTCATGATTTCAACAGTTCCACCAATGCGGAGGCCTCGGTATGCGGCCCCATTCCCATCACTGCGCCTTCGATTGCCGCGGCGCGTTCGCGGCCATAGACCGGGTCGGTCAATTCATGGAATTTCTCGCGCACCTCGGCCTCGGTGAAAGGGTCCTCGGTGTCGCCGCGATTCGTCGTCACCTCGGCCACATGGCGCGTGCCGTCCTGCATCGTGACGGTGACGCGCGCGGGGCGCAGGCCCGGCAGCTGCGCCGTCATCGCCGCTTCCTCATCAACGTTGACGCGCGAGGCCAGCGCCAGGATCTCGGGATTCTCGCGAGCTGGTCCGCGGAAGGCCGGCACGGTCGCCGCGCCGTGGACGATGAAGGTGGCCAGCGCGAAGGGAATGCTGAACTTCGCGGCCAGCATGTTCGGCGCCGCGGGGCTGTCGAGCTGCGCGGCCCAGACATAGGTCTGCACGGCAATGGACTTCACCTGCGCCGGGTCCAGCTTGCCGGTGCTGGCCGTGATGCGCGCCAGCGCGTCCAGCGCCCCATGCGTGTAGCGGCAGGCGGCGTGGCGCTTGAAGTAGTTGCGCGCCACTTCCCAACGCGTGCCGAGCTCCGCCACCATCTCCTCCGGCCGGAAATCGCTGGCCGAAACCTTGCCGAAGATGGTGGCGACACCGTCGCGCTCCGCCTCGAAGCCCGCACGCGCCAGGTCCCAGACCGTCAGGCCGAGCATATTGGAGACGCCGGCATAGGTGTTCCGCACCGTGCCGCCTTCCAGCATGTTGTTGCGCGAGGTCGCGAGGCCGAGGGAGGAGGCCATGTTGATGACGCCGCGGAACTCCGCCGCGCTGCCTCCATGCAACTTGGCTACAGCCACGGCCGCGCCAAGCGTGCCCCAGGTGCCGTGGGGATGCATCGCGACATTCAGCTTGCTCGCGATGCCGACGCGGCTGCCCATCTCGTAGCCCAGCGCCAGCGCCATCAGGAATCCAGCACCATCGCCACGCGGCGCGGCCAGCAGCGCCGGCACCACATGGATGGCCGGGTGGCCGCGGGCGTACTGATTGCCCTCGTCCAGTTCCAGCATGGTGCCGGCGGTGCCGTTGAGGAAGGCGGCGGTGCCGGGCCGTGCGCCGCCGGCGAAGCCGATCACGGGCGAATCGCCGCCGCCCTCGCGCGCGATCATCCGCGCGGCGAGCGCCTGCGTCTCGGCCTCCTGCGCACCGGCCGCGATGGCGCCGATGCAGTCCAGCAGCGCAAGCCGCGTGCGCTGCGCCACCTCCGCCGGCAGATCCGCGAAACGCGCGCGCGCCGCGAAGCCGGCCCATTCGCCGAGCCAGGAGGGCGGCGGCGCGGCAAGCAGCGTGGAGGCGGGCTCGACGCCCGGCGTCACCATGGCCATCTGGCTTTTTCCTTCCCTACAATCCGAGATAGGCGCGCTTCAGTTCCGGATTCTCGCGCACCTCGGCCGCGCGGCCGGCGAGCGCGAAGACGCCGTGTTCCAGCACATAGGCACGATCCGCGATATCGAGCGATTGCGCGACATTCTGCTCCACCAGCATGATCGCCAGGCCCTCGCCATGCAGCCGGCGGATCAGCGCGAACATCTCCTCCACCAGCAGGGGCGAGAGGCCGAGCGAGGGCTCGTCCAGGATCAGCAGTTTTGGCTCGGCCATCATGCCACGACCAATCGCGAGCATCTGCTGCTCGCCACCCGAAAGCGTGCCCGCCGCCTGCGCCACGCGTTCGCGAAGGCGCGGGAAAGTGGCAAAGACCTTCTCCAGGTTCTTCGCGCGGTTCGCCTTGGCGCGGCGATAGGAGCCGAGCTCCAGGTTCTCGCGCACGTTCAGATTGGGAAAGATCTTGCGGCCTTCCGGCACCTGGATCAGGCCGCGCGCCATCACCTGCGCCGGCGAGAGGCCGGTGATGCGCTCGCCGCCAAACCGCACCTCGCCGCCGCGCGGCTTCACCAGGCCGGAGAGCACCATGTTCAGCGTGGTCTTGCCCGCGCCGTTGGAGCCCAACACGGCCACGATCTCCCCCGCCGTGACGTCGAGCGAGACGCCCTCCAGCACGCGCGTCAGCCCATAGCCCGCGACCAGGTCCCGCACCTCAAGCATGTGCGCCTCCCGTCAGCCGGCTTGCGGCGCCATGGCCGAGATAGGCTTCCACCACCGCGGGCGTCGCCACCACCTCGGCCGGCGTGCCGCTGGCGATGATGCGGCCCTGGGCCAGCACATGAACGGATTCACACAGGTTCATCACCGCCTGCATGACGTGCTCGATCATCAGCACCGTCACGCCGGAATCGCGGATGGCGCGCACCACGGGGACGATGTCGCGCACCTCGCTGGGGTTGAGGCCCGCCAACACCTCATCCAGCAGCAGCAGCTTGGGTTGGGTGGCCAGCGCCTTGCCGAGCTCCACGCGCTTGCGACCGGACACCGTCAGGGCGGCGGCGGGCTTGTCCAGTTCCGCCGTGAGGCCGACCTGCTCCGCCACCTGCTCGGCGAGGGCGATGGCATCCGCGCGGCGCTTGTGGCGCAGGAAGGCGCCGACCGCGATATTCTCCCGCACGCTCAGCCCGGCGAAGGGCTGCACGATCTGGAAGGTGCGGGACAGGCCCTCCGCGGCCAGCAGATGCGGCGGGCGCGCGGTGATCTCGGCCCCCTTCCACAGCACCTGGCCGCTGGTCGGCTTCTGGAAGCCGGAGACGATGGCGAAGAGCGTGGTCTTGCCCGCGCCATTCGGCCCGATCAGCCCGGTGATGCTGCCCTCGGCCACCTCGAAGCTGGCATCGGAGACGGCGAGCAGCCCGCCGAAGCGCATCGAGATGTTGCGAACCTGCAGGAAGCTCATCGGCGCCACCGCAGGAAGCGCAGCAGATGTCGTGGCGGATAGCGCACCACCAGGATCAGCAGCACGCCGAAGATCACCAGGTCGATGCCGGGAATGCGGCCCACCATCATGCGCGTGAGTTCCGCCAGAGTATGCAGGATGACCGCGCCGATGACGGGGCCGAAGACGGTCCCTGCCCCGCCGATGATCGGCGCCAGCAGCGCCTCCACCGAGATCCAGGTGCCATAGGCGATGGTGCTGTCGAGATAGAGGAAATACTGCGCATAGAGCCCGCCCGCCGCACCGGTCATGGCCGCCGAGAGCGTGATGGCCGAGAGCTTCACCCGCAGCGCATCCACGCCGACGGCGCGCGCCGCTTCCTCATTCTCCCGCACCGCGACCAGCTGCGCGCCGAGGCGCGAGCGTTCGAGCGCGCGCGTGATCAGCAAGGCAACGACCACCAGCGCCAGCACCACCAGGTAGAACCAGCCGCGCGAGGCGAACTGGAAATTGGCGGCGCGCTGGTCCAGCGGGATCAGCAGCCCCGCCGCCCCGCCGGTGAAGGCCGCAGCATTGGCCAGCACCCGGAAGACCTCCGCGAAGGCCAGCGTGACCAGCGCAAAATAGCTGCCGCGCAGGCCGGAGCGGAAGGAGAGGAAACCGATCACCCAGCCCACCAGCGCCGCCAGCGCGATGCCGGCCAGGAAGGTGATGTAGGGGTTCACGCCATAGCGCACCTGCAGCACCGCGGCCGCATAGGCGCCCGTGCCGAAGAAGGCCGCATGGCCGAAGGAATACTGCCCGCCGAAGCCGCCGAGGATGTTCCAGCCCTGGGCGGCGAGGCAGAGGATCAGCGTGAAGATGGAAAAATTCAGCAGCGTGCCGGCGGTGACGAAAAGCGGCAGCAGCGCCGCGATCGCGCCGAACAGCAGGATGGGCCAGACATCGCGCGCCGTCATGCGCGCGCTCCGAACAGGCCGGTCGGCTTGAACAGCAGCACCAGGATGAAGATCACGAAGATGCCGAGCTGGCCGAGGCTGTCGCCGAGATAGAGGCCCGAGAGCGACTCCACCACGCCGATCACCAGCCCGCCCAGCAGCGCGCCGGGCACGCTGCCCATGCCGCCCAGCACGACGATGGTGAAGGCCACCAGCACGAAGGCATTGCCGACGCGCGGATTCACATAGAAGGACGGCAGCAGCAGGCAGGCGGCCACAGCCAGGCAGGCCGTGCCGATGCCGAAGGTCACGGCATAGACATGGCCGACATCGATGCCGACCAGCGCCGCGCCCGTGCGTTCCTTCGCCACGGCGCGAATCGCGCGCCCGGTATCCGTCATCCGCAGCAGCACGAAGAGAACGGCCGCGACCACGAAGGCCACGCCGAAGCCGACCAGGCGCGGGAAGGACAGCAGCATCGGCCCGGCCTCCACCACCTCCATCGCATAATCGACCTGCACGGAGAGGGTGTCGGAGCGGAAGATCGCCAGCATGGCGTTCTCCAGCACGATCGAAAGGCCGAGCGTGACCAGGAGGATATTCTGGTCATTGCCGCCGCTCGCCGGGCCGATCACCAGCCGCTGCACGCCGTAGCCGAGGGCGAAGAATAGCGGCACCAGCGGCAGGATGGCGACATAGGG
Organism: Falsiroseomonas sp.; assembly: GCF_051860665.1. Taxonomy (GTDB): domain Bacteria; phylum Pseudomonadota; class Alphaproteobacteria; order Acetobacterales; family Acetobacteraceae; genus Falsiroseomonas. The sequence continues at coordinate 21,738 of NZ_JBHYDM010000003.1, forward strand.
ATCCAGCCCGAAGGCGGCCCAGCACACCCAGGCGGCATACATGGCCAGCGTCAGCAGCGCGCCATGCGCGAAGTTGATGATGTGCAGCACGCCATAGACCAGGGTCAGGCCCAGGGCGACGAGTCCGTAGACGGCACCGGTGAGGAGGCCGTTCGCCACGGCCTCCATCACGATCTCAGGTGGAAAGGACCGCAAGATCAATCAGGCCGGCCAGGGGAAGACGGCCTGGGCGTCGGCGAAATCGGTCGGGAAGATCACCTTGATGTCGTTGCCCTGCACCTGGGTGTTCACCGCCTGGCCGGCCTGGTTCTGGCCATTGACGAAATTGGTCGGGCCATAGGGCATGATGTGGCGGTCGAACCTGCCATCGGTCGCGGCCAGCGCCTCGGTCACCTTGGCGCGGTCGGCCGCACCCGCACGCTCCAGCGCATCGGCCACCAGCATCACGGCGGAGTAGTTCATCGGCGTGTTGTAGAGCCAGAAGCGCCCCTGCGCCTCCACCTGCCGGCGCAGCTCCGCGGTCTTCGGCTTGCGCGGATCGGCCCAGTGATTCACGTCCATCACCAGGTTCGCCGCTTCCGGGAATTCGCGCACGAAGCGGAAGTTGGAGGCCGCGCCGTTCAGCACGCAGTAGATGCCCTTCGGCCGGATGCGGCGCTGCTGCAGCGTGCGGCTCAGCAGCACGAATTCGGCGTAGTAGCTGGAGGGGATGATCAGGTCCGGGTTCAGGCTGCGGATGCGCAGCGCGATATTGGACATGTCGCGCGCCGGAGTCGGATGGCTGATCGTCTCCAGCACCTCGAATCCGCGCTTCGGCAGTTCGGCCTGCATCAGCCGCGCCATGCCCGAGCCGAAGAGCCCGTCCTCATGGACCACCACAACGGTCTTCGCCGGCTTGCCCGCCGCGTCGTTCAGCTTGACCAGGTTGTCCAGCGCCGCCGCGGTGATGCTGCCGAAGCCCGGTGAGAAGCGGAAGGTGTTCTTCAGCCCGCGCGTGACGATGGCATCCGAGACGCCGACATCGGCCACATAGGGCAGGTCGTAGCGCGAGGCGGCCTGGGAGGAGGCGAGGCAGATCGGGCTGGCGAAGCCGCCGACCACGGCCACCACGCCTTCCGCCTGCATGCGCTCCACCTCGGCCGTGCCGCCCTCGGGCGAGGAGCGGGCATCGCCGAAGACCATCTGGATCGGCGCGCCACCGAGGGCCTTGATGCCGCCGGTCGCATTGATCTCGGCAATCGCGAGCTCCGCGCCCAGGCGGCCATATTCGCCGTCCTGCGCCAGGGCGCCGGTCACGGGCTGCAGGATGCCGAGCTTGATGGCGGCCGGCTGGGCGCGCAGCAGGCCCGGCGCGGCCAGGGCGCCCAGGGAGGCTCCGGCAGCCCCCAGCAGCACGGCGCGGCGGGAGGGCAGGAATGCGTTCGGCATCGTCTCGGTCCCCTGTTGGTGATCCCTGTGGCGCGGCACCCCCGCGTTGGGCCGATATCTGCGCTGCCGCGCTCTTTTCGGCAAGCTGTCCGGACAAGCCGGCTGCGTCCTGCCGGCACAGGCTGCCGCCGCGCAAGGCAGGCTGCCGCATGATGGGGCAGCTTCCGCCGCGCGTTGACGCCCGCCGCGCCTGCCCGTAACCCCAGCCCCATCAACAACAGCCCGGGAAGGTCACGCCGATGCGCTCGCATGAGGGCCAGTTCTCCGACAACCGCCCCATCAAACGGTCTCCCCAGGAGAAGCGCCGCCTGCTGGCGGAGTTGAAGGAGACCCTGGCCGGGATCAAGCCGCACAATTCCCCCAGCCTCCGCACCACGCTTCTGGCGCGGATCAAGGAGCTGGAGGCGGAGCTGGCGCCGGAACGCAAGTAGCCCTGCATGCCGCAGGCGGCGCCCCACCCCCTGGAGAGGCGCCGCCTGCTGGCCGGCATGGGGCTGATGCTGGCCTGCTGCCTGGTCTTCGCCGTGATGGGCGCCTGCTTCCGCGCCGCGATGCAGGAAGGCCTGCCGGTGCCGCTGGTGCCCTTTGCCCGCGGCGTCTTCACCACCCTGGTCATGCTGCCCTGGCTGCTGCGCCAAGGCACCGCTGCCCTGGCCACACGCCGCCCCGGCGCCCATGTGGCGCGCTGCGCCGCCGGGTCCTGCAGCTTCATCCTCTCCATGTTCGCGCTGCTCTGGCTGCCGCTGGCCGATGCGGTGGCGATCCTGCATGCCAAGCCGCTCTGGGCCCTGCCGCTGGCTTTTCTTCTCCTGGGGGAGAGGGTGGGGTGGGATCGCGCGATCGCGGCGGCGGTCGGATTCGCGGGTGTGCTGGTGATCATCGGGCCGGATGGCGGGCTGGAATGGCCGCCCTCGTCCGGCACGCTGGCGGCGCTGGCGGGCGGGGCTTCGGGGGCCATGGTGCTGGTGGCGGTGAAGAACCTGTCCTCCACCGAGCCGCCGGCGCGGGTCGTAGCCTGGTATGCCATCTGTTCCGTAGTCATCTGGGGACCGGTCTCCGCCTTCGTCTGGCAGACCCCGACGCTGGCGGCGCTGCTGCTGCTGATGGCGGGGTCCGCCTGCGCCATATTGGGCGACTTCCTGGCCTCCTGGGCCGCGCGGCGCACGCCCGTCGGGCTGCTGGCCCCCATTGAATATGTGCAGATCCCGGCCGCGGCCCTCATCGGCCTGGTGGCCTTCGGGGAGGCGCCGGGCTGGAGCCTGCTCTGGGGCACGCTCATCATGGTGGCGGCCACCCTCTACCTCGCCCAGCGCAGCCAGCGCGGCGGCTGAGCTGCCCAAGGCGCGGTCACGCTGCACGCCCCGAAGGCAGATCGGCCTCTACACAGCCGCCGCGGGGCCTCGCGGGGCGGTGACAGGGCGCATTTCCGGGCTATGGTGCCGCCACCGAGGAGGACCCGCATATGCTGACCCGCCGCACCCTGATGGCTGCCGCCGCCGGCACCACGCTCGCCCTGCCCGCCATCCGCACCGCCCAGGCGCAGTCCGCCGTGCGCTTCACCCTGGACTGGGCGCTGCAGGGCAATCACGGCATGTGGGCGCTCGCCGAGGATCGCGGGATCTTCCGGCGAGAGCAGCTGGCGGTTCGCATGGATCGCGGCTTCGGCTCCGGCGATGCTCTCGTGAAGGTGGGCTCCGGCGCCTATGACATCGGCTTCGCGGATTTCTCGGGCGCGGTGAAGTTCAATGCGGAGAATCCGAACAGCCGGCTGGTGATGCTCTATCCGGTCTTCGACCGCACGGCGGCCGCCATCGTCACCATGCGCGGGCGGGGCATCGAGAAGCCGCAGGATGTGCAGGGCAGGAGCCTGGGCGCGCCGGAAGGCGAAGGGTCCCGGCTGTTGTTCCCGGCCTTCGCCAAGGTGGCCGGCATCGATGCCAGCCGCGTGCGCTGGACCTCCATGGCCGCGAACCTGCGCGACACCATGCTGCGCACCGGCCAGGTGGATGCCGTGACCGGCTTCCTCTTCACCGTGCATTTCAACCTGGTGGGCCTCGGCATCCCGGAGGACAATATCCTCTCCTGGCCCTATGCCGAGCATGGGCTGGATCTCTACGGCTCCGGCGTCTTCGTCCGCGCCGAATGGCTGGAGCGGAACCAGGAGGTGGCGGCGCGCTTCGTGAAGGCCTCGATCGAGGGCCTCAAGCTGCTGCTGAACGACATCCCCGGCGGCATGGCGGCGTTGAAGCGGCGCGAGCCGCTGTTCGACGAGGCGCTGGAATCCCGCCGCTTCGCCATGACGCGCGACCGCTCCATCATCACCCCGAACAGCCGCGCCAATGGCATGGGCTATCTCGACATGGCGCGCGCGCAGCAGTTGGTGCAGGTGAATGCGGAAGCCCTGGGCGTGGCCAATCCGCCCGCGGCGGAGACCATGTTCACCGACCGCTACCTGCCGCCGAAGTCCGAGCGGATGCTTTGATCCACCTGGCCGCTCAGCCGGTGCGAAGAGCACCGGCCGCCCAATAGTCGGAGGCTGCGGCCATGTCGAAGATTCTGCTGACCGGCGCCCGCGTCCTGGCGCCGGATGCGCTCTCCACCCGTTTCCAGGACGTGCTGGTGGAGGACGGCAAGATTGCCGCGCTGCTGCCGCCGGGCACGAAGGTGGACTCCGCGCAGGCGCATGATGCCCGGGGCCGACTCATCATCCCCGGGCTGGTGAATGGCCATAGCCATGGCCATGGCGGCCTGGCCAAGGGCTCGGGCGACAAATGGGACCTGGCCCTGCTGCTGGCCCATGCGCCCTGGGTCACCGGCGGGCGGCTGCTGCAGGACAAGTACCTGTCCTCCGCCCTGAATGCCTTGGAAAACCTGAAGAAGGGCTGCACCGCGGTCTATGACCTGCCCTCCGAAATCCCGCTTCCCACCGCCGAGGGGCTGGATGCGATGGCGGAGGCCTATGCCGCGGTCGGCATCCGCGCCGTGCTGGCGCCGATGCTGGGCGATCTCACCTTCTTCCAGGCGACGCCGGGCCTGATCGAGAGCCTGCCCGAACCTTTTCGCAGCAAGGTCGAGGCCATGTCCGCGGCCCCGGCGGAGAAGACCCTCGGCGCGATGGACGCCATCGCCCGCGGCTGGTCGCATACGTCGAAAAACATCCGCTTCGGCGTGGCGCCAACCATCCCGCTGCACGGGACGGATGATTTCCTGAAGGCCTGCCGCGCGTTGGCCGCGGAACACGGCCTGCCGATGCAGAGCCACGTCGCCGAAAGCCGCTACCAGGCCGCGGGCGGCGAAATCCGCTACGAAGGCGCGACCCTTCTCGGCCACATGGACAGCCTCGGCCTGGTCGGGCCCTGGTTCAGCGTGGCGCATGGCGTCTGGCTGACCGAGGGCGACCTGGCGCTGCTGGCGGAACGCGGCGCCGGCATCTCGCACAATCCGGGCGCCAATATGCGCCTCGCCTCCGGCATCGCGCCGGTGCGCAAGGCGATTGCGGCCGGCGTGACGGTGGGCATCGGCACCGATGGCTCCTCCTCCTCCGACAACCAGAACATGTTCGAGGCCATGCGCCTGGCCGCCTTCGCCTCCCGCCTCTGGGAGGATGCGGAGGATGACGACTGGCTGGGAACGGCGGAGACGGTGCGGCTGGCGACGCAAGGCTCCTCGAAGCTGATGGGCCTCGGCGGCGGCACCATCGAGCCCGGCCAGAATGCGGACCTGGTGCTGCTGGACCTGGCGCATGTGAACTGGGCGCCGCTGAACGATGCGGCGAACCAGCTGGTCTGGACCGAGGATGGCAGCGCGGTCGCCGATGTGATGGTCGCCGGCCAGTGGAAGCTGCGCGACCGCAAGGTCCTCGGCATCGACGAGGCCAAGCTCGCGGCCGCGGCGAATGAGGCGGCGGAGCGGCTGCGCGGCGTGAATGCCGGGGCGCGCGAATGGTGCGAGGCGGTGGCGCCGCATGTGGCCTGCCATTGCCGGGCGATGGCGAAGGGCTGGACGCGGTCCAAGCGGCTGTTGAAGGCGGAATAAGGCAGAGCCCCCCCACCCCGACCCTCCCCCGCGAAGCGGGGGGTCGCGGCACTGCCGCGACGCCGAAGGCTGGTTCGGGTGGGGGCAATTGTGGAGGAACCACGAATGCTGTTGAAGAACCGCGTGGCGGTGGTGACCGGCCCCGCCAAGGGCATGGGCGCTGCCTGCACCCTGCTGCTGGCCGAGCATGGCGCCGACCTCGCCCTCGTTGGCCGCGACACCGCCGCCATCGAGCCCGTCGCCGAACAGGTCCGCGCCATGGGCCGCCGCGCCGAGATCTTTGGCTGCGACCTGATGGAGGCCGCCAGCGTGGAGGCCATGGCGAAGTCCGTGCTCGCCTCCTTCACCCGCTGCGATGCCCTCATCAATATCGCCGGCGGCCGGGGCCCGCTTGGGAAAACCTTCTGGGAGACGACGCCGCAGGAATTCGACGAAATCCTCCGCCTGAACGTCACCGGCTGCTTCCTGACAATGCGCGCCTTCGCGCCGACGATGATCGCGGCGAAATCAGGCAAGATCGTCAATGTCGGCGGCACCTTCGGCATGCGCGGCCGCGCCGGGCGCAGCGCCTATTCCGCCAGCAAATGGGGCCTGCGGGGCCTGACCAAATCCGCGGCACTGGAGCTCGGCCCGCACAATATCAACGTGAATATCGTGGCTCCGGGCATGGTGGAGGGCGATCGCTTCGACAATGTGCTGGCCACCATGGCGCGCAAGGAGGGCATCAGCCTCGATGAGGCGCGCGTGAAGCACGCCAGCGAATATGCGCTGCGCCGCATCAGCACCGATGTGGACGTGGCCAATGCCGTGCTGTTCTTCGCCTCCGACCTGTCCCGCCAGACCACGGGCCAGGATTTCACCGTCGATGGCGGCTGGGTGATCTGACCATGCAGGACATACTCGCAGACCTGCTGATCACCGGCGGCACCGTCATCAACGAGACCGGCCGCTTCGTCGCCGATGTCGCGGTGAAGGACGGGCTGATTGTCTTCGTCGGCCATCCGGATTTCGCGCCACGCGCGCGCCGCAGCATGGAAGCGGCGGGGAAATTCGTCATCCCCGGCGCCATCGACGTGCATACCCACATCCGCGAACCCGGCATGACGCAGAAGGAGGATTGGACCACCGGCACCCGCGCCGCCGCGGCCGGTGGCGTCACCACCGTCTTCGACATGCCGAATACCGACCCGCCCGTCTGGTCGCTGGATGCGCTGGCCATCAAGCAGGAAGCCGCCGCCCGCCAGGCGCATGTGAATTACGGCCTCTACGGCCTGCTGGACGAACGCACGCTCGACATCCTGCCGCAGCTCGCCGAGGCCGGGATCATTGGCACGAAGCTGTTCTACGGCAATACCACCGGCAACCTGCCCGCGCCGAATGATGGCGCGGTGCTGGAAGGCTTCGAGATTTTGGCCGAGCTCGGCCTGCGCTGCTCGATCCATGCCGAGAACTCGCCCATGCTCTTCTGGCGCGAGAACCGCATGAAGGCCGCGGGGCGCGATGACGCCTGGGCGCATCTGGCGGCGCGCGCCGATATCGTCGCGCTGGAGAGCCTGAACCGCTCCATCACCCTCTCCGAATGGACCGGCGCGCGCATCCATATCGTGCATGAGAGCTGCATGCGCTCCCTCCCCATCATCCGCGATGCCAAGGCGCGCGGCGTGCCGATGACGGTGGAGACGGGACCGCAGTATTTTCTCCTCGCGGCCGAGGACCTGACCGGCGACAAGGCCCGCATCGCCCGCCTCAACCCGCCGATCCGTGAAAGGGCGCAGCAGGAACCCATCCTGGCCGCGCTGCTGGATCGCACCATCGACATGCTGGGCACGGACCATGCGCCGCATGCCATGGCGGAAAAGCAGCATGCCAGCTTCTGGGACAATGCCTGCGGCTTCCCGGGCGTCGAGACCTCCATGCGCCTCATGCTCACCCTGGTGCATCAGGGCCGCATGAGCATGGAGCAGTATGTCCGCATGGCCTGCGCCGCGCCGGCCAAGGCTTTCGGGCTCTATCCGCGCAAGGGCGTGATCCAGCCGGGCGCGGATGCGGATATCGCGGTGGTGGACCCCGCCAAGGAAGGCGTGATCCGTGGCGCGGAGCTGCACAGCCTGCGCAGCCGCTTCACGCCCTTCGAGGGGATGGAGACGGTCGGCCTGCCGGTGGCCACCATCGTCCGCGGCCGCGTGGTGATGGAAGGCGGCACGGTGCTGGACGCGCCCGGCTGGGGCCGGATGGAGCGGCCCGAAATGCCGAAACCCGCGCCGCGCAACCTGGCGACGACGACCAGGGCCATCCTGCGTCCGGATGCCCAATCCTGGTGATTCCCGCGCGGCGTCACGTTAGTGTCGCGGTTCCGTCACCGAGGCATTCGCACCATGCTGATCCGCCGCCGCGCCCTGATCGCCGCCGCCGCCCTCACCCCCCTCGCCGCCCGCGCCCAGGCGCCGGCCATGCCGGCGAAGGGGCGCCGTCCCTGGGCGGAGCAGCTCGGGCAGATCCGCATCGGCATCCTGGGCGGGGAGAATGAGGCGGATCGCATCGGCCGCTACGGCGCCTATGGCCGGTTGATCGAGGAGACCTTCGGCGTCCCCGTCCGCCTGTTCCAGGCCAGCGACTATTCCGGCGTGGTCCAGGCCTTTGCCGGCAGGCATATCGAGATGGCCTCCATGTCGCCCGCCGCCTATGCGGCGAGCTGGATGGAATCCAACGGCAATGTCGAGCCCATCCTGGTGACGCAGGAGGCGGACCAGAGCACCAGCTACATCGCGGTGATGTACACCCGCGCCGATAGCGGCATCACCAGCCTGGAGCAGATGCGCGGCAGGACCATGGCCTGGGCCGATCCGAACAGCGCCAGCGGCTACCTGATCCCCCGCGCGGAGCTGCGCGCCGCCGGCATCAACCCCGAGCAGTTCTTCGGCCGCACAGGCTTCGCCGGCGGGCATGAACAGGCCATCGTCGCCGTGATGGGGCGGCAATTCGATGCCGGCGTCACCTGGGCCTCCGGCGTCGGCGAGGCCTCGGAAGGTTTTACGCGCGGGATGCTGCGCTCGACGGCAGAGAAGGGCCTGCTGAACATGCGTGACCTGCGCATCATCTGGCAGTCCAGGCCAATCAAGAACGGCCCGATCGTCGTCCGCAAGGACACGCCGGATGGCTTCAAGGCGGATATCACCGCCTTCCACCTGGCCCTGCCCGCTGCATACCCGGAGATCCACCGCGCGGTTGAACGCGGCAACGTCATCGGCTGGGTGCCGACCCAGCATTCGGATTACGAGGTCTTCGTCACCATGCGGCAGGAAGAGGCCGCGCAGCGTCGGCGACGGAACTGAAAAGGGGGGCGCGAGCCCCCCTTCCCGTCTCAGTCCACCTGGGCGCGCGCGGCGCGCACCACCTCGCCCCAGCGGGCGATGTCCTGCTCATGCACGCGGCGAAACTCCTCCGGCGTCGTGACGGTGGAGGGCGAGATGCCCTGGTTGTTCACCAGCCAGTCCCGGAACTCCGGCGCCTCGATGATCTTGCGGATCTCCATGTTCAGCCGCTGCTGGATCGGCGCCGGCAGGCCGGGAGGGCCGAAGACGCCGTACCAGGTGGTGCTCTCGAAGCCCGGCAGGTTGCAGGCCTCGGCGATGGTCGGCACATCCGGCAGCGCGGCCAGGCGCTGCGGCGTGGTGACGCCCAGGGCGCGGACCGCACCCTGCTGGATCAGGCCGATGGCCGGCCCGACCTGGTTGAAGAAGAGGTCGGTCTGCCCGCCGAGCAGGGAGGTGACGGCACCACCCTGACCCGGGAAGGGCACATGCACCATGTCGATCCCCGCCGCCGTGGCGAATCGCGCGCCCGCGAGATGGGTGGAGGCGCCATTGCCGGTGCTGGCATAGTTCAGCGCGCCGGGCCGCGCCTTGGCATCCGCCACCAGCGCCGCGCAGCTGGTGTAGTTGGGGCGGTGCTGGATGCTGGTGGTCAGCACATTCGGCACGTCGCCGAGATGCGCGATATGCGTCACGTCGCGCAGCGGATCGAAGGGCAGGCGCCGGTACAGCGTGGCGTTGATCGCATGCGTGCCCGCGGTGCCGAACAGGATCACGTAGCCATCCGGCCGCGCCTTGGCCACGAAGTCGGAGGCGATATTGCCGCCGGCGCCGACGCGGTTGTTCACCACCACCGGCACGCCCAGCGCCTGGGACAGCGGGGCGGCGATGCGGCGGGCATAGATGTCGACCCCCGAGCCATTCGGGAAGCCGCCGAGGAACTCGATGGGGCGGGAGGGCCAGTTGTCCTGCGCCAGCGCCGGCATCGCGGCGAGAAGGCCGCCCAGCAGTGGCAGCAGAAGGCGATGTCGGAGTTTCATAAGTCAGTCCTCAACCTGTTCCTGCGCAGAAAAGCCGCCGGCGCGCACCCTGCGCAACCCCTTGCCACCCTAGGCTGGACAGAAAGCACCCGCCGGCTAGGCTTCGCCCATGCAAGAACCCGTCCATTCTCCCCGCATCGCCCGCGGCGGCAAATCCATCTACGGCGCGCCGCTCGGCATCCTGATGCTGGAGGCACGTTTCCCGCGCATTGCCGGCGATATGGGCAATGGCACCACCTGGCCCTTCCCCGTGCTGTTCCGCGTGGTGCGCGGCGCGAGCCCGGAGAAGGTGGTGCTGCAGGGCGCGCGCGGCCTGCTGCCGGATTTCATCGCGGCCGCGCGGGACCTGGTGGATCTGGGTGCGGAGGCGATTACCACCAATTGCGGCTTCCTGTCGCTGTTCCAGGCGGAGCTGGCGGCGGCGGTGCAGGTGCCGGTCGCGACCTCCTCCCTCATGCAGGTGCCCTGGGTGCAGGCCATGCTGCCGCCCGGCAAGCGGGTGGGTGTGGTGACGGTGAGCCGCGCCTCCCTGACGCCCGCGCATCTGCAGGCGGCCGGCGTGCCGCTGGATGTGCCGATGGAGGGGACGGAGGGCGGCCGCGAATTCTTCCGCGTGCTCATCAAGGCGGAGAAGGCGGATCTGGATGTGGCCCTGGCCGAGCAGGATATTCTGGACGCCGGCCGCGCCCTTTTGGCGCGTCATCCGGAAGTCGGGGCCATTGTCCTGGAATGCACCAATATGCCGCCCTATGCGGCGGCCCTGCAGGCGGAGCTCGGCCTGCCGGTCTATGACATCTACACGCTGGTGACCTGGCTGCATGGCGGGCTGCGCCCCGCCCGCTTCGGCTGAACCCTCCGCGGCCGGGCCTTCTGCAGCCGAGCCGGGGACGGCCGCCGGGTCAGGCGGCTGATTGGCGCTGCCGCAAGGCGGCCAGGCGCCGCACCTCCTGCACCGGGCGCACGTCGCGGATGGCGGGCAAGGCTTCAAGCCCGGCCTCGCGCGGATCGGGCGCGCCCTCACCTTCGGCCGACATCGGCCCCATGGCGCGGTCCACGGCTTCGCGCAGCGCCAGGAAATTGCCGGCATGCCGGGTCCGGGCTGCGGCAATGGCCAGGACGGCGGCAACGGCGTGGATCAGCGCCTCCGTCCCCTGCGGCGGGGGCTCCGGCCGGCCGGCCGGCGTGTCGAGCCAGGAGATGCCCATGCGCAGCACCGGGTCGTAGAACAGCCCGCCCTCCTCGGGGATGGGGCGGTAGGATGCCATGGGCGAGGGCATGACATGCGTGGTCGACATCGTGCTTTCCTCCGGGGTTTTCCCGTCAGGTTTCTTTCTGTCAGGCGGGCCGGACGACCATCCGTCGTCCCGGGGTTACCGTCCTGGAAGCCTCACAATCGACTGCAAATGATGAACGCTTGGTAAAGAAATCGCCCCCGGAGGGGGGTTCGTCCGCGAAACGGGTTAAATCAACGCAAAAACCCCGGCCACTTGCGTGACCGGGGTTCCGCCGTCCACCTCGGATGAGGGTCGGACTATTCCTTCATATTGACGGCCTGGCGCCCGCGCTGCCCGTCCCGCACATCCAGCGCCACCTTCTCACCCTGCTGCACATCGGCCCGGCCGGCGCGCTGCAGGACGGAGGAGTGCAGGAAGACGTCCTGTCCGCCATCCTCGGGCGTGACGAAGCCGAAGCCGCGCACCTGGTCGAACCACTTCACCGTGCCGCTGACGGCATAGGTCGGGCCGCCCTCGTCGCGGTTGTCGCGGCGCGGCGGCGGCCGGTCGCCGAAATTGCCACGCGGCGCGCCGAAGCCGCCACCGAAGCCGCCACCCGGCGGGCCACCGAAATCCCGGCGCGGCGGACGATCGCCGAAGCCACCGCCGCCGAAATCGCGGCGCGGCGGCCGGTCGCCGAAGCCACCCGGCGCACCGCCGAAATCCCGACGCGGCGGACGATCGCCGAAGCCACCGGGCGCGCCGCCGAAATCCCGACGCGGCGGACGATCCCCGAAGCCGCCCGGACGCGCGGCCCTGTCGCCGCCCGGACCCTTGATGACGGAGTGAATCCGCGTGACCAGGCGCCGACCCTGGCGGTCCGTCCCGATCTCGCAGTTCAGCTTGTCGCCGGTGTCCGGCGGCTCGATGCCCGCCTCGGTCAAGGCCGAGGCGTGGAAGAAGACGTCCTGTCCATCCGGACCCAGTACGAAGCCGAAACCCTTGCGGGCATTGTACCACTTCACTTCGGCTTCGACGGGGCCGGCGCCGCCCTGCTCGTTGTCGGGAAACACGATCTTATGCAATCCGTACTTGTGGACACGACCCGACACGATGCAGGGCCGCCACCATGCAAGATTGCACCACGTCGCAAGAAAAACCAGCGAAAAGCGTGATTATGCGAAACGCTCGGGCCGAAATGGTTGCATCGGCAGCGCCGGTTTCCGTCCCGCCAGCAGATCGACGATGGCCGTCGCCGTGCGTGGCGCCGCCACCAGCCCGGTATGGCCATGGCCGAAGGCCAGCAGCACATCCGGCGTGGCCGCCGAAGCGCCGAGGCAGGGCAGGCCATCGGGCATGGAGGGGCGGTGGCCCATCCACAGCTTCACCCGCTCCGCCGGCAGGTCCCGCGGCAGGCCCGGAAAGCTGCGCAGCAGGTGGTCGCGCAGGATCTCCGCCCGCTTCCAGTTCGGCGCCGCCTCCAGCCCCGCGATCTCCACCTGGCCGGCGCAGCGCAGGCCGCGATCGGTCCAGGTGATCGACATCTTGCCGTCATAGGGCATCATCGGCGTGCGCGGCCCGACCTCGGCATCCGCGACCATGGCGTGGTAGCCGCGCTCCGTCTCCAGCGGCACGCGGGACCCCACGGCGGCCGCGAGTTTTTTCGAATGCGCGCCGGCGCAGATCACGGCGCGGTCGCAGGCCACCTCGCCCGCGGCCGTCACCACGGCGCGCAGCCGGCCACCCTCCAGCCGGAATCCCGTCGCCGCCTCCCGCCGCAGTTCGGCGCCCTCCGCGCGGGCCTGGGCCACCAGCGCGGCCACATAGGCGCCGGGATCGCGGCAATGTCCGCCTTCCTCCACCAGCGCGCCAAAACCGTAGCGGCGGTCGAGCTCCGGCTCCCGCTGGCGCATCTCATCCGCGTCCAGTTCGAGCCATTCGATGCCCACCTGCCGGCGCACCCGCCAGGCCAGCGCCTCGGCCTCGAACTGCGCCCGGTTCTCATAGACATAGACCAGACCGCGCTGCTCGATCAGATGGCCGACCCCGGCCTGTTCGGCGAGCTGCTTGTGCAGCGCCGGGCTGCCCACCAGCAGCGGGCGCAGCGCCTGGGCAGCGCGCAGCACCTTGGCCTCGGTCCAGCCGGCCCAGAGGTAGCGCGCCAGCCAGGGCAGCACCCTCGGGAAATAGGACCAGCGGATCGCCAGCGGCCCCAGCGGATCGGCCAGGAATTTCGGCACCTTCTTCCACAGCCCAGGGCTGGAGGGCGGGATGACCGACATGGGGCTGAGCCAGCAGCCATTGCCGTAGCTCGCCGCCTGTTCCCCGCCCGGCTCGCCCGGCTCCAGGATGGTCACCCGGAAGCCCTCGCGCAGCGCGCCCAGCGCCGTCGCGGCGCCGATGATGCCGGCGCCGATCACCACCACATGCGGGGGCGCACTCGCCTCGGGCCGCATCGCAAATTCCGTACTCACGCCTTGTTCCCCATCACACGGCCCGGATCCTCTGCCGCCAGCAGCGAGACATGGGCCGAGACCACCCGCCATCCCTGCCCTGGGATGCGCGCCATGATCTTCGTCTCGCGGCCCACGAGTCCGGTGCCGATGCGTTCGTACTCCAGATGCGTCGCCGCGACATCCCGGCCGAAGGCGGTGATGCGTACCTCGCGCTGGATGCGCTGGGCATAGGCGCGGACGGAGGCGCGGAAGGCGCGGATCGCCTCGATGCCATAGAGGATCTCGCCGATGCCGAAGCGCACGGTGCGCGGATCGGCCCAGAAGATGGCGTCCAGCGTCGCCGTCTCATTCGCCATCAGGGCGGCCTCGTAGCGGTCGAAGACCGCGCGGACCTCCGCGATCACCGCCGGGTCGTCGATCTGCACGCGCATTCTCCTGCCTTGCGGCGGCAGGATGCCCGTCACGGGCCGGGATGCAAAGCCGAGGGCAAATTCCGCTTCACGCCGGCGTGATCAGTAACCTATAAGTATCACGAGGGGATTCGCCGCTTCGCAACAAAAAAACCGGGACACGCGCATGCTCGACGCGCCCATGCCACAGAACCAATTCGGTTCCAACGCCGCTGCGCCGCAACACGGCTTCCTATTTGCCACCGGAATCGAGAACAGCGCCCCCACCATCCAGGGCGGCCGATTGCGCCGGGACCAGATGCGCGAATGCGGGCATTACGACCGGTGGCGGGAGGATTTCGCGCTGGTGCGGGAGCTGGGCTGCGATGCCCTGCGCTACGGGCCGCAGCTGCATAGCACGCTGCGCGCCCCCGGGCTGCATGACTGGTCCTTCGCCGACGAGACCTTTGCCGAAATCCGCCGCCTCGGCATCCGCCCCATCGTCGACCTCTGCCACTTCGGCGTGCCGGACTGGATCGGCGATTTCCAGAACCCGGATTTCCCGGCGCTCTTCGCCGACTATGCCGGCGCATTTGCACAACGCTTTCCCTGGGTGCAGCTCTACACGCCCGTGAACGAGATGTTCATCACCGCCGTCTTCAGCGCCCGCTACGGCTGGTGGAACGAGCAGCGCACCGACGACCGCAGCTACGTCACCGCCATCAAGCATGTGGTGCGCGCCAATGTCCTGGCGATGCGGGAGATCCTGAAGCACCGGCCCGATGCCATCTTCATCCAGTCCGAAAGCACGGAGGCCTTCCACCCGGAATGCCCCGCCTCCGTCCCCCACGCCGATTTCCGCAATGCGGAGCGCTTCCTGACGCTGGACCTGAATTACGGCCGCCGCGTCGACAGCAGCATGTACGAGTTCCTGCTGGATAACGGCATGACGCGGGCCGAGTACCACTTCTTCCTCGACAACCGCCTGAAGCGCCACTGCGTCATGGGCAATGACTGGTACCAGACCAACGAGCATCTGCTGAATGCCGAGGGCCATGGCCGCTGGGCCGGGGAGGTTTTTGGGTATGACACCGTGACGCGGGACTACCATGCCCGCTACGGCCTGCCGGTGATGCACACCGAGACCAACCTGGACGAAGGCCCGAATGGCGACGAGGCGGAGCGCTGGCTGTGGAAGCAGTGGTCCGGCATTTTGCGCCTGCGGCGGGAGGGCATCCCGGTGCTCGGCTTCACCTGGTATTCCCTGACCGACCAGATCGACTGGACCAGCGCGCTGCGGGACCCGGCCGGCGTGGTGAATCCGCGTGGCCTCTACGACCTGGACCGCAAGCCGCGGCGCGTCGGCCTGGCCTATAAGCGGCTCATCGAGTCCTGGCGCGAGGTGCTGCCGACGCAGAGCCTGTGCTTGCAGGTGCCGCTGAGCGCGGCGTGACTCCTCACGCCGACGGCTTCAGCACCGGCACCTCGAGCGCCGCCCGCTGCTCATAGGTCTGCTCCACCAGCTGCGTGAAGTGCCGGAAATCGCGGATCAGATAGGCGTGCTGCGTCTCATCCACCTGCCGGATGTTCAGCGACATGCCGGGCGAGGCCAGCCACAGGCTGAACAGGCGGCGCATATTCTCGAGGTCCAGCGGGTGCCGGCCATGCAGCACCGTCAGCGCCGCACGGCGCGGCTGGGCCGGCAGCTCATCCAGGTTCACCCGCTGCGGAATGCGCAGGATATTGTCGCGCAGCGGCCGCCAGGCATGCGGCACGGAGGCATCCAGGTTCACCTGGGGGTTGGAGACGACGCAGGCGGCCTCCAGCTCGATGGCCCAGCGCAGTGCGGCATAGCCGGCCATGGAGGAGCCGAAGAACAGCACCCGGCGGGCGGCATAGGGCCGGATAAGCTCGCGCAGCAGCGCGCCGAAGCGGGCGCCGCCATCGTCATAGAGATAGTAGCTGTTGTCGGGATCGCAGAAGGCCAGCAGGTCCATCGGCATCTTGCGATGGATGCTGTCGATGGCGGCGTAGCGGCCATTGTTGTTGTGGGTGGCGAAGGTGACGATCAGACGCTTCTGCGTATTCGCGGGGTTCGGCACATGCAGGTAGCGGATGCCCTCGGTGACGCGCTCATGGCGCGCCACCAGCAGGTCCCGCAGGCTGGGCTCCGGAGTCTCAGCCAGCATCCACCACCGCGCGCTTGGCCATCACCGTGACCAGATGCGCGCGGTATTCGGCGCTGCCATGGATATCACCGTTCAGCAGGCCGGGGTCGACCTTCACGCCGGCCACCGCATCCGGCGACCAGTTGGCGGCAAGCGCCGCTTCCATCGCCGCCTCGCGGAAGACGCCATTGGCGCCGGCGCCGTTCACCGCCACGCGCACGCCGGAGGCGGTCTTGGCCACGAAGACACCGGCCATGGAATAGCGGCTGGCCGGGTTGCGCATCTTGGCATAGCCGGCCTTGGCGGGGATCGGGATATGGATCGCCGTCACCAGCTCCCCCACATCCAGCGCCGTGGTGAACATGCCGGTGAAGAAATCCTCCGCCGCAAGCTGGCGCTTGTCGGTCTGGATGGTGGCGCCGAGCGCCAGCAGCGCGGCCGGGTAATCGGCGGAGGGATCGTTATTGGCGACGGAGCCGCCCATGGTGCCGCGGTTGCGCACCTGGGTATCACCGATGGTGGCCGCCATGGCGGCCAGCGTCGGGATCGCCGCCTTCACCTCGGCCGAGGTCGCCACCTCGTAGTGCCGGGTCAGGGCGCCGATCACCAGCTTGTCCCCTTCCCGCTTCACACCGCGGAGTTCCGCGATGCCGGAGAGGTCGACCACGGCGGTCGGCTTGTTCAGCCGCAGCTTCAGCGCGGGCAGCAGGGTCATGCCGCCGGAGATCGGCCGCGCATCGGGGTCGGCGGCCAGGATCTTCACGGCATCCGCGACCGAGGCCGGCTTGTGGTAAGCGAAATCGTACATCTTCCGAATCCCCTGTCTATTCGGCCGCGAGCCTGTGGGCATTGACGATGCCCCAGATCTTCTGCGGCGTCGCCGGCATTTCCACATGGCGCACGCCATAGTCGCGCAGCGCATCCACCACCGCATTCATCACCGCCGGCGGCGACCCGATGGCCCCCACCTCCCCGCAGCCCTTCACGCCCAGCGGGTTGTGGGTGCAGAGGGTGGTATGGGTGGCGACGCCGACATCCGGCAGGTCGCCGGCCCGCGGCATGGTATAGTCCATGAAGGAGCCGGAGATCAGCTGCCCCTGGGCGTCATAGATCGCCGCCTCCAGCAACGCCTGGCCGATGCCCTGCGCCACGCCGCCCTGCACCTGGCCCTCCACGATCATCGGGTTGATGACGCGGCCCACATCGTCCACCGCGGTGAAGTTCACCACCTCCACACGGCCCGTATCCGGGTCGATCTCCACCTCGCAGATATGGCAGCCGCCGGGATAGGTGAAGTTCTTCGGGTCGTAGAAGGCCGTCTCCTCCAGCCCCGGCTCGATCTCGTCGATCGGGTAGTTGTGCGGGACATAGGCCGCCAGGCTGATGTCCGTGAGGCTTTTGGTTCGGTCCGTGCCGGCCACCCGGAAGGTGCCGCGCTCGAATTCGATATCCTCGACGCTGGCCTCCATCAGATGGGCGGCGATGCGCTTGCCCTTGGCGATGATCTTGTCCATCGCCTTGTCCATGGCGGAGCCACCCACGGCCAGGCTGCGGGACCCGTAGGTGCCCATGCCGAAGGGCACCTTGGCCGTGTCGCCGTGGACGATATCCACATTGGCCGTCGGCACGCCGAGCTTTTCCGCCACCAGCTGGGCGAAGGTCGTCTCGTGGCCCTGCCCGTGGCTATGCGCGCCCGTCAGCACGGTGACGCTGCCCGTGGGATGCACGCGGATGGTGCCCACCTCATAGAGCCCCGCCCGGGCGCCCAGCGAGCCGACCACGGCGGAGGGGGCGATGCCGCAGGCCTCGACATAGGTGGAGATGCCGATGCCGCGCAGCCTGCCGCGCGACTTGGCCTCCGCCCGGCGTGCCTCAAAGCCGGCCCAGCCCGCCGTCTCCAGGCAGGCATCCAGCGTCGCATGGTAGTTGCCGCTGTCGTACTGGAGCGCCACCGGCGTCTGGTAGGGGAACTGGTCGGGGCGGATGAAATTGCGGCGTCGGAACTCGACCTTGTCGATGCCGGCCTCGGCGGCCGCCACGTCCATCAGCCGTTCCAGCAGATAGGTCGCCTCCGGCCGCCCGGCGCCGCGATAGGCATCCACAGGAACCGTGTTGGTGAAGACCGCCTTCACCTCGGCATAGATCACCGGCGTGGAATACACGCCCGACAGCAGCGTGGCGTAGAGATAGGTCGGCACGCAGGGCGCGAAGGTGGAGAGATAGGCGCCCATATTCGCGAGCGTATGCACCTTCAGGCCCAGGATCTTCCCCTCCGCATCCAGCGCCAGCTCGGCGATGGAAACGTGGTCGCGCCCATGCGCGTCGGACATAAAGGATTCGGACCGCTCGCAGGTCCATTTGACCGGGCGCTTCACCTTGCCGGCGGCCCAGGTGACGATCGCCTCCTCGGCATAGTGGTAGATCTTGGAACCAAACCCGCCGCCCACATCGGGCGCCACCACGCGCAGCTTGCTCTCCGGGATATGCAGCACGAAGGCGCCCATCAGCAGCCGGATCACATGCGGGTTCTGGCTGGTGGTATAGAGGGTGTAGTCGCCCGAGAAACTGTCGAAGTCGCCGATGGCGACGCGCGGCTCCATCGCATTCGGCACCAGGCGGTTGTTCGTCGTCTCGAACTTCACCACCCGCGCGGCGCGGGCGAAGGCCGCTTCCTGCGCCGCCTTGTCGCCGATATGCCAGTCGTAGCAGAGGTTGCCGGGCGCCCCCTCATGCACCTGCGGCGCGCCGGGCTGGATTGCGGCCTCGGTGCCGGAGACGGCGGGCAGCGGCGTATAGTCCACGATGATGGCTTCGGCCGCATCGCGCGCCTGCAGGCGGGTTTCCGCGATCACCACCGCCACCGGGTCGCCCACATGGCGCACCTTGCCGAGGGCCAGCGCCGGGTGCATCGGCTCCGCCATCGGCGAGCCGTCCTTGTTGTGGATCTGCCAGCCGCAGGGAATGCCGCCGATGGATTCGGCGGCCATGTCGGCGCCGGTGAAGATGGCCTTCACCCCGGGCATCACCTTCGCGGCCGCGGTGTCGATCCGGTCGATGGTCGCATGCGCATGCGGGCTGCGCAGCATCACCGCATGGGTCTGGCCCGGCCGGTTGATGTCATCCGTGTACTGCCCACGGCCCTGCAGGAAGCGAAAATCCTCCTTGCGGCGCAGGCTGGCGCCGATGCCCTCGAAGGGCGTCACCACGTTCATGGTTCAGATCCTCCCCGTCGCGTTGCAACAGGCTGGCCCGCCGCGGTGCCCCCTCTGCCGGGGGGCTGGTCCGCGGAGCACCCAACCGGAACTCCGGCCTATTCGGCGGCGGCGCGCGCCAGCTCCTTCACCCGGCCATGCATCACGTCCTGCGCCGCGGCGATCGCCTTCACGATGTTGTGGTAGCCGGTGCAGCGGCAGAGGTTGCCCTCCAGCCCCTCCCGGATCTCCTTCTCGCTCATGCCATCCGGGTGCTTGTTCACCAGGTCGATGGCTGACATGACCATGCCCGGCGTGCAGAAGCCGCATTGCAGCGCATGGTATTCGCGAAAGGCTTCCTGCATCGGATGCAGCGTGCCGTCCGCGGCGGCCAGGCCCTCGATGGTGGTGATCTCGCTGCCGTCGCACTGCACCGCCAGGATGGTGCAGGACTTCACGCTATCCCCACCCATATGGACGACGCAGGCGCCGCACTGGCTGGTGTCGCAGCCGACATGGGTGCCGGTGAGGCGCAGCTGCTCCCGCAGCGTCTCGACCAGCAGGGTGCGGGCCTCGACCTCGACCGTGTGTTTCGTGCCGTTGACCGTCAGTGTGACCTGCGGCATCGCGCCTCTCCCCGAATTTGGCCTGCCGGCCCCCCGGTTTGGGGGCCGCCCTGGCCTGGGAGAGTCGTCCCGGTGCCGCGCCTCGTCAAGCGTGGCGATGGCGAAACTGATGCGCCGCGCTACCCGACCGCCAGAAGCTGCGCCCCCTTGGCGCCGGAGAGCGGGTTTTCCGCCGCCGGCAGGTCGTGCAGGTGGCAGGCGCTGACATGCCCCTCCCCCATCGCATCCTGAACCGGCCGCAGGGCGGGCTCCTCCACCCGGCAGCGGTCGAAGGCATAGGGGCAGCGGGTGTGGAAGCGGCAGCCCTTGGGCGGGTTGATCGGGCTGGGCACATCGCCCTTGAGGATGATGCGCTGGCGCTGCACGCCCGGCGTCGGCTGCGGCACGGCGGAGAGCAGCGCCTCCGTATAGGGATGCTTCGGCGCCCCGAAGAGGCTGCGCCGCGGCGCCACCTCCACGATCTTTCCCAGATACATCACCGCGACGCGGTGCGTCATGTGCTCCACGATCGCCAGGTCGTGGCTGATGAAGAGCATGGCCAGGCCGAGCTCCTTCTGCAGGTCCTGCAGCAGGTTCACGATCTGCGCCTTCACCGAGACGTCGAGCGCCGAGACCGCCTCGTCGCAGATGATCAGGTCCGGCTCGCCGGCCAGCGCGCGCGCGATGCCGATGCGCTGCCGCTGGCCGCCGGAGAATTCATGCGGCCAGCGATTGATCGCATCCCGCGGCAGCCGGACCTTGTCCATCAGCGCGGCCAGCCGTGCCTCGAGGTCGGCCGAACCCTTCGCCAGGCCGAAGTTGCGGATCGGCTCGGCCAGGATGTCGCGCACCCGCATGCGCGGGTTCAGGCTGCTGAAGGGGTCCTGGAACACCACCTGCATCCGCCGCCGCAGCGGCCGCAGCGTGCCGGAGGGCATGTCGTCGATCCGCTGCCCGTCCAGGATCACCTGGCCATCGGTCAGCGGGAACAGCCGCAGCAGTGCCTTGCCCACGGTGGACTTGCCGCAGCCGGATTCACCGACCAGCGACAGCGTCTCCCCCTTCGCGATGGAGAAGGAAATGCCGTCCACGGCATAGACCTTGGCGGTGACGCCGCCGAAGAACCCGCCATGGATCGGGAAGTGCTTCTTCAGGTCGTTGACCTGCAAAACCGGCGTGCTCATGCCGCGAGGGCCCCTTCGCGCAGCGCGTAGTGGCAGGCGGCGACATGCCCCGGTGCCTTTTCCTCCAGCGCCGGCGCGACGGCGGTGCAGAGTTCGGTGGCATGCGCACAGCGGCTGGCGAAGACGCAGCCCGGGATCTTCTGCTTCAGGCTGGGCACCAGGCCCGGAATTTCCGCCAGCCGCGTCGCCTCCCCGGTCAGGGATGAGCCGAGCTTCGGCACGGAGCCGAGCAGCCCCTGGGTATAGGGATGACGCGGCGTGTTGAAGAGCGCCCTGACCGGCGCCTCCTCCACCTTCCGGCCCGCATACATGACGACCACCCGTTCCGCGACTTCCGCCACCACGCCGAGGTCGTGGGTGATGAGGACGATGGCGGCACCGACGCGGTGCTTCAGGTCGCGCATCAGGTCCAGGATCTGCGCCTGGATGGTGACGTCCAGCGCCGTCGTCGGCTCATCCGCGATCAGCAGCTTCGGGTTGCAGGCCAGCGCGATGGCGATCATCACGCGCTGGCGCATGCCGCCCGAAAGCTGGTGCGGATACTCGCGCACGCGGCGCTTCGCCTCCGGGATGCCGACCAGGTTCAGCATCTCCACCGCGCGATCCTCGGCGGCCTGGGCGGACATGCCCTGGTGCAGTCGCAGCGTCTCGCCGATCTGGCGGCCCACCGTCAGCACCGGATTCAGGCTGGTCATCGGCTCCTGGAAGATCATGCTGATCTCGTTGCCGCGGATCGCCCGCATCTCCTTGTCGGTCGCTTCCAGCAGGTTCTTGCCGTTGAAGCGGATGGCGCCTGCCAGCTTGCCGGGCGGTTCCGGGATCAGCCGCAGGATGGACATGGCGGTCACGGACTTGCCGCAACCGGACTCACCCACGATGGCCAGCGTCTCCCCCGCATTCACATGGAAGGTGACGCCGTCCACGGCACGGTTGATGCCGTCCGGCGTGCGGAAATGCGTCTGCAGCGCATCGACTTCGAGAAGTGCCATCTGGGTCAGAGCCTCTTGGCCATGCGCGGGTCGAGCGCATCGCGCAGCCCGTCGCCCAGCAGGTTCACGGCCAGCACGGTGATGGACAGGAACAGCGCCGGGAAGAAGACGATATAGGGCTTCACCTGCCAGAGGGCGCGGCCCTCCGCCATGATATTCCCCCAGGACGGGATGATCGGCGGCGTGCCGGCGCCGATGAAGGACAGGATCGCCTCCGTGATCATCGCGCTGGCGCAGATATAGGTGGCCTGCACGGTCAGCGGCGCCAGCGTATTCGGCAGGATGTGGCGCAGGATGATCATCGGCGTGCGGGTGCCCGAGGCGATGGCCGCATCCACATAGGGCTGCTCCCGCAGGCTCAGCACCACGCCGCGCACCAGGCGGGAGACACGGGGGATTTCCGCGATGGTGATGGCCAGCACCACATTGCCCACGCTGCCGCGGGTCAGCGCCATCAGCGCGATCGCCAGCAGGATGGAGGGGATGGACATCATGCCGTCCATGATCCGCATGATGATGCCATCCGCCACCCGGATGAAGCCCGAGATCAGGCCGATGAACAGCCCGATGGCGCTGGCGCAGATCGCCACGGCGAAGCCCACGGTCAGCGAGACGCGGGCGCCGTAGAGCACGCGCGAATAGATGTCGCGGCCCAGCATGTCGCTGCCGAACCAGAACTGCGCGGAAGGTTCACGGGTGCGCAGCGCGGGCGCCAGCGCGGTGGGGTCCTTGCTGGTCAGGAAGGGCGCGAAGACCGCGATGAAGACCATCAGGAAGATCAGGAACCCGCCGATGGCGATGGTGGGATTCCGGCGGATGAAGCCGAGGACGCCACGCCGCGCGCGCACGGGCGGCATGATGTCCGGCATCGGGACGGCGGCGTTCACCCCGGGGGGGAGAGTGGTGGTGCTCAATACCGGATCCTCGGGTCGAACAGGGTATAGGCCAGGTCGATGGCAAGGTTGACCAGCACATAGACGAAGCTGAACAGCAGCACGACGCCCTGGATGACCGGGTAGTCGCGCCGCAGGATGGCATCCACCGTCAGGCGGCCGAGGCCCGGGATGGCGAAGACGCTTTCCGTCACCACGGCGCCGCCGATCAGCAGCGCGATGCCGATGCCGATGACGGTGATGATCGGCACCGCCGCATTCTTCAGCGCATGCACGAAGAGGATGGCGCGCTGGCCGAGGCCCTTGGCCTTGGCGGTGCGGACATAGTCCTGCTGCAGCACCTCCAGCATGGTGGCGCGCGTGATGCGCGCGATCAGCGCGATATAGACGGAGCCGAGCGCGATGGCCGGCAGGATCAGGTTCTGCAGCCAGGGCCAGAAGCCGCGCGCGAAGGGCGTATAGCCCTGCACCGGCAGCAGGTC
Source organism: Falsiroseomonas sp. (assembly GCF_051860665.1). Lineage (GTDB taxonomy): Bacteria > Pseudomonadota > Alphaproteobacteria > Acetobacterales > Acetobacteraceae > Falsiroseomonas. The sequence goes on from NZ_JBHYDM010000003.1 coordinate 45,123, forward strand.
CCATTCGAGGGCGAAGAAATAGGCCAGCACATAGCCCACGACGAAGACCGGCACGGAGAAGCCGAGCACCGCGAAGCCCATCACCGCGCGGTCGATCAGCGTGCCCTGCCGCCAGGCCGCCACCACGCCCATGGGCACGGCGATGGAGACGGCCAGGATCAGCGTCACGATCATCAGCGAGAGCGTCGGCTCGATGCGCTGCTGGATCATGGTGCTGACCGGCAGGTTGGTGAAGATCGAGACGCCGAGGTCACCCCGCAGGATGTCCCAGACCCAGGTCCCGAACCGCACCAGATAGGGGCGGTCCAGGCCGAGGCTGGCGCGGATGCGCTCCACATCGTCCGGCGTTGCCTGGTCCCCCGCGATCACCGCGGCCGGATCGCCGGGCGCGAGATAGAGCAGGGAGAAGACGAACAACGCGACGATCGCCATCACCGGGATGGTGGCGAGGACTCTTCGGACAATATAGGCGAACATCCGCTTCTCAGACCTTTCTCAACTCAGCATGCAACTCAGGTCTTGCTGACGCCCCAGACGAAGGGAATCGGCCCCTTCACCACGCCGGAGACGTTCCGGCGCCAGGCCTGGTAGCTCAGGAAGAAGCCGGTCGGTGCATAGACCACTTCCTCCATCGCCGCACGATTCAGCCGCCCGATCGCCGCACGCTCCTCCTCGAGCGTCGAGGCGGCGTACCAGTTCGGCACCTCCGCCTCCACCGCCGGGATATTCGGCCAGCCGAACCAGGCGCCGTCGCCATTGGCGCGCACGGCATTGTAGCTGGCCGGGTTGATGGCATCGGCGCCGGCATGCCAGGTGTGGAACATGCTCCAGCCGCCCTGGCCGGGCGGGTTCTTCATGGCGCGACGCTGGCCCGTGGTGCCCCAGTCGGTCGCCACGAAATCCACGTTCATGCCCATGCGCTTCAACAGGTCCGCCGTGACATCGCCCAGCGCCTTGGTGATGGGCTGGTCCTGCGCGACGACACAGGTGACGGGTTCGTTGTTATAGCCCGCCTCCGCCAGCAGTCGCTTGGCCCCGTCCAGGTTGCGCGGCCCCTTCAGGATATCGCCGCCTTCCTCCGTATAGAGCGGCGTGCCCGGCGTGAAGAAGCCCGGCAGCGGCTTCCACAGATTGGCGTCGCTGCCCACCAGGGCGGTCATGTAGTCTTCCTGGCTCATCGCCATCAGCACGGCGCGGCGGATGCGCACGTCGTTGAAGGGCTTGTGCAGGTGGTTCATGCGGAAGCTGCCGATATTGCCCAGCGGGTCCGCGATATCGACCATGATGTTGCGGTTGCGCCGCAGCAGCGGGATCAGGTCCGTGATGGGATTCTCCCACCAGTCCACCTCACCATTCTGCAGGGCGGAGGAGGCGGTGGCCGGGTCCGGCATCACCACCCATTCCACGCGGTCCACCAGCATGCGCTTGCCGCCGGCCAGCCAGCTCGCCGGCTCGTTGCGCGGCACATAGCCGTCGAACTTGCCGAAGACGGCGCGCGCGCCCGGCACCCATTCGTCGCGCAGGAAGCGCATGGGGCCGGAGCCGACATATTCGTTGATCTGGGTGAAGCTGTCGAAGCGGGTCGCGATCCGCTCCGGCATGATGAAGCACATCGGCGTGGCATTCTTGCCCAGCGCCATGGTCATCTTCGGGAAGGGCACCTTCAGCGACCAGCGGAAGGTCAGGTCGTCCACCGCCACCAGCTCGTTCTGGATGGTGCGCAGCAGCTGGCCCATCGGGTCGCGCGGCATCCAGCGATTGATGGAGGCGACGACGTCGCGCGCACGCACCGGCTCATTGTCATGGAAGCGCAGGCCGGGGCGCAGCTTGAAGGTCCAGACCAGGCCGTCCGAGGAGGTGGTCTCGCCTTCCACCATCTGGCGCTGCGGCACCAGCTTGTCGTCGAAGCCGTAGAGCGTGTCCCACACCAGGACGGAGGCGTTGCGGACGACGTATTGCGTGCCCCAGATCGGGTCGAAATTCGCCAGGTTGGCCTGCGGCACGAAGCGCAGGGTGCGCGCATTGGCGCCCTGCGACAGCGCCGGCGCGGCGGTCCCGCCCCCGATGGCGGCCGCGGCGCCGGCCGCGGCACCGGTCTTCAGAAACGACCTGCGATCCATCTTCTCAAACCCCTTGCCCCAGCCGCCCTTATTCCGGGCAGACTGCCTTATCCCTGTGCGGCGCGCCAGCATCCCGAACCGTTCATCGGTGGGTTGCGCGCCTGGCATCGTTGCGGTGCACGCGCCGTGCCAGCGGCGGGGTCAGGCGCGCCGCACGCCCCAGAACAGCGCGGGCCCGCCCTTCACCACGCCCGCCAGGCTGCGGCGATAGGCCATGCGCGGCAGCACCTGGCCGAGCGGGATGAAGGGCACCTCCTGCCAGACCACGCGCTGCATCTCCGCCGCGATGCGCTTTTCCGAATCCAGGTCCGGCGCTTCGAACCAGGCCTCGCGCAGTTCCTCCAGGCGCGGGATGGTGGGCCAGCCGGCCCAGGCCGCGGCGCCATGGCCGCGGATCGGCTGGTGGCTGCCGGGGACGGAGACATCGAAGCCCTCCCAGGTCGTGCAGAAGGCGCTCCAGCCGCCCTGCTCCACCGGGCCGCGATTGGTGCGGCGCTGGATATGGGTGCCCCAATCCATCGCCTGCAGATCCACGTTGAAGCCGATGCGCGTCAGCAGATCCGCCGCCACCACGGACAGGTTCTGCAGCACCGGGATATCCGTGCCCGAGAGCATCGCCACGCGCTGCCCCGCATAGCCCGATTCGCGCAGCGCGCGCTGGGCGGCGGCCAGGTTGCGCGGGCCGGAGAGCACCTCCAGCCCCGCATCATTGGCGAGCGGCATGCCCGGCGTGAAGGCACCGGCCGGCACGCGGGACATCTCGGGATCCGTGCCGATGGCGGCATCCATGAAGGCGCGCTGGTCCAGCGCCGGCAGGATGGCGCGGCGCACCGCGACATTGTCGAAGGGCGGATGCAGGAAGTTGAAGCGCAGCACGCCAAGATTGCCCGCGCCATTCACCAGGTCCACGACGATGTCGCGGTTCCGGCGCAGCAGCGGCAGCAGGTCGGAGAGCGGCGTCTCCCACCAATCCACCTCGTTGTTCTGCAGCGCGGCGGCGGCCGTGGAGGGATCCGGCATCACCCGCCATTCCACGCGATCGAAGTGCACGGGCTTGCCGCCCGCCATGAAATCGGTGGGCTCATTGCGCGATTCGTAGCCTTCAAAGCGCGCGTAATGCACACGGTCGCCGGCGCGGAATTCGTCGCGCAGGAAGCGGAAGGGCCCGCTCCCCGTAAAGTCCTGGATCTGCTGGAAGGGGTCGGTCTGCGCCACGCGTTCCGGCATGATGGCGCAGATATTGGCCGACGGTTTTCCCAAGGCGAAAGCCAGGCCGGGCCAGGCCTTCTTCATCCGGATCTCGAAGCGCGAATCGTCGATGGCGCGCATGCCGTCCAGCAGCCCGTCCAGCCGCTGGCCCAGCACGTCCCGCTTCGACCAGCGCGCGATCGAGGCCACACAGTCCCGCGCCAGCACCGGCGCGCCGTCATGGAAACGCAGCCCGGGCCGCAGCGTGATGGTCCAGCGCCGGCCCTCCTCGCTGATCTCATGCCCCGCCGCCATCTGCGGCTTCGGCTGGAAATCGGCGCCCAGGCCATAGAGCGTGTCGTAGATCATCAGCCCGTGGTTGCGCACCACCACGGCGGTCGACCAGACGGGGTCGATGTTCGAGAGATTGGCCTGCGGCACGAAGCGCAGCGTGCGCGCCGCCACCTGCCCCGATGCCAGGCGGGGCGCGACCAGCGCCGCACCTGCCGCACCGAGCACGCCACGCCTGGTCGCCTGCATCATGGGATCAGCCCTTGCCGATGTTCCAGAACACGGTGGCCGGCGCGCGGAACACGCCGGTGACATTGCGGCGCCAGGCGCTCGGCTGCCAGTAGTAGCCGAGCGGGATGTAGTACATCGATTCCATCGCCTTGGCGTTGAGCTGCTCCGCGATGCTGCGGCTTTGCGCCGGGTCGCCGGTCTGCACCCATTCGCCGCGCAGCCGCTCGATCTCCGGCTCATTCGGCCAGCCGAACCAGGCGGCATCGGCATTGGCGCGCAGGAACAGGTGGTAGACCGGCAGCGCCAGCGACTGGCCGGAGGAGGTGGTGTGGATGATGCTCCAGCCGCCACGCTCCACCGGCTCCTTGCTGGCGCGGCGCTGCACCAGCGTGCCCCAGTCGGTGGAGACCACCTCCAGGTTCATGCCCATCCGCGTCAGGATATCGGCGGTGACCAGCGACAGCGCATTGATCTGCGGATAGTCGCCCGGCGCGATCAGCACCACCTTCTCGCCATTGTAGCCGGCCTGGCGCAGCGCGGCCCTGGCCCGCTCGATATTGCGCGTCTTCAGGATCTCGCTGCCGCTCTCATTCGCCAGCGGCGTGCCGCAGGTGAAGACACCCTCGCAGACGCCCCAGCCATCGGCATCATTGCCCGCGACGGCGCGCAGATAGTCCCGCTGGTCCACCGCCATGGCCACCGCCCGGCGAATGGCGGGGTTGTTGAAGGGCGGCTGCAGCGTGTTGAAGCGGCAGACGCCATAGGTGCCATCCAGCAGCCGCTGCTGCACCACCAGCTCCCGGTTCCGGCGCATCAGCGGCAGCAGGTCGTGCAGCGGATATTCCCAGTAGTCCTGCTCGCCCTGCATCATCGCATTGGCGCTGGTGGCGGGGTCCGTGATGATGGTCCATTCGATACGGTCGATATTCGGCCGCCGCCCGCCGGCCAGGCCATCCACCGCCTCGCTGCGCGGCACGTAGCGCTCGTTCTTCGCCCAGACGGCGCGCTGGCCCGGATTCCATTCGCCGGGGACGAACTTGAAGGGACCGCTGCCCACCGTGTCGCGGATCTGGGTGAAGGCATCCGTCGCGGCGATGCGCTCCGGCATGATGAAGCAGGGAAACTGCGTCTGGCCCAGCGCCATGGTCAGCAGCGGCACCGGCCGGTGCAGGCGGAAGCGGAAGCGGCGGTCGTCCAGCGCCTCCACCTCCGCCACATTGGCCGAGAGCACCTGCATGAAGGGATCGCGCCGCGCCCAGCGCTTGATGGAGGCGACGCAGTCCTTGGCCAGGACCTTCTCGCCATCATGGAAGGCCAGCCCCTCCCGCAGCACGAAGGTCCAGCTGAGCTGGTCGTCGGCGACGGTCCAGCCTTCCGCCATCTGCGGCTTGATCTCGCCGTTGCTGTCCTGCGCGCAGATCTGGTCATACAGCATGAAGGCGTGGTTGCGGGTGACCACCGCCGTGGTCCAGACCGGATCCACCGAGGTGAGGTTCGCCTGCGGGATCACCCGCAGCACGCGCTGCGCGCCACCCTGCGCCAAGACTACGCTGGGGGCCGCCACCGCCGCGGCCGAGGCCGCCATCAATCCACGCCGTCCGATCATCTGCACGTCCCTTCCTGGGTTGTCGCCGATCAGTCCCGCTTGATGCCCCAATAGAGCGCCAGCCCGGGCACGCGGCCCGAGAGGTTGCTGCGCAAGGCGGTCAGCGAGAGGTAGGCGCCGACGGGGATATAGGGCAGCTCATCCATCGCCACTTCCTGCATCTCGCGGCCCAGGCGCTGCTCGGCCGCGACATCCGGCGCCTCGAACCAGGCGTCGCGCAGCTCCTCCAGCTTCGGAATGCTGGGCCAGCCGAACCAGGCGCCGGCGCCATTGCCGCGCAGCGGGAAATGCGCCGCGGGATTGGCGAAGTCGAAGGAGGAGAAGCTGGTGAAGAGCATGCTCCAGCCGCCCGCCGAGATCGGCTCGCGCGAGGCGCGGCGCTGCACAGTGGTGCCCCAGTCGGTCAGCACGATATCCGCGTTGAAGCCGAGGCGGCGTACCAGATCCGCGCCCACCTGCGTCATGGCGGAGGGTGCCAGGATATCGGTCGGGCCGATCAGGCGCATCGGCTCGTTGGTGTAGCCGGCCTCGCGCATCAGGGCCTTCGCGCGGTCGATGCTGCGCGGCCCCATCAGCGGCGCCATGCCGGCATCGTTGGCCAGCGGCGTGCCGGGGGTGAAGAAGCCGGTCGCCGCGTTGAAGTGGTTCGGGTCGGTGCCGACGATCGCCTGCATGAAGTCGGACTGGCTGATCGCCGGCAGCAGCGCCTGGCGCATCTTCTTGTCGTTGAAGGGCGCGTGCAGGTGGTTCATGCGCAGGATGCCGGTCAGCGGCAGCGGGTCGATCGCCTCGATCTTCACGTTACGGTTGCGGCGGAGCAGCATCTGGATCTCGGGCGGCGGCTGCTCGTACCAGTCAATCTCGCCGGTCTGCAGCGCCGCGGCCGCCGTCGCCGCATCCGTGATGATGTGCCACTCGACGCGGTCGAAATTCACGATCTTCGGGCCCGCCGTCAGGCTCGGCGTGCCGGTCGAGACGGGCAGGTAGTCGGGGTTACGCGTATAGACCACCATCGAGCCGGAATTGTATTCATCCGCCTTGAAGCGGAAGGGCCCGCTGCCCACCGTCTCGCGGATCTGCGTGAAGGCATCCGTGCTGGCGATGCGCTCCGGCATGATGAAGGCCGGGCTGTTGGAGACCTGGCCGAGCGCGGCAAACAGCAGCGGGAAGGGTCGCTTCAGGCTGAACTGCAGGCGCTTGTCATCCAGCGCGGAGACCTCCTCCGTCAGCGTCGCCAGCTTCTGGCCGAAGGGGTTGCGCTTCATCCAGCGCGTCACGCTCGCCACGACATCCTTCGCCAGAACCGGCGTGCCGTCGTGGAAACGCAGACCCTCGCGCAGCGTGATGATGATGCGCTTGCCGCCATCCTCGGACACATGGCCCGCGGCCATCTGCGGCTGCGGGCGGAACTGCGCGTCCAGCCCATACAGCGTGTCGTAGATCATGTGCCCGTGGTTGCGGGTGATATTCGCGGTGGTCCACACCGGATCGAGGCTCGTCAGATTCGCCTGCGGCACCATCTTCAAGACGCGATTCTGTGCCGGCTGCGCGATCGCGACGCGCGGCAATGCGGATGCGCCCGCCACAGCCGCGCCTGCCTTCAGCAGGTCCCTGCGAAGCATACCAGTCTCCCGTTCAAGCCTTCCTGAGAACGGATCAGACCAGCCCTGGCCGCATCCCGCAAGCCGTAACCGCTTGGGAGGGGCGCCCGCGCACCCCTCCCCCGCGCCGCACTCAACCGCGCTGCACGTTCCAGAACAGCGGCAGGCCCTTCAGCACGCCGGTCAGGTCGCGGCGATAGGCGGTCGCCTGGAAGTACTGGCCGAGCGGCAGATAGGGCACTTCCTGGAAGGCCACTTCCTGGATCTGCCGGCCCAGCGCCTGCTGCGCCGCGAGGTCCGGCGCGTCGAACCAGGCGGCGCGCAGCTCCTCCAGCCGCGGGATGGTCGGCCAGCCGAACCAGGCCTGCTGGCCATGGCCGCGCAGGCTCTGGTGCACGCCCGGGTTGAACATGTCGAGGCCCGACCAGAAGGTGAAGAACATGCTCCAGCCGCCGCGCTCCCCGGGCTCGCGGCTCGCGCGCCGCTGCACCACGGTGCCCCAATCGGTGGAGATATAGTCCACATTCATGCCGGCGCGCCGCAGCATGTCGTTGCCCACCTGCGCCAGCGCGTTCAGCGAGGGGAAGTCGGAGGCCGCGATCAGCGTCACCTTCTCCCCGTTATAGCCGGCCGCGGCCAGATCGGCCTTGACCTTGTCCATGTTGCGCGGGCTGGTGATGGCCTCGAGCCCGGCATCGGAGGCGAGCGGCGTGCCGGGTGGGAAATAGCCGATGCCCTCGCGCCACAGGCTGCGATCCGTGCCGATCACGGCGGTCATGAAATCCGCCTGGTTGACGGCGCCCAGCAGCGCGCGGCGCACCGCCGGCTTGTCGAAGGGCGCGTGCAGGTGATTGAAGCGCGCGATCGCCAGCAACCCGGTCGGGTCCGGAATCTCCAGCACCACGTTGCGGTTGCGGCGGAGCACCGGCTGCAGGTCGCCGGTCGGCTGCTCCCACCAATCCATCTCGCCATTCTGCAGCGCGGCCGCCGCGGTCGCCGCATCCGGCGTCACATGCCACTCGACGCGGTCGAAGCGCGCCACCTTCGGCCCGGCGGTCCAGCTGGCCTCGCCACCCGTGCGCGGCACGTAATCCGCAAAACGCTCATAGACGATGCGGGCGCCTGGCACGCGTTCGCCGGCGACGAACTTGAAGGGCCCGCTGCCGATCAGGTCGCCGCGGATCGGCGTCGCCGGGTCCTGGCTGGCCAACCGCTCCGGCATCATGAAGGCAACGGGCGTGGAAGGCTTGCCCAGCGCCTCGAACAACAGGGGAAAAGGCTTCTTCAGGCGGAAGACGATGGCCTTGTCGCCGGAGGCCGCAAGCTCATCCGTCTGCGTCATCAGCACCTGGCCCAGCGCATCCCGCGCCGCCCAGCGTCGGATGGAGGCGACGCAGTCGCGCGCCGTCACCGCCGTGCCGTCATGCCACTTCAGCCCGTCGCGCAGGGTGATGGTGACGCGCTTGCCGTCATCCTCAACCGTATGGCCCGCCGCCATCTGCGGCTGCGCCTTGTAGTCGGCGTCGAAGCCGTAGAGCGTATCCCAGATGAGATAGGCGTGGTTGCGCGTGACATAGGCGGTGGTGACGATGGGATCGACCACCGCCAGGTCCGCCTGCGGGATGAACTTCAGCACGCGGGACGCGGCGGAGGTGCCCTGGCCGAAGGCGGGCACCCCGAGGGTCGAGGCGCCCAGCGCCGCCCCGGCGCCGGTCAAGAGGTGGCGTCGCAGCATCTTGTCTCATCTCCAGACGTTGGGGCGCTTCGAGGCGCCGCATTGGATCACGCGGCACCGCGCCGCCCCCGCCCCTCAAGGGAACAGGCTTCCCGGGCGCGATGCAAGGCCCGCAACAATCAGCCGGGACGATGGCCGAAGCCCAAAACGGGGTCCGCCGCGGTCTCGATCCAGACGGCCTTGGACTGGGTATAGGCGGCCAGCGCCTCCGCGCCCGAGGACCGGCCATGGCCGCTGGCGCCGAAGCCGCCGAAGGGCACGGAGACATGGATGGTGCCGTAGCCATTCACCCAGAAGCTGCCCGCCCGCACCCCCGCCGCCACCCGATGCGCCCGGCCGAGGTCGCGGGTCCAGACCGCGCCCGCCAGGCCATAGGGGGTGGCATTCGCCAATGCCACGGCCTCCGCCTCCTCCTCGAAGGGGATGGCGGTGACGACGGGGCCGAAGATTTCCGTCTGCGCCGCCTGCGCGTCGTTCGACAGGCCGGCGAGGATGCTCGGCATCACCCAGAAGCCCTCCTCCGGCAGGGCCTTGGCCCGGGGCGCGGCCAGCAACTGCCCCCCCTCCGCCACCCCGGCCGCCAGCATCGCCGTCACATGCGCGAATTGCCGCGCGGTCGCGACAGGCCCGGCCTCCGTCGCCACATCCAGCGGATCGCCCATCCGGATTCTTGCGGAGGCCCTGGCCAGCAGCGCCACGAACTTGTCGTGGATGGACCGCTGCACCAGAAGCCGGGACCCGGCGACGCAGCTCTGGCCCGAACTCGCGAAGATCGCCTGCTGGGCGCCCTGCACGGCGGCCGGCAGGTCGGCATCGGCGAAGACGATATTGGCGGACTTGCCGCCCAGCTCCAGCACGCAGGGGATCATCCGCGCGGCGCAGGCGGCGGCGATGCGGCTGGCACTCGCCGCGCCGCCGACGAAGGTCACCATGGCGACCTCCGGCGCCGCCAGCAGCGCCTCCCCGCTCGTCGCCCCCAGCCCCGCCACCACCTGCACCAGCCCGCGCGGCAACCCCGCCTGCACGGCCAGCAGCGCGAAGGCGAGCGAGGTGAGCGGCGTGTATTCCGAGGGCTTCAGCACCACCGCATTGCCCGCCGCGATGGCCGGCAGCACGTTCCAGCCGCAGGTGAAGATCGGCGCGTTCCAGGGCGTGATGGCCAACACCACGCCCATCGGCTCCCGCCGGATGATCACGGTATGGCCGGAGGGCACGGGCACGGTCCGCCCCTCGATCTTGTCGCACCAGCCGGCCCAGTATTCCGCCATTTCCGCCACCCGGGCCACCTGCGCGCGGCAGTCGCGCAGCGGCTTGCCGGCATTCGCCGATTCGAGGCGGGCCAGGGATTCGGCATTGGCGCGCAGCAGCGTGCCGAGCTTCCAGATGCGGCGCCCGCGCTCCGCCGCGCTCAGCGCCATCCAGTCCCGCTGCGCCCGCGCCGCGCCTCGCGCCGCCTCGCGCGCCACTGCCGCGCCGGCATCGGCGTAATCCGCCATGGCCTGGCCTGTGGCAGGGTCCTGCAGGGTGATCGGGGCGCCCTGCCCCTCCGTCACCTCGCCCTGCAGCACGCTGCCGATGCGCCCGCCGAGCAGCCGCGCCACTTCTTCCGCCAGCACCGCCTTCGCGTCGAACATGCTCATGCGCCCCCCAGGATGGCGGCGGGCACCCGGTTGAAATCGGCGCCGTCCGGGACCTCGCTCGCCTCCCATCGCGCCACGGCCGCCTCGCAGGCAATTGCGCGCCGACATCCCCCGCCAGCGCCTGCGCCAGGCGCACATCCTTGCGCATCAGCCCCGCGGCAAAGCCCGAATCGAAGCCGCCCGGCAGGATCCAGCGCGGAAAATTCACCTCGGTCGCGGCGGAGCGGCCGGAGGCGGCGTTGATCACCGGCAGCAGCGCCTCCGGCGCCACCCCGGCCAGCGCGCCGAGGCGCAGCGCCTCCCCGGCCGCGGCCAGATGCGTCGCCACCAGCAGGTTGTTCACCAGCTTGGCCACCTGCCCCGCCCCGGCCCCGCCGACATGCACCAGCCGGGTGGCGACCAGCGCCAGCGCCGGGCGGGCGCGCTCGATCGCGGCCGCCTCCCCGCCCAGCATCATGGCGAGCGTGCCGGCGGCCGCCCCGGCCGGACCGCCGGAGACCGGCGCATCCAGGTAGTCCACCCCCCAATCCGCCGCCGCGGCGGCGAAGCGCCGCGCCGCCTCGGGGTCCAGCGTCGAGGTATCGGCCACCACCGCCTGCTTCGGCAGCGCCGGCAGCAGGGCCAGCAGCACCTCCTCCACCGCCCGGTCCTGCGGCAGGGAGAGCAGCACCACGGGCGCCGCCACCGCGGCGACCGAATCCGCCACCTGCACGCCGAGGGCTTGCGCCGCGGCACGGCGGCCGGCATCGAGGTCGAAGCCGGAGACCGTCACCCCCTGCGCCACCAGCCGCCCGGCCAGGCCCAAGCCCATCTGCCCCAGCCCCACCACGCCGATCCGCATCCGCCAATCCCCTTCGGTCACGGCGCCGAGGCTCGCAGCCCCCCGCGACGCCGGCAAGCTGCCGCCTTTTGGTCACGCTGCCATGGTTTGACGATCCCGCCGGACGCACCACCTGCCGAGATCCCGCCGAGATATGGAAACGACATGCCCGCAAGCACCGCCAGAACCCTGATCGCGCGCCTGGGGTCGCAGCGGCGGGACGGGCTGCTGCAGTTCCTGCGATTCGGCGTGGTGGGCACCGTGGGATTCCTGGTGGACACGGCCGTGCTCTATGCCGGGCTGGCGCTCGGCCTCGGCCTCTATTCCGGCCGCGCCCTTTCCTATGTCGCGGCGGCCAGCACCACCTGGGCGCTGAACCGCGCCTGGACCTTTCGCGACGCGCCTCGGGCGCCCCTGGCGCGGCAATGGGTGATGTTCCTGCTGGTGAACCTGGTCGGCTTCGCCTGCAACTACGGCACCTATGCCGCCCTCGTCGCCTTCCTGCCCTTCGTCGCCGCCCATCCGGTGCTGGGCGTCGCGGCCGGCGCCATTGCGGGTCTGGCGGGCAATTTCTTCCTCTCGCGCCGCTTCGTCTTCCAGGCCGCGGCGGCATGAGCCCCCAATCGGGCGCTGCCCCGCGCGTCGCGGTCCTGATCCCCTGCTACAACGAGGAGGTGGCGATCCCGCGCGTGGTGGCCGCCTTCCGCGCCGCCCTGCCCAACGCCGCCATCCATGTCTATGACAACAACAGCCGGGACGGCACGGTGGCCGCCGCGCAGGCTGCCGGCGCGCTGGTGCGGCGGGAGCCGCAGCAGGGCAAGGGCCATGTGGTGCGGCGGATGCTGGCCGATATCGAGGCCGATTTCTACGTGCTGGTCGATGGCGACGACACCTACGAGGCCGCCGCCGCGCCCGCGATGCTGCGCCTGGCCATCGAGCAGAAGCTGGACATGGTGACCGGCACCCGCGTGACGCAGGACCAGGACGGCGCCGCCTACCGCCCCGGCCATGTGCTGGGCAACCTGGTGCTGACCGGCATGGTCCGCGTGATCTTCGGCAACCGCATCACGGACATGCTCTCGGGCTACCGCGTCTTCTCCCGCCGCTTCGCGAAATCCTTCCCGGCGCTGGCGGAGGGCTTCGAGACCGAGACCGAATTCACCGTGCATGCGCTGGAGCTGCACATGCCGGTGGGCGAGGTGCCCACCCCCTATCGCGCCCGGCCGCCCGGCAGCACCTCCAAGCTCAATACCTGGCGCGACGGCTTCCGCATCCTGGGCGCCATCCTGCTGCTGGTGCGGCGGGAAAGGCCGCTGCCCTTCTTCGCGCTGGCCGCCCTGCTGCTGGCGGGCACCGGCGTGGTCCTGTCCATCCCCGTGCTCCAGACATTCCTGGCCACCGGGCTGGTGCCGCGGCTGCCCACCGCCGTGCTCTCCATGGGCCTGGTGCTGCTGGCCTTCCTCGCACTCGCCTGCGGGTTGATCCTGGACACCGTAACGCGCGGCCGCATGGAAGCAAAGCGCATGGCCTATCTGGCGATTCCGGCGCCGGACTTCGGGCCGGAGGCGATTTACACGGGCGATCCTTCCGGTGATCAAACAAGCGTGGGCCGACAGCTTTCCTAGGGAAGTTTAACCCTCACGTTTGTTTGTTCGTTGACGACCGCATGCTAGGAGCCTGGGGGACTGAGTTCTCCGCCGTCAGCCGGCCATCCGTACGGACCAAAAAATGTCTGGAAGTCAGATCACGGGCCTGCCCCAGAACGGCGCCAGCCCGGGCCGCGCCGACCAGGCGCCGCGGCCGGTGCCGCCGGTGGCGCTCGCCACCCCGCCGGCGCCCTGCCTGGAGGATTTCGTGACCGACGGGGCCGAGCACCGGCTGCGCGACCTGCTGGCCTTCGCGCTGGCCGTGGAGGCCGGCCGCCCGACGGAGCGGGAGGCGCTGCGCGGCAAGGCGGAGGCGGAGCTGCAGGCGCATGCCTTCCGCACCCTGCACAACCAGGCGGAGGCGATCCGCATGGAGGCGGCGCGGGACCAGCTGGCGCGGCTGCGCGGCGGCCCCGGCTTCCTGAAGCTGGTGCTGGCCAATCTGGTGGCGCTCGGCCTGCTGGGCGGCCTCGCCGCCGCGCTCTGGCTGCGCCCGGACCTGCTGCCGGCGGGAGTGCTCTGAGCATGCGCCCCCCCATGCCCCTGATGCCCGGATCGGCCGAATCCGTGCCGGAGACGGTGCTGTCGCGCGCCATCGCGGCGGGCCGGCGGCAGCTGGTCGGCGTCGCCATGTTCAGCGGCGTGGTGAACCTGCTGCAGCTCACCGTCTCGCTCTACATGATGCAGGTCTTCGACCGCGTCCTCGGCTCCCGCAGCATCGATACGCTGTACTACCTGACGGCGATCGCGCTCTTCGCCCTGATGGTCATGGCGATCCTGGACGGGCTGCGCGGCCAGGTGATGCAGCGCCTGGCCAGCTGGATCGAGGGCAAGGTGGCGCCGGAGGCCTTCCTTCGCGCCATCGAGAGCCAGCTGCGCGGCCGCCCCTATCGGATGGAGGCGCTGCGCGACCTCGGCGCCTGCCGCGCCTGGCTCGGCTCCCCCGCCTCGCTCACCGTCTTCGACGTGCCCTGGGTGCCGATCTACCTGGCGGTGATCTTCGCGCTGCATCCGGTGCTCGGCTGGATCGCCTTCGGCGGCGCCTGCATCCTGTTCCTGCTGACGCTGGCCAATGAATGGGCGACGGCGAAGCTGGTGCGCCAGGCCAGCACCGCCAGCATGACCAACCAGCGCCGCGCCGAGAGCATGGTCCGCAATGCGGAGGTGATCGACAGCATGGGCATGGCGCCCGCCGTGCTGGCGCGGTGGCGGGACGGGCTGTCCACCTCCATCCCGCCGCAGGAACGCGCGGCGGACCGTGCCGCCATCCTGCTCTCCATCACCCGCTTCACGCGGCTTGCCGTGCAGGTCGGCGTGCTCGGCGTCGGCGCCTGGCTGGTGCTGGAACAGCAGCTGACCTCCGGCGCCTCCATCGCCGCCTCCATCATCATGGGCCGGGCGCTGGCGCCTGTGGAGCAGATGATCGGCGGCTGGAAGCAGCTGGTGCAGGCCCGGCAGTCCTATCGCCGCCTGCTCGCCTTCCTGGCCATGCCGCGCATCCGCCCCGCCGGCATGGCGCTGCCGGCGCCGACCGGCCGCGTGGCCGCGGAACGCGTGACCTTCGGCTTCCCGGGCCAGCCGGTCGCCATCATCAAGGGCGTCAGCTTCAACCTGGCGGCGGGCGAGAGCATGGCCATCATCGGCCCCTCCGCCGCCGGCAAGACCACGCTGATCCGCCTGCTGATCGGCACGCTGGCGCCCGCCGCCGGCACGGTGCGCCTCGATGGCGCCGATGTCTTCACCTGGCAGCGGGAGGATTTCGGCCGCTATGTCGGCTACCTTCCCCAGGATGTGGAGCTGTTCGACGGCACGGTGATGAAGAACATCAGCCGCATGCGCGACGAGCCGCCAGAGGGTGTCTTCGAGGCCGCCCAGCTTGCCGGCTGCCACGAGATGATCCTGCGCCTGCCGCAGGGCTATGACACCGAGATCGGCGATGGTGGCCAGCACCTCTCGGGCGGCCAGCGCCAGCTGATCGGCCTGGCGCGGGCCATGTACGGCAACCCCCGCTTCGTCGTGCTGGACGAGCCCAATTCCAACCTGGATGGCGATGCCGAGCAGGCGCTGATCCGCGGGCTGGAGACGCTGAAGGCGCAGGGCGCCACCGTGATCCTGGTCTCGCACCGGCCGACGCTGGTGCAGGGCGTGGACAAGGTGCTGCTCCTGCGCGACGGTGCGGCCGAGGCCTTCGGGCCCCGGGCGGAAGTCCTCAAGCGGCTGGCCCAAGGGGGTAACCCGGGGGGCCGTCCTGCGGAGATCGTCCAGCAGCCCCCGCGGGCGGAGGGAGCACGATGAGCGGCGCCATTCCCATGGGCCCCAATTCCGGCCCGCAGCCCATCGGCAGCATCCTGCCCATGCCGGCCAATGCCGCCCCCGCCCCGCGCCCCGCCGCGCAGCCGCCCGCCCTCTGGCAGCCGCCGGAGCCCGATTCCATCCTGGACGCGCCCAAGCCGCGCACCGGGGTGGCGATGGGGCTCGGCTATCTCATCGTCGGCATCTTCGTGATCGGCCTCGGCGTCTGGGCCAGCCTGGTGCCGCTGGCCGAGGCCTCGATCGCGCCCGGCCTGCTGAAGGTGGAGGGCACGCGCCGCACCATCCAGCATTTCGAGGGCGGCATCGTGCGCGAGATCCTGGTGCGCGACGGCGATACGGTCGCGGCCGGCCAGGTGCTGATGCGGCTCGACCAGCCCCAGGCGGCGCAGCAGACCGAGACGCTGCGCAGCCAGCGCTGGGCGCTGCTGGCGCAGGATGCACGGCTGGAGGCGGAGCTGGCCCGCGCGCGCACCATCAGCTTCCCGGCTGACCTGCTGGCCTCGCAGGAGCCGCGCGCGGCGGAGGTCATCACCGGCCAGCAGGCCCTGTTCCAGGCCCGCAGCCTGGCGCTGGAAAGCCAGATGCAGGTGCTGCGCGCCCGCATCGACCAGCACCGCGCCACCATCGCCTCCGCCGAGGGGCAGATGGACGCGCAGCGCCGCATGCTGGTGCTGCTGCGGGCGGAGGAGGTGAACACCGCCCAGCTGCTGCGCCAGGGCCTGGCGCGCCTGCCGCAATTGCTGGCGCTGCAGCGGCAGGTGGCCTCGGTCGAGGGCAATATCACGGACATCACCAACC
Source organism: Falsiroseomonas sp. (assembly GCF_051860665.1). Classification (GTDB taxonomy): domain Bacteria; phylum Pseudomonadota; class Alphaproteobacteria; order Acetobacterales; family Acetobacteraceae; genus Falsiroseomonas. The sequence continues at coordinate 61,112 of NZ_JBHYDM010000003.1, forward strand.
AGATGGTCCGCTCCCGCGCCCAGATCGAGGAATCGCAGCGCGAGATGGAGCGCGTCGATACCACCCGCAGCCAGGAAGCCTCGGCCGAGCTGCGCGAGGTGCGGCTGAAGCTCTCGGAGACCGAGGAGCGGCTGCGCGCGGCGGAGAATGTCTCGACCCGGATGGAGATCGTGGCGCCCGAGCGCGGCACGGTGCTGAACCTGCGCGTCTTCACCGTGGGCGCCGTGGTGCGCGCCGGCGATCCGGTGATGGACCTGGTGCCGGCCGAGGACCGGCTGATCGCCGAGGTGCATGTCCAGCCGAACGACATCGACGTGGTCCATACCGGCCTGCAGGCCGAGATCCGGCTGCCCGCCTTCAAGCAGCGCCTGGTGCCCTACCTGCATGGCCACGTCACCTTCGTCGCCTCCGACGTGACCGAGGATGAGCGGCGCGGGCTCAGCTACTACCGTGTGCAGATCCTGCTGGACGAAAGCCAGCTCAACGCGGTGGAAGGGCTGACGCTGCGCGCCGGCATGGCGGTGGAGGCGCAGATCCAGACCGGGGAGCGCACCTTCGCCCGCTACCTGCTGCAGCCGGTGATCGACAGTTTCCACCGCGCCTTCCGCGAACAGTAAGGGCCCCTTCCATGACCGGCATTCCCACCGTCTTCGGCGACGGCATCATCGACGTGCATGTGGCCAGCGGCGTCGCACGCATCACCCTCGGCGTGCAGACCGCCGCCTCCACCGCCGCCAAGGAGGGCAAGCCGGAACCCTCCGCCATGCTGGTGGTGCCGGTGCTGCAGCTGCCGAACCTGGCCCGCGTGCTGGCCGAGGTGACGCGGCAGATCGAGGCCAAGGCCAAGGAGACGCTGGCGAGCCAGGCAGGCGCCCAGTCCCAGGCCAATCAGGGCCAGGCCAATCAGGGCCAGGCGGAGCCGCAGGACCAGGTGGCCGGCGCCTTCCGCTTCAACGGCTGAGCCGCCGCGGCGGCCCTGACAGGCGGCGGAACATCAGAGGAAGGCCCTCTGCTAGAGCCGTTTCACCGTAAGCGAAGACGCTGAAACGGCTCTAGCTTATTGTTTTGACACATTTTCCGAGTCGCCATGCGAAGCCGCATGGCTTGAAAATGCTCTAAGCCGCCGCGCGCCGCCCCGCATAGCCCTGCGGATGCGCCACCCGCCAATCCCAGGCGGTGCGGACGATATCCTCCAGCTTCGGAAAACGCGGCGACCAGCCGGTCTCCGCCCGCAGCCTGGCGGAGGAGGCGACCAGCACCGCCGGGTCACCCTCCCGGCGCGGGCCCAGCGCATGCGGCACCGGGCGGCCGCCGACGCGCTGCACCGCGTCGATCACCTCGCGCACCGAATAGCCGGTGCCATTGCCGAGGTTGTAGCGCACCGACCGCTCCTCCAGCAGCGGCAGCACGCGCAGATGCGCATCCGCCAGGTCGGTCACATGCACATAGTCGCGCACGCCCGTGCCGTCCGGCGTCGGGTAGTCCGTGCCGAAGACCATCAGCGGCGGGCGCTGGCCCAGCGCGGCATCGATCGCCAGCGGCACCAGATGCGTCTCCGGGTCGTGATCCTCCCCGGCGCGGCCCTCGGGGTCGGCGCCGGCGGCGTTGAAGTAGCGCAGCGAGGCGAAGCGCAGGCCGTGGATCTTCTCCGCCCAGTCCAGCGCCCGCTCGCACATCAGCTTGCTCTCGCCATAGGGCGAGACCGGGCCGAGGCGCTGTTCCTCGTCGATCGGGATGCGCTCGGGGAAGCCGAAGAGCGCGGCGGTGGAGGACATGACCAGCCGGCGGCAATCGTGCTGCACGGCGGCCTGCGCCACGGCGGCGAGACCCGCCAGGTTCTCCGACATGTAGCGCAGCGGGTCGCGCATGCTGTCGCCCACCAGGGACAGCGCCGCGAAATGCAGCACCGCATCGAACCGGCCGCCGCCAAAGGCCTCCGCCAGGGCGCGCCGGTCCTCGCAGCGCCCTTCCACCAGCCGCACCCCGGCCGGCACCGCCGCGCGATGGCCCTTCGAGAGGTCATCGAGCACCACCACCTCGTCGCCGCGATCGCGCAGCGCCAGCACGGTATGGCTGCCGACATAGCCGGCCCCGCCGGTCACCAGATAACGACCCAAGATTCCTGCTCCCACTCCGCCGGCACGGCACCCGGTCCGGGCGGGCCGCTGCCGGCCACAACGCAGACTGGCGGCCAAATGTGTCAGAAATCGCGGCGGCGCCCTGCGGGATCGCGATGGGTTGAGCGGCGCGGGGGCAAGTTGAGCCGGCCGGTCGCGGCGCCTATCACCCGGGCATGATCCGCACCGCCCCCCTCCGCCGCGCCGCGATGCTTCTGGGCCTGCTGGCGCTGCTGCCGGCCACGCCTGCCGCCGCGCAGCCCGGCCCGCCGGCGCGCGCCGCGGATTGGGCGGCGCTGCCCCGGCCGACGCTCGGGCCGCCGCGGGCCATCGGCGGCACCGGCCTCGGCTGCCTCGCCGGCGGCCAGGCCCTGGCTCCGGAAGGGCCGGGCTGGCAGGCCATCCGCACCTCCCGCAACCGCCATTGGGGGCATCCGGCCACCCTTGCGCTGGTCGGGCATGTGGCCGGCGAGGCGCGCGCCGCCGGACTGCCGGACCTCTGGATCGGCGACCTGTCGCAGCCGCGCGGCGGGCCGATGCCCTGGGGCCATGCCAGCCATCAATCCGGGCTGGACGCCGATATCTGGCTCGACCTGCGCCCAAAGCCCCGGGTGCCGGCGGCGATGCGGGAGGAGCTCTCGATTCCCTCCCTGGTCCGCCCGGATGGGCTGGCGGTGGACCCGGCGCGCTGGACCGCCCGCCACGCCACGCTGATCCGAATCGCGGCGGAAGCGCCGGGGCTGGACCGGCTGCTGGTGAACCCCGCCATCAAGCGCCGCCTCTGCGCCGACCATGCCGGCGCCCCCTGGCTGCGCCGGGTGCGGCCCTGGCGCGGCCATGACAGCCATATGCACCTGCGCCTGCGCTGCCCGGCGGATAGTCCCGACTGCCGCGACATTGCCCCGCCGCCGCCCGGCGATGGCTGCGATGCCAGCCTCGACTGGTGGTTCTCCGAGGAGGCCCGCAATCCGCGGCCGCGGCCCCCCGGCCCGCCCGGCCCGCCGCCGCGCCTGCCGCTCGCCTGCAGCGCCGTCATGGCCGCGCCATGACCTCGGCTTGGGCATTCTGCCCAAGCGCGCGCCAAAAAACGCCCATTCCCTGGCCGCGGGGCGGCTTGCGGCCCGGTCCGCGTCTTGCGCCCGCCCCTCCGCCTGTCGCACACAGGACCGTGCGCGACCCGTCGCGCCAGGGAAGGGCCGGGGAATTCTGATGGAGCGACCTTTCGTCGAGATCAGCGGCGTCGCCATGCGGTATGGCGGCGTGGAAGGCACGCTGGCCTTGCAGAACGCCACGCTCTCCGTCGGCAAGGGGGAGTTCATCGCCGTGGTCGGCCCCTCCGGCTGCGGCAAGTCCACGCTGATGAAGCTGGTCACCGGCCTCTGGCCCGCCACCGCCGGAACGCTGCTGGTCGCGGGGCAGGAGGTGGACGGCCCGCTCTCCATCGCCGGCATGGCCTTCCAGAACCCGACCCTGCTGCCCTGGCGCAATATCATCGACAACGTGATGCTGCCGCTGGAGGTGGTGGAGCCGCATCGCCGCCAGCTGCGCCCCCAGCGCGCCATGTATGAGGCCCGCGCCCAGGACCTGCTGAAGCTGGTCGGCCTGGGCGGCTTCGACAAGAAATTCCCGCACGAACTCTCGGGCGGCATGCAGCAGCGCGCCAGCCTCTGCCGCGCGCTGATCCATGAGCCGGCCCTGCTGATGCTGGACGAGCCCTTCGCCGCGCTCGACATCTTCACCCGCGAGGATCTCTGGGCGGTGCTGCAGGATGTCTGGATGGCGCGGAAGCCGACCGTCATCCTGGTGACGCACGATCTGCGGGAGGCTGCCTATCTGGCGGATCGCGTGCTGGTCATGTCCTCCCGCCCCGGGCGGATCATCGCGGAGCGGATCGTCGACCTGCCGCGGCCGCGCACGCTGGAGACCACCTACCGGCCCGAATTCGTCTCCCTGGTGCATGACCTGCGCGAACACATCAGTGCCGCCCGCAAGGGCGAGGAGGTCGTCCATGGCCAGTGACACCGCCGTGTCGGACGCCACCATGTCGCCCGAGGCGCTGCGCCGGCTGCAGGCCATGGCGCTGGCCCAGCGCCGCCGTCGCCGGCTGCAGGCCTGGCTGCCCTGGCTCGTCATCATCGGCATGTTCGTGATCTGGGAAGCGGGCGTGCGCGCCTTCAACGTGCAGCAATTCGTGCTGCCGGCGCCCACCGCCATCGCGGAGAGCATGATCAAGTGGTGGGTGCCGCTGCTGGACAATAGCTGGCAGACGCTGATGACCACGCTGATCGGCTTCTTCCTGGCCGTGATCTTCGGGCTGCTGCTGGGGGTCGCCATCGGCAGCTCCTCCCTGCTCTATCACGGCCTCTATCCGCTGCTGATCGGCTTCAATTCGGTACCCAAGGTGGCGGTGGTGCCGATCCTGGTGATCTGGTTCGGCATCGGCACGGTGCCCGCCGTGATCACCGCCTTCATGATCAGTTTTTTTCCCATCGTGGTGAACGTCGCGACTGGCATTGCGACGGTTGAACCCGAACTCCGCGATGTGCTGCGGGCGCTGGGGGCAAAACCCTCCGACATCATCCGCAAGGTCGGGCTGCCGCGCGCGATGCCGTATTTCTTCGCCTCGCTGAAGATCGCCATCACGGTGGCCTTCGTCGGTTCCATCATTGCGGAGACGGTGGCCGCCAACAAAGGCATCGGCCACCTGATGATCCTGGCCAGCTCCCGCTTCGACGTGCCGCTGGTCTTCGCCGGGCTGATCGTGACCGCGGTGATGGGCGTGGCGATGTATGTGGCGGCGGTGGCCATCGAGAACCGCACCACGGGCTGGGCGATGCGCGGCCAGAACGATCAGCAGCAGGTCAGCGTCCCGGGGGTGTGATGTTCGGCCGCTTGCCCGCCTCATTCGGGGCGGGCAGGCTTGCCGCATGCACCTCCCTCGCCGTGGCCTGCTGGCCTCCGCCGCCCTTCTCGCAATGCCCCGCCTGGCCCGGTCGCAGGCGGCGGAGGCGCCGCCCATTGTCTTCGTGCATGGCAATGGCGACCACGCCGCGCTGTGGCTCACCACCCTCTGGCGCTTCGAATCCAACGGCTTCGCGCGCGACCGCCTGCTGGCGCTGAACCTGCCGGACCCGCTGGCCCGCGACGACGACACGGTGCCGCAACCCGGCCGCAGCGGCAGCGCCGAGCAGACCCAGCGTGTGGCGGAGGCCGTCGCCGCGCTGCGCGCCCGCACCGGCGCGGCCCGCGTCGCCCTCATCGGCAATTCCCGCGGGGGCAATCCGATCCGCGACTTCGTCGTGCATCAGGACGGGTCCGAGCAGGTCTCCCACGCCATTCTCTGCGGCACGCCCAATCGCGGCGTCTATGACTGGCCGGAGTTCCGCAACCGGGAATTCAACCGCACCGGCCCCTTCTTCAGCCGCATGAACGGCGGCCCGAGCGACGTGGTGCCCGGCACCCGTTTCCTCACGCTCCGCAGCGAGTGGAACGACGTCTATGCCCAGCCGCGCGCCATATGGTCCGCGACCCCCGATCGCCCGACCGGCACGGATGTGGACGGGCCGGAGCTGCGCGGCGCCACCAACCTGGTGCTCGGCGCGCTGGACCACCGCGAGGTCGCCTATCACTGGCGCGCCTTCCGCGAGCAGTTCCGCTTCATCGCGGGTCGCGAGCCGGAGCGGATCGCCCCCCTGCCCGAGGCACGCCCCGCGCTCTCCGGCCTGGTGACGCAAACCCGCCCCGCCCCCACCAACCGCCCCCTGGCCGAGGCCGAGGTCGAGGTTTTTCGGACCGACCCCGCCACCGGCGCCCGCATCGGCGAGGCGCTGCACCGCCGCACCACCGGCGCGGACGGCGCCTGGGGCCCGGTGGCGGTGGCGCCGGACTGGACGCTGGAGATCGTGGTGACCGCCCCCGGCCATACCACCACCCATTTCTACCGCGGCCCCTTCCCGCGCAGCTCGGACATCGTGCATCTCCGCCCCGCCCGCGCCCTGACGCCGGCGGAGCGTGAGGCGGGTGGCTGCGTCGTGCTGCTGCAGCGGCCGCGCGGCTATTTCGGCATCCCGCGCGACATCGTGCTGCTGGACGGGCGCCAGCCGCCGGAGCTGCGGCCGGGCGTCGCCGTGACCGCCACGGCCACGCTCCGCCTGCCCGCCGCCGAATCCGGCCGCGCCGTGGTCGGCATCTGCAATGAGGAACGCGTGGTGGCCCGCGCCTGGCCGGCATCCGAGGGCCGCATCAGCGTGGCCGAGCTGACCGGCTGATCCCATCGGGGGCTTGCGCCCGCGTCCCGCCCGGCGCATCCCCCTGCCCGGGACGGAACACGGAACCAGGCATGATCGGCGTCGATTGGGGCACCACGAGCCTGCGCGCCTACCGCATCGGCGCGGTCGGCGCACCGGAGGCGCGAATCGATCGCCCCGGCGGCATCCTCACCGTGCCGGAAGGCGGCTTCCCCGCGGCGCTGCGGGAGGCGATCGGGCCCTGGCTGGCCGAGGGCGAGACCCGGGTCCTGCTCTGCGGCATGGTCGGCAGCCGCCAGGGTTGGGTCGAGGCGCCCTATCTGCGCTGCCCCGCCGGCCCGGCCGAAATCGCCGCCGCCACCACCCCCATCCCCTTCGAGGCTGCCGAGATCCGCCTCATCCCCGGCCTGACCACCGAGGATTCCGCCGGCATCCCCGATGTGATGCGCGGCGAGGAGACCAAGCTGGTCGCGCTGGCCGAGACCCTCGGCACCGCGCTGGCCTGCCTGCCCGGCACCCACAGCAAATGGGCCCGGCTGGAAGGCGGCCGCGTCACCGGCTTCACCACCCACATGACCGGCGAGACCTTCGCCGCCCTGTCGCAGCACACCATCCTGGCGCGGACCAGTACGGAGGGTCCGGATATGCCGGAGGCCTTCGCCCGCGGCGTGGCCCGTGCCCGCCAGCCCGGCGGTCTGCTGCACCATCTGTTTGGCGCCCGCACCCTGCATCTGATGGATCGGCTGGCCCAGGCGGAGACGCGCAGCTTCCTCTCCGGCCTGCTGATCGGGCACGAGATCGCGGCGGCGGCGGAAGGCGTCGCCCATGTCCATCTGGCCGGTGCCGCCGGCCTCGCCGGGCTCTATGCCGCGGCGCTGGCGCAGAACGGCATCGCGGTGACCCGGCACGATCCGGACCTTGTGGCCGCCGGTCTGCGGCATATCGGCAGGAGCCTGCAATGGGTCTGAAGGATTGGCTGGCGGCCTGCCCCCTGGTCGCGATCCTGCGCGGCCTGAAGCCGGAGGAGGCGGTGGGAATCGGCGAGGCGCTGGTCGCCTCCGGCCTCGCCGTGCTGGAAGTTCCGCTAAATTCGCCGGAGCCGCTGGAGAGCATCCGCATCCTGGCCGCCCGCTTCGGGGAGGATGCGCTGATCGGCGCCGGCACGGTGACGGACCCCGCCGATTGCGCCCGCATCGCCGCCGTCGGCGGAAGGCTGATCGTGACGCCGCATGCCGACCCGGCCGTGGTGCGTGCCGCCAAGGCGGAGGGCATGATCTGCATCCCCGGCTTCTTCACCCCCGGCGAGGCCTTTTCGCTCCTCAGGGCCGGGGCCGATGGCCTGAAGCTGTTTCCGGCGGAGGCAGGCTCGCCCGCCATGCTGAAGGCGCTGCTGGCGGTGCTGCCCGCGGGTACGCGGGTGCTGCCGGTGGGCGGCATCGATGCCACCAATATTCCCGCCTGGCGCGCGGCGGGTGCGGCCGGATTCGGCATCGGCAGCGCCATCTACCGCCCCGGCGACGATGCCGCCGCGGTCAGCGCCAAGGCCGCCAAGCTGCGCCTTGCCTAAACCGCCGGCTCGGGCATGATTGCCCTCAAAGGGTCCGGCGCGACGGCGCGCAAGGACCGCATTGGGGGGTTTGTGTCCATGAGCCTGAATCGCCGCGATTTCGTGCTGCTCGGTGCCGCGGCGCTCGCCGCGCCGGCGCTGGTGCGCAGCGCCCAGGCGCAGGAGACCACGCTCCGGCTGCACCACTTCCTGCCCGCCGTCTCCAATGTGCACCGCCACTTCCTGATGCCCTGGGCGCAGAAGGTCCAGGAGGAGTCGCAGGGCAGGCTGCGGGTGCAGATCTTTCCCGCCATGCAGCTGGGCGGCGCGCCGCCGCAGCTTTTCGACCAGGCGCGGGACGGCGTGGTGGATATCGTCTGGACGCTTCCCGGCAATACCCCCGGCCGCTTCCCGCGCGTCGAGGTCTTCGAACTGCCCTTCGTGGCGGATGCCCGCGCCCGCCCCAATGCCCTGGCCTGCCAGGAATTCGCGGAGGCGCATCTGCGCGAGGAATTCGCCGATGTGCATCCCATCGTCATCTGGGCGCATGATGGCGGCGTCATCCATGCCAACCGCTCCGTCACCAGGCTGGAGGATATGCGCGGCCTGAAGCTGCGCTTCCCGACCCGCCAGGCCGGCGAGGCGCTGCGGGCGCTCGGCGCCGCGCCCATCGGCATGCCGGTGCCGCAGGTGCCGGAGGCGGTGTCCCAGCGCGTGATCGACGGCGCCGTGGTGCCCTGGGAGGTCGTGCCCTCCATCCGGCTGCAGGAGCTGGTGACGCATCACACCGAGATCCTGGGCACTCCCACCCTCTATTCCGCCACCTTCATCCTGGCGATGAACAAGGCGAAATACGCCGCCCTGCCGGCGGAACTCCGCACCGTGCTGGATGCGAATTCCGGCATGGCGGCGGCCGCGATGGCGGCCAAGCCCTGGGACGACCAGGGCCCGATCGTCCGCGCCCAGGTGGAGCGCCGGCGCCAGAACACCATCGTGCAGCTCTCCGCGGAGGAGAAGCAGCGCTGGATCGAGACGACGCGCCCGGTGGTGGATAGCTGGATCGCCGGATCCCGCGAGCGCGGCTTCGACGGGGCGGCGCTGCTGGAGAATGCGCGCGCGCTGATCGCCAAGCACGGCGCCTGATCGAGACCACGGGCCGGCGCGCCCGAGAGAGAGAGGAGCGCCGGCTGATGCAGGATGAAGCGACCCCCGATTGGGGGCAGCCGCCGGGTGGCGCCATCGGCATGGCCGCACGGGCGCTGGCCTTCCTCGGCGGCGTCGCGCTGCTGGTGGCGGCGCTGATCACCACCGTCAGCGTCGCCCTGCGCTGGGCCACCAGCCAGCCGATCCGCGGCGATTTCGAGATGGTCTCCATTGCCAGCGGCGTCGCCGTCTTCGGCTTCCTCGCCTATGGCACGCTGATGCGCGCCAATATCCTGGTCGACACCTTCTCCACCTGGCTGCCGCGCCGCGTCGCCGGGGTGGTGGATGGCTTCTGGATGCTGGTCTGGGTGGCGGTCACGCTCTGGCTGGCGGAGCGCATGACGCTGGGTGCGATCGAGACGCTGAACAACGGCATGCGGACCATCGGGCTGCTGGCCCTGCCCTATTGGTGGGCGGTCGCCATTGGCGCGCTGGCCTTCGCCATGACCGGCGTCGCCGCGCTGGTCTGGGCGCTGCGCTTCCTGCGGGGGCGCTTCTAGATGGCGTCTGAATTCGCCCTGGCCCTCACCGGCTTCGGCGTGCTGCTGGCGCTGATCGCGCTGCGCGCGCCGGTCGGCCTCGCCATGCTGCTGGTCGGCATCGGCGGCTATGTCCATATCCTGGACTGGACCGCGCTCGGCAACTACCTGAAGACCACGCCCTACCACCTGTTCGCCAACTACACGCTCTCCGTCATTCCGCTCTTCATCCTGATGGGCGCGCTGGCGGAACGCGGCGGGCTGGCGCGGGACCTTTTCGCGGCGGCGAATGCGCTGATCGGCCGCAAGCCCGGCGGCATGGCGATGGGCGTGATCGGCGCCTGCGGCTGCTTCGGCGCGGTCTGCGGCAGCTCCGTCGCCACCACCGCCACCTTCGCCCGCGCGGCCCTGCCGGAGCTGCGCCGCTATGGCTACGATCCGGGCTTCGCCACCGGCACCGTGGCCGTGGGCGGCACGCTCGGCATCCTGATCCCGCCCAGCGTCATCCTGGTGATCTATGCGATCAGCACGGAACAGAACATCGCCAAGCTGTTCATGGCGGCGCTGATCCCGGGGCTGCTGGCCATGGCGTTGTATATCCTGGCCATCGCGCTGATCGTCCGCCGCAACCCGGCGCTGGGCCCGGCCGGCGAACCGCCGAGCCCGGCCGAGCGCCGCACGGCCTTCCTCAATGTCATCCCGGTGCTGCTGATCGCGGTGGTGGTGGTGGGTGGCATCTATGGCGGCGTCTTCACGCCGACAGAAAGCGCCGCCATCGGCTGCATCGGCACGCTGGCCGTGGGCGTCGCGCGCGGCACGCTGCACCCGCGCCAGATCCGTGACAGCCTTTTCGCCACCGCCGAGACCACGGCCATGATCTTCGCCATCCTGCTCGGCGCCGAGGTCTTCAATGCCTTCCTGGCGCTGAGCCAGGCGCCGGACCTGCTGGGGATGTGGATCTCCGAGCAGGACTTCCCGCCCTATGTGGTGCTCGGCATCCTGCTGCTGGCCTATATCGTCCTCGGCGCGGTGATGGACGAGCTGGCGATGATGCTGCTGACCCTGCCGGTCTTCTTCCCCGTCATCACCGCGCTGGATTTCGGCCTGACGACGGAGGAGACGGCGATCTGGTTCGGCATCCTGGTGCTGGTGGTGGTCGGCATCGGGCTGACGGCGCCGCCCATCGGGCTGAACGTCTTCGTCGTCTCCGGCCTGGCCCGCGACGTGCCGATGGCGCGCATCTATCGCGGCGTGCTGCCCTTCCTGGCGATGGACCTGGTCCGGCTCGGTCTGCTGGTCGCCTTTCCGGCGCTCAGCCTGTGGCTGGTGAACCTGTTGAGCGGTTGACGCCGTCATCCTTCGGCGGCACGACACGGGCAACGCACAGAGGAACCCGACCATGGCCGATGCCTTCATCTGCGACGCCGCCCGCACCCCCATCGGCCGCTATGCCGGCGCGCTGAAGGATGTCCGCCCCGACGATCTCGGCGCCGTGCCGATCAAGGCCCTGATGGCCCGCAATCCCAACCTCGACTGGGCGGCCGTCGAGGATGTGATCTTCGGCTGCGCCAACCAGGCGGGCGAGGACAACCGCAACGTGGCGCGCATGTCGGCCCTGCTGGCCGGCCTGCCCGAATCGATCCCCGGCTCCACCGTGAACCGCCTCTGCGGCTCCGGCATGGATGCCGTCGGCATCGCCGCGCGCGCCATCAAGGCCGGCGAGTGCGATCTGATGCTGGCCGGCGGCGTCGAGAGCATGACCCGCGCGCCCTTCGTCATGGGCAAGTCCGCCGAGGCCTTCGGCCGCGCCGCCGAGATCTACGACACCACCATCGGCTGGCGCTTCGTGAACCCGAAGATGAAGGCCGGCTTCGGCATCGATTCCATGCCGGAGACGGCGGAGAACGTGGCGCAGGATTTCCAGGTCTCCCGCCAGGACCAGGACGCCTTCGCCCTGCGCTCCCAGCAGCGCGCCGCCAAGGCGCAATCCTCCAGCCGCTTCGCGCAGGAGATCGTTCCGGTCAGCATCGCCCGCCGCAAGGGTGACCCGATCATCGTGGACCAGGACGAGCACCTGCGCCCGGACACGACGATGGAAGCGCTGGCGAAACTCGGCACGCCCTTCCGCAAGGAAGGCGGCAGCGTCACCGCGGGCAATGCCTCCGGCGTCAATGACGGCGCCTGCGCCATGCTGGTGGCCAGCGAGGCCGCGGCGCGCCGCCACGGCCTCACGCCGCGCGCCCGCGTGGTGGCGGCGGCCACAGCCGGCGTCGCGCCGCGCATCATGGGCTTCGGCCCGGCGCCGGCGGTGAAGCGCGTGCTGGCCAAGGCGGGTCTCAGCCTGTCGGACATGGCGGTGATCGAGCTGAACGAGGCCTTCGCCGCCCAGGCGCTGGCCGTCACGCGCGACCTCGGCCTGCCGGACGATGCGGCGCATGTGAACCCGAATGGTGGCGCCATCGCGCTCGGCCATCCGCTCGGCATGTCCGGCGCGCGTCTCGTGCAGACCGCGGTGCAGGAGCTGCACAATCGTGGCGAGCGCTACGCGCTGGTCACCATGTGCATCGGCGTCGGCCAGGGTATTGCCATGGTGCTCGAGCGCGTCTGAGCGCCACGCGACGAAGCTGGGCCGCGGCGCAAAAAGCGCCCTGATTTGTGCATCTTGGCACGTCGCCGCCCCCCGGCTGGCTTCCCGCTCCCCGCGATCAGGTGATAGAAATAAACCTGATCAGGTGGGGGGCCGGGATGTTTTTGCACCTGGGGGATATCGTCGCGCATATCGCCGTGGAGGGGCCGGAACAGGCCCCGCCGCTGCTGATGCTGCACTCCATCGGCACCGGGCTGCATGTCTTCGACCCGCAGGCCAGGGAGCTGTCCCGCACCCATCGCGTCATCCGCATGGATATGCGCGGCCATGGCCTGACCAGCGTGACCGAGGGCGACTATTCCATGCAGCGGCACGCGGCGGATGGGCTGGCGCTGCTGGATGCGCTCGGCATCCGCGCCGCGCATGTCTTTGGTCTCTCGATCGGTGGCCGCATCGCGCTGCAGATGGCGGCGATGGCGCCGGAGCGCGTGCTGTCGCTGGTGCTGATGGACACCGCGCTCGAATTCCCCACCGTGCAGGCCTGGCAGGATCGCATCGAGGCGGTGCGCGCCATCGGCACCCAGGCGCTGGTGGATGTGGTGATGCCGCGCTGGGTGGTCGATACCTCCCTCGCCTCCTCCCAGGCGATGCGGCAGATGCTGCTGCGCACGGATCGCCACGGCTATGCCGGCTCCGCCGCCGCGCTGCGCGATGCGCGGGCCGAGGAGGTGGAAGGGCGCATCGCCTGCCCCACCACGGTGGCCGTCGGCACGCGCGATGTCGCGACGCCACCTGAGATGGCGCGCGCGGTGCAGGCCGCGGTGCCAGGCAGCCGCTATGTCGAGATCCCCGAGGCCGGCCACCTGCCCACGCTGGAATATGCCGAGGCCGCCACCGCCGTGCTGCGGGACCATTTTGCCAATCTCGCCCCCGCAGCTGGCGCCGCGGCCGGCGAGGCGGTGCGCCGCGCGGTACTGGGGGCCGCGCATGTGGATCGCGCCAAGGCCGCCGTGACCGCGCTGGATGCCCCCTTCCAGGACTGGATCACCCAGAATGTCTGGGGCGGCATCTGGACCCGGCCGGGCCTCACCCGCCACCAGCGCAGCCTGCTCAGCATCGGGCTGATGGCGGCCCTCGCCCGCGACGAGGAACTGGCGCTGCATATCCGCGCCACGCGGCACACCGGCGTGACGCCGGAGGAGATCGGCGAGGTTTTGTTGCAGGTCGGCGCCTATGCCGGTGTGCCGGTGGCCAATTCCGCGCTTAAGATCGCCAAGGCCGTTCTGAAGGAAGATGCGGCCGTCAAGGAAGATTAGGAAATGCCCGATCCCGTCCCCTTCCGCCGTCCGAAGCCCGGCACCCAGCCGCCCTATGACGCGCCGGCCTATGGCAGCACCCATAAGCGCCACCCGAAGCAGGCGCTGGTCACGGTGCCGCATACGCTGACCGAGACCAGCGCCCCTCGCTTCGACCCGGCCTTCTACCCGCCGCAGGTCGACATGTCCCAGGTCGGCGGCCGCGCCGCGATGGGGGAGCGCATCATCGTCGCCGGCCGCGTGACGGATGAGGATGGCCGCCCGCTGCGGGGCGCCATGGTGGAGGTCTGGCAGGCCAATTCCTCCGGCCGCTACCACCATCCGCGCGACCAGCACGACGCGCCGCTGGATCCGAACTTCGAGGGCCGCGCCCGGCTCTTCACCGATGCCGAGGGCAACTACAGCTTCGTCAGCATCAAGCCCGGCGCCTATCCCTGGCGGAACCACGCCAATGCCTGGCGGCCGATCCATATCCATTTCGGCCTGCATGGCGCGGGCTTCGCGCAGCGCATGATCACCCAGATGTATTTCCCGGGCGACCCGCTGCTGCCGCTCGACCCCGTGTTCAACTGCACGGCGGATGAGGCGGCGCGCAACCGGCTGGTCTCCCGCTTCGACCTCGACGTGACCAAGCCCGAATGGGCGCTCGGCTACCGCTTCGACATCGTGCTGCGCGGCCCGGCCGCCACCCCCTTCGAGAACGCGCCATGACACATATCCCGGCCACCGCGAGCCAGACCGCCGGCCCCTACTGGCACATGATCGATTTTCCCGAATGGGCGGACCTGCTGCGCCCGGGCGGGCCGAATGACGGCGTGGCGGGCGAGCGCATCACCCTCACCGGCCGCATCACCGATGGCGATGGCGCGCCCTGCATCGATGCGCTGGTCGAGATCTGGCAGGCCGGCCCGGACGGCACCTATGACGGCGGCTTCCACGGCTTCGGCCGCTGCGCCACGGATGCGGATGGCACCTTCCGCTTCGCCACGCTGAAGCCCGGCCCGGTGCCCGGCCTCGGCAATGCGACCCAGGCGCCGCATATCCTGGTGACCATCTTCGCCCGCGGCCTGATGAAGCACGTCACCACCCGCGCCTATTTCGCCGGTGAGGCGCTGAATGCCGCGGACCCGGTGCTGAACCTGGTGGAGGAAGGCCGGCGCGGCACGCTGATCGCGCAGCCCGCCGGTGCGGCGGCCTGGCGCCTCGACATCCGTCTGCAGGGTGAGGGCGAGACGGTCTTCCTGGACGTCTGACGCCTGACAGGCGCGGCGGGCCGCTACCGCAGCAGCGCGCCGATCGTCTCCGCCGCGCGGGCCACGGTGAAGGGCTTCGCCAGGAAGGGCGCGTCGGGCAGGCCGCGCCCCGGCTCCGCCGCGCGGAAGCGGCCGGAGGCATAGACCACCGGCAGCATGGGCCGCAGCTGCCGCGCCGCATGCGACAGGTCGAAGCCATCCGCGCCGGGCAGGTTGATATCGGTCAGCAGCACGTCGATATCCGGCCGGCGCGCGAGCAGGCCCAGCGCCTCCTCGGCATCCTCGGCCTCCAGCACCGTATAGCCGGCATCGGTCAGACCCTCGACCAGGGTCATGCGGACCAGCGCGTCATCCTCAACCAGCAAAAGCGTCAGTGGCCCCGCCTCCATGCCAGGATCCTCCAGCGCCCCAGGGTAAGCACAGAGCGGGGAAAAAGGGTCGCCTCCGCTGCGGCACGTCTGCGTGATTGCCGACAATGCACCGCGGCGTGGCCGCCGCGCCGCGCTTCCGCCACCCTCCCGCGCCTGTCACGCTTTGCCGCATTCCGCACTGCACAAGACCCTTGCCTTGCCGGCAGGCCTCGCCATACAGGGATTCATGCCTCCCCAAGACATCGCCATCGTGGGGGCCGGCCTTGCCGGTCTCGCCTGCGCCAAGACCCTTGCAGCCTATGACGTCCGGCTGCGGCTCTTCGACAAGGGCCGCGGCCCCGGCGGCCGCCTGGCCACGCGGCGGGTGGAGGTCGAGGGGCATGTGCTGAACTTCGACCATGGCGCCCAGTACCTGACGGCGCATGGCGCCCCCTTCGCCGCGGTGCTGGACGCCGCGCGGGCGCAGGAATGGCCGGATGCCGGGCGCCATGTCGGGGTGCCGCGCATGTCCTCCGTGCCGCGGGCGCTGGCGGAGGGGCTGGATATCGACCTGATGCGCCATGTCTGCGCCATCACCGGCACGCCGCGCGCCTGGTACCTGCACCACCTCGATGCCCGGCTGGTGCGCCCGGGCCGCCCCTTCCCCACCCAGCCGCCGGAGGTCGAAGGCCCCTTCGATGCGGTGGTGCTGGCCCTGCCGGCGCCGCAGGCCCAGGCGCTGCTGCAGGATCCCGCGCCGCATCTGGCCGGCGTGCTGCAGGCGGTGCGCTTCGAGCCCTGCTGGGCCCTGATGCTGGCCTTCCCGGAACGGCTGGACCTGCCGGATACGCTGCGGCCGGATGTCGGGCCGATCGGCTGGGCGGCGCGGGACAGCTCCAAGCCCGGCCGCGATTCCAGCCTGGAATTGTGGGTGGTGCAGGGCGGCCCGGACTGGTCGCGCGAGCATCTGGAGCTGACGCCGGAGGAGGCCGCGGCGAAGCTGCTGGAGGGCTTCGCCCAGCTCGCCGCGCTGCATGCCCCCGGGACCACGCTGCCCACCCCCTTCTTCAGCGCCGCGCATCGCTGGCGCCACCCGCTGGTGGAGGCGCCGCTGGGCGCGCCCTGCCTCTGGGACGCGACGCTCGGCCTGGGCGCGGCCGGGGACTGGTGCATCGGCGCCCGGGCGGAAGCGGCGGTGGACAGCGCGGCCGCGCTGGTGGCCGCGATCCGGAGCGCATGAGCGAGGCGCCCGACCTGCAGACGGTCCTCGCCGAGGCCTTCGGGCTGCTTGCCCGCGGCGTCGCGGATCGCCGCCACGCCTTCCATACGCCGACCCTGGCGACGACGGGTGCGGATGGCTTCCCCGCCGCACGCAGCGTGGTGCTGCGCGGCTTCGAGGCCGAGGCCCGCCGCCTGCGCCTGCACAGCGACAGCCGCGCCGCCAAGGTGGCGGAGCTCGCGGCCGATCCGCGCGCCGCGCTGCATTTCTACGACCCCGGCGCGGCGGTGCAGCTGCGCCTGGCCGGCAGGGTGACGCTGCATGCGGCGGATGCGGTGGCGGAGGCGGCCTGGGCGGAAAGCCGGCCATTCAGCCGGCAATGCTACGCCATTGGCCCCGCCCCCGGCACGCCCTGCCCCGCGCCGCCCGCGGCGCCCACGGACAGCGAGGCGGGGCGGCCGAATTTCTGCGCGGTCCTGCTGCATCTGTCCCGGCTGGAATGGCTGCACCTCGCCGCTTCCGGCCATCGCCGGGCCCGCTTCACCTGGCCGGCGGAAGGCCCCGCCACCGCCACCTGGCTGGTCCCATGACGGGCGGCGCGCGGCGTTTCCGCCCGGCTGCAAAATGCTCTAGCTAGGCGTCCATGACCTCCCCCGAAGCCATCACCACCGAAATCCTTCGCCAGACCGCCCTGCGCGGCCCGGACAAAAGCATCTGCCCCAGCGAGGTCGCCCGCGCCCTGGCGCCGGAGGAGGAGGCCTGGCGCCGGCTGATGGGCCCGATCCGCGCCGCCGCCATCCGCCTGGCCCGCGCCGGGCAGCTGGAGGTCTTGCGCAAGGGCAAGCCGGTGGGGCCGGAGACGGAGATCCGCGGCGTCATCCGCCTGCGCGCCCCGCGCGAAGGCGGCGCGGCATGAGCGCCGCCGCCCTGCTCCGCGGCCCGGGTCCGGCCGGGCTTCCGCCGGCCGAGCCGGTGGATTTCAGCCGCCTGGTGCTGCCCAGCTCCCCCAATGCCGCGCTCTTGGCCCCGCCCGGCATGACGGCGCAGAAACATATCGGCCTGCCGCTGCTGCCGGTCTCGCCGGAGGCCGCCTGGGCCGCGCTGCGCATGCTGGGAGAGCCGGTGGAGCGCTGCTGGAAGATGGCCGAATGGCCGGAGCGGCGGCAGGTGCAATGGGTGGTGCGCTCCCGCCTCGCCAATTTCCCGGACCTGCTGAATGGCCAGGTGGTGCCGCTGGTCGGCGGCTCCGGCGTCTTCCTGTATTCGCGCAGCCTGCTCGGCTATTACGATTTCGGTGCCAACCGCAGCCGGATCCTCGCCTGGCGCGCCAGGCTGGATGAGGCCTTGCGCGCGGGCTGATACCTCCTCCCTCCTGGACCTCCCCCCGCATGCGCCGCCTCGGATCCTTCCTCCACGATGCCTGGGCGCTGGCGCGCCCCTATTGGACCAGCGAGGAGAAGGGGCGCGCCCGGCTGCTGCTGGCGGCGGTGGTGGTGCTGAACCTTTCGCTGGTCGGCATGACGGTGGTGCTGACCTATTGGCAGCGCGCCTTCTACAATGCGCTGGAGGCGAAGGATGCCGGCACCTTCTGGTCGCTGATCTTCCTGGGCGGCGAGGCGGATGGCACCTGGTTCCCCGGCTTCTGCGTGGTCGCCGCCGCCTATATCCTGATCGCGGTCTACCAGCTGTACCTGCGCCAGGCGCTGCAGATCCGCTGGCGCCGCTGGCTGACCCGTGAATACCTCGACAACTGGCTGGCCGACCGCGCCTATTACCGCATCGCCCTGACCGATGCCGCCACCGACAACCCGGACCAGCGCGTGGCCGACGACCTGCGGCTTTTCGTGGACGACACCCTGACGCTCGGCCTCGGGCTGATGTCCTCCGTCGTCACGCTCTTCTCCTTCATCTTCGTGCTCTGGTCGCTCTCCGGGCCGCTGGAGGTCCTCGGCGTCTCGATCCCCGGCTACATGGTCTGGGTGGCGCTGGTCTATTCGGTGCTCGGCACCTGGCTGGCGCATCTGATAGGCCGGCCGCTGATCCGGCTGAACTTCCTGCAGCAGCGGGTGGAGGCCGATTTCCGCTACGCCCTGGTGCGCCTGCGCGACAATGTGGAGGGCATCGCCCTGCATAACGGGGAGGCGGATGAGAAGCGCGGCTTGCTGGCCCGCTTCCAGGCGCTGACGGAGAACTGGTGGGCGATCATGACCGCGACAAAGCGGCTGACCTTCTTCACCGCGGGCTATACGCAGGTGGCCAGTATCTTCCCCATCGTGGTGGCCGCCCCCGCCTATTTCGCCGGCCGCATCCCGCTCGGCGGGCTGATCCAGACGAGCAGCGCCTTCGGCCAGGTGCAGGGCGCGCTGTCCTGGTTCGTCGACAGCTATGTGCAGCTGACCGAATGGCGCGCCACAGTGGAGCGCCTGACCGGTTTCCAGCGTGCCATCGCCGCCGCCCGCGCCAGCGCGAGCGGCCCCCGGCCGGTGCCGGGCGCCGATCAGGCCGTGACGCTGTCCGGCGCGACGCTGAGCCTGCCGGATGGCCGCGTGCTGCTGCGCGACGCGACGCTGCGGCTGGAGAAGGGGGAGGCCACGCTGATCTCCGGCGCCTCCGGCAGCGGCAAGTCCACCCTGTTCCGCGCGCTGGCCGGAATCTGGCCCTTCGGCGAGGGCCAGGTGCATGTGCCGGACGGCGCCCGCGCGCTGTTCCTGCCGCAGCGCCCCTATCTGCCGCTGGGCACGCTGCGCCGCGCCGTCTGCTACCCGCTGGAGGCCGCCCTGGTGCCAGATGCGGAGGTGCGGGAGGCGCTGCAGGCCGTGGGCCTCGGCCATCTGCAGGACCGGCTGGATGTGGAGGATGCCTGGGAGCGGCGCCTTTCGGGCGGCGAGCAGCAGCGCCTGGCCTTCGCCCGCGCCCTGCTGGCCAAGCCCGACTTCCTGTTCCTGGACGAGGCCACCGCCAGCCTGGATCCGGCGGCGGAGGAGGCGCTGTATCGCCTGGTGGCGGAGCGCCTGCCGGGCGCCGGCGTGATCTCCATCGCCCATCGCCCGGCGGTGGCCGCCTTCCATGGGCGGCAGCTGCGGGTGGCGGAGGGCGCGCTGCGGGAGGCGTGACGCCTCCCGCTACTCCTCCACATCCAGCGCATAGCCGGCGGAGCGCACGGTGCGGATGATATCCGCCTCGTTGTCGCCGTTCACCGCCTTGCGCAGCCGGCGGATATGCACGTCCACGGTGCGCGGCTCCACATGGATGTCGCGGCCCCAGACGGCGTCCAGAAGCTGTTCCCGGGTGAAGACTCGGCCGGGGTGCTGCAGGAAGAATTCCAGCAGCCGGTATTCGGTCGGGCCCAGGTGCAACGACCGGCTGCCGCGCGTCACGCGATGCGCATCCTGGTCCATCACCAGGTCCTTGTAGGTCAGCCGCCCCTTCACCGGCACGGCGCCCGACCGCCGCAACAGGGCGCGGATGCGCGCCAGCAGCGCATCCATCACGAAGGGTTTGGAGATATAGTCATCCGCGCCGGTATCCAGCGCACGCACGGCGTCCTGGTCCTCGGTGCGGGCGGTGACCATGATGATGGGCAGGTCGCGGGTATTCGGCCGCCGGCGGATCTGCCGGCAGACCTCGAGGCCCGAGAGCGCCGGCAGCATCCAGTCGAGCAGGATGAGGTCCGGCTTGCCCTCGGCGACGCGCATCAGCGCCTCCTGGCCATCCGTCGCCTCCTCGACGCGAAAGCCCTGCTTCTCCAGGTTGTAGCGCAGCAGCGTCAGCAGGGGTGCCTCGTCCTCGACCACCAGGATGGTCGGCTTGGCGAGGCTGCCGATGGCTTCGGGCATGGTGGCGCTCCCTTACTCGGGCGGCCGGACCACGGCATAGGCGGAGCTGTCCGCCTTCGGCCGTTCATCCGGCAGGCTGTCGCCGCGCACGGCATAGTGCACCGTCTCGGCGATGTTCGTGGCATGGTCGCCGATGCGCTCCAGGTTCTTGGCGATGAAGAGCAGATGCGTCGCCGCGGTGATGTTGCGCGGATCCTCCATCATGAAGGTCAGCATCTCGCGGAAGATGCCGTTGTAGACATCGTCCACCGGCTCGTCATTGCCCCAGACGCGGGCAGCCGCCTCGGCATCATCGTTCACCAGCGCGTCGATCGCGGCCTTCAGGTTCTCCTGCACCAGGCGGGCCATGCGGGAGAAGCCGTTCAGGCTTCCCAGCATCGGCTGCTGCGCCACCACGATGCTGCGCTTGGCGGCATTGCGGGCATAGTCGCCGATGCGCTCCAGGTCGTGCGCCACCTTCATGGCGGCGACGATGAAGCGCAGGTCGATCGCCATCGGCTGGCGGGTGGCCAGGATGCGAATGCAGAAGGCCTCGACCTCGCGCTCCAGCTGATCCAGCGCCGCATCGCGGCCGATGACTTCCGCGGCGAGCGTCGCATCGCGGCGCACCAGCGCCACCGTCGCGTCATTCACCTGGCGCTCCGCCAGGCCGCCCATGCGGGCCAGCATGTCGCGCACCTTGCGGAGCTGCTCGTCGTAGGAGCGGACGATGTGCTCGCCCTGGGCTTCCATTGGCATCTGCCTGCTCCTCAGCCGAACCGGCCGGTGATGTATTCCTGGGTGCGCTTCTCGCGCGGCGCGGTGAAGAGCTGCGCGGCGGGTGCCACTTCCACCAGTTCGCCCAGGTAGAAGAAGGCCACCTGGTCGGCGCAGCGCGCGGCCTGCTGCATGTTGTGCGTCACGATGCAGATGGTGAAGTCGCGCTTCAGCTCGTCGATCAGCTCCTCGATCTTCAGCGTGCTGATCGGGTCGAGCGCGCTGGTCGGCTCGTCGAAGAGCATCACCTCCGGCCGCACCGCGATGGAGCGCGCGATGCAGAGCCGCTGCTGCTGGCCGCCCGAGAGGCCCATGGCGGAGGCCTGCAGCCGGTCCTTGACCTCGCCCCAGATGGCCGCGCGCGTCAGCGCCCATTCCACGCGGTCGTCGAGCTCCGACTTCGGCAGCTTCTCATGCAGTTTGATGCCGAAGGCGATGTTGTCGTAGATCGTCATCGGGAAGGGCGTGGGCTTCTGGAAGACCATGCCGACCTTGGAGCGCAGCTCGTTCAGGTCGACGCTGTCGTCGATCATGTTGCGCCCGTCCATCAGCACCTCGCCCTCCGCGCGCTGCCCGGGGTAGAGGCTGTACATGCGGTTCAGCACGCGCAGCAGCGTGGACTTGCCGCAGCCGGAGGGGCCGATCATGCCCGTCACCTGCCGGTCCGGCAGTTCGAGGTTGATGCCCTTCAGCGCCTTGTTGGTGCCGTAGTAGAAATCGAGGTTGCGGACCGAGATCCGGGACTGGGCGTTCAACGCCTCCGCCGATCGGGCCTGCATGCCGCCGAAGCCGGGGGCGGTGGTGGTCTGTTCCGTGGTCGAGCCCATCGGGCGTCCCTTCCTGGCTCAGCTGCGCCCGCGCAGCACGGCGCGGGCAATGATGTTGATGGCGAGCACGCCCAGCGTGACGATCAGCGCGCCGGACCAGGCGATCTGGATCAGGTCCGGGAAGCCCGAATTGGCCTGCTGGTAGATCGCGATCGGCAGGCTCGCCATGGCGGTGGAGAGGTCGAAGCTGGTGACGTTGTTGCCGAAGCTGGTCAGCAGCAGCGGCGCCGTCTCGCCGGCGATGCGCGCCACGGCCAGCAGGATGCCGGTGAGGATGCCCGACGCCGCGGCCTTGTAGCAGACCAGCGTGATCATCTTCCACTTCGGCGCGCCGAGGCCGATCACCGCTTCCCGCAGCGTATTGGGGATCAGCTGCAGCATGTCCTCCGTGGTGCGAACCACCACGGGAATGACGATGATGGCCAGCGCCAGCGCGCCGGCGATGCCGGAGAAGCCGCCCATGGGCAGCACCACCAGCTGGTAGATGAACAGGCCGATCAGGATCGAGGGCGCCGAGAGCAGCACGTCCGAGACGAAGCGCAGCACATTGCCGAAGGCAGAGCCCCGCGCATATTCGGAGAGGTAGGTGCCGACCAGCAGGCCGATGGGCGTGCCGATGGCGGTGCCGATGCCGGTCTGGATCAGGCTGCCGAGGATGGCATGCGCAAGCCCGCCCTTGGGCGCGCTGTCATCGCCATAGCGGGTCGGGCGGAATTCCTCGGTCAGCACCGTCCAGTCCATCGCCACCAGGCCGCGCCAGAGCAGCGTCGCCATGATGGAGGCCAGGAAGAACAGGCCGACCAGCGTGGCGGCAAGGCAGAGCCACTTCACCGCCAGGTCCACCGCCTTGCGGCGCGCGGCGAGCGCCGGGCTGCGGCGCACGACGCTGCGCGGCTGCGGCTGGAATGTCGTGCTGCTCATCGGTCAGGCCTTCAGGCGGGAGCGGAGCAGGTAGCGC
This sequence comes from Falsiroseomonas sp., assembly GCF_051860665.1. Lineage (GTDB taxonomy): Bacteria > Pseudomonadota > Alphaproteobacteria > Acetobacterales > Acetobacteraceae > Falsiroseomonas. The sequence goes on from NZ_JBHYDM010000003.1 coordinate 83,806, forward strand.
GAGGCCGCCAGCACCAGGAAGGAGATGACGAACAGCAGGAAGCCCAGCGCGAAGAGCGCCGATTGCTTCAGGCTGCCCATCAGGCTTTCGGGGAATTCCATGGCGACGATGGAGGCAATGGTGGTCGAGGGATCGAACAGGCTCTGCGGCATGCGGTTGGCATTGCCGATGACGAAGGTCACCGCCATCGTCTCCCCCAGCGCGCGGCCGAGGCCCAGCATGATGCCGCCGACAACCGAGATGCGGGTATAGGGCAGCACCACCCCCTTAACGACCTCCCAGCGCGTCGCACCGAGGCCATAGGCGCTTTCCTTGAACACCGGCGGCACCTGCAGGAAGACGTCGCGCATGGTGGCGGCGATGAAGGGCAGGATCATGATGGCGAGCACGATGGCCGCGGTGAACAGGGATGTGCCGGCGAAGAAGCGGCTCTCGAACAGGAAGCCCACCAGCGGGATGGCGGTCAGGTAGTCGCCCAGCGCCAGCTGGATATGCATCTGCACGAAGGGCACCACGACGAAGAGGCCCCACATGCCGTAGATGATGGAGGGCACCGCGGCCAGCAGCTCGATCGCCGTGCCGACCGGGCGGCGCAGCCATTCGGGCGCCAGCTCGGTCAGGAAGAAGGCGATGCCGAAGGCGACCGGCACCGCGAAGGCGATGGCCAGCACCGCCGACATGATGGTGCCGAAGATGGCGACCGCGCCGCCGTAATTCTCCCGCCCCTCGACCGGGTTCCAGTCGGTGCTGGTCAGGAAGCTCAGGCCGAATTCGCGGAAGGCCGGCAGGGCGCCGATGAACAGCGTGACGATGATGCCGCCGAGCAACAGCAGCACCAGCCAGCCGGCGCCGCGGCACAGCCATTCGAAGACGAGGTCCCCCATATCGACACTTCGGCGGCGAGCGGCCGGCCTTGGCGCGGCCCCCGCGCCCATTGTCATATCGCTCACCGGCAAGGTCCTGATCAGGGGTTCAGGGGCAGACGGAACCCCCGGGCGCCTGCCCGGGGGGAAGCTCAGTCAGGGCGATGCTCAGGCGGTCCAGACCGGCTGGCCGGACGGGGTCTTCACCTGGCTCGCCCAGTTGCGGCGGATCACATTGGTCACGCTCTCCGGCAGCGGGATGTACTCCAGCTGGCCGGCGATGGTCGCGCCGTTCTTGAAGGCCCAGTCGAAGAACCGCATGGTGTTGCGGCTGGCCTCGACCTTGTCCGCCGCCGGATTGGTGGGCAGCAGGATATAGGTGCCGACCGTCATCGGCCAGGCATTGGCACCCGGCAGGTCCAGCGTATCGGGGGCCATGTTCGGCACGTTCCAGTCGGCCGCATCGGCGGCGGCGACGAAGGTGGCCTGCACCGGCTCGACGAAATTGCCGGCCTTGTTGCGGATCTGCGTGGTCACCAGGCGGTTCACCACCGCATAGGCATTCTCGGCATAGCCGATGGCGCCCGGCGTGTTGCGCACGGCGTTCGAGACACCCTCATTGCCGCGGGCGCCCTGGCCGGCCGGCCACTGGATGGAGGTGCCGGCACCCGGCCCGTCCTTCCAGGCCTGGGAGACGCGCGCCAGGTAGTTGGTGAAGCCCCAGGTGGTGCCGGAGGCATCCGCCCGGTAGGCGACCGAGATCGGCAGCGACGGGATGCGCAGGCCGCGGTTCAGCTCGGTGATGCGGTTGTCGTTCCAGCGCGTCAGGCGCCCGAAGAAGATGTCCGCGATCACTTCCGGCGTCAGCTTCAGCTGCCGGTCGGCCACGCCCGGCAGGTTCACGATCAGCACGATCGAGCCCATCACGGTGGGGAACTGCATCAGGTTGCCGGTGCGCAGCTGCTCCACCGTCAGCGGCGCGTCGGTAGCGCCGAAATCGACCGTGCGGTTGGTGATCTGGTTGATGCCGCCGCCGGAGCCGATGGACTGGTAGTTCAGCTGGATATTGGCCGCGGTGCGGGCGGCATTGGCCCAGCGCTCATAGACCGGACGGGGGAAGGTGGCGCCGGCGCCGGTGATCGTCGCCGTCTGGGCCATCGCGCCGCGGGCGTTCAGGAGCCCAGCGCCAAGAGCCGCGCCGGTGCCGAGCAGAAGGGTGCGCCTGTTCACTGTGTCTCTCTCCGGTCCTGTTCCAGCAGGCGGCGAAGTGGGTGCCAGCCCTGCGGGGCGCCTTCTAGGCCCGTGAGACGACCGCCCGATTGCAGTTCCGTGAAGGTTCGGTGACAGTGATTGCGACAACTCGGGGCGGTTGTCCGTCCGCCTCAAGCCGGGCGGATGGTCAGCGCCGTGCGGTTCCAGCCATCCGGGGCGCGGCCATAGGCCAGCTCCCTCGACATCCGCCGCACCAGGGCGAGGCCCAGCCCGCCGACCGCCACATCCGCCAGGTCGGCAGGGGCCGGGTCCGGCGTCTCGCGCGGGTCGAAGGGCTGCGCCGTATCCTCCAGCACCAGCCGCAGCGCGTCATTTTCCCAGCGGCATTCCAGCCGCGCCGCGGCCGCGCCCGGCCAGGTGGCATGCGCCACCAGATTGGCGACCAGTTCCTCGATCACCAGCCGCAGCCGCAGCTGCAGGCCGGCGGGCACCCCCTGCCCCACCGCCCAGGCCTCGACCCCGTCCTGCAGGGCCTCCAGCCCGGCGAGGGAGATCGGCACCGCGAGTCGCAGGGTCATCCCGGCAGGCGGGCCATCGCCTCGGCCTCGGTGGCCACCAGCGGCAGCACCTGCTCCAGCGCCATCGCCTCCAGCACCTCCGCCACCATGGGCTGGGCACCGAAGAGCACCACGATGCCGCCGCGCCGCGCAACCACGCGGGCGGAGGAGAGCAGCAGGCGGATGCCGAGGGAGGAGAGGAATTCCAGCCCGGTCAGGTCCAGCAGGGCATTGCGGCCGGAGGCGGCGACCGCCGCGGTGAAGGGGGTTTCCACCTGTCCCACCGTGGTGGCGTCCAGGCGCCCCACCAGCAGCACCTTGTTGGCCGTGGGGCTGATCTCAACCACTTCGAAGCGCACTGACGGTCTCCGTGAAACGAGGCGCGGTTGTCTAGACCGCACCCCGTCCTCGCGGCGTGACAGTTTGCTGACAGTGGCTACCAGACCCAGCGCAGGCCCAGTGTCAGCACATGCTCCGTGCCGCCGCTGGTGCGCGCCAGGTCGTAATCCGCCACCACGGCGAAGTGGTCGCCGCGATAGGCGGTGGCGCCGAGTCCGGCGGTCAGCGCATCCCGCCCGGTGCGGGCCGATTCCACGCTGAAGGCGGCGCCGCCCAGGCGATGCGTGCCGCGGCCCAGCCCCTCCTGCAATTCGCGGGCATAGCCGATGCGCGCCTCCGGCCGCAGCCGGGTGCCATCGGCCAGCCGGTAGGTGCGCGCGGCGCTGAGGCCGATTCCGGCGCGCAACGCATCCGCGTCCCGGCCATCGACGGCGAGGTTCAGCGACTCCGCCCCGGTCTCCGTGAAGCTGCCGCGGGCGATGCGGTCCCAGCGCAGGAAGGCGCGGGGCTCCAGCTCCACCCCATCCTCCAGCCGCGTGGTCAGGCCGAAGCCGAGCTCCGCCGTCACATCCGTCCCCTCGCTATCGGCATTGGCGCGGCGGGAGAGCGTGCCGAAGCTGATATTACGGCGGCTGTCGTAGCGGCTCAGGCCGGTGCCCAGCATGGCATCGACGAAGGGCTTCGCCCGCCCGGCGACGGGCGGCGCATAGAGGCCGTAGAGGCTGGCCTGGTAGCTGTCGAGCCGCACCTCCCCGGTGCCGCCATCGCCATCCACCGTGCCGCGCAGGAAGCCCAGCGCGATGCCGGCCGAAAGGCCCGGCGCGACGGTCCGGTCGGCGCCGACCAGCGCGCCGCCGGATTGGCGGGAATAGCCGGCCGCGCGGCCATCGCCATCCGTGCTGCCCCAGCTGCCCAGCGCCCGGCCCCAGACGGACCAGCCGCCAAAGCCCGCCTCCCCGCCATCGGCGCCATCGCCGAAGCCCGCGCCCGCATCCCAGTCCGGCGCCGTGCCGGCGCCGGGCATGGCGCTCATCTGCACGTTGCGCGCATTGTCCAGCGCCACGCGCGGCGCCAGCGCGCCCTGCGCGGCCACCAAGGCGGGATCGCCGGCGCGGATCGCGGCCATGCGCTGCGTGACGCCCGCCCCCAGCAGGCGGCGATGCGCCAGCGCGGCGGCCAGGGCGTCCGAATGGATGCCGCCCGAGATCTGGTTCAGCGCCGGGGCGATCTCACCGCCCGGCAGGGCATAGAGGGCGGCGAAGCTGGTGGCGGCGTCGCCTTCCATCCGCAGGCCGGCCGCGGGGCGGATCGCATCCAGCGCGCCGCCGGCCGCCGCCTCATTGCTGCGCTGGCCGAGGCCGAGCGGGGCGAGATTGCCATAGCTGGCCGGCGTGGTGATGAGGTCCAGCGTATTGGGACCATAGAGCGCATCGAGCCGCGCCCCGGCCGGCAGGCCCTCCGCCGGCTGGGTCAGGCCGGCAAAGCTGCCGAGCAGCCCGCCCTGCGCCTGGATCACCCGGAAGGACTGGCCGAGCACGGGCGTGAAGGTATTGGTGGCGGAGCCTGTGATGCCGCGCAGCACCGGCTGCAGCGTGCCGCCCGCGGTCAGCGTGCTGCCGCTGCCGGTGACCAGCACCTGGTCATGCGAGCCCGCGCCCGTGCCGGTGCCCGGCCCGTCGATCTCGAGCCGCAGGGTGGAGCCGGCGCCGAGGGTGACCGGCGCGGTGAAGGTCATGCTGCCCGGGGAACTGCCGGGGGCGAGGATGCCGTCGATGGTGGCGCCGCCGATGCTGCCGCCGCCGGTCAGCGTGCCGCCGGCCAGCACCGTCACCGCGCCCTGGAAGACCCCCTGGATGGCCAGCGTGCCGCCCTGCACCTGCGCGCCGCCGGTGTTATTGGCATTGCCCTGCAGCGTCAGCACCCCGCCGCCCAGCAGCTGCAGCTGGCCGAGGCCGCTGATATCGCCGAGCAGGATGACCGACCCCTGGCTGGTATCGATGATGCCATTGCCGGACTGGATCACCACCGGCTGCGTCAGCGCGGCGGCCTCGGTCGGGCGGAAGGTGCCGCCGTTGAAGGTCACGGTGGTGGCCTGCGCGGCGCCATCCGACTGGGTGAAGAAGGCCTGGCTGCCGTCGATCACCTGGCCGCCGCCCGAAAGCCCGCCCAGCGGCACCAGCGCGTAGCGCACCGTGCCGCCGCCCCACATCGTATCGCCGGTGGCGTCGCCGTAGAAGGCGACGGTGGAGAAGGTGGCGCTGTCGCTGATCGCCGCGACGAAGGTCATCGTCTGGCTGTAGCGGGCGGTGCCGGGGTTGTCGGTATTGCTGTTCGCCGTCCCGATCAGGATCGGCGTGCCGCCATCGAAGGCGATGTAGAGCGCGCTCGGGAAGCAGCAGGTCGCCCAGCCTTCCAGCTCGATCGCGAAGGCGTTGATCGGAGAGGAAAAGGCGAAGACCAGGCCATTGCCGGCGGGATCGCTGTTGTCCGCGACCATGCGGACGCTGTCGCCGCTGTTGAAGGTGCCGCTGGGCCCCTGCACGTTCTGGAAGCTGGTGGTGCGCGTGCTGCGCGTCGCGCCATTGCCGGAGCTGATGGTGAAGGCGCTGCGCGCCCAGCTCGTCTGGTTGCTGGTCAGCCCGGACAGCAGGTCCATGTTCACCGTGCCACCGGCCGTGGCCACGCGCTGGTCGAATTCGGCGCGCCCCTCGAAGATGCTGTCGAAGAAGGTCGCGGTCTCCGCGGCGCTGCGCTGCGGCAGGGCGGCCAGCAGCGCGACGGCGGAGACCGAGAGCAGCAGGCCCGCCGTCCGGCGCAGGGTGCGGGCGGAGATGGGGCGTCTTGCAGTCATGGGTGCCTTCCTGGCGGTGAGGCCGGAAGGGTTAGGGCAGCGGAATGAACGGGCGGTTAAGCGGCCACGACCGCGCGGGCCGGCGACGCCCCTTCCTCAATTGAGGAAGGGGTTCCGCCCGCGGGCCGGCGCCTGGGCGGGGCCGTAATGGCGCGCGAGGTAGTCGACGATGGTCTCGCGGAACTCGCCCTCCAGCGGGTTCATGCCGTGGCGCTCCGTCATCCAGTCCATCAGCCCGTCCCATTGCGGGCGGGTGAAGCGGCTGCGGCGGATCAGCGCGGTATTGTGGCAGGCGGTGCAATAGCCGAAGACCTCGGACCGGCCCTCGCCTTCCGCCAGCACCGTCTCCTCCTCCGCCGTCCGCTCGATGGCGCGCGCCGCATCGGCCTGGCCTTGCGCCCCACTGGGCGCAGCGGTCTGGGCTTGCGCCCCATTGGGCGCAGCGGTCTGGGCTTGCGCCGCCGCGGGAAGCAGCAGCGCCAGGGCCAGAAGAATGGGCAGCCTCATCCGACCAGGATCGCCGCGCGGCTGATGGCATTGGCGCCATAGCCCTGCGGATTCCAGTTCGCCGGAAGATGCGGCTGCATGCGCCCCTCGCTATCCGTCGCGCGATACCAGATCTCGTAATAGCCGTCGGAGGGCAGCGCCACCCGGCCGGTCCAGCGCTGCCAGGCATGGCGGTTGGTGGGGGCGGCCACCTGCATCTCGGTCCAGGTCGCGCCGAAATCGACGCTGACATGCACCGCCCGCACCGTCAGGTCCCCGGCCCAGGCGGCGCCGCGCAGGTCGAGCGACCGCGTGCTCGCCGGCAGCCGCGCGCCATGCTCGTGGGAGGAGAGGATGGAGCGCACGGGCATGCTCTCCAGGTCCCGGAAATCGGCGCCGTTGTTGTTGCTGCCCGGCACGATCGGGCGCTGCGGCACGCGATAGCTGGTGCCGCCCATGCCTGGCCCGTCATGCGGCTTGTCCCGCACCCAGACGCGGGTGAGCCACTTCTGGCTGAGGCTGCCCGGCCAGCCCGGCGTCACCAGCCGCAGCGGCGCGCCATTCACCAGGGGAATCGGCTGGCCATTCAGGCGGAAGGCGATGATCGTATCCTCATCCATCGCCTTGGCGATGCGCATGCCGCGCGCGATGGAGGGCCGCCCTGGCTCGCCCGAGAGGTGCGGGTCGGCGCCGTAATGGCCGGTGGCGACGGCGGAAGGCTTCAGCCCCGCCGCCTGCAGCACGTCCCGCAGCCGCACGCCGGTCCATTCGCCATTGCTGATGGCGCCATTGCCCCATTGGTTGCCGCGGGTCTGCGGCGCGAAGGCGGCGCGGCCATTGCCGCCGCATTCCAGCTGCAACTGGCGGGTCACCACGGGGAAGCGGGATTCGAGCTCGCCCAGGGTGATCTCGAGCGGGGTATTCACCTCCCCGTCCACCGTCAGCTTCCAGGTCCTCGGGTCCGCCGGCATATCCGGCACGCCGCCATTGTTGCGGATGAACATGTTCCGGGCGGAGGTCACCGGCTCATCGAGCAGGGTCTCCGGCGTCTCGGCATTCAGCGGCCGCTCGCCCTGGATGATGAGCGGGCCCTTGCCCTCCATCTGGAGCGTGGCCGGGGCGGCGCCCTGCGCAGCGGCGGGGCGGGCGAAGAGGGCGGGCAGCGTGCCGGCGGGCATCTTGCCGGCAAAGGGGATGGCGGCCCCGATCGCCCCGCCCATGGCGGCCAGCGCCGCGCCCTTCAGCGCGCCGCGGCGGCCAAAGGCCAGGGCATCGGCCCGCTCCGGGTCATCGCGATACAATTCCTGGATCGACCGTTCGGTCCTGCGCGTCATGGCCTGTTTTCCTCCCGCCCGTGATGGCTGGAGAAAGGATCACCCCGTCACGCGGTGGCCGCAAGCGGATTGCCGATGAATACCGCGGCACGGCTGATGGGATTGGCGCCATAGCCCTGCGGGTTCCAATTGGCGGCGGCATGCGGCTGCATCCGCCCGGCGCTGTCCGTCGCGCGGTACCAGACCTCGTAATAGCCATCCCGCGGCACCGCCACGCGGCCCTGCCAGCGCTGCCAGGCATGGCGATTGGCGGCCGGGAACAGCGTCATGGGCTGCCAGGTGGCGCCGAAATCCAGGCTGACATGCTGCGCCTGCACCGAAAGATCGCCGGCCCAGGCGGCGCCGCGCAGATCCAGGTGCCGGGTGCCCGCCGGCAGCACCGCGCCATGCGCGTGGCTGGTGAGGATGGAGCGCACGGGCATGCTCTCCAGCTCCACGAAGTCGCGCCCATCCTGCGCGCTGCCCGGCATGACGGGATGGCGCGGCACGCGATAGCTGGTGCCGCCCATCCCCGGCCCGTCATGCGGCACGTCCCGCACCCAGATCCGGGTCAGCCATTTCTGGCTGAGGCTGCCCGGCCAGCCCGGCACCACCAGGCGCAGCGGCGCGCCATGCAGATGCGGCAGCGGTCGGCCGTTCAGCGCGAAGGCCAGCAGCGTATCCTCGTCCAGCGCCTTCTCGATCCGCATGCCGCGCGCGATCGAGACCTTCCCGGCCTCGCCCGAAAGGTGCGGATCGGCGCCGTAATGCCCCGTGAAGCGGGCGGAGGGCTTGAGGCCCGCCGCCAGCAGCACGTCGCGCAGCCGCACCCCGGTCCATTCGCCATTGCTGATGGCGCCATTGCCCCAAGGGTTGCCGCGCGCGGCCGGCTGGTGGAAGGCGCGGCCATTGCCGCCGCATTCCAGCTGCAACTGCCGCGTCACCACCGGGAAGCGGGACTGCAAGTCGCCCAGCGTCAGGGACAGCGGCGCATTCACCTCCCCATCCACCACGAAACGCCAGGACAGCGGATCCGCCACCTCCGGCGGGATGCCGCCATTGTTGCGGATGAACATGGCATGGGCGGAGGTCACCGCCTCATCCAGCAGCACCTCCGGCGTCTCGGCGCAGAGCGGACGCTCGTCATGCAGCAGCAGCGCCGCCTTGCCGGGCATGGTCAGCCGCGGCAGCGCGCCGGGCCGCCCGATGACTGCGGGCAGTGTGCCCGCGGGCAGCGTGGCGGCCGCCGGGATGGGGGCCCCGACCGCCGCTTCCATCGCCTGCCGGGCCGGCCCTTCCAGCGCGCCGCGCCGGCCGAAGACCTCGGCATCGGCGCGTTCGGGATCGTCGCGGTAGAGCTCCTGGGCCGATCTTTCCTGCGCCATGCGCGCCCTTCCGCTATTCGGCCGCCAGCGGCAGGGCCGGCGCGGTCTTCCAGCCGTAACGCGCATCCAGGCCGAGGTTCCGCACGATGGCCAGGCCGCGCGCCAGGTGGTCCGGCTTCAGGCCCGTCAGCGGCCGGCGCAGGTCGCCCGCCGGCAGCCCCACCGCCTTCATCAGGGACTTCACCGCCACCGGGTTGATCGCCGAATAGGTGAAGTGCAGCAGCGGCAGCAGCCGCAGATAGGTCTCGCGGAAGACCACGGACTGCTCGGGCGTCGTCCAGGGGGTGGAAAGCTGCGCCAGGCCCGCCGGGTCGATATTGCCGGTCATATTGGCCGTGCCATGCCCGCCGAGCGACATGGTGGGCACCACCAGGCCGAGGTTCGGGCTGTCGCAGCACATGATGGTGGCGTCCGGCTGCGCGGCGCAGACCTGCGCCACCTGGCCGACCCGCGTGGTGCTTTCCTTCAGCACGACGATGTTCGGGTGCTTCATCAGCCGCAGCAGATGGTCCCAATGCAGGTCGGACTTCACCCGCGGCGGGTTGTTGTAGATGCCGATCGGCAGCTCCACCGCATCCGCGCATTCGGCGAAGAAGGCCTCGATGTCGTCTTCCGGCGCGCAGATATAGGCGGGCGCGGCCAGGATCGCGCCATCGGCGCCGGCGGCCTTGGCGTGCCTGAGATAGGCGATGGTCGCCGCCGTGCTGGTGCCGGTGCAGCCGTAGAACATCTTCATGTTCCCGGTCTTCATCCTGGCCGTCTTCTCGACGATCTCGCGCCGTTCCTCCGGCGTCAGCATGGAGACCTCGCCGGTCGAGCCCATGATCAGCACGGCGGAGGTGCCGTTCTTCGCCTGCCAGTCGATCAGCGTCCGGAAGCCGCCGAAATCGACGCTGCCATCGGCGTTGAAGGGGGTGATCAGGGCGACGAAGGATCCCTCGATCCGCATCTTGGTCATCGGCTTTCTCCAGGCGAAGGCGGCGAGCCTAGCAAGTCCGGCCGGCCCCTTGCTACACCCCCTTTCGCAGCGCAGCAGGGCGGGCAATTGTAGGGACAATTGCCGGGAAGGATCGTCCGAATGCCGACACGCCGCAGCCTGCTCCGCGCCACCCTGCTTACGCCGCTCGCCGCACCCGCCTTGGCCCAGGCGCCCTGGCCGTCGCGGCCCATCACCATCGTGGTGCCCTTCCCGCCCGGCGGATCGAACGACCTGCTGGCCCGGCCGGTGGCGCTGAAGCTGCAGCAGGCGCTGGGCGGGCATCCGGTGGTGGTGGAGAACCGTGGCGGCGCCGGCGGCACGGTGGGGGCGGTGGCGGTGGCCCGCAGCCCGGCCGATGGCCATACGCTGATGTGGGGCCATGTCGGCACGCTGGCGGTCAATCCCTGGATCTATCCGAACAACCCCTATGACGTGCTGCGCGATTTCGCGCCCGTGGCGCTGGTCGCCACCCTGCCCTCCATCCTGACCATCCATCCCGGCGTCCAGGCACGTACGGCCGCCGAGTTCATCGCCTTGGCGAAAGCCAATCCCGGCACGCTGGAATACGGCAGCGCCGGCAATGGCGCGGCGTCCCACATCACCATGGCCGCCTTCTGCGACGCGGCGGGGATCGAGCTGGTGCATGTGCCCTATCGCGGCAATGGCCCGATGCTGGCGGACCTGATCGCCGGACGCCTGAAGGCGAGTTTCGCCGGCGCCCCCGTGGTGCTGCCTTCGATCCGCGACGGGCGGCTGCTGGGCCTTGGGATGAGCGCGCTCACCCCCTCCGACGCCCTGCCCGGCCTCACCCCCATCGCCGCCACCGCCCTGCCGGGCTTCGAGGTGGTGCAGTGGCACGGCCTCGTCGCCCCCGCCGCGACGCCGCCCGAGGTGGTGGCGCGCATCAATGCCGCGGTGAACGGACTTTTGGGGGATGCCGACCTCAAGGCGCGGCTGGTGACCGAGGGCGCCGACGCCGCCCCCCGCACGCCCGAAGCCTTTCGCACCTTGATCGCCAGCGAGCTGGAGCGTTTCCGGGTGCTGATCGCCCGCGCCGGCATCCGGGCGGATTGAGGCCTTGCTGACACTGACCGTCGCCTGCGCCCCCTATGACCGCGTGCGCGCCCTGTTCGATGGGCGCGTGCGGATCCCGGGCGTCCGCCTGGTGCAGGTGCCGATCCATTCCGAGCAGAGCTTTCCGCGCGCCTTCTCGCGGGCCGAGTTCGACGTGACGGAGCTCTCGCTCTCCTCCCACCTGTTGCAGCTCTCGCGCGGGGAGGCCGCCTATGCCGCCATCCCCGCCTTCGTCTCCCGCGCCTTCCGGCATGGCTGCATCTATCTGCGCGCCAATGCGGGCATCCGCACGGCGAAGGACCTGGATGGGCGCCGCGTCGGCATCCCGGAATACCAGATGACGCTCGGCCTCTGGCTGCGCGGCATTCTTTCGGACGACCACGGCGTCGAGGTGAACGGCATCGCCTGGCGCACCGCCGGCACCAATGCGGCGGGGCGGCGGGAACGCCTGCCGCTGGAACTGCCGCCAGGGATGGATGTGCAGCCCATCCCCGGCACGCTGAACGAGGCGCTGCTGGCCGGCGAGCTGGATGCCATCCTCTCCCCCACCGAACCCGCCGCCTTCGCCGCCGGCGATCCGCGCGTGGTGCGGCTGTTCCCCGATCCGCGCGCCGCGGCGCGGGACTGGCACCGCCGCACCGGCTTCCACCCCATCATGCACCTGATCGGCATCCGCCAGGACATCCTGGGCCGCGAACCCTCCCTCGCGCCGCGGCTGATGGAGGCCTTCGCGGAGGCGAAGCGCCTGGCGCTGGCCGATATCGAGGCCGACCTCCGCCACTCCTCGCTCACCCAGATGCTGCCCTTCCATGCGGAGGAATGGGCCGCGACCAAGGCGCTGCTGGGCCCCGATCCCTGGACCTATGGCATCGCGGCCAATCGCGCGGAGCTGGAGGCGATCTGCCGCTGGTCCCACGCCCAGCACCTGTCGCGGCGGCGGCTGGCGGTGGCGGAGGTTTTTGCGGAGGGGGTGGGGGAAGGCTGAGGCGCCGCCGTAAGCCACGCCCATCGCAACCGATCAATAAATACCCACTCCCAATCCCCCAGCTATTCCGATAGCCTCTCGTAACATAAAGCGGGGAGGAGACACGCGTGGCACTTCGAGAGCAACTTGTGCCGATCAGATCACGCGCTGAGAACGCGGGTGGGCTTCTGACTGAGGAAGCGACCAAGAACGCCCTGGTCATGCCTATGCTACGCGCGCTGGGCTATGACGTCTTCGATCCGAGCATCGTGATTCCTGAGTTCACGGCCGATTTTGGCGTCAAGAAGGGCGAGAAGGTCGATTACGCCATAATGGTCGATGGTGAGGTTGCCATCCTGATCGAGTGCAAGCCGATCCTCTCGGACCTCGCGACCGTTCATGCTTCCCAGCTGTATCGTTATTTCTCGGTGACAAAGGCGCGCTTCGGAGTACTGACCAACGGCCGCGAGTGGCGTTTTTTTACGGACCTCGATGCGCCCAATAAGATGGATGACAAGCCGTTCTTCATCTTCTCGGTGCTGGAGTATGCTGACGCCGACCTTGCGGAACTGGAGAAATTCTCGGCTTCCAAGTTCTCAGTCAACGGCATCATCTCGGCCGCCAGCGACCTGAAACTGAAGTCGCTGATCTCCGATGCACTGCGGAAGGAGTTCGCGCAACCGACGGAGGAATTCGTCAGGATGATCGGGCGCCGCGTACATGAGGGCAATCTCACTGCGGAGGTCAGGCAGCGGTACGGCGCAATGATCCTCTCATGCATAGCGGATATACTGAGGGATCAGGCAAATCAGCGCCTGAAGGACGCAATCGATCGTCCGGCCGCGTCGACAACTGCGCTGGGCGCGTCAACTCCGCCACCCGTAGCCGACGCGAAACCCGCCGAGGAGACCGCGGGTGCGATCAAGACGACCGAGGAAGAGCTCGAGGCCTTCAGGACGATCCGCGCGATCCTGCGCAAGAACGTGGATGTGCGTCGCGTGATGATCCGCGACGCCGCCTCCTACTGCGCCGTGCTGCTGGACGATAACAATCGCCGTCCAATCGCACGCCTGTATCTGGAGGGGAGGAAGAAGCGCGTCGGGATCTTCGTCAACAAGGTCGAGACGCGGCACGAGATCGGAAGTCTGGAGGACATCTACAGCCTCGGCGATGAGCTTCAAAAGGCCGTCGCCGGCTATTTGAGCCCTGATACCAACTGAGCTGACCGCAGCGCTATCGCGCTGGCCGGGCTATGCCGCCCATGCCAAATGGTGAATGATCCTGTATCCCAGACAGGAACCTCCCCGGCATGATCCGCGCCGCCATCATCGGCCTCGGCACCTGGGGCCAGCATCTGGTCCGCAGCGTGCAGGGGCAGAGCGAGCTCATCCGCTTCACCGCCTTCGCCACCCGCACCCCCGCCAAGGCGCGGGACTTCGCCGCCGCCCATGGGCTGCGGGAGATCGCGAGCTACGAGGCCGCGCTGGCCGATCCTGGGATCGATGCCGTCGTGCTCGCCACCCCGCACCGCCAGCACACCGGCCAGATCATCGCCGCCGCGGCCGCGGGCAAGCATGTGTTCACGGAAAAGCCGCTCGGCGTCAGCGCGGAGGAAGCGCAGCGCGCCGCCCAGGCCTGTGCGGAGGCCGGCGTCACCCTCGGCGTCGGCTACAACTGGCGCTACCAGCCGGCGCTGCTGGCCATCCGCGGCATGATCGAGGATGGCTCGCTCGGCCGCGTGCTGCATCTGGAGGGCAATTTCTGCGGCCCCAGCGCCTATCGCTTCCCCGAGGGCCATTGGCGCCACGACCGCGCCGAGGCGCCGGCGGGTGGCATGACCGGGCGCGGCGTGCATGTGGTGGATGCCATGCTCTACCTCGCCGGCCCCATCGAGCAGGTCACGGCGCAGAGTTTCCGGCTCGTCCAGGGTTTCGGCATGGACGACACCACCTCCATGCTGCTGCGCTTCGCCAGCGGCGCCACCGGCACTCTCGCCACCATCATCGCCACGGCGGAGACCTGGCGCATGCAGGTCTTCGGCAGCAAGGCCTGGGTCTCGGTGGGCGATGTCGAGCACCTGACCACCTGGGACCTCACCATCTGCCGCATCGACCCCGACAATATCACGGCGAAGCAGCGGCCGGAGGTGATCAGCTTCCCCAGGACCAGCACGGAACGCGCCGAGCTGGAGCATTTCGCCCGCCAGGCCCAGGCCCGCGCGCCGCTGGCCGAGCCGGGCGGCGATGCCGTGCATAATGTGGAGGTGCTGGAGGCGATCATGGCCTCCATCCGCTCCCAGGGTCCCGTCCGCATCTGACGCAGGAGTTCCGGGCCATGCAGATCACCCGCCGCCACTGGATGCTGGGCGCCGCCGGCCTTGGCCTCGCCACCCCGGCAAGGGCGCAGGCCGACTGGCCCAGCCGGCCGATCCGCGTCGTCGTCCCCTCCCCGCCCGGCGGGCCGCCGGACCTGATCCTGCGCGCCATCGCGCCGCGCGTCACCGCGCTGCTGGGCCAGCCGCTGGTGACGGAAAACCGCGCCGGCGCCGGCGGCGTGATCGGCACCGCCTACGTCGCGCGGCAGCCGGCGGATGGCTATACGTGGCTCTTCACCACGGCCTCCCACGTCAATACGCCGCCCTTCAATCCCAATGTGACCTTCGACCCGATCGGCGACTTCACCCATGTGACGCTGGCCGTGCAGAATTTCGGCCAGGCACTGGTGGTGCATCCCTCCGTCCAGGCCAACAACCTGGAGGAGCTGATCGCGCTGGCGAAGCGGGAGCCGGGGCGGCTGACCTATGCCAATGCCGGCAATGGCACCGCCAGCCACATCCCGGCGGAGCTGATGAAGTCCATGGCGGGCATCGACGTGCTCTCCATCCCCTATCGCGGCGTGGCGGAGGCAGCGGCGGATCTGCTGGGCGGGCGCGTCGACATGTTCTTCGTCGGCACGAATATCGCGCTGGAGCATGTCCGCGCCGGCCGCCTGCGCGCCATCGCCCTGACCGGCGCGCGGCGCTGGAAGGGCCTGCCGGAGGTGCCGACCATGGCCGAATCCGGCCTGCCCGGTTTTGCGGTGGTGAACTGGTTCGGCCTCTGGCTGCCGGCCGGCGCGCCGCCCGCCCTGGTGCAGCGCATCCATGCCGCCATCGCCACGGCGGTGGCGGAGCCTGAGGTGCGCGCGCAATTCGACACGCTGGGGCTGGAGGGCATCGCCATGCCCCCCGCCGAATTCACCGCCTTCGTCGCCGCCCAGGGCCGCCTGGCGGAGGAGATCGGCCGGCGGGTGAATGCCGCGCCGGCCCGCTGAAGGTCAGCGCGCCTCGATGCCCGCCGCGCGGACGATCGGCGCGAAGCTTTCGATCTCGGAGCGGACGAAGGCGGTGTAACTCTCCGGCGTGCTCTCGGGCGGCGGCGCGCCGGTCAGCTCCTCGAAGCGTGCGATGGTCACGGGGTCGGACATGATCTCGCGGATCGAGGTGGCCAGCCTGGACACGATGGCGGGCGGCAGGCGGGCCGGGCCCGAGATGCCGAACCAGGCATAGTTCACCACATCCACCCCGCTTTCCTTCAGCGTGGGCACATCCCGGTAGCGGGCGGAGCGTTCGGCGCCGGAGATCGCGAGCGCGCGGACGCTGCCGGCGGCGATATGCGGCGCGGCGGAGGGCAGGCTGTCCATCATCGCCGGCACCACGCCGGCGATGGTATCCGTCATCGCGGGCCCCGCGCCGCGATAGGGAATGGGCGTGACCTTCACGCCGAGCGCCATGCCGAGCCGCAGCCCGGTCAGGTGGCTGGAACTGCCGATGCCCGAGACCGCGAAGTCGATCTCCCCGGCGCGGCGGACATTGGCGATGAACTGCGCCAGGTCCTGGGCCGGGTTCGCCTTGGTGACCACCAGCACGGAGGGGCTGGTGACCACCAGCGCCACATGGGTGAAATCGCCCATCGGGTCATAGGGCAGGTTCGGATAGAGGCTGGGCGAGACGCCATGCGAGCCGCTGTTCGACATCAGCAGGGTCAGCCCATCCGGCTCCGCCTGCGCCACCATGGCCGCGCCGATGGTGGCGCCGGCGCCGGGCCGGTTCTCGACGATGATCGGCTGGCCCAGCTTCGGCGCCAGGCGGTCCGTGATCAGCCGGGCCATCACATCGGTGGTGCCGCCGGGTGCGAAGGGCACCACCAGGCGGATCGGCCGCGACGGCCAGGCGGGCTGGGCCAGGGCCGGGCTGGCCAGGGCGGCCAGGGGCAGGGCGAGCGCGGCCCGGCGCGGGAACAGGGTCATGGCTTTGTCTCCTCCGGTTGCCCGGATGATCGCCCCAATTCCGCGCCAGGCCAAGCCTGGATGCAACCGGTGTCTCAGATCCGGCCCAGCACCAGCAGCACCACGACGATGATCAGCACGGTGCCGACCAGGCCCATGCCGCCATGGCCGAAGCCATAGCCATAGCCGCCGAAGCGCCCGCTGACGCCGCCGAGCAGGATGAGGACCAGGACGATGAGGAGGATGGTGCCGAGCATCAGCGGGTCTCCACGCTGATGCTGCGGCCGCCCAGGTTGATCTCAACGCCGCTGCGGTTCTGTTCCTGCCAGGCCCAGTATCCGAAGGCCCCCACGGCAATCAGCGCCACGCCGAGCACCGGGTAGAGAAGGTTGCGGCTCATGTCTCGATGGTCCCGTCTGGTCTCGCGCGACGCATTGTCATCGTCGCGGTTGAGAACAGATCGCCGGATTTGCCGCGAAGTTCAGGCCGACACGGCTTCGTGACCGGCGCTTGACCAAGCGCGACCTGGACCCATCAGGCGCTCAGACGCTCCATCGCCGCCGCATCCACTTCGAAATTGGCATAGACGTTCTGCACGTCGTCGTGGTCGTCCAGGATGTCGAGCAGCTTCAGCACCTCCCGCGCCCGCTCCTCGTCCAGGTCCACGGTGGTGGTCGGCCACCATTCCAGCTTGGCGGCCTCCGCGGTGCCGAACTTCGCCTCCAGCGCGTCGCGGACGGCGGCGAAATCCTCCACCGCGCAGGACACCTCATGGCCGTCCGGGCCGCTTTCCACATCGCCGGCGCCGGCCTCGATCGCCGCCTCCAGCATGGTATCGGCATCCGCGGCGGAGGTCGGGTAGCGCAGCACGCCCTTGCGCTCGAACTGGAAGGCCACCGAATTGGTCTCGCCCAGGGCGCCGCCATTCTTGGCGAAGATGGAGCGCAGGTCGCCGCCGGTGCGGTTGCGGTTGTCGGTCAGCGCCTCGACGATCACGGCGATGCCATAGGGGCCGTAGCCCTCGTAGCGCATCTCCTGGTAGTCCTCGCCCACCCCGGCGGTCACCGCGCGCTTGATGGCGCGGTCGATGGTGTCGCGCGTCATATTGGCCACCAGCGCCGCCTTCACCGCGGCGCGCAGGCGCGGGTTCATGGCCGGGTCAGGCAGGCCCTGCTTGGCGCTGACGGAGATTTCCCGGATCAGCTTGCCGAAGGCGGCCGCCTTCTTCGCCCCCTGCGCCGCCTTGCGGTGCATGATGTTCTTCGCGTGGCTATGGCCGGCCATGGCCTCACTCTCCGTCTGTCGATCCTGCGGCGGGCGCCCGGGCCGCGGCCTGGGCCGCCTCGCGCCTCCGTGCGCCCTCGCTATACCGGGCCGCCCCCCAAGGCGGCAAATCCGCCCCGATCGGCGCCCTGGCCGGCCGGCTTCTCAATCCCAGGTTCACCAATGCGGTCCAGACTGCCCGCATGGCCCGACCCGCGCATTCGGCTGATCCACCGACGGACACGGTCCACCGCCTGGTGCGACGGCTGATGGCCTGCGCCCTGCTGCTCACCCTGGCCGCCATCGGGGTGAACCAGGTGCTGCTGGACCGCGTGCTGCATGGCGGCGCGGTGCTCTGGACCGAATCCCTGGTGGCCGGGATGCTGCGGCGGGAGCCCGGCCTGCCCGCCCTGCTGCGTGCCGGCGGCACGGACCCCGCCGTCTTCGCGCATCTCGGCGGCGTGCCGGAAGTGGTGGAGATCGCCGGCTTCCAGCTGCTCGGGCCGGAGGGCCAGGTGCTCTTCCAGAGCCCGCCGCCCGATGGCCCGCCCGGGCGCCTGCCGCAGGCGGAGGCGCCGGTGCGCGATGCCGAAGGCGTGGCCGGTCGGCTGGTGGTCTCGCTGCGCGATGCCGGGCGCCGCGCCGCGCTGCGGCAGGCCTTCCGCCTGGCCCAGGCCAGCATCGCCGCCTTCGGCGCCACCACCCTGCTGCTGCTGGTCTGGCTCGGCCGGCGCGGCCGGCAGGAGGAGGCGGCCGCCGCCCGGGCCCGCTACCTGCTGCGCCACGACAGCCTGACCGGCCTCGCCACCCATGCCGAATTGCGCGAGCGCCTGGCCCTCGCCCTGGCCGTGGCCCGGCCGGCGGGGCTGCAGGTCGGCGTGCTCGTGCTCAACCTCCGCGGCTTCCGGGACGTGAATGCGGTGCATGGCCGCGCCACCGGCGATGCGGTGCTGGAGGCGCTGGCGCTGCGCCTGCGCACCCTGGTTCGGCGGGAGGATACCGTGGCGCGACTCTCCGCCGACCGCTTCGCCGTGGTGCAGACCGCCATCATCGGCGACGAGGACGCCATCACCTTGGCGGAGCGCCTGGCCACGGCGCTGGCCGAGCCGCTGCCCCTGGCCTGTGGCGGCGGGCTGACGCTGGGCGTCGAGCTCGGCCTGGCCGTGGCGCCGCAGGATGGGGAGGAGGCGGAACTGCTGCTGGCCCGCGCCGAGGCCGCGCTCTCCGCCGCCCGCGGCCAGCCGGAGCCCGCCATCCGGGGCTTCGAACCGGCGATGGACGAGGCGATCCGCGCACGGCGGGAGATCGAATCCGACCTGCGGCAGGCGATCGAGGCCCAGGCGCTGCTCCTGCACTACCAGCCGCAGCGCCGCCTGCGCGACCGCCGCCTGACCGGCTTCGAGGCCTTGCTGCGCTGGCCGCATCCGACGCGCGGCATGATCCCGCCCGCCGAATTCGTCGCCATGGCCGAGCAGAACGGGCTGATCGTGCCGCTCGGCGCCTGGGTGATCCGCGCCGCCTGCGCCGAGGCCGCGCGCTGGCCCGGCGATTACCGCGTGGCGGTGAACCTTTCCCCCGCCCAGTTCCGCCATGGCGACCTGGTCTGCACCGTGGCCGATGCGCTGGCGCGCTCCGGCCTCTCGCCGCACCGGCTGGAGCTCGAGATCACCGAGAGCCTGCTGCAGGAGGATACCGAGGATGTGGTGCGCCTGCTGCGCGACCTGCGGGGGCTCGGCGTCTCCATCGCCATGGACGATTTCGGCACCGGCTGGTCGAGCCTGGCGCATCTCTGGCGTTTCCCCTTCGGCAAGCTGAAGATCGACCGCGCCTTCGTCACGGAGCTGACGCGCGACCCGAAGCTTTCGGCGATCGTCGCCACCATCGTGGGCCTGGGCCGGATCCTCGACATGACGGTGGTGGCGGAGGGTGTGGAGACCGAGGACCAGGCGCGCATCCTGACGGCGGAGGGTTGCGAACAGGGCCAGGGCTGGCTCTTCGGCCGCCCCATGCCGGCCGAGGCGGCGCGGCGGCTGATCGCCGAGGAATCGGGCCGGGCCTCGCGCAACGCGGCGTGATTGTCTTGGGGCGCTACAACAGCCGCCCGGATGCCGCCCGCATCGGCTCCACCCCACCCTCCAGCGCATCGAGAAAGGCCTTCGCCTCCGCCCGCATCGCCGCGACCTTTTGCGGGTCCATCCGCGCCAGCGTCCGCAGCGGCATCGCCATGCGCGGATTCTTGGCGAAGCGGGCCGAATGGCGGGCGATGAAGTCCCAGTAGAGGAAATTGAAGGGGCAGGCGCCCTTCCCCGTCGGCCGCTTCACGTCATAGGCGCAGCCGCGGCAGTGGTTCGACATGCGGTTGATATAAGCCCCGCTTGCCGCATAGGGTTTTGAGGCCATCACCCCGCCATCGGCATGCAGCGCCATGCCCTGCACATTGGGCAGCTCCACCCATTCATAGGCGTCGGCATAGACGACCATGTACCAGTCATTCACCTCGGCCGGTTCGATGCCGGCCAGAAGGGCGAAATTGCCGGTGACCATCAGCCGCTGGATGTGGTGCGCATAGGCCAGGTCCCGCGTCTGGCCGATGGCGGCGGCCATGCAGGCCATCGCCGTCTCGCCGGACCAGTAGAGCCAGGGCAGGCGCCGGTGTGCCTCCAGCGCATTCGTGTCCCGGTAGCCCGGCATCTTCAGCCAGTAGAGGCCGCGGACATATTCGCGCCAGCCGAGGATCTGGCGGACGAATCCCTCCACGGCGTTCAGCGGCGCATCACCGCGGCGCCAGGCGGCCTCCGCCGCGCGGCACACCTCCATCGGCCGCAGCAGCCCGCAATTCAGCGCGGCGCCGACCAGGGCGTGGAACAGGGTCGCCTCGCCCTCCGCCATGGCGTCCTGGTAGTCGCCGAAGCGCGGCAGGCGATGGGCGATGAAATCCTCCAGCGCCTGCCCCGCCTGCGCCGCCGTCACCGGCCACCCGAATTTTTGCAACTTGCCGAAATGGTCGGGGAATTCGCGCTCGACCAATTCCATCACCTCGCGCGTCAGGGCATCGGGGGCGAAGCGGCGCGGCTTGGGCGGCACCAGCCCGGCGGGCAGCGCGGCGCGGTTCTCGGCGTCAAAATTCCACTGGCCGCCGGCGGGCTCGTCCGGGGCCTCCATCAGCAGGCCGCTGGCACGCCGCATCTCGCGATAGAAATACTCCATCCGCAGCTGCTTCTTCTCCCCCGCCCAGGCGCGGAAGCGATCGATGCTGCAAAGGAATCGGGTGTCGTCCCGGATCTCGACCGGCAGGCCGGTGGCCTTCTCCCAGCCCTGCATATCCGCCAACACCCGGAATTCGCCAGGATGGGTGCAGACGATGCGGCTCGCGCCATGCGCCGCCGCCGCCCGCGCCACCTCCCCGGCCAGGGTTTGCGTATTCGCCGGATCGTCCAGCTTCACATAGTCCACGTTGATGCCACGCTGGCGCAGCAACTCGGAAAAATGGCGCATGGCGGAGAGCACGAGCACGATCTTCTGCTTGTGGTGCCGCACATAGGTGCATTCCGCGCGCACCTCCGCCATCAGCACCACATCGCCGGGCGCAACCCCCTCCAGCGCCGAGAGGCCTTCGCTGCACTGGTCGCCGAGGACGAGGCGAAGCGTCGTCACGCGCGTTCGTAGCGCACCGCGCTGCCATCCTCGCCGGTGGTGGCGAAGCCCACCCAGGTGCCGGCGGCGTCGTAGAGCACATCCGCCCCCTCGCCGCCCACCAGCACCACGCGGGTACCGCCCTGCGGCCGGGTGATGCGCAGCTCCGGCGTCACCAGCTGCGCCTGGCGCGGGTCGATCAGCGGCACGCCGGGGCGCAGCGTTGCCATGCGCCACCAGGTCAGCGGCGCCGCCTGGGCCGGCAGGCGCTGCGCCCCCTCCGGCCCGCGCAGCACCAGCGCCTCGCCCTCCGCCCGCGCCTCGCAGACGGTGGTGGTGCCGTTCTTCTCGAGGCGGGAGGAAAGCGAGACCATCCGGTCACCCCGCCAGAGCTCCGCCGTGCGGTGGTTGTAGCGGAAGACGGTGAAGCCCATCAGCTTCACCTCGATCTGCACGTCGCTGACGGCCTCCAGCAGCCCTGCCTCCTCCCGGAAGCGGACGCGATGGGTGCCGACGCTGGAACCGCCGCGCAGGATGCGGAAGGCGAGGTCCGCCGGGGCCGCCAGGGCTTCCGCCGCCAGCATCGCCGGCACCGCGGCCAGCAGCGCGCGCCGGCGCATCACCCGCGCCCCGCGATGGCGCCGCGCCCGCCATCCACGCCGATCACCTGGCCCGTCATCCAGCCGGCGTCCTCCGACAGCAGGAAATCGGCCAGCGCGGCCACATCCTCGGCCTCTCCCAGCCGGGGGATCGGGTGCTGCTTGGCAATGGCTTCGGCCATCTGGGGGCTCCGGGTCAGGGGTTCGGCGAGCGCCGTGCGGGTCAGGCTCGGCGCGATGCAGTTGACGCGGATATGTGGCGCGAGTTCGGCCGCCAAGGCCACCGTCGCCCCCTCGACAGCCGCCTTGGCCGCCCCGATCGCCACGTGATTGGCAAAGCCGGTGCGCGCCGCGACGGAGGAGAAGAGCACCACGGATCCCTTCCCCGCCGCCAGCGCCGGCGCCGCCGCCTGCACCGCCAGCGCCGGGCCGGCGGCGTTCAGGCGGAAGGTCTCGACCAGATCCGCCTCGCTCACCCGCGCCAGCGGCTTCAGCAGGATGGAGCCGACGCAGATGGCAAGCCCCGCGAGCGGGCTGCCGGCCGCGGCCACCGCCGCCTGGCGCGCCGCCGGGTCCAGCAGGTCGGCCGCCATGTGGCCGCAGCCCAGCTCGGCCGCCAGCGCGGCCAGCGGCGCCTCCCGCCGCGCCACCAGGAAGGGTTTGGCACCCCGCGCCGCCAGCCGCCGCGCCAGCGCCGCCCCCACCCCACCCGTGGCCCCGAAGACCAGCACCTGACCGACCATTTGATCCATTCCCAAGCCAAAGGGGCCACAGATGGCCCCGGCACGGTGAAGGAAAAGCCATCATCCGGCGCATCGGTCGCCAATCGCCCCCCGGCATGGCATGCTGTAGCCACCATGCGCCAATTGCTGTTGCTGCGGCACGCGAAGTCCTCCTGGGACGACCCGCGCCTTTCGGACCACGCCCGCCCGCTGAATGCGCGCGGCCGCCGGGCGGCTGTTGCCATGGGGGCGGCGATGCGGGACCTCGGCCTGGCGCCGGATATCGTGCTGGTCTCCTCCGCCCGCCGCACGCTTCAGACGCTGGAGGCGCTGGCCCCGCTGGAGGGGCCGCCGCTGGTGGAGCCGATGGACGACCTCTACCTCGCCGCCTGGCCCAGCCTGCTGGACGTGCTGCGCGGGGTGCGGGAGACGGCGCGCAGCGTGCTGCTGCTGGGCCATAATCCCGGCCTGCACGACCTGGCCATGGCGCTGGCCGGCCCCGCCGCCATGGCCGCCGCCACGCCGATGACGCGGCGGCTGGCCGATGGCTATCCGACCGGCACGCTCACCGAATTCTCCATCGCCCTGCCCTGGAACCGCTTGGAGGCCGGCGGCGGGCGGCTGCTGCGCGTGTTGCAGCCGGCCGACCTGCCCTCCGCCGAGGAGCTGCCCGCCTGATGTCAGCCACCGAGCCGCCCCTGGTGCTGGAGGCGGTGCTGGACCCCGCGCTGGCGCAGACCTTCTTCCGCCATCCCGCCCTCTCCGGCCGCCGCGCCGGGCGCACGCGCTCCGTCGCCGTGGCGCTGACCTGGCTG
Source organism: Falsiroseomonas sp. (assembly GCF_051860665.1). Classification (GTDB taxonomy): domain Bacteria; phylum Pseudomonadota; class Alphaproteobacteria; order Acetobacterales; family Acetobacteraceae; genus Falsiroseomonas. The sequence continues at coordinate 107,127 of NZ_JBHYDM010000003.1, forward strand.
GATACCGCCCGCGGAACCCTGGCCGAGGCCGGGCTGGCGCTGGAGGCCGGGCCCGGCCCGCGGGCGCCGCGCCGCCTGCTGCGGACCCTGCCTGAGGCCGGCGCGCCCTGGCGCCCGGGCAGCCCGGTCGCGGTGGAGGAGACCCTCGCCCCCGATGTGGCGCCGGAGGCCGCCGAGGGCGCCGCGCTGCTGCCACAGGCCGGCTTCACCGGGCGCCGCGTCAGCGTGCCGCTTGCCGGCGCCGTGGAGGCCAGCCTGCTGCATGGCGTGCTGCGCGGCCTCGGCCCCGGCCTGCCGGGCGAGTGTCCGATCGCCCGGGTGACGCTTTCCGGCCCGGCCGAGGCGGTGCTGGAGACCATGCTGGCCCTGGCCGAGGCGCTGCCCCTGCTGCCGCCGCGCGCCGCGCTGGCAGAGGAGGCGCGCGCCTTCGCGCAGCAGGCGGCGCTGCGCCCGCGCCGGCTCGGTGCGCCGCGGCTCTCGACCGATCTCGGCGTGGAAGCGGCGCTGCGGCTGCTGCTGGGCCATCTGGTGGAGGTGCTGGTCTGGCATGCCCCGGTTGCGGAAGCCGGGCAGGACCCCAGCGGCGTGCACCAGATGCGCGTCGCGCTGCGCCGGCTGCGCTCCGCCCTCCGCGCCTTCCGCCCGGCCGCGGATGCGCCGGCGCTGCGGCATTTCGACCAGGGGCTGAAGGGGCTGGCGCAGACCCTGGGCCCGGCGCGGGACTGGGACGTCTTCCTGGCCGGGCTCGGCGCCGAACTGGCCGAGGTGCTGCCCGGCGAGCCCCGCATCGCCGCGCTGCTGGCAGCAGGGCAGCGCAAGCGCGAAGCGGCCTATGCCACGCTGCGCGGGCTGATGGCGGCCCCGGCCTATCGCCACTTGCTGTGGCAGGCGGTGGCGCTCGACATCCGCGCCCCATGGCACGCCGAGGCGGATGAGGCGGCGGCGGCGCGGCGCGAGGCGCCGCTGGAGGATCTCGCGAGCCACCTTCTCGGCAAGGCCTGGAAGCGCATGCAGGCGGTGGGGGAGGACATCGCGCATCTGCCGGATGCCGAGTTCCACGCGCTGCGGCTGGACGGCAAGCGGCTGCGCTACCTGGCCGAGCTCTTCGCACCGCTGTTCGGCCGCAAGCGCAGCCGGCGATTCCTGGAGCGCCTGGCGGAGATGCAGGAGCAGTTCGGGCTGGCGAATGATTCGAGCGTGGCACGCGCCCTGGTAGAGAGTATCGCGGCGGGAGACGGTGCCTGGGCGGCCGGCGTGGCGGAGGGCTGGGTGCTGGCGCGGTCGCGTCGTGCCCGCGCCCGGGCCGGGAAAGCCTGGGCTGCGCTGCTGTCGGCGGAAGCCTTCTGGAATCAAAGGTGAAACGAATTTTCTTCGCCTAAATATTAAGATAATGAATGGGTTGCGCCCCTCCGGGTGCATGGGTTACCCGTAGGTGTACCCAGCCGAGCATGCATTCATTCCCGTGTTCCGACGTCGCCGCATCTTTCGCCCCGCCGCCACCCCTCGCCGCTGGCGCGCCCCCTTGGTGGCGCTGGCGGGGGCCCTCATCGTCGCCGCCCTCTCCGGCATCGGCCTGCCGCCGGACCTGATGGGCTCCGCGCCGCGGGAGCAGGACTGGTCGGCGCTTGCCGCCGAGGTCCGGGTGGTGGATGGCGACACGCTGCGCCTGGGCGACCGCACCCTGCGCCTGTCCGGAATCGATGCGCCGGAGCGCGGGCAATCCTGCACCGATGCCGCCGGCCGCTGGTTCGATTGCGGCGCGGCGGCGGCGGAGGCGCTGTCCCGCCTGGTCAACAACCGCTCCGTGCTCTGCCGCGTGCATGGGCGGGACCGCTTCGGGCGGGGGCTGGGCCGCTGCAGCGCCGGCGGGGCGGAGCTGAATGCCGGACTCGTGACCGCCGGCTGGGCGCTCGCCTATGACGAGGAGGATCTCGAATTGCTGGCGGTGGAGACGGCGGCCCGCCTGGCCGGGCGCGGCCTCTGGGCCGGCAGCTTCACCCGGCCGGAGGCCTGGCGCCGCCGCAACTGAGGGCCTGGCCAGCAAGGCCGGCGTCCCGCGGGCGGTCCTCGCGGCCGCGCGCAGCCATCCTCCGCGGGAAAACAGTCTTGATCCTTCGGCACGTTGCCAAGCGGGCGAAGTGGCTCCTATCTTGCGCCGCACCATAACGGTGGCGCGAGTAAGGCGACCGTCACCTTTATCTGTGAACATGCCTGAGAGCCCCCTGCCTGCGAGGAAGCACGCCATGACCGTCACGGCCAACGGGTCCGTCACCTTTACCCTCGACGGGTCCAACCGCAGTACCAGCCTGCCCATCCTCAAGGGAACGGTCGGCCCGGATGTGGTCGATATCCGCAAGCTCTACGCCGATCTCGGCGTCTTCACCTTCGACCCCGGCTATGGCGAGACGGCGAGCTGCGAGAGCCAGATCACCTATATCGACGGCGACGAGGGCGTGCTGCTCTACCGCGGCTTCCCGATCGAGCAGCTGGCGGAGAATTCCGACTTCATCGAGGTCTGCTACCTGCTGATGAACGGCGACCTGCCGACCGAGGCGCAGCTCGCGAAGTTCCGCAAGGGCGTCACCTACCACACCATGGTGCACGAGCAGATCCGCAACTTCTTCAACGGCTTCCGCCGCGACGCGCATCCGATGGCGGTCATGTGCGGCGTGGTCGGCGCGCTCGCCGCCTTCTACCACGACAACCTCGACATCAATGACGCGCATCAGCGCGAGATCGCGGCCTTCCGCCTGATCGCCAAGGTGCCGACGATCGCGGCCATGGCCTACAAGTACAGCCTGGGCCAGCCCTTCGTCTATCCGCGCAACGACCTGTCCTACGCCGCCAACTTCCTGCACATGCTGAACTCGGTCCCGGCCGAGGAATACAAGGTCTCGCCGACGCTGGCCAAGGCGATGGACCGCATCCTGGTCCTGCATGCGGACCATGAGCAGAACGCCTCCACCTCCACCGTGCGGCTGGCCGGCTCCACCGGCGCCAATCCCTTTGCCTGCATTGCCGCCGGCATCGCCGCCCTCTGGGGCCCGGCGCATGGCGGCGCGAACGAGGCGGTGCTGAAGATGCTGGCCGAGATCGGCCATGTCGACAACATCCCGGACTTCATCGCGAAGGTGAAGGACAAGAACTCCGGCGTGAAGCTGATGGGCTTCGGCCATCGCGTCTACAAGAACTTCGACCCGCGCGCGAAGATCATGCAGCAGAGCTGCCACGAGGTGCTGTCGGAGCTCGGCATCAAGGATGAGCCGCTGCTCGACCTCGCCATGGCGCTGGAGAAGGTGGCGCTGGAGGACGAGTACTTCGTCTCCCGCAAGCTTTACCCGAATGTCGACTTCTATTCGGGCATCATCCTGAAGGCGATGGGCATCCCGACCAGCATGTTCACGGTGATCTTCGCCGTGGCGCGCACGGTGGGCTGGGTCAGCCAGTGGAAGGAGATGATCGAGGATCCGACGCAGCGCATCGGCCGCCCGCGCCAGATCTACACCGGCCCGGCGCAGCGCGACTATGTGAAGGTCGCCGATCGCGGCTGAACCGATCGGTCCCGGGCGCGACCCGGGACCCTGACCGATGCCTTTGGACGCCCCGCCGGCCCTGCCGCGCGGGGCGTTTTCATGCCGGTTGCAACCCCATGCCGGCCGGCAACCGGCGCGCGCCCGGCCGCGGCGAGCCCGAAGCGCCGCCGAAGTGAAAAAAAATCGCGCAGCCGCCAGGACATGGCCGGTGACCGTTGCGACAGCGCGAGATCCTCCACGCCGCAATTGCGACGCGCGGCCAAGCAATTGAAAGCCTGTGGAAAAATCGGCCGTTGCAGTTGCGCGGAGGCTTCGCGGTCACGGGTAGGCGCCTCCATCCCCCTCTGGCCTTCCGCGCAACCCCCTCGATTCTGCAACCCGAACGGGTATTTTCTTAACGAACCCTGAATTTTCGCCTTGAACTCCGGAGCAGTTCAGGGAATCTATCTACGCAGGGTTGATATCCACAGGGGACATAAACCAGATGAGCGAACCTCTCCGCCTCGGCTCCGGCAAGGAGGTCGCGTCCCAGGTGGTGGTGTAGGAGGAGCAGAGCCCGGGGCGCGTAGCGAAGCCCCTGGCTGAGCGAAGCGGAGCGCCCCGGGCGGCCACCGCGGTGATCCCCGGTAGGGTTGGGTTGTCGAGACCTGCAACCCCTGACCTTGGACCGACCACGATGACCGACGACAAGATCGCCCTTCGCGAGATGCTGGAGAAGGGCTCCGACGCGACCTTCCTGCGGGAGATGATCGGCTTCGCCGCCCAGCGCCTGATGGAGCTGGAGGTGGGCGAGGTGACCGGCGCCGCCCATGGCGAACGCAGCCCGGACCGCTTGGTGCAGCGCAACGGCTACCGCGACCGCGACTGGCAGACCCGCGTCGGCACGGTCGAGCTGCGCATCCCCAAGCTCCGGCGCAGCTCCTACTTCCCGGCCTTCCTGGAGCCCCGCAGGACCGCCGAGAAGGCGCTGACCGCGGTGATCCAGGAGGCCTATGTCCAGGGCATCTCGACGCGCTCCGTGGACGACCTGGTGCGCGCCATGGGCATGGATGGGATCAGCCGCAGCCAGGTCTCGCGCCTCTGCGCCGAGATCGACGAGCGCGTCAGCGACTTCCTCGCCCGCCCCATCGAGGGCGACTGGCCCTACCTCTGGCTCGACGCCACCTACGTGAAGGTCCGAGAGGCCGGACGGATCGTGCCCGTCGCGGTGACCATCGCGGTCGGCGTCAACGCCGACGGGCGGCGCGAGGTCCTCGGGATGGCGGTCGGCAGCTCCGAGGCGGAGCCCTTCTGGCTCGACTTCCTGCGCACCCTGGCCCGCCGCGGCCTGCGCGGCGTGAAGCTCGTCGTCTCCGACGCCCATGAGGGCCTGAAGGCGGCGGTGACCAAGGTGCTGCGGGCGACTTGGCAGCGCTGCCGCGTCCACTTCGCCCGCAACGCGCTCGCCTATGCCGGGAAGGCCCAGCGCCGCATCGTCTCGGCCTGGATCGGCACCGCCTACGCCCAGGAGGACGCCGCGGCCGCCCACGCCCAGTGGCGCACCGTCGCCGACCAGCTCCGACCCAAGGTGCCGAAGCTCGCCACGCTGATGGATGCCGCCGAGGAGGACGTGCTGGCCTACATGCACTTCCCCGCCGCGCACCGAACCAAGCTGCACAGCACCAACCCGATCGAGCGCCTCAACGGCGAGATCAAGCGCCGCACCGATGTCGTCGGCATCTTTCCCAACGAGGCTGCCGTGGTTCGCCTCGTCGGTGCCATTCTCCTTGAGCAGTCCGACGAGTGGGCCACCCAGCGGTCCCGCTACATGACCCTGGAAGCCATCGGCGCCGTCAGCGATACTGCCACCGTCAGGCTCTCGGCCGTGCCAGCCTGACCCGGCGGCCCAAACCGCCGAGGATCATCGCGCTCCTACACCACGCGATGGGACACGACCGGCAAGGAACTGGATGAACTCGTGCGCAACCGCCTGCGCCTCTGGCCGCAGCGCCCGCCGGGCGTGGTGCGCACCCCGAAGCAGCCGGGCACCTGGCTGCGCGGTCGGCCGGGGGAGCTGTCGCTGGTCGCGCAGCCCTTCCTGAAGCTGCCGGGCACCAATACCTACCGGACCATCCCGGATGGGCTCTGGCTGCATTTCAGCCCCGATCCGGCCGACCGCTACGCCGATATCCTCTGCATCGAGGCCTGCGGCTCCATCACCAACCTGCAGGACAAGCGGGCCCGCTTTGCCCCCTCCACCTCCTCGCTGCTGGTGGTCTGCCCGCTGCGCTGGCTGCTGGACCGCGTCGGCGCCGAGGACGAGACCCCGCGCTGGCGCCTGATCCGCCTGCTGCGGGAGGTGCCGACGGAGCCGCTGGTGCTGCCGGTGCGCGACGTGCGCGTGCTCTATGGGCTGAAGGCGCGCCACTACCTGGGCTTCGCCAAGTCCCAGATGCCGCAGGCGCATGAATACTTCTGCCCGATGGAGGCGCTGACGGCTGTCGATGGGCATGAGGCGCCGGAGCTGCAGTCCCTGATCGGCCGCGCCAGCGCCACCGCGAATTTCATGACGCCTCCCTGATCGCGCCTTGCGGCGCCCGCGGCCGGGGGGGTGGGCCCCGCGCCGCGGGCCAGGCGTCGCCCGGGGCGAAAAAAGCCACGCGAAGTTCACACACCCCCCCTGCCCGACCCGCGCGGGCCGCTCTAGATCGGCGCTGCGTTCATGCAGCGGGGAAACGATGGCACTCGACAGGCGGGGTTTCGGCTTGGCTGCGGCAGGCATCGCCGCCACCCGGTTTCTCTCCAGCCCGGCTTTGGCCCAAGGGGGCGTCACCGGCCCGCTGGTGCTCTACACCTCGCAGCTGGAGCCCGATGCGGCGCAGACGGTGGAGGCCTTCCGCGCCCGCCATCCGGGCGTCACGGTGGAATGGATCCGCGCCGGCACCGGCCAGATCATGACCCGCCTGCGCGCCGAGATCGCCGCCGGCCAGCCCCGCCCCGACGTGCTGCTGCTGGCCGACAGCCTGACCTTCGAGGGGCTGCGCAGTGAGGGCCGGCTGCGGCCGAGCCCGGAGGTGCAGCTCGGTGGCACCCCGCCGGCGCAGGTGGATGCCGCGCGCGGCTACTTCGCCACCAAGCTCATCACCACCGGCATCATGCACCACGCCCGCGCGCCCTTTGTGCCCAAGGCCTGGGCCGACCTGCTGGAGCCGCGCGCGCGAAACCAGGTGGCGATGCCCTCGCCGGCCGTCTCCGGCGCCGCGGCCATCCACATCACGGCACTGGCGCAGAACCCGGCGCTCGGCTGGTCCTATATCGAGCGGCTGGTGCAGAACGGCGTGCAGGCGCGCGGCGGCAATGGCCCGGTGATGCAGGCGGTGGCCGGCGCCGAGCGCGCCTTCGGCATCGCCATCGACTACCTGCCGATCCGCGAGGCCGCACGCGGCGCCCCGGTGCGCTTCGTGTTTCCGGAGGATGGCGTCTCCGCCATCACGGAGCCGGCGGCGATCCTCTCGACCGCCCGCAATGTGCCGGCCGCCATCGCCTTCCTCGATTTCCTGCTGTCCCGCGAGGGCCAGGCGCTGGCCTCCCGCCAGGGCTTCCTGCCGATCGACCCGGAGGTGACGCCGCCCGCCGGCTTCCCCGACCCGAAGTCGATCCGCATCATGCCGCTGGACGCCGCCCGCGCCGCCGCCGAGCAGGCCGAGATCCTGCGCCGCTTCGCGGCCCTGACCGGCGGCTGAGCGACCCGGCCAGGACTTGACGCGGGATCAGGACCAGGCGCCCGGCCTCGGGCGCGGCATCGTGGCGCTGTCGCTCGGCTGGCTGCTGCTGGTCGGCGCGATCCCGCTGGCGCGCCTCCTGGCCGAGGCCCTGGCCGGCACCGCCGTGGCCAATGCCCTGGCCGATGCCGCGATCTGGCGCGCCGCCTGGCGATCCCTGGCCCTGTCGCTCGCCGCCGCGGCGCTGGCCACGCTGATCGGCGCGGCCTTGGCCTGGGCGCTGCTGCTGCGCGACCTGCCTGGACGGCGAACCCTGATCTTCTGCGCCGTCCTGCCGGCGCTGGTGCCGGCGCAGGTGATGGCGCTGGGCTGGATCCAGGCCGGCGGCCCGGCCTCGCCGCTGCTGCTGGCGCTGGACCTCGCGCCGCCGATCGGCACGCCCAATCCGATCTATTCGCCGGCCGGCATGGCGCTGCTGCTGGCGGTGCAATCGGCGCCGCTGGTGCTGCTGGCCACCGCCGCCCTGCTGCGCCGGGTGCCCGGCGAGGTGGTGCTGGCCGCACGCGGCCTGGGTGCGACACCGGAGGCCGCGCTGCGCCGCGCCGTCTGGCCGCTGCTGGCGCCGGGGCTGCTGGCCGGTGCCGGCCTCGCCTATGTCGCCGCGCTGGGCAATTTCGGCGTCGGCGCGCTGATCGGCATTCCGGCGCGGTTCCCGGTGCTGCCGGTGCTGATCTGGCAGCGCCTCTCGGCCGGCGGCACCGCCGCGCTGGCGGAGGCCGCGGCGCTGGCGCTGCTGCTCGCGGCCATGGCCGCGCCCGCGCTGGGGATGCAGGCGCTGGCGGCGCGGCGCGCGCCGGCCGCCGGGCGCATGCCCTTCACGGCGCTGCCGCTGCCGCCGGCAGGGCGCGTGGCGGCGCTGGGCGCGGTGTGGCTGTATCTCGCCGTGGTGCTGGCGGTGCCGATGCTGGCCCTGCTGGCCGCCGCCCTGGTGCCAGCCATCGGCATGGAGCTGAACACCACCACGGCCACGCTGCGGCATTTCGGCGCGGCGGTCGCGGCGAATGCGCAGACCGGGCGGGCCTTCGGCAATTCGCTGCTGCTCTCGGCAGGCGCGGCGCTGCTGCTGGCGGCCGCGGCGCTGCCCATCGCGCTGACGCTCCGCGCCCGGCCGGTGCGGCTGACGGCGACGGCCACCGACCTGCCCTATGCCCTGCCCGGCGCCTGCACCGGCGTCGCCGCCATCCTGGTGGTGCTCTCGCTGCCCGGCGGCGGGGCGCTGTATGGCACGCTCGGCGTGATCCTGTTTGCCTATCTCACCCGCTTCCAGGCGCTTGCCCTGCGGCCCGCGGCGGCGGCCGCCGCCCGGCTGGATCCGCTGCTGGAGGATGCGGCGCGCGGCATGGGCGCCGGGCCCTGGCGCCGGCTGTGGTCGGTGCACCTGCCGCCGCTGGCGCCGGCCCTGGCGGCCGGCGGCATCCTGGTGGCGCTGACGGCGGTGAACGAGGTGACCGTCTCCTCCCTGCTCTATGGCCCGGGGACCCAGACACTGGGGGTACTGGTCTTCAGCCTGCAGGAAAGCGGGCAATCGCCGCTGGCCGCCGCCGTCTCCTGCCTCGCGCTGCTGCTGAGCGCGGGGCTGATGGCGGCCGCGACGCTGGCGGCGCGGCGGCTGCCGGCGGGGACCCTGCCATGGCGGCCGTGATCCGTCCGGCCCGGGCCGAGGATCTGCCGGCGATGCTGGAGCTCTACCTGCATCTCAGCCCGGACAATGCCGCGCCCCGCCCCGCGATTGCCGAGGCAGCCTGGCACGCCCTTCTGCATTCGGGGCTGACCACGGTCTTCGTGGCGGAGGAGCACGGGCAGCCCCTGGCCTCCTGCACCCTGGTCGTCGTGCCCAACCTGACCCGGGGCGGCCGGTCCTATGCCGTGATCGAGAATGTGGTCACCCATGCCGCCCATCGCCGGCGCGGGCTGGGCCAGGCCGTGCTGCAGGCGGCGCTGGACGCGGCCTGGGCGGCCGATTGCTACAAGGTGATGCTGGCCAGCGGCTCGAAGCAGGAGGCGACGCTGCGCTTCTACGAGGCCGCCGGCTTCACCCGCGGCACCAAGACCTTCTTCGAGGCGCGGCGTCGGTAGGTGCGCCCCGCCGTCAGGCGGCCTGGCTCCGCCGGTCCTGGTTCTGCTCCAGCAGCCGCCGCGGGATGCGCTGGTAGAACTGGTAGAAGGCCGCGATCAGGGCTTCCGGATCGAGGGCCACCCTCGCATTGCGGAAGGCGACTTCGCGCTCGAAGGTCAGGCCGAGCGCGGCGCTGACGAAGCGCTGCATCGGGTATTGCGGGAAGCGCAGCGGGGCGCGCGCCTCCGCCCGCTGCCACTCCGCCTCGGTGAAGGTGATCTCCAGCCGTGCGGCGATCTGTTCCAGCACCTGGCGCAGCACCGGCCAGGCCGGGTGGCGCGGGGTGTTGTAGAGGAACTGGTCGCGGAACTGCGCCGCGGTGAAATCCGCGACGCGGATATCGAGGCCATGCGCGACCTCCGCCTGGCGCGTCTGCGCGATGCTGCGGGCGGCCATCTCCGTCACGAAGGCGGCATCGCCGGGATATCCCTCATGGAAGAGCCGCAGCGCCTCGGCCTCCGGCGCGCCGTCGAGAAAGGCGCGCACCACCTGGGAGAAATGGAACACATCCGCGGAGGGTGTGGCAAAGATCGCATGATGGATCTCCCGCGCCTCCAGCGGCAGGCCCGTCAGCACATAGGCGGAGGCCTGGTAGCCGTAGAACTGCAGCGAGGGGAAGCTCAGCACCTGCGTCGCTGGGCCTAGCTGCCGGCGGATGTCCTCCGCCCCGAAGCCGCCACCGCGAAAGGCGGCGCTGACCGGCTGGTGGATCAGCACGCCGAGGTCGCCCGCCGTCTGGGCCAGGAAGTCGCGCAGGGCGGGGCCCGAAATGCGATGCACCGGTGGCATGCGCAAAAACCGGTATTCCGCCTTGAATTCCGCCGAGACCTGCAGCAACGCGCCGAGGGCATTCGCCTGACAATTGCCGTAAATCGCAGCGGTCTTCATGCACACTCGCCAGTCGATTGAGGCGGTTTCTACCACCTACCGACTGCGGTTACAAACGCTAGAACTTCCAATCATCGTGATGGCCGCTTCGAGGATTATTTTATACAGTCAGAGAATAGAACATCCGCAGCGCCGTGATGAACAGGAACAGCGCGAAGGCGCGCTTCAGCAGCAGCGGCGGGATGGTATGCGCCAGGTGGACGCCCCAGGGTGCGGCGATCATGGAACTGGGCACGATCAGCGCGAAGCCGATCAGGTTGACATAGCCGAGGCTCAGCGGCGGCAGCAGCGGGTCGCCCCAGCCGCCATAGATGAAGCCGATGCTGGCGGGGATCGAGATGATGATGCCGAAGACGCTGGCGGTGGCCACCGCGGCGCGGATCGGCGCGCCGAACATGGACAGGATCGGCACCCCCACCGTGCCGCCGCCGATGCCCATCATGGCGCTGACCGTGCCGATGAAGCCGCCGATCGCCTGGCGCAGCACGCCGCCCGGGAAGCTGTCCCGCAGCTTCCAGTCCGCCCCCGTAAAACCCATGTTCAGCGCGACCAGGATGGCGATGGTGGCGAAGACCAGTGTCAGCGCCTCCCCCTTCAGCCAGATCGCCAGCACGGTGCCGAGCAGCACGCCGAGGCCGATGGAGGGCGCCAGCGACTTCAGCAGCGGCACGTCCATGGTGCCCTTCAGGTAGTGCTTGCGCGCCGACTGGATGCTGGTCGGGATGATGGTGGCGAGCGAGGTGCCCACCGCCAGCTTCATCTGCACCGCCTCCGGAATCCCGAACAGCGGAAAGACGTTGAACAGCACCGGCACGATGACGATGCCGCCGCCGACGCCCAGAAGCCCCGCCAGCGTGCCGGAGACGATGCCGGTCAGCGCCATCGCGACGGCGAGGCCCGCCAGCCACATCGGGTCCGTCATATGCTCCATGATGCAGGCAACTCCTGATGCGGCCGGGGAAGGCCCGTGCCATACACCCCCCCTCCCATCGCGTCATCCCGGGGTCCCGCGCTTGTCCATCATCACAGACCCCTGGTTCTGGGCCCTGGCCGTGCCGGCCTTCGTGCTGACCGGGGTCAGCAAGGGCGGCTTCGCCTCCGGCGCCGGCAATGTCGCGGTGCCGCTGATGGCGCTGGTCATCCCGGCGCCGCAGGCAGCCGGCATCGCCCTGCCGGTGCTGTGCGCGATGGACATCTCCTCGCTGCGCGCCTGGTGGCGGCGCTGGAGCTGGGATCAGCTGCGCATCATCCTGCCCGGCGGCCTTCTGGGGATCGCCGCCGGCGCCGCGGTCTTCGGCCTGATGAACGATGCCGCCGTGAAGCTGATGGTGGGCGGCATCGCGCTGGCCTTCCTGGCGCGCAGCCTGTGGCAGGCCCGGCCCGGCCGCAGCGCGCCGGCGCCTGCCACGCCGAGCCGTGTGAAGGGCGGCTTCTGGGGGCTGGTCTCCGGCTTCACCAGCACGGTGGCGCATGCCGGCGGGCCGCCGCTCGCCGTCTACCTCTATCCGCTGCGGCTGGACCGGGCGACGCTGGCGGCCACCACCGTCGTCTTCTTCGCGGTGATGAACTACGTGAAGCTGATCCCCTATGCGCTTCTGGGCCAGCTTTCGGCGACGAACCTGCTGACCAGCCTTCTGCTGCTGCCGCTGGCGCCGCTCGGCGTGCGGCTCGGCATCTGGCTGCAGGCGCGGATGAGCGACCGGGTCTTCTACCGCATCGTCTATGCGATGCTGGCGGTCACCGGCGCCAAGCTGGTGTGGGACGGCCTCGCCGGACTCTGATCACCCGCCGCTGCGATAGGTGGCGAGGATCTCCGAGCCCACCGCGCCCGCCTTCGCCTCCCACTCCCTTACCGCCGCGCCGCCGGCCTCGCGCAGCGCGGCCAGCAGGGCCTCGGCCGGCCGGGCGATGGTCACGCCATTCTCCCGCATGCGCTGCTGGTTGGCGGCGTCGCGGGTTTCCAGCAGGGTCCAGAGGCCGGTCTCGGTGCGGGTCGCGGCGCGCTCCAGCTCGGCGCGCTGGGCCTCGGTCAAGGCGCGCAGCCTGTCGCGATTGCCGAAGGCCAGGCTGACCGGCATGGCATAGCCGATCTCGGTGAAATGCGGCAGGTGCTCCCACAGCCGCCGCCCGGCACCGCCATCGCCGGAGGAGAGAACGGCATCCAGCGACCCATCCGCCAGCCGTGTCGCGACGGCCTGGAAGCTCAGCAGCTCCGCCTCCGCCCCGAGCGCGCGCAGCGTCTCGGTCCCCGTCGCGTCATAGGTGCGAACCTTCAGCCCGCGCAGATCGGCCGCCGTCGCGATCGGGCGGCGGGACCAGATGCCGGTGGGCGGCCAGGGCGTCACATGCAGCAGCGTCACGTCCAGCTTCTCCAGCGCCGCCAGATAGGCGGGCCGCGCCGCCACCAGCAGCCGCTTCGCCTCCGCCGCGGAGGTCGCCAGGAAGGGCAGCGAGGAGAGCAGGAAGACCGGGTCCAGCCCGCCCAGCGCGCCGGCAAAGGCATCGCCGATGGCAAAGCGCCCCTCCGCCACCGCGCGCGGCATGGCGGCGGAGCGAACGCCGCCCGGCGCGTCGAAGGCCGGCGCGATGACCAGCGGCTTCGCCGCCTCCGCCAGCCGCACCAGCCCTTCGGCTGGCATGGCGCCGGCGGGGTATTCGGTCGCGGCAGTCCAGGCCTGCTGGGCGCCGGCCTGTTGCACGTGGGCGGCGAAGGGCATGCTGGTGCCAAGGGCGAGCAGGGTACGACGGCGCATCGATCGGGGTCTCCGGAGTCGCGCCAAGCATAGGACGAGGTCACGGATGGCGGAAAAAAGTCTTGGTGTGGGAATGCCCGATACGCAGATGCTGGGCGTCTTGGGCGGCATGGGGCCGCTGGCCTCGGCGCAGTTCATGCTGCGGCTGACGCTGCTGACCGAGGCGGCGCGCGACCAGGATCATATCCCTGCCCTGCTCTGGTCCGACCCGCGCGTGCCGGACCGCACCGCGGCGCGGATTTCGGGCGGCGCGGACCCCCTGCCCGCCCTGCTGCGCGGCATCAGGGGGCTTGAGGCCGCCGGTGCCGGCGCCATCGCCATTCCCTGCAACACCGCGCATGGCTGGTTCGCGGAGATGCAGGCGGCGACCGCCCTGCCCATCCTGCACATCGTCGACGCCGCCGAGGCCGAACTTTTGCGAGTTGGCGTCAACCCGGGACCGATCGGGCTGATGGGTACGGCGGGAACCTTGGCGATGCGGCTCTATCAGGAACGCCTCGAGCCGCGTGGCTGGACCTGCCTGGTGCCGACGGAAGACGAGATGCGGCGCCTCGTCTCGCCGGGCATCGAGCGGGTGAAGGCAAACGAGGTGGCCGCCGCCTATGCGCCGCTCGCGGAAGCCGCCCGCGCCCTGGCCGCGCGCGGCGCGCGGGCGGTGGTGCTGGGCTGTACCGAGATCCCGCTCGGCATCGCCGCAGGCCCCGCGCTGCCCTTCCCGGTCTGCGACACCATCGACGGGCTGGCGCGCGCGGCGATCCGCTGGGCGGGTCGCTGAACGGGATACAAGCCGTATTGCAGCGCAGCGAAGGCCTTGCCATCGTAGGTCTCCCCGACCGGAGATCGCGCAATGCCCCGCCCATCGCGCACCGCCTGGCTCGCCGCGCTGCTGCTGGCGCTGGCCGCGCCCGCCGCGGCGCAGGAAATCCGGCTGGGGGTGGAGCTCTTCCCCAATAGCCTCGACCCCCACTGGCACAATTTCGGGGGCAACAAGGCTTTCGCGCCGCATCTCTATGAGCCGCTGGTGGCGCTCGATGCGCAGCAGCGGCCGGTCGCGGCGCTGGCCACCGCCTGGATCGCGACGGATGCGACCACCTGGCGCCTGACGCTGCGCGACGGCGTCCGCTTCCATGACGGTGCGCCGCTGAGCTCGGCGGATGTCGCGCATACGCTGCAGCGCGCGGCCGCCGTGCCGGGCTCGCCCTCCTCCTTCGCCGTCTATCTGCGGCAGATCACCGCGGTGGAGACGCCGGATGCGCGGACGGTGCTGCTGCGCACCGCGGCACCCTTCCCGCTGATGCCGGTCTATCTCAGCCAGGTGCCGATCATCCGCGCCACGCCGGCGACCACGGCGGAGTTCGACAGCGGAATCGCCGCCATCGGCACCGGCCCCTTCCGCCTGGCCGGCTGGTCCCGCGGCGAATCCATCACCCTGGCCCGCAACGATGCCTATTGGGGCGAGGCCACGCCCTGGGCGCGGGCCTCGCTGCGCAACCTGTCGCAGCCCGCCAGCCGGGTGGCGGCGCTGCTCTCCGGCGATGTCGACGCGATCGATGCCGCGCCGCCGCAGGACCTGCCACGGCTGGCCGGCGATGCGCGGCTGCGCGTCGCCTCGCTGGTCGCCCCGGCCGTCGCCGGCTTCCACCTGGATGTGACGGAGCGCGCCCCGCCCGGCATCCGCGCCGCGGATGGCCAGCCCCTGGCGCGCAACCCGCTCGCCGATCCGCGCGTGCGGCTGGCCCTGTCGCTGGCCATCCAGCGGCAGGCGATCGTCGACCGGGTGATGGGCGGCCAGGCGCGCGTGGCGGGCCAGTTCATGCCGCCCGGCGCCTATGGCCATGCCCCCGGCCTGGCGCCCGCCCCCTTTCACCCCGCCCGCGCCCGCGCGCTGCTGGCCGAGGCCGGCTATCCGGACGGCTTCCGCCTGACCATCCACTGCCAGAACAACCGCTTCGTCAACGACGCCCAGATCTGCCAGGCCGTCGCGCAGATGCTGACCCGCATCGGCATCCGGACGGAGGTGGATGCCATGCCCCACGCCACCCATGTGGCGCGCGGCCGCAACCGCGAGTTCAGCTTCTGGACCGGCCTGTGGAACGTGGAGACCGGGGAGCCGACCTCCCCCCTGGTGACGCTGCTGGGCACGGTGGATGAGGCCCGCGGCCGCGGCCAGTTCAACCGCGGCCGCTATTCCAACCCGGCCTTCGACGCGCTGCTGGATCGCGCTTTGGGGGAGCTGGATGACGGGGCGCGGGAGGTGGTGCTGATCCAGGCGACGGAGATCGCCTTTCGCGACGTGGCGCTGATCCCGGTGCACCACCAGATGCACCTCTGGGTGCATCGGGCGGAGCGGCAGTTCACGCCGCGGCTGGATGGCTACACGCGCGCCATGGATTTCCGCTAGACCGCCGGCGCGGCGCATCCCGGGCGTCTTAAAAACAGGCCCCGGCCCAGGATTTGTCGTTTCGGCTTGTAATTAATTCCGACCGCGACCACGGTGCGCCCCGCATCGGGGAAACGCCGGCATGACAACGATCACGAAATACACGGCGACCTTCACCGGCACCGCCGGCATCGAGACGGTGATCTTCACCCAGGGGGTCGGCACCGCCAGCCTGCTGGGCGGCGCCGACTATGCCGAGTTCCAGCAGTATGCCGCCGCGGTGGATGCTGGCAGCGGGAACGATGTGGTCATGGTCCGGGCCAGCGCGGGCTCCGTCCTGCTCGGCACGGGCGACGACATCCTGGTGGCGACCGGCTATGTCGGGCTGGTCAATGCGGGCAGCGGCAACGACCTGGCGGTGATCCAGGGCGCCGGCAGCGTCCTCCTCGGCCTCGGCAATGACACGGTGCAGGCGGCGGGCTTCGTCGGCAGCCTCGATGCCGGCAGCGGCGACGACGTGGTGCTGATCCAGGGCGCCAATACCGTCCTGCTCGGCGCCGGCAACGACGTGCTGGAGGGCGCGGCCTTCATCGGCAGCGTGGAGGCCGGCACGGGCGACGACCTTGTCCGCATCCAGGGCGCCAATGCGGTGGCGCTGGGCAGCGGCGCCAATACGCTCTTCGCGAATGGCTTCATCGGCACGATCACGGCCGGCAACGGCATCGATATCCTCGATATCCGGGGCGCCAACAGCGTCAGCCTGGGCGCCGGCAACGACCAGCTGCTGGCCCGCGACTATGTCGGCACGATCGATGCGGGGGATGGCTTCGACGATATCCGGCTGGCCGGCGGCGGCAATGAGGTGAAGCTGGGCGCCGGCAACGACCACTTCATCTCCCTCGGCTGGGTGAACAAGGTCTCCGGCGGTGCCGGCAGCGATCGGTTCGAGCTGGAGGCCGGCGGGCGTGCCTATGGCGGCGGGGAGGCGGATACCCTGGCCAATGGCACCAACAGCACCCGCCGCGTGGAGCTTTTCGGCGAGGCCGGCGACGACCTGTTCAACTTCGACTTCGGCACCCAGGCGAATGAGCGGTCCCTGGTCTCGGGCGGCAGCGGCTTCGATACGCTGCGCCTCAATATCAGCACCGGCGACCTGATCCTGGCCAGCCTGCCCGCCGCGCTGCTGGAGCTGCAGAAGTTCGAGGACAGCAACGGCAGCTTCGCCTTCAACGTCCTCAACCTGGACGTGGCCTCCATCGAGAAGGTCACGGTCTTCGTGAACGGCGCCGTCTTCGGCGACTACCTCATCGCCTGAGGCCAGCCGGCCCCTATCCCGCCGCATGGGCTCCGGTTCGCCCCGGCACCCTGCGCGAGATCGAGAAGGCGGGGGGAAATACCCCCTCCAACGGGGGAAAGAGGGTGCGGGAAGCCGGCGGAAGCGGCCATGTTTCGTTCAGAAACAATTATCTGCGGGAATATGTGACCATCCTGTGGCAGGGAACTTCTGACGCATCGCAGCATTAGGGTTGCGACGAAGCGTCAAAAGGGTTCCCGTTTGGAAAACTTTATGTTCACGGCCCGCCGGGTGCTGGCCTCCCTCACCTTCATCCCGGCCTGGCTGCTCAGCCTGCTGGTGCTGGCCGCCGGCATCCTGCTCGCCATCCAGGCGCATCGCATCCTGTTCCGCGCGGCCACCCGCCTGGTGGCGGAGCGCGACCTGTTCTGGCGCTCCCTGGTCCAGCGCACCGAGGGCCCGGCACGGCTGACCCTGATGATGATCGCGGTCGCCTTCGCCGCCTCCATCGCGCCGCTCACCAATGGCCAGGCCAATGCCATCCGCCACCTGCTGCTGGTCTGCTTCATCGCGCTGGTCGGCTGGGTGGCGCGCAGCGTGCTGCATATCTGGGTGACCATCTACCTGCGGCGCTTCAAGCTGGATTCGGAGGACAATCTCCTCGCCCGCAAGCACACCACGCAGTCGCGCATCCTCCAGCGCGTCGCGGGCTGGCTGATCATCACCGTCACCATCGCCGTGGCGCTGATGACCTTCGAGGGGGTGCGGCAATACGGCGTCTCCCTGCTCGCCTCCGCCGGTGCCGCCGGCCTGGTGCTGGGGCTGGCGGTGCAGCCGCTGCTGAAGAACCTGGTCGCCGGCATCCAGCTGGCGGTGACCCAGCCGATCCGGCTGGAGGATGCGGTGATCGTCGAGGGCGAATGGGGCAATGTGGAGGAGGTGACCTCCACCTATGTGGTCATCCGCCTCTGGGACTGGCGCCGCATGGTGCTGCCGCTGAGCTACTTCCTGGAACACCCCTTCCAGAACTGGACGCGCGAAAGCGCCAGCCTGATCGGCACGGCGATGATCCATGTGGACTATACCGCGCCGGTCGATGCCATGCGGCGCAAGCTGGTGGAGATCGCGAGCAACTCCATCCTCTGGGACCGCCGCGTGGTGAACCTGCAGGTGACGGAACTGCGCGCGCAGACGATGGAGGTGCGCATGCTGGTCAGCGCCAGCAATGCCGGCAAGGCCTTCGACCTGCGCTGCGAGGTGCGGGAGAAGATGATCGCCTTCCTGCAGTCCGAATACCCGGGCGCCCTGCCGCGCAGCCGTGCCGAGGTCGCGGCCAGCCCCGAGGACCAGCCGGTGGCGCGCCGCGCGCTGGCCGCCTGATCCCGGCTACACCGCCTCCGGGTCGAAGAGGTAGCCGACCCCGCGCACGGTGCGGATCGCCATCGGCCGGGTCGGGTTGCGCTCCACCTTGCGGCGCAGCCGCATGATGCGCAGGTCGATGGCACGGTCGAAGGCCTCCGGCTCCTCCTCGCCCGAGGTGCGCTCCAGCAGCCAGTCGCGGTGCAGGGCGCGGTTCGGATTCTCGACGAAGAGCTTGAGCAGGGTGAACTCGCCCTCGGTCAGCGTATCCTCCCGCCCCTCGGCGGTGACCAGCAGGCCGCGCTTCAGGTCGAGCACCGCGCCGCCGATCCGCGTCCTGCCCGGCGCCAGCGCCTCCGGCCGCGCTGCCGCCTGGGCGGCGCCCTCGGCGCCGGCGCGGCGCATCACGGCGCGGATGCGCGCCAGCAGCTCGCGCGGCTCGAAGGGTTTCGTCACATAGTCATCGGCGCCGGATTCCAGGCCCACCACCCGGTCCACCAGGTCGCCTGCTGCGGTCAGCATGATGATGCCGACCAGGGCGGACTGGCCGCGCAGCCAGCGGGCGAGCGCGAAACCATCCTCCCCGCCCGGCAGGCCGACATCCAGCAGCGCGGCATCCGGCATGGCGGCGGCCACCGCGGCGCGGCAGGCCCGGCCATCGGCCACGCCCTCCACCACGAAACCCTGGCCGGTCAGGTAGGCGCAAATGGTCTCGCGCTGGAAGGGATCGTCCTCGACCACCAGCAGATTGGTCGTGCCACCGGGCATGCGCGGCTCCTTCTGGTCTGCGTGCGGCGACAGGCGCATCCTCGATGCCTCCTGTTACAAAGACCCGAAGGTTCCGTCAAAGCCTGCGGGAGGCGAAACAATTGAAACAAACAGCCGGCGGCGGCGAAATACAAGCGGCCCGGATCTGGGGCATCATCCCCTGATGCTCCATCACGCCCGACCCGTCGGCACCCCGCCGGCGGCTGTGCTCGCCGCGCTCCAGGCGGAGGCGCTGGCGAATCTGGCTGGCCCCTTCGCGCTTTTCACCGAAGACGGCGTGATGGCCACCGCCAATGCGGCGCTGTGGCGACTGCTGCCGCGCCCGGAGCTGGCGCTGGAGGCCGCTCCGCCGCTGAGGCTTGAGGCGGTGCTGTCCGGCATCGGCCGCGCCGCGGCGGCGCTGAACCCGGGCCTGGCGGCGGCGGCCGACCCGGCCAGCTGGCTGCCCGAGCCCGGCGCCCTGGAGCGCAGCCAGGACTGGCTGACCGGCGACGGCGCCTGGTTCCGCATCCATCTGCGCCGCCTGGCCCAGGGCTGGGTGCTGAGCGCCACCGAGGTCACGGATCTCAAGCGGAAGGAGGCCGAGCTTTCCGCGGCCCAGAGCGTGCTGCAGACCGTCTTCGACCACATGACCGACGGCGTGGTGATGTGGGACGCGGAGATGCGCGTGCAGTTCTGGAACCGGGAGACGCTGCGCGTCGCCGAATTCCCGCAGCACATGGCGGTCAAGGGCACCGATGTGCGCGACATCATGCGCTACCAGGACCGGCGCGGCGAATTCGGCCCGCCGCCGGCGGACGAGGCGGAGCTGGAAGCCCGTGTCGCCCAGCGCGCCGCCCTGCTGAACCGGCCCGGCGGAATCTCCTATGTGCGGCAGACGCCGGGCGGCATGTGGCTGGAGGTGAAGACCGTGCCGGTGGCCGGCGGCGGCGCGGTGCTGATGTATCGCGACGTCACCAGCCTGAAGCAGCGGGAGCAGGAACTGGCGGCGGCGCGCGCCATGTACCAGCTGATCCTGGACAGCATGACCGACGGCGTCGTGCTGATCGACCGGGACCTGATCTTCCGCCTCGGCAATGCCGCGGCGATCCGCATGTTCGACCTGCCGCCCGCGCTCGGCACCGCCGGCGCCTCCGCGGTGGAGGCGATTCGCCACCGGCTGCGGCGGGGCGATTTCGGCCCGGCGCCGGAGGATCCGGCGGAATTCGAGGCGATGGTGCAGGCGCGCCTGGAACTGGTGCGCGTGCCCGGAGGCCCGGCGCAGCTGGTGCGCGGCGCGGCCGGCGAGTGGATCGAGGCCTCCTCCGTCCCCACGCCGGATGGCGGCGCGCTGGTGATCTACCGCGACATCTCCGCCCTGAAGGCACGGGAGGAGGAGCTGCAATCGGCCCGCGCCACGCATGAGCTGGTGCTGGAGACGATGAATGACGGGCTGGTGCTCTGGGGCCCGGACCTGCGCGTGCGCCTGCTGAACCGCCAGCTGGCGGGCTTCTACGACATCCCCGAGGCGCTGACCCAGCCCGGCACCGATGGCCGCGAGATCCTGCGCATGATGCATCGCCGGGGCGACTACGGGACGCCGCCGGCGGATGACGCGGCGCTGGAGGCGGCGGTGGCGCGCCGCGTGCATGCCATCCTGAACCCGACCGGGGAGCCCGACCTGCGCCCCGCCCCCTCCGGCATCTGGCTGGAGATCACGCGGCAGAAGCTGGCCGATGGCAGCGTGCTGTCCACCTATCGCAATGTCTCCCGCCTGCAGGCGCGGGAGGCGGAGCTGCGCCAGGCGCGGGACCTGGCGCGCGCCGCCCAGGCGGCGCTGTCCGCCACCATCGAGCATATGAGCCAGGGGCTGGTCATGGTGGGGCCCGATCGCCGGGTGCGGGTGATGAACCGCCGCGCCGCCGAGATCCTGGCCCTGCCGCCCCACCTCGCGCAGCCCGGCGTGCCCTTCGGGGAGCTGGTGGGCTTCCAGCATGCGCGCGGCGACTATGACGGATCGCCCCACCGGCTGGAGGAGGCGCGCCGCGCCATCGCCGGGGAGGCGCTGGCCGAGGAACGCTACGAACGCGCCCGCCGCGACGGCACCGTGGTGGAGGTGCATGCCCGGACCATGGAGGATGGTGGCGCCGTCCGCACCTATATGGACATCACCGAGCGCAAGCGGGTGGAGCAGGCGCTGGCCGCCGCACGCGATGCCGCGGAGGGGGCGAATCGCGCCAAATCCGCCTTCCTGGCCGCGATGAGCCACGAGATCCGCACGCCGATGAACGGCGTGCTCGGCATGATCGAGGTGCTGGAACGCACGCCCCCCGGCCCGGCGCAGGACCGCTGCATCGCCGTGATCCGCGAAAGCGCCGGGTCCCTGCTGCGCATCATCGACGACCTGCTCGACTTCTCGAAGATCGAGGCCGGGCGGATGGAGCTGGAATCCCTGCCCTTCTCGCTGCGCGGGCTGGTGGAGGGCGCGGTCGATACGCTGACGGTGGAGGCCAAGCGCCGCGGGCTGCTGCTGTTTGCCGATCCGATGGGCGCGGTCACGCCGCAAGCGCCGGACCTGGTCTCCGGCGACCCGGTGCGGGTGCGGCAGATCCTGTTCAACCTGGTGGGCAATGCGATCAAGTTCACCGATGTCGGCTTTGTGCGCCTGCGCGCCTCGGCCAATCGGGTGGATGACGCGGTCGTGGTCTCCCTGATGGTGGAAGACAGCGGAGTCGGCATGACGCCGGAACAGCTGGAAAAGCTGTTCCAGCCCTTTGCCCAGGCGGATACCTCCACCACCCGGCGCTTCGGCGGCACCGGGCTCGGCCTGTCCATCGTGCGGCGGCTGGCGCGGCTGATGGGGGGCGATGTCTCGGTGGAAAGCACGGCGGGGCGCGGCAGCCGCTTCTCGGTGACGCTGCGGCTTGGCCTGGTGGCGCCGGCGGATGCGGCGCTGGCGGTGGAGGCGCCGCTCGCGCTGCCCGCCGCCACGACGCATGCCGAGGCGCCGCGGCTGCTGGTGGTGGACGACCATCCGGTGAACCGGGAGGTGCTGGCCCGGCAGCTGGAACTGCTCGGCTGCCAGGCCGACATGGCGGAGGATGGCGCGCAGGGGCTGGCGCGGTGGAAGGCCGGGCGGCACCGGCTGGTGCTGGTGGACCTGCATATGCCGGTGATGGACGGCCTCGACATGTCCCGCGCCATCCGGCGGGAGGAGGCGGCGACCCCGGGCGGGCCGCGCACGGCGCTGATCGCGGTGACGGCCAATGCGCTGAAGGGCGAGGATGAGCGCTGCTACGCGGCGGGCATGGATGGCTTCCTGGCCAAGCCGCTGGCGCTCGACCTGCTCTCCCGGACGCTCGCGCGCTTCCTGCCGACCCAGGCGCCGACGGGCGCGGCCCCCGGCACGCCGCCAGCCGAGATCGCCCCGCTTTTCGACCCGGAGGCGCTGCGCAGCCTCTTCGGCGCCGACCCCAAGCGCCTGGCCGGGCTGCTGACCAGCTTCAAGGACGGCGTGAAGCGGGATGTGGAGGCGGTGGCGACGGCGCTGGCGGCGCGGGACCTGCCGGGCACGGCGGCGGCGGCGCATCGCTTGAAGGGCGCGGCGCGGATGGCCGGCGCGCGGCCGCTGGCGGATCTGCTGGGGGTGGTGGAGCTGGCGGCGCGCGAAGGCCATGCGACCACGGCGGCCGAAGCGGCGGCGAATCTACCGGCGCTGGCGGAGCGAACCCTGGCGGCGGTTCAGGCGGCCGGCTGAGGCCGCCCGGGCGGCGCAGCCCCGACTCCGCAGTTGAGAATCATTCGCAACCGCAGTCAGTCGCAATCGCAGCCGGGGGCCTCGGTCTGCATGCCCTGGATCACGTGATGGTCGATCCACTCGGAAACCAGGCGCCGCGCTTCCGTCACCGAGGATTCGGGATGGTGGATGCGGTAGAGCGTGGTGCAGGCGGTGAAGGCGGCCATGTCGGCGCTGCCGCCGTCACGCAGCTCACGATAGGCGGTGACCACCGCCCTCTCGCAGCGTCGGGCGATATGGCTGAATTCGCGACCCATGGGCACTCCCGTCTTCCCGCGCGGCGGGGATGCGAGGAAGTTGAGAATAGTTCTCAACTGGTATCCGAGTTATACGACGCTCTTGCCTATCGGTTCAAGTGACGCGCTGCATCATTCGGCGCGGGCGGATTCGATGAGGCCCGCGCCGGGGGATCGGCGGGGCGCTCAGCCCCGCGCCACGGCCTCCGCCAGCGCCTTGCCCACATCCACCGTGCCGGCATTGCCGCCCATGTCGCGGGTGCGCGGGCCGCCCTCGGCCAGCAGGGTCTCGATCGCCTTGACGATGCAATCGGCCGCGGCCTTCTCGCCCAGGTGCTCCAGCATCATGGCGCCGGACCAGATCTGGCCGATCGGGTTGCAGATCCACTTGCCGGCAATGTCGGGCGCGCTGCCATGCACCGGCTCGAACATGCTGGGGAAATTCTTCTCCGGATTGATATTGGCCGAGGGCGCGATGCCGATGGAGCCTGCCACGGCCGGGCCAAGGTCAGACAAGATGTCGCCGAAGAGGTTGGAGCCGACCACCACGTCGAACCAGTCCGGGTGCTGCACGAAATGGGCGCACAGGATGTCGATGTGGAACTGGTCCGTGGTCACGCCGGGATAGGCCTTGGCCATCTCGGCGAATCGCTCGTCCCAGTAGGGCATGGTGAAGGTGATGCCGTTGGACTTGGTGGCGCTGGTCAGCTTCCGGCGCGGCCGGGTCATCGCCAGTTCGAAGGCGTACTTCATCACGCGGTCGACGCCCGTGCGGGTGAAGACGCTGTCCTGGGTGACGAATTCGCGCTCCGTGCCGGGGAACATGCGGCCGCCGGTCGAGGAATACTCGCCCTCCGTATTCTCCCGCACCACGTAGAAATCGATATCCTCCGGGCCGCGATTGGCCAGCGGCGTGCGGCCGCCGGGCATCAGCTTGCAGGGGCGCAGCGAGATGTACTGGTCGAAGCCGCGGCGGATCGGGATCAGCAGGCCCCAGAGCGAGACATGGTCCGGCACGCCGGGCCAGCCCACGGCGCCGAGGAAAACGCTGTCCGATTGCGCCAGCTGCTCCAGCCCGTCGTCGGGCATCATCTTGCCGGTCTGGGCATAGGTCTCGCAGGACCAGTCGTAATGCTTCAGCTCCAGGTCGAAGCCGAAGCGGCGGGCGGCGGCATCCAGCACGCGCAGCCCCTCGGGCACCGTCTCCTTGCCGATGCCGTCGCCGGGCAGCACGGCGAGCTTGTAGGTCTTGCGGGACATGGGCGGGCCTCCGGGCGTTTCGCGGCGAAACTGCCGCCGCCGGCGGCGCGCGACAAGCCCGGCTCAGGCGAAGCGGCGCCGTGCCGCGGTCAGCGCCGCCACCGCCAGCCCCGCCGCCAGCACACCCTGCGCCGGCCGCAACCCGGCGCCGGGGTCGAGATTGGCGGCCAGGATGCGCGCGGCGGGCAGGTTGGTGGTGGCGGCGTACCATCCCCATTCGAGCCCGGCCGCGCCGAGCGCCGCCACCACCGCCAGGCCGGCCAGCGCTAGCCCGTGCGCCCGCGCCCAGCCCGGCAGCAGCCGCCAGCCCATCAGCCACAGGAAGAGGCCCGCCAGCACCACCGCCGAATCGGCGCGGGACTTGGCCTGCAGGAAGGCGTGGAAGATGCCGAGCGCGGCCAGCGCATAGACCCACCGGTGCAGCCGCTTCCAGCGCCGCCCAAGCCGCCGCTGCCAGCCATCGGTGGAGGTCCAGCCGAGCAAGCAAAGCCCCAGCAGCACGCCGAAACCCAGCGTCAGGTAGAAGCGCAGGGCGATCTCGCTGGCCACATCGGCGAGGTTCCAGGCCATGTGGCCGGCATAGAGCACCAGGTGCAGCAGCGCGTAGCCCAGCGCCACCAGCCCCAGCATCCGCCGCAGGGTGACTGCCTTCGGCCAATCCGCCAGGTAGCGCAGGGGCGTCACCGCCAGGCTGACCAGCAGGAGGCGCATCGCATGGGTCCCGGCCTCCCGCGTCGCCGCCTTCCAGGGCTCGGCGCCCAGCTCGCCGGCGGCCAGCAGCGCCAGCAGCACCAGGCCGGGGGACAGGGCGGCCAGCAGCACGCAGGTGCGGAGCCAGCAGAAGCGCCGGGCGCGGTCGAGCCATGGCCAGGGGATCGGGTTCGGGGCGCGGAGGGTGGTGCTGCTCATGGCCAGGGCTTCGCCGCCGGGGCGCCCACGGTTCCGCCTCACAGCCAGCCGCGCGCGCGGATTTCGGCCGCCACCCGGCCCACCTCGTCCAGCGGCGCCCGGGAGAAGGGCGTCGGCGCCTTCGACAATGGCCGCGCCTGGCCGGCGGCGTAGAGGCTCTCACGCAGTGCCAGGTGGCGCCGCCCCTCCCCGCCCAGTGGCGCCACGAAGACCGGGGCGGCGGTCATCAGCGCCTCCGAGAGCATGGAGACGCTGTCGCCGCTGACCACCACCGCGTCGGCCCAGGCCAGGAAGCCGAGATAGGGATTCTTGTCCGCACCGCCCCAGCGATGCAGGCGGTGGGGCAGGGCTGAGAGGGAATGGGACAGCGCCTCCGTCGCCGCGGCGCCGGTGCGGCGGCTGGCGCTGGCCAGGACGCTGCCCGCGAAACCCGCCACCTGCGCGCCGAGCGCCGCGGCGAGCGCCGGCTCCAGCCCCTGCCCCCGCACCGGCCCGCCGAGCAGCAGCGCCACGCGCGGCCCCGGAAGGGCGGCCAGCCCCGCCCATTCGGCGCGCGCCGCCGCCAGCTTCCCGGCCGTCACGCGATGCGCGGCACCCAGGATCGGCAGCACATCCGGCGCCGCCCGCGGCTGGTCGTGCCGGCCGATCACCGAAAGATCGAAACGGCCGAAGGCGCGCATGCACTGCACGGTGCGGGCCCCGCGTGCGCCGAGCCAGCGCGCCACCGGCCCGGCTCGCCGGCCTGCGGAGATCACCAGGCGCGGCCAGGGCGGCACGCATTGCGCGCGCGCCGCAGGGGTCAGCCCGGCCAGGGTGGGAAAGGGCCAGGGCAGGAGGGCACCCAGTCCCCATTCCAGGGGGATTACCCGATGCGGCCCCAGCCGCTCCGCAATGCCCAGCGCCTGGGCCGCGGTGCCGGCGCGCGGATCGGCCAGCACCCAGGTCTCACCTGTCATGGACGAAGCGGCCTCGCAGGGCTACCAACGGGCCATCGCCCGCGCAGAGGAATTTGAGACAATGGCCATCCCGCACGCCTCCGACTGGGACCGCGACGCCGCCTTGACCACCGCGCGGATCCTGCTGGAGATCAAGGCGGTGAATTTCCGGCCGGAGGAGCCCTATACCTTCACCTCGGGCTGGAAGAGCCCGGTCTATATCGACTGCCGCAAGATCATCTCCTTCCCCCGCGCGCGCAACCGCATCTGCGACCTGGCCGTGGAGAAGATCGGCCGGCATATCGGCTACGAGTCCATCGACGTGGTGGTGGGCGGCGAGACGGCGGGCATTCCCTTCGGCGCCTGGATCGCCGACCGCATGATGGCGCCGATGGCCTATGTGCGGAAGAAGCCCAAGGGCTTCGGCCGCAATGCGCAGATCGAGGGCGAGGTGCCGGTGGGCCAGCGCACCCTGCTGGTGGAGGACCTGACCACCGATGGGGCCTCGAAAATCCGCTTCGCCAATGCGT
Organism: Falsiroseomonas sp.; assembly: GCF_051860665.1. Classification (GTDB taxonomy): domain Bacteria; phylum Pseudomonadota; class Alphaproteobacteria; order Acetobacterales; family Acetobacteraceae; genus Falsiroseomonas. The sequence continues at coordinate 133,624 of NZ_JBHYDM010000003.1, forward strand.
TGCGGGAGGCCGGCACCATCTGCGACCACACCTTCGTGGTCTTCTACTACGGCGTCTTCCCCGGCAGCTTCGAGCAGATGAAGGGCATGGGACTGAACCTGCACCACCTCTGCACCTGGTGGGATGTGCTGGAAGTCTGCCGCGAACGCCCCTACTTTTCCGAGGCCGCGCTGAAGGAAGTCCGGAAGTTCCTGGAGGATCCGGTGAGCTGGTCCGGCGCGCATGGCGGCATCGCCTCGCTGGCCGAGGCGAAGCCGAAGGACGGCAGCGAGTAGGAGGGCGGCGATGGTCGAGACGAGCCTGACGGTCAGCCTGCCGCCCACGTTGAGCGACGCGCTGGCCGAGATGGCGCGCGCCGAGGGACGGCCGCCGGAAAGCCTGGTGGTGGACGCCGTGGCGCAACACGTCGCCTCCGCCCTCGAATTGCGCGCCTGCATCCTGCGCGGCGAGGCCGACCTCGCGGCGGGCCGGGTGGTTCCGCATGAGGAGGTCATGGCCGACCTCGACGCCATCATCGCCGCGGCCGAGGAGCGGACCGCGCGGCGGTGAGGGTTCTGTGGACGCTGGGCGCCCAGGATGATGCGCGGGCCCTGGCCTCCGAGATCGCGGAGCGCAACCCTGTCGCTGCACGTCGGCTTGCCGAAGACCTGGCGCTGAGCGCGGAGCGCCTCTCGGACTTTCCCCAGCTTGGCGTCGCGGTGGGCGGCACGGATCGCCAGCTGCTGATCCAGGGTGGGCGCTATCGCGTCACCTATCGGGTGCTCGGGAACGGGCTTCGCATTTTCGGCATCAGCAGGGGGACCGATCCATGGCCAAAGCGCGAAGGCTGACCCTCGCCCTGCTCCTCGCAGCCGGCCCCGCTTTGGCGCAGCCATCTCGGGACAGCCTGACCATCGGCATCACCCAATACCCGGCCACCTTCCACCCGAACATCGAATCGATGGCGGCGAAGTCCTATATCGCCGGCTTCACCCGCCGCCCGCTGACCGCCCGCGATGCGGATTGGGAGCTGACCTGCCTCGGCTGCGTCACCGTGCCGACGCTGGAGAACGGCCTCGCTACCCGGGAGCAGACGCCGGATGGCAAGGCCGGCATCCGCGTGACCTGGGAACTGCGGGAGGGCTGGGCCTGGGGCGATGGCACGCCCGTCACGGCAGAGGACCTGCTCTTCGCCTGGCAGGCCGGCCGCGATTTCTCCACCGGCTTCGGTGGCAGCGAATTCTATCGCCGGGCCTATGAAGCCATCGTCGAATCCCCGCGCCGCATCACCCTGCGCTTCGACCAGATCACCTTCGAATACGGATCCTCCGGCGACTGGGTGCCGCTACCCGCGCATATCGAGCGCGCCCGCTGGGAGGCCGAGCCCCGCAGCTACCGCACCCGCAGCGCCTATGAGACGGAGCCCGCCAATCCCGGCCTGTGGAACGGCCCCTACCGGGTCACCGCCGCCACACCCGGCACCGGCGTGACGCTGGAGCGCAACGCGCATTGGTCCGGCCCCGCCCCCGCCTTCCGTCGCATCGCCATCCGCACCATCGAGAATACCGCGGCGCTGGAGGCCCAGCTTCTGGCCGGGCAGATCGACATGGTGGCGGGCGAATTGGGCCTGCCGCTGGAGCAGGTGACGGCGCTGGAACGCCGCGCCCGCGGCCGCTTCCGCTTCGAATACAAGCCGGGGCTGATCTACGAGCATCTGGACCTGATGCTGGACAATCCGATCCTGGCCGACCGGCGCGTCCGCCAGGCGCTGGTGCTCGCCACCGACCGGGCGCAGATCGTCGCGCGCCTCTATGAGAACCGGCAGCCCGTCGCCCATACCACGGTGAACCCGCTGGACGGCATGCATGACGATGCCGTCCGCCAATGGCCCTTCGACCCCGCCCGCGCTGGCACCCTGCTCACCGAGGCCGGCTGGACCCCCGGCCCGGACGGCATCCGCCGCAATGCGGCCGGAGACCGCCTGACCCTGGAGCTGATGACCACCGCCGGCAACCGGTCGCGCGAGCAGGTGCAGCAGGTGATCCAGGGCATGTGGCGCCAGGCGGGCATCGAGACACGGATCCGCAACGAGCCGCCGCGCGTCTTCTTCGGCGAGACGGTCAGCCGCCGCCGCTTCACCGGCGCGGCCCTCTTTGCCTGGATCAGCAGCCCGGAGAACGTGCCCCGCACCACGCTGCATTCCAGCGAGATCCCGACCGCCGAGCGCAACTGGTCCGGCCAGAACTACACCGGCTTCCGCAATGCGGAGATGGATGCGCTGCTCGAGGCCCTGCCGATCGAGCTGGACCGCGAGCGCCGCCGGGTGCTGTGGCACCGGCTGCAGGCGATCTATGCGGAGGAACTGCCGGTGATCCCGCTCTGGTTCCGCTCGGACGCGCATGTCTGGCCGACTTGGCTGGAGGGTGTGCGGCCGACCGGGCATCTCACCCCCTCCTCCAACTGGGTGGAGCAGTGGCGGGTGGCGCGCTGATGCTCGATCACGTCTCCATCGCCATCGGCGTGCTGGACCGGTCCGCGCCCTTCTACGATGCGGTGATGCCCTTGCTCGACATGCCCTGCGTCTGGCGTGAGGAAAGCGCCATCGGCTACGGGCCGCGGGAGGCCGCGGGCTACCTGACCATCCGCGCTGGCACGGCCCCGGCTGGCGCCGGCTGCCACTGGGCGTTTCGCGCGCCGGACCGTGCGGCGGTGCGCGCCTTCCATGCGGCGGGACTGGCGGCGGGCGGGCAGGATGACGGCGCGCCGGGGCTGCGGCCGCACTACCACGCGCACTACTACGCCGCCTTCCTGCGCGACCCTGCCGGCAATCGCATCGAGGCCGTCTGCCACCGGGCGGAGGCATGATCCGCCTGCTGGCCGGCAGGCTGGTGCAGATCCTGGTGACGCTGGCGCTGCTGTCGCTGGCCATGTTCCTGCTGATCGGGCTGATGCCGGGCGACCCCATCGACCTCGCCATCGCCGGCGACCCGCGGCTGAATGCGGAGGATGCGGCGCGGCTGCGGGCGCTGCATGGGCTCGACCAGCCGCTGCTGGCCCGCTACCTCGCCTGGGCCTCGGCGCTGCTGCGCGGCGAATTCGGCTATTCGCGGCTCTTCGCGCAGCCGGTGGCGCAGATCATCGGGCCGGCGCTGGGCTCCACCCTGGTCCTGCTGGGCGCGGCGGTCGCGGTTTCCGCGGTGCTGGGCCTTTCGCTCGGCGCGCTGGCGGCGATGCGGCCGCGCCTCGCGCCCCTGGCGGATGCCATCGCCATCCTCGGCCAGTCGGCGCCGAGCTTCTGGCTCGGCATCCTGCTGATCATCGTCTTCGCGGTGACGCTGGGCTGGCTGCCCGCCGGCGGTTCGGCGGAGGCGGGGGGCTGGGAGGCGCTGCGCTTCCTGCTGCTGCCGGTGGCGACGCTGGCCATGGCCAATCTCGCCGCCTATGCGCGCCACAGCGCGGCGGAGCTGACGACCGTGCTGCGCGCCCCCTGGATCACCGCCGCCCGCGCCCGCGGTGTGGGTGAGATGCGCCTGCTGCTGCGCCATGCCGCGCCGAATGCCGCGGTGCCGGTGCTGCAGGTGGCGGCGCTGGATGCCGGCAGCCTGGTGGGCGGCGCGCTGATCACGGAGACCCTGTTTGCCCGGCCCGGCATGGGCAAGCTGATCTATGACGCGGTGATGGGCAACGACACCAACCTGGCGCTGGTGGCGCTGCTGCTGGTGGCGCTGGTGACCATGCTGGCGACGCTGGCCGCCGACCTCGGGCAAAGGGCGCTGGACCCGCGGCTGGCATGAGAAAGTGTTTTTCTCCCTCCCCCGCTTGCGGGGGAGGGTCGGGGTGGGGGGTGGGCGCAGCTGCGCCGATCCTCCGCAGCCCCCTCACCCCGACCCTCCCCCCCGTTCCGGGGGAGAGGGAGAAGCGATGAGGCTCCGCCTCGGCCTTCTGCTGCTCGGCCTGCTGGCCGCCGGCGGCCTCGCCGCGCCCTGGGTGGCGGGCTGGCTCGGCCTCGACCCCTTCGCGCCGGACCTGTTCAACCGCTTCGCCCCTGCCTCCGCCCAAAATCCCCTCGGCACCGACGATCTCGGCCGGGACGTGTTGCTGCGCCTGCTGCAGGGTGCACGGGTCTCGCTGGCCGTGGGCGTGGCCACCGCGATCGCGGCGACGCTGATAGGCACCACCATCGGCCTTCTCGCCGCCTGGCGTGGCGGCGTGCTGGATGCGGTGCTGATGCGCCTGGCGGATGGGCTGCTGGCCCTGCCCGCGCTGCCGGTGCTGGTCGTGCTGGCCGCCGCCGATACCGGGCGCATCGGCTTGCCGCGCGGGGAGCCCGCCTCCGACATTTTTCGCATCGTCGCCATTCTTTCGGTCTTCGGCTGGGTGGGCGTGGCGCGGCTGGCGCGGGCGGCGGCGCTGTCCGTCCTGGCGCGGGACTATGTGCGGGCGGCGAGGGCGCTGGGTGCCGGGGAGGTGCGCGTGCTCGCCCGCCATGTGCTGCCCAATATCGCCGGGCCCATCGCCATCGCCGCCGCACTGACGGTCGCCGGCGCCATCCTGGCCGAGAGCACGCTGAGCTTCCTGGGCCTCGGCATCGCCCCGCCTGCCGCGAGCTGGGGCAATATGCTGGCCAATGCGCAGGACCTGGTCTTCAGCGCGCCCTGGGTCGCGGTCTGGCCGGGGCTTGCCATCCTGATGGCCGTCGCCGGCTGCACCCTGGTGGCGGATGGGTTGCGGAGATAGGCTTTTCCCAAATCGAGGGAAAAAGTCCATGTCCATCGCTGCCGACCGCATCCTGACCACCCATACCGGCAGCCTGCCCCGCCCCCGCGCCCTGACCCGCCTGCATGCCCGCCGCGCCCGCGGCGAGGCCGTGGATGACGCGGAACTGGCGGCGGCGGCCCAGGCGGCGGTCGCCGCCATCGTGCCGAAGCAGATCGCCGCCGGCATCGACATCCCGAACAATGGCGAGCAGGGCCGCGAATCCTTCGTGCTCTATCTGCGCGACCGCCTGACCGGGTTGGGCGGCGAAAGCCGGCGCGGTGGCTGGCAGGACATCGAGGCCTATCCGGAGTTCAAGGCCGACCTCCAGGCCGCCAGTGCCGGCAAGGAAACCGCCAGCATGACCGCCAACCTGCCCGCCGCGGTGGGCGAGGTGACCTATGTGGGCGAGGCCGCGATGGCCGCCGAATGCGCCGAATTCTCCAAGGCTCTGGCGCCCGCGAAGGGCCAGTACCGGGAAGCGTTTCTGGCCGCCCCCTCCCCCGGCATCGTCGCCGCCGTGGTGCAGAACCAGCACTACGAGTCCGAGGAAGCCTATCTGGCCGCCCTGGCCACGGCGCTCGGGCGCGAATACCGCGCCATCCTGGAGGCCGGCTTCATCCTGCAGCTGGATTGCCCGGACCTGGCGCTGGAACGCCACGCCTCCTACCAGGACCGCCCCCTCTTCGACTTCATCGGCTTCTGCGAGCGTGTCGTCACCGCCATCAACCGCGCCATCGAGGGCCTGCCACGCGAGCGCATCCGCCTGCATGTCTGCTGGGGCAATTACGAGGGCCCGCATGATGCCGATGTGCCGCTGGCCGATATCCTGCCCACCATCCTCCAGGCCAAGGTGGGCGGCTTCGTGCTGCCCTTCGCCAATCCCCGCCACGCGCATGAGCACCGGCTGTTCCGCAAGCACCCCCTGGCCGAGGATCAGATCCTGGTCGCCGGCGTCATCGACACGCTGACCAATTTCGTCGAGCACCCGGAGGTGGTGGCCGAGCGCCTGGAGCGGATCGCGGAAAGCCTCGGCGACCCCAGGCGCCTGCTGGCCGGCACCGATTGCGGCTTCGACACCGCGGCCGGCCGCGGCCGCGTCTCCGCCGATGTGGTCTGGGCCAAGCTGCGCAGCATGGCCGAGGGCGCGCGGCTGGCGAGCGAGAGGCTGCGCCCCTGATGTGCTGGCTCTGCACCATCCGGCGTCCGAAACCGCAACCAAGACCCCAACCAGAACCAGGGCCGAAAACGGCCGAGCCTGTGAAGGAGAGAACGCCCATGCTCCGCCGAATCCTGCTGGGGGCCGCCGCCGCGCTGCTGGCCGTGGCCCCCGCCTTCGCCCAGCCCGCCGCCTGGCCCGGCACGCGCCAGGTGCGCATCCTCGTCACCTATCCGCCCGGCGGCACCAGTGACTTCGTGGCGCGGCTGCTGGCGCAGCGGCTGGGCGAGCAGACCGGCGGCAATTTCACCGTGGACAACCGCTCCGGCGGCGGCGGGATCGTCGGCTGGACGAATGTCGTGCGCTCCGCGCCGGATGGCACCACGCTGCTGCTGACCGACAATTCGCTGGCCACCGCGCCGCCGCTCTACCCGAACCTCGGCTTCGACGTGCGCACGGACTTCACGCCGATCTCGCTGATGGTGGACTACCCGACCGTCTTCGTCGTGCCCGGCAATGCCCCCGCCCGCACGCTGCGCGACTATATCGAGGCGGCGCGCGGCCAGGCGGCGGATGCCAATTTCTACGGCTCCATGGGCTCCGGCTCCTCGCCGCATCTCTACACGGAGTATCTGCAGGACATCGCCAATATCCGGCTGACCCATGTGCCCTATCGCGGCATGGGGCCGGCCTTCCTGGACCTGATGGCGGGGCGCGTCGGCCTGCTGATCGCGGCCCCACCCACCGTGCTGGGCGCGGTGCGGGACGGGCGGGCGCGGGCGATCGCCATCGGCACCACGGGCGGGCGCATCCCCGCTTTGCCGGATGTGCCGACGGCGAAGGAGCTCGGCTACGATTTCACCTATTCCTTCTGGTACGGGCTGCTGGGCCCGCGCGGGATGGACCCGGCGCTGGTCGCGCAGATCCGCGCCGAGGTCGACAAGGTGCTGGCCAATCCCGAGGTGCGCGACCGCTTCGTGCAGCAGGGCGCGACGCCGGTCGCCGGCGACGGCGCCGCGCTGGCCGCGGTGATGGAAAGCGACCTGGCGCGGTGGAGCGAGGTGGTGCGGGCGAAGGGCATCACGGTGCAATAGGCGCCGTCACCGATCGGTCACCCGACTGACCCCTGGCTGTTGCGGAGGCGGCGTAAGGAAGGCGCCCACCAGCAACCGCCAGGGCGCCCACCATGCCGGACGATCTCCGCAACCTTCCCTACGACCTCGAAGCCGGTGACGAGGTGCCGTCCAACACCTCCGCCAACCCCCTCTTCACCGAGATCGCCGCGGCCCGGCTCGGCCGCCGCGGCATGCTGGTGGGGGGCCTGGGCGCCGCCATCGCCGGCTTCATCGGCGCCCGCCCGGCCCAGGCGCAGGGCGCGCCGCAGGGCCCGGCGATCGGCTTCAAGCCGGTGCCGATCAGCCCGCATGACACGGTGGTCGTGCCCGAAGGCTATTCCGTGCAGGTCATCCTCCCCCATGGCACGCCGCTCAACGGCCAGCCCGCCGGCAAGACGGTGGCGGAGATGACGGCCGCGGAGCAGGAGGCCGCCATCGGCGCGCATCACGACGGCATGCATTTCTTCCCCATCGAGGGCCGCGAGCCGAACCAGGGCAGCAGCACGGACGGCTTCCTGGTGCTGAACCACGAATATATCGAGCCGCGCTTCATGCATGCCCGCGCCGTCGGCCTCTCGATGGGCAGCGGCCGCATGCCGCTGGTGGACGGCGCGCGGGATGCCGAGGAGGTGCGGAAGGAGATCGCCGCCCATGGCGTCGGCGTGGTCCGCATCGCTCGCCAGGCGGATGGCAAATGGGCCGTGGTGGCCGATCCCCGCAGCCGCCGCATCACCGCCGCGACGCCGATGGAGATCGCCGGCCCGGTGCGCGGCCACCCGCTGGTGCGCACGAAGTACAGCCCGGACGGCACGCGCGTGCGCGGCACCATGAGCAACTGCGCGCATGGCGTCACGCCCTGGAACACCTACCTGACCTGCGAGGAGAACTGGTCCGGCTATTTCCGCAACCTGGACCAGCGGGATGGCCGGCCGAACCTGCCGCGCGAACAGGCCCGCTATGGCGTGCCGACCGATCTCGGCCGCTACAACTGGGACCAGGCGGCGGGCGGCGCCGACGAATTCATTCGCTTCAATGTCTCCGCCACCGGCGCCGACGCCACCCAGGACTATCGCAACGAGGCCAATGGCTTTGGTTGGATCGTCGAGATCGACCCCTTCGACCCGGCCGCCGCGCCGGTGAAGCGCACCGCGCTCGGCCGCTTCGCGCATGAAGGCATGGTCTTCGGCCCGACCCGCGAAGGCCAGCCTGTCGTCGCCTATTCCGGCGATGATTCGGTCTTCGAATACATCTACAAATTCGTCTCCGCCCGCCCCTTCGTCCGCGCCACGGCGAATGGCGGGCTGCTGGACGAGGGCACGCTCTACGTCGCGAAGTTCAATGCCGATGGCTCGGGCGAATGGCTGCCGCTGGTGCAGGGCCAGGGGCCGCTGACCGCCGCCAACGGTTTCGCCGACCAGGCGGAGGTGCTGGTGAACACCCGCCTCGCCGCCGATGCGCTGGGCGCCACCAAGATGGACCGGCCGGAATGGGGCGCCGTCGATCCGCGCGATGGCCAGGTCTATTTCACCCTGACCAACAACACCCGCCGCACCGCGGCCCAGCTCGACCCCGCCAATCCCCGCGCGCGCAACGAGTTCGGCCAGATCATTCGCTGGCGCGAGGCGAATGACGACCACGCCGCCACCCGCTTCGCCTGGGACCTGTTCCTGATCGCCGGGCCGGAGGGCGACAGCCGCCTGAGCGGGGAGGCCGTGGTGACCAGCGACAATATGCTGGCCTGCCCGGATGGCCTCTGGTTCGACGCCGATGGCCGGCTCTGGATCCAGACCGATATCGGCGAGAGCGAGCAGTTGCGCGGCGCCCTGGCCCCCTTCGGCAACAATGCCATGCTCTGCGCCAATCCCGTGACCGGGGAGATGCGGCGCTTCCTGACGGGCCCGAACGGCCAGGAGGTGACGGGCGTGGTGACCACGCCGGACCGGCGGACCATGTTCGTGAACCTGCAGCACCCGGGCGCCACCACCAGCGCGGCGGATTGGGCGGCGGGCCGGACGAACAGCCGCTTCCCGAATGGCAGCGGCGTGCCGCTTTCGGCAACGCTGGTCATCACCAAGGATGACGGCGGCATCATCGGGACCTGAAGCCGGCGCAGGGTCGAGGGGGCACCCTGAAATCCGGAAGCTGCGCAGCCTTCGCGGCCCCCCTCACCCAACCCTCTCCCCCCTGCGGGTGGAGAGTGGCTTTCGGCCAGTGTTACGGAACCGCGCAGGCCCCCGGCGGCGGGGCGTGGACCGTCACCGGCGGCGGCTCGCCCGGCCAGGCCTCGATCTCCACCAGGCAGGATTGCGCGGCGCAGCCCTGGCCGAGGCGCGACGTGCCGATATCCTGGGTGAGCACGTTCGGATTGCCATGCACGCAGGCGCTGTCCGTGGCGCCGGGGCGTTCGGGATTCCACCAGGCGCCGGTCGCCATGGCGACCACGCCGGGGCGGATATCCGGCGTCACCACCAGCCCCGCCGCCACCGCGCCGCGGTCGTTGAAGACGCGGATCACCTGGCCGTCGACCAGGCCGCGCGCCGCGGCGTCCGCGGGGTTCATGCGCAGCTTTTCCCGCCCCTGGATCTTGTCCGCCGCCGCCACCCGCCCGCTGTCGAGCTGGCCGTGCAGCCGGGTGGAGGGCTGGAAGGACAGCATGTGCAGCGGGAATCTTTGGGCCATCGCGCTGCCGAGATACTCGGTCGGCTCGTGCCAGACGGGGTGGCCCGGCGTCTCGGCATAGCCGAAGCTGGCGATGGTCTCGGAGAAGATCTCCACCTTGCCGCTGGGGGTGTCCAGCGGGTTGGCCTCGGGGTCGGCCGCGAAGTCGGCGAATTGGACAAAATCCTGCTCGGGGGGCGGGATCTCGACATGGCCGGTGGCCCAGAACTCGTCGAATTCCGGCACCTCCACGCCGTGCCGGGCGCAGGCCTGGCGCCAGCGGCCATACATGTGCTGCAGCCAGGCGCTTTCGTCCCGCTGCTCGGTGAAGGCGGCGCGGAAGCCGGCGGCGTCCGCCAGGTCGGCCATGATATCCGCATCGTTCCGCGCCAGGCCCACCGGCGCGATGGCCTGGTGCATCGCCGTGACGAAGCGATCGCGGGAGGAGCTGCCGATGTCGTTGCGCTCCAGCGTCGTGGTCGCCGGCAGCACGATATCCGCATGGCGCGCGACGGAGGTCCACCAGGGCTCCGCCACCACCACCGTATCCGCCCGGTTCCAGCCGCGCAGCAGCCGGCCGAGATCCTGGTGGTGGTGGAAGGGATTGCCGCCGGCCCACCAGATCATCCGGATATCCGGCAGCAGCAGGTCGCGGCCATTGTATTGCAGGATCTCGCCCGGCCGCTCCAGCAGCTCCGTGACGCGGGAGACGGGGATATAGGCGCCACAGGGGTTGCGGACGGAGGGGCCGGAGACGCTGGGGATATCGACGCGCGGCGTGCCCATGCCGTTGATGCTGCCATAGCCGAAGGCGATGCCCTGGCCCGGCTTGCCGATGCCGCCCAGCATGGCGGCGAAGGCGACCAGCGCCCACCAGGGCTGCTCGCCATGCTCGGCGCGCTGGATGGACCAGGTGGCGGTGCACATGGTGGGCGCACCCGCCGCCTCCAGCGCCAGCCGGCGGATGGTCTCGACCGGCACCTCGGTGATCGCCGCCGCCCATTCGGGGGTCTTGGGCGTGCCGTCGGTGGCGCCCAGCACATAGTCCCGGAAGCGGTCGAAGCCGACGGTGCAGCGGGCCAGGAAATCGCTGTCCTGCAGCCCCCGCTCCAGCAGCACATGCGCCATGCCGAAGATCAGCGCCGCATCCGTATTCGGGCGGATCGGCACCCATTCGGCGTTCAGGAAATCCTCCGTATCGCCGCGAAACGGGGAAATGTTCACGAAGCGGACGCCGGCCTCGGCGGCCTGGCGCATCAGCGGCAGGTATTCATGCGCGCCGGCGCCGCCCGCCGTCACCAGCCCGTTCTTGCGCGGCAGGCCGCCGAGGCAGAGCATCAGCCTGGTGTTGCGGGCGATGCTGCCCCAATCCGTGACGCGGCCCTGGATCACCTCATTGGTGCCCAGGACATGCGGCATCAGCGTCATGCCGGCGCCGTAGGAATAGTTGGTCACCTGGCTGGTGAAGCCGCCGCCCAGGCCGAGATAGCGGTGCAGCTGCGTCCGCGCATGGTGGTAGCGCCCGGCGGAGGACCAGCCATAGGACCCGCCGAGGATGCTCGGCGCGCCGTGTTCCTGGCGGATGCGCGCGGTTTCCTCCGCCACCCGGCGGATCGCCTCGTCCCAGCTTACGGGGATGAAATGGTCGCCGCCCCGGGTGGCGCCGCGTCGCTCCCCGCGCAGCCAGCCGGCGCGGATATAGGGGCGGTCGATGCGGGCCGCGCCATGCACGGCATCCGGCATGGAGGCAAGCAGCGTGCCCGGGAAGGGGTCGCGCGCGAAGGGCCGTGCCTCCACCAGGCGGCCATCCTGGACCACCGCCTGGAAGGCGCCCCAATGGGAGGAATGCGGCTTGATCTCGGTCATCGGCGCGGGTCCTTCATGGCCGCCAATCTGCCGCCCGTCGCGCCCTGCGGCAACCAGCATCCCCGCGAGCCGGTCGCAGGCCCCACTTCCCTGCGCCGGAAAAGGGTCTAGGCTTCCTGGCGACCCTCACCCGCCAAGGAACCTTGAGCGCCATGACGCCCCCCGCCAATGCGGCCCGCAATTCCAACGCCGCCCGCGATATCGCCAATGTGCTGCACCCCTATACCGACCACCGCGCGCATGCGGTGAACGGCCCGCTGGTGATCGCGCGCGGCGAGGGCGTGCGGGTCTGGGACGACCAGGGCAAGGAATATATCGAGGCGGTGGCCGGGCTCTGGTGCGCCTCGCTGGGCTTCGACAGCAAGCGCCTGGCCGATGCGGCGCATCAGCAGATGCTGAAGCTGCCTTTCTACCACGCCTTCACGGCCAAGTCGCACGAGCCGCTGATCGACCTGTCCGAGATGCTGATCGAGCGCGCGCCCTGCCCGATGAGCAAGGTGTTCTACGCGAATAGCGGATCCGAGGCGAACGACACCGCCATCAAGATGGTCTGGTACTACAACAACGCCATCGGCCGGCCGCAGAAGAAGAAGATCATCAGCCGGCTGAAGGCCTATCACGGCATCACCATCGCCAGCGGGTCCCTCACCGGCCTGCCGGCGAACCACAAGATGTTCGACCTGCCGATCGCCGGCATCATCCATGTCTCGACGCCGCACCACTACCATGGCGCCAAGCCCGGCGAATCCGAGGAGGATTTCGCGACCCGCCTGGCCACCGAGCTGGAGGAGACCATCCTGCGCGAGGGGCCGGAGACGGTCGCCGCCTTCTTCGCCGAGCCGGTGATGGGCGCCGGCGGCGTGATGCTGCCGCCCGCGACCTATTTCGAGAAGATCCAGGCCGTGCTGCGCAAGTACGACGTGCTCTTCGTGGCGGATGAGGTGATCTGCGGCTTCGGCCGCACCGGCAACTACTGGGGCTGCCAGACCTATTCCATCACGCCGGACATCATCACCTGCGCCAAGGCGCTGAGCGCCTCCTTCCTGCCGATCAGCGCCATCATCATCAATGACAAGATCTTCCAGGGCCTGGCGGATGGCTCCGCCACCATCGGCACCTGGGGCCATGGCTTCACCTATTCGGGCCACCCCGTCGCCGCCGCCGTCGCGCTGGAGACGCTGAAGATCTACGACGAGCTAAACATCGTCGACCACGTGAAGACCGCCGGCGCCCATATGCAGAAGGTGCTGCGCGAGCGCTTCGAAGGCCATCCGCTGGTCGGCGAGGTGCGCGGCATCGGCATGGTGGCGGCGATCGAGCTGGTGGCGGACAAGGCCAACAGGAAGAACTTTGAACCCTCCGCCAAGGTCGGCCCGCGGCTGGCCAAGGCCGGCGAGGCCGAGGGCGTGATCCTGCGCGGCCTGGCCAACGACACCATCGCCTTCTCCCCGCCGCTCATCATGAAGATGGACGAGATCGACCAGATGGTGGACCGCACGGCGCGCGCGCTGGATGCGGTGACGGTGCAGCTGCGCCGCGAAAGCCTGACGGTGGTGTGAGGCGCCCCGCCCTCTCCCTTCGGGGAGAGGGCATTCCCGCTCAGCGCGCCCGGCTGATGCAGAATTCCACGATGCCAGCCAGCGCCCGGCGCTCCACGCCATCCGGGAAGGCCTCCAGCGCATCCAGCGCCGCCTGGCCATAATGGCGCGCGCGGCCGACCGTATCGGCGAAGGCGGCGTGCTTCTGCATCAGGGCGATGGCGCGCGGCAGGTCGTCCTCGGCCTGCTCGCGATCCTCCAGCGTGCGGCGCCAGAACGCGCGCTCCGCCGCATCGCCGCGCTGGAAGGCGAGCAGGACCGGCAGGGTGATCTTGCCTTCGCGGAAATCGTCGCCCACCGTCTTGCCCAAGGCTTCCTGAGCCGCGCTGTAGTCCAGCGCGTCGTCGATCAGCTGGAAGGCGACGCCGAGGTTGTGGCCATAGGCCCGCAGCGCCGCCTGCCGCGCCGCGCCACACTCGGCCACGATGGCGCCGACCTCGGTTGCGGCCGCGAACAGCGCGGCGGTCTTGCCCTCGATGACGGCCAGGTACTGGTCCTCGGTGGTCGCCGTGTCGTTCTGCGTGATCAGCTGCAGCACCTCGCCCTCGGCGATGGTGGCGGAGGCCTCCGCCAGGATGCGCAGCACTTCCAGCGAGCCGTCCTCCACCATCACCTGGAAGGCGCGGGCGAAGAGGAAGTCACCGACGAGGACGGAGGGCTTGTTGCCGAACAGGGCATTGGCGCTGGCCTGGCCGCGGCGCAGCGCGCTTTCATCCACCACATCGTCATGCAGCAGCGTCGCGGTATGGATGAATTCGACGCAGGCGGCGAGGGCCACATGGCGCTGGCCGTCGCGATAGCCGGCGAGGCGCGCCGCGGCCAGCGTCAGCAGTGGGCGCAGCCGCTTGCCGCCGGCGGCCACGATATGGGCGGCGAGCTGGGGAATCAGCGCCACCGGGCTCTGCATCCGCTCGACGATCAGCCGGTTGCAGGCCTCCAGGTCGCGCTGCACCAGGGCGGTCAGCGTGGCGAGGGCATCCTCGCCGCGAAGGGCCTCCGGAGCGTCTTCGGCGCTGGGCGCGACGGGCAGATCCACGCGGTATTGACCTTGTTCAAGTGTCGCGCAACTTAGCCGCCGCCCCCCCCAGGGGGCAAGCTGGGGGCAAGCTGGCGGCGGTTGCATACCTGGCAGCAGGTGCGATCGCCCCGCGATCCGGCAAGGCCGGCCTGCGGCCCGGCTTCAGGAGGGGCGCGCGATGCGGGTGCTGCTGGCGACCACGGACCCGATCCGCCTGTCCTTCCTGCTGGCGCTGCTGCGCGATGCCGGCTGCGACCCGCTGGTGCTGGATGGCCATGTCAGCGCCATCGAGGGCGGCATCGGCATCTTTCCCCGCCGCCTTGCGGTGCCGGAGGACCAGGAAGCCCAGGCGCGGCGCGTGCTGGCCGAGGCCGGGGAGACCGATGGCCTGCGCTGAGCTGACCGAGGATAGCCTGCTGGGCGGCAGGGTCCGCCTGTATCAGCCGCGCCAGGGGCTGCGCGCCGGGCATGACGCCGTGCTGCTGGCGGCCGCGGTGCCGGCGCGGCCGGGGGACCTGGTGCTGGAGGCCGGCTGCGGCAGCGGCGCGGGCTTCCTCTGCCTGCTGGCCCGGGTGCCGGGGATCTCCGTGATCGCGGTGGAGCGCGAGGCCGGCTTGGCGGCGCTGGCGCGCGAAAATGCGGCGCGCAACGGATTCGGCGCGCAGGTCAAGGTGCTGGAGGGGGATGTGGCGGATCCGGCGCTGCGCCGGTCCCTGCCCCGCCTGGCGCATGGCTTCGCCAATCCACCCTATTGGCCCGCCGGCACCCCGCCGCCCGATGCGCTGCGCGCCGGCGCCACCCATGCCGAGGAGGTTCCGCTGCAGGCCTGGGCCAGCTTCCTGGCGCAGGGTCTGGCACATCGCGGCAGCGTCACGCTGGTGCTGCCCGCGGCGCGATTCGCGGATGCGGTGGAGGCACTGCGCCGGGCGGGATGCGGCAGCCTGGCGCTGCTGCCGCTCTGGCCCCGTGCTGGGGTGGCTGCGAAGCGGGTGCTGGTCGCCGCCCGTCGGGGCGGCCGTGGCCCAGCGCGCATCCTGCCGGGGCTGGTGCTGCACGGGCCCGGCGAGGCGGCCGGCCCGGTGCTGCGGGATGCCGCCGCCCTGCCGGTCTAGCTTTCGTTGGCGTCCGGATGGCGCAGCAGCCACAGCCGCTCATGCGCCGCCACCAGGCTTTCCATGTTCTTGCGGCGATTCACATCGGGTGAGACGGGGCGCCGGGTCAGCATCATCTCCAGGATCCGCAGCAATTCCTCGGCCACCTCGAAGTCGCCCTGGTCACAGGCATGGTGGAAGGCGATCAGGATCTTGTCGGAAAGCCGCCGCGTATGGCGTGGCGGATTGGACGGCGCACGACCTGCATCGCGGCCGGACGGATCCCGTTCCTCGTCGGACATGCAGACTGCGGCTCCAAAATGTGGCGTCGGGCTCCGGCGCCATCCGCTGACCATAGCCAGTGTCAAGATCGGCCGGAACCCTCCGCGTGGCGAAGGTGTCCTGCTGCTTAGCGCATTTCAGGCGCCAGCGCCTATTCCCCCCCTGCCTAAAAAACAGGAAAAAACAAACGATTAGATCGTTCTGCTGCCGAACGGGCCCGCCACCTGCTCAACTGCCGCGCAGATGGGCCCGCACCGACTGGGCGATTGCCTCCGGCGTCGATTCGGGGCGGAACAGCGTCCGCACCCGGCCATCCGGCCCGACAAGGTAGATGAAGGAGGAGTGGTCCATCAGATAGGCCGTCATCTCCGGCCGCTGCACCTTGGCGTAGAAGACGCGATAGGCCCGCGCCGCCGCGGCCACCTGCTCCGCCGTGCCGGTCAGCCCGACCATCCGCGGATGGAAGCGGGAGACATAGTCGGCCAGGGCCTCCGGCGTATCGCGCTCGGGGTCGATGGTGATGAGCACCGGCGTGACCTGCTCGCCCAGCTCGCCCAGCTCGTCGATGGCGGTGGCAATGGTGCCGAGCTCGGTCGGGCAGACATCCGGGCAATAGGTGAAGCCGAAATACACCAGCAGGGTGCGGCCGGCGAAATCCGCCTGGGTGACGGCGCGGCCGGTCTGGTCCACCAGGCTGAAGGGCCCGCCCAGCGCCAGGCCCTGCGGCAGCTGCACGCCACCCGCCGCGGGGGCTGGCATCTCCGCGCCGACAAAGCTGCCGATGCGGCGGAGGAAGGCATCCGCCACCCCCTCCCCCGGCGCGCGGCCCAGCCAGGCGGCGGTCCAGACGCCGCCCAGCAGGAGGATCAGGATCAGGGCGAAAACGCGAATCGCGATCAACATGGGCGCTGAGATAGGCGGCGCGCGCCGTGCCGTCCACTCAGCCGCGGATCAGCGTCCCGGCAGCGCGATCTCACCCTCCGGCTGGGCCGAGGTGAAGGTCGCGTCGCCGAAGGCCTCTTCCCAGGATCCGGCGGTGCTGGCGCGCGAATATTCGGTGGCGCGGTTCTCGAAGAAGTTCGTGTGCTCGATGGCGTTCAGCATCTCGTCGAGCCAGGGCAGCGGGTTCTTCTCGATATTGTAGAGGCATTCGAGGCCGAGCTGCTGCAGGCGGCGATCCGCGATGTAGCGGATGTACTGCTTGGTCTGCGGCGCATCGAGGCCCTCGACGCCGCCGAGCTCGAAGGCGAGGTCGATGAAGGCGTCCTCATGCTCCACGATGGTGGAGCAGATGCCGTAGAGGTCCTGCTTCAGCTCCTCCGTCCAGATCTCGGGGTTCTCCTGCACGAAGGTGCGGAACAGGCGAATGACCGAGAGGCAATGAAGGGTCTCATCCCGGACCGACCAGGAAACGATCTGCCCCATCCCCTTCATCTTGTTGAAGCGGGGGAAATTCATGAGGATGGCGAAGGAGGCAAAAAGCTGCAGGCCTTCCGTGAAGGCGCCGAAGGCGGCCAGCGTCTTGGCGATCTCGGTCTTGCTGTCGACCGAGAAGTTCTGCATGTAGTCGTACTTGTCCTTCATCTCCTTGTACTTGAGGAAGGCCGTGTATTCGATTTCCGGCATCCCGATGGTGTCGAGGAGATGCGAATAGGCTGCGATGTGGATCGTCTCGGTGTTGCTGAAAGCCGACATCATCATCAGCACTTCGGTCGGCTTGAAGACCTGCGAATACTGCTTCATGTAGCAGTTGTTCACCTCGACATCCGCCTGGGTGAAGAAGCGGAAGATCTGCGTCAGCAGGTTCTTCTCGCCCGGCGTCAGGTTCTTCTGCCAGTCCTTCACATCGTCCGCGAGCGGCACTTCCTCCGGCAGCCAGTGGATGCGCTGCTGCTGCAGCCAGGCCTCATAGGCCCAGGGGTAGCGGAAGGGCTTGTAGACCGGATTCGCCGTCAGCAGGTCGAAGCGAAGGGGAAGCTCGTCGCGGGGCATCGCGTCATCGGGCATGGAAAATCTCGCCGTGCAAAAAATTCAACGGGCCATCTGGTCGGCATGGGCGGGCGCGGCGCGGTGGGCCTGCGCGTCCAGCCGGTCGAGCTCCGCCACGAGGCGGCGGACCTCCGTCACCGGGCCGCGCCATTGCAGCAGCCGGTCCAGGTCCCGCTCCAGCGCCGCCTTCAGGCGGGCCACATGGACGGGATCTGGAGTCAGGGGGGGCATCACTGGCACGCCAGGCATTCCTCATAATCGTTGGCGTTCTCGGAGGGCGGTGCCGCCGCGGTCAGCTTCCGCACCACCTCGTCCTGATGCGCCGCCATGACATCCCCCTGGCCCACGACCTTGGCCGAGATGGTATCGGCGCGCTGGATGGAAAGGCTGCGGCAGTAGTAAAGCGACTTCACGCCCTTCTTCCACGCCATCAGGTGGATCTGGTGCAGGTCGCGCTTGTGCACATCGGCCGGCAGGAAGACGTTCACCGACTGCGACTGGCAGATATAGGGCGTGCGGTCCGCCGCATGCTCGATCACCCAGCGCTGGTCCAGCTCGAAGGCCGTCTTGAAGGTCAGCCGTTCCTGGTCCGTGAGGAAGTCCAGGTGCTGCACGCTGCCCTTGGTGACGGTGATGCTGGTCCAGGTCTCGTCATCGTCGCGGCCGTGCTTGGCCAGCACCTTCTTCAGATGCGGGTTGCGGACGATGTAGGACCCCGAGAGGGTCTTGTGATTGTAGACATTGGCCGCGATCGGCTCGATGCCCGGAGAGGCGCCGCCGCAGATGATGGAGATCGAGGCCGTCGGCGCGATCGCCATCTTGTTGGAGAAGCGCTCCATGAAGCCGTATTCGGCCGCATCCGGGCAGGGTCCGCGCTCCTCGGCCAGCATGCGGCTGGCGAGGTCGGCCTGTTCGCGGATGTGCTTGAACATCCGCTTGTTCCAGACTTTTGCGATCGCGCTCTCGAAGGGC
This sequence comes from Falsiroseomonas sp., assembly GCF_051860665.1. GTDB lineage: Bacteria > Pseudomonadota > Alphaproteobacteria > Acetobacterales > Acetobacteraceae > Falsiroseomonas. The sequence goes on from NZ_JBHYDM010000003.1 coordinate 152,106, forward strand.
ACGTTCAGCGCCTGCAGGAAGCTGTGGAACCCCATCACGCCGAGGCCGACGGAGCGTTCGCGCATCGCGCTGTAGCGCGCTCGCGCCATGGAATCCGGCGCCGTATCGATGAAGCTCTGCAGCACGTTATCCAGGAAGCGCATCACGTCCGGGATGAACCGCGGGTGATCCTTCCACTCGAACCAGGTCTCGCAGTTCAGCGAGGAGAGGCAGCACACCGCCGTGCGCTCCATCCCATGCTGGTCGATGCCGGTCGGCAGGGTGATCTCGCTGCACAGGTTGGAGGTCTTCACCTCCAGGCCGGACAGCTTGTGATGCTCCGGCCGCGCGCGGTTCACATGGTCCGAGTAGATGATATAGGGCTCGCCCGTCTCGATGCGCGCCGTCAGGATGCGGATCCAGATGCTGCGGGCGGAGACCTTGCGCATCAGCGCGCCGTCCTTGGGCGAGACCAGCGCCCATTCCTCATCCGCCTCGACCGCCCGCATGAAGGCATCCGACAGCAGCACGCCATGATGCAGGTTCAGCGCCTTCCGATTCGGGTCCCCACCCGTCGGCCGGCGCATTTCCAAGAATTCCTCGATCTCCGGATGGTTCACCGGCAGGTAGCAGGCCGCCGAGCCGCGGCGCAGCGAGCCCTGGCTGATCGCGAGCGTCAGGCTGTCCATCACCCGGATGAAGGGGATGACGCCCGAGGTCTTGCCGTTGCGCCCCACCTTCTCGCCGATGCCGCGCAGATTGCCCCAGTAGGACCCGATTCCCCCGCCTTTCGCCGCCAGCCAGACATTCTCGTTCCAGAGCCCCACGATCCCGTCGAGGCTGTCGCTGGCCTCGTTCAGGAAGCAGGAAATCGGCAGCCCGCGCGTCGTCCCCCCATTGGACAGCACGGGCGTCGCCGGCATGAACCACAGCCGCGAGATATAGTCGTAGATCCGCTGCGCATGCGCCGCGTCGTCGCCATAGGCGGAAGCCACCCGGGCGAAGAGATCCTGGTAGGATTCGCCGGGCAGCAGGTAGCGGTCGTCGAGCGTCGCCTTGCCGAAATCGGTCAGCAGCGCGTCGCGGGACCGGTCGATCCGAACCTGGCCATGGCCTTCAAGTTGAACTGCATCAAACACGACCAATCCCCCGAACCGTCTAGGAAAGGGGACGCGACTCCCCCCTGGAACGCAGAATGCCTCGCCAGCCCCACCCCAACAAGATGTAGTGTTGCCACACCCTGAACACTACCACGGGTGCCGGACACATCCCCGGTTGCATTTTCCGCGCGCTTGCGATCTCGCCGCATGTTGCCGTTTCGTTCATAGGATAGCGCGTCCGACCCGCGCCGTCCCGCCCCGCGAAGCCCCGCCAGGCCTGGCGGGGCCGCGAAATGCCACTCCTCCCCGATATCCTCATGATCCACAGGCCGGCCGGGGCCGTCGGAGTCGATCACGAAGATCGTGAGCGAAGTCGGCGAAACCGGCCGCGACACCGGGACGCAACATTTCGCCGGCAGGCTGGCGCTTCCCGCAGGAGGCCCGCGCATGTCCGCCACCCCCCGCCCCGCCAATGGCCTGCTGCAGCGCATGGCCCTCGGCCTGCTGCTCGGCGGCTCGCTCGCCGCCGCCGGCCGGGCCGCCGCGGCGCCGGCGGGGCGGGTCCGGCTGTTCCAGGTGGTGACGATTCGCGCCGATCTGCTGCTCGGCCTGACCCCGGCGGAGCTCGCCGCGCTTGGCCCCGGCCCGGATGTGGAACGCCTGGCGCGCAGCATCGCCCAGCATGGCCAGGTGGCCGGCTGGCTCTACCGCTGCCTCCGCGGGCCGGATGGCGCGCAGCGGCTGGTGGCGGGCGGCCGCATCAGCGTCTCGCGGCAGGAGGCGCTGACGCTGCGGCCCTATCTTCCGGCCATGCCGGTGCTGCCGCCCTGATTTTTTCGGAAGGGGGTCGCGGGGCGGCCGCGGGCGCGCTTTGATCGGGGAAATCCGCAGGAGAACCCGATGCCCCACCTCAGCCGCCGCGCCACCCTGGCCCTGCCACTCGCCGCCGCCCTTCCCGGCCTGGCGAACGCCCAGACTCCTGCCTGGCCGACGCGCCCGATTCGCATCGTCGTGCCCTTCGGCACCGGCGGCGGCACGGATATCACCACCCGCGTCCTGGCGCCGAAGCTGTCCGAGATCCTGGGCCAGCCGGTGGTGATCGAGAACCGCCCCGGCGCCGGCGGCACGCTGGGGGCCGATGTGGTGGCCAAGGCGCCGCCGAATGGCGAGACCTTTCTGCTGGCCACCGTCTCCAACATGGCGCTCGCCATCGGCCTCTACAGCCGCCTGCCCTACGACCCCCTGAAGGATTTTGCGTCAATCGCCCCGACCGTCTTCATTCCGATCGGGATGGCGATCTCGTCCAAGCTCGGGGTCAGCACGGCCCAGGAGTTCATCGCGCTGCTGAAGGCGAACCCGGGCAAGTACTCCTATGGCAGCGCGGGGGCGGGCACTTCGGGCCATATCGCCTCCTCCGCCTTCCTGTCGCGCATCGGCGCGACGGCGGAGCACATCCCCTACCGCAATCCGGGGCAGACCTACCTGGCGCTGCAGCAGGGCGAGATCGCCTTCACCAGCGACATCCCCTCCATCCTCGCCCCCTTCCACCAGGCCGGCACGGCGCGGCTGATCTTCGTCGCGACCGATGAGCGCAGCCCGGCGGTGCCGGAGGTGCCGACGGCGCGGGAAGTCGGGCTCGGCGACTACAAGGCCTATTCCTGGTACGGCATCTACGCGCCCGCCGGCACGCCGGCGCCGATCGTGCAGCGCATGGCGGCCGCCATCGAGCAGGCGCTGTCCGACCCCACCATCGGCCGGCGCTTCGACGAGATGGGAACGCCCGCGATGCGTGGCTGGACCCCGCAGCGTTTCGAGGATTTTCTCAAGTCCGAGATCGACCTGTGGCTGCCGCTGGTGCGCGCTTCCGGCGCGCGAGCCGATTGAGGAGACGACCCATGCCGCATGATGGCCACCACAGCCACGACACGCCGCCCGATGACGGCTGGAAGCACACCGGCGTGCGGGTGATCCCGGGCGACAGCCTGGACACCAATACGGCCCAGACGCCGGGGATGAACCGCGCCGCGGCGATCAACTTCGCCCGCGTCGGCGCCCAGAAGATCTGGGCCGGCACGGTGCATATCCACGCCAATGCCAAGACCGGCGCGCATCACCACGGCGCGCTGGAATCGGTGATCTACATCGTGAAGGGCCGCGCCCGGATGCGATGGGGGGAGAAGCTGGAATTCGTCGCGGAAGCCGGCCCCGGCGACTTCATCTTCGTCCCCCCCTATGTGCCGCACCAGGAAATCAATGCCAGCACGGAGGAGACGCTGGAATGCGTGCTGGTGCGGTCGGACAATGAGGCCGTGGTGGTGAACCTGGATATCGAGCCGGTGGAGAAGCCGGAGGCGGTGGCCTGGGTGGATCCGATCCACAAGGCGCCCTGACGCCGCGGGCTCAGTCCTCGATCGTCAGGAAGGGCCAGCGCGCGCGGTAGCTCTCGGCCTTGGCACGGAACAGGTCGGGGCGGTGGTTCATCGGGTTGGGCCGCAAGATCCCGGCCTCCAGCTCCACCAGCCCGTTCGGCGCATGGATCGCGCCGGTCGCCAGCTCGATCCCGATGCAGGTGCAGGACACCAGGTAGCGGTCGATGCCGTCCCTTGCCGAGCGCAGCTGCGGATAGCCGGGGCCGAAGCGCCGCGGATACCACAGATGCACCCGCGCCTGGTTCCGCACCTCCACCTCCAGCCCGAGATGCGCGCTGGCCGCGCGCACGCGGCGGATCACGGCGTCCTCCGCCTCGAAGGACAGGTCGCTGTCGTCGAAATAGAAGACGTCGTGGTCCTTGATGCCCCAGCCCGGCGGATGCCCGGCCTGCCGGTTCCAGACCTCCTGGAACAGGCAGCCGGCCGTGAGGAAGCCCTGGTTCAGGCCGAGGCCGGGCAGCAGGTCGAGCAGCGCGGCCGTCGCCGGATTGCCGCGGGCGGCGGCGACCAGCCGCGCCGCCGCACTCATGCCCGCGGCCGCACCCCGCACCAGGACGCGATGAACTGCGCGATGGTCAGCGTGCAGGTCTTCAGATCGGCCAGCGAGGTGCGCTCATCGAAGCCATGCGCCATTTCGCCGCGCGGGCCGTAGCAGAGGCCGGGCATGCCGAAATAGAGGCCGTAGTAGCGCGTGTCGTTCACCGCGGTGGACAGCCGCGCCTGCATCGGCTCGCCATGCACCGCCTCATGCGCCGCGGCCAGCACCGCCTCCGCCTCGGACCCGGGTTCCAGCACATAGGGGTCGGTCTGGAATCCATGGAAGGTGATCTCGGGCGGGTTGTTGGCGAGGAAGGCATCGCCCTTCGCCGCCTGCCGCACCGCTTCCTCCACCCCCGCCATCGCCTCCTCCGGCGTCGTGCCGGGCAGCAGGCCGATGCGGCAATCCACCTCGCACCAGGCGGGGGTGGAGGAAGCCCAGTCGCCGCCGCGGATGATGCCCGGGTTGAACTTGATCGGGTCCTGCACCTGGCCGCCATACCAGGCATTGGCCCGCCCGGCCTCGTTCAGCGCCCTGGTATGGGCATAGAGCGCCTGGATCAGCGCATAGGCAGACATGATGGCGTTGGACCCGTCCTGCGCCACCATCACATGCACCGGCACGCCGCGCACCTTCAGGCGGAACCAGATGGTGCCGGTCTGCGCCCGGGTGATGGTATGGCCCGTGGGTTCCGGCACCAGCGCGGCTTCGGCGCGATAGCCGCGCAGCAGCGCGGCCAGCGCGCCATTGCCGGTGCTCTCCTCCTCCGTCACCGTCTGGACATAGACATCCGCCGCGGGCTCCAGCCCGGCGGCGCGGATGGCGTCGAGCGCCGCGACCATGGCGGCGACCCCCGCCTTCATGTCATGCGCGCCGCGGCCATACATCCAGCCGTCGCGGATCACGGCGGCATAGGGCGGATGCGTCCACATCTCATGCGGGCCTTCCGGCACCACGTCGATATGGCCCTGCAGGATCAGGCTGCGCCCGGTGGGATCTTTCGCGCGATGGGTCGCCACCACCTGGATGCTGGCGGCCGGGTCGGCATCCACCATCGGCGCGGTCTTCGGATGCGCCGGCACATCGGCGAGCGAGAAGCGGTCCACGGCATAGCCGCGGGCGGCCATCTGGCGGGCGAACCAGTCCTGCAGCGGCGCCTCCCGCCCCCGCAGGCTGGGGAAGCGGACCAGGTCCTGCAGGAAGGCGACCTCGGCGGGGAAGCCGGCCTCGACCGCGTCACGCAGGCGATCGAGCAGCTGGGGTTCGGGCCGCGGGGGTTCAGACATGGGGCCAATCATCCGGGTTGCGGCGCAAGGCTCCGCGCCGGACCGGATCGCGTCAAGCCGGGCCGGCGGCAGCGCCACCGGCCCGGGCCTCACGGCCTCAGCGCATCGGCGGCGCGTATTGCAGCCCGCCCTTGGTCCAGAGCGCATTGATGCCGCGCGGCACGCCGAGCGGCGTGATGTTGCGCTCCCACACCTCCTCGAAATTGCCGACCTGGCGCACGATCTGCACCGCCCAGTCGTTGTTCAGCCCGAGCATGCGGCCGAGGTCGCCGGTGCGGCCCATGAAGCGCTGCACATCCGGGTTGGTGCTATTGGCGAAGCTGTCGAGGTTGGTGGAGTTGATGCCCAGCTCCTCCGCCGTCACCTGCGCGAAATGCGTCCAGCGGACGATGTCGAAGAACTTCCAGTCGCCCTTGCGGACCACGGCGCCCAGCGGTTCCTTGCTGATGATCTCCGGCAGCATCACGTAGCGATCCGCATTGGCGCCCTGGCTGAAGCGGAAGGAGGCCAGCGAGGAGGCATCATTGGTATAGGCGTCGCAGCGGCCATTGATGAAGGCGGCGCGGATCTCCTCGATATTCTCGATCACCACCGGGGTGAAGCGCAGCCGGTTGGTGCGGAAGAAATCGGCCATGTTCAGCTCGGTGGTGGTGCCGGGCTGCACGCAGACGGTGGCGCCATCCAGCGCGCGGGCGCTGGTCACACCGGAATCGCGGCGCACCATGAAGCCCTGGCCGTCATAGAAGGTGATGGAGGCGAATTCGAGGCCCAGCGAGGCCTCCCGCGCCAGGGTCCAGGTGGTGGTGCGCGCCAGCATGTCCACCTCGCCCGATTGCAGCGCGGTGAAGCGGGACTGGGTGGTGGTGGCGATGAAGCGCACCTTGGTGGCGTCGCCGAAAATGGCGGCGGCGACGGCACGGCAGGTATCGACATCAAGGCCGCGCCATTCGCCCCGGCTGTCGGGCAGCGAGAAGCCGACCGTGCTGGGCGCGACGCCGCAATTCAGGAAGCCGCGGGCGCGGATGGCCGCGACCGTATCGGCCGCCGGCTGCGCGAAGGCCGGGACCGCCAGCACCGCGCCCAGCAGGGCGGCGCCGAGGGTCGAGGCGAGTTGGGCAAGACGCATGTCGGAAAGACTCCCCGTTTGATTCGAGGCCGCCGAGGTTGTTCCGGCGACGCATGAGTGTCGGGGGACCGCGGCCGGACGGGCAAGCGCAACCTGCGCCGGCGCGCGGGATTTTCTGGCCTTCCGGTCAGGCGAAGGCTGCGGCGTAGGCATCCGGTGCAAAGCCAAGCAGCAGGCGGCCCCGCGCCTCCAGCACCGGCCGCTTGATGGCGGAGGGATGCGCCCGCAGCAGCGCCAGGGCGCGCGGGCCGTCCAGCCCCTCCCGCTCCGCCTCAGGCAGCTTGCGGAAGGTGGTGCCGGCGCGGTTCACCAGCGCCTCCCACCCCAGGCGCTCGGCCCAGCCTTCCAGCAGGCCGGGCGGCACGCCCAGCTTCTTGTAGTCGTGAAAGGAATAGGCGACGCCCTGGGCCTCCAGCCAGTGGAAGGCCTTCTTCATCGTGTCGCAGTTGCGGATGCCGTAGAGCATCACCGTCTCGGTCATCGGGCGCCTCCGCCGGGGTTGGATGAATGGCGCGTGCGCCCCGCGGCGATCGGGCGTCGCGGCGAAAGCCAGTGCTGGCGAGGGGCGCGAGGCGCGCCAAGTGACTGGCGGACCTGGAACCCCACTCCGCAAACCTCAAAACGCTGCTTGGAAAACTTCATGCGCGGTTGAAGAACGAATTGTAGCACATGGTTCGTCCACCTCTAGTGGCCTGCAGGCGTATGGCACTCGCCCAACCCCTCTTGCTCACCGGCGCGAAGGATCGGTGCTGTGTTCACCCGGAGCCGAACAGAGCGGCGACGTCTCGGAACGACCCCGAACGGACTCCGAGCGCGCGTTCTCCACACCAGACGAGTTGTCGAAGCGAATTGGCCGCGCAAGTCTACAGGGGGCGGGGAGAGCGGAGACGACGGATGAGTTTTGCTCCGGGACTGCGAGAGTGGCCAAGCAACGTCACGATGCCGCGTGCCGTGTTAGCCCTGGCAGCCGTCTTGCCGCTCGGCGCCGTCCCGGCGTGGGCGCAACCCGCGAACCTCTCGGGACCGGAAGCGATGCCGAGTCTGGTGTCCTGCGACCGCGCCGCGGCCGCGCCTCACGATCCGACCCGGCCCGCCGGCGTGCCCGGCGTGCCGTTTGAGGCGCTTGACCCTGCCGACGCTCCGGCCTGCGAGCAGGCCCAGCGCGAAGCCCCCGAAGTGGCGCGCCTGCCCTTCCAGCTGGCGCGCCTGCGCGAGCGCGCGAGCCGGAACGCCGAGGCCGCCGCGCTCTACCGCCAGGCCGCGGACCTGGGCCACGGCGCCGCGGCCCGGCGGTTGGCCCAAATGCTGCTCAGGGGCGAAGCCGGTCTCGCGCCGAGCTCGGCGGAGGCGTTACGGGTGCTCCGCCGCGCCGCGCAGGACGACTCGCCGGAGTCACTCTTCGCCCTCGGCCTGCTCCATCTCGGAGCCTATGCGGGACCCTTCTACCGGGCTGACTCCACCGAATTCGACCAGGTCGAGGGGGCGCGCCTGGTTCGCCTGGCCGCGGGGCGGGGATACGCGCCGGCGCTGTCTCACCTCGCGATGCTCCACCAGGACGGCCTCGTCGTGTCCGGCGCCACGGTCGTGTCGCACGACGAGGCGGAGGCGCTCCGGCTCTATCTCCTCGCCGCCGAGGGGGGCGATCTCTTCGCGATCAATAGTGTCGGCTACTTTCACGAGGACGGGCTCGGCGGGCTTGCGCGGGACGACGCTGCCGCCCTGCGTTATTACCGCCTGGCCGCCAAGCGTGGCGACGTCGTCGCTTCCTACAACTTGGGCAGGTTCTACGAAGAGGGACGCGGCGGCCTGGAGCGGGACGATGCCGCGGCCCTAGGCCACTATCGTCTGGCCGCGGAGGGCGACAACTGGTTCGCGCAGTTCAAGATGGGCAAGTTCCACGAGGAGGGACGCGGCGGCTTGTCCCGCGACCGTGATGCCGCGGTTCATTGGTACAGGCAGTCGGCCCGCATCAACTACCCTCAGGCGATCATGGCGTTGCGCCGGCTCGGCGTCGATCCATGAGGCCGCCGCGCCGGAACCTCACCGCCCAACTCCGCCTGCTCGCGTGGCGCCCCTCCGCCCAGCGAACCATGGGCGCATGGTACCCTCCCCGCCCAGGCACTAGTGCGCCCAGGGCGATGATCCTGTCGAATGCGGCGTCGAGCTGAACGGAGGGTGAAAGGGCGGCCCACCGGCAGAGGTCCGAAATGATACGCCCCGGCGCGACTGGGCGTACAGGCCCAGAATAGCGATTTCAATGCGCTAGGGAAGCTGTGGCTGGGGGACCTGGATTCGAACCAAGACTGCCCGAGTCAGAGTCGGGAGTTCTACCGTTAAACTATCCCCCACCGGGCCGGTCCGGGCTTGCGCCCCAACCGTCGGGAGCGGCGTGCTACCATGCGTCCCGGGGGCAGGCAACATCCCCCCTGCAAAATGCCTTGCCCCGCTCCGCCACCCGCCGGATCATGCGTGGCGGCCCCCGCTTGGGGGGGCTACGGATTGCCCTGCGGAAGGCCCATCTAGACCTAGTCATGCCCGAAGACGCCGCCCTTGACCTCCAGACGGCCCCGCGCCCCGCCCCCCTGGGCGAGGCCCGCGGACGGCTGTCGGCCTGTGGCGCGGCGCCGGCCTGGCAGCCGAATCCGGCCTCCGGCGCCTATGCGGCGCTCGACCTCGGCACCAACAACTGCCGCCTGCTGCTCGGCACGCCACAGGGCGGCAGCGGCTTCCGGGTGATCGACAGTTTTTCGCGCATCGTCCGACTCGGCGAAGGGCTTGGCGCCACCGGGCGGCTCTCGGACCAGGCCATGGACCGTGCGCTCACCGCGCTGCAGGCCTGCGCCCAGAAGCTGGCCCGCCGACCGGTGCGGGCGCTGCAGGCGGTGGCCACCGAAGCCTGCCGCCGCGCCAGCAATGGCCCGGCCTTCCTCGCCCGCGTCGAGGCCGAGACCGGCCTCAGGCTGCGCATCATCTCGGCGCGGGAGGAGGCGGAGCTGGCGATGGAAAGCTGCGCCCCGCTGCTGGAGTCGGGCGACCGCCGCGCGCTGCTCTTCGATATCGGCGGCGGCTCCACCGAAATCGCCTGGATCCGCATCCTGCCCGGCCGGCAGGTGCCGGAGCTGATCGGCACCATCTCCGTCCCCGTCGGCGTCGTCACCCTCTCCGAACGCTGCGGCCCCTCCTGCTTCACCGAGGCCGGCTTCCATGCGGTGGTGGAGGAGGTGGCGGCGCGGCTGCGCGGCTTCGATTCGGTGCACTGCATCGGCCAGGAAATCCGCGCCGGCGGGGTGCGGCTGATGGGTACCTCCGGCACCGTCACGACGCTGGCCGGCGTCGCCATGGCCCTGCCCCGCTATCGCCGGCTGCTGGTGGATGGCCAGGTGCTGGAGGCCTGCGACGCCGATCAGGCGCTGGGCGATCTTTTCGCGCTGGGCCGGGACGGGCTGGCGGCGCATCCCTGCGTCGGGCCGGACCGGGTGGATTTCGTGCTGCCGGGCTGCGCGGTCTATGCCGCAATCCGCCAGGTCTGGCCGGTGCCGCGGCTGACGGTGGCCGATCGCGGGCTGCGGGAGGGCATCCTGCTGCGGCTGATGCGGCTGGACCGCGCCGCGCAGCGCCGCCCGGGACGATTCTGGCCGGGCTGCGGCTGATCGGGACTGGCGCGGCGGCGATCCTGCCGCAGAATGACCCGATGCGTGGCGGAGCCCCCGCCCCGGACTTGATGAGGATGTTCATGCCGGACCTTCTGACTGCCAGGCGGGCCACCTTTCTGAAGGCCGATCCCCAGACCCATAGCAGCGCCCTGGGCGATGCGGACAAGCTGGCGATCGCGGCGGGCGACGTGCTGGAGGCGCCGGACATCACCCAGGAGGAAGGCCATTTCGTCGCCCGCGGCGGCCGGCTGAACGGTCGCCCCCTGCCGGCCCACCTGGTCTATGCCCATGCCGGCCACTGGACCCTGGCGGAGGGCGCCGCCGCGCCGGCAGCGCCACCGGCAGCTGCCTCGGCCGCCGGCAAGACGCCGGAAGACCGCAAGCCGGAGGTGCTGGCGCTGCTGGCCGAGGGCCGCTCCGTCAGCGCCATCGCCAAGGAACTGCGGATCGGCCGCGCCTTCATCAAGCGCTGGCGCGACGGCGCCTGAGGCCGTCGCGGCGCGCGCGGCGATTTCCGGATCGGGCGCGGAGGGCGTAAAGCCTCGCCATGGCCAAACCTCCCCCCGGCAAATCCCCCTCGGGCAAGTCCCCCTCTGGCAAATCGCCCTCTGGCAAATCCTCCAATACCCGCCAGCTGGCGGACCGGCTGCGCACCGCCAAGGGGCGCACCATCGGCAGCCAGCGCTGGCTGGAGCGCCAGCTGAACGACCCCTTCGTGAAGGAGGCCAAGGCCCGCGGCCTGCGCTCCCGCGCCGCCTTCAAGCTGGAGCAGATGGACGACAGGTTTCATCTGTTGAAGCCGGGCGCCAGGGTCGTCGACCTTGGCGCCGCACCCGGTGGCTGGACGCAGGTGGCGCTTGCCCGCGGCGCCGGCCGCGTGGTGGGGATCGACCTGCTGCCGGTGGACCCCATCGCGGGGGCCATCCTGATGCAGGGTGACTTCCAGGATGCGGAGGCGGAGCGGCGCGTGCTGGCGGCGCTGGATGGGCCGGCGGACCTGGTGATGTCCGACATGGCGCCGAACACCACCGGCCATAACGCCACCGACCACCTGCGCATCATGGCGCTGGCCGAGATCGCGCTGGATTTCGCCGGCCGCGTGCTGGCGCCGGGCGGCGGCTTCGTCGCCAAGGTCCTGGCCGGCGGGTCGGAAAAGGACTTCCTGGCGACGCTGAAGCGGGACTTCGCTGCGGTGCGCCATGCCAAGCCGCCCGCCAGCCGCAAGGACAGCGCGGAGCTCTATGTGGTGGCGACCGGCTATCGCGGGGCGAGGGATGCGCCAGACGCGACTCAGCGCTGACATCTTCCTGCTATGGACGCCGCACCCGGAACCGGTGTAGGCGGGGCCGCCAAGGTTGCGGATCGAAAGAGGTTCCCGCCATGGCGCCCCCAGACACGAATGCCCCCTCCACCTCCCTCGACCGGGAGGCCGCCTTCCGCGGCAGGTTCGAGGAGGCCTATGCCTTCGACGACGTGCTGCTCGTCCCGGCCTATTCCACCGTGCTGCCGAGCGAGACGGAAACCCGCACCAGGCTGACGCGGGAGATTTCCCTCAATATCCCGCTGGTCGCCGCGGCGATGGATACGGTGACCGAGGGGAACATGGCGATCGCCATGGCCCAGGCCGGCGGCATCGGCGTGATCCACAAGAACCTCTCGCCCGAGGACCAGGCGGCGCAGGTGCGCCAGGTGAAGAAGTTCGAATCCGGCATGGTGGTGAACCCGCTCACCATCCACCCTGACCAGACCCTGGCCGAGGTCCGCGCGCTGCAGGAGACCCACCACATCAGCGGCGTGCCGGTGGTGGAACGCGAATCGGGCCGCCTGGTCGGCATCATCACCAATCGCGACGTGCGCTTCGCCACCGACCCGAACCTCAGGGTCTATGAGCTGATGACGCGCGAAAACCTGGTGACGGCGGATGCCGATGTCACCAAGGACAAGGCGCGGGAGCTGCTGCACAAGCACCGGATCGAGAAGCTGCTGGTGGTGGACGAGGCCTATCGCTGCGTTGGCCTCATCACCGTGAAGGACATGGACAAGGCGCAGGCCAATCCCTCCGCCGTGAAGGACGCCATGGGCCGGCTGCGCACCGCCGCCGCCATCGGCGTGGGCGAGGATGGTTTTCATCGCGCCGGGCTGCTGGTGGCGGCCGATATCGACGTGATCGTGGTGGATACCGCGCATGGCCATTCGGGCGGCGTGCTGCGCGCGGTGGAGCGGATCAAGAAGCTGTCGAACTCCGTGCAGATCATCGCCGGCAATGTGGCGACGCCGGAAGGCGCGCTGGCGCTGATCGAGGCCGGGGCGGATGCGGTGAAGATCGGCATCGGGCCGGGCTCCATCTGCACCACGCGCATCGTGGCCGGCGTCGGCGTGCCGCAGCTGACGGCGGTGATGGAAAGCGCCGCCGCCTGCCGGGAGCGTGGCGTGCCGGCGATTGCCGATGGCGGCATCCGCTCCTCCGGCGATGTCGCCAAGGCCATCGCGGCGGGCGCCGATTGCGTGATGATGGGCAGCGTCTTCGCGGGCACGGACGAGGCGCCGGGCGAGGTGTTTCTGTATCAGGGCCGGTCGTACAAGTCGTATCGCGGCATGGGCTCGCTGGGTGCCATGGCGCGCGGCTCGGCGGATCGCTACTTCCAGGCGGAAGTCGCCGACAAGCTGAAGCTGGTGCCGGAAGGCGTCGAGGGCCGCGTCGGCTACAAGGGCCCGGTCGGCACCGTGATCCACCAGATGGTCGGCGGCCTGCGCGCGGCCATGGGCTATACGGGCTCCGCCACCATCGCGGACCTGCAGACCAAGGCCAGGTTCCGCCGCATCACCAATGCGGGGCTGCGCGAGAGCCATGTTCACGACGTGGCGGTGACGCGCGAGGCGCCGAATTATCGCCTGGAGGGGTAGCGGGCGGGGGATGCCCCCCCTCACCCGACCCTCTCCCCCCATCGGGGGGAGAGGGCTTGGAGGCCTCAGCGGTTCGGCGGGATCTCGGAAATCCGCAGCGTCGCGCGCTGCGGCTGGCCACGCTCGAAGGTGCCGACCCAGATATTGTAGTTGCCGCTGGCCGGACGCTGGATGACGATGCCCGGGTTCACCCCATCCATGTCGTCGTTGCAGATCCAGTTGCCGGCGGAGTCGTTCATCACCAGCGTCGTGTCGGTATTGGCGACCACGGAGATATAGAGCGGGAAATTGCCCGAGGTGTAGTTCAGGTCCACGTCGGGGCGGGAGAAGTCGATCCAGCCCGCGCATTCCGGGCCGATGCCGGTCGCCTCTCGGTTGCCACCAGCTTCCACGGGAACTTCCCGCGGGTCCGGCTCGAAGCCGGCGCGCAGGTTGATGGTGGCGTAGCGCGGCTGCGCGCGCCAGTCCGGGAACTGCTGCGCCTGCTGCGGCGCGCCCTTCTGCTGGGCCAGGGCGGCACCACCCACGAGCATGGCAACGGCCCCGGCGGCAAGAACGGATTTGAGCATGGTCGGCAGGTCTCCCTTCCCCGCTGGATGCGGGCTTGCGGACAAGTCTAGGACATGTAACCGCGCCGGCCCACCCGCCGCTGCGCCGCGCACGAAAAAATCATGTCGGATCAATGCCTCACCGCCGCCATCATCGCCGCGGTTCCGCCATCTTAGCGAAAATTTACCTATCACCATCCGGTGACGTTCAGACTCCGGAAGCTTCGTGCCGGGCTGCGGCCCGGGCGAATTGGCGCTATGCTGCCGCCGATGCCGGGGGCCGCTTGCCGCCCGGCCCCCTGGCCCGCCGGCTCTCGGCGCGCCCCCGCCCCTCGGCCGCCCCTGCCGCGACCCGCCCGGATGCCCGCATGACCCCCGCCGCCCGCCTGTCCGCCGCCATCGACCTGCTTGCCGCGGTCGAAGCCTCCCCCCGCCGCCCGGCGGATGCCATCGCCAATGATTTCTTCCGCGCCCGCCGCTACATCGGCGGCTCCGACCGGCGCAATGTCTCCGAACGCGCCTGGGGCGCCATCCGCCAGCGGCTCCGGCTCGCCTGGCATTTTTCCGAACTGGGCATCGCCAGTCCCTCCGCGCGGCTGCTGCTGGCGGCGCATCTGATCCTGGCCGAGGGCTGGACGCTGGAGGGGGTGGAGCAGAATTTCTCCGGCGAGCGCTTCGCCGCCTCCCCGCTGGCGGAGGAGGAGCGCGCGCTGCTCGGCAAGCTTGCCGGCCGGTCGCTGGTGCTGCCGCGCATGCCGGAGGGGCCGCGGCTGAACCTGCCGGACTGGGCCATGCCGGGCCTGACCACCCGCTTCGGCGACCGCCTGGCCGAGGAAGCGGCCGCGATGGAGGCGCCGGCGCCGCTCGACCTGCGCGCCAATCTGCTGAAGGTTTCGCGGGAGGCCGCCCTGGCGGCGCTCGCCGCGGAGGGCATCCCCGCCACGCCCACGCCCCTTTCCCCCTGGGGCCTGCGCATCGCCGATCGCCGCCCGGTCTCCGCCACCAAGGCCTTCCTGGAAGGGCTGATCGAGGTGCAGGACGAGGGCAGCCAGCTGGTCGCCCTGCTGACGGATGCGCGGCCCAGCATGCGCGTGGCCGATTTCTGCGCCGGCGCCGCCGGCAAGACCCTCGCGCTGGCCGCCACCATGGCGAACAAGGGCCATATCGTCGCCTGCGATACCTCCGCCGCCCGTCTGGAAGGCGCCGGCCGCCGCCTGCGCCGCGCCGATGTGAACAATGCCGAGCGCCACCTGCTCACCAGCGGCGACAAATGGCGCAAGCGAAATTCGCGCAAATTCGACCGGGTGCTGGTGGATGCCCCCTGCACCGGCACCGGCACCTGGCGGCGCAACCCGGATGCGCGGATCCGCACCAATGGGCGGGACCTGTCGGAGCTGGTGCTGAAGCAGGCCTCCATCCTCGACGATGCATCTGAATTGGTGCGTCCGGGCGGAAGGCTGGTCTACGCTACCTGCTCGCTGCTGCCCGAGGAGGACGAGATGCAGATGGCGGCCTTCCTGGAACGCCACGCGGATTTTGCGCCCATGCCCTTCGCCACGCTGTGGGAAGGCCTTCTGCCCGGCACCCCGGCGCCGGGGAGCGAGCCCTACATGGCGCTGTCGCCCGGCAGCCATGGGACCGATGGCTTCTTCGCCGCGGTGCTGCAGAGACAGAATTCATGATCTCCATCCGCCGCGCCCGGCCGGGCGATGCCGCGGGGATCGCGGCGGTGCATGTGGCGGCCTGGCGCAGCGCCTATGCCGGCATCCTGCGGGATGGCTACCTGGCGGAGCTCTCCGAGATCCGGCTCGCCAGCTTCTACCAGCGCGCCATCCTGGACCGGCGGGAAGGCCATGCGGTCTTCGTCGCGACAGCGCCGCCGGAGGCCGGGGCGCCGCAGGTGGTGGGCTTCGCCTCCGGCGGCCGCGCCCGGCGCCGGGGCCTGGCGGAGGGCGAGGTGGAGACCCTCTATGTGCTGGACGATTTCCGCGAGCGCGGCTGCGGCCGGCGCCTGATGCGGGCCATGGCGGCGCATCTGCGCGCCATCGGCTGCAATTCCGCCATGGCCTGGGTGCTGGAGGCCAATCCCAGCCGCTTCTTTTACCGCCACCTCGGCGGCCGCATGGCGATGCGGGAGACGATCCGGGTGGCCGGCCAGGCGGTGGAGCAGATCGCCCTGTTCTGGGACCCGATCGACACCCTGCTGGCGGCGACCGCCCCGGTGCCCGAGGGGCGGATGCGCGAGGACGGCTGAGCCCATCGCCGCGGCCTATGCCGGCCAGAGGCACCGCCCGCATGGTGCGCCGCCCTCCGCTTTCGTAACGTCAGGCCATCGAAACCACGCCGCAGGAGGCACCGATGGCCGGCACCACCCAGAAGATCCCCGAGACCGAGCTGGCCCGCGTGGCCGGCGGCAGCTTCACCGATCGCTTCGGCACCGAGGGCGCCGATGCCATCACCACCGGTGACGGCATGGACAAGGTGTTCGGCGGCGGTGGGCAGGACACCATCGTCTCCGGCGGCGGCCAGGACGAGGTGCATGCGGGGGCGGGCGACGACATCGTCGATGCCGGGGCGGGCGACGACAAGGCCTTCGGCGAGGCCGGCAACGATGTGCTGGTGGGCGGCGCCGGCACGGATGAGCTGCATGGCGGCGACGGCCACGACCATCTGCGCGGCGGCGCCGGCGACGGCGACAAGATGTTCGGCGGCGAGGGCAGCGACACCTTCTGGTGGCAGCCCGGCGACGGAAATGACGAGCTGCATGGCGGCAACGGCGCCGACAACGTCATGCTGCAGGGCGTGACCATGGAGCAGCTGCAGGCCGGGCTGCAGATGTATGACGGCGCCAGCTACACCATCAGCGGCAATGCCATCGTCTTCAATGGCCCGGCCAACGGCCAGATCACCATCAATGGCGAGGTGGTGAAGTTCTTCGGCATGGAGCAGATCACCCTGCCCGGCTGAGGCCCCAGCACTGCGGGGGGCAGGTATCTGCCCCCCGTCGAAACGGCTTGTCGGCCGGGCGCCCTTGTGCTGTTAGGCGCCATGACACACGCCGCCCCCGATGCCGCTTCCGCCCCGCTCGCGCAGCATCACGACCGGATCCTGATCCTCGATTTCGGCAGCCAGGTGACGCAGCTCATCGCGCGCCGCCTGCGCGAATCCGGGGTGTACTGCGAGGTCTGGCCCTTCAATGCGGCGCCCGAGGCGCGCATCACGGCCTTCGCGCCCAAGGGCATCATCCTCTCGGGCGGCCCGGCCAGCGTGATGGAGGAGGGCAGCCCCCGCGCCCCGCAGGCGGTCTTCGAGATGGGGCTGCCGATCCTCGGCATCTGCTACGGCCAGCAGGTCATGGCGCATCAGCTCGGCGGGCTGGTGGAGGGCGGGCATCTGCGCGAATTCGGCCGCGCCCATATCGACGTGACCGGCGATTGCGCCATCACCCAGGGCGTCTGGGCGCCGGGCGCGCGCGAGCAGGTCTGGATGAGCCACGGCGATCGCATCACCCGCCTGCCCGAGGGGTTCCGGGTCGTGGCGGCCAGCGAGGGTGCGCCCTTCGCCGTCATCGCCAATGACGAACGCCGGTATTACGGCACGATGTTCCACCCGGAGGTGGTGCATACGCCGCATGGCGCCGCCCTGCTGAAGAATTTCTCCCACATCGTCTGTGGCTGCACCGGCGACTGGACCATGGGCGCCTTCCGGGCGGAGATGATCGAGAAGATCCGCGCGCAGGTCGGCAAGGGGCGCGTGGTCTGCGGGCTTTCGGGCGGGGTCGATTCCTCCGTCGCCGCGGTGCTGCTGCATGAGGCGATCGGCGACCAGCTGACCTGCATCTATGTCGACCACGGGCTGATGCGGGCCAATGAGTCGGAACAGGTGGTCGCCACCTTCCGCGACCGCTTCAACATCAAGCTGGTGCATCGCGATGCCAGCGACCTGTTCCTGGGCCAGCTCTCCGGCGTCACGGACCCCGAGATCAAGCGCAAGACCATCGGCCGGCTGTTCATCGAGGTCTTCGAGGAGGAGCAGCAGAAGATCGGCGGCGCCGATTTCCTGGCCCAGGGCACGCTCTACCCCGACGTCATCGAAAGCGTCTCCGCCACCGGCGGCCCGAGCGTCACCATCAAGTCGCACCACAATGTGGGCGGCCTGCCGGAGGGGATGCGCATGCAGCTGGTGGAGCCGCTGCGCGACCTGTTCAAGGACGAGGTCCGGGTGCTGGGCCGCGAACTTGGCATCCCCGAGGCGATCGTCGGCCGTCACCCCTTCCCCGGTCCCGGCCTCGCCATCCGCATCCCCGGCGAGGTGACGAAGGAGAAGGCGGATATCCTGCGCCATGCCGACAGCATCTACCTGGAGGAGATCCGCAAGGCCGGCCTGTATGACGCCATCTGGCAGGCCTTCGCGGTGCTGCTGCCGGTGCGGACGGTGGGCGTGATGGGCGATGGCCGCACCTATGACAGCGCCTGCGCGCTGCGCGCCGTGACCAGCACGGATGGCATGACGGCGGATGTCTATCCCTTCACGATGGAATTCCTCACCCGCGTCGCCGGCCGCATCGTGAACGAGGTGCGCGGCATCAACCGCGTGACCTACGACATCACCAGCAAGCCGCCGGGGACGATCGAGTGGGAGTGAACATGACGGGTCAGAACCAACGGGTCTGACCCGCTAAAGCCATCCTACCCGCTTGAAGCGCAGGTAGAGCCCGGTGCAGACGACCCCGATGACCCCCAGTACGACGAAGTAGCCGTACTCGGTCTTCAGCTCCGGCATGTGCTCGAAGTTCATGCCGTAGATGCCGGCGATCGCGGTGGGCACGGCGAGGATGGCGGCCCAGGCCGCCAGCTGGCGGGTGATGGCGCCGGTGCGTTGCTGCTCCAGCAGGTTGCTGAACTCGAAGACCGAGGTCAGGACCTGGAGCAGGCCATCGACCATCGCCTGCACGCGCCGCACGTGATCGAGCACATCGCTGAAATAGGGCTTCGTATTCGCATCGATGCAGGGCAGGTCGAGCCTGACGAGCTTGCCGGCGACCTCTGCCATCGGCCCCAGCACCCGTTGGAATTTCGTGAGGTGACGGCGCAGCGTGAAGATGCGGGTGATCTCGTCCCGGCCGAGAAAGGCATCGATGATCCGCCGCTCCATCGTCAGGACGGTGTCCTCGATCTGCTCGACGATCGGCAGATAGCCATCGACGATATAGTCGAGGATGGCGTGCAGGACGTAGTCGACGCCCTGGATCAGCAGCGTGGGGGCAGCTTCAAGCTGCGCGCGCAGCGCCTTGTGCGATCGTGCCGATCCGTGGCGCACGCTGATGATATGGCTGTGGCCGACGAAGATGGCCGTCTCGCCATAGTCCAGCCTGTCGCCCTCGAGTTGCGCCGTGCGCGCCACGACGAACAGCTGCTCGCCATAGACGTCGACCTTGGGCAGCTGGTTGGCCTTGACCGCATCCTCGACCGCAAGCGGATGCAGATCATACTGCTCCTTGAGGGTTCGCATCTCATCGGCGGTCGGGTCGCAGATGCCGATCCAGACGAATTCGGATTTGTCGGCGGGGCAATCGACCTTCTCGTCGATCGAAACCTCGCGGACGCGCTTGCCGTGGCGATAGAGACAGGCGGCGACGACCGTCATGGAGCACCTCGAAGTCGGAGGGGAGATGGTGGGAAGGCCGCGTATCACCTTGGACAGGCATGAACGATCCCGGCCAGGACGACGGCAGCCAGTTTAGGTGAATCATCCCGGGGCGCCTCCGGTTCCCTCTGGCGCATCGGCGCAGCGGGCGGCCTGGCGCCGGCCTGTTCCAGCGCCCCTCGGACCGCAGCGCAGCCGTGCTGCTCGCCTATGGCGCGGCCCCGATGGCATTTTTCCCTTCCTGATGGCGGTGCTACCACCGGGCCCAAATCTAGGAGATCTCCCCTTGGACATCGGCATCGACAGCTTCGCCGCGAAACTCACCGGCACCAATGGCCAGGTCGAGGGCAGCGATGCCGATCGCATGGCCTTCCTGCTGGAGGAGGTGGAGACGGCGGATCGCGCCGGGCTCGATGTCTTCGGCATCGGCGAGCATCACCGCGAGGACTACCTCGACAGCGCCCCGGCCGTGATCCTGGCCGCCGCCGCGGCCCGGACGAACTCCATCCGGCTGACCAGCGCCGTGACGGTGCTCAGCGCCGCCGACCCCGTCCGTGTCTTCCAGGAATTCGCCACGCTGGACCTGATCTCCCGCGGCCGGGCGGAGATGGTGGTGGGGCGCGGCTCCTCGGTGGAGGCCTATCCCCTCTTCGGCCTCGACCTGAAGGATTACGACGCGCTCTTCGTGGAGAAGCTGGAGCTGCTGCTCGGGCTGCGGGAGGCGAGCCATATCCGCTGGTCCGGCCAGTTCCGCCCGCCGCTGGATGGCCAGGGCGTGTTTCCCCGGCCGCAGCAGGAGAGGCTGCCGATCTGGATCGGCGTCGGCGGCACGCCGGAATCCTTCGCCCGCGCCGGGCTGCTCGGCCTGCCGCTGATGATCGCCATCATCGGCGGCGAGATCGGCCGTTTTCGGCCTCTGGTCGATCTGTATCGTCGCGCCGGGGCGCAGGCTGGCCATGCGCCCGAGAGCCTGCGCGTCGGCGTGCATGCCTTCGGCTTCGTGGCGGAGACGGGACAGGAGGCGCGCGACCGCTTCTTCCCGGGCTGGCAGGCCATGTTCACCAAGATCGGCCGGGAGCGCGGCTGGCCGCCGGCGACCCGGGCGCAGTTCGACGCGCTGGTCAGCCCCCGCGGCGCCTTCCTGGTGGGCGATCCGGCGGAGGTCGCGGCCAAGGTCCTGGCCTCGTCCCAGGATCTCGGCGGCATCGACCGCCTGACCTTCCAGATGAGCTCCGCCGCACGCGACAAGCCGGGCATGCTGCGCTCCATCGACCTGCTGGGGCGGGAGGTGCGGCCAAGGGTCCGCGCAACGCTGGGTCTGTGACGGGCTGATTGTTCGAAGGCAGGTTCCAAGTCACCTTGCGACGCCCCAAGACTGGAAAAGGCCCTGACGAACCGGAGGCGCCGGGGCGACGTTACGGCCGGGTCATCTTCCAGGACCCGACCCCGCCGCATGAAGCTCCTCCTGCTCCACAACGACTCCGCCGGTGCGGGCGATGTCTCCGCCACCCGCCTTCAGGCCGCCTTCCGCGAGGCCGGCTTCGCGGTCACCTACCGCGCTCAGGGCCAGGCCAGGCTGGCGGCCGCCGATCTGCGCGCCGCGGATGTGCTGGTCGTGGCCGGCGGCGATGGCACGGTGGCCGGCGCGCTGCGCGATTATCGCGGCGAGGTGCCGCGCTTCGCCATCGTGCCGCTCGGCACCGCCAACAATATCGCCACCTCGCTCGGCCTCACCGGCTGCAGCCCGGAGGCGATCGCGGCCGGGCTGCGGGAAGGGCGCGACCAGCCGGTGGACATCGCCAGGCTGCGGCGGGCTGAGGGCGAGGCGGATATCGTCGAGGGTCTCGGCGCCGGCGCCATCGCGGCGGCCATCCAGGCCGCGGATCGCGACGACCTGCCGGGCGAGACCAACCACCATCGCTGCCTGCGCCTGATCCCGGACTTCATCGCCCGCGCGGAGCCGGGCGACTGGGAGGTGCGCGTGGACGGGGTGGCGCTGCCGCGTGACCTGCTGCTGGTGGAGGTGATGAACGGCCCGCTGATCGGCCCCAATCTGCAACCCGCCGCCCTGGCGCAGCCCGGTGACGGGCTGCTGGACGTGGCCTTCCTGCGGCCCGAGGGGCGGGCGGCGCTGCTGCGCGCCATGGCCCGCAGCGAGGAGGAGGGCGGCATCCCGCGCCCCCTGCCCCTGGAGCATGTCCGCGGGCGGGAGGTGACGCTGCGGCTGCGCGACACCGTGCTGCGCCTGGATGATGACTTCGAGACCCTGGGAGCCGAGCCGCAGGAGATGACCCTCACCCTCACCCGGCCGCCGGTCCATATCCTGCTGCCGACCGCCGCGCAGGGAGGCTGAGATGCCCAGGCCCTTCCCCGACGCCACCCTGCTCGCGGAGATGGAGCGCAGCGCGGTGACGCTGGCCGATCTCGCCGGCGCCCGAATCACGGCCGCCCTCGGCCAGGTTCTGCAGGTGCGCTACAAGCCCGGCGCGAAGGCTGAGACCTATCGCGACCCGGTCTCCGAGGTCGACCAGGATGTGGAGAAGCTGATCCGCGCCCTGGTCGGCGAACGCTTCGCCGGCCACGACATCCTGGGCGAGGAGAGCGAGGAACGCCCCGGCCGCGGTCATGACATCGTCTGGGCGATCGACCCCATCGACGGCACCACCAACTTCGTCAACGGCTTTCCCCTGTTCGCCGCTTCCATCGGCGTGCTCTGGCGTGGCCAGCCGGTGGTGGGCGCGGTCTGGTGCTCCACCAGCCATGCGCTGCGCCCCGGCGTCTACCATGCGCGGCAGGGTGGGCCGCTGCAGTTCGATTCCGTGCCGCTCGCGCTTACGCCCAATCCGCAGGTGCGCCGCCGGCTGGCCGGCACCGGGGCGCCGGAGGATCCCGCCCGCCTGCCCTATGACCTGCGCCGCACCGGCTCCGCCGCCGTGGAATGCGCCTTCCTCGCCGCCGGGCTGCTCGGCGTCTCCCGCTTCCAGACGCCGAATGTCTGGGACGTGGCGGGCGGCATTCCGCTGGTGCTTGCGGCGGGTGGCCAGGTGCTGGTGGGCGGGGCGCCGGATTGGCGGGATTTTACCGGTTTTCTCGACCCCGGCGCAGCCGGGCGCGACCTGCGCCGCTGGAAGCAGCCCGTGCTGCTGGGCCAGGCCGGCGCCATCGCGGCGATGCGCCGCGCCGGCTGGTAGGCCCCTTCAGTCCGGCGGCAAGGTCACCCCGCGGCGGGGCCGGATGCGCGCCAGCGGCACCGTGATCCGGCAGACCAGCCCGTCTTCCGCCCAGACATGCTCCACCCTGCCGCCGAGCTGGTGTTCCACCGTCGTCCGCACGAGGCGGGAGCCGAAGCCGCGCCGCGCCGGCGGACCGGCCAGGCGGGGCCCTCCCTCCTCCCGCCATTCCAGCACGAGCCTCTCGGGATCCGGCTCCAGCGACCAGGACAGGCGAAGCCTGCCCTCCGGCGTGGACAGGGCGCCGTGCTTGGCGGCATTCGTCGCCAGCTCGTGCAGGGTCATGGACAGGGCCTGCACCGCCTCCGGCGCCAGCGCCAGCTCCGGCCCCGCCAGGATGACGCGGGCGGCGCCGCCCGACGGCTGGAAGGCCGAAAGCTCCGCCTCCGCCACCGCGCGCAACGCGGCGCTCTGCCAGCGCGCCTCGGCCAGCGCCGTATGCGCCCGCGCCAGGGCCGCCACGCGCCCTTCCACCGCCTGGGCGAAGGCGGCCGCATCCTGCCGCGGCGTCAGCCGCAGCACGGATTGCACCACGGCGAGCGCGTTCTTGGCGCGATGGTCCACCTCCCGCGCCATCAGCCGCTGGCGGGCCTCGGCGGCGCGATCCTCCGTCACGTCGCGGGAGACGCCGACCAGCAGCAGCGCGCGGCCGCTCACCGGGTCCCGGTCGGTGACCACGGCATGGGATTCGATGACCTGCCAGGGCAGTTCGTCACTGCGCCGGATCCGGTACTCGATCTGGTAGTCCTGCCGCTGCCCCGACGCCACTTCCGCCACCGCAAGCTGCACGGCCGCGCGGTCCTCGGGATGCACGCGCTGGATCCAGGCCTCCAGCGGCAGGTCGCGGATCGGCAGCCCCGGCCCCTCCGGCACGGCGCGGCCGGAGCGGGTGACGGTGCCGCGCGGCAGGTCCAGCACGAAGGTGCCGAGCCGGCCGGCGGCGGTCGCCAGCCGCAGCCGCCGCTCCGCCGCCCCCTTCTGGCGCTGCGCCGCGCGAAGCTGCTCGATATCGCGGAAGGCCACGATCACGCCCCCGCCCTCGCGCGGGTAGATATCCACCTCGATCCAATGGCCGATGACGGGGGAGACGATGCAGAGATGCGTCTCCCGCCGCTCCGCCATCGCTTCGGCCTGCACCTGGAAGGCGAGGCTGTGGGTGGCCTGGGGGAAGACCTCGAGGAAGGGGCGGCCGAGCAATTGCGCCTCGGGCCGCTGCCAGACCTCCAGGGCGCGCCGGCTGACGAAGGCGAAGCGGAAATCCGAATCCAGCGCGTAGATCACCTCCCGCATGCTGGCCAGCAGCTCCGCCTGCTGGCGGCCGGCGCGGAGATGGGAGGCCTTGTCCGCCGCGATCCCCTGCGCCAGCGCCTGGTTGGCGCGGGCCAGGGCCCGGCCCCGGCGCCGGGCGGCGAGCGACAGCAGCAGCAGCGCCAGCAGCGCCGGGCTGCCATAGGCCAGATGGGTCAGCGCCGCATCGCGCCACTGCACCAGGATCGCCGCCCGGGACCGCTCCACCGTGACGAAGGCGGGCCAGCCCGGCACCGCCTGCCGGGCAGAGAGGTCCCCGGGGGCGTGGCCCGGCACCGTGCGGCTGCCGGAGCGCGCCAGCACCTGGCCGTCCTGGTGCCAGAGGGTGATCACCTCACCCATCCCGCCATGCGCCAGCCGGTCCAGCCCCGCCTGGACGGCCTGCCCCCCCAGGGCCGCAATCACCAGGCCCTGCGGCACCCGCCGCCGGGCGACCAGGATCCGCCCTTCCGGCCCGGGCGGCCCGACCCGGCCGAGCCATTGCGACCCCGGCGCCGCCGGATCGGCAGCGGGCGGGCCCCAGGGCCCGTCAGCCGGGACCGGCGCCTCGTCGCTCACCAGCAGCGCCCCCGCACCGTCCTGCACCGCCAAGTGGAGAAGGCCCGGCGGCTGCCGGCGCGTCACCACCTCCCGCAGCGCCGCGCCCAGGGCGGGCGCCTGCGCGCGGATCTCGGCATCCGGCAGATGGGCCACCAGAAGCTGGGCCAGGTCGGCGTGGAGCAGCAGGCCATCCAGCAGGCGCTGCGCGAATTCCGAGGAGGCTTCCGCACTGCGCGCCAGCTCCGCCTCCGAATCCTGCCAGGCGGCGCGCCAGCTCGCGCCGGCATAGGCGCCGAAGGCCAGCAGCGGCCAGCCGATGGCGGCCAGCCACATCAGTCGCGTCGCCAGGCTGGGCGACGCCGCAAGGCCGTTCGCCCGATCTCGACGCGTCAGCATGTCATGAACGATCGCGCTCCAGCCCTGACGGAAGATGACGCACCGCTCCGCGCCGTGTGCATTCAGGAAGTTCAAACAGCCGTGAGGCCAGGGCCGCCGGATCCGTGCGGGGGGATGGATCAGCGCCGCCCTGCCCGGCAGGATGGGGCCATCGCCCTGCCACGGAGCCGTCCATGTCCGCCGAACAGCGCCTCATCGAACTGGGGCTGGACCTGCCGCCCTCGCCCAAGCCCATGGGTAACTACGTGCCCTGGCGGATCGGCGGCGGGCTGCTGTTCCTCTCGGGCGTCGGGCCGCGGCGGGCGGATGGCAGTTCCATCACCGGGCTGGTCGGCGCCGATCTTGACGTGCAGCAGGGCTATGCGGCGGCGCGGCTCTGCGGCGTGAACCTGCTGGCCAATATGCGCAATGCGCTGGGCTCGCTGGACCGGGTGGATACCATCCTGAAGGTGCTCGGCATGGTCCGCGCCGTGCCGGACTTCGGCCACCAGCCGGAGGTCATCAATGGCTGCACCGATCTTTTCGTGGAGGTCTTTGGCGAGGCCGGGCGCCCAGCCCGTTCCGCGGTCGGCCTGGCCAGCCTGCCGCGCGGCATTGCTGTGGAGATCGAGGCGGTGGTGCTGCTCAAGTGACCGACACGTTCGATTATGTCATCGTCGGCTCGGGCGCCGCGGGATCGGTGCTGGCCAACCGGCTGACCGCCGACCCCGGCGTGACCGTCTGCGTGCTGGAAGCCGGGCCACCCGACCGCAATCCCTTCATCCACCTGCCCGCCGGCTTCGTGAAGACCCTGGCCGATCCCGGGGTGACCTGGCAGTTCAAGACCGAGGGCATCCCGATGACGGGCGGCCGGCGGATCAGCACGACGCAGGGGCGCACCCTGGGCGGCGGCTCCTCCGTCAACGGCATGATCTACAATCGCGGCCAGCCGGCCGATCTCGACAGCTGGGCGCAGCGCGGCAATCGCGGCTGGGGCTATGCCGATTGCCTGCCCTATTACCGCCGCAGCGAGAATCGCATCGGCGTCGCCGATGAGACGCGTGGCAAGACCGAAGGCGGCATCCCCGTCACCGACATGGACTGGATCCACCCGGTCTCCGAGGCCTTCATCGAAGGCTGCCTCGGCCTCGGCATTCCCCGCGCGAAGGACTACAACTCCGGCGACCAGGCCGGCGTCGGCTATTACCAGCGCACCATCCGCAACGGCCGCCGCGTCTCCGCCGCCCGCGCCTTCCTGCACCCGGCCATGGCGCGGAAGAACCTGGAGGTGCGCACCAATGCGCGGGCCAGCCGCATCCTCTTCGAGGGCAAGCGCGCCACGGGCATCGAATACCTGCACGGCCCCGGCGAAACCCCGAAGCGGGTACTGGCGCGGAAGGAGGTCATCCTCTCCGCCGGCACCTGCAATACGGCGCGGCTGCTGCAGATCTCGGGCGTCGGCCCGGCCGATCTGCTCGGCCGGCTCGGGGTGCCGGTGGTGCATGAGCTGCGCGGCGTCGGGTCCAATTTCCGCGACCACTATGCCTCCCGCCTCGTCATGCGGGCGAAGCCGGGGGTGGAGACGCTGAACCAGCTGGGGCGCGGCCTGAAGCTCGGCGCGCAGCTTGCGCGCTGGGCGATGGGCAGGCCCAATATCCTCGCCACCGCCCCCTCCCACGTCCATGTCTTCTGGAAGAGTTTCGAGGGGCTGGACCAGCCGGACCTGCAATGCGTCTTCACCCCCGGCAGCTATGCCGAGGGCAAGGTCTATATCCTGGACGACTATCCGGGCGTCACCGCCGGGTCCTGGCAGCACCGGCCGGAAAGCACCGGCTGGGTGCGCGCGCGCAGCACCAATGTCTTCGAGGATCCGGAGATCAATCCGAACTACCTCTCGGACCCCATGGATATCCGCGTGCACCTTGCGGGCATGCGGCTGGTGCGGCGCATGCTGAACACGCCGCAGCTCTCCCGCTTCCTGGAACGGGAGACGCTGCCGGGCCCTGCCGCGCAATCGGATGACGAGCTGCTGGACTTCGCCAAGAAGAACGGCAGCACGACCTACCACCTGATCGGCACGGCGCGGATGGGGCCGGAGACGGATCCCTACGCCGTGGTCAGCGACCGGCTGCT
Organism: Falsiroseomonas sp.; assembly: GCF_051860665.1. Taxonomy (GTDB): domain Bacteria; phylum Pseudomonadota; class Alphaproteobacteria; order Acetobacterales; family Acetobacteraceae; genus Falsiroseomonas. The sequence continues at coordinate 178,901 of NZ_JBHYDM010000003.1, forward strand.
GGTGCATGGGCTGGCCGGGCTGCGGGTGGTGGATGCCTCCATCATGCCCTCCATGCCTTCCGCCAATACCTATGCGACCACGCTGATGATCGCGGAGAAGGCGGCGGATTTCGTGAAGGGGGCGGTGGCCTGACGGCCACCACCCCGCGCCACCTCAGGCGATGATGGCGATCTCGCTGCCGGCCCAGCCGGTGGCGGTGGTGAAATCGGCCACGATCTGACGGGCGCCGGCGCCGGTGCCGTCGGCATCCCACCAGAGGCGGTTGGCATCGGTCTCGAAGACGAACTGGCCGAAGGCGGCATCGGCCCGGCCGGTCGTGTTCTCGAGGTAGCGGCCCTCCGCAACCAGATCCATGCCGGCGACGAGCCCGCCGCCGAAGCCGCTGGCCGAGATCTGCACCGTGTCGGCGGCGGTGAAATCCTCGATCCGGTCGGCGGCCTCGGCGGCGAGGCTGAAGCGGAAGAGATCGGCGCCCGCGCCGCCCTGCAGGCGATCGCGGCCGGCGCCACCCTCCAACGTGTCGTTGCCTCCCAGGCCCTGCAGCACGTCGTTGCCGGCCAGGCCGAGCAGCACGTCGTCACCGGCGGAGCCGATCAGGCGGTTGGACATCTCGTTGCCGGTGCCCGTCAGGCCGGCGGCGGTCAGCAGCAGATCCTCGACATTGTCGGAGAGCGTGACGCTGACCGAGGCGTTGACGCGGTCCCGCCCCTGCCCGGCCGCCTCCATCACCGCGTCGCCGAGGCTGTCGACAAGATAGACGTCGTCGCCGAAGCCGCCCGCCATCTCGTCGGCACCGGCATTGCCGTTCAGCGTGTCATTGCCCTCGCCGCCGCGCAGCGTATCCGCGTCGGCGCCGCCGAGCAGCGCGTCATGGCCACCCGCGCCATCCAGCACGTCATCGCCGCCGCGGCCGATCACCACGTCATTGGCACCGGTGGCAACCAGGATGTCGTCCTGGTTGGTGCCCGCCGCCTCATAGACCAGCATGTCGCGCCGCCCGTCATGCGCCGCCGCCGTCTGCGTGGTGGTGGCGCTGCCCGTGGCGAGGGTGAATTCCGGCGTGGCAAACGCCTCCGGCGCATCGACCAGCGAGGTCACCGTCACATCGTCGAAGGCGAGCCCCGCATTGCCCCAGGAATAGAGCGCCACCGTGCCCTTCGTCAGCGAGCGATCCTCGACGGCATAGGCAAAGATCTCCTCGCCATTGACGAAGGCGCGCATCTTCTGGTCGACGATCTCGAAGCGCAGATGGAAGCTCTCGCCCGGCGTGTAGCGCTGCGGCACCTGGGCCAGGATCTCCTCGATGCCGTCGCGCATGCGGATCAGGTTGACCAGCGGGCCGGCGCCGTTGCTGGGGTTGCGGTCATAGGTGCCGTCCGCATCCAGCTCCAGCTTGTAGTAGTTGTGGGCGTCCTTGTAGTGGATCAGGAAGCCGAGCCCGTCATTGTCCGGCGTGACGATATCGGCCTCGATGGCGTAGTCGGTCCATTCTGAGGCACCCGCGCCCTGGTACAGCGCATAGGTGCCGAGGCGCAGCACGTTCACGCCATCGCCCAGCGGCGACCAGCCGTTCAGCCACTTGTCGGGGTTGGAGGCGCCGTCCCATTCCAGCTGGCGCGACTGCAGGTCGGAGCGCTGCACCAGCTTGCCGTCGACGACCGCCCAGTTGGACTGTTTTCCATCCGGGCCGAGGCCGCCCATCTCGCCCTCGTCCACGATCACCCAGCCACTGGGGATCGCGGCGCCGGAGAAGTTCTCGCTGACCAGCACGGGGCCTTCCGGCGGCGCCACCGGCGCCTCCGGCTGCGGCGGCGCATAGGCATCGACCGTGACATTGTCGAATTGCGCGGAGCGCTGGTTGTCGGAGTAGAGGCCGATGGTGCCGCCGGTGAGCGGCGTGGCATCCACCACCTCGCCGCCGAACAGCAGCCTGCCATCCAGCATCGCCGTGATGCGGCCATCGCTGATGGCGACAGAAAGCTCCTGGTCCACGTTGAAGCGCGTGCCGCCGGTCTCCGTGGCCAGCGCCGTCTCCACGCCCTCGGCCACGCGGACCAGGCTGCGCGTATTGGTCTCGCCGTCGAGCACCAGGCGGTAGTGGTTGTCCGCGTCCTGCCAGTAGAAGACCAGGCCGATGCCGTCATTGTCGGTGGAGCGGATGGTCGCGGCCAGGGTGTAGTCGTGCCAGTCGAGCGCGGCCTCATCCTTCCACAGCAGCACATTGCCTTCGCTGTCGGACATTTCGTAGACGCGGCCTTCCGCCGCCGCTTCGCCAGCCTGCGCGGTGCCGGGCGCGAAGACGGTGCCCTTCACCAGGAAGTTGCTGGCGGTCTCGCCCGCCTGGCCGAAGCTCAGCGTGGCGGGGCCATAGGTCGGCGCCAGCGTCGGCTCGTTGAAGTCAAACTGTGCCGAGAGCGCGGTCGGCGCGGTCGCCTCGATGCCGCCGGCCTTGGCGCCGCCGAGCGTCGCCATCTCGGCCTCGGTATAGACCTTTTCGGTGACGAGCACGGAGGAGACGTAGAGGTTGGAGGTCTCGCCATCCTCATCCGTGAACAGGCTGAGGCCGGCGCCGACATCCAGGCTGAAGCGCGCGGCGGCAACCGTCTGCTCGCCCACCTTCACGCCGTCGATGTACTTCGTCAGCAGCAGCGTATCCGCGCCATTCGGCGTGAAGGTGAAGCCGACGCGCTGCCAGGTGTCGTAGGCGAAGCTGCCCTGGTAGTTGCCGCCGATGCCGATGCCGCCGGTGCCATTGCCGCCGACGCGGATGAACAGGTCGCCGTCATCCACATTGTTCGGGTTGAGCTGGGCCAGCGCGGTCCAGTTGCCCTGGCCGGAGGGCACCAGGATGTCCATGATCAGCGACCAGGTGGGCACCAGCGTGCCGACCGGCTGCCCCAGATTCGGCTGCAGCAGCAGGCCCTGGTTCGGCGCCAGCTTCGGGATGAAGCCGACGCTCTCGGCGCCACCGGCCAGCGCCGCGATGCCGAAGTTTTCCGGCGCGCCCGTCTCGATCAGCGTGGCGGAGGCGCCGGGGCGGTCCCAGCCCGCGAGGCTGCCATCGTTGAAATTCTCGGTCAGCAGATTGCCCGGGCCGGCGACAAGAATGAGTTTCTCATCGGTGGTGACACGGCCTTCCGAGTCGGTCACGGCCAGCGTCAGATGGTGGCGGCCGGCGCCGAGCTGAATCTCGGCCAGCTCGCCGCGCGCGATCGCGTTGCCCTCGGCGTCGTACCAGATATGGGAGACGACGTTGTTGGCCGGGTCCAGCGTGCCGCGGGCATCAAGCGTGACATTCGCCACGCCGCGTGCATTCGGCGCGCTAACAAAAAGGTCGTCGCCCGCCTTGGCCTGGGCGCGCAGTTCCGGCGTGCCGACATCGATGTCCGTGAACACCTCCTCATGGCCGCGATACGGGCCGGTCAGGCCGTCGCGGTCCAGCTCCTCCTTGGTGCGGTAGCCGTCGAGGTAGTCGTCGAACTCCGTGAAATAGGTCTCGGTGGAGATGCGGTCGTTGTCGGGGTCGATGACCACCAGGCGGATGGCGCCATTGCCGCCCTTGCCGCCCAGCGATTCGTCGCCATTGCCGGTGATCTCGCGGGCAATGCCGTTCTGGTAGTTCACCAGGCTTTCGATGACGGCGTTGCCGTGCTGGCTGTAGCTGACATTGGTCTCCGCGCCGTCGCCGAAAATATGGCCGGAGAAGGTGAAGGTGATGTTCGGATACTTCGCCAGCAGCTCGCGATAGACCGTCTCGCCGTCATTGGCGCCTTCGGGGTCGCGGCCGATTCCGTAGTCGTAGCCGGCGCCTTCGTCGTAGAGCGGCCCGCCGGCCGGGTCGTGGCGGCCGGCATAGTCCGTCAGCGCGTGGGAGACGATGATCACGCGGTGGTCGAGATGCGCGTCCAGCACTTCCTTCGCCCAGCGGATCACGTCGTCGCGCGGCCCGAATTCCATCGACAGCACCAGCCACTTCGTGCCGTCGGTGCCGGCAAAGGTGTTGTAGTTGTTCACCGCGCGATCCGGCTCGCGGTCATAGACGCCGCCGAAGGTGCCGGGGTTGGATGCCGCCTGGCGATCGGGCGAGAAATAGGTGTCGAGCAGGCTGGTATGGTCGCTGGCGCTGCCGCCCGGGCCCTGGTCGTGATTCCCCGGCAGCACCGAATAGGGGATGATGCCGTCGAGCTGCGACAGCGCCGCATCCACCACCTGCCATTCGCTGACCAGGTTGTTCTGCGTGATGTCGCCGACATGCGCCACGAACTTGATGCCGTGGCTGTCCTTGTTGTCGACCAGCCAGCTGGTCATGTTCATGAAGGTCTGCGGTGCGCCGTTGTTCAGATTGGCGTCGGAGTAGTCCTGCGTATCCGGCAGCACGGCGAGGGTATAGGCATTGGGGCCGGCGACGCGGACGCGGAAATTGTCCTGCGCGACATGGCCTTCCGAATCCGTCGCGGTGATGCGCAGGTCCGCATGGCCGAGCGCGCCGAGGTCGAGCGTCAGCACCTCGCCATCCAGCACCGCGCCGGTCACCACCGTCGCGTCGTCATTGCCGATGGTGAAGGTGATGTCGTCGCGGTTGAAGACCTCGGAGAGGTCGATGGTGACGGTGGAGCCCGGCGTCTTCATCACGTCGCTGATGCGGTTCACCACCTGCAGCAGGGGCGCCGGCGGCGGGTCCGTATCGCCCGGCGCCGCCAGCGTGCCCGCGCCATAGCTCGCCGCAAAACCATCGTCGAAATCGAACTGCGTGGCGCCGGCGGAGACCGGCGTGGCGGCGATGCCATCCGCATCGGCGCCGCCCAGCGAGGCCACTTCCTCCGCCGTCAGCGCACGCTCCGCCACCATGACGGAGGACAGCGCGCCGGCATTGGTCTCGCCATCCTCATCGGCCAGCAGCAGCGTGCCACCGGCATCGCTGATGTTCCAGCGCGTGCCGGACAGGGTCTGGCTGCCGACCGAGACGCCGTCGATATACTTGTCGAGCACGATGCCATCCGGCGTCGCCTCCGCCGTGACCACCACGCGGTGCCACTCGCCGTAGCTGAAGCTGCCCTGGTAACTGCCGGAGATTCCGAGGCCGCCGCTCTCCGCGCTATCGGCGCGGATGAAGAACTCGCCATCGCTGGCATTGCTGGTGTCGGTCTGCAGCAGGGCCATGAAGCCGCTGGTCGGCGCGGCCACGAAGATATCGAGCGCCAGGGTCCATTCGGTCAGCGTGCCATCGGCATCGCCGGTATTGGGCAGCAGCAGCAGCGCCTGGTCCAACGTGAAGGCGGAGAAGGTCAGGACACCGGAATCGCCACCGGCGAGGAGCGGCAGGCCGAGGCCGGAAGCCGTACCGAATTGCACGAAGTCGGACATGCAGAAGAGACCCTGTTTTGGGAGAGGGCCCCAGGCTGCACGCGCTCCGTGTCACCGCATGTATCGCTTCCGTGAAGCTCCCGTGGCGCCTGTATGGAGGTGGCGCGACCAAGGTCGCGCCGCCGCCGGTCCGGCAGGCGTCGCCGCCTGCCGCTTGATGAAAGCGCCGATCAGAGGACGAAGTCGGCCGCGGTCAGCGTCCTCGATCCGCTGAGCTCGATCTGGAAGTCGCGCTCCGCATCCGCGTCCACGCCGGCGATCACGAAGGTCCGCCCGCTGAACTGGTAGTAGTAGACCTCGCCCACCGCGACATTGTTCATATCGGCAGCCAGGCCGCCGAAAACGAAGCTCTGTTCGCCATCGAGGATGGCATCCGCATCGATGCCCGAGAGGTCGATCAGATCGCCGAGGTTGAAGTCAGTGATCACGTCGCGACCCCCGCCGGTCGGCTGGCTTTCCTCCACGGAATTCCAGACGAAGACGTCATTGCCGCCACCGCCCGCCAGGCTGTCACGGCCCAGGCCGCCGACGATCAGGTCCTCCCCGCCGCCGCCGGCCAGCGTGTCGTTCAGCTCCCCGCCGAGCAGCGTGTCGCTGCCCGAGGTGCCCGTCAGGCTGAGCCGCACACCGTCGAAATTGGTGCCCTGGAAGCTGTGCAGCCCGTTCAGCTGGATCTGGAAGTCGCGCGCCGCGTCACCATCCACGCCACCGACCAGGAAGGTATTGCCGCCGAACTGGTAGGACCAGAGCTCACCCGCCTTGGCGTCGTTCGCATTGGCCGTGACGCCGCGATAGATGAAGCTCTGCGCATCGGCCAGCACGATATTGGCATCGAAGCCCGAGAGGTCGACGACATCCTCCTGGCCCCAATCCACGACGACGTCGCGGCCCGCCGCGGTCGCCAGGCTGTCGGAGGCCGCGGTCCAGACGAAGCTGTCCGCGCCGCTGCCGCCGGTCAGCGTATCCTTGCCGGCCCCGCCGGTCAGGCGATCCGCGCCCGCGCCGCCATTGAGCTGGTCATTGCCGAGGCCGCCGGTCAGCGTGTCGTTGCCGTCGCCGCCGGTCAGCACGTCGTTGCCGCCCTCGCCGCTCAGCGCATTGTCCAGCGCATCGCCGGTCAGCAGGTCGGAGCCATTGCCGCCGATCACCGCCTCCACGCCGCTCAGCGTATCGCCGGCCGAATGCCCGCCGATGCCGAGGCCGCTGGCAAGGCTGACGGTGACGCTGGCCGAGCCGGCATAGGAGACCGTGTCGAAGCCATCCCCGCCCACCAGCGAATCCCCGCCGGCACCGCCCAGCAGCAGGTCGTTGCCGCAGCCGCCGACCAGGCTGTCCGCCCCGCCGGCACCGGTCAGCGTATCCGCTCCCTCATCGCCCGAGAGCAGGTTCGCGGCCTCATCGCCCGTGAGCGAGTCGGTGCCGGAGCCGCCGAGCAGACCCTCGAAGTCGAAGAGCTGGTCGCCTTCCGCCGCACCGCCGAGCCCGACCCCACTGGCGAGGGAGACGGTGACACCCACCGTATCCTGGCCGTAACCGGCGAGGTCGAAGCCCTCGCCGCCCGAGATCTCGTCGGCGCCGAGACCGCCGAGGATCAGGTCGTCGCCCGCCTCGCCATCCAGCACATCGTCGCCATCGCCGCCGAGCAAAGTGTTCTTCTGCCCGTCGCCGTAGATGAAGTCGCCCTGTTCGCTGCCGTTCACCACCTCGATCCCGACGAGGCTGTCCACCGCCACATCCGGCGCGCTGAGCACCGCCTGCTTGCCGGTGGAGAGGTCGATGAACAGGCCCTCCGCAGAGTCGCTGTAGTCCACCGCGTCGATGCCATTGCCGCCATCGAGCGTATCCGCCCCGGCGCCGCCGACCAGCAGGTCGTCACCATCCCGGCCGGAGATGTAGTCGCTCGCCATGCCGCCGGTCAGCCAGTCGTCATCCGAGCCGCCCAGTACGCGGATCGCGCTGTCCAGCGGATCGCCGCCCGGCACCAGCGTATTGCCGGCCACCGCGAAGACGATGGGCGTTGTCAGGTTCTGGAAGTTGAACTCGGTGCCGACATTGGTGAACTGGTTGCCGTTGATGCCGATCGGCGCGCTCTGCCCGCCGACGCCGATGGAGATGCCGCTGCCGCTGTTGCTGAAGCTGTTGCCGAAGACGGTGGTCGCCGCGTCGACATAGCCATCCAGGTTCAGCGCCGTGCGCACCCAGTCGAAGCTGTTACCGATGATCTCAAGCGAGCTGGCGCTGCCATCGGACCAGATGCCGCGCTGCCAATTGGCGCCGCCATAGGCATTGTCGTCGACCTCGCCGCCGAAGAAGTTGTCGGCGAAGGTCGCGCTGCCGCTGAAGCTGGTGGGCAGCAGCACGGCGCGCCCGCCGCCGCCGCCATCGGCATTGCCCTGGGCGGTGTCGGTGTAGAAGCGGCTGTCCTCCACGGTCACCGTGGCGCCACCCGTGAGCTGCAGCAGCGCGCCGCCGTTCATCGAGCCGAGCAGCGTATTGGCCGCGCCCGTGTAGCGGAACTCGACGCCGGAGATCACCACCTCGCCCGCGGCCGCCGTCACCTGGCTGAGGCCGGTGATCACCGCCTCCCCGCCCCGCGCGCCATTGCCGGCTATGCCGCTGTTCGGGCCGAGGATGGTCACCGCCTTGTCGATGGTCAGCGATTCCGCATAGGTGCCGGCCGCCAGGAGGATGGTGTCACCCTCCTCCGCCGCCGCCAGCGCCGCGCCGATGCTGGCGAAGCCGCCCGCGCCCACCAGCAGGAAGCGCGCGCCGCCACCATCGGTGACGATCTCCACGCCATCGAGCTTGTCCGTCCCTTCCGCCTCCGCGACCAGGGTCCAGGAGGTGTCGCCGGCCTGGAAATCGGCCGCCGTCAGCGTCGCCGCATAGCTGGCGGTGTCGAGATCCGCGCCGCCGCTCAGCACGTCGTTGCCGCCGCCGCCCGTCAGCACGTCATCGCCCGCGCCGCCATCCAGCGTATCGGCGCTGGCGCCACCGGTCAGTGCATCCGCATCGGCCTCGCCATAGGCCATGGCCTGGCCATCGCCGGCCACCACCGTGTCCTGGCCCCCCCCGCCCAGGAAGACGTTCACCGCGCCATCGTCGCCGCCATCGCTGAGATGGTCATTGCCGCTGCCGCCCGAGAGCGTATCGGCCCCGTCGCCGCCCACCAGCGTATCGTCGCCGCCATTGCCGGAGAGATAGTCGATGCCGTCGCCGCCGGTGATCTCGTCGCCCGCGCTGCCGCCCAGCACCAGGATCGCCGCATCCACCGGATCGCCGCCCGCCACCGCACTGTTCCCGCCCACCGCGAAGACGATCGGCGTGGCCAGGTTCTGCAGGTTGAAGTCGGTGCCGACATTGGTGAAGACATTGCCGCCGATGCCGAGCGGCGTGCTGTCGCCGCCGACGCCGAGCGAGATGCCGGAGCCCACATTGGTGAAGGCATTGTCCGAGACATTGGTCACCGGTGCATCGTCATAGCCATCGAGGTTGAGCGCGCTGCGCACCCATTCGAAGCTATTGCCGGTGATGACCAGGCTGCTGGCGGTGCCATCGGACCAGACGCCGCGATACCAGTTCGCGCCGCTATAGGCATTGTTCACCACGGCGCCGCCGAAGAAGTTGGCATCGATGGTCAGGGCGCCGCCGAAATTCGTCGGCACATAGATGGCGCGGCCACCGCCGCCGCCGCCCGCATTGCCCTGCGTCGTCTCCGCGTAGAAGCGGCTGTCCTCCACCGTCACATCGGCATTGCCGGTGATGCGCAGCATGCCGCCGCCATTCACCGAGCCGATGAGCGTATTGGCCGCCCCCGTGTAGCGGAATTCGACGCCGGAGATCACCACCTCGCCGGAGGCCGCCGTCACCTGGCTGACGCCGGTGATCACCGCCTCCCCGCCCCGCGCGCCATTGCCGGCTATGCCGCTGTTCGGGCCGAGGATGGTCACCGCCTTGTCGATCGTCAGCGATTCCGCATAGGTGCCGGCCGCCAGGAGGATGGTGTCACCCTCCTCCGCCGCCGCCAGCGCCGCGCCGATGCTGGCGAAGCCGCCCGCGCCAACCAGCAGGAAGCGCGCACCGCCACCATCGGTGACGATCTCCACGCCATCCAGGCTGTCGGTGCCCTCGGAGAGGGTCGCGACCTGCCAGACCGCACCGGCGCTGAAATCGGCCGCGGAGAGCACATCCGCATAGGTGGCCGTGTCGATCCCCTCGCCGCCCGCCAGCAGGTCGTTGCCGCCGCCGCCCGCGAGCAGGTCCTGGCCCGCACCGCCATCGAGTGAGTCGTCGGCGCCGCCGCCGACCAGGCTGTCCACCCCCTCGCCGCCCAGCAGCGTCGCGGGACCGGCGCCGGCTTCGAGCGTGTCGTTGCCCAGCCCGCCTTCCAGACGGTCGCCTGCGAGGTCATTGCCCGCCCCGCCCTGCAGCAGGTCGTTGCCATCGCCGCCGAAGAGGCTGTCGGCGCCGGCGCCACCCTGCAGCGTATCGTTGCCGGTCTCGCCGGCCAGCCAGTCGTCGCCGGCCTCGCCCAGGATCTCGTCGTTGCCGCCGCTGCTCGACAGCGTATCGCCGCCATCGCCGCCGGAGAGGCTGTCCGCGCCCGGCGTCATGCCGGTGATGCGGTCGTTGTCGCCGTCGCCAATGAAGACATTGCCGGAGAAGGCGCTGCCGGTCTGGTTCTGCACCAGCATGCCGGCGGTCTCGGCACCCTCCGCCCCGCTGATGGTATTGTCCGTGATCGTCGTGCCGTCACGCCGCGCCCGCAGCGCCGCGCCGCTGCCGGCGGTGACGCCGGTGAAGAGGTTGCCGCTGATGACGGCATCGCTGACATCGATGGTCACCAGCGAATTGCCGAAGGCATTGCCGGTGTCGGAGGCGATGCCGCCCGCCGTGCCGGTGACCTGGTTGTTGGTGAAGACGACGCCGTTGGAGGCGGAAGGCGTCGACCCGCCGCCATTGCCCAGCACCACCAGCTGGCGCGGCAGGTTGTTGCCGACATCGAACTGGTTGCCGAAGCCGCCGAGCTGCTGCGGCTGGCCGCCCGCGAAAGTCTGGCCGGAGAAGATGTTGCTGTCGATCGTCAGATCGGTGACGGCGTAGCCGAATTCGGAGAGCAGGCCGAGATCGCCCTGGGCCACGATCTCATTGCCCTGGATGACATGGCCGGACTGCGCGCCCTGCAGATAGACCGCCGCCTTCTCGATCGCGCCATTGCCGTTCAGGCCCTGGATGGTGAAGCCATGGCCCAGCGCGCCGAGCTGCACATCGCTGCGGCCCGGGCTGAACTGCACCGCGCCCAGCTCCGCGCCGGCCGGGTTGCCGGCGATGATGGTGGCCTCCGCACCATTCATCGACAGCAGGCTGATGCCATCGGTGCCGATGACGACGTTCTCGGCATAAGTGCCATCGGCCACCAGCACGATCTGGCCGCTGCTGGCCGCGTTCACGCCGGCCTGGATGGTGGTCAGCCCGCTGCCCACCCCGGTGCCATCGACGAGGACGACGGAGGCATCGTCGAAGGACAGGCGCTCCACGCCCAGCAGGGTCTGCGTCACGCCGGCCCGCGTCACCAGCAGGCCACCCCCGGTCAGGGTGAAGCTGTATTCCGCGAAGGCGCCGTCCAGCACCACCAGGTCGGCCAGGCCCGCGCCGCCATCGAGCCTATCCTCGCCCTCGCTGGCGATCAGCCTGTCATTGCCCGCGCCGCCCGAGAGGCTGTCATTGCCGGCGCCGCCATCCAGCGTGTCATCGCCGCCATTGCCCGAAAGGGTCTGGCTGCCGGCGCCGCCGGTCAGGGCATTGGCGCCGTCATTGCCGTTGATCGCCTGGATGCCAAGGGCTGCCGAGGCATCGATATTGGCCGCGACCGTGCCATTCGTCACATAGGTCGGATGCGGCCCGGTGATCGAGACGACCTCGATGCCGGTGACATGGGCGCTGAGGGTCAGGGTATCCGCCGCCGCCGGGTTGAAGACGATGGTATCGGTCCCCTCCCCGCCATCGATCGTCTCAGTCGCGCCATGCGCGCTGCCCTGCGAGATGCGGATCATGTCATTGCCGCCGCCCGCCTCGATCTGGTCCACGCCGGCGCGGCCATCGATCAGGTCGGCGCCCTCGGTGCCGGTCTGGCTGCCATCGGTGGCGAGGCCCTGCAGCGTGCTGATGAAGCCCGCCGGGTTGCTGGCGCCTTCGAAGAAGCCGGAGACATCCACCGTGCCGCCGACATAGTCGAGGTTCAGCAGGCCCCAGGGGGCCAGGACATCCTCGGTGGTATTGCCCTCGGCGGTCAGCGCAATGCTGGTGAAGTAATAGAAGGACACCAGGTCCTGGGTGTAGTTGCCCTGGAAGACATTGTCCGTCACCACGGCGGAAGCCAGCGGCGAGATCTGGTCCTGCACGCCGGCGGAGGCATCGGTGCCCAGCAGCGCCTGGTTGGTGCCGCCCACCGGGCGGCCGGAGCCGGCGATGGTGACCGCCTTGTAGATGGCGCCGCTCGGCTGCGTCGGGCCGACGAAGGCGGGGCCGTTCGAGACGAAGCTGTTGCCGGTGAGCGTCAGCTCCCCGTTGAAGCCGAAGAGGTTCACATGGCCGCGGCCGCCCGGGCCGCCGACGGTGCCGTTGTAGTGGCCGTTATCCTCCAGCACGCTGTCCGTGATGGTCAGCGCCTCCAGCAGCCCCTCGGTCTGCGTGGTCTGGCTGTCATTGGCCGGATGGGCATAGAAGACGCCGTTGTTCGCCGCATTGGCGATGCGCGCGCCGTCGATCACGACGCTGCCGCCGATGCTCTCGATCTTCACGCCATAGGCTTCGCCGGTGGCATCGATCTGCAGATTGGCCAGGCTGAGGGTCTTGCCCGTCATGGTGCCCGTCACGCCGACCTGGCCGGCGATGATGGTGGCGCCGGCCCCCTCGCTGCCGTCGCCGATCAGGGTCAGCGCCTTGCCGACGATGCTGATATCGCCGGCATAGGTGCCGGCGGCGATGCGGATGATGTCGCCATCCACCGCGGCATCCACCGCCGCCTGGATCGTGGCGAAGCCGCCGGATCCGACCAGCAGGATGCGGTCGCCGCTGGCATCGGCGATGATCTCGACGCCCTGCAGCGTATCCGTGCCTTCGCCGCCCGCGGCCGCGGTCCAGTGGCTGCCCTGCGCCACCAGGTCCTGCTGCATCAGCTCGGTGGTGTCGTAGGTGGCGGTGTCGATGCCGGTGCCGCCCGAGAGCAGGTCATTGCCCTGCCCGCCGGTGAGGATATCCGCCCCCTCCTCGCCGATCAGCGTGTCGTTCCCGGCGCCGCCCAGCAGGATGTCGTCGCCCGCCTCGCCATTGATGGAATCATGGCCGCCCAGCCCGCGGACGAAGTCATTGCCCGCGCCTGCTTCCGCGACATCCGCGCCCGCCGAGAGCGATCGAAAATCGTCATTTTCCGTAAAAGGAGAGGTCGTCATCTCAAGCTCACTCCCAGCCCGCCGTTTCGAGGTCGGTTCAGCCCCTCCAGACAGCGACAGCTTGGCGGCAAGGTCAAACGCAAATTCGTTATGGTTAAGGAATCATCATCACGGTTTCGTGAAGCGAGCGTCGCGTGGCAGATGAGGGCATCAAGAACTCATTGTATTCCGAAATCAAAGCGATCTGCTTACTTGATTACAACTCCTGCGTGTCTTTTCTGAATTGCCCTCGCATGAATCGTTTTGGGTGCGTCGCAGCATCATTCCCGGAGTTGCGTGGCCGAGCGATTCTTCGTACTGAATACCAAACGGTTACATACTGGCGCCCAGCGTGTCGCGACATGCAACCCATGCGCGAGTGACCCGCGAATCGTCGGCAGGCGGGCGCGCAGCACGCCATGGCCCGCCAGTGAGGCGGGCTGGGGCCAGGCGGATGGGGTGGAGGGCCGGGGGCAGCCGGACCACGCCGGCAGCCCCGGGGCAGGCGCCCTCAGGCGGCCAGGGCGACCGCCGCCTCGGCCTCCGCCAGGATGGCGAAGGACCGCAGCCGCGCCCCGTGGTCATGCACCTGGGCGGTGACCATCAGTTCATCCGCCCCGGTCTCGGCCAGGAAGTCCCGCAGCCCGGCGCGCACTGTCCCCGGCCCGCCGACGATGGAGCAGGACAGGGCATTGTCCAGCATCGCCTGGGCCCGCGGGTCCAGCCGCTCCGCAAAACCCTCGCTCGGTGCGGGCAGCTTGCCGGCGCGGCCGGTGCGCAGGTTCACGAAGGCCTGCTGCAGGGAGGTGAAGAGGAACCGCGCCTCCGCATCCGTGGGCGCCGCCACCACATTCACCCCCAGCATCACATGCGGCGCGGCGAGCCGCGCGGAGGGCCGGAACCGCGCCCGGTAGATCTCCACCGCCGCCCGCATCTGCGCCGGCGCGAAGTGGGAGGCAAAGGCATAGGGAAGACCCAGCATGGCGGCGAGCTGTGCGCCATAGGTGGAGGAACCCAGGATCCAGGCCTCCACCGCCAGCCCGGCCCCGGGCACCACCCGCAGCTGCTGGCCCGGCTGCTCCGGCTCGAAATAGGCCAGCAGCTCCATCACATCTCGTGGAAAATCGTCCTCCTGCACCAGGCTGCGGCGCATCGCCTGGGCGGCCAGCTGGTCCGTGCCGGGCGCGCGGCCCAGGCCGAGGTCGATGCGGCCGGGATGCAGCGCGGCCAGGGTGCCGAACTGCTCCGCCACCATCAGCGGCGCATGGTTCGGCAGCATCACCCCGCCGGCGCCGATCCGGATGCGGCTGGTGCCGGTCGCCACATGCGCCAGCGCCACCGCGGTGGCGGCGCTGGCGATGCCGGGCATATTGTGGTGTTCCGCCATCCAGAAGCGGTTGTAGCCGAGGCTCTCGGCATGCCGCGCGAGGTCGGCGGAGTTGCGCAGCGCCTGGCCGGCGTCGCTGCCTTCGGGAATGGGCGAGAGGTCGAGGACGGAGAGCTGTGTCATCGCCCGCATATGGGCAGCGCGGGCGGCGGCCGGTAGCCCGCCGCCGCATGGCAGGCCGGCGTGCCGGCAGGGGATGCCGGCACCCGGAGGATCAGCCGGCGGCGGCGCGCCGGTTGGCGGCGGCCGGCGGGCCGGGCAGGTCGATCTCGATCGCCAGGGTCGACATGTCCCCGCCACGGTCCAGCGAGACATTCACCCGGCCCGGATCGATCGCGACGTAGCGCGCCACCACGGCCACGATCTCCATCTGCAGCTTCGGCAGGAAATCCTCCCGCGTCCGCCCGATGCGCTCATGCGCCAGGACGATCTGCAGGCGTTCCTTGGCATTGGCCGCGGTCGGCGGCTCGGGCTTGCGGCCCTTGAAGAGATCAGCGAGCCAGCTCATGCCGCCCTCCCCCCGAACAGACGTGAAAACAGGCCCTTCTTGGTCGGCTCCAGGAAGCGGTGCTCGATCTTGTCGCCGAGGAAGCGGCCCACCGCGTCCTTGTAGGCCTGACCGGCGGCGCTTTCCTGGTCCATGATGACCGGATTGCCGGTGTTGGAGGCCTTCAGCACGCTCTCGCTCTCCGGGATCACGCCGAGCAGCGGAATCGCCAGGATCTCCCGGATATCCTCCAGCTTCAGCATCTCCCCCTTCTCGACGCGGACGGGGTCGTAGCGGGTGACCAGCAGGTGCTCCTTCACCGGGTCCCGCTTGTCCTCGGCGCGCTTCGACTTGGATTGCAGCACGCCCAGGATGCGGTCGCTGTCGCGGACGGAGGAGACCTCGGGGTTGGTCACGATGATCGCCTGGTCGGCGAAATACAGCGCCAGCAGCGCGCCCTTCTCGATGCCGGCGGGGCTGTCGCAGACGATGTAGTCGTGGTCCTTCGACAGTTCCTCGATGATCTGGCCGACGCCTTCCTTGGTCAGCGCATCCTTGTCCCGGGTCTGGGAGGCCGGGAGGATCGAGAGCGTGTCGACCCGCTTGTCGCGGATCAGCGCCTGGTTCAGCCGCGCCTCGCCGCTGATGACATTGACGATGTCGAAGACCACGCGCCGCTCGACACCCATGATGAGGTCGAGGTTGCGCAGGCCCACGTCGAAGTCGATGACCACGGTGCGCTTGCCGCGCTGCGCCAGGCCGGTGGCGATGGCCGCCGAGGAGGTCGTCTTGCCGACCCCCCCCTTGCCCGACGTGACCACGATGATTTCCGCCATGCTGACCCCCTGAACCGCGCCCCCCGCCGGGGGCGCCGCAACCATTCCAAGAACCGAGCCCGGTGGCCTCAGCCGCCAGGGGTCGGAGACCCGTTGGCGTCAGCCAACGGGGTCGAAGCGCATATGCTCGCCGACCAGCCGTGCCTGCACGGTCTTGCCGATCGGCGCCTCCCCCAGCCCCTCGCGCACGGCGTAGTAGCCGGCGATGGAGACGAGCTCGGGGTCGAAGTTCAGCGCGAAGACGCGCGCTTCCGCATTGTCCTGTCCGCCGGCGATGGCGCGGCCCAGCAGGCGGCCATAGACGTGGATATTGCCGTCCGCGATCACCTCGGCGCCGCGATTGACGGTGCCGACCACGATCAGGTCGGTGCCCTGGGCCCAGATCCGCTGGCCGGCCCGCACCGGCTGGTCCACCACCATGGCGGCGCGCAGCGCGGGCGCCTCGGCGGGCTGCACCGGCGCCGCGGCGGGCATCGGGGCCGCGGGCATCGGGGGCATGGACGAAAAATCCTCCTCCCGC
Organism: Falsiroseomonas sp.; assembly: GCF_051860665.1. Taxonomy (GTDB): domain Bacteria; phylum Pseudomonadota; class Alphaproteobacteria; order Acetobacterales; family Acetobacteraceae; genus Falsiroseomonas. The sequence continues at coordinate 194,926 of NZ_JBHYDM010000003.1, forward strand.
GCCCCGCCGGCCTGGCGCAGCGGCGGCAGGCCGGCGCCCTGGGCGGCGATGCGCATCTCGGGCGTGCCGCCGGTGGTGCCGATCGGCACGATCTCGATGGCGCGCAGCCCCTGCACCAGGCCGGCGAAGTCCACCTCCTCCGGCCGCGCAGGGATATCGTCCAGCCCGATCACCACGGGGGCGAAGCGCAGGAAGCCGGGGGCGCGGCGGAACTGGTCGCCCAAGGCGGGCACCAGCGCCTCCACACGATGGTCCAGCAGCCGCATCACCAGCAGATTGAAATTCGCCCCGCGCAGGCGGAAGGGTTCAAGGCGCGGCGCGGAGGGGGCGGCGGACATCGCGAGGGTGGGTTTTCCGTCCAGAGGGGTGGGGCAAGGATGAAGGGCGTGTGATGGGCGGCGTGATCCTGCTCTATACCCACGCCCCGGCGGAGCGCGAAGCCTTCTCACGCAGGCATGACGCTTTGCAGACGCTTGGCGCCCGCAATTCGCATGCCGCGCGAAGCCCGAATCGAGCCCCGCTCAGCCGCTGAGGCCGAGTTCCTGCACCAGCCGGCCACCTCCGCCGCCAGATGCCGAGCCGCCGCCTCCGGCGAATTGTCGGCATAGGCATCGACGCCTGCCTCCTGCAGCCGCCGCAGCGTGGCCGGATCGCGCAGCGCGGCAGCGGCCGCATCGGCGATGGCGCGGACCGGTCCGGCGGGGGTGCCGGCCGGCGCATAGATCGCCTGCCAGGCGGCGGCGTCGTAGCCCGGCACCCCGGCCTCCGCGATGGTCGGAAGCGCCGGCAGCAGGGTGGAGCGTTCCGCGCTGGTCACCGCGAGGCCCCGCACCCTTCCATCCGACATCAGCGGTGCCAGCAGGGTCTGGCTGTCGATCATGAAGTCGATCCGCCCGGCCATCAGATCCGCCACCGCGGCCGGCGTGCCGCGATAGGGCACCACGGTGAAGGCGACGCCCGCCATCTTGCGCAGCAGCTCCGCCGCGAGGTGGGAGGAGGCGCCGATGCCGGCAGTGCCGAAATTCGCCTCCCCGTTGCGGGATTTCAGCCAGGCGAGGAAGCCGGCGAGATCCGTCACCGGGATCGCCGGATGCACCGCGGCGACGAATGGCTGGCGGGTGACCAGCGAGACCGGCGCGAAGCTCGTCACCGGATCGAAGGGAAAGCTGGCATAGAGCGCCTTCATCGCCGCATGGCCGACGCTGCCGACCATGATGCTGTTGCCGTCCGGGGCGGAGCGGGCGAGGTTCGCCGCGCCGATGGTGCTGCCGGCGCCGCCGATATTCTCGATCACCAGCGGCCGGCCGAGGGTCTGCGCCATCGGCTCCGCCAGGATGCGCGCCACCACATCGGTCAGCCCGCCGGCGCCGAAGGGCACCACCACGCGCAGCGGCCGCCCCTGGGCGCGGGCGGCGGCAGGAAGCAGGGCCGGTGCGGCAAGGCCGGCCAGCAGCAGGCGGCGGGAAAGCGGCATGGGGGGTCCCTTCTCTCGGCGGCTTGGGTGATGTCTCATGCCCGGCGAAGCGGGAGAGACGCGTGCACACCATCGTCTTGCAAGAGCCATTCCGGGCGCTGTTCTACAGCCCCTTCTACGCCGCCCTGGCGCGCGGCGATTTTGCCGCGCAGGGGGTGGAGGTGCGGCTGATCACGGTGGGGGAGCCGGATCGCGCGGTGGCCAACCTTCTCTCCGGCGCCGCGGACCTTGCCTGGTCCGGGCCGATGCGGGTGATCCGTGACCATGCCGCCAATCCCGAAAGCCCGCTGGTCAGTTTCGCCGGCGTGGTGATGCGCGACCCCTTCCTGCTGGTGGGGCGCGGCGCCAATCCCGGATTCAACCTGCATAATCTCGCGGCAATGCGCCTCGGCGTGGTCAGCGAGGTGCCCACCCCCTGGTGGTGCCTGCAGCAGGACCTTCTTCAGATCGGCCTCGACCCGGGGCAGCTGGACGTCACCACGGGGCGGTCCATGGCGGAGAATGCGGCGGCCGTCCTGGCCGGCGAGATCGAGGTGGCGCAGCTCTTCGAGCCCTTCGCCAGCCAGGCGGTGACCGCCGGGGGCGCGGTCTGGCATGCCCAGGCGGATCGCGGCCCCACCTCCTATACCGCCTTCTATGCCACGCGCGCCGCGCTGGCGGCGAAGCGGCCGGCGCTGATCGGGCTGGTGCGCGGCCTGGCAGCGATGCAGCGCTGGCTGCATGCGGCGCCGGTGGCGGAGGTGGCGGCCACCGTCGCGCCCTGGTTCGAAGGGCTGGACCGCGCCACGCTGGAATCGGGCATCGCCCGCTACCGCGACCTCGGCGTCTGGGCCGGCGACCCGGTCTTCCCGGAAGCGGCCTTCAATGCCCTGGAAGGCGCCATGTTCGGCGTCGGCGCCATCCCCCGCCGCCCAGGCTTCGCCGCCTGCGTCGATACGGAGCTGGTGGCGGAGGCGCTGGCATGAGCAAGACGCTGCCGACCCGCGCGGACTATCGCTACTTCCTCGAAATCCCGACGCGCTGGATGGACAACGACATCTACGGCTGTAGAGGTCCAACCTAAACGCGCTCGCCAAACAATCTACGAAGCGCTCCTGAGGAGCGACCTGGCTAGCTGCTCCGGCGTACCAACGCCTTTTTCCTCGACCAGCTGCTAAAGCCTGTCCCTGCGCCGCTTGACAACTGAGATCACCGGTTGAAACTTCCGACATCGCAATTACCAAGGTAGGCTCGATGAAGCTTATTCATGCGCGGCTGCTGGCCGTCGTAACGGCGGCTTTTAGCCTTTCGGCGTGCGCACAAAATGTGTGGATCCGCCCCGGCGCAAGCACGCAAGAATTTGATGCAGAACGATACGCTTGTGAGCGCGACGCTCGGCAGAGTGGCGGCTTCGGTTCCGGACTTGTGGGAGCGATGGAGGCCCAAGCGTTCTTCAACCGCTGTATGACTTCGCGCGGCTGGCGCCTTCAGGAACGTGAAGCTGCCCAAGCGAGCGTAGCGAGCGCACGCAGTTCAGTTCAGGAAGCCATACAGCAACGCCGTGTGTGTATCTCCAGCGTTCGTGCTAATCCTCAATATGCGCCTATAGCGGACCGCTTCAGCGACATTCAGACGGGTCGTTTCAGTTTCAGACAAATGGCTAACGCCGACATTCCTACCCCGCAGGATGCGGCCCTAATGACGCACTATCTAAGCGAGGCCCGTCCTTGCGTAGAATCCTACATGTCGACCATTGCGTCCCAATTGCCGCCTGCCCAAATGCAACTACTCCGCAGCAACACAAGCGAAGGCGATGCTTTGTCGGCGCAGTTGGTGCGACGTCAGCTGAGTTGGGGAGAGCACGCGACAAGGGTCAATCAGCTTTTCGATAACAATTCAACACGCGACCAACAGCAGTCACGTAGGTAGCCCAGAACGGTGTGGATTCCGTGACAAATCACCAGACCGCTGCCCATCTGTCGCAGTTCCCGCATCACTGTCAGATCACGACTCGATGGTCGGACAATGACGCCTACGGACACATCAACAACGTTGTGTTCTACGGCTTCATGGACACGGCGATTAACCGCTGGCTCATCTCGGTGGGGGCGCTTGATATAGCCGGTAGCGATGCAATCGGCCTCGTAGTTGAGACTGGATGCCGCTACCGTAAGCCGCTCGCCTACCCTCAGGACGTGGTCGTAGGATTGCGCCTTGCTAGGCTCGGCAACACCTCCGTGCGCTACGACGTGGCCATTTTTGGCGCGGGAGAGGACGCAGCGGCAGCGGAAGGACACTTCACACATGTCTACGTCGCACGCGACACTGGACGACCGGTCCCAGTGCCATTTGATCTGCGCAAGTCGCTGGACGAGTTGAGGTAGACTGAAATCCATCCACTTCACGCGGTGCTGGCGCGCTTCCTGCTCGGCAGCGGCGCCATCAACCTGGTGGACAGCCCGGTGATCGGCGTGGTGGTCGAGACGCTGTGCCGATTCCACGCGCCGATCGCCTTCCCGGACCTGGTCACCGCCGGGCTGCGTGCGGAGCGCGTGGGCAATACCTCGATTCGCTACGGCATCGGCCTGTTCCGCGGCGACGACCGGACGGTGAGCGCCGAGGGCCATTTCGTGCATGTCTATGTGGATAGGGCCACGCAGCGGCACCCGACCGCCCTGCCCGATACGTTACGACTGGCGGCCGCCGGCCTTCTCATGCCATGATTCAGCACGACAACCGGGGGTTGCAACTCCGGGCCTGGAACGGTTAGATTCCACCATAGGCTGAGGAAAGGGTTCGCAGGTGCCAGACGCCGCAGGTCATGCCGCAGGCCCCTCGCCAGGTCTGACGCGATGAGCGCCACCGGGCTGCTGCCAGCTTGGCGCCTCGCCCCGCCGTCGCGCCTGGCGGTGGAGCCCATCCTCGGTATCCGTGCCCTGCGCTATGAGGGGGAAGGCCGGCCGGGCGCGCTGCCGGCGATCGCCGGCCTGCGGCTGCAGGCCCAGGGCGTGCCCGGCGCCAGCTGCAGCTTCGATCCGCTGACCGGCCTGACCTTCCTGCAGGAACTGCCACCGGGGCCCCGCCGCCTGCTGCTGACGGATCCGGAACGCCGCTACATGCCGGCCGCGCTGTCCGTCGACGTGCCCTCCCGCTTCCCGGCGAGGCCGACCCTGGGCGCGGCGCCGGAGGCCGCGCCGCCGCTGCGCCTCAGCCTGCGCCTCCGCCCCTCCCCCTGCCGCGCCGTGCCGGCCGGGATGACGGCGGTGATCGGCCGGCTGCGCGACCGCGCGGGCCGCGGCATCCCGCTCGGCCGGCTGGAATGCGAGACGATGCTGCCCGAAGGCCGCCTCCGAATCGTCACCTGGACCGATGCCGAAGGCAGCTTCGCCCTGCTGCTGGCGGGCGAGGCGACGCGGCTGGATGCCCCGCCGCCACGCCCCGTGGCGCGCGCGCTGCAGGTCAGCCTGCCTCGCCCCACTCTCGCCGCGGCGCTGGCCGCCGATTTCCTCGGCGCTCTGCCGGAGGGGCTGGATCGGCTGACGCCGGCGCGGCAGGAGGAGCTTTTCGTCCCCTGCCCCGTGCAGCCCTGCGATGCGGAGGGCCAGCCGGCCGAGACCTCCGCCGGGCTGCTGCCGATCCGCCCCGGGCGCACCATCCGCTGGGATCTCGTGACTCCCCATTGACGCCGAGCCGAAGCTGCACGCATTGCGGGTGACCCGGTAGCCAAGGACCGGGACCCAGGATGCGGAAGGAAGCAGACGGCAATGGCGACGCTGAACAGGCTGGCGATCCTCGATGACTTCCAGGGCCTGGCCCTGGAGATGGGGCCGTGGAACCGGCTGCCGCCGAGCCTTTCCGTTCAGGTCTTCCGCGACAACTTGGCCGACCAGGATGCGCTGGTCGAGCGCCTGCTGCCCTTCGACGCCATCCTCGGCATCCGCGAACGCACGCCCTTCCCGGCCGCGCTGCTGCAGCGCCTGCCCAATCTCAAGCTGCTGATGACGACAGGCGAGCGGAACCGCGCCTTCGATGTCGCCGCCGCCAATGCCCAGGGCATCACCGTCTGCGGCACACCTTCCGCCGGCGCGCCCACCGTCGACATCACCTGGGGCCTGATCCTCGGCCTGCTGCGCGACCTGCCGGCGCAGATGGCCAGCCTGCGCGCCGGCACCTGGCAGGCCAGCGGCGCGTCGAACAGCGTGGGCACCGCCTCCGAGGGGCTGACGCTCGGCATCCTCGGCCTCGGCAAGCTCGGCACCCGCGTGGCCAAGGTGGGCCAGGCGCTGGGGATGAAGGTGATCGCCTGGAGCCAGAACCTGACCGCCGAGGCCGCCGCCGCGGCCGGCGCAACGCGGGTGGAGAAGGCGGAGCTTTTCGCGCAGTCGGACGTGGTGACGCTGCACATGATCCTCTCCGACCGGTCCCGCGGCATCGTCGGCGCGGCGGAGCTCGCGGCGATGAAGCCCAGCGCCTATATCGTGAATACCAGCCGCGGCCCGCTGATCGACCAGGCCGCGCTGATCGCCGCGCTGAAGGAGGGCCGCATCGCCGGCGCCGGCCTCGACGTCTTCGACCGGGAGCCGATGCCGCTGGACCACCCGCTGATGTCGACGCCCAACACGATGCTGACGCCGCATCTGGGCTATGTCTCGCGGCAGAACTTCTCCGCCTATTTCCACGGCGCTGTGGAGACGATCGAGGCCTATCTGGCCGACAAGCCGATCCGGCTGCTGAAGCCATGAGCGCGCTTCCGGACTTCTGGGCCGGCGCCAGCCAGGCCGAGCGCGACGCCGCCTACAACAATGCCGAGGCCGTCGCCGACAGCCCCGCGCTGATCGCGGAACGCGACGCGCTGGCGGAGGCGTTTCGCGCCGCGCATCCGGGGCATCTCGACCTGCTCTATGGCGAGGGCGAGCGGGAGGCCTGGGACCTGTTTCCCGGCAGCGACCCGGCCGCGCCCTGCCTGGTCTTCATCCATGGCGGCTATTGGCAGCGGAACCGGCGCGAGAATTTTGCGCATCTTGCGGAGGGTGCGCTGGCCATGGGTTGGTCCGCGGCCTTCAACGGCTACACCCTGGCCCCCGATGCGACGCTGACCACCATCGCCTGGCAGATCCATCGCTCGCTGGACTGGCTTTCGGCGCATGGGCCGCAGCATGGGATCGCCGGGCCGCTGGTGGCCTCCGGCTGGTCCGCCGGCGGGCACCTCGCGGCCCTGGCCCTGGAACATCCGGCGGTGACGGCGGGGCTCGCCATCTCCGGCATCTTCGAACTGGCGCCGATCCGCGACACCTATCTGAACGCGGCGCTGCGCCTGACCGAGGCGGAGATCGCGGAGCTTTCGCCGATGCGCCGGCCCGTGCCGCACAAGCCGCTGGCCATCGCCTATGGCAGCGCGGAACTGCCGGAGCTGGTGCGCCAGAGCCGCGATTTTCACGCAGTTCGCAGCGCGGCGCATGCGCCGGGTCCGCTGGTGCCGATTCCTGGCGCTGACCATTTCCGGGTGCTGGAGGCGCTGCGGCAGCCGGGCGGGACGTTGCTGCGGCTGGCGGAGACCTTGTTGAGCTGAGGCAGGGCGGCGGCGTTTGCCCCCACCCCGACCCTCCCCCGTCAGTACGGGGGAGGGTTGGGTGGGAGCAAAGGCGCTCCCTCAGACCGGCGCGTTGTTCCCCAGATACCGCGCGGCCCCCTCCGCCAGCACCGCGACGCACTTCGCCAGATCCTCGTCCTTCGTATCCTCCGCCCAGTGATGGCTGATGCCGCCGATGGAGGGGGAGAAGAGCATCGCGGCCGGCATCACCTTGGCCATGTATTGCGCGTCATGCCCCGCCCCGCTCGGCATGTGCCGCCAGGCGCCGGGCGCCAGCTGCTCCGCCGCCGCGGCCAGTGCCGCCTGCATGGCCGGATCGCACAGCGCAGGCTTGGACAGGCTCACCGCTTCCAGGGCCACCGTGCAACGCTCCCGCCGATTGGCCTCCTGCACGCAGGCGCGCAGGCAGGCCTCCATGCGGGCGAGCACCGGCTCCTCCACGTCGCGGAACTGGAACAGCACCTCGGCCCGGCCGGGAATGATCGAGGCCGCGCCGGGGTCGAGGCTGATGCGGCCGCAGGTCCAGGTGCTGCGCGGGCCGCAGGCCATGGGCATGCGCTCATCCAGCATGGCGAGCAGGCGCACGGCGGTGAGGCCGGCATCGCGGCGCTCCGCCATGGTGGTGCCGCCGGCATGGTCCTGCATGCCCTCGATGGTGATGCGCCACTGCCAGATGGCGACGATGCCGGTGACCACGCCCACCTGCTGCCCGGCCGCTTCCAGCTGGGTCCCCTGCTCGATGTGCAACTCGAAAAAGCCCTTGTGCCGGCCGGGCTCGCGCTGGATGCGGGGCAGGCCTTCCAGCCCCGCCTCGCGCAGCGCCTGGCGCAGCGGCTTGCCGTGATAGCGGTTCGCCAGGCGGTCGATCTCGTCATCGGAAAGCTCTCCGATGAAGCTGCGGCTGCCGATGAAGCTGCCGTAGTGGCCTTCCTCATCGGCGAAGGCGATGACATCCACCGGCAGGCCGGCGCGCGCCAGCGCCACGCCCGCCACCACGCCTAGCGCGCCATCCAGCCAGCCCGCCTGGTTCTGGCTCTCGATATGGCTGCCCACCAGCAGCTTCGGCCCAGGGCCGGGATGGCGGCCGATGACATTGCCGATGCCATCGATGGCGGGCTCCAGCCCGCATTCGGCCATGCGCTCCATCAGCCAGCGCCGGCTTTCCATATCCTCGGGCGAGAAGGTCGGGCGATGCACGCCGGTCTTGTAGGCGCCGATCTTTCGGAGCTCGTGCAGATCCTTCAGGAAGCGGGCGGTATCGACCTGCGGCATGATCTCTCCGGGCGGTGGGTTGCGCCACCATGGTGGAACGCGCTTGGTGGCGCCGTAAAGCCAGGAGAGAATGATGCCCGAGATCGCCCGCTTCATGCCCCCCGAGACCGGCCGCGCCTGGCCGCCCTTCGCCATCTCCGTCCGGCATGGCGCCACGCTCTATGTCTCCGGCATCGGGCCGATGGGGCCGGACGGCGTGCCGAAGGACGATTTTGCCGCGCAATTCGCGATCGTCATCGGCCATCTGAAGCGCGCGCTGGAGGAAGGCGGCAGCAATATGCGCAGCATCCTGAAGGCGAATGTGCTGCTGACGCGCGCCGGCGACGTGGCGGAGATGAACCGCCTCTACGGCGCTGCCTTCCCGGCGGATGCGCTGCCCGCGCGCACCACCTGCGTCGTGGCGGCCCTGCCGGTGCCGGACTTCCTGCTCGAGATCGAGTGCATCGCCGCCGTCTACTAGGACGCCTTCCAGGGCGTGCTGCGCCAGATCGCGCCATAGGCCGCATTCTCGCGCTGCACGAAGGCGGTCATGGCGGCGCGGTCCATGTAGCGCAGGATCAGGTAGTCGCGATCCGTCATGGCCTTGAATTCCGGGTCCTGTGCGGTGCGCCGCACCGCTTCCTCCCAACGCTGGACGACCGGCGCGGGCGTGGCGGCCGGCAGGGCGAAGCCGCGGGCGGAGCCCGCTTCCAGCGGCCAGCCCGCCTCCCCCGTCGTCGGCAGCTCCGGCGCGCGGTCCCAGCGGCTTTCGGACATCAGCGCCAGCACGCGCAGCGTACCCTGGATATGCGCGCGCACGGTGAGGCTGACGGTGGAGATGGACCCCGCCACATGGCCGCCCTGGACCAGCTGCATGGCCTGGCCGGCGCCCGGCGTCGGCACCCAGGTGAAGCGCACGCCGGCGGCGCGTTCCAGCTGCATCAGCGCGAGATGCGGCGCGCTGCCGACGCCCGCACCCGCCATGGTGATCGTCTCCGGCTGCGTCCGCGCGGCGGCCACCAGATCGGCCAGGCTGCGATAGGGCGAGTTGGGGCCGACGAAGATCGTATAGGGCTCATCGGTCAGCAGGCCGACATAGGCGAAGCTGTCCACCGTGTAGCGCGGGCGATTGTCGTACAGCGCGGTGACCAGCGCGGGGAAGGAGACCAGCGCGGCGGTGCGGCCATCCGGCACGGCGGCCGCCACCTCGTTCAGCATAATCATGCCGCCGGCGCCAGGGCGGTTCACCACGATGACCTGCTGGCCCAGGTACTTCTCGAAGAAGGGCGCGGCCATGCGCGCGGCAAGGTCGATATTGCCGCCGGGCGTGAAGCCCACCAGCAACTGCACGGGGCGTTCCTGCGCCTGGGCGCGGGAGACGATGGCAGGCAGGGCGAGGCTGGCGGCGAGGAGACTGCGGCGCTTGGGCAAGGCTGGAACCTCCGCAAGGGGCAGGATTCATCCTAACATTCGCCTCTCACCGCGATGCAAGGATAAGGTTGCGGCCGTGGGAGACGGTGTTAGGCTTTGTCCTAACGTTTGGGAGCGGCCCGCATGCTGCGCTTCAGCAACTTCCTCTTCCCCGAGAGTCGCGACCCCGATCGGGACGCCGATGCGATCCGCGAGGCGATGGAGGAGGCGCTGCTCTGCGAGCAGCTGGGCTTCGAGGTGATCTGGCTGGCCGAGCATCACTTCGACGGCAATTGCGCCTATGTCGATCCGGTGACCTTCGCCGCCGCGATCCTCTCGGCCACCAGGCGCATCAAGGTGGGCTTCGCCGTAGCGCAGGTCTCGCTGCACCATCCGACGCGGCTGGCGGAGCAGATGTCGCTGCTGGACAATCTCTCGCGCGGCCGCGTCATCGTCGGGCTGGGGCGCGGCACCGCCTACAACGTCTACGAATACCAGGGCTATGGCATTCCCGCGGAGGAAGCGCTGGAACGCTACGAGGAGGCCGAGGGCATCATGCTCAAGGCCTGGACCAGCCCCGAGGGCATGCGCCATGAGGGCAAGCACTGGACGCTGAGCATCCCGCGGCTGCGCCCCACACCCTTCACGAAACCGCATCCCTATGTGATCCGCGCGGCATCATCGGAGGCGGGGGCGCTGCACCTGGCGCGGCGCGGCCTGCCCTTCCTGATGAATGTGCAGTCCTTCGAGACCACGCGCGACCGGCTGCTGCAATACCGCGCCACCATGCTGGAGGCGGGCTTCGGGGCGGAGCAGGTGGAAGCCTGCCTCGCCGAGAGCTGGTGCTGGCGCAACATCTTCGTGGCGGAGACGGATGCCGAGGCGCAGCGCATCGCCGTGCCGAATTTCCTCGCCATGCAGGAACAGCGGAAGGCGCTGCGGGAGCGCATCTATGCCGAGCAGGGCATCATCATGAAGAAGGAGACGGTGCCGCCCGCGCGCGTGGATCCCGAGAAGGCGCTGATCGCGGGCTCGCCCGCCACCGTCGCGGCGCGGATGGCGGAGCTGGAGGCGACGGGCATCGGCGGCGTCATCGGCAGCTTCCGGCTCGGCCCCATGCCGGCGGCGCTGGCTGCGCAGTCGCTGCGTCTGTTCATGGAGCAGGTGGCGCCGCGCTTCCGCGTCAATGCCACGGCCCTGGCGGCGGAATAGCCACGCCGCCCGCTCAGCCCGGCAGCGCCTCCCGGTAATAGCGCATATCAAGGTATTTCTGCGGGTCCGTCAGCGCCGGGCCGGGCGGGCCGAACTGGCTGCGCAGCGCGAGCACGGTGCGGATGCCCTCCACATCCACCGCCGCGCGAGGTTCGAAGCCGGAACTCGGATGCAGCAGGACGCGGTAGGAGGCCTCGGCCGTCGCCTCCGCCATGCCGGGCACGTTCCGGCGCAGCAGGGCCAGGGCCTCGGCGCGGTTCGCGGGGTCGTAGAGCCAGGCCAGCGCATCGATGGTGCCGCGGATATAGCCCACCACCTCCGCCCGATGCGCCGCCGCCCAGTCCCGCCGCGTGGCGCCGACCAGGCCCTGGTAGCAGCCCAGCATGGTCGCGGCATCCGCCAGCGTGCGGAAACCCTGCGCCTCGGCCTGGACCTCGAAGGGCGAGATCAGCAGGGTGCCGGCATGCTTCTTCTCCAGCAGCGCCTGGAAGCGCTGCATCACGCCGCCGGCGCGGACATAGCTGACATCCTCCTGCTTCAGCCCGCCCACTTCCACCAGCTTGCGCAGCACGAAGGCATAGCCGGTGGTCAGGGCATCGACCGAAAGCTCCTTGCCGCGCAGGTCGTAGAAGCTGCGCACCTCCGGCACCGTCACCAGCTTCAGGAAGCCGTTGTCGCCGCCCATCACCACGGCCAGGTCCGGCGTGCCGGAGACCGCCGCCTCGCCCTGGCCCTCGCTATAGGCGATGACATTGTCGATGGCGGTCACCGCCATGTCGAAGCGACCGCCGATCAGGTTGGTGAGCTGGAAGGTGGAATTGGGCGTGGGAGTCAGGGTCACCGCCACGCCGTGGCGCGCGAAGAATCCCTTTTCCATGGCGGCCCAGATCGGCCAGTTGAAGCCGCCGGGGAAGGTGATGAGGGAGACCGGCCGCAGGGTCTGGGCGCGGGCGAGCGAAGGCGCGGCGAGGGCTGCACCCAGCAGGGCGCGGCGGGCGATGGGCATGGCGTGTCCTCCGGTCTTCTTGACGCCAGCCTAACGAGTTTCCGCGCGGGGGTGCACGCCAATACCTACGGCCGTCCCCGGCGATGCGCCGGTTTTCGTTCAAGGCCGTCGGGCGCCGCCCCCCTCAGGCCGCGTCCTGCGCGGCGCGCAGCGCGGCGATATCGAGCTTCTTCATCGTCTGCATCGCCGCGAAGGCGCGGGCGCTGCGCGCCGGATCCGGGTCGCGCATCATCGACAGGATCGCCCTCGGCATGATCTGCCAGGCGAAGCCGAAGCGATCGGTCACCCAGCCGCAGTCGAGCTGCTGGCCGCCATCCGACATCCGGTCCCAGAAATGGTCGATCTGCGCCTGGTCGTCGCATTCGACACAGAGCGACTGCGCCATGCTCGGCTTGAAGGCCGGGCCGCCATTCAGGCCGAGGAAGCGCTGGCCAGCCAGGGTGAATTCCGCCGTCAGCACCGGCGCATCCGCCGGCTGGCGCATGGTCGGGCCGAGCTCGGCGGGCTTGCCGCCGTCGCGGAAGGCGGCGACGTAGAACCGCGCCGCCTGCTCCGCCTGCCCGTCGAACCACAGGCAGAGGGTCAGGCCGCTCATGCCGGCGCGCCCTGCGTCATGGCCTCGGTCGCCGCGACCATGTCCATCCACATCACCTCCCAGATATGGCCGTCCGGATCGGCGAAACTGCGCCCGAACATGAAGCCGTGATCCTGCACCGGGGTCGGGTCCGCCCCGCCGCCCGCCTTCGTCGCGCGCCGCACCAGGTCATCCACCTCGTCGCGGCTCTCGGCGGAGAGGCAGATCATCACCTCGCAGGCCTTGTGCGCATCGACGATGGTCTTGCTGGTGAATTGCGCGAACTTGGCATGGGTCAGCAGCATCACATGGATGGTCTCGATGAGGACCATGCAGGCCGCGGTGTCGTCGCTGAATTGCGGGTTCCGGCGCGCCCCGATCGCCTCGTAGAAGGCCACCGCGCGCGGCAGGTCCGTGACGGGCAGGTTGATGAAGATCAGCCGTGACATGGCGAGGCTCCTGTTCAGCGCCGGCCGTAACTAAACAATACGGTTAAGTATTGCAACAGGCCGGCGCTCACAGCCGCGTCAGGTGGTCAGCCCGCCATCCACCACCACGGTCTGACCCGTCACCATGGCGGCGCCGGCCAGCAGGAAGACGATGACCTCCGCCAGGTCCTCCGGCTTGCAGCGACGCTTCAGCAGCGCGCCCTCGATCGAGGAGCGGCGCTGTTCCTCGGTCCATTCGATCATCCAGGTGCTGTCGACGGCGCCAGGTGCGACCGCATTCACCCGCACTTCGGGGGCCAGCCCGCGCGCCAGGTTCTTCGTCAGCGAGATCACGCCGGCCTTGGTCGCGCCATAGGCCATGGAGGAGCCAGCGGAATTGATGCCGGCGATGGAGGCAATGTTGACCATGGCGCCCTGCGCCGCGCGCAGCGCCGGCCCCGCCGCCTTGGCGCAGCGGAAGACGCCGCGCAGGTTCACCTCCAGCACCGCATCCCAGAGCTCCTCCGTCAGCCGGTCGAATTCGTGGGGCGCGATGGCCGTGGCCGTGCCGGGCGTGCCGGCATTGTTCACCAGGTAGTCGAGGCGGCCGAGATCCGTGACGGCCTGCTGCACCATCCGCGCCGCATCCGCCGCATCGGCCACAGTGCCGGGCGCGGCCAGGATGCGCGCATTGGTCTCGCTTTGCAGCCGCGCGACGGACTCGGCCCCCCGTGCATCGCCGGCCAAAAAATTGATCGCGACATCGCAGCCGCTGCGCGCCAGCAGCGTCGCGGTGGCCAGCCCGATGCCCGACGCGCCGCCCGTCACCAGCGCCGCCTTGCCGCGAAGATCGTAGGTGATCATGCCTCCCGCCCCTCCCCCGCCAGGGTGCCGATCTGCCGCAGCGCGCGTTTCAGCGCGAGCAGCCGCCGGTCCCGATCCTCCAGCACATCCGCCGTCTCGCCCGGCCAGTCGTAGAAGCCGGCGCCGGCCATCACCCCGGTGCGGCCCGCCGCCACCAGCGCATCCACCGCATCGCATTGCCCGCGCACCGGCGGCGGCTCGTACATGCGGTTGGCGAGGCTGGTCTGGGTGAAGGCGAGGCCGGTGAAATCCGCCTTGGCCAGCACGCCGAGGATCGGCAGGCGCAGCGCGATGCCCTCGATGATCGCGGTGTCGATCTCGGAGGCCGTGGCCACGCCCTCATCCAGCAGCTTCTGGACCTCCAGCGCGATGGCGGATTGCACGCGGTTGGCGATGTAGCCGGGCACGAACTTGCGCATCACCACCGGGCGCTTGCCCATGGCGCGGCAGAATTCCACGGCGAAGGTCACCACCGCCGGGTCGCAGGAGGGGCCGCCGACGATATCGACCAGATCCACCAGATAGGGCGGCGTGTACCAGTGCATGATCAGCGCGCGGTCCTGGCGCGCCGCGGGAATCAAGGGGAAGGGATTGAGGTAGCTGGTGTTGCTGGCGATGATGGCGGCGGCCGGCGCCAGGCGGTCGATCTCGGCAAACAGGGCGCGCTTGGCCTCCGGCTGCTCGATGATCGCCTCCAGCACCAGGTCGGCGTCTTCCAGCGCCTCGGCCAGCACGGGCAGGCGGGTGACGGCGTGGTGCAGCCATTCGGTATCGGCCTCGCGCGGCGCCTCGCCGGCCACCACCAGCGTCTCCAGCGCCGTCTCCATCAGCCCGCCGGCCTTGTCGAGGGTGGCCATGCTGCTGTCGGTCAGCCGCACCTCATGCCCGCCCAGGGCGAAGACCAGCGCCAGCGCATGCCCCATGGTGCCCGCGCCGATGACCGCGACCTTGATGCCCATTGCGTTCCACCCCCGAAGATCAGGCGGCGAAACTGGCCCGGCCCGGCGCCGCGGGCAAGCGGCGCCTCAGCTGCCGCGATAGGTGGCGTAGGACCAGGGCGAGCAGAGCAGCGGCACGTGATAGTGCCCCTGCCCTGCCGCGAGCCGGACGAGGATGGGCACGACGTCCAGAAACCCCTCCCCGCCGAACTGCGCGCCGACGTGGAAGCGCAGCTCATAGGTGCCCGCCACAAAGGTGTCCGGCGTCAGCAGGGGCGCATCCGTGCGGCCATCGGCATTCGTCACCGCCTCGGTCACCTTTGCGGGGCCGCCGGCCTGATGGCGAAACAGCTCCACCAGCACGCCGGCCATGGGCTTGCCGTTGCCAGTGTTCAGGATATGCGTGGTCAGCGCGGAGGCCTTCATTCGCGGGGCGCTCCGGCGGCGACCCAGGCGATCAGCTTCGCGCGTTCCTCGGCCGTGATCTCGGTCAGGTTGCCGGGCGGCATGGCCTCGGTCGCCACCTGCTGGCGCATGGCCTGCGCCCAGCGACGGATCTGCCCCGGCTCATCCAGCCGCACGCCCTTCGGCGCCTCCGCGAATCCCTCCTGGGTCGGGCGGGCGGCGTGGCAGCTGGCGCAGCGGGCGGCGGTGATGGACTGCACCTCGGCGAAGGCCGGCGCCTCCGCGCCCGGGGGCTGGCGCGCGGGCATCAGGGCGAAGGCCATCAGGCCGATCACGGCCACCGCCGCGATGGGCAGGGCCACCGGGTTGCGGCCGAACTGCCGCTGCACGAAGAACTGCCGCACCAGCGCGCCGGCGAGCGTGATGGCCAGCAGCACCACCCAGTTCCATTGCGCGCCCCAGGTCATGGGGTAGTGCGGGCTGATCATCAGGAACAGCACGGGCAGGGTCAGGTAGGTATTGTGGACGCTGCGCTGCTTGCCCCAGCGGCCATACTTCGCATCCGGCACCTGCCCCGCCTGCATGGCGGCGACCATCTTCCGCTGGCCCGGGATGATCACCATGGCGACGTTGGCCACCATGATGGTGCCGGTCATCGCGCCGATCTGCAGGAAGGCACCGCGGCCCGAAAACACATGGCAGGCGACGAAGGCCGCCACCACCAGCAGCCCCACCCCGAAGGCCGAGAGCAGCGCCTCGTTCTCCCCCCATTTCGACCGGCAGGCGAGGTCATAGACCACCCACCCCGCCACCAGCATCACGGCCGAGATCGCCACCGCCACGCCGGGCGACAGGTCCATCACCGCCGGGTCCACGAGATAGGTGCTGGCCTGGCCCCAATAGATCAGCATGAACAGCGAGAACCCGCTGATCCAGGTCCAGTAGGCCTCCCATTTGAACCAGTGCAGCTTCTCCGGAAGGCTGGCCGGCGCATTCAGGTACTTCTGCTTGTGGTAGAAGCCGCCGCCATGGATCGACCACTGCTCCCCCTTCACCAGGGGGTTGCCGTCGCGCGGGGCGTCCAGCTGGTTGTCCAGGCCGATGAAATAGAAGCTGGTGCCGATCCAGGCGATGCCGGTGATCAGGTGCAGCCAGCGGATCAGCAGATTCGCCCATTCGGCGAGGTAGGCCAGGTCCATCGTCCCAAGGATCCTTCGGCGCCGGGGAGGCCCGGAGCGCCATCTTGCGCTGCAACAATCGCCCCGCCGCCGCCCGCCGTCCAGCCGATTGAAATGCCCCGCTTGCGGCCTTGTGTGCCGCGCCGGCCGCCGCGGGGCACCGAATCATGGTAAGCGGCAGCCTCCGGCGACGATCCGGCCGCCATCGGCGGCCTGGCGCGCGCCGTGGCGATGAGGTGCTGCTTCTCGATGGACGCGTCCAGTCTGGCAATGCTCGGGATCATCCTGGCCTTGCTCTGTGCCTCCGCCATGTTTTCCGGCACCGAGACCGCCTTCACCGCCGCCAGCCGCGCCTTCGTCACCCGCCGCGCCAAGGAAGGCGACCGCCGCGCCGCCACGCTCGGCCGCCTCAGTGAGCGCAAGGACCGCGTGGTTGCCGCCATCCTGGTGGGCAACAACCTGGTCAATACCACCGCCACGGCGCTCGCCTCCGCCCTGCTGATCTCCTGGTTCGGCGAGGGGGGCGTCGCCTATGCCTCCCTCGTCATGACCGCCCTGCTGGTCATCTTCTCCGAGGTCCTGCCGAAGACGCTGGCGCTGCGCGCGCCGGATGCGGCGGCGATGCGCGTGGTGCCCGTGCTGTCCGGCACCATGCGGGTGCTCGGCCCGGTGGCGGACCTCGTGAATATCGTGGTGCGCGGCACGCTGCGCCTGCTGGGCTTTCGGGCGCCGGAGGCCGAGCGGCCCGGCATCACGGAGGACGAGCTTCTGGGGGCCATCGACCTGCATGGCATGGGCCATGCGGGCCCGGCGGATCTCGCGGCGCGGCAGGAGCGTGGCATGCTGCGCGGCGTGCTGGCGCTGGACGACATGGCCGTGCGCGACGTGATGACGCATCGCTCCCGCATCGTCGCGCTCAACATGGCCGAGGCGCCGGAGAAGCTGCTGGCGAAGGTCCTGGCCTCCCCGCATGCGCGCTTCCCCCTGTTCGGCCGGGATGGCGAGGAGATCCTGGGCGTGGTGCATGCGCGCGACGTGCTGCGCGCGCTGCAGGCGGCCGGCGGCGATGCGTCGCGGATGGATCTCGCCGCCGTGGCGCATCCGGCGTCACTGGTGATCGAGACGCGGCCCCTGCGCGAGCAGCTGCAGGATTTCCGCAAGGCACCGATCAAGATGGCGATGGTGCTGGACGAATACGGATCGCTCAAGGGTATCGTCACGCTGGAGGATATCGTGGAGGTCGTGGTCGGCCAGATCGTGCAGCGTGGGGAGGCCATCCTCGGCGACCTGGCGGAGAATGGGGAGGTGGAGGTGCGCGGCGACCTGCGCGTGCGCGACATCAACCGGGAGCTCGGCTGGGGGCTGCCGGAGGATGAGGCGGCGACCATCGGCGGCCTGCTGGTGGCGCGCCAGCGCGGCATCCCGGAGGTGGGGGCGGAGGTCGCCATCGAGGGCTACGCACTGCGCATCCTGGAACGCCGCGGCCAGCGGATCGATCGCCTGGTGATCCGTCCCTTGCCCGTCGAAGTGCCGGCCTGACCCCGGCTTCCGAATTGCCAAAACCCTGCCTAACCTGTCCGGACAATTGGGAGTTTCGGGCATGGCGGATGCATTGGGCTGGCGGAAGCGGATCGGCTTCGTGGTGCCCTCCACCAACACCATCGTGCAGCCGGAAGTGGACGCGCTGCGGCCGCCCGGCGTGACCTTCCACCTGGCCCGCGTCTCCATCAAGGAACGCCCGCTGACCAGCGAGCAGGCCTTTCTCGAACACGTCCAGGCGATGCGCGACGGGCTGGGGGCGGCGATCGAACAGGTGATGACCTGCGGGCCGGAACACCTGGTGATGGGCGTGGCGCTGGAAGCCTTCTGGGGCGGGCTCGAAGCCTCGCAAAAGCTGAATGCGGAGCTGGAGGCCAAGGCCGGCGTCGGCGTCACCATGGGCAGCTTCGCGACGGCCGCCGCGCTGCGCGCCTTCGGTGCGAAGCGGATCGCCGTGCTGACGCCGCACCAGCCACGCGGCGACGCCATGGTGCAGGCCTGGTTCGCCGAGGCGGGGTTCGAGGTGGTGCGGCTCAAGGGCCTGAAATGCCCCTCCCCGCGCGAGATCGCCCAGGTGCAGCCCTCGGACATCCGCGCCAGCCTGAACGAGCTGGACGGCCCGGATGTGGAGGCGCTGGTGCAGGTGGGCACCAACCTGGTGGGCGTCGATATCGCCGCCGAGGGCGAGCGCTGGCTCGGCAAGCCGGTGCTGGCGATCAATGCGGTGCTGGCCTGGGATGCGATGCGCCGCAGCGGCATCGCCGACCGCATCCAGGGCCATGGCCGCATCCTGGCGGAGCATTGATCGCATGGCGCAGGTCATCATCGCGGGCGCCGGCCCGGCCGGGCTGAGTGCCGCGCTGATGCTGGCGCGGGCCGGCGTGCCGGTGCGCGTGCTGGAACGGCATACGGAGCCTTTCGAGGATCCGCGCGCCGCCACCATCCACCCGCCGACCATGGAAATGCTTTTCGAGTCTGGCGTCACGGCGGACCTGCTCGCGCAGGGCATCCGCGCGCCCGTGTGGCAGTTCCGCGGGCGGGAGGAAGGGGTGGTCGCCGAATTCGATCTCGGCCTGCTGGCGGATATCACGCCCTTCCCCTTCCGGCTGCAATGCGAACAGCACAAGCTGTGCCGCATCCTGCTCAACCACCTCTCCCGCCACAGCCATGCCGAGGTGTGTTGGGGCGTCACCGTCACCGCCGTGGCGCAGGATGCCACCGGCGTCATCGTGACCACGGAGGACGGCACCACCCATCGCGCGGACTATGTGCTCGGCGCCGATGGCGGCCGCAGCGTGGTGCGCAAAAGCCAGGGCATCGGCTTCGAGGGCTTCACCTATCCCGAGCGCTTCCTGGTGGTGACCACGCCGCGCGACATGGCGGCGAAGGGCTATGCCATCTCCAGCTATGTCTCGGACCCCGTGACCTGGTGCGCGCTGTTCAAGGTGCCGGGCAAGGCGCCGCCCGGCCTCTGGCGCATCGTCTTCCCGACCGACCCGGCAGCGCCGGAGGCGGAACTTCTGGATCGCAAGGCGGCGGCCGAACGCCTTCAGGGGCTGATTCCGGACGCGGCGGGCTATGAGGTGGTGCACACCAATCTCTACGCCGTGCACCAGCGCGTCGCCGCCCGCTTCCGGCAGGGGCGCGTGCTGCTGGCCGGCGATGCCGCCCATGTGAACAATCCGCTCGGCGGCATGGGCATGAATTTCGGGGTGCACGACGCGATCCTGGCCGCGGAACGGATCGCCGCCGTGCTGGCCGGCGGGTCGGAGGACCTGCTGGACCGCTACGACCGCCAGCGCCGCCATGTGGCGGAGGCCTTCCTCCAGGCCATGACCATCGCCAACAAGAAGACGCTGGAGGAGAAGGACCCCGTCGCCCGCAGCGCACGGCTGGCGGAATTGCGCGCCATCGCGGCCGACCCGGCCAAGGCGCGGGCGCATCTGCTGAAGACCAGCATGATCGAGGGGGTCCGGGCGGCGGCGGCCATCCCCTGAAACAACACGCAATCCTGAGCATCACGCGGCATTGGACCCGGCGGCCGCTTCCTGCATAGGCTGGGCTCCAACAACTCGGGAGCCAGCCATGCGTCGTCGCCCTGCCCTCATTGTCCTGACCGGCGTCTTCACCGGGGCCCTGGCGCTCGCCGGTGCCGGCGCGCTGGCCCAGGCGGAGGCGGAGCGCCAGCTGGATGCGGCGCTGGAACGCCTGCGCGCCGCCTTCGGGCCGGAGGCGCGGCTTGCGATCGGCAGCCGGCAGGTGGATCCGGTCACCGGCCGTGCCCGCCTGGGCGACCTCACCATCACCGCGCCGCGCGAACGCATCTCGGTCACCGAACTGCTGCTGCAGGATGTGACGGCCAGCCGCCTCGGCCGGGCGGAGGCGCGGACGGTGCTGCTGGTGACGAATATCGGCACCTCCGAGGACCGCTTCGAGGCGGCGCGGCTGGTGCTCGGCGGCATGACCCTGCCGGCGGAGGGGGCGCGGCTCGATCCCGCCACCTTCGAGCTCGGCACGCTGGAGCTGGAGGCGCTGCGCGGCACCAGCAGCGAGGGCACCCTCACCCTCGGCCGCGCCACCGCGCAGGGCTATGGCCCTGGCGTGCTGGGCGCCGCCACGGTGGATGGGCTGGATTTCCAGGGCGGCGGCAAGGCGCCCAATGCGCTGCGCATCGGCCGCGCCGCCGTGCAATCCATGGTGCTGCCGCCGCTGGATGGCAGCATGCCGGATTTCCGGCAGTTCTCGGTCCAGGTGCTGACGCTGGAAGGCGCGACCCTGCGCGACCCGGGCAAGCAGGTGGATCTCGCCATCGGCCGCTTCGCGCTGCGGGATTGGGTGCCGGGGCGGCTGACCGATGCCGCGCTGGAAGGCGTGCAGATCGGCGCCCCCTTCGGGGCCCTGGGCCAGGGCGATGTGCGGATCGGCCGCATCGCCCTGCAGGGCATCGACATGGCCACCAGCGTGGCCGCGGCGCTGGACGATATCCAGGTGCCGGACCCGGTGCCCGGCACGCCGCAGCGCATCGTGCTGGAGGGGCTGGAGGCGCAGGCCGGCGGCCAGCCGGTCTTCACCCTCGGCCGCACCGCGCTGGAGGCGACGATGGATGCGGCGGGCCTGGCTGCGACCAGCATGGAATTGCAGGGCCTGCGCATCGTGCCGCCCAGCGGCAGCGCCGGCTGGCTGGAGGGCCTAGGCTATCGCGAGATCACCGGCGGGTCCGCCTTGCGCGCCACCGCGCGGCGCGAGGGCGGGGTGATGGAGGTGGACCCCTTCACCCTGACCTGGGACCAGGCCACGACGCTCGGCCTGCGCGCCGATCTCAGCAGCGTGCCCCTGCCCCGGCCCGGCGAGCCGGCGGAGCCGGAGGCCTATATGACGCAGTTCATGCAGGCGCGGCTGCATGCCCTGACCCTGACGCTGCGCGACCATGGCCTGGTCGGCCGGCTGATCGCCCAGCAGGCGCGCAACCAGCGCATGCCGGAGGACCGGCTGCGGGAACAGCTGGCGCAGATGGCGCTGGCCATGCCGGTGCCAGGCGAGGCGCCCGCCGGTCGCCCCGGCGCACCGCCGGCCCCGGCCCGCAAGGGCGCGCCGCCGAACGCCGCCGCCCCGGCGCCGCAGGCCGATCCCTTCCTGCCGGTCCGCCAGGCGGTGGCCAGCTTCATCCGGCAGCCGCGGGAACTGGAATTCACCCTGCGCCCGCCGCAGCCGATCAGCCTGGAGGAGATGTCGGGCCTGTCCGGCGCCGGGCCGGCGGAGATCGCGCGGCGGCTGGGGCTGGGTGCGGTCGCGCGATAAGCGCGCTGCGCGGCCGCGCTACTGCAGGCGGATCCCGGCGCTGCGCACCACATCGCCCCAGCGCGCCACATCGGCGCGCAGCCGCTGGGCGAAAGGCTCCGGCCCCTCGCCCAGCGGATCGGCGCCGATCTGCGCCATCCGCGCCTGCACCGCCGGGCGCTGCAGGGCGGCGGCGACGATGCCGTGCAGGCGCGCCACCAGCGCCGGCGGCATGCCCTTCGGCCCCATGAGCCCGTTCCAGGTGATGGTCTCGAATTCCGGCACCACCTCGGCAATCGCCGGCACATCGGGCAGCGCCGCGGCGCGGGTCAGGCTGGAGATGCCATAGAGCTTCACCGCCGTGCTCTGCGCATGCGGCACCGCCTCCGACAGATTGGCGAACATCACCGGCGCATTGCCGGCGATGAGATCGGCCAGCGCCGGCGCCCCGCCGCGATAGGGCACGTGTTCCGCCTGGATGCCGAGGCGTTGCAGCAGCAGCGCCATCGAAAGGTGCTGGAAACTGCCGACGCCGCCGGAGGCATAGGGGAAGCTGCCCGACCGCGCCCGCATCCAGTCGATCAGCGCGGGCAGGTCCGCCGCGCCGACGCTGCGATGCGCCATCAGCACGAAGGGATTCGTGCCGAGGTTCACGATGGGCGTCACATCCGCCACCGGGTCGAAGCGTGGTGCCTGCGCCATCGCCGCCGGCGCCACCGCCAGCACGGCGACCGCCACCATCATCAGCGTATGGCCATCGGCCGGGGCGCGGACCATCGCCTCCGCCGCGATCAGCCCGCCGGCGCCGGTGCGGTTCTCCACCACGAAGCTGCCGCCGGGGATCTCGGCCTGCAGCATCTCCGCCGTCAGCCGCGCCAGGCCATCCGTATTCCCGCCCGGCGCGAAGGGCACCAGGATGCGCACCGGCCGCTCCGGCCAGGGGGCCTGGGCGCGCAGGGTGGCGGGGGCGGCGAGCAGCGGCAGGCTGGCAAGCAGGTGGCGGCGTCGCATGGCAGCGGCATCCCGGATTTTGTCGGCCGCAGTGTCAGGGCATCGCGCCGCCGCGTCAGCCCCCTTTTCGCCGTCGACAGACCAGCCATGCGCCTTCGCTGCTGGCGCCTTGGTCAATCGCCCCGCCAGGCTGCCGCGATCGGAGGCGGCACCATGCTGGAACTGCGCATCCCCTCGCGGCGGGAGCTTATGGAGTATGTCGCGGCGCTGGAGGGCGGCTGGACCCCCTCCACGGTGCGGGCCGCGGCGCTGGCGGCCGAACATCTGGCGGCCATCGAGGCCGATCCGGACGCCTTCCTGGCCAGCCTGCACGACCCGGAGGCGAGGGGCGCGCCGGTGCGGATGCCGGATGGCTCGCTGAAGCCGCGGCTGCCCGGCATGACCTTCTGGATCTGGCAGGACGGTTTTTGCGGGAATATCGGGCTGCGCTGGCAGCCGGGCACCTCCGAGCTGCCACCCCATGTGCTGGGCCATGTCGGCTACAATATCGTCCCCGCCCGGCAGGGCCAGGGCATGGCCCGCCAGGCCCTGGCCCGGCTGCTGCCGCTGGCCGCAGCCCGCGGCCTGGACTGGGTGGAGCTGACCACGGACCCGGCCAATATCGCCTCCCAGCGCGTCATTTTGGCCTGCGGCGGTGTGCTGGTGGAGCGTTTCCGCAAGCCGCCCGAGCAGGGCGGCGGCGACGCGCTCCGCTTCCGCATCGCGCTGCCGGCTGATACTCCGCCCTCGTGAGGCAGGAGCGGGCGATGCGGATCGACGAGCAGCGGCATTGGGACCGCCTGATGCAGATGGCGCAACTCGGCGCCATTCCGGGCGATGGCGTGAACCGCGCGGCACTCACCGACCTCGACCAGCAATCGAGGCGCCTGCTGCTGTCCTGGGCGGCGCCACTTGGCCTCGCGCCTTCCGTCGATGCGCTGGGCAATCTGTTCCTGCGGCATGAGGGGACGGACCCGTCCCTGCCCGCGGTGCTGACCGGCAGCCACATGGACAGCCAGCCCAAGGGCGGCCGCTTCGACGGCATCTGGGGCGTGCTGGCGGCGCTGGAGGCGGTGCAGGCGATCCGCGAGGCCGGCATCGCCACGAGGCGCGCCATCGAGATCGTCGCCTGGACCAATGAGGAAGGCGGCCGCTTCGCCCCCGGCTGCATGGGCAGCATGGCCTTTTCCGGGTTTCGCCCACCCAATGCCTGGGACGATGTGAAGGACCAGGAGGGGCTGCGCTTCGGGGACGAACTGGCCCGGCTGCTGGCGGCGGAGGCGGACATCCCGCGCCGCCCGCTCGGCTTCCCCCCCTTCGCCTATGTCGAGCCGCATATCGAGCAGGGGCCACTGCTGGAGGCGGAGGGGCTGGATATCGGCGTGGTCACCGGCATCCAGGGCAGCCGCTGGTTCCTGGTGGAGATCGCCGGCAAGACCGACCATGCCGGCACCGCGCCGCTCTCGCTGCGCCAGGACGCGGTGCAGGACATGGTCCGCGCCATCGCCGCGCTGAATGCGCTGACGGCGGACCCGGAGGACGTGCTGCGCTTCACCGTGGGCCGGGTGGAGGTTTTTCCCAATTCCTCCAATACGGTCGCCGACCTGGCGCGCTTCAGCATCGACCTGCGCCACCCGGATGCGGCGGTGCTGACGGCGCGCGGCGATGCGGTGGCGGCGACCGTCCAGGCGGCCATGACGACCTGCCGCGCGACGGTGACCGAGACCTTCCATGCCCTGCCCGCGCGCTTCGACCCGATGGTGCAGGAGGCGATCGAGGCGGCGACGCGGGATCTCGGGCTCAAGCCGAAGCGCATGCCCTCCGGCGCCTTCCATGACGCGCAATTCCTGGTGCCGCTCTGCCCGACGGGGATGATCTTCATTCCCTCCCGCGGCGGCATCAGCCATCATCCGGCGGAATACTCCTCCCCCGCCCAGGTGGCGCGCGGTGCGGCGGTGCTGGCGCGGGTGCTGGTGAACCTCGCGGGGCGCTGAGGCCGGCGCGGATGGCAGAAAGTTCAGCGGCCGCGGCGCGGCGCCGCGGGGCTGCCCGTGCTATGGAGGAGGCTCGCCCGGCCCCGCCCGGCGCCCGCGCGGCGGGGCGGCCCGGGTCCCGGGCACCCACTGCGCCGCCCCCAGGGGCGGCCGGCGCGCCGTCTTTCGGCCACCGAATGCTGCGAGGCGGATGATGCCCGAAGGCTTGAGCGAGGGCACGGCGGCAGGGCCGGCCGAGCCGAGGATCGACTGGACGCAGACCCCGCTGGGCGCCCGGCAGGACTGGCCGCCGGCGCTCTCGATCGTCTACCGGCTGATGATGCACTCGCGCCAGCCGATGTTCATCGCCTGGGGCGAGGATCTGACCTTCCTCTACAACGAGGCCTATGCGCCCATCCTCGGCGCCCGCCACCCGGGCGCGATGGGCCGCCCCTTCCGCGAGGTCTGGGCCGACATCTGGAGCGACATCCTGCCGCTGGTCGAAAGCGCCCTGGCGGGCCATTCCTCCTGGCACGAGAACCTGCACCTGGTGATGACCCGGCACGGCTATCCGGAGGATACCTGGTACACCTTCTCCTACAGCCCGGCGCATGACGAGCAGGGCCGCATCGCCGGCCTGTTCTGCACCTGCATCGAGACCACCGGCCAGGTGCTGGCCGAAAGCGCGCTGCGGGAGAATGAGGGCCGCTTCCGCGCCCTGCTGGATGCCGCGCCGGCGATGATGTGGGTGACCGACCGGCAGGGCAACTGCACACACCTCAACCGCAGCTGGTACGCCTTCACCGGCCAGACCCCGGCCACCGGCCTGGGCAAGGGCTGGCTCGAGGCGGTGCATGCCGAGGACCGCCCGGTGACCGCCCGGATGTTCGAGGAGGCGGTGCGCAACCGGGCGCCGCTGCGCATCGAATACCGGTTGCGCCATGCGGATGGCCGCTGGCGCTTCGCGATCGACGCGGCGGAGCCGCGTCTGGATGCCGCGGGCACCTACCTCGGCCATGTCGGCTCCGTGCTCGATATCACCGAGCGGCGGGAGGCGGAGGAACGCCAGACCCTGCTGGCGCGGGAAGTGGACCATCGCGCCAAGAACCTGCTGGCGGTGGTGCAGGCCGCGGTCCGGCTGACCCGCGCGCCGGATGTCGCCACCTTCTCCCGCACCCTGCAGGGCCGCGTGGCCGCGCTGGCCCGGGCGCAGACCCTGCTGGCCGCCGAGAGCTGGGCGGCGGCGGATCTGCGCGGCATGCTGACCGGCGAATTGCTGCCCTTCATCGGCGAAAGCCCCGCCCAGCAGGCCCGGGCGACGCTGGAGGGGCCGGATGTGGCGCTGCCCGCCGCCACCGCCCAGCCGCTGGCCATGCTGGTGCATGAGCTGGCGACCAATGCCATCAAGCACGGCGCGCTGTCGCTGGAGACCGGGCGGCTGCGGGTGCGCTGGACCGTGGAAGCGGACCGGCTGCGGCTGGCCTGGACCGAAACCGGCGGCCCGGCCGTGCCCGGCACGCCGCAGCAGCCCGGCTTTGGCACGCGGGTGCTGGATGGCACGGTGCGGCGACAGCTCGGCGGGCGGATCCTGATGGACTGGCGCCCCACGGGCCTGGCCTGCCTGCTGGAGGTGCCGCTGACCGCCCAGGCGGCGGAGGAGGCCGGGCTGCCCTGGACCACACCAGGCTGAGGGGGGCCAGGCTGAGGGGGCCTGCCATGCCCTGGCGGGCCTTGCCTGGAGGGCGGCCAGGGCGCAGAAGGCGGCCGCTCCCACACGGCCAGGCGCAATGAACGACCGCATCTCCCTCCCCAAGGACCGGATCAAGATCCTGCTGCTGGAAGGCATCGCCGATAGCGCGGTGGACCTCTTCGGCCAGGCCGACTACGCCAATATCCAGCGCGAGAAGAAGGCACTGGAAGGCCAGGCGCTGATCGAGGCGGTGAAGGGGGTGCATATCCTCGGCATCCGGTCCCGCACCGAGGTGACGGAGGAGGTGCTGGCCGCGGCCGACCGGCTGATCGCCATCGGCTGCTTCTGCATCGGCACCAACCAGGTGGATCTGCGCGCCGCCGCCCGCCGCGGCATCGCGGTGTTCAATGCCCCCTTCAGCAATACCCGCAGCGTGGCGGAACTGACGCTGGCCGAATCCGTGATGCTGATGCGCGGCATCGTCGACAAGTCCAATGCCGCCCATGCCGGCGGCTGGGACAAGTCCGCCGCCAATAGCTGGGAGATGCGCGGCAAGACGCTGGGCATCATCGGCTACGGCAATATCGGCAGCCAGCTTTCGGTCCTGGCCGAGGCCTTCGGCATGCGGGTGATCTACCACGACCACACGGGCAAGCTGCCGCATGGCAATGCCTCCCCCGCCGCCAGCCTGCACGACCTGCTGGCGCAGGCGGATGTGGTGAGCATCCATGTGCCGGAGACGCCGGACACCATCGGCATGATGGGCGCGCGCGAATTCGCCGCCATGAAACCCTCGGCCATCTTCATCAACAATGCCCGCGGCACCGTGGTGGATGTGGAGGCCCTGGCCGCGGCGCTGCGGGAGAAGCGCATCCTGGGCGCGGCGCTGGACGTGTTTCCCGAGGAGCCGAAGCGCAACGGCGATGCCTTCGTCTCCCCCCTGCAGGGCCTGCCGAACGTCATCCTGACCCCGCATATCGGCGGCAGCACGGCGGAGGCGCAGGACCGCATCGGCGCGGAGGTGGCGCGCAAGCTGGTGGACTATTCGGACAGCGGCGCCACCATGGGCAGCGTGAACCTGCCCAACGTCCAGCTGCCCGCACGTCCCACCGGCGCCCGCTGGACCCACCTGCACCGCGACGCGCCCGGCATCCTGTCCCAGATGAATGCCTGCTTCGGCCGGCGCGGGCTGAACATCGCGGCGCAGTACTACCAGACGGATTCCGAGCTCGGCTACGTGGTGGTGGAAAGCGTCGAGGCGCGGGCCGAGGCAGAGGCGATCCTGGCCGAGCTGCGCGGCCTGCCGGGCACGGTGCGCGCAAGGTTGATCTACGAGAGGCGCTGACGCGGTCGCCTTTCGCTTCGCCCGGGTACACAATGTTCCCGAAGGCGAAGGGAAGACGCGCGGCATGGCAACCTTGATCGGCGGCGAGAGCGGGGACTATCTGGACGCCTTCTCGGGCTCCGAGGCCGATGTTCTCTTCGGAATGGGCGGCGAGGATGTGCTGATCGGCGGTTTGGGCGCCGATATCCTCTCGGGCGGCGCCGGCAATGATTTGCTGGAGGGTGGAGGCGGTGCCGACCGGCTCTCGGGTGGCGAGGGTGCGGACACCTTCCGCTTCCAGAGACCGGCGGAGGTGGCTGGGGATACCATCGGCGATTTCTCGGCGGCCGACCGTCTGCTGTTGACCTTCGCCAGCGGCTGGCGCCTGCTCGGCTCGGCCCCCTTCAGCGGGGCGGGGTTGGAGATCCGGGTCACCACCTTCACCCAAGGCAGCGAGCTTGCGACGCGTCTGGAAATCGATGCCGATGGCCTGGGCGGCCCCCCGGTGGTGCTCACGCTCGCCGGCCAGCATGATTTCACCCTCGGCAATGGCGGCGTGCTCACCAAGGTGACGCCCCTCGACCGCCTCGGCACCTCCGCCGCCGAAGCCATGAATGGCACCGCGGGGGCGGATACGCTGCTGGGTGCCGGCGGCAATGATACGATGCGCGGCGGCGATGGCCGGGATTCCATGCATGGCGGCGCCGGCGACGATGTGCTGCGGGGCGGCCTGGGCGCCGATACGCTTTCGGGCGGCGTCGGGGCGGATATCTTCATCTACCCGCTGCTCGCCGAGATCGATGGCGACGTGATCCGCGATTTCCGGGCCGAGGACCGCCTGACCCTGTCCGGGCTGGCCGGCTTCACCTTCCTGGCCGATGCGGCCTTCACCGGCACGGCCGGCGAGTACCGCTACAGCCTGGCCAATGGCCGCGGCCTGATCGAGCTGGATCTCGATGGCGATGCCCTGGCCGATGCGAGCATGACGCTGCTTGGCCTCACCGGCCCGCTGGTGCAGCGCTTCGCGGGCAGCCTGACCCTGCAGATCGGTGACCGGCTTGATCGGCTGGGCACGGCGGCGGCGGAGACGCTGCAAGGCAGCCAGGGTGCCGACAGCCTGGTGGGCATGGGCGGCGCCGACCTGCTGCGCGGCGGCGCTTTCCAGGACACGCTGGATGGCGGCGAAGGGGCGGATACCCTGGACGGCGGCAGCGGTGGCGACCGCCTCCTCGGCGGCACCGGCGGCGACCTTCTGCTGGGCGGCGAAGGCGCGGATTCGCTGCTGGGGGGCGAGGGCAACGACACGCTGGTGGGTGGCCTCGGCGCCGACAGCCTGTATGGCGGAGAGGGCGCGAATGTCTTCGTCTTCCGCTCGATCGCCGAATTGCAGGACGACTTCCTCGCCCCCACCACATGGCAGGACCGCATCGACCTCTCGGCCCTGTCGGGCTTCCGCTTCCTCGGCGACCTGCAATTCGACGGATCGCCGGGCGCCATCCGGCAGACCTCGCAGGGCCTGGAATTCGACCTGGACGGCGATGGCACGACCGATGTCAGGCTCTACCTGAATGCGCCGCTGGCGGAGACCGCGCCGGGTAGCCTCGTCCTGCAATTCGTCCAGGGCCAGTGGGAATATGGCGACGACACGGCGGAGACGCTGACCGGCGGCGCCGGCGCGGACACGGTGCAGGGCAATGGCGGCGACGACCTGCTGGCTGGCGGCGCGGCGGCCGACTGGTTGCGCGGTGGCGACGGCGCCGACACCCTGGTCGGCGGCAGCGGCATTGACGTGCTCGAAGGCGGCAAGGGCGACGACGTGCTGGTGGGCGGCCTCGGCGCGGAGGGCATGGTGGGCGGTGCCGGCGCGGACCGCTTCGTCTTCAACTCGGTCGAGGAACTCGGCTGGGACCCGGTGCTGCAACGCTTCACCGGGCGCGACTGGATCGGCGATCTCGACTTCGACGATATCATCGACCTTTCGGCGATCCCCGGGCTGCGCGTGGTGCAGGCTTTCACGGGGCGGGCCGGCGAGGTGCTGATCACGCCGGATGCGCTGGTCATCGATTTCGATGGCCGCGGGCTGGTCACGCCGCTCGCCCAGATGCCCGGCCTCTACACCGCGCTCGGGGGTTCGCCGACCAGCGGCGACCTGACCGAGATCACGCCCGGCAGCGGGCTTTTCCAGCGCCAGCCGGTTCTTCTCACCGGCACGGAGGGCAACGACTTTCTGGGCAGCCAGGGCGCCCGCAGCATCATCCGCGGGCTGGGCGGCGACGACGCGCTGAGCAGCATCGGCAACTACCGTCGCGACACGCTCGAAGGCGGGTCCGGGGAGGACAGCTTCGTGGTGCAGTGGCAGGGCAGTCGCAGCACGGTCATCACAGATCTCGAGGTCGGCGAGACGGTGCAACTAGTCAAGGACCCGGACTACTACTACGAGGCGCCTATCCTGGCCTATCGTGGCGACGGCGCCTTCACAGGCGGCGTGCCGGAGGCGCGGCTGGCCCAGAATGTCTGGGTGGATGACGTCTTCCTGCAAACCGCCCTGCTGGTGAACAGCGGCGGCGATACGGCGCCCGAGATGGCGCTGGACCTGAACGGCTTCGCCGGTACGCTGGTGCTACAGGGGAGCGGACCCTTCGCCACCACCCTGCTCGCGGTCGACCAGGTGCTGTAGCGACGGCCGACTTGGGTCGTGCGGCAAAATGCTCTAAGCCGCGCCCCCTCCCCGGCCCAAGGCAGCGTCCGCATGCAACCCGTCATCGGCATCGATTTCGGCACCACCAATAGCGTGGTCACCGCCCAGGCGGCCGATGGCAGCGTGCGCGTGCTGCGGCATGCGACGGATGACGTCTTCCGGTCCGTCCTGTGCTTCTGGAACGGCGCCGATGGCCGCACGAAGCACGCCGCCGGGCCCGCCGCCATCGAGGCCTATCTCGACGACCCGCTCGATTCCCGCCTCATCATGTCGATGAAGAGCTACCTGGCGCAGCGCAGCTTCCAGGAGACCCGCATCCTGGGCCAGTCCTGGGCGCTGGAGCCGCTGGTGGCGGTCTTCCTGCGCGCGCTCCTCGCCCCCTTCCGGGATGACCTGGCCGGCGCCCGCGTGGTGGTCGGCCGTCCCGTGCGCTTCGTGGGCGAATCCGCCGATGACGCGCTGGGCGAGCAGCGGCTGCGCCGCGCCTTCGCGCTGGCCGGCATGGAACAGGTGCAGGTGGCGCTGGAACCCGCCGCCGCTGGCCACCGCTTCGCCCAGGCGCTGGACCGGCCCGCCACGGTGCTGGTGGCCGACTTCGGCGGCGGCACCAGCGACTTTTCGCTGTTGCGCTTCGACCCCGGGCCGCCGCGGCGTGTGACGGCGCTCGGGCATGCCGGCGTCGGCGTCGCCGGTGATGCCTTCGACTTCCGGATCATCGACCGCGTCGTCTCTCCGCTGCTGGGCAAGGGCGGGACCTATCGCGTCACCGGCACGGAGCTGCCGATCCCCCCCGCCTGGTACGCCAGTTTTGCCCGCTGGCACCTGCTGTCGCTGATGCGCGCGCCGAAGACGCTGCGGGATATCGAGGCGGTGGCGCGCACGGCGGAACATCCCGAACAACTCCACCGCCTGGTGCGGCTGGTGAAGGATGAGGCGGGCTATGCGCTCTACCGCGCCGTCTCCACCGCCAAGGCCGACCTCTCCCGCGCCGAGAGCGCCACGCTGCGCTTCCGGCACGCGGATTTCGAGGTGGCGGCGGAGATCACCCGCGCCGATTTCGAGGGCTGGATCGCCCCGGAACTGGCCCAGATGCGCAGGGCCGTCGATGCCGCGCTGGCCGATGCGGCGCTGCCGGCCGAGGCGGTGGACCGCGTCTTCCTCACCGGCGGCTCCTCCCTCGTCCCCGCCGTCCGCCACATCTTCACCGATCGCTTCGGCGAGGACCGGGTGGTGGCGGGCGGCGAGTTCGTGTCCGTCGCGGAGGGGCTGGCGCTGATGGCGGCGTAGGTCAGTACAGGTTCGCCGCCAGCCGGGCCGGCGCCTCGGCATCGTAGGTCGCGGCGTCGAAGGCGCCCGCCGTCGCGGATTTCAGGAACTGTCCCGCCGTCGGCACGCCCGCCGGCCGCGGCGTATCGCCCCAGAGGCCGGAGCGCAGCAGCGCGCGGGCGCATTGGAAATAGACCTCCTCCACCGCGATCCGCAGCACCGTCGCGGGCGCCCTGCCCTGCTCCGCCAGCTGGGCGCAGAGCGCCGGGTCGGCGGTGATGGTGCCGCGGCCCGCCACCCGCAGCGTCTCCCCCACGCCGGGGATCAGGAACAGCAGTGCGACGCGCGGATCCCCCACGATGTCGCGCAGCGCATCCAGCCGGTTGTTGCCGCGCCGGTCCGGCAAGGCGATCTCGGTGCCGGACAGCACGCGGACGAAGCCCGGCGCATCGCCGCGGGGCGTGCCATGCACCGCGCCATCGGCCCCGCGCGTGGACAGGATGCAGAAGGGGCTTCGGGCGATGAAGTCGCGGCTCGGAACGTCGATGTCGCGGCGTACCTTCAGCAGCGAATTCGCATTCGCCTCGCCATACAGCGCCTCCAGCGCCGCCAGGCTGGTCACGGCATGCGGGTCACTCATCGTCCATCCCCTATCTGCGCAGCGTCGGCGCCGGCTGGCCGTCGAGCACCACATTCACCACGGCCGGCCTGCCGCTGGCGAAGGCACGCGCCAGCGCCGGGGCCAGCTCCCGCGCATCCGTCACCTGCTCGCCATGGCCGCCGAGCGCGGTGGCGATCATGTCGTAGCGCGTGCCGGATGCCAATTCGCAGCCATGCGCGCGATTGGCGCCATAGTCGCGCAGCTGGATCTGGTGCTCGGCATTCCAGCGGCTGTCATTGCCGATGACGGCGACGAAGGGCAGGCCGTGCCGCGCCGCCGTGTCCAGCTCCGCCATGTGGAAGCCGAAGCTGCCATCGCCCATCAGCGCGAGCGTCGGCCGCGGCAGCGCCGCGCGGGCGCCGATGGCGAAGGGGATGCCGACGCCGATCGCCCCCGCCACGCCGTTCACGATGCGGCGGCCGCCGCGCATGGTGGCCAGGCCCCATTGCCCGATCTCGCCGCCATCGCAGACGAAGGTGGCATCCTGGGTCGCCACCGCCTCCGCCACCGCCAGGCCCAGCGTGGCGGAGCGGATCGGCCCAGCCGGCGCGCCGGCCAGCGCCGCCCAGTCCGCCGGGCGCCAGGCCACCGCCTGCCGCACGCGATCGGCCCAGCCGCCCTGGGCCGCGACCGGCTGCATGACGCTGGAAAGCGCCGCGATGCTGCTGGCGGCATCGGCCACGGCCGCCAGGACCAGCCGATCCCCCACCAGCCGCTGCGCGCGGGCCACCAGCGCGCCTTCCGGCTCCAGCACGATCCAGCGGCAGGTCGCGGCGGTGGCGGGGCTGCGGCCGAATTTCAGGGTGAAGTCCAGCGGCTTGCCGACCAGCACCACCAGGTCGGCCTCCGCCAGCACCTCGGGGAAGGCGCCGAGCGAGGGGTCGGCCAGGCCGCGGGGCGATTGCATCGGCACCACCGGCAGGCCGCTCGCCGCCTCCAGCTTCGCCATGGCCGCGAAGCCCGTGGGCGTGCAGAGGGCGGGGGGCGCGATCAGCAGCGGGCGCGCGGCGGCGGCCACCGCCTGGGCCACCAGCAGCGCGCTCGGCGCACCCAGCGACATCGGGCGGCCAGCGAAGGCCGCGGCCTCCGGCACCGGAGCCGCCTCCACCTCCGCCTCCAGCACATCCGTCGGCAGGCTGAGATGCACCGGGCCCGGGCGGCCGGCCAGCGCGATGCCGAAGGCGCGCGCCACATCCTGCGCCAGCCCCGCCGCCGTCTGCGCCGCCCAGGCCGCCTTGCTGATCGGCGCGGCGAGCTCCGCCTGCGGCAGTTCCTGGAAGGCGCCATTGCCGAGATCGGCCAGCGGCGCATGACCGGACAGCAGCAGCACCGGCACTTCCCCGGCCAGTGCCGAGCACAGCGCGGCGGTGGCATTGGCATGGCCCTGGCCGCCGGTGACCATGGCGACGCCGACCTGCCCGGTCAGCCGCGCATAGGCGTCCGCCATATGCACCGCCGCGGCCTCATGCCGCGTATGCACCAGCTCGATCCCGGAGCCGACGAGCGCGTCGAAGACCTCCATGATATGGTTGCCGGACAGGGTGAAGATCCGCGTCACCCCGGCGGCCCTGAGGCCCTTCACCAGAACATCCGCACCGCGCAGTGCCATTTCCTGTCAATCTCCCCCGAGGTCCTTCGCTTGGCCGCGACAGCACCACGCGGCCATGGGGGGCACAAGATGGGGCGGATGCAACCCTGGGGCGGTGGCGCGCGGGGCGGGACTGCGGTTGGTTCGGCAGCGTGACGCTGCAGCGCCTGGAACCACCATGACCTTCGAGATTTTCCTCCTGCTCGCCGGCTGCTTCCTGGCCGCCTTCGCCTCCGGCCTCGCCGGCTTCGCCTTCAACCTGGTGGCCGCGGCCATCCTGCTGCATGGGATGGCGCCGCAGCAGATGGCGCCGGTGCTGGTGCTGGGCTCGCTGCTGATCCAGCTCGGCACACTGGGCGCCATCTGGCCCACGCTGCGCTGGCAGGTGCTGCGGCCCTATGTGGTGGGCGGCATCCTGGGCACGCCGCTCGGCGTCTGGGTGCTGGCGCGGGTCGAGGCATCCGCCATCGCCACGGGGGTGGGGCTGCTGCTGGTGGCCTTCGCCGGCCTGGCGCTGCTCGGCCTGGCGCGGCGTCCGATGGCGGCGGTGCAGGCGGGGCCCGGAGCGGATGCGACGGTCGGTCTCGCCAGCGGCATCCTGGGCGGCATCGGCGGCTTCTCCGGCGCCCTGCCGGCGATCTGGGCGGAGCTGAAGGGCCTGCGGCCGGAGGAGGCGCGCGCCATCTTCCAGCCCTTCATCGTGGCCATGCAGGTGGCGGCCGCGCTGGCGCTGCTCGCGGGGGGCTTCTTCGGCCGCGACTCCTCGCGCATGCTGCTGATGGCGCTGCCCGCGCTGGCGCTCGGCGCCTGGCTCGGCGTGCTGGCGCAGCGGCGGGTGCCGGCGGAGGGCTTCCGGCGGGTGGTGCTTGGCCTGTTGCTCGCCTCGGGCCTGGTCCTGATGCTGGAGGGTCTGACATGAGGGGTTTCGTCGCACTGGTCGCGCTGCTGCTGCTAGCCGCGCCCGCCCTGGCCCAGCCCACGCCGCCACCCGGCGCGCCGCCGGCCGAGGATTGCGGCTGCGGTGTCCCCGCCTCCCCGCGCGGGCCGCGCTAGGGAGGTTTCACCGAAAGCGAAGATGGTGAAACGGCTCCAGCCGATTGTTCTGACGCATTTTCCGAGTCGCCATGCGAAGCCGCATGGCTTGAAAATGCCCTAGGTCATCCGTGGCAGCAGGATTTCCCTGATGATCCGGGCGTTTTCCGCGCGGAGGCTGGGCAGGAAGGTGCTGGTATAGATCAGCCGCAGAGCGGCCAGGAAAGACCGATTGGCCTGGAAGAAGCGGTGCTCCTCGGCCGGCTTGTCCGCGAAATAGGCTTCGAGAAAATGCTCCAGCAGGCGCAGGCCCTCGGCATTGGGGATCTTCGTCGCCATCTCGCAGATGCCCGTCTCGGGATAGCCGTAGACGGTGCAGAGCAGCCCGATGTCGAAAAGGTAGTGGCCGCGGGAGAGGTCGCCCATGTCGATGATCACCGGCTCGCCGTCGCGGATCATGATATTGCTGGTGTGCAGGTCGAAGTGCACGCAGGTGTCGGCGTCCGGAATCCTCTGCAGCAGGCGCTGCAGCAGGGCGATCTCGCCGGGCTGCAGGACGTCGCCCATCTGGTTGATATAGTCCCGGAAGTTCGCCTTGATGTCGGGGAAGATCGCCGGATCGGCGGGGGTCGCATGGACCGTCTTTGCCACCTGGGCGAGCAGCCGGGCGTGGCTTTCGATGTTCCGCAGGTCGTTCCGGATGGTGGCGCTGAACAGCGCCGCGTCCAGCATCTCATAGACCACGCCCGTGCGGGCGCCGCAGGTGACGACGTCGAAGGAGATGGCGGTCGGGATCCCCAGCACGAAGGCGGCCTTGGCGTACTGCTTCTCCTTCTCCGCGACCTCGGCCCCGATCCCCTCCTTGTACAGCTTCACGATGGTCTCGGGGTCCAGGCGGTAGCATTCGCCGCAGACGCCCGCGGAGAGGAATTCCAGACCCTCGAGCGAGATGGCCCGGACCTTGGGCTGGCTGGGAATGAGCTTGGAGAAGCCCGTCATGTCCAGGATGTCCTGGATATCGCGCGAGACATTGGTCAGGAGCATCGTGCCGTCCACGGCCGCCAGGCGCTTCCGCGCGCGCAGGAATTCCCGCAGCCCGGCGCTGGAGACGTAGTGGCAGGCATCGAGATCGAGAACGAGATGCCGGACCCCGTCCAGTTGCATGTCCCGGCCGAGCAGCGGCGCCGTGCTGGTGTCCAGCCGCCCGGTCAGGGCCACGGTCAGGCGGTCCTCCACGCGATGCGCATCGATCTTCATGGGCTCGAGGTCCTGGCGAAGGGGAAAGCCGGGTATCGGTCGGGTGGCGACAGTTCATATCATTACGGGAGATGGGCCGGTGGTCCATCGGCGCGGCCTCGTCGGGACGGAAGGGCCGAGTGGCCCGCCCCCATCCAGGCATGGTATCGCCCCAAGGCGCGCCCGATCAGGACCGACCGCCATGCCCTCCGCCACCGCCCTCACCGTCCAGCAGGTCTCCCGGCTGATCGGCCTGCCCGAGGGGCCGGTGCTGATCGATCTGCGGGAGCCTGAGGATATCGCCGAGGATCCGCGCCTGCTGCCGGCCTCCCGGCGCCGGGACCATCGGGCCGTGGCCGACTGGGCGCCCGAATTCCGCGGCCAGGACGTGATCCTGGTCTGCCAGAAGGGCCTGAAGCTGAGCGAGGGCGCGGCCGCCTGGCTGCGGCATGAGGGGGCGATGGCGCAGGTGCTGGAGGGCGGCTTCGCCGCCTGGCGCGCCGCCCGCATGCCGCTGCTGGAGCCGGCCGCCATCCCGCCGCGCGATGCCGAGGGCCGCACCGTCTGGGTGACCCGCGCGCGGCCCAAGGTGGACCGCATCGCCTGCCCCTGGCTGATCCGCCGCTTCGTCGATCCCGGCGCGGTGTTCCTCTTCGTCGCCGCCTCCCAGGTGGAGCTGGTGGCGGAGCGCTTCGGCGCCACGCCCTTCGATATCGAGGGCGTCTTCTGGACCCATCGCGGCGATGGCAGCACCTTCGACACGATGCTGGAGGAATTCGGCCTGCGCACGCCGACGCTGGAGCGCCTGGCGATGATCGTGCGCGGCGCGGAGACGGCGCGGCACGACCTCGCCCCGCAATCCGCCGGCCTGCTGGCCGCCTCGCTCGGCCTGTCGCGCCTGCATCGCGACGACCTGGCGCAGCTGGAGGCGGGGCTCGCGCTGTATGACGCCTTCCACCTGTGGTGCCGCGACGCCACCGAGGAAGTGCACACCTGGCCGAACCAGGACTACGCGTGAGCCCGCGCGCACGCGGGAGGCGCTGACCGCGCCGATTGACCGCCGCGGCCGCGGCCTTCTAGTCTTCCGCCGGGGCCACCGCGATCGCCCCATCAGGCAGCCAGCCCAAGCATCGCGTCCAACCGCCCGTTCGGGAGTGGACGTCCATGGCTGCCTACCCTTCGCTGTCACCCGAAAGCCTGTTGGCGCGCCTCGGCCTGCCTGATGCGCCCCTGCTGATCGATGTCCGGCTGGCGGAGGATGCCGCGGCGGATCCACGCGGCCTGCCGACCGCCATGCATCACGACCATCGCGCGATCGCCGCCTGGGCGCCGCGCTTCGAAGGGCGGGAAGTCGTCGTGATCTGCCAGCGCGGCCTGAAGATCTCCGAGGGCGCCGCCGCCTGGCTGCGGCAGGA
Source organism: Falsiroseomonas sp. (assembly GCF_051860665.1). GTDB lineage: Bacteria > Pseudomonadota > Alphaproteobacteria > Acetobacterales > Acetobacteraceae > Falsiroseomonas. The sequence goes on from NZ_JBHYDM010000003.1 coordinate 232,424, forward strand.
TGGCGCCCGCGCCTGGGTGCTGCAGGGCGGCTTCGAGGCCTGGCGCGCCGCCGGGCTGCCGCTGATCCCCGAGGCGCTGCTGCCGCCACGCGACGCGACGGGCCGGACGATCTGGGTGACCCGCGCCCGGCCGAAGGTGGACCGCATCGCCTGCCCCTGGCTGATCCGCCGCTTCATCGACCGAGAGGCGCGGTTCCTCTTCGTCGCCCCGTCAGAGGTCGCCGCCGTGGCCGAACGATTCGGCGCGACGCCCTTCGATATCGAGGGCGTGTTCTGGAGCCACCGCGGCGCCGACTGCACCTTCGACACCATGATCGCGGAATTCGACCTGGCCACCCCCGCCCTGGCGCGGCTGGCCCTGCTGGTGCGCGGCGCCGATACCGCGCGGCCGGAGCTGGCGCCGGAAGCGGCCGGACTGCTCGCCGCCTCGCTCGGCCTCTCGCGCCTGCATATGGACGACCTGGCGCAGCTCGAGGCCGGGCTCGCCCTCTACGATGCCTTCCACCTCTGGTGCCGGGATGCGATGGCGGAGACACACAACTGGCCCGCCCAAGGACGCGCATGATGGATTCCCGGCCGCCTCAGGATTTTCCCAGCTTCCGCGCGGCACTCGCCGTCTGGTGGCGGATCGGCCTGCTGTCCTTCGGTGGCCCCGCCGCGCAGATCGCGGTGATGCACCGGGAGGTGGTGGAGCAGCGCCGCTGGATCTCGGACGCCCGTTTCCTGCATGCGCTGAACTTCTGCATGCTGCTGCCGGGGCCGGAGGCGCAGCAGCTGGCCACCTATCTCGGCTGGCTGATGCACGGCGTGCGCGGCGGCCTGGCGGCGGGCCTGCTGTTCATCCTGCCGGGTGCGGCGGTGATGCTGGCGCTGTCGGTGCTCTATGTCACGCTGGGCACCGTGCCGCTGGTGGCGGCGCTGTTCTTCGGGCTGAAATGTGCCGTGCTGGTGGTGGTGGTGGAGGCGCTGTTGCGCGTGGCGAAGCGCGCGCTGCATGGCGCCCCGCCCTGGGCGGTGGCGGCGGCCGCTTTCCTGGGACTCTTCGCGCTGGACCTGCCCTTTCCCGTCGTGGTGCTGGCCGCGGCGGCCATCGGCTACGCCTTGCCCCAGGCTTTTGCGGGTGCCGGCCATGGTGCGGCGGCGGAGGGACCACCGGCCATGCTGGATGCCGCCATCGCCGCCGATCCGGACCGCATCCCGCGCCTGGCGCGCAAGGCCCGCACAGCCGGGCTGATCGCACTGGCGCTCTGGGCCTGGCCGGTCGCGCTGCTGCTCGGCACCGTGCCCTGGGGCGACATCGCCTGGTTCTTCTCCAAGCTCGCCGTGGTCACCTTCGGCGGCGCCTATGCGGTGCTCGCCTATGTGGCGCAGGAGGCGGTGGAGCATTACGGCTGGCTCTCGGCGGCCGATATGCTGGCCGGCCTGGGCCTGGCGGAGACCACGCCGGGGCCGCTGATCCTGGTGCTGCAATTCGTGGGCTTCCTGGCGGGTTTCGGCGCCCAGGGACTCTGGGGCGGGGTGCTGGGCGCGGTGCTGGCGCTCTGGGTCACCTTCGCGCCCTGCTTCGCCTGGATCTTTCTGGGTGCCCCCTTCGTCGAGCGGCTGCATGCCCAGCCACGGCTGAAGGCGGCGCTGTCGGGCGTGACCGCGGCGGTGGTGGGCGTGATCGCCAACCTGGCGCTGTGGTTCGGGCTGCGGGTGCTGTTCGCACGCATGGAGACCGTGCCGCTCGGCCCGCTGCGGCTGGACCTGCCGGAGCTCGCCACGCTGAACTGGGATGCGCTGCTGCTGAGCCTGCTGGCGGCGGTCAGCCTTTTCGGCCTGAAGCTCGGCCTGCTGCGCACGCTGGGCGTGACCGCTGCCGCCGGCTTCCTGCTGCGGGCGCTGCTGGGCTGAGGCGGATTCGTTGCCAGGCCGTGCGGAACATGGCCTGATCCCCGCCGAGGCGTCGGGAGGCAGGCCATGGCGATCGTTCCGCAGAACCCGATGGTCCATAACCACCTGGCGCAGCTGGAGGTGCGGGCCGATTTCCTGGCGAGCCGACTGACCGGCGGCCCCCTGCCGCCGGAACTCGGGGAAATCCAGGCGGTGATCCGGGACATCCGCGCCGCCTGCCTCAGCGGCGCGGCGGAGCCCGAGGACCTGCTCTGGAGCCGCATCTACCAGACCGAGCGCCGCCTCGCCCTGCTGGAGCCGGAGGAGACGCTGGTGGCGGAGCTGCGCCGCCGGCTGGACCAGGCGGTGGAACAGCGCGTGCAGAGCGCGCCCCGGCTGCAGGCCTATCTCGATGCCGCCATGCCGCTGGTGGCCGATACCGCGCAGACCCCGCCCGGCCTGAAGCCCGGCGGCGCCACGCGGCTGCGCGCCCTGCTGCTGGCGGTGCTGGAGGAGACGCATTGGACGCTGCAGCGCAAGTTCCATGCGCGGCCGATCCAGAAGAAGGCGGCGCGGCTGGTGGCCTTCCTCGGCATCATCGGCTGCGCCATCTTCCTGCTGCCCTATATCGCCATCTACCTGGCGCCGCGCCCGGAAGCGCCGGGGCGGCTGGCCTTTTCCGGCTGGGCCTGGCTGCCGCTCTATACGGCGGCCAGCACCGGCTTCTTCGGCGCCATGTTCAGCCGCCTGCTGACGCTGCAGGCCAATCGCGCCGCCATGACGCTGGGCGAGCTGAACGATGCGCGCAGCTTCTGGTCCAATGTGCTGCGCGGCGCCGTCGGCACCACGGGCGCCATCATCGTCTATTTCTTCCTGCTCTCGGGCGTGGTGGGGGGCGCGCTGATCCCGAAGTTCGACCTGATGGGCTTCGACCAGTTCAGCCATCCGAAGGAGGCCACGGCGGCGGTCACGCCACTCAGCCTGGTGCTGCCCAATGCCCAGCTGGCGCTGCTGGTGGTCTGGAGCTTCCTGGCCGGCTTTTCCGAAAGGCTGGTCCCGAGCGTGCTGAAATCCTCCGAGGTCGCGATCCGGGAGCCGCCGAAGCCCAACCCCTAACCCACCGCAAGCGTCTCCGCCGCCAGCACGCCCAGCAGGCCCGCCTGCGGCCCGAAGATCGCCAGCGCGCCCTCGGGGTATTCCGCCTGGCTCAGGCCGCGCCCCAGCACCATGCCCAGCGGCACGATATGGCCGACCAGCACATCCACCGCATCGGGCGCGGAGGGGCGGCGCACCCGGTCGCGCAGCCAGGCAATATTGGCCGCGAGCAGCGCCGGATCGGGCGTATAGTCATCCGCCGTCAGCCGCGGCTCCACCACCGCCCGGGCGCCGAAGGCCAGCTCCGCCGTGTCGCGGGCGCGGAAGACGGGGCTGGTCCGCACCTCGCCCAGCCGGATGCCGCGCGCCGCGAAGGACTGGCCGAGGCGGCGGGACTGGGCGCGCCCGGCCTCCGACAGGTTGCGCTGCCCTGCCCGATCCTCCAGCCGGCCGCTATCGGCCTGGCTGCGATCCGTGATGCCATGCCGCAGCACGACCACAAGGCCGCCGGCGCGCAAGGCGGAGACCAGGGCCGCCGCCGCCTCGCCCTGCGCAGTGGCCGCGGAAGCCGGCGCCGCCAGCAGCAGCGACGGCGCCGCCAGGAAGGATCGGCGCCGCATCAGCCGAGGGTAAAGGCCTCATGCACCGCGGTCTTGATTCCACCGCCCACCACGGGACCCCCGCCGGCGACATAGATGAAATCGCCGATGGTGACGGCACCCATGCCGTGGCGCGGCGTGGGCATCGGGGCGTGGTGCTGCCAGGTATCGGTGACCGGGTCGTAGCTCTCCATCTGGCCATGCACGCGGCCGGTCAGCACGCGGTTCTCGAACCAGCCGGACTCGCCGCCCATGGCGAAGAAGCGCCCGCGATAGAGCACCAGCCCGTGGCCGGAGCGCGGCGTCGGCAGGGGCGCGCGCTCCACCCAGGTATCCTGCGCCGGCAGGTACACATGGTGCAGGCCGGTATTGTACTCGAAGGTGTTGAAGCGGCCGCCGATGATGTGGATGACGCCGTCATGCGCCAGCACGCCGGCATGGTCCCGCGCGCCGGGCAGCGCCTTGCGCATCTCCCACTTGTCGGCCTGCGGGTCGTAGACCTCGTGCCAGCCGACCGAGGCGCGCTCCGCCTCCGGCTCGGAGGCGCCGCCGATATGGTGGATCTTGCCGTCCAGCACGGCCAGCGCGCCGGCGCCGCGTGGGCGCGGCATGGGCGCCAGCCTGTCCCAGCGGTCGGCGGCCACGTCATAGGCGAAGGCCAGCGTATCGGCGCCGCGATTCTGGTTGCTGAAGCCGCCGAAGGCATAGACCCGGCCAGCGGTGGCCACGACGCCCACATGATTGGCGCCGCGCGGCAGGCGGGCGGCCTCGCGCCAGCTATCGGTGGCGGGGTCGTAGATGTGGTGCCAGGTATTGTTCACCTGCTGCTCGGCATAGCCGCCGACGACATGCAGCTTGCCTTCCCATTCGGCGGCCCAGGCCATTTCCGTGCGCGGCAGCGGCAGCGGGGCACGGCTGACCCAGCGGCCGGGCGTGCCGGCCGGCGCCGGGCTGTCGACGAAGCGCTGGGCGTATTGCGCGGGGGTCAGCACCACCGGCCCCTGGCCGCGCAGCGGCGCCATGCGGTCCGAGGGGATGGGCAGGCCGTGATGCGGCACGGCCTGTTGCGCGCCTGCCGTCTTGGCGCCCGCCAGGAACGCCGCGGCGCCGCCGAGGATCATCCGCCTGTCCATCCCGCCCATCCGTTTTCCTGCCGAGACGGCAGGCTAGCGCCCCTCCAGATGAAGGAAAAGCCACGTTCTGACGCCATGCGAAGGCGCGTTTGCGGCCATAAAAGAACCCCGGTCCGGTCGGCACGTTGTGGTTACGACGCCCCGGCCGGACTTGGCGCCGGCCGGGCGCGACCCGACATCTGTCACCCGACGAGGAGACCCTCCATGCGCCCACCCCGCGCCCTTCTGCTGGCAGCGCCGATCCTGGCACTGGCCGCCTGCAGCGACCCGAATGACCGCAACCAGCGGGCGCTGGCCGGCGGTGCGCTCGGCGCCGGCGCCGGTGCGCTCATCGGCTCCGTCACCGGCAGTGCCGGCCGAGGCGCGCTGATCGGCGGCGCGCTGGGCGCGGTCGGCGGCGCGCTGACCCCGGCGCCGGAGCCGGAGCGCATTCCGCAGGACCCCTATGTGGCGCAGCAGCGGGACCCCCGCTATGGCGGCTGGTACGACCAGCACGGCAATTGGCACCAGGGCGCCCCGCCGGCCGGCTACCAGCCCAACTACCGCTGAGGCCTCAGGCCACGCCCTCGGGCGGCAGCAGCGCGAAGCAGAGGCCACGGGCCAGCAGGCCCGTGACCAGCGCCTCCAGGATGCCCGCGAAGGGCTCGCGCCGGCTGCGCACGCCCCAATGCATCACCAGCACCTCCCCCGGCCCGATATGGGCCAGGTTGCGGCGCAGCAGGGCGGCATTAGGATGGGCCGCGCTGTCCAGCTCATCCCCCAGGAAGCCGTTGCGGGTCCAGCCCTGGTGGCGCAGGCCGCAGGCCGATGCCATGGCCACGGCATTGCGCGTGACGATGCCGCCCGGCGCGCGCCAGAGGGGCAGCACCCGGGCCTCCGGCGCGAAGCGGCGCAGCGCCCCGATCGGGCGGGCCAGTTCGGCACAGAGCGCCGCCTGGTCCAGCACCACCTCCCCCTGCCCCCGCCGCGACCGGAAGGTGGTCCGCCCCGGGCCGGAGTCATTGGCGAAATACCAGTGGCGCCAGGTGTGGCTGGCGAAGGCATGGCCCTCCGCCGCCCTGGCGCGCCAGAAGGGTGCCCAGCTTTCGGAGAGGCTGGTATCGCCGCGATAGGTGGGCTCGTCGGCGATGAAGAGCGTAGCCGGCACCGCATGGCGGCGCAGGATGGCGGCGATCGCCTCCGCCTCCCGGCTCCAGCCGGTGTCGATGGTGAGGAAGACCTGCCCGCGGCAGCCCTGCGGCAGCTGCGCCAGGGCGGGCGCGGCGAGCGCCGAGAGACCAGCCGCCAGCAGGCCGCGCCGGCCTGCCGTCATCGCGGCTGCTGCAGCGAGGCGGGAAGCACCGGCGGCCGCGGCGGGATAGCGCCCGGCACCAGCCCGGGCGCCGCAGGCGGTGCGGCGGCCGGCCGCCCTGGCAGGGGGGCCGCGAGCGGCCGGCTGCCGGAGGTGGCGCCGGGCTGGCGGCTGGCGAAATCCGCCCCCTGCCCCATCGACTTGTAGAAGATGCCATGCGGCGAGCGACCGACGCGCGCCGTCTCCCAGCGATCCGCCGCCGGGTCGAGGATCGCGACGCTGCGGGACCAGCGCAGCGTCATCCAGACGCGACCCTGCGGGTCGAAGGTCAGGCAATCCGGCCCGCCGGGGATCGCCCAGACGCGGCGCACGGTGAGCGTATCGGGGTCGATTTCCGCCACCCGGCTGTCCACCCGGCTGGTGGCATAGAGCGCGCGGCCCTCCGGCGCCGGAAAGATGGTATGGGCGCCGCGGCCCAGGGTGAAGGCCGGCGCCACCTCCCGCGTCTCCGGGTTCAGCGTGACGAAGTGGCTGCTGCCCATGATGCCCATGACCAGCTGGCCACGATGCCAGATGATGCCGGCGGGCTCCGGCCCCACCGGCTGGATCCAGGCCTGGGTCAGCGTCTCCAGGTCGAAGGCGGCGACCTGGCCATCGCCCTGGATGGTCACATAGGCCATCCGGCTGTCCGGGCTGAAGGCCACATGGCTCGGCTTGTCGCCCGGGCGGAAGCGCTGCAGCACGGCGAGGGTCCGCGCATCCAGCACGTCCACCTGGCCGCGGCGCAGGCTGGCAATTACCAGGAAGCGGCCATCGGGGCTGAATTCCAGGTGGTAGGGGTTCGAGATCGGCGCGCGGCGCAGCACCTGCCCGGTCGCGGGGTCGAGGAAGAAGACCTCGTTGCCGCCGGAATCCGCCACCAGCAATTCGCGACCATCCGGCGTCAGCACCAGGTGGTGCGGCTCGCGCAGCACCTGGATGCGGTTGCGCTCGCTGCGCGTCGCCGCATCCAGCACCGAGATGGTGGCATCGGTCGAATTCAGCACATAGACGAGATCCGCCCGCGCTCCGGCCGGCAGGAGGAGCGCGAGGAACAGGGCAAGGCTACGCCAATGCACAGGAAGGGCCCTTGAGCGGCGGAAGTGCGTGTTTCAGAATCGCTGTCCGGCTGGGAATTGTCCAGGGTCCCGCTTTCCGCCGGGTTAACCCGCCGGCTGGAACACCATCGCAACGCCATTCATGCAGTAGCGTTCCCCGGTGGGCGCCGGGCCGTCCGGGAAGACATGGCCCAGATGTCCGCCGCAATTGGCGCAATGCACTTCCGTCCGCGTCATGAAGAAGCTGCGGTCCGTGGTGGTGGCGATGCCGCCGGGCAGCGGGCGGAAGAAGCTGGGCCAGCCGGTGCCGCTTTCGAACTTCGTCGCATTGTCGAACAGCTCATGCCCGCAGGCGGCGCAGGCGAAGGTGCCGGGGCGCTTCTCCGCCAGCAGCGGGCTGGTGCCGGGACGTTCCGTGCCGTGCTGGCGCAGCACCTTGAAGGCCTCGGGCGAAAGCTCGGCCCGCCACTCGGCCTCCGACTTCTGCACCGGGAAGGTGCCCGCGGGCTTCTCCTTGCTGAACAGGCTCATCTGTCTCTCCTCAGGCCGCCGCGGACTTCAGGCGATGGGCGAAGCTCTTGCGGAACTTCGCGACTTTCGGCGCCACCACCACGCGGCAATAGCCGGACCAGGGGTTGCGGGCGAAGTAGTCCTGGTGCTCGGCCTCGCCGGGCCAGTATTTTTCGAGCGGCACCAGCTCGGTCACCAGCCTGGCTCCCCAGATGCCGGAAGCCTCGACCTCGGCCATCACATCCTTCGCCGTCTGCTGCTGCTCCGGCGAGTGGTACAGGATGATGCTGCGGTATTGCGGGCCGACATCGTTGCCCTGGCGGTCCTTGGTGGTGGGGTCGTGCAGGGTGAAGAACATGCGCAGCAGATCGGCATAGCTCAGCACGGCGGGGTCGAACTCCACCTGCACCACCTCGGCATGGCCGGTCTGCTTGCCACAGACCTGCTCATAGGTCGGGTTGGGCACATGGCCGCCGGCATAGCCGCTCTCCACGCGGGTCACGCCCTGCACATGCCGCAGCGCGCCTTCGATGCACCAGAAGCAGCCGCCGCCGATGGTGGCGGTTTCCGTCGTCATGGTCGGGTCTCTCCTGAATTGGATCGCTATATGGGCGCTCGGCGCCAGCGATTCAGGGGGCACTTCGCCGCGGCAAGGCGCAAGGTTTCGCAGAGGTCGCGCTGGGGGCTTCCAGGGCGTGCCGGGCGCGGGCACCCTGGCCGCATGACGCAGCCATCCCCCCGCCTGACCGACGCCGTGGCCTTCGCCGAGGCGCATGAATCCCCCTTCCCGCGCGACCTGCTGGCGCATCTGGAGGCCGGCCATTTCGACCCGCCGCCGCACAATGCCGTGCTCGGCCCGGTCTTCCCCCGCGGCGCGCCCAATGGGCTGGTGCTGCATCGCGGCCAGCGGGTCGCGCATTGGGGCGACACCCGCCAGGCGGACATGACCTTCAGCGCCGCCAAATCCTATCTCTCCCTGCTCGCCGGCATCGCCCAGGCCGATGGGCTGCTGCCCGACCTGGACGAGCCGGTGCGGGTCCGGGTGCGGGATGGCGGCTTCGAATCCGACCAGAATGCCGAGATCACCTGGCGCCACCTGCTGACCAATACATCCGAATGGGAGGGTGAGCTTTTCGGCAAGTCCGACCGCATCGACCGCGGCCGCGACCTGGCCCGCGAAGGCGCCGGGCCGAAGGGCATGGACCGCCCGCTGCAGCGCCCGGGGACCTATTGGGAATACAACGATGTCCGCGTGAACCGCCTGTCGCTGTCCCTGCTGCACCTGTTCCGCCGCCCGCTGCCAGAGGTTTTCGCCGAGCGAATCCTGGGCCCGATCGGCGGCAGCCGGGACTGGGTCTGGTATCCCTATGACAATGCCTGGGTGGAGATCGAGGGCCGCCGCCTGCCCTCCGTGCCCGGCGGCACGCATTGGGGCGCCGGCATGCGCATCCATGCCGAGGACCAGGCCCGCATCGGCCAGCTGGTGCTGAACAGGGGCGCCTGGGAAGGGCGGCAGGTGGTGCCGGCGGCCTGGATCGAGCAATCCCTCGCCGCCTGCCCGCTGAACCCGAGCTACGGCTTCCTCTGGTGGCTGAACGGCGCCGGGCGCTGGCCGGAGGCGCCGGCCGATTCCGTCTTCGCCATGGGTGCCGGCGGCAATGTCACCTGGATCTGGCCGGCAGGCGAGGTGGTGGCGGTGCTGCGCTGGGTGCATCCCGATGCGGTCGGCCCCTTCTGCGCCAAGGTGGCGGCGGCGCTGGGCTAGGAGATTGCCGGGAGAGGTCTCGACCTCTCCCTGCATCGACATGCTGGTGGGCCCCGGCCCGGACGGCGTGCGTCGCTTCCCGCGGAAGGACGGCACGCCCTACTGAAGGATCAGAAGAAGGCTTCCTTCACGCCGCCCAGCCAGAAGCCGAGCGTCGCCTTGGTCTCGCTGGTCGGCACCGGCTTTTCGAAGACGATCTCCGTGCCGCCGACCAGGGCGCCGGTGCTGTCGGTGATGGGCTCGTTCACCTGGGCGATCAGCGCCTCGGACTCCGCCGTGCCGAGCACGCCGAAATGGCCCAGCGTGCGCGCCAGAACGCCGTATTTCGCGCGCGCCGCGCCATCGGCGATCTTGATGCAGATGCCCAGGCCCCGCTCCGGCACCATGGCCATCACGAAGCCCTCCGCGCCGCCCTTCAGCACGACCCGGCCCTGCGTGGCGGCGAAGATGCGGGAGGTGGCGGAGTCCATCCCCGAGATATGGTCCGGATAGGCGATCATCGCGCCCATCACCCGCTTCGCCGCCGCCCGCCGCGCCGGATTGGCGGAATAGCCCAGGCTCAGCCGCGCCGCCGCCTTGGCCAGGTCGCGCATCGGCAGGGCCAGCGCCGGCAGGCCGCAGCCATCGCGGCCCATCGGCAGCCTGGTCGCGTCGCGGCCGAGATAGTCGGACAGGATGTCGAGGTAGAGTCGCTGCGCCGGATGCGTCGCATCGCCATAGTCCAGCCCGGCACCAAGATGCTTCGCCACCGTCAGGAAGCCGCAATGCTTGCCGGAGCAGTTGTGGAACAGCCGCCGTGCGCCGCCCGCGGCGAAGGCCGCCGCCTGGTCCGCCTCGCGCCGCGGCAGGGCCGGGCCGCAGACCAGCGCGGTCTCGTCCAGGCCGAGCCGGCCGAGCCAGTCGCTGACCAGCGCCGTCTGGAAGGGCTGCGCGTCATGCGAGGCGCAGGCCATGGCGATGTATTCGTCGGACAGGCCATAGGCCTCCGCCGCGCCGCTCTCGACCAGCGCCATCGCCTGGAAGGGTTTGAGCGAGGAGCGCGGGAAGGTCATCAGACCCGCATCGCCCCAGCTGCCGACCAGCCTTCCCTCGAAATCGGCCACCACGACGGTGCCCCGGTGCACGCTCTCCACCACAGGGCCGCGCCAGATGCGCGCGAGCTCGACGAAGTCGGTGCCGTCCCTCATTCTCGTGTCCTCCGCAGACCCGCCTTTGTGAAGCTGCAAGGGCAGTTTCGCAAGCCGGATATGTCAGGCATTCGATACGTTATGTGTCAATCCAGCCTGACGGTCGCTTTTTGCCCCTGGTCGCGGCCATGGACAGCGGAGATGGCCGGCACCAGACACCAGGCGGCGAGGGCCGGAAGGCCGCCGACCTTCCGGAGCATGGCCTCGAGTCCGCGCTCGGTCCGCCATTTCAGGATCGCGAAGCGCAGCCCGCCACCCTTCCGGCCTCCACCTGATTGCGAGTTCTTCTCGTTCGAACATGGTCGAGACCACGCTCCCCGGCTTGACGATCCGGCCATGCTGCGGTGCATCATGACCGGGCCGCCAGCGGAGTTCACGCCACGTCCGAATCCCCAGGCCGCCGCGGCGGCGCCACCGTGCCGCTGCTCGCCACCGTCGCCTTCGCCAATGCGCTGGGCGCCGTGATCTTCTTCCCCCTCGGGCCCTTCCTGGCGCGCGACCTCGGCATCCCGGTCGAGGATGCGGCGCTGACCACCACCTTCTACACCCTGGCCGCGGGGCTTGGCGGGCTGGCGGGCGCGCTGCTGCTCGGCGGCGTCAGCCGGCGCGCGGCGCTGCTGGGCTCGCTCTGCGGCCTCGGCCTGTTTTCGGTGGCCACCTTCCTGGCGCCGAACTTCCCCTTGCTGCTGGCGGCGCGGGCCTGCGCCGGCGCCTGCGCGGGGCCGCTGATGGCGGCGGTTGTGACCAGCATCGCGGAATCGGTGCCGGAGGAGCGGCGCAACCGCGCCGTCAGCAGCGTGACCGGCGCCTATGGCCTGGCGCTGGTGGCGGGGCTGCCGCTGGCGCTGGTGCTGGGCGCCACGGCGGGGGGCTGGCGGGTGCCGATCCTGGCCATCTCGGGCCTCTATCTGCTGCTGCTCTGGCCGGTCTGGTGGCTGCTCGGCCCGCGCCCCGGCCAGCCGCCGCCGCCGCCGCGCCCGCGGGTGACGCTTTCCGGCCTCGCGCGCCTGCTGGGGCGGGGGGAGAGCCTGACCGGGCTGGCGCTGATCGGCGCCGCCTCCTTCGCCACGCTGCTGGTCTCGCCGCATATCGCGGCCTATGCGCTGGGCAATGCGGGCCTCGGCGAGCCGGCGCTGCGGGTGATCTACCTGGTGGGCGGCGCGCTGGCAGTGGCGACAACGCGCGCCACCGGCACGCTGATGGACCGCGTCGGCGTGCTGCCGGCCTCCCTCACCGTAGGCTGCGTGCTGACCGCGGTGCTGGTCGCCGCCTTCGCGCTGAGCGGTCCGGCTTGGCTGGTCACGGGGCTGCTCGGCGCCGTGCTGGCGGTGCAGCTGGCGCGCAGCACCGTGGCCCAGGGCAGCGCCACCCGCGTCGCCCTGCCGGCGGAGCGGATGAGCTACCAATGCCTGGTCGCCGCCACCACCAGCTTCGGCCAGGGGCTGGGGGCCGCGGCCTCCACCCTGGTGGTGCGGGAAAGGCCGGATGGCGGGCTGGACCACATGCCCTGGCTGGTCGGCGCCAGCATCGCGCTGGCCTGGCTGGCGCCGCTGCTGGTGCTGCTGCTGCACCGCCAGCTGGCGCGGCGCGGCGCGGGGTAAGGCTCAGCCGGTGGTGACGTTGGCGGCGCGTACCACCGGGGCCCAGCGGTCGAATTCGGCGCGGACGAAGGCATCGGTCGCCGCCGGGTCCATCCAGATCGGCTCGCTGGCCAAAGCGGTCAGGCGGGCCTTCACCGTCTCGGACTCCAGCGCCTCCCGCATCGCCTGGGCCATGCGGTCGATCACCGGGCGGGGCGTGCCGCGGGGGGCAAAAAGGCCGGTCCAGCTGCGCACCGAATAGCCGGGCAGGCCCTGTTCCGCGATGGTGGGCAGGTCCGGCCGGATCCGCACCCGCTCCTCCGTGCCGACGCCGATGATGCGCACGCGCCCGCCCTCCGCCGGGCCCACCACGGTCGGCAGGTTCATGAAGGCCATGGGGATGGTGCCGGCGATCAGGTCGTTCGCCACCGGGCCGCCGCCGCGATAGGGCACGTGCACCAGCTCGGTATTCGACATCATCCGGAACAGCTCCCCCGCCAGGTGGTTGGAGGAGGCGGTGCCGGAGGAGCCGAAGGACAGGCCGCCGCGCGTGGCGCGGATCTTGGCCAGCAGTTCCTGCACATTGTTCACGCCGAGGCCGGGATGCACCGCCAGCACATTCGGCACGTCCACCATCATGGCGATGCCGGCCAGCGCCTCCCGCACGTCATAGCCCAGGTCGGGCGAGACCAGCGCGTGGAACACATGGTTGGAGGCGGAGGAGACCAGCAGGTTGTAGCCATCCGGCCGGGCGCGGACGATCTGCCCCATGCCGATGGAGCCGCCGCCGCCGGCGCGGTTCTCCACCACCACGGATTGCCCCAGCTTTTCCTGCAACAGCGGCGCCACCAGGCGCGCGACCACGTCATTGGACCCGCCGGGCGCCCAGGGGACGATCAGGGTGATGGGCCGGCTCGGCCAGGCCTCCTGCGCCCGGGCGAGGCCGGGGGCGAGGGCGGGGGCGAGGGCGGGCGCGGCGAGGGCGGCCAGGAGATGGCGGCGCTGCATGGGGATCCTCCGGTTCTTCTTCTCGCGCCAGAATGCCGGGGACCGGGGACGGGCGCCAGGGGCGCGGGATCAGGGCAGCTTGTCGGCCGCCACTTCCGGCGCCGTGGCCTGGTCGCCCCAGAGCGCCTCCTCCGACGCGCCGCGCAGGTTCAGCGCGCGCCGCAGCGCCCGCACAACGGGGGCCACCTGCTTGCCGGCGTCCAGCCTCCAGTAGCGCGTATGCAGGAAGCGCCAGGCGCCGATCGGCACCTGGATATCCAGGATGCCGCGGCCAAGGATCGGCGCCACGGGGCCGGAGATGAAGTCGCCGAAGGCGACCAGGCGGCTCGGGTGGTAGATATTGGTCCAGACCACCGGGGCGAAGACGGCGGCGTGGTGCGGGATGCGCTGGCCGGTTTTCAGCCGATAGGTGAAGCGTATCTCTTCCTCCAGCCAGGGTGGGGCGGTCGGCGCCTGGCGGCGCAGCTTGGCCAGCTTCAGCGCCGCGGCATCCTGCGCCAGCAGGACATCGGCCTTGGATAACGGGCTGCCGCAGGTGACGAAGTCGCTGACCAGCCAGGGCCGGCCGGGGGCCTGGGCCAGGGCCGCGGCATAGGCGCGCTGGGCCTCGCGATAGGCGACGCGCGCGGCGCCGCAATCCGCCTCATCGGCGCGGCGCAGCGCCACCGCCGCCGCCTCCACCGCCTGCATCGCCGCCGTCACCGCCGCATCATGCGCCTCGGCCATGGCCCCGTCACCGATGCGGGCGAAGGCGTGGTTCAGCACGTCATAGCCGATGACGGAGCCCAGGCTGTGGCCGACCACGATGATGCGGTCGTATTTGCCCGAGGCCCGCAGCTTCTCCAGAAGGTCGATCCCCGCCTCCCGGATCCTCTGGCGGGCAGCCACGTTGTTGGGCGTCGGGCTGAGGTAGCGCGCCGCATCGCCCAGCACCGGGCCGCCAAAGCGCGACAGCAAGAACCAGCCCAGGCCGGCCAGTGCAGTGGCCAGGGGCCAGACCCAGTATGGGATGGTGGCTGGCCGCCATCCCGGCTTCAGCCAGGCGAGCAACGCGATCGCGATGGCCAGCAGCCCTGCGACCAACCCGGCCCGCCACATCCCCTTCAGCCGCGGCGGCACGGAGCTGGGCCAGCGCCACAGCAGGCGCTTCAGCCAGCCCAGCACATCCGCCACCGTGTTCCCGGTCAGCAGATGCGCCCAGTAGAATTCGAAGAAATCCACCCGCCGCGCGGCCTCGCCGGTCCATTTGCGGGTGGTGACACGGCGCAGTTCGAAGCTGCCGCTCATCTGGTCCGGCTTGGCGAAGGTCTCGCCCTGCCCATCGCCGGTCAGGTCGCGGTCCGTGGACCAGGCGGTGGTGACGAAGCCCCAGAGGGTCTCCATCGGACGCTGCTCGCCGATGCCGTGGATCATCACCACGGCGGTCTTCGCCTCCTCCGCCATCCCGCGCCCCCGCCCTGCCCCGGCGCAGGATGCGCCGGGACGTCGCGGCAGCGCAATGAGGAGCGAAGGTCGGGACCCTCGGACGGCTTGCGCGAAAGGGGCGGTTCCTGGGTCGAGCCGCCCTGGGGTGCCGGCGGGGGGGGGGGGTCAGCCCATCGCCGGCACGGCCCGCCCCGCGGCGAGCCGCAGGATGCGCGTCGGGCGTTCCACCCCCACCAGCCGGTGGACGATCAGGATCACGCTGCGCCCGGCGGTCGCCTCGCCCAGCGTCTCCAGGAAGGCACGCTCCGTCTCCGGGTCCAGCCCGGCCGCGGGCTCGTCCAGGATCAGCACCGGGGCCTCGGACAGCAGCGCGCGGGCCAGCACCAGGCGGCGCGCCTGGCCGCCGGAGAAGCGGGCGCCGGCCTCGCCGCAGCGCGTCGCCAGGCCTTCGGGCAGGCTGCGCACCACCTCCCCGATCCCGGCGCGGTCCAGCGCCTGCCATATCGCGACCTCCTCCGCCTCCGGCCGGCCGAGGCGGAGATTGGCCTCGATCGTGTCGTCGAAGAGGCGCGCATCCTGGGTCAGGCAGGCGATGCGCGAGCGCACGGCATCCGCCGGCAGGCTGGCGATCTCGACGCCGCCCAGCGTGATGCTGCCCGATCGCGGCGCGGCCAGCTTCAGCAGCAGGGAGGCGAGCGTGGACTTGCCGATGCCCGAGGGGCCGAGCAGCGCGATGCGCGCGCCTTCCGGCACATCGAGGTCCAGCCCCTCGAAGACCGGAGGGCCCTCCGGCGTCCAGGTGAAGTGCAGGTCGCGGATGCGGATGGCATGGCCCTTGGGCAGGGCTGCCGGCGCGACCGGTTCGGCCACGGGCGGGGCCTGGTCCGCGGCCTCGAACAGCCGGCGGGCGCTGGCACCCGCGGCGGCGAGGGCGGCGCCGGCGCGCGGCATCAGGCCCAGCGCCTCCCCGGCCGCGATGGCCAGGAACAGGCCGAGCACCGCGGCGGCGATGCCGGCCTCCCCCATCGCCAGCCCATAGGCCAGGGCGCCGAGCATGGCCGCCTGGCCGAGCAGGGCGCCGGCCGCGCCCCCCCAGGCGCCGCGCCGGGCCAGGGCCCGCTGCGCCTGGGCCAGCGCGGTGCCTTCGCGGGCCACCCGGGCGGCGGCGCGGGGCTCGGCGCCCGCGGCCAGCGTATCCTCGATGCCGGTCAGCGGATCCACCACGGCGGCGCGCAGCGCGCCCTGGCTTTCCGCCACGCGCTGCCCGGCGGCCGCCGCCCCCGGCGCCAGCAGCGGTGGCAGCAGCAGGGCCAGCGCCAGCGGCAGGGCCACCAGCGCCGCCAGCGAAGCGTCGATGGCGCCCAGGATCAGCGCGATGGCCAGCACCGCCGCCGCCCCCGCCACGCCCGGCACCAGGGCGCCGAGATAGACGCGGTCCAGCGCATCGATGTCGGACACCAGCCGCCCCAGCAGATCCCCCGCGCGGCGAAAACCAAGCCCGGCCGGCAGCCGCTCGGCGAGCCTGCGAAAGAACCAGATGCGGGTATCGGCCAGCGCGCGGAAGGTGGCGGCGTGGGTCACCAGGCGTTCGAGGTAGCGCAGCAGGGGGCGCAGGATGATGACCGGGCGCAGCCAGATCAGGGCTGCCGCGCCGCCGGTGAAGACCGCCGCCTGGGTCACGCCTTCCGCCACGCCGCGCCCGGCCAGGCCCAGCAGGGCGAGGCCCGCCAGCACCGCGCCGCAGGCCACCGCCATGCCGGCCAGCAGCCAGCCCGCCCGGCCCCGCCACAAACCCAGGACCCGCAGGAGATCAGCCGTCATTCGCCCGCCATCCGCTGGCCCTGCGCGCGCCCTGCCTCGATCTCCAGCACCCGCCCCAGCGCCCGCTGCGCGGCCCGGCTATGGCTGGCGATGATCGCGGTCCGCCCGGTGCAGAGGCGGCGCAGGCTGTCCAGCACATCGGCCTCGGTCCCCGGGTCCAGATGCGCCGTCGGCTCGTCCAGCAGCACCAGGGGCGTGTCGCGCAGGAAGGCCCGCGCGATGGCGACCCGCTGTGCCTGGCCGCCGGACAGGCCGAAGCCGCCCTCCCCCACCTGCGTCTCCAGCCCCTGCGGCAGGGTCTTGGCGAAATCCGTCACGCGGGCGGCGGTGGCGGCGGCCTCCACCTCGGCGGCCGTCGCCTCCGGCCGGGCCAGCGCGATGTTCTCGCGGATCGTGCCGCGGAACAGATGGGCGCGCTGGCCGACATAGGAGGAGAGGCGCCGCAGCTCGGCCGGCGCCAGCAGCGTGGCGTCCTGGCCATTGAGGGAAATGCGCCCCGAATCCGGCCGCCGGAAACCCATCAGCAGCCGCAGGATGGAGGATTTGCCGGCGCCCGAAGGTCCGGCCAGCACCAGCGTCTCACCCGGCAGCACCCGAAAGCTCAGGCCATCCAAGGCGGGCGCGCGGGTCGGGTCGTAGGTCAGGCGCACATCCTGGAAGCTGACCACCAGCTTGCCGGGCATCTCCTCCAGCTTCAGCCCGGCCTGCGCCTCGCCGTCCAGCAGCGGCGCCAGCTCGGCCGCCGCGCCGCGGGCGGAAAGGCGCTCGTGATAGGCCTGGGAGAAGGCGCGCAAGGGGGTGAACAGCGCCGGCACCAGCAGCAGGCAGAAGATCGCGCCCGCCGGGTCCGGATGGTTCTGGCCGAGCACCGCGCCGTGCCGGATGGCCAGGCAGGCGATGGCGCCTGCGGCCAGCGCCTCCATCGAGGCGGAGGAGAGGAAGGCCACCCGCAGCACCCGCATGGTGCGCTGGCGCAGATCCTCCGCCGCCCGGCCCAGCGCCTCCGCCTCGGCCTCCTGCCGCCGGAACAGCACCAGGGTGGGCAGGCCGCGCATGCGGTCCAGGAAGCGGCCGGACAGCAGATCCAGCGCGGCGAATTGCCGGCGGCTGGCCTGGGCGGCGCCGATGCCGGTCACCGCCATGGCGACCGGCACCAGAAGCGCGGCCACCAGCAGGATGGCGCCGCTGGTCGCATCCACGGCGAAGGCCGCGCCGGCGACAAGGATCGGGCCCGCGATGGCGAGGGCCGCCGCCGGCAGCCAGCGCGTCAGAAAGCCCTCCAGCGCCTCGATCCGGTCCACCACCAGCGCGGCACCCTCGCCGACGCCGCGCGGGTCCTCCGTCGCGCGGGCCAGCAGCCGGTCGAAGACGGTGGCGCGCAGGCGGGCCTTGGCGGCCTCCCCGGCCGCGAGCAGCGCGCGTTCCTGCGCCACGCCCAGCCCGGCCGAGACCAGCGCCAGGGCGGCGACAGCCCCGAGCGCCGGCCAGCCAGCGGCGCCGAAACCCAGCAGGGTGGCGATGAGGCCCGCGATCAGCCAGGCCTGGGCGATGCCGATGAGGATCTGCGCAAGGCCGAGCGCCACGGGCAGGCCCAGCCGGCCGCGTGCCGCACGCGCCTCGCGCTGCAGCAGCGCCGACGCCGCATCCCCCCCCTGTCTCGCCCTGGTCATGTCCCGGCGGAGAATAGGCCAGGGCGGCCCACCGGTCATCACCCCCCGGCGCTTCGGTTAACCAATCGGGCTTGCCCTGTGGTGCGAAAACCCCAACCTGCCGGCTTCCGCTGCCGGAGGCCCGCCATGCTGCCCACCCATGGACGCTACGACTATGCCGGCTGGTCCGGCCGGACGCCCTATGCCTGGCCCGGCGGCGCGGCGCTGGCCGTCTATCTCGGCGTCAACCTGGAGCATTTCGCCTTCGCCGAGGGGCTGGGCGCGGAGCTGGCGGCCGGCGGGCCGCAGCCGGATGTGCTGAACTTCGCCTGGCGGGACTACGGCAATCGCGTTGGCGCCTGGCGGCTGCTGGATCTGCTCGACGAATTGCGCCTGCCTGCCACGGTGCTGCTGAACAGCGCCATGTATGACTATGCGCCGGAGCTGGTGGCCGCGCATCGCGCCCGCGGCGATGAGATCGCAGGCCATGGCCGCACCAATTCCGAACGGCAATCGATCCTGCCGGAGGCCGAGGAAGCCGCGCTGATCGCCGAATCGACCGAGGCGATCCGCCGGCATGAGGGCCAGGCCCCGCGCGGCTGGCTCAGCCCCTGGATCGCCGAAAGCCGCACGACGCCCGATCTGCTGGCGGAGGCGGGCTATGCCTATTCCATGAACTGGTGCGCCGATGATGCCCCGATCTGGATGCGGACCCGCGCGGGAAAGCTGCTCGCCATGCCCTATCCGCAGGAGGTGAACGACATTCCCGCCATCGTCGGCCGCAAGGATGGCGCGGCGGCCTTTGCCGATATGATCCTGGACGATTTCCACGAGCGCCTGCACCAGGTGCGGGACGGGCTGCCGCAGGTGATGGGCATCGCGCTGCACCCCTATATCATCGGCCAGCCGCATCGCATGCGGCAGCTGCGCCGCGCGCTGGGCGAGATCGCGCAGCATCGCGACACCATCTGGATCACCACCGCCGGCGCCATTTTCGAACACGTGGCAGCCCTGCCGCCCGGCGTGGTGCCGGGTTCGGAGTATCCCGCATGAAGCGCGCCCTGGTTGCTGTCCTGCTGCTTCTCGGCGCCTGCGCCACCGCACCCGATCGGCCGCCGGTGGCGACGGTGCCGCAGGTGGATCTCGCCCGCTATGCCGGCACCTGGTTCGAGATTTCCCGCATTCCGAACAGCTTCCAGGACGGTCCGCGCGGCTGCACCCATACCACCGCCACCTATACCCCGCGGCCGGATGGCAGGGTGGGCGTGGTGAACCGGTGCCTGGACAATGCCGGTGCGCCGCGGCTGGCGGAGGGCGAGGCCTATGTCGTGGAGGGCAGCGGCAATGCGAAGCTGCGCGTCAGCTTCTTCTGGCCCTTCTACGGCGACTACTGGGTGATCGGGCTGGATCCCGGCTATCGCTGGGCCGTGGTGGGCGCGCCGGGGCGCGACTACCTCTGGATCCTGTCGCGCCGGCCGGCCCTTGCGCCGGGCTACTATGCCGAGGCCGTGGGCATCGCCGCCGCGCAGGGATTCGTCGTCAGCCGCCTGCAGACCACACCGCAGGAGGCGCCGTGATGTCCTGGTCCATCCCGCTCGGCCGCATCGCGGGCACCGAGATCCGGCTGCACCTGACCTTCCTGCTGCTGCTGGCCTGGATCGGCGTCGCGCATGGCCTGCAGGGCGGGCTGCCGGCGGCGGTGGAGGGCATCGTCTTCATCTGCCTGCTCTTCGGCTGCGTGCTGCTGCACGAATTCGGCCATGTCGCCGCCGCCCGCCGCTATGGCGTGCGCACACCGGACATCACCCTGCTGCCGATCGGGGGTGTCGCACGGCTGGAGCGAATTCCGGACAAGCCGGCGGAGGAGCTGGTGGTGGCGCTGGCCGGGCCGGCGGTGAATGTGGTGATCGCGCTGCTGCTGTTCCTGGCGCTCGGCGGCCTGCCGGCGATGGAGGCCGCGGCCAATCTGGAGAATCCCGCGCATGGCATGCTGGCGCGGCTGTTCTGGGTGAATGTGACGCTGGTGGTCTTCAACCTTCTGCCGGCCTTCCCCATGGATGGCGGCCGCGTGCTGCGGGCGCTGCTGGCCATGCGGCTGGGCGCACGGCGGGCGACGGAGATCGCCTCCGGCATCGGGCAGGTGCTGGCCTTCGGGCTGGGGCTGCTGGGCCTGCTGAACGGGGCGCCGCTGATGGTCTTCGTGGCGCTCTTCGTCTGGCTCGGCGCGCAGGCGGAGGCGCAGGCGGTGCAACTGCGCGAATTGTCCCGCGGCATGACGGCCGAGGACGCCATGATCACCCGCTTCGAGAGCCTGCCCGTGACGGCGCGCATCGCCGATGCGGCGGAACTGCTGATCCGCACCGCGCAGACCGATTTTCCGGTGGTGGACGGCGGCGGAAGGCTGCGCGGCATCCTGACCCGCAGCGACCTGGTCCGCGCCCTGCAGCAGGACGGACCGGATGCACCGGTGCTGGAGGCGATGCGGCGCGAGGTGCCGGTGGTGCCGCATCGCACGGCGCTGGAGGAGGCGCTGCGCGTGATGCAGGAGGCTGCGGGCCCGATCGGCGTGGTGGATTCGGGCGGCCGCCTGATCGGCGTGCTGACGCACGAGAACCTGGGCGAGATGCTGATGCTGGAGGCGGCGCGCGCGGGCCAGGCGGCGCGCGCCAGCTGATTGGTTCAGCCCAGTTCCAGGCTCATCCCGCCGAACAGCCGTTCGGCGCGGATCTGCGGCGCGGGGCCGGTGTACATGCGCGCGCACTCGAAGCCCGGCGTCAGGCCGAGACCCTCGGCCAGCGCCACGGCGGCGCGATGCGGCTCCGGCACATCGATGAAGACGGGGCCTTCCGGCACGCGGGCGATCAGCGCGGCGGCCAGGGCCTGCGCCACCTCCGGCGTCTCGGCGGTCAGCGGGCCGATCTTGTGGCCCTCCCGCGCCGGGCGGATCACGCCGAAGCCGGTGACCGCGCCATCCGAGACATGCGCCAGCGCCACATGGCCGGGCTGGGCGATCCAGGCGCGCAGATAGGCTTCCCGAGTTGCCGGGAAGACGCTGCGATCCAGCGCGGAAAGTGCGGCGAAGGGGACGTCCCCGGCCGGCACGATGCCCTGCGCCGGCACGGGCGGGCGAGCGGGCAGGCCGCCGAAGCGGATGGTGTTCCAGGCGAGCCGGAATCCGGATTTGCGGTAGTTCGCCTGCTGCGCCACCACGCCATCCAGGCCGATCAGCCTACCTTCCAGCTGCGCCATGGCCGCGCGCCACACGGCCATGCCATGCCCCTGCCCGCGCAGCTCCGGCCGCGCGATGTAGAAGCCGATGAAGCCGAAATCCGTCCCATACCGCGTGGCGGAGATGACGCTGAGCAGCGCGCCGTCTTCCTCCATGGCCAGGAACAGGCCCGGGTCCTGGATGAGGAAGCAGGGCAGGTCCGAAAGGCCGGGATTCCAGCCCTCGGCGGCGGCCCATTCGACGGCGGTCGCGGCCTGCGCCGCGCTCAGGGTGATGAGGCGTGCCATGTCAGTGCATGATGTCCCCGCCATTCGGCGACAGCGTGGCGCCGACGAAGAAGTCGCCCCCCGGTGAGGAGGCCAGCAGCAGCGCGGCGGCGGCGATCTCCTCCGGCTGGCCGACGCGGCCGATGGGCAGCTTCGCGCCGGTGCGCTCCGCCCATTCCGCACCGAGCTGCGCCGTGAGGTCGGTGGCGACCGGCCCCGGCGCGATGGCATTGACCAGGATGCCCTTGGGCGCGCCCTCATGCCCCAGCGCGCGGGTCATGCCGATCAGCGCCGCCTTGGCGGTGCAATAGGGCACGATATTCGCCGCGCCCTTCAGGCCGAGCTGGCTGGCCGTGGTGATGATGCGGCCGCGGCCGCGCGCGGCCATGCCGTCCCAAACCGCCTGGGCGGCGAAGAAGCTGGCTTTCACATGCACGTTCATCACCCGGTCGAACATGTCTTCCGTGATGGTCTCGATGGGGCCGCGGATGTTCAGGCCGGCATTGTTCACCAGGATGTCGCAGGGGCCAAGTTTTTGCTCCGCCTCGGTGATGAAGGCGCGGAGCGCGGGCAGGTCCGCGACATCGACGGAGGCGGCGAAGGCGCGGCGCCCGAGGGCCTCGATCTGCGCGATGACGGGGGCGGCGCCTTCGGCGTCATTCAGGTGGCAGAAGGCGATATCGGCGCCTTCGCGGGCAAACAGCAGCGCGATGGCCCGCCCGATGCCGCGGCTGCCGCCGGTGATGACCGCCACCTGGCCGTCCAACTGTCCACTCATGCCAAGAGTCTCCGCATTGCGGCGCCAAACTGGTCCCGAATGGCCATGGCGTCGATATGCCGCCCGGCCTCCACCACCGCGCGGCCGCCGACGATGACGGTGCGGACGGGGTTGGACTGGCCGCTGAAGACCCAGGCGTCGAGCAGCGCATCCCCCTCTCGCCCCAGCAGGGTGGGGTGCTGCGAGTCGAGCTCGACGAGATCGGCGCGCATCCCCGGCGCGAGGGCGCCGATCCGCCGCCCGCTGGCCTGGGCGCCGCCGGCCAGGGCGGCATCCAGCAGGGTGCGGCCGGGATGCGGGTTCTGGTCGGCGGTGGCGATGGAGCGGGCATTGTCGCGCAGGCGCTGGCTGGTCTCCAGCTGGCGCAACTCCTCGCGCGGCGCGGTGCCGACATGGCTGTCCGTGCCGACGCCGAAGCGGCCACCGGCGGCGAGAAAGTCGGGTAGCGCGAAGATGCCGTCGCCGAGCGAGGCCTCCGTCGTCGGGCAGAGGCCGGCGACGGCGCCACTGCGCGCCAGGCCCGTGATCTCGGCGGCCTCCATATGCGTCGCGTGGATCAGCACCCAGCGCGCATCGAGCGGCGCATGGTCCAGCAGCCACTGCACCGGCCGCGCGCCGGTGGCGGCCAGGCATTCCGCGACTTCCTTCGGCTGTTCGGCGGCGTGGATATGGATGGGGCCGGCGAAATCCTGGATCGCGCGCAGCATCTCGGGCGTGACGGCTCGCAGCGAATGCGGGGCGAGGCCGAGTGCCATCTGCGGGTCGTCGCCGATGGCGGCGCGCGTGGCCTCCACGATGGCGAAGAAGCCGTCGAGATCGTTCAGGAAGCGCCGCTGCCCCTCATGCGGCGCCACGCCGAAGATGCCGCCGTGGCGGTAGAGCGAGGGCAGCATGGTGAGCCCGAGGCCCGTCCGCCGCGCAGCTGCGATGTTTCGCCGTGCCATTTCCGCACGGTCCGCATAGGGCGTGCCGTCCGGCTGGTGGTGCAGGTAATGAAACTCGCACAAACTCGAAAAACCGTGCTCCAGAAGCTCGACGTGGAGCTGCGCGGCGACGGCCTCGGCATCCTCGGGCGCGAAACGGCCGACGAAGCGGTACATGGTCTCGCGCCAGGTCCAGAAACTGTCCTGGCCCATCGGGCTGCGGCGTTCGGCGCCACCGGCCATGGCGCGCTGGAAGGCGTGGGAGTGCAGGTTCGGGACGCCTGGCACGACGGCGCCGGTAAGCCGGCGGGTGGTTCCCAGCGGCGCGGCATCGGCGGTGACGGCGGTGATGAAGCCGGCGGCATCGGCCTCGATCAGCACGTCCCGCGCCCAGCCCTGCGGCAGCAGCGCGGCGCTGGCTAGGAAGGTCTTGGTCATGCGTCCCGTATTCCTGGTTGCGGCGCCTCGCGCAATGGGCGGGAGCGGCCGGTGAAGGCGTGGCGGTCGCCGGGATAGGTCAAGCGGACGGCGGTGACAGCCTCCTCGCCGCGAAAGCTGCGGCGGTCCAGCACCAGGCAGGCGGCGCCCGGCGCGATGCCGAGCCGGCCGGCGGTGTCCGCATCCGCCGCGATGGCGCTGATGCGATGCTCGGCCTCCGTCCAGGGCACGCGGTCCAGCAGCCAGGAGCCGGGCGGCGTTTTCTCGAATCTCTCGGCGCGCGCTTCGGGGACGGCGTGCAGGCTGATGAGGCGGTCCTCCAGCGCCATGGCCAGGCCGCCGGCCTCGTGCCGCACCACCAGCGCCAGCACGCGGGCGCCGCGCGGCAGGGCGCCCAGCCGGGCGCGATCCTCGGCCGTGGCGGCCCGCAGCGCGCGGGACAGCACGGCGTGGCGATGGCCGGGGCCGATAGTGGCGCGGAGGTCAGGAATGCCGAGCAGCGCCTCCTCCGCCCGCGGTGCGGCCACGAAGCTGCCGGCCTTGCGGCGGCGCACCACAAGGCCGGCCGCCACAAGATCGGCCAGCGCCCGGCTCGCCGTCATCCGCGCCACGCCGTGTTCCGCGACCAGTTCGACCTCGGAGGGCAGCTTGTCGCCCGGGCGGAGCGCGCCGGAGAGGATGCGCGCCTCGATCTCGGCGCGGATGGCGGCGTGACGGGTCATGCGATTATGTCTAGACATAATCTTTGTCAGCCGCAATGCTGGATGAAAGCCCCGGAGAGCCTCGATGTCCGATCCGCGCCGCCGCAACGCCCCCGCCATCCGCAGCCCGCGCGGGTTGGAGCTGAGCTGCCGCCACTGGACCACGGAGGCGGCGATGCGGATGCTGATGAACAACCTCGACGACGAGGTGGCGGAGAAGCCGGGCGAGCTGGTGGTCTATGGCGGCATCGGCCGCGCCGCGCGCGACTGGGACAGTTTTGAGCGCATCGTCGCCACGCTGAAGCGGCTGGAGGAAGACCAGACGCTGCTGGTGCAGTCGGGAAAACCGGTCGGCGTGTTCCGCACGCATAGCGACGCGCCGCGGGTGCTGATCGCGAACTCCAACCTGGTGCCGCGCTGGGCCACCTGGGAGCATTTCTCCGAGCTCGATCGCAAGGGGCTGATGATGTACGGCCAGATGACGGCCGGGTCCTGGATCTATATCGGCAGCCAGGGGATCGTGCAGGGCACCTACGAGACCTTCGCGGAGGCCGGGCGTCAGCATTTTGGCGGGGACCTCGCGGGCCGCTGGATTCTCACCGGGGGTTTGGGCGGCATGGGCGGTGCGCAGCCGCTGGCCGGCGTCTTTGCCGGCGCCTGCGTGCTGGCGGTGGAATGCCAGCCCTCCTCCATCGAGAAGCGGCTGGAGACGAATTATCTCGATCATCGCGCGGATGATCTGGACACGGCTTTGGCGATGATCCGCGCGGCCTGTGCGGACCGCCGTGCCATCAGCGTCGGCCTGCTTGGCAATGCGGCCGAGGTCTTTCCCGAGCTGGTGCGGCGCGGCGTGGTGCCGGACATCGTCACCGACCAGACCAGCGCGCATGACCCGGCCAATGGCTACCTGCCCGCGGGCTGGTCGCTGGAAAAGTGGGCCGCGATGCGGGAGAGCGATCCCGCCGCCGTCGCGGTGGCGGCCAAACATTCGATGGTGGCGCATGTGCAGGCGATGCTGGATTTCCAGAGCCGCGGCGCCGTGGTGATGGATTACGGCAACAACATCCGGCAGATGGCGAAGGAGGAAGGTCTTGCGAAGGCCTTCGACTTCCCGGGCTTCGTGCCCGCCTATATCCGGCCTCTCTTCTGCCGCGGCGTCGGGCCGTTCCGCTGGGCCGCGCTCTCGGGCGATCCCGAGGATATCCGGCGCACCGATGCCAAGGTGAAGGCGCTGATCCCGGATGACCGGCACCTGCACAACTGGCTCGACATGGCGCAGCAGCGAATCGCCTTCCAGGGACTGCCGGCGCGGATCTGCTGGGTGGGTCTGGGGCAGCGTGATCGGCTCGGCCTCGCCTTCAACGAGATGGTGGCGCGCGGCGAGATCGGGCCCATCGTCATCGGGCGCGACCACCTGGATTCCGGCTCCGTCGCCTCGCCGAACCGGGAGACGGAGGCGATGCGCGATGGATCGGATGCCGTCTCCGACTGGCCTTTGCTCAACGCATTGCTGAACACGGCCTCCGGCGCGACCTGGGTCTCGCTGCATCACGGCGGCGGCGTCGGCATGGGATTCTCGCAGCACGCCGGCATGGTGATCGTGGCGGATGGCACGGAAGCGGCGGCGCGGCGGCTGGCGCGCGTGCTGTGGAACGACCCGGCGACGGGCGTGATGCGCCATGCCGATGCGGGCTATGAGGAGGCGCTGGATTGCGCCCGCGAAAAGTGCCTCGACCTGCCGGGAATCCTGCGATGATCGACCTCGCCACGCTGCGCGCCGTGATGGCGGGCGCGCCCTTCGAACTGCCAAGTGGCTGGCGCGAGGCCACCGAACAGGGCGCGGCCGTGCTCGCCGCGCGGCTGACCGAGGATGGCCCGATCTATGGCGTGAACACGGGTTTCGGGAAGCTCGCTTCCACCCGCATCGCGCCCGAAAAACTGGCGCAGCTTCAGCTGAACCTTCTGCGCAGCCACGCGGCCGGCACCGGCGCGCCGCTGCCCGCGCCGGTGGTGCGGCTGGTGCTGGCGCTGAAGGCGCTGTCGCTGTCCCGCGGCGCCTCCGGCGTGCGCGTCGCGGTGGTCGAATCGCTGCTCGCGCTGCTGGCGGCGGATGCGCTGCCGGTCATTCCATCCAAAGGCTCGGTCGGCGCTTCGGGCGACCTGGCACCGCTGGCGCATCTCGCGCTGGTGCTGGTCGGCGAAGGCGAGGTTTTTGTGAATGGCGCGCGCCGGCCAGGCGCCGAGGCGGGGATCGCGCCGCTGACGCTCGGGCCGAAGGAGGGGCTGGCGCTGCTGAACGGCACGCAGGTCTCCACCGCCATCGCGCTTACAAACCTGTTTGCGGCCCAGGATCTTCTGCATACTTCGCTGGTGGCCGGCGCGCTCAGCGTCGATGCGGCGCGCGGCTCCGACACCCCCTTTGATGCGCGCATCCATGCGCTGCGCGGCCAGCCCGGCCAGATCCGCTGCGCCGCCGCGCTGCGCGGGCTGATGGCCGGCAGCGCCATCCGCGACAGCCACCGGGAGGGTGATACGCGGGTGCAGGACCCCTATTCCCTGCGCTGCCAGCCGCAGGTCGCCGGCGCCTGCCTCGACCTGCTGGACCATGCCGCGGCGGTCCTGCAACGCGAGGCCAATGCGGTCACCGACAATCCCCTGGTCATGGCCGATGGCGACATCCTGTCGGGCGGCAATTTCCACGCGGAGCCGGTGGCCTTCGCCGCCGATTCCATCGCCCTGACACTCGCGGAACTCGGCGCCATCAGCGAACGCCGCATCGCCCTGCTGGTGGACCCCGTGACCAGTGGCCTGCCGGCCTTCCTGGTGGCGGAGGGCGGGCTGCATTCCGGCTTCATGATCGCCCAGGTCACCGCCGCCGCGCTGGTCGCGGAGAACCGGGCGCTCGCCACGCCGCGCAGCGTCGACAGCCTGCCCACCAGCGCGAACCAGGAGGACCATGTCAGCATGGCCACCGGCGCCGCGCTGCGGCTGGGCGAGATGGCGGAAAATCTGTCTTCCATCCTCTCCATCGAATTGCTGTGTGCGGCGCAGGGGCTGGAGTTTCATCGGCCGCTGACGACCTCGCCGCCGCTCCAGGCCGCGCAGGCCCTGGTGCGCGGCGTCGCGGCGCCCTGGGATGCCGACAGGTTCATGGCGCCCGATATGGAAGCCGTGCGCCGGCTGGTGCAGGCTGGCGCCTTCGCCGCGCTGGTGGAGTTGCCCGCATGATCTTCGACCGCGTCTGGCTGGACGCGAATCTCTGCACCCTGGTGCCGCGGGATGGCGACCCGCTCGGCGTCATCGCGGATGGCGCCATCGCGTCGAAGGATGGCCGCATCGCCTGGGTCGGCAAGCGCGAGGACCTGCCGGCCACGGCGGCGGAAACGCGGCATTGCGACGGCGCCTGGATCCTGCCCGGGCTGATCGACTGCCACACCCACCTGGTCTTCGCCGGCGATCGCGCCCGCGAATTCGAGATGCGGCTGGACGGCGCCAGCTACGAGGCCATCGCCAAGGCTGGAGGCGGCATCCTCTCCACCGTCCGCGCCACGCGGGAGGCCTCCGAGGAGGCGCTGGTGACCTCCGCCCTGCCCCGCCTCGACCAGCTGCTGGCGGAAGGCGTCACCACCATCGAGGTGAAGTCGGGCTATGGCCTCGATCTCGCAACCGAGGCCCGCATGCTGCGCGCAGCCCGCCGCCTGCCGGCGCTGCGGGACGTCTCGCTGCAGACCAGCTTCCTGGGCGCCCATGCCACCCCGCCGGAATTTGCCGGCCGCACCGCGGATTTCGCGCGCCATGTGGCGGAGGAGATGATCCCCGCCATCGCGGCCGAGGGCCTGGCCGATGCGGTGGACGCCTTCACCGATAGCGCCATCGGTTTTTCGGCCGAGCAGACCGCCTGGGTCTTCGACGCCGCCCGCCGCGCCGGGCTGCGCACCAAGCTGCATGCGGACCAGCTGCGCGACGATGGCGGCGCCGCACTCGCCGCGCGCTACGGCGCGCTCTCCGCCGACCACATCGAATATGCGAACTCGGAAGGCCTCGCGGCCATGGCCGCCGCCGGCACCGTCGGCGTGCTGCTGCCCGGTGCCTTCTATTTCATCCGCGAAATCCATTTTCCGGACATCGCCGCGATGCGCGCGGCGGGGCTGCGCATCGCGCTGGCCACCGACCTCAACCCTGGCTCCTGCCCCGCCCCCTCCCTGCTGCTGATGCTGAACATGGGCTGCACCCTGTTCCGGCTGACGGTCGCCGAAGCCCTGGCCGGCGTCACCACCCATGCCGCCGCCGCGCTGGGCCTGGCCGATCGCGGCGCCCTCGCCCCCGGCCTGCGCTGCGACCTGGCGATATACGGCATCTCCCGCCCCGCCGAACTCTGCTACTGGATCGGCCGCAACCCCTGCCTCGGCCGCGTGGTGGCCGGGCGATGAACACCGCCGCCATGCAGGACCGGGTGCGGGCCGGCGTGCCGCTGGCCGGCGCCTGGGGGATCGAGGTGCTGTCCTTCGGCGAGGGGCTCGCGACCCTGCGCCTGCCGGCGAAGGACGACCTCTTGCGGCCCGGCGGCACCGTCTCCGGCCCCGCGCTGATGGGCCTGGCCGATGTCGCCATGTGGGTCGCGCTGCTCTCCCTGACCGAGGGGCGGGATGAGAGCCTGACGGCGAGCCTCACCATCACCTTTCTCCGCCCGCCCCCCGCCACCGCCGTGCTGGCGGAAGCCCGGGTCATCAAGCGCGGCCGGACGCTCTCCTATGGCGAGGTGACCCTGCGGGCGGAGGGGGCGGCGGAGCCCTGCGCCCATGTGACGACCAGCTGGGCCAGCCTGGCCCGGCGCTGATCGCCCAGGCTTGAGGCGGGCTGTCTCGGTTTCGTCTTGAAATCGTCAGAAAGCGGGACCAGCATCTTATCCAGAGGCCCGGGTCCCTCTGGCGGCGTTCCCCCCGGTTCCCGCGATGTCGGGCCTCCCCAACCGCCGCGCCCCCGCGCAGCGACGGATAGTGGAGGCTGAGGGCGTCATGGATGGTGGGTTCGGCGCGTCGGGCGGTGTGCTCAGGCTGCGTCTGGTGGAGCGGTTGACGGATCTGGAGCGGCTGATCGCCGCCGAAAGGGCGCGCTCCGCCCCGGATGAGGCGCTGATCCGCCGGCTGAGCCGCGAAAAGCTGCTGGCCAAGGATCGGGTGGCCGCCCTCGGCGGCTGTGCCATGCCGCGCTGGGCGCGGGAGGATGCGGCGCCCTAGACCCGCCGGCCGGTGAAAAGCACGGCGATCAGCATGGCGCCGACCGCCACCACCACGCCGGCCAGCTTCGCCAGGCCCAGCGGCTCCCCCAGGATCAGCACGGACATCAGCACCGCGGCCACCGGCACCATGGTGGTCAGGCAGGCGGTGCGCGTCGCGCCCATCAGCTCCCCCGCCCGGGCATAGAGCGTGGTGGCGATGGCGGAGGAGAGAACGCCCTGGGCAAAGCCCTGCAGCAGGTTGGACTGCCAGGGCATATCGGGCACCACGCCGCCGCCCAGCCAGAGCCAGGGCGGCAGCAGCACCAGGGCGGAGAGGATGCACATGGCCGCATTGCCGGCCAGCGCCGGAATCCGCCAGCGCCGCAGCAGCACGGTGAAGGCGCCCCAGACCGTGCCCGCGCCGACCAGGATGAGGTCGCCGCGCCAGGCGCCCGGATGGCTACCCGAAATGCCGTCCCAGCCGATCAGCAGGATGCCGCAGACGATGAAGCCGAGCGCGATGGCCCGCCCCCGCGTCGGCCTCTCGCCCAGCAGCGGCACGGCCAGCACGGCGCCCATGACGGCGGCGGTGATGGGCGCGACCGTGCCGCCGTGGCTTGCGGGCGCGTAGACAAGGCCCCAGCCGAAGAGCAGCGCATTGGCCGCGCCGCCGGTGGCGACCAGCCCCATCAGCTTCGGCGGGCCGATCGCGGCCAGCACCCGCCGCGCCCGCCAGGCGAAGGGCAGCAGCACCAGCGCCGCCGCGCCATAGCGCAGGACGGCGAGATCCAGCGGCGAATAGCCGGCCACCGTGCCGCTGCGGGTCACCACCGCCTGGCCACCCCAGGTCAGCGCCGCGGCCAGGCCGAAGCACAGGCCGATCAGGACATTCCGGTTCACGCGTGCTGGGGGGAGGAGATCACACCCTCACCCTACCCGCACCCTCGCCCCCTTCCCAGGGGCGGGCCGGGTCAGGCGGCGTGCACCTCGTTCACATCCTGGCCGAAGCGGTCGAAGCCGACGCCGTAGCAATGGATGGAAATGGCGGTGCGGCAGGAAAGATTGGCCAGGCGGTGAATCAGGCCGGGATCGGCCGGGCCGTGGCTGCCCTGGCCCGGGTTCAGCAGCTGCGTGCTGAGCGGCTGCGGCAGGTCGCCTTCGGCCTCGGGCGGCGCGTAATAGGTCTCGGTCAGCGTGCCCTGGTGGACGGCGAAGGCGCACCAGGTCTTGTGGCCATGCACCGGGGACATCTGGCCCGGCCGCCAGACCAGCGCGACCACGGCATAGCCTGCTTCCTCGTCGCTCTGCAGCAGGTGGCGGATGTAGCGGTCCGGGCAGCAGGGGCAGTCCATGCCCTCCAGCAGCGCCGGATCGGCGGCGAAGGCCGCGATGGCGGCGGCGACGGCGCGCGGGCGCTCCACCAAAGGCTGCCGCGCGGCGGCCGCGATGCCGGCCAGCATGGTCTCGCGCGGGGTGCGGGTGCGGATGAAGGTCATGGGCTCGGGTTTTCCTCGACGAGCGGAGACTACACCGCGATTTTTTCTTCGCGCAACGAGGAAAGAGAGTGTCCTTCCAAAAAAGCCGCTCACGGCAGCCCCTTCATCCTGCGCGCGCCGCCCCCTTTGCGGCCGGGCGGGGGTGGCTATGCTGTGGGATACAAGTCCGGAGATCCCCGCCATGCTTCGCCGCAGCCTGCTCGCCGCCGCCCTGCTCGCCCCACCCCTCGCCGCCCCCGCCCTCGGCCAGGCCGCCCGCCGGCCGCTGCGCCTGGTGGTGCCCTTCCCGGCTGGCGGCACGGCGGATCTGCTGGGCCGGCTGGCCGCGCGGGAGATCGAGCAGGCGCTCGGCGCGCCCGTGGTGGTGGACAACCGCGCCGGCGCCGGCGGCGCCATCGGATCGGACGCCGTGGCCCGCGGCCCGGCGGAGGGCGTGATCCTGCTCTCCAATATCGCCAGCCAGGCGATCGGGCCGGCGGTCAATCGCAGCGTGCCCTACAACCCGGTCACGGATTTCCGCCACATCGCCCTGGTCGCCGCCGTGCCTTCCGCCATCGCGGTGGCCGCCGATGGGCCGATCCGCAGCATGGCGGACCTCGTCGCACGGGCGAAGGCGCAGGCGGGCGCGGTGCGCTTCGGCTCCACCGGCATCGGCACCTCCTCCCATGTGAAGCTGGAACTGCTGAAGCGGGCGGCCGGGGTCGATATCACCCATGTCCCCTATCGCGGCAGCGCCCCGGCCACGGCGGATGTCATCGGCGGCCAGGTGGAGGGGCTGATCGCGGCGGTGCCCGATATCGGCAACAACGACCGGCTGCGCCTGCTGGCCATCACCCTGCCGGAGCGCGCGGCGCGCTGGCCGGATGTGCCGAGCGTGGTGGAGGCCGGCTTCCCCGACCTGGTCGCCACCAACTGGTTCGGCCTTTCGGGCCCCGCCGCCATGCCCGCCGACCAGGCCGCCGAGATCAACCGCGCGGTCGTCGCCGGGCTGAACACGCCGGCGCTGGTCGAGCGCCTGGCGAGCCTCGGCGCGCCGCCCAACCGGATGACCCCGGCCGAGTACAGCGAGATGGTCTCCAGCGAGGTCACCCGCTGGGCCGAGATCGCCCGCAGCGCGCAGATCCGCGTCGAATGAGCGGCGCCGAGACGACGGCGGAGCTGGAGGCGCGCCTGGCCGAGGTGCGCGCCAAGCGCGGCTATCTGCTGCCGCATCACGGGCTGATGGCGCTGGCCTTTCCGAAGCTGCTGGAAGGCTACGACGCCGCCTATACCGCCCTTGCCCTGGACGACCGGGTGCTGAGCCACCACGACCGCGAATTCGTCTGGATTGCGGTGCTGGCCGCGACCGATGAGGCGCTGGCGACGCATCACATCACCAAATTCCGCGCGGCCGGCGGCACGGATGCGATGATCGGTGCCGCCTTTGCTTCAGCCGCCTTCGCCATCGGGGCGGAGGCCTTCGACTTCGCCGCGCGCGACTGGGGCCGGCAGCTGGCGCCCTTCGATCCCCAGGCGAGCTATGTGACGACGCTGCGGATCGTGGCGCCGGCCGCGCCCATCCGCCTGGTGCATCTGGCGGGGCTGGCCGTGCAGGTCTGCCGCGCCCGCTGGCGGCCCTTCGCCTGGCACCTGGCCGCCGCCTATGCGGATGGGGTGGAGGAGGAGGCGATGGCGGAGGCGATCAGCCTGGCCATGTTCCCCGGCAGCGTGCCGCGCTTCGTCGAGGCCTGTGGCCATTGGCGCGCGCTGATCGCCGACGGCACGCTGCCCGCCAGCCCCCGCTTCCGCGCCTGGGCGGCGCTGACCGGCCAGGGCGGGCATGACGAGGCGACGGGGGTGGCGCCGGGCTAGAGCCGCGCCAGCACGGCCTCGCCCATCGCCTCCGTGCCCAGCACCGCCTCGCCCGGCAAGGCGATGTCGGCGCAACGCGCGCCGGCATCCAGCGCGGCGGTCACCGCCGCCTCCACCTCCCGCGCCGCCGCCTCCGCCCCCGCGGACCAGCGCAGCAGCAGGGCGACGGAGAGGATGGCGGCGAGCGGATTCGCCACGCCCTTGCCGGCGATATCCGGCGCGGAGCCATGCACCGGCTCATAGAGCGCGCGCCGCCTGCCATCCGGCCGCGGCGCCGAAAGGCTGCCGCTGGGCAGCATGCCGAGGCTGCCGGCCAGGCCCGCCGCGGCATCCGACAGCAGGTCGCCGAACAGATTGTCGGTCAGGATCACGTCGAAGCGCTGCGGGTCGCGGTTCAGCATCAGGGCGCAGGTATCGGCCAGCATATGGTCCATCCGCACGTCGCGGAATTCGTCGTGATGCAGCGCCGTCACCACCTGGCGCCACAGCGCCCCGGCCTCCATCACATTGGCCTTGTCGACGCTGGTCAGCACGCCGCGCCGGCCGCGGGCGAGGGCGAAGGCGAAGCGCGCGGCGCGGATGATCTGGTCCTCGTCGTAGATATGCGTGTTGACGCCGCGCCGCCTTCCATCCGCGTCACGCTCGATGCCGCGCGGCTCCCCGTAATAGACGCCGCCCGACAATTCGCGCACGAAGACCAGGTCCACCCCCGCCAGCGTCCGCGGCTTGAAGGGGGAGACGGCGTCCAGCGCGCGCTCCGTCCGCACCGGCCGCAGATTGGCGAAAAGGCCGAGCCGCCGGCGCAGCGACAGCAGGCCGCCGCGGGCGCGTTCCTCGGCCGGCATTGCGCCGCGGCCCAGGCTGTCCACCGCGCCGAACAGCACCGCATCGGCGCGATCCACCGCGGCATGCGTCTCGGCCGGCATCAGGCTGCCGGTGGCGCGCCAGGTGGCATTGCCATAGGGCTGCTCCTCGATGGTCAGGGGCAGTTCGTGCTTCGCCTGCATCCGGCGCAGCACCCGCAGCGCCTGCGCCGTGACCTCGGGCCCGATGCCGTCCCCGCCGAGGACCAGGACATGCAACGGCGGGCGGGCGGGCTTGGTCATGCGGCGAAACTCCCGGAACTTGGTTGGCCCGCATGGCGCCGCCCTGCGCCCTTCGCGTCAAGCCCGTGACCCGTCTTTGGTGCTGTCGCTGCGGCTTTGCCTTGGCGCGGGGCGGCGTGGCAGTCTGCGCGCCAATGGAACCAGCCTCCCCCTCCGCTTCGCCCGAAGCCCGGCCCGCCGTCCTGGTGCTGGGCATGCACCGCTCCGGCACCTCCGCCCTCACCCGCGTGCTGTCGCTGCACGGGCTTTCGCTGCCGGCACGGGTGATGAACCCGGCCCGGGACAATCCGCGCGGCTTCTGGGAATCGGCGGAGGTCGCGGCGCTCAACGACCGCATCCTGGCCGCCGCCGGCAGCCGCTACGACGACCCGCACCCGCTGCCGGAGGGCCTGCTGCCGGAGCCCGCGCGCGAGGAGTTCATCGCGGAGGCCCTGGCGATGCTGGCCACCGAATTCCCCGGCACCGCGCCCTTCGTGCTGAAGGATCCGCGCATCTGCCGCCTGCTCGCGGTCTGGCTGCCGGCGCTTTCCCGCTTCGGCGCCGCGCCGCTTGCCCTGCTGCCGGTGCGCAACCCGCTGGAGGTCGCCCGCTCCCTGGAGGTGCGGGAGGCCATGCCGAAGCGGCAGGCGCTTGGCCTCTGGCTCTCGCATGTGCTGGCAGCCGAGCGCGACAGCCGCGGCCTGCCGCGCGCCGTGCTGCATTACGACGATCTGCTGCGCGACTGGCGCGGCCTCCTCGCCCATCTCGGCGTGCCGGTGCGGCGGGAGCGGGCGCTGGAGACGATCGCCTTCCTGACCCCCGCGCTGCGCCACCATGAGGCGGAGACCGAGACGCTGCTGCGCGACCCGGAGGTGCCGGCCGCCGTGAAGCGCGTCTATGCCGAGCTGCGCCGCGCGCCCGCGGAGACCGGGCTGGACCCCGAGCCCTTCGACGCCGCCGCCGCCTGGCTGGCCAGGGCCGGCACCTGAATCCACCCCCTTGCGGAACGGGTGCGCCCCCCCGCATTCTGCCCGCCACGAAAAGCCGGCCGGCCAAGGCGCGGCGCAGAATGGGAGGGGTTCCGATGACCAGCCTGATCACCCGGCGCATCGCGCTGGCCGCAGCCGCCGGCGCGCTCGCGGCACCGCATGTCGCCCGGGCGCAGACGCGCTACAAGCCGGAATACAAGCTCTCCGTCGTCGGCAACCGCACCATCCCCCTGGCGGACGGCGCCTTCCGCTGGGCGGAGCTGGTGACCGAACGCTCCGGCGGACGGATCAATGTGAAGGTCTATCCGGGCAGCCAGCTGGTCGGCGGCGACCAGACGCGCGAACTGGTGGCGATGCGCCAGGGCGTGATCGACTTCGCGGTCTTCTCCACCATCAACATCTCGCCGCAGATCCGGGAGATGAACATCTTCTCCCTGCCCTTCCTGCTGCAGGACAGCCGCGGCTTCGATGCCATCATCAAGGGCCCGATCGGCGCCGAGCTGTTCCGCACCCTGGAGCAGCGGGACGTGCAGCCGGTGGCCTGGGGCGAGAACGGGTTTCGCGAGATCTCCAACAGCCGCAAGGCGATCCGCACGCCGGAGGATCTGCGCGGCATGAAGATCCGCTTCGCCGCCGGCGCCATCTTCTCCGAGATCTTCACGGCGCTCGGCGCGAACCCCGTCCAGATGTCCTTCGCCGACCTGCAGCCGGCGCTCTCCACCGGCGCGGTGGATGGGCAGGAGAACCCGGTGAACCTCTTCCTCGGCTTCCGCATGGACACGCTGGCGCAGCGCCACCTGACCATCTGGAACTACGTGGCCGATGCCGGGATCTTCCTGCTGACCAAGCCGGTGCTGGCCAGCTTCTCGGCCGAGGACCAGGCGCTGGTGCGGGACTGCGCGCAGCAGGCGGCGCAGGAACAGATCGCCGCCAGCCGCAAGGGGCTGGGCGCCGATGGCGACCGCAGCTCGCTCGATGAACTGGCGCGGCGCAACGTGACGGTCACCATCCTGTCGGACGCGGAAAAGCAGGCCTTCGCCCGCGCCACGCGCCCGGTCTACGACAAATACGCGCAGACCGTCGGCGCCGATCTGGTGCGCCGCGCCGAAGCCGCCGTTTCCGGCGCGCGGGCCTGATGGATCGCCGGCGCGGCGGCGCTGACCCCGCCGCGCCCGCCTGCGGGATGCCCCGATGACCGAGCACGCCGATATCCAGGCCCCTGGCCTGCAACTGGGGGAAGCGCCGCCGCGCATTCCGGTGACGATCGAGGGCGCGATCGGCGCCGCCATCATGGGCATCCTCGCACTGATCACCTTCGGCAATGTGGTGGTGCGCTACTTCACCAATGTCTCCTTCGCCTTCACCGAGGAATATTCGGTGGCGCTGATGGTGGTGATGGCCTTCGTCGGCGCCGCCGCCGCCTTCGGCAACGACCGCCACATCCGCATGACCTTCTTCACCGAACGCCTGCCGGTGAAGCTGGCGCGGCTGGTGGAACAGGCGGTGCTGGCCTCCTGCCTGCTGATCTTCGGCTTCATCGCCTGGTACGGCGCCTGGTACACCTGGGACGAATA
The DNA here is from genome assembly GCF_051860665.1 of Falsiroseomonas sp. GTDB lineage: Bacteria > Pseudomonadota > Alphaproteobacteria > Acetobacterales > Acetobacteraceae > Falsiroseomonas. The sequence goes on from NZ_JBHYDM010000003.1 coordinate 269,007, forward strand.
CCGCTTCGAGGTGCTCTCGCCGGGCCTCGGCGTGCCCTCCTGGTATTACACGGTCTGGATGCCGCTGCTCTCGGCCGTGATCTGCCTGCGCATCCTGGGCCGCATGCTGCGCGTGGCGAGGGCGCGCTAGCCATGGCGCTCGAAGGCTCCCTCATCCTGCTCGGCGTCTTCTTCGCGCTGCTCTTCCTGGGCGTGCCGATCGGCGTCTCGCTCGGCCTGGCCGGCTTCCTGGTGATCGCCATCGAGGGGCTCGGCATCATGGCCCTGCCCACCAACATCTGGACCGGCATCGCCAAATACCCGCTGCTGGCCCTGCCGATGTTCGTCCTGGCCGGCATGGTCTTCGAACGCGCGGGCGTCGCGGCGCGGCTGGTGGTCTTCGCCCAGGCCGTGGTCGGGCCGCGACGCGGGGCGCTCGCCATCGTCGCCGTGCTGGTCTGCATGGTGCTCGGCGGCATCAGCGGTTCCGGCGCCGCGGATGCCGCCGCCGTCGCCGCGGTGATGCTGCCGGCCATGCTGAAGCAAGGCTATCCGCGCGCCTATTCCGCCAGCCTGATCGCCGCCGCCGGGTCCACCGCGGTACTGATCCCGCCCTCCATCCCCTTCATCGTCTATGCGGTGATCGTGCCCGGAGTCTCCGTGCCCGCCCTGTTCCTGGGCGGCGTGGTGCCGGGACTCCTGGCCGGTCTGTCGCTGCTGGTGCCCGCCATCCTTCTGGCCCGCATCCACGGCTTCGGCATGCCGCCAGCGGAGGAACAGCGCCCGCCCCTCTGGGCCTCCTTCAAGGACGCGATCTGGGGCCTGCTCGCCCCCATCGTCATCCTGGGCGGGCTGCGCACCGGCGCCTTCACACCCACCGAAGCGGCCGTCGTCGCGGTCTTCTACGGCCTCTTCGTCGGGCTCTTCATCTACCGCGTGCTGCGCTGGGCGGACATCTACGCCACACTGCGCGACAGCGCGGAAATCAGCGCCGTGGTGCTGATGATCATCGCACTCGCCAGCATCTTCGCCCATGCCGGCAGCACCGTCGGCGCCTTCGACGCCCTGGCCCAGACCCTGGTCGGCATCACCGGCAACGAAACCATCATGCTGCTGCTGATCACCGCCTTGCTGCTGGTGGCGGGCATGCTGATCGACGCCATCTCCATCTTCCTGGTCTTCCTGCCAATCCTTCTGCCCATCGCCAAAAGCTTCAACTGGGACCTGACCTGGTTCGGCATCATCCTGACCATGAACGTCGCCATCGGCGCCTTCACACCGCCCATGGCCGTGAACCTCATGGTCACCTGCAAAGTGGCCGGCGCCTCCATGGAATCCACCATCCCCTGGGTGCTGTGGTTCGTCCTGGCCATGCTGACCGCCCTGCTGCTGGTCGCCTTCATCCCCGACCTGGCCCTGTTCCTGCCACGCGCGTTCGGGGATCTGTAGGGCTGCGCGGGTGGTTTGCAGGGGGAACGCTGTTCCCCCTGCACCCCCATGCCAGGGGCCCGGCCCCTGGACCGCGAGGACTTTGAGCAGAAATGGAGAGGGGGCTGGCGGTCCCGCTGATGACGCGGTCGGCCCGGCCCCCTCTCCATTTCTGCTCATATTCATGGGTTCAAAGGGCCAAAGCCCTTTGCGGGGAGGTGCAGGAGGGGCGGCGCCCCTCCTGCAATCATCCGCGCAACGCTTCAGACCGAGACGCTCATGTCCAGGGCCGGCTTGGCGTCGGCGGGGAGCGGGCTCTGGTAGGGCTTGCCGCCGGTGCGCTTGGCGTGGTCGGCCTTGGCCTCGGCGATCAGCTTCGGGTTCTGCAGGGCGTCGATGGCGGTGCCGGCCATGACCTTGGCGACGTGGACCATGCCCTTATGGGCGGCGGGCAGCTTGCCCTGGCCGGTGAGCTGCCAGGAGTGGAAGGGCGTGCCGATGGCGCAGGTGGCGCCGCGGGCCTGCACGGTGGGCACCTTCCAGGAGACGTCGCCGACGTCGGTGGAGCCGATCATCGGCACGCCCTTGGCATTCTCCGGCACCACCTGTTCGCAGAGCACTTCGCCGGGGCGGGGTTCGACGCCGACGCGGCGCCAGGCGGAGAGGATGTCTTCCTCCGAAAGGGTCGCCTGGAATTCGGCGGCCTTGGCGCGGTCGGCGTCGTCCCATTCCGGCGCGCCGAGCCGGTCCAGATTGGCCTGCATCGCCTTGTCCAGCGGCGCGTTGCCCATGAGGTTGGAGACGGCGGAGACGACGCGGGTGGAGACGGTGCATTCCGTCATCAGCGCGGCGCCGTCGGCGATCTTGCGCACGCGGGCGACGAGGGCGTTGAGCTCGGTCACGTTGCGGGCGCGGATCAGGTAGCGGACCTTCGCGGTGGACTGCACCACGTTGGGCGCGATGCCGCCGGCATCGAGATAGGCGTAGTGGATGCGGGCGTCGGAGGGCATGTGCTCCCGCATGTAGTTCACGCCGACATTCATCAGCTCGACGGCATCGAGTGCCGAGCGGCCGAGATGCGGCGCCGCGGCGGCGTGGCTGGCGCGGCCGATGAAGGAGAAATCGATGCGGGTATTGGCCAGCGAGATCATGTCGTCGACGCCGGCGAAGCTGGCCGGGTGCCAGGTGATGGCGATGTCGACATCGTCGAAGGCGCCGTCGCGCACCATGAAGCCCTTGGCGGCGCCGCCTTCCTCGGCGGGGCAGCCGTAGTAGCGCACGCGGCCGGGCAGGCCATTGGCCTTCAGCCAGTCCTTCACCGCGGCGGCGGCCATCAGGCTGGCGGAGCCGAGCAGGTTGTGGCCGCAGCCATGGCCGCGGGTCTCGCCGGGGACGGGGCGCGGCTCGGTCACGCCGGCTTCCTGGGACAGGCCGGGCAGTGCGTCGTATTCGCCGAGGATGGCGATGACGGGCCCGCCCTCACCGGCCTCGCCCATCACCGCGGTGGGGATGCCGGCGACATTGGTGGTGACGCGAAAGCCCTCGGCCTCGAGCATCGCCTTGTGTTCGGCGCAGCTGCGGTGTTCGTCGTAGCAGAGCTCCGGCATGCCCCAGATCTTGTCCGAGAGCTCGACATAGGGCTCGCGCCGCTGGTCGACGAGCTGCCAGATCTGTTCCGAATTCTGCATGATGGGCTCCTTGGCCAAGGCTTAGGGCGAAAGCGGGAGTATCGCCGGAAACGGCCCGCCCGGCCAGCGCGTTGCCCCCTGGCAACTGCAAGGGAGGTCCGCATGCAGATCCAGGTGAATACCCCCGATGGCGCCGGCGGCGCCGATCTGATCGCCCGGGTGGAGCAGGCGGTGGTCGAGGCGGTCGGGCGGTTCGAGGCGCATCTGACGCGCGTCGAGGTGCATCTCGGCGATGTGAACGCCCTGAAGGGCGGGGCCCAGGACAAGCGCTGCATGGTGGAGGCGCGGCCGACCGGGAAGGCGCCGATTGCCGTGTCCCATCAGGCGGAGACGGTGCCGAAGGCGATGAACGGCGCGCTCGGCAAGCTGGGGCGGGCGCTGGATACGGCGCTGGCCAGCCGCACCGACCACAAGGGCAATGCCTCGCTGCGGGACAATGAGTTCCGGTAAGGTTCCGGCCGGCTCTTAAGCCTCTGGCAAGAATCGGCAATCCGGGCCAGACTGGGCGGGCTGCGGCAGGCAAAGGCCCTGGCCCGCCTGCGCCAGGATGGCGCGGCGGCGGTACTCCAGGATGGGGGTCCGATTCCGCGCCAGAACGGCGCCCGCAGCCCGCGCCAGGATGGCGCCCCCTCCCCCAGGCCGGCCAGCCGGCACGTTTCGAAGGCGACTCCATGGATTCCCTGGCGACCATCGTGCTTGTCGTGCTGCTGCTGCTGGCGGTGGTCACCGTCGCCCAGGGCATCCGCACGGTGCCGCAGGGCCAGGTCTGGACGGTGGAGCGCTTCGGCGCCTTCACCCGGCTGCTCTCCCCGGGGCTCAACCTCATCATCCCCTTCGTGGATCGCATCGGCCACCGGCTGAATGTGCAGGAGGTGGTGCTGGACATCCCGGAGCAGTCCGTCATCACCAAGGACAATGCGACGGTGGCGGTGGATGGCATCGTCTATTACCGCGTCATGGATCCGACCAAGGCCGCCTATGCGGTGCAGGACCTGACCCAGGCGCTGGTCGCCATGGCGATGACCAATATCCGCGCCGTGATCGGCGAGATGGACCTGGACCAGACGCTGTCCTCCCGCGACCGCATCAATACCTCGCTGCTCAATATCCTGGACGGTGCCACGGATCCCTGGGGCGCCAAGGTCAGCCGGGTCGAGATCCGCAAGATCGAGCCGCCGGATACGCTGATCCGCGCCATGAACCTGCAGATGACGGCGGAGCGGGAGCGCCGCGCCAGCGTGGCCAAGGCGGAGGGCGAAAAGCAGGCCCTGGTGCTGCAGGCGGAGGGCCGTCGCGATGCCGCGCTGCGCGATGCCGAGGCGCGGGAGGCGCTGGCCCAGGCGGAGGCGAATGCGACGAAGATGGTGGCGGAGGCCGCCGCCGGCGCGGGCGCCGATGCGCTGCGCTACTTCATCGCGGACAAATACGTGAAGGCCTTCGAGGCCATGGCCGCCAACCCCTCCTCCCGCCTCGTCATCGTGCCCATGGAAAGTGCGGCGCTGGCGGGCGGCATCACCCAGGCCATGGAATTGCTGCGCGGCACCGCGCCGCCGGAGGGCGCGGCGGGTCCGAATCCGCCGCCCGGTGGCGGCCGCCTGCCGGGGGACCGACCGTGGAACCGGGCCTGATCTGGATCCTGCTCGGCCTGGTCGCGCTGGGGGCGGAGCTGCTGCTGCCGGGCGTCTATCTGCTCTGGGCCGGGATTGCCGCGATCGGCACCGGTCTGGTGCTGCTGGTCGTCACCGGTCTCGGCTTCGGGCCCATCGTCCTGGTCTTCCTGGTGCTGCTGGCGGCGGGGGTGGCGGGCTCGCTGGCCCTCCGCCGTGGCCGCAGTGCGCCGGGCCTCCGGGTGAATGCGCCGGAGGCCGGCCTGGCCGGGCGGCGCGCGGTGCTGCTCTCCGGGCCCGATGGCGCGCCGCGGGTGCGGCTGGGCGACAGCGAATGGCCGGCCCGGCTGCCGCCCGGCCTGGCGCTGCCCCCGGTCGGTGCGCCGGTGCGGGTGGAGGCGGTGGAGGGTGTGGTGCTGGTGGTGCGGCCGATCCACGACGACATCGGGCAGCCCGCCTGATGCGGCCGCTTCTGCTGGCGGCGCTGCTGCTGGTGCCGGGGCTCGCCCAGGCAGCCTCCGATCCGCTGGAGGGGGTGAACCGCCGCATCCACGGCTTCAATCGCCTGGTGCAGGCCTGGGTGCTGGACCCGGTGGTCACCGCCTATGTCACCCATGCCCCCGCCCCGGTCCGCCAGGGCATCGCCAATGCCTTCGCCAATCTGCGGGAGCCGATCACGGCCATCTCCGGCCTGGCGGCGGGGGATTTCGGCCTGGCCTGGCATGCGACGGCCCGCTTCGGCATCAATTCCAGCCTCGGGCTCGGCGGGGTGCGGGACAGCGCGGCGGAATGGGGTTTCGGGCGGCGCGTCGCCGTGCCGGCGGATGCGGCCTGCGCCTGGGGGATCCCGAGCGGGCCTTATCTGGTGCTGCCGATCCTCGGCCCCTCGACGCTCCGCGATGCCGGGGCGCTGCTGGCCAGCAGCGCCGGCCTGGCCCAGGTGCTCGGCCCGCAGCTCTTCCTGCCCTGGCGGGGCGGTGACCTGCTGGTGGAATACAGCCAGCTCTCGGGCGAGCTCGGCCGCGTCGAGGCGCAGGCGCTGGATCCCTATGCGGTCTATCGCAGCGCCTATCTGCAGCGCCGGGCCGCGCTGTGCGCCGTGGACCGGGCGGCCCAGGCTGCAAGCGAGCAGGCCGCGGAGGAAGACTGACCACGGCGCAACGAAGTCGCCTCGCCGCTCCTCTCCTGGCTTGAAGCTCCCGCGCAACCCGGCCTAGCCTTGCGGCAAGTGCCCGGGAGCAACCTGGGCGCAGAGGAGGAGAGACGATCCCATGACCCTGCTGTCCCGCCGTACCCTGCTGGCCGCCAGCGGCGCCGCGCTGACCGCGCCGCTCGCCATGCCGGCCCTCGGCCAGGGCAACTGGCCGAACCGCCCGATCCAGCTGATCGTGCCCTGGGGCGCCGGCGGTGGCACGGATGCCACGGCGCGCATCGTGGGCAGCCTGCTGGAGCGGGACCTCGGCCAGCCGGTGAATGTGGTGAATCGCACCGGCGGCTCCGGCGTGGTCGGCCATTCCGCCATCGCGACGGCGGCTCCGGATGGCTACACCATCGGCATGATCACGGTGGAAATCACCATGATGCATTGGCAGGGGCTGACCCAGCTCAATCCCGAATCCTATACGCCGCTGGCGCTGATGAATTCGGATCCGCCCGGCGTGCAGGTGGCCACCAATTCGCCCTATGCCGATATCAAGGCCCTGGCGGATGCCATCAAGGCGCGGCCGGCCGGCACCTTCAAGGCGAGCGGCACCGGCCAGGGCGGCATCTGGCACCTGGCCCTGGTCGGCTGGCTGCAGGCGATGGGGCTGAAGGGCGACCATGTGCGCTGGGTCCCCTCCAATGGCGCGGCGCCGGCGATGCAGGAACTGGCGGCGGGCGGCGTCGATATCGTCACCTGCTCGGTGCCCGAGGCGCGGGCGATGATCGATGCCGGCCGCGCCAAGTCGCTGGCGATCATGGCGCCGGAGCGCAACCCGATGTTCGCCCAGGTGCCCACCTTGAACGAGACGCTGGGCATCAACTACTCGGTCGGCGCCTGGCGCGGCATCGCGGCGCCGAAGGGTCTGCCGGCGCCGGTCGCCCAGCGCCTCGGCACGGCGCTGAAGGCGGCCTATGACAATCCGCAGTTCAAGGAGTTCATGACCAGCCGCGGCTTCGGCACGGTCTGGCAGGACGCCGCCGGCTTCGCCAGCTTCATGGCGGAGGGCGACCGCGCCATGGGCGATGCGATGCGCGGCGCGGGCCTCGCGCGCGGCTGATCTCCTGGCGCGAGGGGGCCACGGCCCCCTCGCCTGCGCCGCCTGCGGAAGGCCTGCCATGCGAATGAACGATGCCCTGCTGGGCGCGATCCTGCTCGGCTTTGCCGGTTGGGTCTGGTGGCTGACCACCTATTTCCCCGCCTTTCCCGGCCAGGACTATGGGCCGAACCTGTTCCCGCGCATCCTGGCCGCGGGCATCGGGCTTTGCGCGCTCACGCTCCTGCTGCGCGGCCTTCGGGCACGGCAGCCGCTGCTGGTGGTGGAGGGGTGGATGGCGCAGCCGGCGCGGCTGGCCTCCTTCCTGCTGATCCCCGGCGCCGCCCTGGCCTATATCCTGCTGTCCGACCCGCTCGGCTTCATCCCCACCGCCTTCCTGCTGCTGCTCGGCCTGTTCCTGTGGTTCCAGGCGCGGCCGGCGGTGGCGCTGCCGGTGGCGGCGGGCATGACGCTGCTGGTGCACTGGTTCTTCGCCGGGCTGATGCGCGTGCCGCTGCCGCGCGGCATCCTCGACAGCGTCTTGTGAGGGCCGACCGATGGACACGCTGATCCAGGCCTTCGGCATGGTCTTCGACCCCTTCGTGCTGGGGGTGATCGCGGTCTCCGCCGTCTTCGGCATGTTCGTGGGCGCCATGCCGGGGCTGACCGCCACCATGGCCACCGCGCTGCTGGTGCCCGTCACCTTCTTCATGCCGCCGGTCCCCGCGCTGGGCGCCATCGTGACGGCGACCGCCATGGCGATCTTCGCGGGCGATATCCCGGCGGCGATGCTGCGCATGCCGGGCACGCCGGCCTCCGCGGCCTATGCGGATGAATCCTACGCCATGACGCAGAAGGGGCAGTTGAACCTCTGCATGGGCGTGAACCTGGTTTTCTCCGTCGCCGGCGGGCTGATCGGCGTGGTGGTGCTGATCGCCTTCGCGCCGATGCTGGCGGAAGTCGCCATCAATTTCTCTTCCTACGAGTATTTCTGGCTGGCCTGCCTGGGCCTGACCTGCGCGGTGTTCATGTCGAACGCCGACCCCGTGAAGGGATTTCTGTCGCTGTTCTTCGGGCTGCTGCTGGCCACCGTCGGCATCGACCCGGCGGCAGGCTTCCCGCGCTTCACCTTCGACAATGTCGACCTGATGTCCGGCATCAACTTCGTCCCCACCATGATCGGCATGTTCGCGGTCAGCGAGCTGATGCGCGGCGCGGTGACGGTGGATGTGGCGGCCAAGGCGGTGACCCAGGCGGTGGGCAATATGTTCCGCGGCGTCGGCGGCGTCTTTCGTCGCTACTGGTGGAATTTCCTGCGCGGCAGCGCCATCGGCACGGCGATCGGCGCCCTGCCCGGCGCGGGCGCCGATATCGCCGCCTGGATCAGCTATGCGGTGGCCAAGCGCTTCTCCCGGGAGCCGGAGAAATTCGGCACGGGCGAGGTGGAGGGCATCGTGGATGCGACCTCGGCCAACAACTCGGCACTCGCGGCCGCCTGGATCCCGGCGCTCGTCTTCGGCATTCCGGGTGACAGCATCACCGCCATCGTCATCGGCGTGCTCTATATGAAGGGCATGAACCCCGGCCCCACGGTGTTCCAGGAAAACCCGCAGCTGATCTATGCGGTCTTCCTGATCTTCATCCTGGCCAACCTGCTGATGTTCCCGCTGGGCTGGGCCGCCATCAAGTCCGCCCGGCAGATCCTGCGGGTGCCGCGCAACCTGCTGCTGCCCGTCATCCTGCTGTTCTGCCTGGTGGGCAGCTTCGCCATGACCAACAGCCTCTATGGCGTGGTGCTGATGCTGGTGATGGGCCTGCTGGGCTGGGTGATGGAGGAGCACGGCATCCCCGTGGCGCCGCTGATCCTGGGCCTGGTGCTGGGGGAGATGCTGGAGCAGACCTTCGTGCAGTCCATGATCAAGGCGGACGGGTCCTTCCTGGAATTCTTCAGCCGCCCGATCGCCGGCACGCTGGGGGTGGCGACGCTGCTGATCTGGCTGGTGATGCTGGCGCGCGGCGTCCGGCGCGCGCCGGTGGCCGCAGCGGCATGAGGGCGCTGCGCTCGGCGGATGAGCTGGCGCAAGGCATGGAATTCGACCTCGGCGGCTTTGTTCTGCCGCGGGCGGAGGTGCTGGATTTCGCCCGGCGCTGGGACCCGCAGCCCTTCCACCTGGATGAGGAAGCGGCACGCCAGTCCGTCTTCGGCCGGCTGGTGGCCAGCGGGCTGCACACCTATTCCGCCGCCGTCGGCCACCTGATCCGCAGCGGGCTGCTGGCGGAGATCAACTTGGCCGGCGGCGGGGCGGAGCTGATCTGGCCGGCGCCGCTGGAGCCGGACCAGCCGGTGACCATGCGCCTGCAGGTGGCGGAGATACGCACCAGCCGCAGCAAGCCGGAGATGGCGGTGGCGAAGCTGCGCTACCTGGTCGCCACCGCCGCGGAAGGCCGGGTGGTGCTGGACGCGCTGGGCACCCACTTCCTCAGGCGCTGAAAACGCCAAACGGCACGGGGGTTGCCCCCCGCGCCGCCTGCTGTCGCCAATCCCGGATGGGATCAGGCGGACTTCTTCATGATCTCCTCGGCGACGTTACGCGGCACCGGGTCGTAGTGGTGGAACTGCATCGAGAAGCTGGCGCGGCCCTTGGTCATGCCGCGCAGGTTCGAGATGTAGCCGAACATTTCCTTCAGCGGCACATGCGCCCGGACGATGACCGAGGTGCCGGCCATGTCCTGGGACTGGATGACGCCGCGGCGGCGGTTCAGGTCGCCGACCACGTCGCCGACATGGTCGGACGGCGTGGTGACTTCCACGTCCATGATCGGCTCCAGGATCACCGGGCCGGCCTTCTTCATGCCCTCGCGGAAGCAGGCCTTGGCGGCGATTTCGAAGGCCAGCGCCGAGGAGTCGACGTCATGGTACTTGCCGTCCACCAGGGTGAACTTGAAGTCCACCGTCGGGAAGCCGGCCAGCACGCCGGTATCGGCCTGCACCTTGATGCCCTTTTCCACCGCCGGGATGTATTCCTTCGGCACGGAGCCGCCGGTGGTGCCGTTGACGAACTCGACGCCCTCGGTGCGCTCCTTCGGCTCGAAGACGATCTTCACCTCGGCGAACTGGCCCGAACCGCCCGACTGCTTCTTGTGGGTATAGGTCTCGGTGTGGCTCTTGGTGATCGTCTCCCGGTACGCCACCTGCGGCGCGCCGATATTCGCGTCCACGCCGTATTCGCGCATCAGGCGGTCGACGATGATCTCGAGATGCAGCTCGCCCATGCCGGAGAGGATGGTCTGGCCCGTCTCCTGGTCCGTGCGCAGGCGCAGGCTGGGGTCCTCGCCCGCCAGCTTCTGCAGGCCGAGGGTCATCTTCTCGATGCCTTCCTTGGTCTTCGGCTCGACGGAGATGTCGATGACCGGCACCGGGAAGGCCATGCGCTCCAGCACCACCGGATCGGCGGCATCGGCGAGCGTGTCACCCGTGCCGGTGTCCTTCAGCCCGACGAAGGCGGCGATGTCGCCGGCGGAGACTTCCTTGATTTCCTCGCGCTTGTCGGCGTGCATCTGGAACATGCGGCCGATGCGCTCGCGCTGGCCCTTGGTGGTGTTCATCACCATGTCGCCCTGGCGCAGCGTGCCGCGATAGACGCGCACGAAGGTCAGGTTGCCGTACTTGTCGTTGATGATCTTGAAGGCGAGGCCGGCGAAGGGCGCTTCCGGATCGGCCGGGATCACCTGGCGGTCGGCCGTCTCGTCCTGGCCTTCCTCCGGCGCCACCTTGATGCCGGGGATGTCGATCGGGCTCGGCAGGTAGTCCAGCACCGCATCCAGCAGCGGCTGCACGCCCTTGTTCTTGAAGGCGGTGCCGCAGAGCACCGGGCGGAACTCGCCGCTGATCGTGCCCTTCTTGATGCACTTCTTCAGGGTCTCGACCGAGACGTCGCCCTTGTCGAAATATTCCTCCATCGCCGTCTCGTCGATGCCGACGGCGGTGTCGACCAGCTTCTGGCGGTACTCGGCCGCCTTCTCCTTCAGGTCGTCAGGAATCTCCTGGTATTCGTACTGCGCGCCGAGCTCGTCACCCTTCCAGATGATGGCCTTCATCTCGACCAGGTCGACGACGCCGATGAAGGTGTCCTCGATGCCGATCGGCAGCTGCAGGGTGACCCAGTTGATGCCCAGCTTCTCGGTCAGCGTCTCCGCGGCGCGATAGAAATCGGCGCCCGTGCGGTCCAGCTTGTTGATGAAGATGATGCGCGGGACGTTGTAGCGGTCGGCCAGGCGCCAGTTCGTCTCGGACTGCGGCTGCACGCCGGCCACGCCCTCGATGATGAAGATGGCGCCGTCGAGCACGCGCAGCGACCGGTTGACCTCGATATTGAAGTCGATGTGGCCGGGGGTGTCGATGACGTTGATGCGGTGATCCTTCCAGATCGCCGTCACGGCGGCGGAGGTGATGGTGATCCCCCGCTCGCGCTCCTGCGCCATGTAGTCCGTCGTGGTGTTGCCGTCATGGACCTCACCGATGCGGTGGGACTTGCCGGTGTAGTACAGGATCCGCTCTGTCGTGGTGGTCTTACCGGCATCGATATGCGCGGTGATGCCGATGTTGCGGATCAGGGCCAGTTCAGTGCGCGCCACGATGGGTCTCCATAGGCGAAAGCGGGTCCGACCGCGGGCTTCCGCCCGTTGCCGCCCGCGCAATGATTCGAGTATCGTCTTCTCGCGGCGGGACATGCCCTCTCCCCGCGGGTTTTGCAAGCGTCCGCGCGCGGATCGGGCGGGGCCCGGGCCGCGGGTCGCCCGGGAGGGAGCCCTCCAGGTCACCCTATGTCACGAAAGCCTGCGGTGAAACCGCGGCGGTGCATGCTAGTTTAGGGGTCATGAACACCCCGGCCCATATCGCCGCCATCCGCTTCGGGCTCGGCCTTCGGCTCGGCGAAGCCCCGCCGGCGCAGCCCGAGGCCTGGCTGCTGCAGCAGATCGACCGCCCCGCCGCGCCGCCCGAGGGCGCGAGCCTGGCCCAGGCGCTGGAGGTGCGCGGCGCGGATCTCGCCGCCCGCCGCGCGCGGGACCCGGTGGGCGACCCGGTGCAGACCCGCGCCGCAGTGGCCGCGCTGCTGCGGACCGAGACCCTGGCCTGGGCCAACCGACGCCTGACCGCCGAGCAGCCCTTCCGGGAAAGGCTGGTCGATTTCTGGATGAATCATTTCACCGTCAGCCGCCGCTCCGGCAGCCTCGCGCTGCTGATCGGCAGCTATGAGCGGGATGCCATCCGCCCGCATGTCACCGGCCGCTTCGCCGATATGGTGCTGGCGGTGGCACGCCACCCGGCCATGCTGATCTACCTGGACAATGCCGGCTCCCTCGGCCCGAACAGCCCCGGCGGCCGCCGCAGCCGCCGCGGGCTGAACGAGAACCTGGCGCGGGAGATGCTGGAGTTGCACACCCTGTCGCCCGCCGGCGGCTATACCCAGAGCGATGTGCAGGAGCTGGCCAAGATCCTGACCGGCTGGTCCTTCGAGGGGACGCGCGAGCCCTACGGCTTCGTCTTCCGCGGCAACAATCACGAGCCGGGCGAGAAGCGCCTGCTGGGCCGCCGCTTCGGGCATGGCGAGGCGGCGGGCGAGGAGGCGATCCGCTTCCTGGCGGAACATCCGGCCACCTGGCGCCACCTGGCGGTGAAGCTGGCGCGGCATTTCGTGGCGGACCAGCCCCCGCCCGCCGCCGTCACCGCGCTGGAACGCACGCTGCGGGAGACCAAGGGCGACCTTGCCGCCACCGCCCGCACCCTGGTCGCCCTGCCCCAGGCCTGGGACCCGCCGCTCGGCAAGTTCCGGGCGCCGCAGGACTATACCATTGCCGCCTGCCGGGCGCTCGGCCTGCCGGAGGCGCAGGCGCGGCTGCTGCTGAATGGCATGAACAGCCTGTCCCAGCCGCTCTGGACCGCGCAGCAGCCGATCGGCTGGGCCGATGTGGCGGCGGAATGGGCGACGCCGGAGGCGCTGATGCGCCGGGTGGACTGGGCCTTCACCCTGGCCGGGCGGATGGAGCGGCTGGAGCCCGGTGCGGTGGCGGAGGCCGCCCTCGGCCCCCTCGCCCGCGCCGAGACCGTCACCGAGATGCGTCGCGCCGGATCGGTGCGCGACGCGCTGACCCTGCTGCTCGGCAGCCCGGAGTTCATGCACCGATGAGCGCACCCCACGCCTCCTTCAACATCGGCCGGCGCGGCCTGCTGCTCGGCCTCGGCGCCACCTTCGTGGCCGGCCGGGCGCGGCTTGCCTTCGGCCAGGCGCCGGGCGACCGCCGGCTGGTCGTCATCCTGCTGCGCGGGGCGCTGGATGGGCTTTTCGTGGTGCAGCCCTATGGCGACCCCGCCCTGAAGGGGCTGCGGGAGCGGCTGGCGCTGCCGGAGCCGGGCCGAAGGGACGGCGAACAGGAGGGGCTGCTCGACCTCGGCGGCACCTTCGGGCTGCATCCGGCGCTGGCGAACCTGCATGGGATGTTCACGGCCAACGAGGCGACCGTGCTGCATGCGGTGGCCGGCCCCTATCGCAGCCGCAGCCATTTCGAGGCGCAGGACCTGCTGGAATCCGGCAGCGGCCAGCGCATGGCCAGCGGCTGGCTGAACCGGGCCCTGCAGGCGCTGCCGGCCGGGCAGCAGGCCCGCACCGGGCTCGCCATCGGAACCGGCGTGCCGCTGCTGCTGCGCGGGCCGGTGCCGGTCGGCGCCTATGCCCCGCCGGGGCTGGATCGCCCGGCGCCGGAGCTGATGTACCGCCTGGCCGCGCTGCAGCAGGCCGATCCCCTGACCGGCCCCGCCTTCGCCGAGGGCATGCGCGCCCGCGGCTTCGTGGCCCAGACGCTCGGCACGCCGGAGCGGGAGCGGGTGACCTTCGCGACGCTCGCCGGCACCGCCGGGCGGCTGCTGGCCGAGGCGGGCGGACCCCGCGTGGCGGCCCTGGAACTGGGGGGCTGGGACACGCATGCGCAGCAGATGGGCCGCATCATGGGCCCGCTGCGCGCGCTGGATGAGGGGCTCGCCCAGCTGAAGGAAGGCCTCGGCGCCGAATGGGCCAGAACCGCCGTGCTGGTGGTGACGGAATTCGGCCGTACCGCGCGGGTGAACGGCAACCAGGGCACGGACCACGGCACCGGTGGCGTCGCCTTCCTGGCCGGTGGCGCCGTCACCGGCGGGCGGGTGGTGGCCGATTGGCCTGGGCTGGCGGAGGACAAGCTCTTCGAGAACCGGGACCTGCAGCCCACCCAGGACCTGCGCAGCATCGCCAAGGGCCTGCTGCGAGACCATCTGCGGCTGCCCGAGGCCGCGGTGGCGCAGGCCTTTCCGGGCAGCAGCGAGGCGCCGGCCATGCGGGGCCTGGTGCGCGCCTGACGCCGCGCAACCGCCGCCGCGCGGGCGGCGTTGCAACCGGGAACAGGACAGGACCTTCCCGGATGGCCGAACGTTTCCCGATCTATCGCTACGAGACGCAGCACGAGGACGGCACGGTGGAGCCGCGCTATTCCTTCGCCCCCATGGAAGGCGTCGGCTATGCCGGCCGGGGCAGCGCCACCAGCGCCGGGAATGCGGATACCCCGGCCACCAAGGCGCGGCCGGCCGGTCATATCGAGGCGCCGGCGGGCTCGCAGATCGTCAATGTCGAGCCGCCGACGCTGGAGGTGCCGAGCCGCGGCAAGGTGGATGTCTCGGCCGTGATCGGCGTGACGGAGGGCGAGACCTCCGCGCCCAGTGACGTGGTGCGCTGGCGCCCGGCGGGCTGATCCAACTGGACAAGGCGGGCGCGGCGGGTCACATGCCGCGCCCATGCCAGAGGCCTCCCCACCCCCCCCGCTGCGGACCGGGGATTTCGACTTCGACCTGCCGGAGCGCCTGATCGCCCAGGCGCCGGCACGCCCGCGCGATGCCGCGCGGCTGCTGGTGGTGCGGCCGGAGGGGTTTTCGGACCAGGGCGTGCTGGACCTGCCGAAGCTGCTGGAGCCCGGCGACGTGCTGGTGGTGAACGATACCCGCGTCATCCCGGCCCGCCTCCGTGCCCGCCGCGGCGAGGCGCGCATCGAGATCATGCTGAACCGCGCCGAGGGCGGCGGGCTGTGGCAGGCGCTGGTGCGCAATGCCCGCCGGCTGCGCCTGGGCGATGTGGTGGAGATCGAGGGCGCGCCGGGCTGCACGGCGCGCGTGGTGGAGCGCCACGAAGGCGGCTCCGCCCTCTTCGACTTCGGCCCGGACCAGGCGGCGCTGGCCGCGGCGCTGGAACAGGCGGGCGAGATCCCCCTGCCCCCCTATATCCAGCGCGAGGCCGGGCCTGGCGCCGAGGATGCGGCGGACTACCAGACCATTTTTGCCCGTCATCCCGGCGCCGTGGCGGCCCCCACGGCCAGCCTGCACTTCACCGAACGGCTTCTGGCGGCGCTCGATGCGCGCGGCATCGCCCGCGTGCCGGTGACGCTGCATGTCGGCGCCGGCACCTTCCTGCCGGTGCGGGACGAGGATCCGCGCGCGCACCGCATCCACCAGGAATGGTGCGAGATGCCGGAGGCTTCGGCCGACGCCATCAACGCCGCGCGCGCCGCCGGACGGCGCGTGGTGGCGGTGGGCACCACGGCGCTGCGCACGCTGGAAAGTGCGGCGGCTGAGGATGGCACGGTGGCGCCCTTCCGCGGCCTGACCGGCATCTACATCCTGCCCGGCTATCGGTTCCGGGCGGCGGATGCGCTGCTGACAAATTTCCACCTGCCGAAATCGACGCTGCTGATGCTGGTCTCCGCCTTCTGCGGCACGCGCCGCATGCGCGCCGCCTATGCGCATGCCATCGGCCAAGAGTATCGCTTCTTCTCCTACGGCGACGGCAGCCTGCTGTTCCGCTGCGACCAGGATTTTTGCCCGTGACCCTGCATTGGAAGATGGCGGCGCGCGATGGGGCGGCGCGGGCTGGCGTGCTGCATACGGCGCATGGCGAGGTGCCGACGCCCGTCTTCATGCCGGTCGGCACCGCCGGGACGGTGAAGGCGATGACGGCCGATTCCGTGCGCGCGACGGGTGCGCGCATGGTCTTGGGCAATACCTACCACCTGATGCTGCGGCCGGGGGCGGAGCGCGTGGCGCGGCTCGGCGGGCTGCACAGGATGATGGACTGGCACGGGCCGATCCTGACGGATTCCGGCGGCTTCCAGGTGATGTCGCTCTCTGGATTGCGGAAGCTCGACCAGGACGGCGTGACCTTCCAGAGCCATATCGATGGCTCCAGGCACCGCATCACGCCCGAGCGCAGCGTCGAGATCCAGCACCTGCTCGGCGCCGACGTCACCATGTGCTTCGACGAATGCACGCCCTTCCCGGCGACCGAGGAGCAGGCGGCAGAGAGCATGCGCCTGTCAATGCGCTGGGCCGCGCGCTCCCGCCAGGCTTTTGTCGCACGCGACGGCCATGGGCTGTTCGGCATCGTCCAGGGCAGCGTCTTCGAAAATCTGCGGCGCGAGAGCGTCGCCGCGCTGACCGCCATCGGCTTCGAGGGCTATGCCATCGGCGGCCTCGCCGTGGGCGAGGGCCAGCCGGAAATGCTGCGCGTGCTGGACTTCACCGCGCCCCTGTTGCCGCAGGATGCACCCCGCTACCTGATGGGCGTCGGCACGCCGTCGGACCTCATCGAATCCGTCCGTCGCGGCGTCGATATGTTCGACTGCGTGATCCCGACGCGCTCGGGCCGCACCGGCCGCGCCTATACCAGCCGCGGCGTGCTGAATATGCGCAATGCGAAGCATGCGGAGGATACGCGCCCGCTGGACCCGGATTGCGACTGCCCCGCCTGCCGGAACCATTCCCGCGCCTATCTGCACCACCTGATCAAGGCCGAGGAGATGCTCGGCCCGATGCTGCTGACCTGGCACAATATCCGCTACTACCAGACGCTGATGACGCGGCTGCGCACTGCCATCCTCGAAGGGCGCTTCGAGGCGGAGGCGGCGGCGATCGAGGCGGGCTGGGCGGAAGGCGAGACAGGCTGAGCCGGGCTCAGCCGATCAGGGCATGGTCCGCGAGGAGCATGGCCGGCGGGGCGTCATCGTCGCGGATCAGGCCCAGGAACAGATCCTCCCCGAGCGTCGCGCCGCGCACGCCGGACAGCGCCAGCGCGAAGGCCTCGTCGCCCTCCGCCGCACCATCGCGCAGCACGCGCATCTTGATGGTCTGCTCGGTGACGCCGGGCGCGAAGACCAGCCGGCCGGAGGGCAGCACGCTGCCGAGGAAATCGGCCGCATCGGCGCCGAGGCCGATGCCCTGCCAGTCAAGCTGCACCGTGCCGCGCAGATCGCCCTCCCGCACCACCTGCCAGGAATAGACGCTGACGCCGGCACCGGTGCCCTCCGCACCCTCGTCGCGCACCGCCACCACGCGCAGGTTCGAGAGGGCAAAGTCGTCGTTGCGGATCACGCCGGTGGCCTGCCCCCCGACAAGGCCGGCGCCGACAGGGTTCTCCAGACTCACCGTGAAGGTCTCGTCGGCCTCGACCTGGTTGTCCCGCTGCACCCTGAGCTTCACGATCTTCTCGGATTCCCCGGCGGCGAAGGTCAGTGTCCTGCTCCGGCCGTAGTAGGCCAGCTCCTCCGCATCGCCCACCCCGGCGGGATTCTCGCCGCTGCCGGAGGCACGCCAGGTGACGCTGCTGACGCCCGAGAGATCACCCTCGCGGCGCACCAGGAAGCTGAACACGGCCACGCCGTCACCGGTACCCTCGGCGCGGTCGTCGACGATCCCCTCGATCGTGAGCCAGGTAGGGCCCCGATCGTCGTTGCGGATCACGCTGCGCACCGCGTCGTAGACGATCGCCGCGCCGGTTGGATTGACCAGGCGCAGGACGAAATCCTCGTCGATCTCCGCCGCGTCGTCGCGCAGCACATTCACCTCGATGGTCTTGCTGGCCTCACCGGGCGCGAAGACCAGCGTGCCGGAGGGCAGCACGCCGCCCAGGAAATCGTCCGTATCGACACGCATGCCGACGAAGGTGTCGATCCCCCAGTCGATCCGGCTTTCACCGGACAGGTCGCCGCTGCGCGTCACCAGATAGGTGAAGACCGTCACCCCGGGCCCCGTGCCCTCGTCCTGCTCGGTCACCTCCGCGCTCAGCGACACTGCAGGCCCATCGTCGTCGCGGATGGTGCCGAGCGCGCTGCCCTGCGGCCCGGCGGAGGGGCCGGTGAGCGAAACCAGGAACTGCTCATCCGCCTCCGCCTGGTTGTCCATGAACACCCGGATGGTGATCGTCACCTCCGCCACGCCGGGCGCCATCCAGCCCGAGCCGGATCGGCTCCAGCCGGGGATATCGATCTCGTTGATCGGGTTCGTGCCGGTGCCACTGACAACCCAGCCGAAGCTGCTGCCTTCGGACAGGTCGCCGCTGCGGGTCACGCGATAGGTGAAGGCGGTATAGTCCAGCGGAACACCGTCCGGGTCGACCTGCCCCGCATCGGCATCCTCGGCCCGGTCGTCCAGGATGCCGCTGATCGACAGCAAGGGTGCAAGTTGGTCATCGTTGCGGATGACGCCGTAGACGACGGGCGATGGCCGGTCGACCCTCAGGCCGAAGCCCTCGTCGTATTCCGGTTCCGCGTCGCGCAGGACCCGGACCTTGATGATCGCGCTGGTCTCCCCTGCCGCGAAATGCACCACGCCCCGAGGCATGACACCGCCGAGGAAATCCTCCCCCGTGGCCGCCTGCAGCCCCGGCTCCGCCGCCGAACCGAATGTTTCCCAGGTCACGCTACAGGGGGCGGAGACATCGCCGATGCGGGTGACCAGGTAGCTGAAGACCGCGACACCATCGCCGGTGCCTTCCTCCCGATCCGACAGCAGTGGCGTGACCGTCACCGCGAAGTCGTCATTGCGGATGACCGCCGCGGCCCGGCCCTGCACGACCTTGGCCTGCTCCGGATTCACCAGCACCACGGCGAAGCCCTCATCGGGCTCGATCACCGAATCACGCAGGACGCGCACCTTGATCAGGGCCTCGCTCTCGCCCGGTGCAAAGCTGAGCCATCCCCCATAGGTCCCACTCCGGAAGTCGTATTGGGTGGCGGGGTTTTCGCCATCACCCACCAGCTGCCAGCCGACGCTGCTCGCGCCGGACAGGTCGCCGCTCCGGGTCACCAGGAAGGTGTAGAGCGAGTAGCCATCGGCGGAGGTGCCTTCGCCTCGGTCGACGATCTGTCCGGTCAGCACCAGGCCCGGCAGGGGGGAATCGTCATCCGCGATGATGGCTGTGGCGGAAGCGGTCTCACCTTCGCCGCTCAGGGTCAGGGTGAAGCCCTTGGAGGGGCCGATCTCCGCATTGCCCAGGATGGGGATGGTCAGTTCCGTCGTCTCGCCCGCCACCAGCCTGATCGCGCCGATCGGCATGCCGGTGGTGGGGTGGCGCGGGCCGCCGGCGAAATCGCCCGGCACGGCAGGCTCCGTCGGCTCCGCCTCCGTCCCCGCGACGCTCCAGAGGAACCAGGCCGCGGTATCCGCGGGCCCGGACCAGGTGACGAGGAAGGTGTAGGGCGTGCCCGGCTCCTCGCCCTCCGGCAGGGGGGTGGCGGGTCCGGAAAGGGTGAGAAGCGCCATGGCCCGAGATTAACGAATACTTGCGGGCCGGGAACGGTCGCGCAGGCTCCTCACGCAGGCGTGAGACCGGCCCTCACCCCGCCACGCTGCGCTTCAGCCCCAGATGCGCCGCCAGGCCGCCCATGCCGGCCAGCGCGATCAGCACGCCCATCGCAAGCGCGGAGGTGCCGCCGAAGGCGCCGAGCACCGCACCCACCACCGCGCCGACGCCGAATTGCAGCGTGCCCATCAGTGCCGAGGCACTGCCCGCCATCCGCCCCATCGGCGCCATGGCCAGGGCCGAGGAGAGCGGCAGCACGGAGCCCATCAGCGCGAGATACAGGAAGAAGGCCGCCAGCAGTGGCACCAGCCCGCCGCTCAGCACCGCGAGCACCACGCCGAGGCCCGCCAGCGCCAGCAGCACCAGCCCGGCCACCAGCAGCCGCGCCGGCTGGCCGCGGCGCACGAGGCGACTGATGATCTGGCTCGCCAGGATCAACCCGAAGGCATTCGCGCCGAAGGCCATGCCGTATTCCACCGGCCCAAGCCCATGCACCTGCATCAGCAGGTTCGGTGAGCCGACGAGATAGGCGAACAGCCCCGCCATCGGCAGCGCGCCGGCCAGGGCATGCGACAGGAAGCGGCGGTCGCGCAGCAGCTGGAGATAGACCAGCATCACCTGGCCCAGCCCATCCCGGCGTCGCTGCTCCGGCGGCAGGCTCTCCGGCAGCCAGCGCACCATCACCAGCAGCGCCAGGCCGCCATAGATCGCGAGGAACCAGAAGATGGCGCGCCAGCCCAGCGCCGCCAGCAGCCAGCCGCCCAGCATCGGCGCCAGGATCGGCGCCGCGCCCATGGCCAGCATCAGCATGGACATCATGCGCACCGCGCCGCGCTCATCGCACAGGTCGCGCACCACGGCCCGCGCCACCACCACGCCGACGCAGCCGCCCAGCGCCTGCGCCAGCCGCAGCGCGACCAGCGCATCGGCGGAGCTCGCCAGGGCGCAGCCGATGGAGGCCAGGGTGAAGACCACCATGCCGATCATCAGCGGCCGCCGCCGCCCGAGCCGGTCCGACAGCGGCCCATAGACCAGCTGCCCGGCGGCCATGCCGAGCAGGAAGACGGCCAGCGTGCGCTGGATGGCGGCGGGGCTGGCGGCGAGTTCGGTGCCCATCGCCGGGAAGGCGGGCAGGTACATGTCCACGCCCAGCGGCCCCAGCGCGGTGAGCGCACCAAGGAGGGCGGCGAGGCGCCTGTAGTGTTCAGGCATCGGGGAGGTCGGCCTTGCTGCTATGCAGCATTTGCCTAGACCCGCGCCCCCGGCCGCGTCCAGCGCGCGATCCGGCGGGACGGCCATGCGCGAGGCTGGAACCTGGCACCGCTTAGCCAGGCAAAGCGCCGCCCCGGCGTGGCGGTGGCGAGGTTGCGCGCGGCGCGAAGCCGTGTGTAGCCTTCCCTCGCGCAGCCGCCGGCAAAGGGGCGCGCGGGGGAAGCGGAAAAAAAGCATGGCAACGGTCTCGGTGCGGCAGGCGCTCAAATCCTTCGGCACCACCCGCATCCTGCACGGCGTCGATGTGGAGATCGCGGATGGCGAATTCGTCGTCCTGGTCGGCCCATCCGGCTGCGGCAAGTCCACGCTTCTGCGGATGATCGCGGGGCTCGAGAACATCACCGGCGGCGAGATCGCGATCGACGGGCGCGTGGTGAACAACGTGCCGCCGAAGGACCGGGACATCGCCATGGTGTTCCAGAACTACGCGCTCTATCCGCATATGACGGTGCGGCAGAACATGGCTTTCTCGATGAAGCTGGCCAAGGCGCCGCCTGCCGTCATGGAGGAAGAGGTCCAGCGCGCCGCAAAGATCCTCGGCCTGGATGCGCTGCTGGACCGCTATCCGCGCCAGCTTTCGGGCGGCCAGCGGCAGCGGGTTGCCATGGGCCGCGCCATCGTGCGGCATCCGCAGGTCTTCCTGTTCGACGAGCCGCTGTCCAACCTGGATGCCAAGCTGCGCGTGCAGATGCGCTCCGAGATCCGGGAGCTGCAGCAGCGGCTGGGCACCACCACCATCTACGTCACGCATGACCAGATCGAGGCCATGACCATGGCCGACCAGATCGTGGTGATGCATGGCGGGCGGATCGAGCAGGCCGGCGCGCCGCTGGCGCTCTATGACAAGCCGGCCAATCTCTTCGTCGCGGGCTTCATCGGCAGCCCGGCCATGAACCTGCTGCCCGGCACCGTCACGCCGCAGGGCTTTCGCACGGATGGCGGCGCGCTGCTGCCGCTGCCGCCTGGCGCGCCGGCCCATGCCGCCACCTACGGCATCCGGCCGGAGCATCTGCACCTGGCCGATGACGGGGTGGAGGGCAGCATCGTGCTGATCGAGCCCACGGGATCCGAGACGCAGGTGACGCTGCGTATCGGCGAGACGGTGCTGACCGGTGCCTTCCGCGAACGCGTCCAGGGCCGCCCGGGCGACCGGCTGCGCGTCGCACCCGACCTCTCTTTGGTCCATCTCTTCGGTCCCGATGGAGGCCGCCTGCCGAGTTGAGACGCCCAAAAGTCAAACAAGGAGGAAACAAGAAGAATGACCCATCTCATCACCCGCCGCGCGGCGCTGGCGCTGACCGGCTCCGCCCTCGCCGCCGGCCAGGCCGGGGCGCAATCCATCCCCACCCAGCCGGCGCCGCCGCTGAACCTGCCCGTCGAACGCGGCGCCACGCTGCGCATGCTGCGCCCGGTGCGCTTCGTGCAGCCGGATGAGGAGGTGTTCCGCGCCAATTGCGCGCGCTTCACGCAGCAGACCGGGGTCGAGGTGCGCGTCGACTTCGTGGGCTGGGAGGACATCACCCAGCAGACCGCGGTCACCGCCAATACCGGCGCCGGCCCCGACCTGATCATCGGCTTCAATGAGGCGCCGCATATCTATTCGGACAAGCTGGTCGAGCTGTCGGATGTCGCGGGTTATATCGGCACCAAGTACGGCGGCTGGAAGGCGATGGCGCAGCGCTACGGCAAGCGCGCCGGCGGCGATGCCTGGATCGGCCTGCCATTCGGCTCCTCCGGCGGTCCCCTCGTCTGGCGCAAATCCTCGGTGAACGCGGCGGGCTTCGAGCGGCCGCCGGAGGATCATGCCGGCTTCCTGCGGCTGTGCCAGGCGCTGAAGGCGGCGGGCAAGCCGGCGGGCTTCGCGCTGGGCAATGCGGTAGGCGATGGCAACGGCTTCGCGCAGTGGCTGGTCTGGTCCTTCGGCGGCTATCTGGTGGACGAGAACAACGAGGTCGCGATCAACAGCCGCGAGACCATCGCCTCGCTGGAATACCTGAAGGAGCTCTATGCCACCTTCATCCCCGGTACGATCGCCTGGGGCGATATCAGCAACAACCGCGCCTATTCCGCCGGCGAATGCCACCTGACGGCCAATGGCGTCTCGCTGTATTTCTCCATGAAGAACGATGCGGCGCTGCGGCCCATCGCGGATGACACGGAACATTCGCTGATGCCGCTTGGCCTGCAGCAGACCTCGCCCATGGCGGGGCTGACGCTGAATGCGATGGTCTTCCGGCACAGCCGCTTCCCCAATGCCGCCAAGGCCCTGCTCGCCTTCCTGCTGGAGACGGAGCAGTACGACCCCTGGCTGCAGGCGAATCTCGGCTACTGGTCGCAGCCGCTGAACGCCTATTCCAACAGCGCGGTCTGGACCTCGGATCCCAAGGTCTCGGTGTTCAAGAACGTCATGGATACGACCTTCTACGCCGGCTACAAGGGCCCGATCAGCCAGGCCTCCGCCGCCGCGAATGCCGACTACGTCATGGTGCAGATGTGCGCCTCCGTCGCCTCGGGCCAGGCGACGCCGCAGCAGGCGGTGGCTGAGGCCGAGCGCCGCGCCCGCCGCTTCTTCCGCTCCCGCCGCTGATCCCCGGCCCTGGCGCCCGCCTCGCGCGGGCGCCAGGGCCCAATACGGGAATTCGCCATGTCCGCGACAACCGCCGCGCCGGTCTGGACCAAGATGCGCCCGAAGCAGGGCGCGCTCTCGCGGTTGTTCGACTGGAAGCCCTTCCTCGCCTTCGTCTGCCTGCTGCCCGCGGTCGGGCTGCTGATGACCTTCCTGACCTATCCGCTCGGCCTCGGCATCTGGCTGGCCTTCACCGACCAGACCATCGGTCGGGAGGGGGTCTGGGTCGGCATCGAGAACTTCGTCTGGCTGATGGATGACCCGATCTTCTGGAACGCGGTCTTCTACAGCGTCTTCTATACGGGCGTCGCGACGATCGGAAAATTCGGGCTGGGCCTCTGGCTGGCGCTGCTGCTGAACCAGCATGTGCCGTTCAAGTCGATGCTGCGGGCCATCATCCTGCTGCCCTGGATCGTGCCGACGGTTCTCTCCGCCATCGCCTTCTGGTGGATCTACGATCCGCAATTCTCGATCATCTCCTACATGATGATCCAGATGGGGCTGATCGACAGCAACATCGACTTCATCAATACCGCCTGGCCGGCGCGCTGGTCGCTGATCGCGGCCAATATCTGGCGCGGCATTCCCTTCGTCGCCATCTCCCTGCTCGCGGGTCTGCAGACCATCTCGCCCTCGCTCTACGAGGCGGCGCTGCTGGACGGCGCCAGCGCCTGGCAGCGCTTCCGCTACATCACCTTCCCGATGCTGCTGCCGATCCTGGCCATCGTGATGACCTTCTCCATCATCTTCACCTTCACCGATTTCCAGCTGGTCTATGCCATCACGCGCGGCGGACCGGTGAATTCGACGCATCTCTTGGCCACACTGGCCTTCCAGCGCGGCATCCAGGGCGGGCAATTGGGCGAGGGCGCGGCGATCGCCGTCTCCATGATCCCCTTCCTCGTCTTCGCCACGCTGTTCAGCTATTTCGGCCTGGCACGGCGCAAGTGGCAGCAGGGAGAGGGCAATGACTGACGCCGCCGTGGCCAATGAACCGAAGGCGACCAACGCCTCCTCCGCCCAGCCGGAGACGATGGCCTGGGACAGCAAGTCCCGCCGCTTCGTGCTGCTCTACCTGCCGCTGGCCTGCTTCCTCATCATCCTGCTGTTTCCCTTCTACTGGATGACGGTGACGGCCTTTAAACCGAACGGGGAGATGTACAACTTCGCGGAGCACAATCCCTTCTGGATCAGCTCCCCCACGCTCGACCACATCCGGCTGCTGCTGTTCAACACGGCCTATCCGAAGTGGCTGATGACGACGATGCTGGTGGCGGTCTGCTCCACCGTGCTCTCGATTTTTGCGAGCACGCTGGCCGCCTATGCCATCCAGCGGCTGCGGTTCAAGGGCAGCCAGTATGTGGGGCTGGCGATCTATCTCGCCTATCTCGTGCCGCCCTCGATCCTGTTCATCCCGCTGGCCACCATGGTCTTCCAGCTCGGCCTGTTCGACACGCCCTTCGCGCTGATCCTGACCTACCCGACCTTCCTCATTCCCTTCTGCACCTGGCTGCTGATCGGCTATTTCAAGTCGATCCCCTTCGAGCTGGAGGAATGCGCGCTGATCGACGGCGCGACGCGGCTGCAGATCCTGTGGCAGATCACGCTACCGCTGGCCGTGCCGGGCCTGATCTCGGCCGGCATCTTCAGCTTCACCCTGTCCTGGAACGAGTTCATCTATGCCCTGGCCTTCATCCAGAGCAGCGAGAACAAGACCGTGCCGGTGGCGATCCTGACGGAGCTGGTGACTGGCGATGTGTATCAGTGGGGTGCGCTGATGGCGGGGTCGCTGCTGGGGTCCCTGCCCGTCGCCATCTTCTATTCCTTCTTCGTGGACTACTACGTCTCCTCCCTCACGGGTGCCGTGAAGGAGTAGCGGCGGAACCAGCCGGCCGGAGGGGCGCTTGCATTGCGCCCTTCCGGAGACTGCCGCCATGCCGATCAAGGCCCTCGCCCTCAACTGCACGCTGAAGTCCGATACCAGCGAAACCTCCTCCACCGATGCGATGATCGCGGTGCTGAAATCCGCTTTTGCGGATCAGAAGGTCGAGGTGACGGAGACCGTCCGCGTCGCCGCGCTGAACATCAAGCCCGGCGTCAGCTCCGACGAAGGTGATGGCGATGACTGGCCCGCGTTGCGGTCAAAGATCCTGGCGCATGACATCCTGATCTTCGGCGGTCCGATCTGGATGGGACAGCCCAGCAGCGTCGCCAAGCGCGTGCTGGAGCGGATGGACGCCTTCATCTCGGAGACGGACGACAAGGGCCGCATGCCGAGCTATGGCAAGGTTGCCATCGCCGCCATCGTCGGCAACGAGGACGGCGCCCATGCCTCCGCCGCGCAGATCTTCCAGGCGCTGAACGACGTGGGCTGGACCATCCCGCCTTCGGCAAGCTGCTACTGGGTGGGCGAGGCGATGGGCGATATCGACTTCAAGGATTTGCAGAAGACGCCGGAGAAGGTGACGGAAACCGCCGAAATGCTGGCCAGCAGCGCCGCGCATCTGGCGCGGCTGCTGCAGGCCAAGCCCTTCCCCGGCGCGGAATAGACTCAGAGCTTCTGGTTCAGCGCCGCCACATAGCTGCGGTTATGCGTCGGCGTGATCCAGACCTCGTTGATGGTCACATGCTTCGGCAGGCAGGCGATGTAGCGCACCAGGTCGCCGACATCGGCGGATTGCACCATCTTCGCGCGCTCCTCCGCGCTCACGGGATTCGGGCGCTTGTCGAGGATGGGCGTGGCCACCTCCCCCGGCAGCAGGGCGCAGCTGCGGATGCCGTTGACGCATTCCTCCATGTTGATCGTGTGGCTCATCGCCACCACGCCGTGCTTGGCCGCGGTATAACCGGCGCCGGAGAGCATGGAGATATTGCGCCCGGCCATGGAGGCGGTGTGGATCAGCACGCCGTCCTTCTGCTTCCGCATCAGCGGCAGCGCCACCGTCACCGCATAGAAGGCGGAGGCGAGGTTGCCACGCACCAGCTCATCCACCCCGTCCGTGTCCAGCACCGCCCAGCGGCGCTGCGTGATGTTCAGCCCGGCATTGTTCACCAGGATGTCGAGCCGCCCGAATTTCTCGGCCAGGAAAGCGCCCACCGCCTTCACGGCCGCGGCATCCATCATATCGGCGGGCTGTACATGGGCCGTGCCGCCTTGGGCCTTGATGCGCGCCGCCACATCCTGCAGCGGCGCGCTGCGGCGGCCGGTCAGCACCAGTTCCGCGCCTTCTTCGGCCAGCGCCAGCGCCGCGGCTTCCCCGATGCCGCTGCCCGCCCCGGTGACCCAGGCGACCTTGCCCGTCAAACGCGCCATTTTCGCTTCTCCCTTGTCGTGGACGCAGGCTAGCAGCGCGCCACGCGCTTGTCGGCCCCCCCGCAGCGGATGCAAGCTGCGGGCAATCAAAAGGGGAAACGCAGAATGTCCAAGCCCAGAATCCTGACGCCCGCAGGTGCCTCCTTCACCACGCATGGTGGCGGCTATGCGCTGGAGATGGAGGCGCTGGAACGGCTCGGCGCCGAGATCGTGGAATGCCCGGCGACGGAGGAGGGTTTCATCGCCGCGGCGCCGGAGGCCGATGCGGTCTATGCCAAGGGCATGCGCTTCTCCGCGCCCATGATCCAGGCGCTGACCAAGGCCAAGGTCATCACCTGCGCCACCGTGGGCGTGGACTATGTCGATGTGGTCGCCGCCACCGCGCAGGGCATCGCCGTGACCAATTGCCCCGACACCTTCATCGAGGAGGTGGCCGACCACGCCATGATGCTGCTGCTGGCGACGCATCGCCGCTGCATCGAGCAGGACCGCATGGTGCGCGAGGGCCGCTGGGCGGAAGGCCGCCCACAGCTTTCCACCGTGCCGCGGCTGATGGGCCAGACGCTGGGCTTCGTCGCCTTCGGCCGCGTCGCCCGCCTGGTCGCCCTGCGCGCCAAGGCATTCGGGCTGCGCATGATGGCCTACGACCCCTTCGTGGATGAGCTGACCATGAGCGCGCTCGGCGTGGTGCCCGCCAGCCTGGACGAGGTGCTGACGCAATCCGATTTCATCTCGATGCACGCACCGGCCACGCCGGATACCGGCCATATGCTGACCACGCGGCATTTCGCGAAAATGAAGTCCAACGCCATCTTCATCAACACCGGCCGCGGACCGACGGTGGACGAGGCGGCGCTGATCGCGGCGTTGCAGTCGAAGCGCATTGCCGGCGCCGGCCTCGACGTGTTCGAGGTCGAGCCGGTGAAGCCGGACAATCCGCTGCTGAAGATGCCCCACGTCATCCTCTCGCCGCACAATGCCAGCGCCTCCGCCCGTTTCGATGAAGCGCGCAAGCGGCGGGCGGGGCAGGAGCTGGCGCTGGTGCTCTCGGGCCGCTGGCCGATGTCCTGCGTGAATCCCACGGTGCTGCCGGGCTCCGGACTGCGCCGCTGGCAGCCCTATGCGATGGAGCGTGGGCCCAACAGCTGAGCCCCCCGGTTCCCCCTCGGCGGCCCCTGTGGCACCTTCCGCGCCAAGATCCCTAGGAGACGCGCATGTATCCCGATACCCAGCTTTTCATCGACGGCACCTGGCGCGCCGCCCGCGGCGGCCGCAGCCTGCCCGTGCTGAACCCGGCCACCGAGGAAGTCATCGGCCAGGTCGCCCATGCCACCACGGATGACCTGGACGAGGCGCTGGAAGCCGCCGCCCGCGGCTTCGCCGTGTGGAAGAAGGTCTCGGCCTTCGATCGCTCCAAGCTGATGCGCAAGGCCGCCGATATCTTCCGCTCCCGCGCCGATGCCACCGCGCAGATGATGACGCTGGAGCAGGGCAAGCCGCTCGCCGAGGCGAAGATGGAGGTGATGGCGGCTGCCGACATCATTGACTGGTTCGCCGAGGAAGCCCGCCGCGCCTATGGCCGCGTCATCCCGGCGCGGGCCGAGGGTGTCTACCAGCTGGTGGTGAAGGAGCCGGTCGGCCCCGTCGCCGCCTTCACGCCCTGGAACTTCCCGATCAACCAGGTCGTCCGCAAGCTGTCGGCCGCGCTGGCCACCGGCTGCTCCATCATCGTCAAGGCGCCGGAGGAGACCCCGGCTTCGCCTGCCGAGCTGATCCGCGCCTTCGCCGATGCTGGCCTGCCCAAGGGCGTGGCCAACCTCGTCTATGGCGTGCCGGCCGAGATCAGCGAATACCTCATTCCGCACCCCGTCATCCGCAAGGTGACCTTCACGGGCTCCACCCCGATCGGCAAGATGCTCTCGGCCCTGGCCGGGCAGCACATGAAGCGCGTGACGATGGAACTCGGCGGCCATGCGCCGGCGATCGTCTTCGACGATGCGGATCTGGAGCTGGCGGCGAAGACCCTGGCGAGCGCGAAATTCCGCAATGCGGGACAGGTCTGCGTCTCCCCCACCCGCTTCCTGGTGCAGCAGAAGTCCTACCCGGAATTCGTCGAGCGCTTCACCGCCCATGCCAAGGCGCTGAAGGTCGGCGCCGGCATGGATCCGGACAGCCAGATGGGCCCGCTGGCGCATGAGCGGCGCGTGCCCTGGGTGGAGGGCCTGGTGGCCGATGCGCGGCAGCGCGGCGCCGAGGTCCACACGGGCGGCGAGCGGATCGGCAACAAGGGCTATTTCTACCAGCCGACCGTGCTGACCGGCGTCGGCCGCGATGCGCGCATGATGAACGAGGAGCCCTTCGGCCCCGTCGCCATGATCGCGCCCTTCGGCGAGCTGGAGGAGGTGGTGGAGGAAGCCAACCGCCTGCCCTTCGGCCTCGCCTCCTACGCCTTCACCCGCAGCGCCAAGACGGCCAATGCTATCGCGGCGCGGGTCGAATCGGGCATGATGACCATCAACCACCTGGGCCTCGCGCTGCCGGAAGTGCCCTTCGGCGGCATGAAGGACAGCGGCTATGGCTCCGAGGGCGGGTCGGAGGCGATCGAGGCCTATCTGAACACCAAGTTCGTCAGCCAGGCGGGCCTCTGACAAACAGAAAAGGGCACCGGATGTCGCCATCCGGTGCCCCCTGGCAGGTTATCCGGGCGCCTTGCGGCCCGGATGGATCAGGCCTTGGCCTTGCGCTTGGCCTTCTTCACGCCCGCCAGCGCCGATTCCTTCAGCGCCTTGCTGGCCTTGAAGCGCACCGTCGCGCCGGCCTTCACCGCCACCTTCTCACCCGTGCGGGGGTTCAGCGCGGTGCGCTTGGCCGTCTCCCGCACGCTGAAGGCGCCGAAGTCGGGGATGGTGAAGCGCCCGGACTGGACGATCTCCCCCTTGATGGCCGCGATGATGTCGGCGGCGAGCTTGCCGGCGGCGTTCGCCGGCATCTCGGTGGACTTCACGATGACGTCCGTCAGAAACTTCTTCGACATGCACTGGCTCCTTGCGAGACCGGTCGCATAGCCGGAACCGCCGCGAATGTCAGCGTATGATTCGCGGGAAGCTGCATGTTTCAGTTGTCGCAGTGTTTCAGCGGATCCGCTCGAAGACGGCCACCGGCAGGTCGCGCAAGGCTTCAGACGGCATTAACCTTCCCTGTGGACGGATCACCTGACCGGTCAACAGGTCCCGCCATTCGGCCTCCGTGCCCGGCCATTCCAGGCTGCTGTCCTGCCAGTCCGGCCGCGGCGCGAATCGTGCTGCGACAAGGCGAATCTCCGATTCGCCATGCTGCCGCGCGAAGCCCAGAAGCTGCCGCGCTGCGGGGCCGGAGGCGGTGAGCGGCCGGTAGTCGCCACTGGCATAAAGCGCCGGCTGCGCGGCCCGATGCGCCAGCAGGGTGGCGGTCAGGGCCAGCTTCAGCCGGCCGTCGCGCCAGCCCTCCGCCATGGCGCGCCAGGCGCCGGCGCGGTCCTGCGCCAGGGCCGCCGTCACCGACTCCAGCGCCGAGTCGCGCGCGGCATAATCCACCGGGCGCCGGTTGTCCGGGTCCACCAGGCTGAGGTCCCAGGATTCGGTGCCCTGGTAGATGTCCGGCATGCCCGGCAGGGTCAGCTTCAGCGCCGTCTGCACCAGGCTGAGATCGAGGCCGAGCCGCGCCACCCTGTGCTGGAAGGGCAGGAAGGCCGAAAGAAAGTCCTGGCTCTCCAGCGCCCGCCGGACGAAGCCCAGCATCGCCGCCTCATATCCGGCATTGGGTGCGGCCCAGTTGGAATGGCGCTTGGCCTCCCGCATGGACTTGGTCATGGCGCCTTCCAGCCGCGCGCCCAGTTCCGCCTCCGCACCCTGGCCCCCCCCTTGGACCGGCCAGACGCCGAGCAGCAGCTGGTAGAAGAGGTATTCGTCGTTGCGGTCCGGCGGCCCCTGGTCCTGCCGCAGGATGGCGGACCAGTTGCGCACCTGGCGCGACCATTCCTCCGGCATGCTGGCCAGCACCGCCAGCCGCGCCCGGGTATCCTCGCCGCGCTTGGTGTCGTGGGTGGAGGTGGAGAGCATCGCCTGGGGCCAGTGCCGCGCGCGCTCCGCATTGGCGGCGTGGAATTCCTCCGGCGAGACGCCGAAATGGTCGGGATGGCCGCCCACCTCGTTCAGCGCGGCCATGCGGTTGTAGCGGTAGAAGGCGGTGTCCTCCAGGCCCTTGGCCATGATCGGGCCGCTGTACTGCTGCACCCGCATGGCGAAGCGCTGCACCGCATGCCGGCTGAAGCCGCTGCGGGGCTCGGCCACCAGATCCGTGGTCAGCAGGCGGTGCAGGAAGTCGAAGACGCTGGGGTCGAGGTCCGGCTCCTGCCGCCGCGCCGCGGCCACCGCCTCATCGATGGCCTGCCGGTCCTCCGCCGTGGGCGGCGCGGCGGCATCGACATAGCTGCGATAGACGGTGAAGCCCGCCACCACGGCGGCCAGGCCGCGGGAGAGGATGTTCTGCGTGAAATCGGCGCTGCGCGGCGTCTGCTGCGCGATGCGCGCGGCCTCCCGCGCCAGCATCGCCAGCTCGCCGGCCATCTCGTTTCGCATGATCCGCAGCTTGCAGTCCTGCACGATGGCGTCGAAACTTTGCGCCGCCCCCGTGAATTCGGCGTAGAGGCGGGTCAGTGGTGCCTCGCCGGCAGGATCGACCAGCACGCCCACAGCAAGGTTGGCGAATTCGTAGCCCGTGGTGCCCTGCACCGGCCAATCCGCGCGCAGGGGCTCGTGGCGGGCGAGGATCTTTTCCACCACCAGGTAGAAGGGGCGTGGTGCCGCGGCGCGCAGCTGTTCCAGATAGCCCTTGGGATCGAGCAGGCCGTCCACATGGTCGATCCGCAGCCCGTCCAGCGTGCCATCGGCCAGCAGGGCGAAGACCAGGCGATGGGCATGCGCGAAAAGCTCCGGCAGCTCCATGCGCAGCCCGGCCAGCTCATTGATGTTGAAGAAGCGGCGGTAGTTGATGTCATCGGCCGCCACGCGGAAGTGGGCGGCGCGCCAGTGCTGGTCGCGGATCAGCGCATCCAATCGGGCCGGTTCCGCATTCAGCGCGGCCACCGCCTGCTCCACCTCCCGCAGCAGCGCGGGGTCCTGCGCGACCAGGCCGGCGAGTTCCGCCTGCAGGTCGCGCGCCCGGGCCACGATGCGTGGCCGCCAATCCGGCAGGCCGGCAAAGGCGTCGCCCAGGCGTTCCAGCATGGGATGCGCATCGCCCAGCACGCGGCCGTAATGCAGCGGGCAGATCGGCAGCTTGTGCGTGCCATAGGCCCAGACGGCGAAGCTGCCGGCCTCCGCATCGAAGCGCAGTGCCAGGTCGCCAGCCTCCAGCACCACGCCGTACTGGTCGCCCAGGAAGGGCACCAGCAGCCGGCCCACGCGCCAGTCGATGTCGAACCAGCCGGCATAGTCCGAGGCCTCGCCCCATTCGAGCACATCGAGCCACCAGGGATTGTCCGCCCCGCCGACGCCCATGTGGTTGGGCACGAAGTCGAGGATCTGCCCCAGCCCATGCGCCCGGAAGGCCGTGACCATGTCGCGGAAGGCCTGGGCGTCGCCCAGTTCCGGGTTCAGCGCATTGTGGTCAACGATGTCATAGCCATGCGTGCTGCCCGGCCGCGCCTTCAGATAGGGCGAGGCATAGACATGGCTGACCCCGAGCCGTGCGAGATAGGGCGCCAGCCGCGCCGCATCGGCGAAGCCGAAGCCGGCATGGAATTGCAGGCGGTAGGTGGCGCGCGGGATCACGGCGTCGGTCATGCGGTTTCCTCGATGGACCAGCGGACGGTCCAGGGGCCGAGGCCCTGCGCGGCCCCCGCCCGCCAGATCACGCGGCCGGCCTCGGCAGGTTCGGGCAGTTCGGTGGCGGAGAGATTGGCGGCGAGGTGCAGCTTGCCGCCGCGATGCAGCGCCCAGGTGATCTCGACCGCGCCCTCGCCCAGCACCCGGCGGACCCCGCCGCGGCGGATGCCGGACAGGTGCGGGATGATCTCGGCGTGGCGCACGGCGAGGATGGCGCGGTGCCACTCCAGCGCCTCGGCATGCGCAGGCCGCGCCAGCTCGTCCCAGCGCAGTTTCGCCGAGGCGAAGGTGGCCTCCGCCAGGGGGTCCGGTATGCGTTCCCGGCTTTCCGGATCAGCAAATTCGGGGAATCGAGAAAATTCCGCGCGGCGCCCTTCGCGCACGGCATCGGCCAGGTCGGGCCCGAAGTCGCAGAAGAAGGGGAAGGGCTGCGCGGCGGACCATTCCTCGCCCATGAAGAGCATCGGCACCTGCGGCAGCAGCAGCGCCACGGCGCCGACGGCGCGCAGCGCGGGAAGCGGCGCGATCTGCGACAGGCGATCGCCGAAGGCGCGGTTGCCGATCTGGTCGTGGTTCTGCAGGAAAGCGATGAAGGCGGCGGGCGGCAGGGCCGCGCTGGCCTCGCCGCGCGGATGGCCGCGATAGGGCATCATCTGGCCCTGGAAGCCGAAACCCTCGGCCAGGGTGCGGGCGAGAAGTTCGGTGTCGCCCTGGTAGTCGGCATAATAGCCGCTGCGCTCGCCGGTCGCCGCGACATGCAGCACATGATGCGCATCGTCGTTCCACTGCGCCGTGTAGTGCAGGGGCCGGCCGCGGGCGTCGCGCTGCAGCCGGCGCGCCTCGTTCTCCTCATTCTCCAGCACCAGATGCACCGGCCGGTCCGGCACGGCGGCGCGCACGCGCTCCGCCAATTCCTCCAGCAGGTGGCGCGGGCTGTCGTCGAGGATGGCATGCACGGCATCCAGCCGCAGCCCGTCGAGGTGGAATTCCTCGATCCAGTAGAGCGCGTTGTGGATGAAGTATTCCCGCACCGGCTCGGACTCGGCCCCGTCGAAGTTCAACGCGGCGCCCCAGGGGGTCTTGTGGCGATGCGTGAAGGCCTGCGGCGCGATGGCGTGCAGATAGGCGCCCTCCGGCCCGAAGTGGTTGTAGACCACGTCGAGCATGACCATCAGCCCATGGCCATGCGCGGCCTGCACCAGCGCCTTCAGGTCCTCCGGCCGGCCGTAGCTGCCATCCGGGGCATAGGGCAGCACGCCGTCATAACCCCAGTTCCGGCCGCCCGGGAAATCCGCCACCGGCATGATCTGGAGGGCGGTGACGCCGAGTGCCGCCAGATGCGGCAGGCGCGCGATCGCGGCCGCGAATGTGCCTTCCGGCGTGAAGCTGCCGATGTGCAATTCATACAGCACCGCCTCCGCCCAGGGGCGGCCGCGCCAGCCGGCATCGGTCCAGTGATGCGCGGCGGGGTCGATCACCTCGCTCGGCCCGTGCACATCCTTCGGCTGGTGGCGGGAGGCCGGGTCCGGCACGCGCAGCCCGTCCGGCAACACGAAGCGATAGCGGCTGCCCGCCCGCGCCGCGCGCGTCGCCAGCGCATGCCAGCCGCCCTCCTCCCGCCGCATGGGCAGCGGTTCGGCGCCGTCGATCTCCAGCCGCACCTGCGCATGGGTCGGCGCCCAGAGGCGGAACAGCACGGCGCCATCCGGCTGCACCGATGCGCCGAAGGGCATGGAGTGGGCACGCGTCACGCTGGGGCTGGTCATGCCCCGGGAAACCGGCAGAGGGTGCCTTCGTTCCATCCGCAGGCGAAAAATTCCTCTGCTGCGCCGCGGGAACGCGGCGCGGCCAGGAATGTTGTGCAGCCGCCGGTTCCGTCTCGGGCCCGGCTGTTCCGAGGGGGCTTGAGATGCGGATACGGCCAGTGAATGAGGCGCCCCAGGTCATGCGGCCTTCGCGCATCCGCGAAGGCTCTCCCTTCCCGCTCGGCGCCAGCTGGGACGGGCTGGGCGTGAACTTCGCCCTCTTCTCCGCCAATGCCACGAAGGTGGAGCTGTGCCTCTACGACGATGCTGGCGAGACCGAGCTTGAGCGCATCGCGCTACCCGAATACACCGACGAGGTCTGGCACGGCTACCTGCCGGATGCGCGGCCCGGCACCATCTACGGCTATCGCGTGCACGGGCCGCATGCGCCGGAAGCCGGCCACCGCTTCAATCCGAACAAGCTGCTGATCGACCCCTATGCGCGCGCCATCGTCGGCGACCTGACCTGGGGCCCGGAATGCTTCGGCTATGAGCTGGAAACCGGCGACGACCTGACCTTCGACACGCGCGACAGCGGCCCGCTGATGCCGAAATGCCGCGTCATCGACCCCGCCTTCACCTGGGGCCGCGAACGCAGCCCCGCCGTGCCCTGGGACCGCACCGTGGTCTACGAGACCCATGTGAAGGGCCTGACCAAGCTGCACCCGGCGCTGCCCGAGGATCTGCGCGGCACCTATGCCGGCCTCGCCTCCAGGGAGGTGGTGGACTACCTGCGCGGCCTCGGCGTGACCTCGGTCGAGCTGCTGCCGGTGCATACCTTCCTGAATGACCAGTTCCTGCTGGATAAGGGCCTCACCAACTACTGGGGCTACAACACCATCTCCTTCTTCGCCCCGGCGCGGCGCTATGCGCGCAACCGGGAATTCGCCTTCTCCGAATTCAAGGAGATGGTCGCGCGGCTGCATGATGGCGGGCTCGAGGTGATCCTGGACGTCGTCTACAACCACACGGCGGAGGGCAATGAGCGCGGCCCGATGCTGTCCTTCAAGGGCATCGACAATGCCAGCTACTACCGCCTGCTGAAGGACCAGCCGCGCTACTACATCAATGACACCGGCACCGGGAACACGCTCAACCTGTCGCATCCCCGCGTGCTGCAGATGGTGAATGACAGCCTGCGCTACTGGGCGACCGAGATGCGAGTCGACGGCTTCCGGTTCGACCTGGCGACGATTCTCGGCCGCGAGGATCACGGCTTCGACGAAGGCGGCGGCTTTCTGGACAGCTGCCGGCAGGACCCCGTCCTGTCCCGCGTGAAGCTGATCGCGGAGCCCTGGGATTGCGGGCCGGGCGGCTACCAGGTGGGCGGCTTCCCGCCCGGCTGGGCGGAGTGGAACGACCGCTTCCGCGACACGGTCCGCGCCTTCTGGAAGGGCGATGAGGGGCAGTCCTCGGATGTCGCGGCGCGGCTCACCGCCTCCGCGGATCTCTTCGAACGCCGTGGCCGCAAGCCCTGGGCCAGCGTGAACTTCATCACGGCGCATGACGGGTTCACGCTGCACGACCTGGTCAGCTACAACGACAAGCACAACGAGGCGAATGGCGAGGGCGGCCAGGACGGCCATGCCCACAACATCTCCTGGAACCACGGCGCCGAGGGGCCGACTGACGACCCCGAGATCAATGCGCTGCGCGAACGCCAGAAGCGCAACATGCTGGCCACCCTGCTGCTGTCGCAGGGCACGCCGATGCTGCTGTCCGGCGACGAGTTCGGCCGCAGCCAGCAGGGCAACAACAATGTCTATTGCCAGGACAACGAGCTGTCCTGGGTGAACTGGGCCGGCATCGATGCCGCCGGCCGCGACCTGGCCGCCTTCACCCGCAAGCTGATCGCGCTGCGCCATAACTTCCCCGTCCTGCGCCGCGCGCGCTTCCTGAATGGCGGGGTGGATGAGGAGCTGGGCATCAAGGATGTCACCTGGCTGACGCCCTCCGGCACCGAGATGGAGGACGGGCATTGGGACGATCCCAATGCGCGCTGCTTCGGCATGCTGCTGGATGGCCGCGCCCAGGCCACCGGCATCCGCCGCCCGGCCGGCGATGCCACGCTGCTGCTGGTGCTGAACGCGCATCACGACGTGGTGGAATTCGCCCTGCCGGAACCACCCGCGGGCCAGCGCTGGCTGCTGCTGGTGGATACCAACAAGCCCGATCTGGACGAGCCGGAACCCTTCGAATTCGGCCACCCCTATCTGGTGACCGGCCGTTCGCTGCTGCTTTTGGTGCTGCACCCCGAAGCCGGCGGCCGCGCCATCCTGACCGCGGCGCGCACCGCGCTGCTCGCCGGCGCCATGGCGCCGCCGATCCCGCCCGTCGCCTGAAGCACCATCCGATAACGCTGAATCAGTGTTATCGGATTTCGTGCATTGGAAATAATGACTTCCAGGGCACGATATCCGTCCGACTGGACGGATCGTGGCCTAGGCGCGCGCCTCAATCGACGAAGAGGTGCACATCCGGCGGCAGCGGAGGGGGTGCTGTGCCAAGCTGGAGGCGGTCCAAGGCCTCCAGCGCCCGCGCCACGTCGCGAAAGTCGTAGGGCTTGGCGATGCAGCCGCGCGCGCCGGTATCCTCCATCTCCTGCCGCCAGGCGGGACCATGGCCGGTGGCGTACAGAACCTGCACCCCTTCCGCCGCCAGCGCCCGCCCCACCTTCAATCCGCTGCCGCCGCCGGCCAGCTGCAGGTCCACCACGGCGAAGTCAGGATCGCATTCGGCGGCCAGGCTCAGCGCGGCGGCCTCGGTCGCCGCGGTACCGCAGACATGAAAGCCGTGGTCTTCAAGCGCCTCCCCGGTCGCCATGGCGACCAGATCCTCGTCCTCGACGACCAGCACGCGGCGCATTCCCTGCTCCGGCATCGCCCTCTCCCTCCGGTTGATCGGGGCATAACGAAACGAATCTGCCCCGGTTCCGCGGCCGGGCCGGTCAGGCCCGCAGCAGCCAGACGGAGAACATCTCCTCCGGATCCATCCAGACTTGCGCCTGGCGCCAGCCGGCCGCCTCGGCCAATTGGCGCAGGCGGTCGGGGCGGTATTTGTGGCTGCTCTCGGTATGGATGCTCTCGCCCCGGGCGAAGGTGAAGACCTTTCCGCCCAGCCGCACCTGCTGCGGGCGGCGGGAGACGAGGTGCATCTCGATGCGTTCCCGCCCCGGATTCCAGCGCGCCGCATGGGCGAAGCCATCCAGCGCGAAATCCGCCCCGGCCTCCCGGTTCAGCCGCGCCAGCAGGTTCAGGTTGAAGGCGGCGGTCACCCGGGCGCTGTCGTCATAGGCGGCTTCCAGGATCGCCACTTCCTTCACCAGGTCGGCGCCCAGCAGCATCCGCGCCCCCGGCCCCAAGGTCGCCCGGGCGCGTGCCAGGAAAGCCACCGCCTCCTCCGGCTCGAAATTGCCGATGGTGGAGCCGGAGAAGAAGCCGAGTCGCGCGGCGCTGCCGCCGGCATGGGCGGGCAGGTCGAAGGGCCGCGTGAAATCCGCCACCACCGGGCGCACCGGCAGGCCCGGGAAGGCCGCGGTGACGCGCGCGGCCACGTCCTCCAGCCATTCCGGGGCGATGTCCACGGGCAGGTACGCCACCGGCGCCTGAAGCGCGCCCAGCAGCTGCACCGCCTTGGCGCCGTCGCCGGGGCCGAATTCCACCACGGCCGCGCCAGGGCCCACCGCCTGGGCGATGTCCCGGCCGCGCTGGTCCAGGATCTGCACCTCGGTCCGCGTCGGGTAGTATTCCGGCAGGCGGGTGATCGCCTCGAACAGCCGCGTGCCCTCGGCGTCATAGAGCCATTTGCAGGGCAGCGTCTTGCGCGCGGCGGACAGGCCCGCGATGGCATCGGCCACCAGGGCCGGCTGCAGCTCCACCGCGGCGCTCATGCCGCATCCTCCGCCAGGCGGAGGCCGGTGAATTGCCAGCGCGCCTCGGGCGGGAAGAAGTTGCGGTAGCTGGCGCGGGAATGGCCGGGGGCGGTGGCCAGCGAGCCGCCGCGCAGCACCATCTGGTTCACCATGAACTTGCCGTTGTATTCGCCGACCGCGCCTTCCCAGGGGCGAAACCCCGGATAGGGGCGATAGGCGCTGCCGGTCCATTGCCAGGCGATGCCCTCGGCCTCGGCAAAACCAGGGAGGGCGGCCGCGGCTTCCCATTCCTGCTCGGTCGGCAGGCGCTTGCCGGCCCAGCGGGCGAAGGCATCCGCCTCGTACCAGGAGATGTGGCGGACCGGCGCGGCGGGGTCGATCGGGCGCGGCCCCCCCAGGCCGAATTCCAGCCAGGCCCCGTCCCGCTCCTCCCAATAGAGCGGCGCGTGCCAGTCCTGTGCCTGGCAGGCGGCCCAGCCGTCGCTCATCCAGAGCAGGGGGCGTTGATAGCCGCCCTCCGCGATGAAGGCCTGCCATTCGGCATTGGTCACCAGGCGATTGGCGATGCGATAGGGCGCCAGGTAGTGGCGATGGCGCGGCGTCTCATTGTCGAAGGCATAGCCGATGCCGTCATGGCCGATCTCGACCACGCCTTCCGGCCCCTCCAGCATGGCGGCGGCCGCGGCATCCGGCGCGGGGTCCTGCCATGCGGGGTCATAGGCCGGGCGCAGCGGGTTCAGCGACAGGGCGTGCAGCGCATCCGTCAGCAACAGCTCCTGGTGCTGTTCCTCATGCTGCAGGCCGAGCTCCACCAGGGAGGCGATCTCGGGTGTCGCGACGCCGAGCAGCCGCGCCATGCCGGCATCCACCTGGCGGCGATATTCAGCGATGGCGGCACCGTCCGGCCGTGTGATCATGCCGCGCTGCGGCCGGGCATGCCGCGGGCCGGCGGCGACGTAGTAGCTGTTGAACAGCGTCGCGTAATCCTCCTGCACACGCTGGGCACCCGGCAGATGCGGCAACAGCAGAAAAGTCTCGAAGAACCAGGTGGTATGGGCGCGATGCCATTTGGTCGGGCTGCAATCCGGCATGGATTGCACGACCTGATCCTCCGGCGAGAGCGGCGTGGCCAGTGACTCGGTCCGCGCACGGACGGAGCGATAGCGATCGAGGAGGTGCCGCGCGGCCGCGGGGCGCCCCATGGAAATCTGGTTCATGCTGTCGCGGCGCTCCCGGTTCAGCGCCAGGAACGCGGCAGGAACAGCCGGGTTGCGCCTCGCGGGGCGCCCGGCGCTTCAGCCCGGCAGCAGGGCGCGCCGGAGGGATTGCACGACATGCGCGCCCATGGCGGCCCGCGTTTCCACCGTGGCGCTGGCGATATGCGGGGCCAGGACCACGTTGGGCAGCGCGGCGAAGCGCGGGTCGATGCGCGGCTCGTTCCGGAAGACATCGAGGCCGGCCGAGCCCAGCCCGCCATCCTCCAGCGCCGCCAGCAGCGCCGCCTCCTCCACCACCTCGCCGCGGGAGATGTTGATCAACGTGCCCCGGGGACCGAGGGCGCGGAGGGTGGCTTCATCCACCAGGTTGCGGTTGGCGGCGCCGCCGGTGGTGGCGACCATCAGGATGTCGCTGTCCTGCGCCAGCGCCAGCGGCGTGGGGTGGAAGGGCAGGTCCAGCCCCGGGCGCGGGCTGCGGGTGCAGTAGCGCAGGCTGAGCCCCGCAGCAGCGGCGCGGCGGGCGATGGCGCTGCCGATATGGCCGAAGCCGAGCAGCCCCATGCGGCAGCCCTGGATGGAATGGCCGAAGGGAAAGTCGCCGACCCGCGCCCAATCGCCGCTGCGGACATGGGCATCCGCCGCCAGCAGCCGGCGCCGCGCCATGACCAGCAGCGCCATGGCGAGGTCCGCCACCTCCTCCGCCAGCACGGCGGAGGTGTTGGTCAAGGCGATGCCACGTTCCGCGAGCGCGGCGGTATCCACCTTGTCGATGCCGGCGCTGAAGCAGGCGACGATGCGAAGTGCCGGCAGGCGGTCCAGCAGGGCGCGGTCCACGGTGTTGCGGCCGGAAATGGCGAGGCCAGCGATGGTGGCACCCTGCCCGTCCAGCACCGCCTTCAGCGCCGCCGGGTCGCGGCCGTCATGCACGGTGAAATGCCTGTCCAGCTCGGCCAGGGCGGCGGGCTGGATCATGTCGCTCAGCAGCAGGATTTCGGGCTTTCGCATGCTTGTCCTCCGGTCGGCCCGTCCATCGGCGACGGGCCGCCGCAGGTCAATGCGCTACTCCGCGGGCTCCAGCGCCGGCTGATGCGCCGCGATCATCCGCGCCAGCATCCGTCGCATCAGAACGCCGGGGCGGTCGCTGGGCATGTTCATCTCGATGCCCGTCTGGTCAAGCGGCACGTCGAAATCGGTGCTTTCCAGGATGTCGCGGTCCTCATCCGTCACGATGCGGTCGAAGGCGATGACATCGGCGGCCTTGGCCTGGTCCTCCGTGTCGTTGCGGAAGACGAATTGCACGACCATGGAGGTGCCGTCGTCGATCGGCGTGGCGCAGGTGACGATGGAATGGCTGAGGCCGTTCGGATACTGGATGCGCAGTTTGCGCAGGAAGGGCGCGTACCAGCGGCCGCGCATGTGGCGGACGGTGGTGTCGCTTTCCATGTTGAGGACCTTCTTCTGGATCTCGGGATTCCGCACCGGAACCTCCGTGATCATCATGAAGCCGTCCTCGTGTTCCTCGATCTCCAGCTTGGCCGGTTCCGGGTGCCCCTGGTCGCCAAAGCTCGTCCGGTGGACGAAGGCGAAGTGGGCATTATCAAAACTGTTCTCCATCAGGCGCAGGCCGGCGCAGCTCCAGACCTCGTAGAATTCGTCGATGCGCCGGAAGCCGAGGCCCTCCTCCTCGAAATCCGGCAGCGGATACAGCGGATCCTCCAGCGCCACCCAGACATGGCCGTAGCGGATCTCCGCCTGGTAGGCGGGCACGCGCATATTGGTGGCGCCCTGCCGATCCACCGGCCGCTGCGGCACGCGCATGACGCGGCCGTCGGCGGAAAATTCCCAGCCGTGATAGCCGCAGGCCAGCCGGCCGGAGGTGTAGAAACCCTTGGAGAGTTTGGCCGTGCGATGGCAGCAGCGGTCATCCATGGCTGCCGCCTTGCCCTCCCCGTCCAGCCAGATCACCAGGTCCTGGCCGAGCAGGCGGAAGGGTTTCGGGCCTTCGGCGAGGTGGCCGACCGGCATGACCGGGTACCAGAAGCGGCGCAGCAGCGGCGTGGCGGTGGCGAGCATCCGGCGGTCCTCCTGGCGGATCGGGCGGCCACCAGGGTGCGAATCCCGGCCCCGGGACGCAAGCGCCGCGCGGCGGCAGCGCGGGCAAAAGCGCCCGCCTGATCGCCAGCCTGCCCAGATTCCGGGCAGAATCAGGCTGACACGCCGAGGCTTCGGGCAGAACACCCTTCATTCCCCGCGCCCGCCTTGCTAACAGCGCCGCAAATCGAACTGCCGGGAACCCGCCATGCGCCGCCGCCAAGCCCTCGCCCTGATCGGCTCCACCCTCGCCGCCCCCGCCGTCCAGGCACAGTCGCTGACCAATGTCCGCTTCAGCCTGGACTGGGCGCTGCAGGGCCCGCAGGGCGCCTTCGTGCTGGCGCTGGACAAGGGCTATTTCCGCGAGGCCGGGCTGAACGTCACCATGGATCGGGGCTTCGGCTCCGGCGACGTGCCGGTGAAGATCTCGGCTGGTGCCTATGACGTGGGCGTCGCCGATCTTTCCCCCACCATCCGCATGAAGCTGGAGCGGCCGGAGAGCGACCTCTTCACGCCCTTCATCCTGCACGATGCCACGGCGCTCGCCGTGATGACCCTGCGGCGGGAAAACATCCGCACGCCGGCCGACCTGGTCGGCAAGACCCTCGCCGCGCCGGAATCGGACGCAGGCCGGCAGCTTTTCCCCGCCTTCGCCAAGGCCGCCGGCTTCGACCCGGCCGCCGTCCGCTGGCAGAGCGTGACGCCGCAGCTGCGGGAGCCGATGCTGGCGCAGGGCCGGGTGAATGCCATCACCGGCTTCATCACCTCCGGCATCTTCTCGCTGCGCGGGCTCGGCATTGCGGAGCAGGACATCGTCACCATGCTGTTCAGCGATGTCGGCGCGAATTTCTTCGCCACCTCCCTCATCACCACGCGGCGCTGGGCGGCGGCCAATCCGCAGGCGGTGACGGGCCTGATCCGCGGCCTGGTGCGCGCGCAATACGACAGCCTGCGCGACCCGGACGCCACCATCGCCAATCTCCGCCGGCGCGAACCGCTGACGGATGTGGCGCTGGAGACGGAGCGCCTGCGCATGGCGCTGGACCGCCTGACCTTCACGCCGCATGTGCGCCAGAACGGCTTCGGCCAGATCGACATGGCCCGGCTGCAGCGCAACATCGACGCGGTGCGGGACGCCTTCGGCATCTCGCGCCCGCTGCCGGCCTCCGATATCTACGACCCGTCCTACCTGCCCCCGGCTGCCGATCTCCGGCAGTCCTGAGGCGCCACGTGAAAGGTCCCGCCATGGCCCCGCTTCCCACCCGCTACTGGCAGGACCTGCCCTGGCCCGCCTTCAAGGACCTGCCGGCCAATACCGTCGCCGTGCTGCCGGTCGCCTCCATCGAGCAGCACGG
The DNA here is from genome assembly GCF_051860665.1 of Falsiroseomonas sp. Classification (GTDB taxonomy): domain Bacteria; phylum Pseudomonadota; class Alphaproteobacteria; order Acetobacterales; family Acetobacteraceae; genus Falsiroseomonas. Next base: position 312,010 of record NZ_JBHYDM010000003.1, read on the forward strand.
GCCGCATCTGCCGGTCTCGGTGGACACCACCATCAACCAGGGCGTCATCGCCCGCACCCTGGCGGTGACGCCGGCGGAGCTGCCGGTGCTGGTGCTGCCGACGCAATGCGTGGGCTGCTCCGTGGAGCATTTGCGTTTCCCCGGCACTGTCACCACCTCGCCCGAGACGCTGCTGGCGCTGGTCACCGATATCGGCGCGAGCGTGGCGCGCGCGGGCGTGAAGCGCCTGGTGATCGTCAACAGCCATGGCGGCAACGTTTCCGTCCTTGACATCGCCTGCCGCCGCATCCGCATCCAGCACGGCATTTTGGCCATCAACGCCATGTGGGCGCGGATGGGCAAGCCGGAGGCGCTGAAGGATCCGGTGGAGGGCAAGTACGGCATCCATGCCGGGCGCGACGAGACCTCGGTGATGCTCGCGCTCACGCCGCACCTCGTCCACATGGACAAGGCGGTGAATTTCGTCAGCCGCTGGCAGGGCGTGTCGAACATCGCGCCGAACATGGCGCCCGATGCCGGCGCGCCGCTGGCCTGGCAGGCGCAGGACCTGAACCCGGCCGGCGCGGTGGGCGATGCCTCGCTGGCCACCACGGAAATCGGCGAGCAGCTGCTGGATTTTGCCGCCGAGAAGATGGCGACGCTCTGGGGCCAGGTCGCGGCCTTCGATGCCGAGGGTTTTCTCGCCAACGAGCCCTCCCCGCATGGCTGACATCGCAGCCCTGGTCGCCGCATTGGACGGGATCGAATTTTCGACCGATCGCGCCTTGCTGCGGCAGAAGAGCCGCGACTTCTACTGGTACAGCCCGATCCTGAAGGCGCAGCTCGGCGGCAAATCCGCCGAGCTGTTTGTCCGGCCGCGCGACGAGGCCGAAGTCTTGCGGGTTCTCACCGCCGCGCGGGCCGCCCGCGTGCCGGTGACGCAGCGCGGCGGCGGCACGGGCAATTACGGGCAATGCGTGCCGCTGGAAGGCGGCATCGTGCTCGACATGTCGGCGATGGCCGCGCCGATCGCCCTCACCGATGGCGTGGTGGAGGTGGAGGCCGGGGCGAAGATGATCGACCTCGACCTCTGGGCGCGCGAGCGGGGCTGGGAGCTGAAGCTCTGGCCCTCCACCAAGCGCACCGCGACCATCGGCGGCTTCGTCGCCGGTGGCGGCGCCGGGGTGGGCGGCATCAGCCACGGCACCATGCGCGAACGCGGCAATCTTTTGGGCGCCCGCGTGGCGACCATGACGGATCCGCCTCAGGTGCTGGAGCTGGAGGGCACGGCGGCCAACCCCGTCAACCGCACCTATGGCACCACCGGCGTGCTGACCCGCATCCGCGTGCCGCTGACGCCGGCGCAGGATTGGCGCGACGTCGCCATCGCCTTCCCCGACTTCGTCCCCGCCAGCCGCTTCGCGCTGGAGCTCAGTTTTGCGGACGGCATCCCGAAGAAGATGTGCGGCGTCTTCGACAGCCAGCTGCCGCCCTTCTTCCGCGGCCTTTCCGATGCCGTGCCCGCGGGCCATGCGCTGGCGCTGGTGATGGTCGCACCCTCCGCCCTGCTGGCGCTGCGCGAGCTGGCCGCGGAACACGGCGGCACCATCGTCGCCGAGCAGTCCACCGTGGAGGCCGAGCGCGATGGCGATGCCACGCCCTTCTACGAATATTGCTGGAACCACACCACGCTGCAGGTGCTGAAGAAGGATCGCGGCGTCACCTACCTGCAATGCCGCTTCCCCTTCGAGAACACGCTCGAAGCGATCGAGGCCGTGCGCATCCCCTTCCGCGAGGAGGTCTGGATGCACACGGAATGCGTCCGCTTCGGCGGCCGCCTCACCATGTCCGCCCTGCCCGTCATCCGCTGGACCAATGCCGAACGCCTGGCCGAGATCATGGCGGCCTTCGAGGCGCATGGCATCGGCATCGCCAATCCCCACGTGCTGACCATCGAGGAAGGCAGCAACTACCGCCGCGTGCCCGGCGACCAGCTCGGCTTCAAGCAGCGCACCGACCCGCTCGGCCTGCTCAACCCCGGCAAGATGCGCGATTTCGTTCCTCTGGAGGCCTGATGTCCGTTCAAGCCGTACTGGCCGAACTGCCGGCCATCGACTGGATCACCGACCCCGCCTTGGTGCGCCAGCGCTCGCGCGACTTCTTCTGGTACTCGCCCGTACTGAAGCGCCAGTTGAACGGTGTGACGGCGGAGGCGGTGGCCTGCCCGCGGGACGAGGCGGAGGTCATCGCCATCATGGCGGCCTGCGTGAAGCACCAGGTGCCGCTGACGCCGCGCGGCGCCGGCACCGGCAATTACGGCCAGGCCATGCCGCTGAAGGGCGGCATCGTGCTGGACCTGATGGGCCTCAACCGCGTGATCTGGACCAAGCCCGGCGTGGTGCGGGCGCAGGCGGGGATCAAGCTGATCGAGCTGGATGCGATCACGCGGCGGGAGGTGCGTGGCGAGCTGCGCTTCCACCCCTCCACCAAGCGCACCGCAAGCCTCGGCGGCTTCATCGCCGGCGGCTCCTCCGGCATCGGCTCCTGCACCTACGGCAAGCTGCGCGAGCCCGGCAACATCCTGGGCCTGCGCGTGGTGACGATGGAGGCGCAGCCGCGCGTGCTGGAGCTGCGCGGCGCCGAGATCGACAAGGCGAACCACGCCTATGGCACCAACGGCGTGATCACCGAGCTGGAGATGCCGCTGGCGCCGGCCTGGGACTGGATCGACGTGCTGTCGGAATTCCCGGACACGATTTCGGCTGCGCGATTCTCGGAGGCGCTGGTGGCCTCGGACGGTATCGTGAAGAAGATGGCCGGCGTCGTCGCGCCGGGCGTGGCGCAGCGCTATTTCAAACCCTTCCTCGGCATGCTGGTGCCGGGCACCGCGACCTCGCTCGCCATGGTGGCCGAGCCCTTTCTGGAATTGCTGCCGCCGCTGCTGGCGCGCTTCGGCGGCCGGCAGGTGCATGCGGCGCCGACCGAGGCCGCCGAGACGCCGCTCTATGAATTCACCTGGAACCACACCACGCTGCAGGCGCTCAAGGTCGATCGCAGCCTGACCTATCTGCAGAGCCTCTTTCCCGCGCCGCACCACTTCGACCTCATCGCGAAGATGGATGCGCTGTTCGGCGATGAGGTGATGCAGCACCTCGAATTCGTCCGCCTCGGCGGCGTCGTCTCCTGCTTCGGCCTGCAGCTCGTGCGCTTCACGACGGAGGAGCGGCTGGCGGAAATCATCCGCATCCATGAGGAGGCCGGCGTCCCCGTCTTCAATCCGCATGCCTTCACGCTGGAGGAGGGCGGCATGAAGCGGATCGATTCCGAGCAGCTGGACTTCAAGCGCATCGCGGATCCGAATGGCCTGCTGAACCCCGGCAAGATGATCGCCTGGGACGACCCCGACTGGACGCCGGAACGCAAGCGGGGCTTCTACCTCTACGGCCAGGCCGATGCGCCGGCGGTCGAGGAAGTCCTCGAATAACTAATCCAGCCAGTCCGGCCGCGGCAGCGCCTGATAGGCCTCGCGCAGGCTTTCGGACCAGCGCTGGCGCAGGAAGGCGAAGTAGGCATCATCCTCCCCGATGCGCCGGCGCAGCGAGACGCCCAGCGCATCGCGGCGGATCACCGTCAGGTCGATCGGCAGGCCCACCGTCAGGTTGGAGCGCAGCGTGCTGTCCATGCTGATCAGCGCCAAGGTCACGCCATCCGCCAGCGGCGTCGCCGGGCTCAGCACGCGGTCGAGGATCGGCTTGCCGTATTTGTGCTCGCCGATCTGCAGGAAGGGCGTGTCCGCCGTCGCCTCGATGAAATTGCCGGCGGCATAGACCAGGAAGAGCCGCGGCGGCGCCGTGCCGATCTGCCCGCCGAGCAGGATGGAAACATCGAAGCCCAGCCCCTGGTCGCGCAGCCCGGGACCATCCGTCGCGAAGACTTCGCGCACCGCAGCGCCCACGAGTTGCGCCGCGCGGAACATGCTCGGCACCGTGGCCAGCGTCAGCGTCTCGCCTTCCAGCTTCACGCCTTCCTGCAGCCGGTTCCACACCGCCTGCGTCACCGCGAGATTGCCGGCCGTGAGCAGGACCAGCACACGCTCGCCCGGCTGTTCCTGAACGAAGGTCTTGCCGAACACGGAAATATTGTCGACGCCCGCATTGGTGCGGGTGTCGGACAGCATCACCAACCCGGCATCCAGCAGAAGGCCGACGCAATAGGTCATGCGTGCAGGTAGAAATCGGCGATCTCGCGGCCGAGATCGAGGTTGCGGTCGATCATGCGCGTCAGGAAATCGTGCAGCCCGCCGGCCAGGATATCCTCGATCCGCGCATCGCGCAGCCGCGCATGGGCCTCGCTCGCCAGGCGATGGCATTCCCCGCGACGGCCGCCGCTCGATTCCGAAATCCGGTCCAGCACCTGCTCCACCCGCCGGTGGCAGGCGAGCAGGGAGCGCGGCAGTTCCGGGCGCAGGATCAGCAGATCCGCCACCAGCCTGGGCTGCAGCCGCGTGTGATAGACCCATTGGTAGGAGCGCAGGGCGGAGACGGAGCGCAGCAGCGCCTGCCACTGCGCATAGGCCACCGCGCCCTCCGATTCCGGCCCGTCGAGCGCCGTATGCTTCGCATCCAGCAGCCGCGCCGTGTTGTCGGCGCGCTCCAGCATCACGCCGAGATGCACGAAGCGCCAGCCGTCGTCGCGCAGCATGGTATCCGCCGCCGCGCCGTTGAACAGCAGCGTGCGCGCGCGCACCCAGTCGAGGAAGGCGGGCAGCCGGTCGGCGTCGGTGGCGGTCGCGGCCAGCAGGCGCATCTCGCGCCAGGTGTCGTTCAGCGCCTCCCACATATCCACGGTCAGCGCCGTGCGCACCGCGCGGCCATTGCTGCGCGCGGCCTCCACGCAATTGGCGATGGAGGAGGGGTTCTTGGGGTCCACCGCGAGCCAGCGGATCACCGCCTCCGGCGTCACCTCGCTATGCTCGGCCAGGAAGCCCGGCTCGGCGCCGGTGGCGACCAGCAGGCTGCGCCATTCATCGCCGGTGTCGCCCAGGCTCTCGCCCAGCCCGGCCATGCGCAGCGCCACCTGCATGCCGCGGGCGAGGTTGCCGGCGCGCTCGGTATAGCGGCCCATCCAATAGAGGCTGTCTGCGGTGCGGGAGAGCATGGCGACTACCCCTGCCCCTGCGATTGCGACTGGCTCTGGCGCCCGCCACCGGATTGCGACTGGCTTTGTGATTGAGACTGGCTGGGCGCGTCATCCACCACCCAGGTGTCCTTGGTGCCGCCGCCCTGCGACGAATTCACCACCAGCGACCCCGCCCGCAGCGCCACGCGGGTCAGCCCGCCCGGCACGATCCGCACCGCCTTGCCGGTCAGCACATAGGGCCTGAGGTCGACATGGCGCGGCGCGATCTCCTCCCCGGCCAGGCAGGGCACGGTGGAGAGCGCGAGCGTCGGCTGCGCGATATAGTCCGCCGGCTTTTCCAGGATGCGCCGGGTGAATTCCGCGCGCTGTTCCGCCGTGCTGTGCGGCCCGATCAGCATGCCGTAGCCGCCCGAACCCCGCGCCAGCTTCACCACGAGATCCGCGATATTGGCCAGCACATAGGCACGGTCCTCCTCCCTTTCGCAGAGGAAGGTCGGCACGTTCTGCAGCAGCGGCGCCTCGCCGAGATAGAAGCGGATCATCTCCGGCACGAAGGGGTAGATCGCCTTGTCATCGGCGATGCCCGCGCCCGGCGCATTGGCCAGCGTGACGTTGCCCGCGCGATAGGCGCCGAAGATGCCGGGCACGCCGAGCATGCTGTCCGGCCGGAACACCTTCGGGTCCAGGTAGTCGTCATCGACGCGGCGATACAGCACGTCCACGCGCCGCGGCCCTGCGGTGGTGCGCATGAAGACGATGTCGTCCTGCACGAAGAGATCCGCGCCCTCCACCACCTCCACGCCCATCTCATCGGCCAGGAAGCAGTGCTCGTAATAGGCGCTGTTGAAATGGCCGGGCGTCAGGATGGCGACGGAGGGCTCGCCCCGGCAATTTGGCGGCGCCACGTCCTTCAGCGTCTCCAGCAGATCCTCCGGGTAGTGGCTGACCGGCGCGAGGCGGTGGCTGGCGCAGAGCGCCGGGAAGAGCCGCAGCATCGCCTCCCGGTTCTCCAGCATGTAGGAGACGCCGGAGGGCGTGCGGCAATTGTCCTCCAGCACGTAGAAGTCATCCGAGCCGGTGCGCACCAGGTCGATGCCGGAGATATGGCTGTAGATGCCCCCGGGGGGCACGAAGCCCTGCATCTGCGGGCAATAGGCCTCGTTCTCCAGCACCAGGGCGCGCGGGATCAGGCCTGCGGCCAGGATCTCCTGCTTCCCGTAGACATCCGCCATGAACATGTTCAGCGCCTTCACGCGCTGGGTCAGGCCGGTGGCCAGCCGGTCCCATTCGGCGCGGGCCAGGATGCGGGGGATCACGTCGAAGGGGATCAGCCGTTCCGGGTCGCCGCCCTCGCCATAGACGGCGAAGGTGATGCCGACGCGGCGGAACAGCGCCTCTGCTTCCGCCCGTTTCACTGCCAGGGCTTCCAGCCCATGCGCCTGAAGCCAGGCGGCGATGCCGGCATAGGCTGGGCGCACGGCGCCGTCTTCATGCATCTCGTCGAAAGCGCGGCCGGTTTCCGTCACATCGAGCGTCCAGCATTCCCCGTTTCAGGACGACCTTGGGCGAAATGGTCCCGGCTGGGAAGGGGCGCGGGGCGGCCGCTAGCCGCGGGCGAGGCCTGCCTTGCCTGCGTCCTGGGCGGATTGTGCCCCGGCCGGGTGCAGCGCAACCTCCCGGATCAGCTTGGCGCGCATCGCGCGGGCGAAGTCGCGCCGGTCCTCGGCCCGCATCACGAAGGCGCCGGGGCCGCCCATCACATCCCGCTCATAGGCCGCGGCGAGGCGCCCGTCGCGCCAGGCGGAGCTCGCCTCGATCGCCAGGCCGTTCACCACGATGCCCTGCGCGACGGCGTAGTCCCGCGCCTCCGCCGCCGGGGTCAGGCTGCGGATATCGGGCCCGTCGCCGGAGACGTCGATGGTGCGCTCCTCCGCCCGCCAGGGGGCGCCGGCGATCAGCGCGGTGGCATGCAGGATGGCGTCCCCGATGGCGTTGTAGGATTGGCGGGAGCGTGGGGCATCGCGCATCGCCTCCGCCGCCGCCTGGGCGCTGGCGGCGTCGCTGACGCGCAGCCAATCCACCACCGTCGCCGCCCCGCCCGGGGAGCCCCATTCCACCATGGCCACCCCGATCGCCCCGCGCGGCCGGGACCGGATGGCGGCCAGCACGGCGGGATGGGCGATGGCCTCCGCGATTCCCTCCCGCTGCAGGGCGAATTCATCGGCGTCGATGGAGCCGGAGGCATCGACGGCCAGCACCAGCAGCAGGTCCACCGCCGCGCCCGCGGCTCCCATCTGGGCCCGCGCAGGCGCGGCCGCCAGCGCCGGCGTGGCCAGCAGGGCGCGGCGCGGGATCACGAGGCGATGGCGTAGGCCGGGCGGCGCGGATCGGCCCCGGCGCGCTTCAGGCCCGCCGCCACGTCGTCCAGCACCACCTCCACGCTGCCGGCCAGCCAGGTGATATCGGGCCAGGGCTTCACCTCATGGCCGAGCGCCGAAAGCTCCGCCCGCACCGCCTCCGAAATGCGCGATTCCACCGCCAGGCGGCCCGGGAAGTATTCGTAGGGGGCGAAGGAGGAGGGGAAGGAATAGCTGGCGACGCGCGGCGCCTCGATGGCGTCCTGCACCTCCATGCCGAAATGCAGGATGTTCAGCATGACCTGCAGCATGGCCTGGATCTGCACATCGCCGCCCGGCGTGCCGAAGGGCATGGCGCCGCCATCCTTCGTCACCACCATGGCCGGGTTCGGCGTCAGCCGCGGCCGCTTGCCGGGGGCGACTCCCGAGGGATGCGCCGGGTCCGGCCGGTTCTGCGAGCCGCGGCCCGAGATCACCAGCCCCGTGCCCGGCACCACCGGCACGTTCCAGGACCCGTCGGAGGGGGTGGCGCTGAAGGCATTGCCCCAGCGGTCCACCACCGCGACGTAGGAGGTATCGGCCTCCACCTTCGGCAGCGCCGCGCGGCTGGCCTCGGGCAGGTCGTTGCCGCGCCCCAGGATCGGCTCCGGCAGGCCGGGATGGGCGCGCTTCAGGTCGATGGCCGCCGCGCGCGCCGCGATATGGCCGGGTGACAGAAGCTGCTCCAGCGGCACATCCACCATGGCGGGGTCGCCAAAGTGGTATTCGCGGTCGGCCAGCGCGCCCTTCAGCGCCTCCACCAGCACATGGATATAGGCGGCGGAGTTGTGCGCCAGCCCGTCGATGCCGAGGCGCTCGACGATCAGCAGCGCCTCCGTCAGCGCCGGGCCCTGGCACCAGGGGCCGCAGGTCAGCAGGGTGTGGCCACGCCAGTCGCGCGCCACCACGGGCTCGATCCGGCTGCGGTAGTCCGCCATGTCCTGGGCCGAGAGGAAGCCGCCCTCCGCCTGGACGAATTTTACGACCGCCTGCGCCAGGTCGCCCTTGTAGAAGGCGTCATGCGCGGCCTGCAGCCCGGCCTGCCGCCCCTGCCCCACCGCGGCGCGTTCCTGGTCCACCATATAGGTCAGGCTGCGGGCGAGGTCGGACTGGAGAAATTTCTGGCCGAGCGCCGGCACCTTGCCGCCGGGCAGGAAGATCGCGGCGTTCTGGTCCCAGGTGCGGTATTCCGCCTCATGCGCCGTCAGGCTTTCGCGCAGCAGCGGGTACATCGCAAAGCCTTCGCCGGCGAAGCGGATGGCGGCGGCGGCGATCTCGCCGAAACTCATCGTGCCGTGGCGGGACAGGGCCTGGATCCAGGCATCCGGCGCGGCAGGCACCACCATGCGGCGCACGCCGGGCGGCATCTGGCCGCCATGTTCGCGCATGAAGACATCAGGCGGCGTCGCGCGCGGCCAATGGCCGAGGCCGGCGATGCTCTCCACCGTGCCATCGGCCTTGCGGATCAGGATGGGCGCGACGCCGGCGACGCTGACCAGGTCCGGCTGCAGCACGCCGAGTGCCAGCCCCGCCGCGCAGCCCGCATCGACCGCATTGCCGCCGGCCTCGAGGATGGCATAGCCCGCGGCCGAGGCCAGGTAGTGGCCCGCGCTGATGGCATGGCGCGTGCCGCTGATGGTGGGGCGGCCGGCGGGGGGCATATTCATGGGGCTTCCAGCATCCGTGTAAACTGGGATGCAGGCTCCGCGCCCGGGGGCCCGCCTGTCAACCGCCCTGGCGCAGCCGAGCCAGGGCCTGGAGGCAGGCCTCGAAGCCCGCAAGGTCCGTCCAGCGCGCCGCCTCCGGCACGTCGCGCCGCACCAGAAGCCCCGCCGCGGCGCGGATGCCGCCATCGATCATCAGATTGTCAGCCAGGCCGAATTCCTCCAGCGCCAGGCCCTCCCCATCCACCCAGCGCCCGGCTTCGTTGCGGCGGGCCTCGGGGCCGAGGAAATGCCGCGTGCGGCTGGCGAAATCCGCCGCCGCATTGCTGTAGCCCAGCACCGGCCGGCCAAGCGCCCGCATGAAGCCGAGCTCATAGACCGTGCCGGCATCGGCGGAGGGGCCGCGGAAGGGTGTCAGATTGGCCACCAGCGCGTCGCAGGCGCGGATATGCGCCTCGTTCCGCAGATAGATGGCGTACCAGGCCTCCGCGGCCGCATCGGCGGCGGGGTCCGGGCGTGGGTCGGTGGGGAAGACGCCCTCCAGGCCATGCAGCGCGCAGAGGCGCTTCTTCTCCGCCGCCATGGCGGCGGCCTCGGGCAGGAAGACATCGGGACCGGCGAGATAGACTTTCATCCCCCCATCATGCCCGATGGGCGGCTGGTTGAGGAACCGGGCCCCTGCCACACGCCGAATCCGGGCTTGCCGGAAGGCGGGCCGGCGCGTGCAATGGGCGGCGATGAGCATCGACCTCGAAGCCGAATACAACAACCGCGCCCGGGTGCCGGAGCACCCCGCGCATATCGCGGCGTGGCAGCGGGACTCCGCCGCCTGGCGGGACGCCTGCCCGGCCGTGGAGCTCGCCCTGCCCTACGGGCCGGGCGCGCGCGAGAAGCTCGACCTGTTCTGGCCGGATGCGACGGCCCGCGATGCGCCCATCGCGCTCTTCATCCATGGCGGCTATTGGCAGGGGCTGGGGCGCGAATTCGTCTCCCACTGCGCGCGCGGCTTGAACCTGCGGGGCGTCGCGGTGGCGGTGCCCTCCTACTACCTCTGCCCGCAGGTCACGCTGGCCATCATCGTCGCGCAGATGCAGGCGGCGGCGGCCATGCTGCACCGCCGGCACGGGCGAGCGTTGATGGCGAGCGGCCATTCCGCCGGCGGGCATCTGGCGGCGATGCTGCTGGCCACCGATTGGCCGGCGCTGGATGCCGCGCTGCCGGCCGGGCTGGTCCATGCTGCGCTGCCCATCTCCGGCGTCTTCGAGCTGGATCCGCTGCGCCATACCAGCATCGGCGTCGCGCTGAAGCTCGACCGCGCCGAGGCGCGCCGCCTCTCGCCCCGCTTCCTGCCGCGCCCGCCCGGTGCGCTGCCCCGGAGACTGGCTTGCGTGGTGGGCGGCGCCGAGAGCGGCGAGTTCATCCGCCAGAGCCGCGACATGGCGGCCGCCTGGGGCGGCGACTGCACCATCCTGCCGGGGGCCGACCACTTCACCGTGCTGGCGCCGATGGCGGATCCCGAGAGCACCATCGTGCTGCACGCCAAACAGCTTGCAAGCGCGTGATAGTTCAAGCTTAAAATAATGCGGGAGACTGGAGGGACGATGATGAGCATCCAATTCGGCCGGCGCCATGCGCTTGGTTTGGCTGGGGGCCTGGCGGCTGGCGCGCTGGCGGCGCCGATGGTCGCCCGCGCCCAGGCGGCGCCCGTGAAGATCGGGCTGGTGGCGCTGGCCACGGGCCCCGCGGCCTCGCTCGGCACGCATCTGCGGGACGGTTTCCAGCTCGGCATGCGCCATCTCGACGGCAAGCTGGGTGGCCGCGCGGCGGAGGTGCTGCTGATCGACGACGAGCTGCGCCCGGATGCGGCGGTGACCAAGGTTCGCGCCGCGCTGGAACGCGACAAGGTGGATTTCGTGGTGGGCGTGGTCTTCTCCAATATCCTGGCCGCCATCATGCGGCCGGTGACGGACAACCAGACCTTCCTGATCTCCACCAATGCCGGCCCCTCCCCCTTCGCCGGCCGTGGCTGCAACCCCTATTTCTTCGCGACTTCCTATGTGAACGACCAGAACCACGCGGTGATGGGCAAGGCGGCGCAGGATGCGGGCTATGGCCGCGTCATGCTGCTGGCGCCGAACTACCAGGCGGGGCGCGACGCCGTCGCGGGCTTCAAGTCCGAATACAAGGGCACGGTGGTGGACGAGATGTTCACGCCGCTGACCCAGATGGACTTCTCCGCCGAGCTCGCGCGCATCGCCGCCGCCCGTCCGGATGCGGTCTTCACCTTCATGCCGGGCGGGCTGGGCGTCGCCATCGTGCGGCAGTATCGCCAGGCGGGGCTGGCCACCATTCCCTTCCTCTCCGCCTTCACGGTGGACGAGGCCTCCCTGCCCGCGCAGGGGGAGGCCGCGATCGGCTTCCAGACCGGCACGAGCTGGACGCCCACCCTGCCCAACGAACAGAACGCCCGCTTCGTCCGCGACTTCGAGGCGCAGTTCAACTACGTGCCCGCCAGCTATGCCGCGCATGCCTATGACGCGGCCATCCTGCTGAACAGCGCGGTCACCAAGACCGGCGGCAACCTGGCCGACAAGGGCGCGCTGCGCAACGCCATCAAGGCCGCCGATTTCCGCAGCGTGCGCGGCACCTTCGCCTTCGGCGCCAACCACTTCCCGGTGCAGGATTTCTGGCTGGCCAAGGTGGCGCAGCGGCCCGACGGCAAGTTCCAGACCGAGCATGTGCGCAAGGTCTATGACAACGTCACCGACCCCTTCGCGGCGCAATGCCGCATGCCGGCGGGCTGAGGGCGCAAGCAGGATGTCGCTGACGCTGCTGCTCGTGCAGGGCCTGAACGGGCTGCAGCTCGGCATCCTGCTGTTCCTGGTGGCCGCCGGGCTGACGCTGGTCTTCGGGGTGATGGATTTCATCAACCTGGCGCATGGCGTGCAGTATATGCTCGGCGCCTACTTTGCGGCGTTCCTCGCCAGCCAGACCGGCAGCTTCTGGCTGGCGCTGCTGCTGGCGCTGCCGGCGACCCTGCTGGTCGGGCTGGTGCTGGAATTCCTGGTCTTCCGGCATCTCTATGACCGCGACCACATGGCGCAGGTGCTGGCCACCTTCGGGGTGATCCTGATCCTGAACGAAGGGGTGAAACTGCTCTTCGGCCCGGCGCCGCTGCAGGTGCCGATGCCGGAGGCGCTGACCGGCGGCTTCCCGATCATGGACGGGCTGCTCTACCCGCATTACCGCCTGGCGATCATCGCCGGGGGCCTCGCCACCGCGGGCCTGCTCTGGTGGCTGGTGGAGCGCACGCGCGTCGGCATGCTGATCCGCGCGGGGGCCACCAATGCGCCGATGGTCGCCGCACTCGGCGTCGATATCCGCCGGCTCTTCATGCTGGTCTTCGGCTTCGGCGCCATGCTGGCGGGTTTCGCGGGGGTGATGGCGGCGCCGATCCTCTCGGTGGAGGCCGGCATGGGCGACAACCTGCTGATCCTCGCCTTCGTCGTCATCGTCATCGGCGGCATCGGCTCCATCCGCGGCGCCTTCATCGCGGCGCTGCTGGTGGGCACGGTGGAGACGCTGGGCCGCACCATGGCGCCGGACCTGATGCGGCTCTTCCTCGATCCCTCCGCCGCGCGGCAGGTGGGCGCGGCTCTGGCCTCCATGCTGATCTATATCGCCATGGCGGCGATCCTCGCCTTCCGGCCGGCGGGCCTGTTTCCGGTGCGCGCCTCCTGATGGGTTTCCTGCGGAAGGAGGCGCCGGCGCTGCTGCTGCTGGCCGCCCTCGGCCTCGCGCCCTTCGTGGGATTCGGCGAGGGCTATATCCTTACTTTGCTGGCGCGCGCCATGATCCTGGCCATGGCCGCCGTCTCGCTCTCCTTCCTCGTCGGCGGCGCCGGGCTGGTCTCGCTCGGCCATGCGGCGATGCTGGGCTTCGGCGCCTATGCGGTGGTGATCCTGGACGACCGCCAGATCGTCGATGCCGCGGTGGTTCTGCCGGTCGCGATCCTCGCCGCCGCCGGCTTCGCGCTGGTCACCGGTGCGGTCGCCATCCGCACCAGCGGCGTGCATTTCATCATGATCACGCTCGCCTTCGGGCAGATGGCCTTCTTCACGGCCAGCTCGCTCTCCGGCTATGGCGGCGATGATGGCTACACGCTTTATGCGCGCAGCGAGGTGGCCGGCACGCGCATCCTTTCGGATCGCCTGGTCTTCCACTTCGTCTGCCTCGGCGCGCTGACGGCCAGCTGGCTGCTCTGCCGCATGCTGCTCGCCTCCCGCTTCGGCCGGGTGCTGCGGGCGGTGCGGGGCAATCCGATGCGGGCGCAGGCGCTGGGCTTCGCGCCCTATCCCTATCGCCTGACCGCCTATGTCATTGCGGGGGCCATCGGCGGCGCGGCCGGCTTCCTCTTTGCCAATGCCACCGAATTCGTCGCCCCCGCCTATATCTCCTGGCAGCGATCCGGCGAGCTGCTGTTCATGGTGATCCTCGGCGGCATCTCGGGCCTGCATGGCGCGCTGCTCGGCGCGCTCGGCTTCGTGCTGCTGGAGGAGTGGCTGTCGCATCAATGGGAGCATTGGCGCCTGGTCTTCGGCGTGCTGCTGATCCTGGCCGTGCTCTTCCTGCCGGGCGGGCTGGCGGGCCTGCCGGCGCAGATCGGCCGGGTGCTGCGCCGTGGCTGAGGCCGTGCTCTCCCTGCGCGGCCTGCGCAAGCGGTTCGGCGCGCTGACCGTGACCGATGACGTCTCGCTCGACGTCGCGCCGGGCGAGATCCACGCCATCATCGGCCCGAACGGCGCCGGCAAGACCACGCTGATCAACGAGGTCAGCGGCGTGCTGCCGATCGATTCCGGCCGCATCCTGTTCGGCGGCCGCGACGTCACCGGCCTGCCGCTGCATCGCCGCGCGCGCCTCGGCCTGGCGCGGTCCTTCCAGATCACCTCGATCATCCCGGACTTTTCCGCGGTCGAGAATGTCGCGCTCGCCGTGCAGGCGGGCGATGGCACCTCCTTCCGTTTCTTCCGCCCCGCCGCGACGGAGCGCCGGCTGAATGCGGCGGCCCTGGCGGCGCTGGAGCAGGTGGGCCTCGCCCATCGGGCCGCGACGCCGGCCGGCGCCATGAGCCATGGCGAGAAGCGCCAGCTGGAGCTTGCCATCGCACTGGCCACCCAACCCCGCCTGCTGCTGCTGGATGAGCCGCTGGCCGGCGCCGGGCCGGAGGAGACGGAACGGCTGGTGGCGCTGCTGCGGTCCTTCCGCGGCCGCTACACCATCGTGCTGGTGGAACACGACATGCAGGCGGTCTTCGCGCTGGCGGACCGCATCTCCGTCCTCGTCTATGGCCGCCTGATCGCCACCGGGGGCCCCGACCAGATCCGCGAGAACCCGGAGGTCCGCGCCGCCTATCTCGGCGAGGACGATATCCCCCTGATGGCCGCACCATGCTGAGGCTCGAATCCCTCACCGCCGGCTATGGCGGCAGCCAGGTGCTGTTCGGCCTGGATCTCGAGATCGGGGCGGGCCAGGTGGTGACCCTGCTCGGACGCAACGGCATGGGCAAGACCACCACGGTGCGCGCCATCATGGGGCTGCTGCCGAGCGTCGGCGGCCGCATCTGGGGCGGGGAGATCGTGCTGGACAACCGCGCGGTGGCCGGCCTGCCGGCGCATCGCCTGGCGCAGCAGGGCCTGGGCCTGGTGCCGGAAGGCCGCCAGGTCTTCCCGACCCTGACGGTGGAGGAGAATCTGCTGGCCACCGCCGCGCATCGCGGCCCCGGCGCGCCGCGCTGGACGCTGCCCGCCGTCTACGACTTCTTCCCCCGCCTGCGCGAACGCCGCCGCAACCCCGGCGCCAAACTCTCGGGCGGCGAGCAGCAGATGGTGGCGATCGGCCGCGCGCTGATGACGAATCCCCGCCTGCTGATCCTGGACGAGGCGACGGAGGGCCTGGCGCCGCTGATCCGCGCCGAGATCTGGTCCGTGCTGGCGCAACTCAAGGCGGAGGGCCAGGCGATCCTGCTGATCGACAAGAACCTCGCCGCCGTCTCCCGCCTCGCCGACCGGCATGTGGTGATCGAGAAGGGCCGCACCGTCTGGACCGGCACCAGCGCGGAGCTGGAGGCAACGCCGGCGGTGCGGGACACCTACCTGCACCTGTAAAGCGGACCGCCCCGCCGCAGTCAGCCGCAGAACCAGCGCACCCGGTCCAGCACGGCCTCGGCATCCGGCGCCGTCGCACCATGCGGCATCCTGATCGTCAGCAGGTTCAACGGCATCGCCTGGCTGGAGATGGTGACCTGGCCACCGCCGGTGCGCCCCACGGGAAAGCCGCCGGGGACGTCGAACATCATGATCCGCACCCCGATGTTCCGGACGTAGCGGTTCATGACGTTGGCGTAATAGGTTACGTCGATCCCCTCCGGGGTGCCCTGCTGGACGCTCCAACCCGCGAAGACAACCAGCATGCCGCTGCAGACGGTTCTCGACGGCTGCGCCTTGGCCGGCAGGCTTGCGCCGAGCGCCAGCAGAAGGCCGGCCAGCGCGGCTCTCAGGGGGAATGACATTGTGCTTCCTTTATCGCTGGCCTGACTATCGGCCGCGGCGAAGGGGGGGTCCAGCAGGCGCTGCCAATGCCGGGGATTGGCGGAGCCTTGGCCCCGCCTCACCGCCCGCCGAATTCCGCCGGCAGCACCTGCGCCAGGTGGTCGAACACCGCGCGGAAGCGGCGGCCCTGGCGCACATCGGCATGCGCCACCAGCCACACGGCCTGGCGCGGCGCGAAGTGCGCCTGCATCAGCCGTCGCAGCCCCGCGCGCTCCCCCAGCCGGACCTGCATGATGCCGATGCCGAGCCCGGCGCGCACCGCCGCGTGCTGGCCCACCATGCTGTCGGAGCGATAGACCACCCGCCAGCTTTCGACCGGCAAGGCCAGCCGTTCCGCCACGCGGCGGGCGAAGGGGTCGCGGTCGAAGCCCACCATGCGGTGCTGCGCCAGTTCGGCCAGCGTCTGCGGCTCACCGTATCGGGCCAGATAGTCCTCCTGCGCGAAGATGCCGAGTTCCATGGTGCCGACCTGGCGTGCCACCAGGTCCGGCTGTTCCGGCCGCGCGAAGCGGATGGCGATATCGGCGTCGCGCCGCAGCAGGTTCTCCACCTGGCTGCTGGCCAGCATCTCGATGGTGATGTCGGGATTCGCCTCCATGAAGGGCCGCAGCAGCACGGGCAGTCGCTCCACGCCAAAGGGCTCGCTGGTGGTGATGCGCACCGGGCCACTGGGCGCATCCAGCTTGCCGGCCATGGCGATGGCCAGCGCCTGGGCCGCCTGCTCCAGGCCCAGCGCATGGTCGAACAGCGCCTGGGCGCGGTCGGTCGGGCGCAGGCCCTGCGGCGTGCGATCGAACAGCGCCTCCCCCACCGCCTCCTCCAGCGTGCGGATCTGCCGGCCGACGGTGGGCTGGGTGAGCTTCAGCTGGATCGCGGCGGCGGAGAGGCTGCCGGTCCGCATCACCACGACGAAGGCCTGCAGCAGGCTCCAATCCAGCGGCGCAGGGGGGGTCATGGCCCCATGCATTTCCGCATGCCGGGCGAACGACAATGGGCAATCCCGCGGAACGACGGCGGGCGGCATCTTCCCGTCACCGGCAGCGACATCGGGTCGCTCGCCCCACCAACAGGAAAGACCGCTTCCATGAGCACCACCCTCCGCAGCCTTCTCGCCGCCACCGCCCTGCTGGCCGGCCTGTCCAGCCAGGGCGCCTTCGCCCAGGACATGTACCCCCGCACCATCGGCTCCGGCGAGAGCGCCGAGATCGTCTACGGCCCCGGCCCGCAGGGCAATATCCTCGGCGGCGGCGCCGTCGCGGTGCGGCAGGTGACCGGCAGCGAGGCCATCGTGACCTATCTGGATGACCAGTTCGTGCAGCGCGCCCAGCCCGGCCAGGTGGCCGTGGTGATCAGCCGCGGCGAGAACACCCAGCGCGTCGAGCTGCCCGCCGCCAGCCCGCGCAGCTGATGCCGGCCAATCCCGCGGGCGGCGCTAAACGACCGCCCGCGGCGCATGGCTCGCCGGCCGTGCCTTCAGCTTCAGCTCCCGCAGCTCCGCCTGGTCCTTCGCCGCATTGCGCAGCGCGGCGTCCTGGCCCCAGCGGTATTGCGGCGGGCAGGCGACATCCCGCACGCCATAAGCTGCCGCGGCATGCAGGGTGAAGAAGGGGTCCGTCAGATGCGGGCGCCCCAGCGCCACCAGGTCCGCGCGCCCAGCGGCGATGATGGTGTTCACCTGGTCCGCGCTGGTGATATTGCCCACGCACATCACGGCCACCCCCGCCTCGTTGCGGATCATGTCCGCCCAGGGCAGCTGGAACATGCGGCCATAGACCGGGCTGGCATCGGCCACCGTCTGGCCGGTGGAGACATCCACCAGATCCACGCCGGCGGCGACGAAGGCGCGCGCGATGGCGAGGCAATCCGCCTCCGTGAGCCCGCCCTCCGCCCAGTCGGTGGCGGAGATGCGCACCGACATCGGCTTCCCGGCCGGCCATACGGCGCGAAGTGCGGCGAAGACTTCCAGCGGATAGCGCAGGCGGTTCTCGATCGGGCCGCCATATTCATCCGTGCGCGCATTGGTCAGCGGCGAGAGGAAGCTGGCGAGCAGATAGCCGTGGGCGCAATGCAGCTCCAGCATATCGAAGCCGCAGGCGAGGCCGCGTTCGGCCGCGGCGACGAAATCCGCCTTCACCTGATCCATGTTGTCCCGCGTCATCTCGCGCGGCACCTGGCTGTGCTTGTAGTAGGGGATGGGGCTGGCGGAGAGGATCGGCCAGGCGCCGGCCTCCAGCGGCTGGTCCATGCCTTCCCACATCAGCTTCGTCGCGCCCTTGCGGCCGGCATGGCCCAGCTGGAGGCAGATTTTTGCGGCGGAGGTCGCATGCACCAGATCGACGATGCGGGTCCAGGCCGCCTGCTGCGCGTCGTTCCACAGGCCGGCGCAACCCGGCGTGATGCGCGCCTCCGGTGAGACGCAGGTCATCTCCGTGAAGACCAGCCCGGCGCCGCCCATGGCCCGCGCGCCGTAATGCGCCAGGTGAAAATCGCCGGGCAGGCCGTTCTGCGCCGAGTACATGCACATGGGCGAGACGACGACGCGGTTCGCCAGCGTCATGTCGCGCAGGGCCAGCGGCTGGAACATCGGCGGGCGCTTCGGATCGCCGCCCACCTCCTCCGCCACCGCGCGCTGCGTCTCCGCCACGAAATCCGGTGCGCGCAGCGCCAGGTTGTCCCAGGTGATGGCCTTGCTGCGCGTCATCACGCCGAAGGCGAAGCGGGTGGGGGAGAAGTCCCAGAAGCGCTTCACATGCTCGAACCAGACGAGCGAGACATTGGCGGCGTGCTGCGTCTTCTCCACATCCTCCCGCCGCCCGGTCTCGAAGGCATGCAGCGCGCTGGCAACGCTTTGCTCCGCCAGGAAGGACTGGTGCAGCGCGATGGCATCCTCCATGGCCAGCTTGGTGCCGGAGCCGATGGAGAAATGCGCACTGGCCTTGGCATCCCCCAGCAGCACCACATTGCCGCGCACCCAGCGGGCGCATTTGATGGTGGGGAAGCGGCGCCACTGGCTGCGGTTGGTGATCAGGCGGTGGCCCTGCAATTCCTCGGCGAAGACGCCTTCGAGGAAGGCCGCACTCTGGGCCTCATCCATCCCGTCCAGGCCGGCCTTGGCGAAAGTCTCAGGATCGGTCTCCAGCACCCAGGTGCTGGCACCGGCCTCGTACTGGTAGCAATGGGCGATGAAGATGCCGTGCGGCGTTTCCTTGAAGAAGAAGGTGAAGGCGTCGAAGGGCCGGGTGCTGCCCATCCAGGCGAAGCGGTTGGGGCGGAGGTCCACCTCGGGCCGAAAGTGCTCGGCGAAGCGCTCGCGGATGGGGGAGTTGATGCCATCGGCGGCGACGATCAGGTCCGCATCCGGGAAATCCTCGGGCGTGGCCTCCCGTCGGAATTCCAGCTCCACGCCCAGTTCGCGCGCGCGCGCGGCCAGCAGCATCAGCAAGGTGCGGCGCGAGCAGCCGCAAAAGCCGTTGCCGCCGACGCGGTGTTCCTGGCCCTTGGCGACGATCGCGATGTCGTCCCAATAGGCAAAGCTTTCGGTGATGGCGCGGTAGCTCGGCTCGTCGGCCTGCTTGAAGGCGTCCAGCGTGGCGTCGCTGAAGACCACGCCGAAGCCGAAGGTATCCTCGGCCTGGTTGCGTTCCACCACGGTGATGCGGGAGTCTGGAAAATCCCGCTTCATCAGGATGGCGAAATACAGCCCCGCCGGGCCGCCACCGATCACCGCGATCCGCATCACCTCGGCCCCCTGGTCGCTTCGTGGAATAGTTTAGGCTTCAAGCAATGAGGGTTCAACCGGATGTTGCGCAAGGTTCCGGGGATGTTTTAGGCTTCAAGCATCATGCAGGC
The DNA here is from genome assembly GCF_051860665.1 of Falsiroseomonas sp. Taxonomy (GTDB): domain Bacteria; phylum Pseudomonadota; class Alphaproteobacteria; order Acetobacterales; family Acetobacteraceae; genus Falsiroseomonas. Next base: position 331,645 of record NZ_JBHYDM010000003.1, read on the forward strand.
AGGCACCATCCAGGGCAGGACGGCATTGGTGACCGGCGGCGGCAGCGGCATCGGCGCCGCCTGCGCCGCGGCGCTTACGGCGGCCGGTGCGCGGGTGACGGTGCTGGGGCGGCGGGAGGCACCGCTGCGGGCGCGGGTGGCGGAGGGCGATGCCGCGGACCACATCGCGGCCGATATCAACGCCCTGCCGGCGCTGCCGCGCTTCGACATCCTGCTGCATGCCGCGGGTGCCGCCGAAAGCGCGCCCTTCCTGAAATCCGACGCCGCGCTGTTCGAGCGGATGTGGCGCGTGAACCTGATGGGCGCCGTCGCGGTGGCGCAGGCGGTGCTGCCGGGGATGATCGAGGCCGGCTTCGGCCGCGTGGTGATGGTGGCCTCCACCGCCAGCCTCAAGGGCTACCCCTATGTCACCGCCTATGCCGCGGCCAAGCACGGGCTGCTCGGCCTGGTGCGGTCCCTGGCGCAGGAAGTGGCGACCAGGGGCGTGACGGTGAATGCCATCTGCCCCGGCTTCACCGAGACCGAGATCGTGGCGGAGTCCGTCGCCCGCATCATGGCGAAGACCGGTCGCGACGAGGCCGCGGCGCGCGCGGAACTGGCCAGGCACAATCCGCAGCGGCGCCTGGTGCAGCCGGCGGAAGTGGCGGCGGCCGCGCTGGCCCTCTGCTGGCCCGGCAGCGGCGCCATCAACGGCCAGGCCATCGCGGTGGACGGGGGCGAGACATGAGCGTGGATGCCGAAACCGCCCTCGCCCATGCGCCCCCCGGCCACAAGGACGAGCTGCGCCTCTGGCTGCGGCTGCTGACCTGCACCACGCTGATCGAGGGCGAGATCCGCAGCCGCCTGCGCCGGGATTTCGACACCACCCTGCCCCGCTTCGACCTGCTGGCCGCGCTGGACCGCGCGCCGGAAGGGCTTTCGCTGGGCGAGGTCTCCCGCCGCATGATGGTCAGCAACGGCAATGTCACCGGCCTCGCCGCGCGGCTGGAGGCCGAGGGGCTGATCGAGCGCCGCGCCCGCCCCGGCGATCGCCGCGCCCAGCTTTTGCGCCTGACGGCCAAGGGCCGCCGCGAATTCGCACGGCAATCCGCGGCGCATGAGGGCTGGATCGCGGAGCTGCTGGCCGGCGTGACGCCGGTGGAACGCGGCGCGCTGTTCCGGCTGCTCGGCCACACGAAAATCTCGGTCCGCAACGCCTTGCCGCCGGAGCCCAGCGCATGATCACCGCCATCACCGGCCCGCTGTCCGACTACGCCGCGCAGCATGTGAAGCTGGAGGTGGTGGGGAACGTCGCCACGCTCACGCTGAACCGGCCGGAGCGTAAGAATCCGCTGACTTTCGACAGCTACGCCGAACTCACCGCCATCTTCCGGGCGGCCGTGCATGACGACCAGGTGCGCGCCTTCGTGGTCACCGGCGCCGGCGGCAACTTTTGTTCAGGCGGCGACGTGCACGAAATCATCGGGCCGCTGCTGGATCGCGACACGCGCGGGCTGATGGCCTTTACCGCCATGACCGGCGACCTGGTGAAGGCGATGCGCGCCTGCCCGCAGCCGATCCTGGCGGCGGTCGACGGCATCTGCGCCGGCGCGGGCGCCATCATCGCCATGGCCTCGGACCTGCGGCTCGGCACCGCGCGGACCAAGGTGGCCTTCCTGTTCAACCGCGTTGGCCTCGCCGGCTGCGACATGGGCGCCTGCGCCATCCTGCCGCGGATCATCGGCCAGGGGCGGGCCAGCGAGCTTCTCTATCTGGGTCGCTCCCTCGGCGGCGAGGAAGGCCTGGCCTGGGGTTTCTTCAACGCCCTGCACACGCCGGAAACGGTGCTGGAGGCGACCACGGAGATGGCGCGCGGCATCGCGGAAGGGCCGGCCTTCGCGCATGCCATGACCAAGCGCATGCTCGCCATGGAATGGGCCATGTCCATCGAGCAGGCGATCGAGGCCGAGGCGGTGGCCCAGGCGCTCTGCATGACCACGCAGGATTTCCGGCGCGCCTTCGACGCCTTCGTCGCGAAGCAGCGCCCGGTGTTCAAGGGCGACTGATGGCCGACCGGACCTTCCTCGACTGGCCCTTCTTCGAGCCCCGCCACCGCGACTGGGCGGCCGAGGTGGAGGAATGGGCGGCGGCGCATGCCGAGGCGCTGTCCGATGAGCAGGACGCCGATGCCAGCGTCATCCGCCTGGCGCGCGCCATGGGCGAGGCCGGACTGCTGCGCGTGCCCTGCCCTGCAGACGGTGCGCTGGATGTGCGGTCGCTCTGCATCGCGCGGGACATCCTGGCGCGGCATAGCGGGCTGGCGGATTTTGCCTTCGCCATGCAGGGGCTGGGCACCGGCCCCGTCACGCTGTTCGGCAGCGCGGCGCAGCGGGAGCGTGTGCTGGCGGGTGCGCGTGCTGGCACCGCGCTGGCCGCCTTCGCGCTCAGCGAGCCGGAGGCGGGCAGCGACGTCTCCGCCCTCGCGCTGACGGCGACACCGGATGGCAATGGCCATTACCGTCTGAACGGCCAAAAGACCTGGATCAGCAATGGCGGGATTGCGGCCAGCTACGTGGTCTTCGCCCGCACCGGCGAGGCGCCCGGCGCCAAGGGGCTTTCCGCCTTTCTCGTTCCCGCCGATGCGCCCGGCCTGACCGTCGCCGAGCGCATCGAGGTCACCGCGCCACACCCCCTCGCCCGCCTGGATTTCGCGGATCTGCGCGTGGCCGCCGAGGACATGCTCGGCAAGCCCGGCGAAGGCTTCAAGGTGGCGATGTCCACCCTCGACGTCTTCCGCGCCACCGTCGGCGCTGCCGCCCTCGGCTTCGCCCGCCGCGCGCTGGACATGACCGTGGCGCATGCCGACTCGCGCAAGATTTTCGGCGGGACGCTGTTCGACCAGCAGATGTCGCAGGCCGCCATCGCGGACAGCGCCGTGGATGTCGAAGCCTCCGCCCTGCTGGTCTATCGCGCCGCCTGGCTGAAGGATTCCGGCACGCCGCGCGTGACGCGCGAGGCCTCCATGGCCAAGCTGCACGCGACCGAGGCCGCGCAGCGCTGCGCCGACCGCAATGTGCAGATCCATGGCGGTCTCGGCGTCACCAAGGGCCACAAGGCCGAGGAATTGTACCGGGAGGTTCGGGCGCTGCGTGTCTATGAGGGCGCCTCCGAAATTCAGCGCGTCGTCATCGCGCGATCCGAACGCCAGCTTCGCACGTCATCCGGCTAGAGAGAGGATGGACGAGATGCGTGACACCTTCTGCCAGGACCGGCTGCCGCCCCGCGACCAGTGGCCGGATTTCCTGCTCGACCGGCCGGAATTCCAGTATCCGCCTCGGCTGAACTGCGCCGTCGAACTGCTGGACCGCAATATCGCGCGCGGCCGCGGCGACCACCCGGCGCTGATCACGCCGGTCGAAACGCTGACCTATGCGCAGCTCGCCGATCGCGTGGATCGCATCGCCCGCGTGCTGGTGGAACGCCTCGGCCTGGTGCCCGGCAACCGCGTGCTGCTGCGCTCCGCCAACAATGCCTGGATGGTCGCCGCCTATTTTGCGGTGCTGAAGGCGGGCGGCGTGGTCGTGGCCTCCATGCCCCTGCTGCGCGCCAAGGAGCTTTCCCAGATGCTGCGCAAGGCGCGCATCACGCATGCACTCTGCGATGCGCGGCTGGTCGAGGAATTGCGCAAGGCGGATGGGCCGGATCTGCGGCACCTCGTCACCTGGGGCGATGGCGTGCTGGAGGCGATGGTCGCCGAAGCCGCGCCCGGCTTTCCCGCGCATGACAGCGCCGCCGGCGACATCTGCCTGATCGGCTTCACCAGCGGCTCCACCGGCGAGCCCAAGGGCACGCTGCATTTCCACCGCGACATGCTGGCGATCTGCGACGGCTATGCCCTGCAGGTGTTGAAGCCGGAACCCACGGATATCTTCATCGGCTCCCCGCCGCTCGCCTTCACCTTCGGCCTTGGCGGTCTCGTGCTGTTTCCCTTCCGCGTCGGCGCCAGCGCCGTGCTGCTGGAACGCGCCCCGCCGGAGGAGCTGCCGGCGGCCATCGCGCAGCATCGCGCCACCATCTGCTTCACCGCCCCCACCGCCTATCGCGTCATGGCTGCCCAGGCCGGCCACCATGATCTTTCCTCCCTGCGCAAATGCGTCTCGGCGGGGGAAACGCTGCCCCGGCCCATCTTCGAGGCCTGGCTCGCCGCCACCGGACTGAAGCTGATGGACGGCATCGGCGCCACCGAGATGCTGCACATCTTCATCAGTGCGACGGAGGAGAATATCCGCCCCGGCGCCACCGGCCTGCCCGTGCCCGGCTATATCGCGAAGGTGGTGGACGAGGCCGGAAAGGAAGTGCCGCGCGGCACGCCCGGGCGCCTCGCCGTGAAGGGCCCGACCGGCTGCCGCTACCTCGATGACCCGCGCCAGGCGAACTACGTCCAGAAGGGCTGGAACATCACCGGCGATACCTACGTCCAGGATGCGGACGGCTACTTCTGGTACCAGGCGCGCAACGACGACATGATCGTCTCCGCCGGCTACAATATCGCGGGGCCCGAGGTGGAAGCCGCATTGTTGACCCACCCCTCCGTTTCTGAATGCGGCGTGGTCGCCGCGCCGGATGCGGAGCGTGGCATGGTGGTGCGCGCCTATATCGTGCCCAAGCCCGGCTTTCGCGGCGACCCCGCGCTGGCCAAGGCGCTGCAGGACCATGTGAAGGCGGAGATCGCGCCCTACAAATACCCGCGCAGCGTGGTCTTCTGCGAGAGCCTGCCGCGCACGGAAACCGGCAAGCTGCAACGCTTCGCGCTCCGCCAGATCGCAGCCTCCGGCGCATGACCCGCCCGACGCCGCTGCCCTTCGAGCATCTTCCACCGCGCGCCTTCCACGCCGCGGCGCGCATCCGCTTCGGCGATTGCGACCCGGCCGGCATCGTCTTCTTCCCCGCCTGGTTCGCGCTGGCGAATGCCGCGGTCGAGGATTTTTTTCGCGAGGAGCTGGCCGTGGATTTCCACGCCCTGCATGCCACCCGCCGCATCGGCACCGGCTTCGCCCATGCCGAGGCCGATTTCTTCGCCCCCGGGCTGATGGGCGATGAGGTGGCGCTGACGCCGCTGATCACCCGCATCGGTGGCGCCAGCTACGCCTTCACCATGCATGTGCATCGCGGATCGGCGGAGTTGCTGCGGATGCAGCTGGTGACCGCCACCACCGATCTCGATGCCCGCCGCGCCGTGCCCATCCCGGCCGATCTGCGCGCGGCGCTGACCAGCTACCAGGAGCGTTGCGCGGATGCCTGACAACCTGCTGACCGCGCTGCAGCCGCCCGGCTGGCCCGCCCCGCGCGGCTATGCGAACGGCATGATGGGCCACGGCCGCATCGTGCTGGTCGGCGGCCAGATCGGCTGGGATCCGCAGGGCAGGTTCGCCACCGGCTTCGTGGCCCAGGTCCGCCAGGCGCTCGAGAACATCCTGGCGGTGCTGGCGGTTGCCGGCGGCGGGCCGCAGCATATCGGGAGGCTGACCTGGTATGTGGTGGATATCGCCGAATACCGGGAGAGCCTGGCAGAGCTGGGCCCCGCCTATCGGGCCGTGATGGGCCGCAACTTCCCGGCCATGGCGCTGGTGCAGGTGGTGGCGCTGGTCGAGCCCGAGGCGCGCGTCGAGATCGAGGCCACCGCCATCCTGCCGGATTAGACGGGGTCGGGGACCCCGGCCTCCGGCATGTCCATCGGGGGCTCCGCCTCCGCCTTCGCGCCGTCCTGCCAGCCCTTGCGCTCCTCGCAGAGGCGGCGTGCCAGCAGCACGCTGCCCAGGGCGCCGGCACCCAGCGCCAGGGTGGCGACGGCACCGGTCACCACGACCGCGCCCATCATCGTCCCTGCGGCCATTCGCAGAATCATCGTGCCAACTCCCTCATGCAGCCTGGTATCTGGGCACCCCGTGCCGGGAATCCAGCACCGCCATGCCAGCATGGGCGCCCGCGGCGGACCAGGGGGCTGGCCCATCAGGCCGAACCCGGCGGTTCCTGTGGCAATTGGCTGGCCAGCAGGCGCAGCGCCACCGTATCCCCCGCGCGCGCGGCGGCCTCCACCTCCGCCAGCAGCGCCGCGGTGGCGGGCCAGCCGGCATTGCCGGCGATGCCGCGCAGCGCATGCGCGGCAGCCAGCACCGCCGGCAGATCCGCATCGGCCGCCGCCGCCATCAGCCGCGGCAGCCGGGTGTTCCATTCCTGGCGGAAGGCCGCGGCCAGCCCGGCGGGGTCCAGCGCGGCCTGCCCCGCGCCGGCGGCCGCGATGGGCGTATAGAGGGTGACGAAGCCGCCACCGGGCAGCGGCGCGCGGCGCAGTTGCAGCAGGCTGCCATCCGGGCGTTCCCGCGTGAACCGTTCCAGGATCTGGCCGCTGCGCAGGATCTGCATGCGCCGGGCCACTTCCGCCTCCGGATCCACCAGGCCGAACTCGCCGGCCTCCGCCTGCAGGCGCAGCACCTCCTCCAGCGGCATGCCGATGCGCAGCGCCTGGCGCGGCACGCCGGCGTAGTCGGGAAAGCGGGTATTCCAGCCGACCAGCCGCAGCGCATCGTCCGTCACCATCACCCCATCGGTCATGGCGGCGAAGGCGCCATCCAGCTGCCGCGCCTTGGCCTCGGCCCGATCCAGCACCTGGCGCAGCGCGGCATTCTCCGCCGCGAGCAGGCGGCCCCGCGCCGCCGCCGCCCGCAGCCGCAATCCGGCCCAGGCCAGGGCCAGCAACAGGGCCAGGATGGCCAGGACCAGCAGCAGGGCGAGGCTGTTTGGGAAGGCCAGGGTCATCTCCCGCCTCGGGGGGTCATGCGGCGGCAGGCCTCTCGCATCCCGCGCGCCTGCCGCGCAAGCCTTGCAGCCGGATGGGCTTGCCCCCGCGGGGCCCGGTTGGCATGTTCCGCCACCTCCCACCCTTCGGCGTGATGGCGTCGTCCCGGCCCGGGCGGCCGGCGGCAGAGACAGGCAAGGATACAGGCATGGCCAAGATCAAGGTGAAGACCCCCGTCGTCGAGATGGATGGGGATGAGATGACGCGCATCATCTGGGGGTTCATCAAGGACCGCCTGATCCTGCCCTACCTCGACATCGACCTGAAGTACTACGACCTTGGCGTCGAATACCGCGACCAGACCGACGACCAGGTGACGGTGGACGCGGCGAATGCCACCAAGCAGTACGGCGTCGGCGTGAAGTGCGCCACCATCACCCCGGACGAGGCGCGGGTGAAGGAGTTCAACCTCAAGAAGATGTGGCGCAGCCCGAACGGCACCATCCGCAACATCCTGGACGGCACCATCTTCCGCGAGCCGATCATCTGCAAGAACGTGCCGCGCCTGGTCCCGCACTGGTCCAAGCCGATCGTCGTCGGCCGCCACGCTTATGGCGACATCTACCGCGCGGTGGAGATGAAGGTACCGGGCGCCGGCAAGGTCACCATGACCTATACGCCGGAAGGCGGTCAGCCGCAGGAAGTAGGCGACTTCGTCTTTAAGGCGGGCGGCGTGGCCATGATGATGCACAACCTGAACAGCTCGATCGAGGGTTTCGCCCGCGCCAGCTTCAACTACGGCCTGGCGCGCAACTTCTCGGTCTATTTCAGCCACAAGAACACGATCCTGAAGGCCTATGACGGCAACTTCAAGGACATCTTCCGCGCCATCTACGATGCGGAGTTCAAGGCGGAATACGAGAAGCGCGGCCTGGTCTATGAGGACCGGCTGATCGACGACATGGTGGCCTCCGCGCTCAAGTGGGAAGGCGGCTATATCTGGGCCTGCAAGAACTACGACGGCGACGTGCAGTCCGACATCGTGGCGCAGGGTTTCGGCAGCCTCGGCCTGATGACCTCCGTGCTGCTCTCCCCGGATGGCAACACCGTCGAGTCCGAGGCGGCGCACGGCACGGTGACGCGCCACTACCGCGAGCACCAGAAGGGCCGCGAGACCAGCACCAACCCGATCGCCTCCATCTTCGCCTGGACCCGCGGCCTGGCCTACCGGGGCAAGTTCGACGGCACCCAGGACGTGGTGGACTTCGCCAATGCCCTCGAGCAGGTCTGCATCGAGACGGTGGAAGCCGGCGACATGACCAAGGACCTCGCCATCCTGATCAGCAAGGACCAGCCCTGGCTCAATACCCAGGCCTTCCTCGCCAAGCTGGACGAGAACCTGAAGAAGAAGATGGCCTGACGCGGCCACCTCGGCCGGGGCCTCCCCCCGGCCGAGGTAACGCTGGCGGATTTATGCTGCACTGCAGTATAAGACCCGCATGGTTGCCTTCACCCTGCTCGACTGGTCGGCGCTGGCGGTCTTCGCCAGCTGCTGGCTGGTCTATTCCAATGTCGTGGACCGGGTGCCACGCATCCGCCGGGCCAGCGTCATCGCGGCCATGGACGAGTATCGGCGCCGCTGGATGCGCGCCATGCTGACGCGGGAGAACCGCATCGCCGACATGGCGGCGATCGGCAACCTGATGAACAGCACCAGCTTCCTGGCGACAACCAGCATCTTCATCCTGGGCGGCCTGGTTGCGCTGCTGGGCGCGCCCGATCTCGGCCGGCGGGTCGTCGCCTCCCTGCCCTATGCGGCCGTGCCGGATGATTCGACCTGGGAGATCAAGATCGGGCTGCTGCTGCTGATCTTCGTGAATGCCTTCTTCGAGCTGACCTGGGCGCTGCGGCAGTTCAACTATACCTCCATCCTGGTGGGCGGCATTCCCTGCGGCAAGCCGGACGGCCAGGCGCTGGCGCTGGCCGATATGGCGGCGGATGTGGCGAACCGGGCGGCGCGGCATTTCAACACCGGGCTGCGCAGCTACTACTTCGGGCTCGCGGCACTGGCCTGGGTAGTGCACCCCTTGGCGCTGATCGCGACCAGCCTCTTCGTCTTGCGGGAATTGCACCGGCGCGAATTCCGCAGCGCGCTGCGGCATGCGGTGGCCGGAGAGGGATAAACCCTATCGGCTGCGCTCGATGCCGCGCAGCACGGCCCAGTATTCGCGGAAGATGGCGATCCGGACCCCCCGCTCCGGGCTGCGCGGCGGCAGGCGGTCCGGGTGGAAGCGGCGGGCGAATTCGCGCTTGGCTCGCTGGAAGCGCGGCTCCGCCGGCCCCTGCTGGGCCAGTCGCAGTTCCACCCGCAGTCGCGCCACCTCCGCCGCCAGGGCCGCCGCACGGCGCTGCTCGGAGCGGACCAGCGCCCGCGTATGGGCCAGCCGCAGGCCGCGCAGCTGGAAGCCGGGCGGCCGCTGCGGCAGCAGGCCGCGCAGCAGCATGCCCAGGCGGCGCAGCAGCCGCCGCACCAGCACGCCCAGGCCGAGCACCAGCAATGCCAGCACCACCCCGCCTGCCAGGATCTCCACGCCACCTCCGCCTTTGCCGCCGGCAAGCTGCCGCAGAAGCGCAAGCGAAGGGTTAAGGGCGCCGTAGGGCTGCCACCTGGTCCAGCGGCAGGGCGCGACCCACCACGCGCCGCCCACCGAGCCGGCTCTCGACGGTGGTGGCGCAGCACAGCGCGTTCAGCACCGCCTCCTCGGTCGCTTCCGCCGCCGCGACGAAGAGCGGGGACATGCGGTCGTTCGGCCAGTCCTGCGCGGCGCCCTGCCCCGGGCTGCGCCGCACCGCCGCGTGGGTGGCGAAGGCCAGCGCGTAATCGCCCGAGCCATCCGAGAAGGCCGCGCCGGTGCGGGCGATGCCGCCCATGGCGCGGCGCGCCAGGCGCTGCAGGTTGCGGTCCGAGAGCGGCGCATCGGTGGCGACCACCACCATGACGGAGCCATCCGCATCCGCCTGTTCCGCCGCATGCTCCGCCAGGTAGTATTTTTTCAGCAGCCGCCCGACAGGCAGGCCGTCCATCACCAGGGCGCCGCCGTAATTCGCCTGGACCAGCACACCCACGGTCCAGCCGCCCAGCGCGGCGGGCAGAAGGCGGGAGGCGGTGCCGATGCCGCCCTTCCAGCCAAAGGCCATGGTGCCGGTGCCGGCGCCGACCGAGCCCTCCGCCACCGGCCCCTCCACGGCGGCGGCGAGCGCATCCAGCATGTGCTGGTGGGTGACGCCGCGGGCGCGAATATCGTTGAGGCGCCCGTCATTGGTCTCGCCCACCACGGCATTGACGGAGCGCACTGCCCCGTTCCCCGGCTGCGCCAGGGTCCAGTCCACCAGCGCCTCCACCGCCCGGCCGACGGCGAGCGTATTGGTCAGCAGGATGGGCGTCTCCAGCTCGCCCAGCTCCTGGACCTGGGTGACGCCGGCCATCTTGCCATAGCCGTTCATGGCGAAAAGGCCGGCGGGCACGCGCTCGGCATAGGGGTTGCCGGGATGCGGGAGAATGGCGGTGACGCCGGTCAGGGTGGCCTCGCCCTCGATCACCGTGACCTGGCCAATGCGGACACCGGCCACATCGGTGATGGCGTTCAGCGGGCCGGGGGCGAAGATGCCGGGGGCGAAGCCGAGGGTGCGGGCGCGGCGGGGGACGACGGGATCACTCACCAAGCCTCTTCTCCTCGCTGGAAAACAGTCCCCATAACCACTAGCTTGAAAGGATGACGACGCTCCGCCCCACCCAGGCCGCTGCCAAGCCGACCGGTTCCGCACCGGTGGCCGGGCCACGTCCGTCGCCCGTCAATCCGTATCAGGCTCGCCCGGAAGCACGTCCGGTCCAATTGGAACAGCTGACACGGTCGATCGGGCCAACGAACCCCCTACCGCTGCGACGATCCGAAGACACGAGCCGCTAGCTGCTGCACGATAATTGCGCCGGCCAGAACGGCTAGCCATGTCAGCAGGTTCGGCGTGGCCGCCGCGGCGAAGCTCGCGGCTGCCGTCAGCCCAGCCCAGGGCGCGGCCAGGGAGGCATACAGCGCGCGCGTCACGCGCTGGCCGGCCTCGCGCGAGCGGGCGTCATTGATCTCGATAGCCTTGTTGAGCTCGAAGGCTATGAAGAGATAGGCCTGCTTCGATGCCACCTCATGCATGCCCTGTTCGATAAGGGTCGCGGGCCGCAGAGCTGGTGCTGCGATATTGGTCACCCTGAGCGTCCAGGCGGCCAGATAGGCCGCCAGGATGAATGCTATTGCCATGGCCAGCAGCCCCGCCGCGCCCCATGCCGGCAGCCAGGCTTTGTCACCCATGGCCAGTGCCGCCGCGCCGAGACTGGCTCCGGCCAGCGATAGCGACGCCTGAAGTACCGAGGTGGCCTTCGTGTCGATGGACTTGCTCGCGTCAATCTGCGCCGCGATCAAGGTCTGAGCCTGGCGCAGGATTTCCAGCGCCGAGGCTGCATCGATTTTCCGAAGGGCCTCCTCCCCGCTCACCCCCCGAGCGCCGCCCGCACCGCCGCCAGCGCCTCCGCCGCCTTCGCCGCATCCGGCCCGCCGGCCTGGGCCATGTCCGGCTTGCCGCCGCCGCCCTTGCCGCCGATGGCCGCCGAGGCCGCGCGCACCAGCGTCACCGCGTCCGTCTTGCCCTTGGCCGCCTCGCCGATGCCGACGAAGACGCTGGCCTTGCCCTCCGCCGTCGCCACCACCGCCACCACATCGGCGGTGCCGGAGGCGAGGATCGCCTCGACCACGCCCTTCAAGTCCTTGGGCGGCATCTCGCCGAGTTCGCGCAGCGCCACGCGAAGGCCGGCGATCTGCTCGACCTCCGCCGCCGCCCCGCCGGTCGCCAGCTTCTTTCGCAGGTCCGAGACCTCGCGCTCCAGTTTCTTCCGGTCCTCCAGCAGGCTGCTGATGCGATCCGCCAGCTCGGCGGGGCGTGCCTTCAGCACGGCGGCCGCCTCGTTCAACTGCCGGTCGCGCTCCTCCAGCAGCTTCAGCGCGGCTTCGCCCGTCACCGCCTCGACGCGTCGGATGCCCGCGGCCACCGCGCCTTCGGAGACGATTCGAAAAAGGCCGATGTCGCCGGTGCGCTTCACATGCGTGCCACCGCAGAGCTCCAGCGAATAGACGCCCTGGCGCTCCACCGCCTGCGGGTCATGGCCCATGGAGACCACCCGGACCTCGTCGCCGTATTTCTCCCCGAACAGCGCCATGGCGCCGACCGCCACGGCCTGGTCCGGCGTCATCAGCCGGGTCACTACCTCGGCGTTCTCCCGGATGCGGGCATTCACCTCAGTCTCGACCCAGGCGAGGTCCTCATCCGTCATCGGCGTGGGCTGGGAGACGTCGAAGCGCAGCCGGTCCGGCGCGTTCAGCGAGCCCTTCTGGGCCACATGCGTGCCGAGCCGCCGGCGCAGCGCCTCATGCAGCAGGTGGGTGGCGGAATGGTGGGCGCGGATGGTGCCGCGGCGGGCGTGGTCGACCTCCGCCACCACCGGCAGGCCGAGCTTCGCCTCGCCATGCGCCACCACGCCGTAATGCACGAAGAGCTCGCCGAGCTTCTTCTGGGTGTCGCGCACCACGATCCGGCAGGCCTCGCCGGCCGAGATCAGCCCGGCATCGCCCACCTGGCCGCCGGATTCCGCATAGAAGGGCGTCTGGTTCAGCAGCACCGCCACCTCGGTGCCCGGGCCGGCGCTCTCCACCGGCTTGCCGTCCACCAGGATGGCGAGGATCGAACCCTCCGCGCTCTCGGTCGAATAGCCCAAGAATTCGGTGGCGCCGAGCTTCTCCTTCAGGTCGAACCACTGGGTTTCGGTGGCCGCCTCGCCGGAGCCCGCCCAGGCGGCGCGGGCGCGCTGCTTCTGCTCCGCCATGGCGGCGGCGAAGCCTTCCGTGTCCACGGACTTGCCCTCGCCGCGCAGCGCGTCCTGGGTCAGGTCGAGGGGGAAGCCATAGGTGTCGTAGAGCTTGAAGGCGACATCGCCGGGCAGCGTGCCCTTGTCCCCCAGCTTGCCCGACTCTTCCGCCAGCAGCCCGAGGCCGCGCTCCAGCAGCGACCGGAAGCGCGTCTCCTCCAGGCGGAGCGTCTCGATCACCAGGGCTTCGGCGCGGAGAATCTCGGGATAGGCGGCGCCCATCTGGCGGGTCAGGGCCGGCACCAGGCGGTGCAGCAGGGGCTCGCGCGCCCCCATCATATGGGCGTGGCGCATGGCGCGGCGCAGGATGCGGCGCAGCACGTAGCCACGGCCTTCATTCGAAGGCAGCACGCCGTCCGCCATCAGGAAGGTGCCGGCGCGGAGATGGTCGGCGACCACGCGGTGGCTGGTCTTCCACTGGCCATCCGGCTCCTGGCCCGTGGCCTCGGCACTTGCGAGGATCAGGGCGCGCAGCGTGTCCGTGTCGTAATTGTCGTGCTTGCCCTGCAAGATCGCCGCAAAGCGCTCCAGCCCCATGCCGGTGTCGATCGAGGGGCGCGGCAGCGGCACGCGGGTGCCGGGCGGGCCTTCCTCGAACTGCATGAAGACCAGGTTCCAGATCTCGATGAACCGGTCGCCATCCTCCTCCGGGCTGCCGGGCGGGCCGCCGGGGATATGGTCGCCATGGTCGTAGAAGATCTCGGAACAGGGGCCGCAGGGGCCGGTATCGCCCATGCGCCAGAAATTGTCGGAGGTCGGGATGCGGATGATGCGGCTGTCCGGCAGGCCGGCCACCTTCTTCCAGTAGACCGGGGCTTCCTCGTCCTCGGAATAGACGGTGACCAGCAGCTTGTCCTTCGGCAGGCCGAAATCGCGGGTCAGCAGGGTCCAGGCATGCTCGATCGCCTGTTCCTTGAAGTAGTCGCCGAAGCTGAAATTGCCCAGCATCTCGAAGAAGGTGTGGTGCCGGGCGGTATAGCCGACATTGTCGAGGTCGTTATGCTTGCCACCCGCCCGCACGCACTTCTGGGCGGTTGTCGCGCGCTGGTATCCGCGCTTTTCCTGGCCCGTGAAGACGTTCTTGAACTGGACCATGCCGCTGTTGGCGAACATCAGCGTCGGGTCGTTGCGCGGAACGAGGGGGGAGCTTTCCACCACCTCGTGCCCGTTCCGACGGAAATAGTCGAGGAAGGTGGCGCGGATGTCGTTGCTGCTGCTCATGGTCTCGGCATGTCTCGCAAGGGGCCGCGATCGTTAGAGCAGAATAGGACAAACCGGAAGCGGGGCGCGCGGATGAGCGCCCCGCGGGGTCGCTTCAGTCGCGATCCGTGCGGATCACCCGGCCATCGGCCGGGTCGATATCCACCTGGATGCGGCGGTTCTGGGCATCGCGCCCCTCGACCTCCCACTTCCCATCGTCGCATTCCGCCTGGTCGACGCGGGCGATGCCCGCGCCGCGCGCCAGTTCGATGGCGCGGCTGATATCGACCTGCCCGGCGCAGCGCCCGGCCGGGACCTGCGCCGGAGCCTGGGCGAAGGACGGGGTGGCGAACAGAAGGGCAGCGGCAGTGATACCGGCAAGACGAAGCATGGGGCCTCCAGGTTGGATTACGGTTCCGTCATCCAACGCTGGAGCTGGTAAAGGTTCCCTCTACTCCGCCGCCGCTTCCTCCCCCTCCCCGGCCAGCATGGCGCTGGCCAGGCCACTGGCCTGGTCGCGGATGCGCTTCTCCACGCTCTCCGCCATGGCCGGGTTGTCGCGCAGGAACTGCTTGGCATTCTCCCGCCCCTGGCCGATGCGCTGGCTGTCGCAGCTGAACCAGGCGCCGGACTTCTCGATGATCCCGGCCTTCACGCCGAGGTCGATCAGCTCGCCGACCTTGGAGATGCCTTCGCCATACATGATGTCGAATTCGATCTGCCGGAAAGGCGGCGCCATCTTGTTCTTCACCACCTTCACCCGGGTCTGGTTGCCCGTGGTGGTGTCGCGGTCCTTGATGGCGCCGATCCGGCGGATCTCCATGCGGATGGAGGCATAGAACTTCAGCGCATTGCCGCCCGTGGTGGTCTCCGGATTGCCGAACATCACGCCGATCTTCAGGCGGATCTGGTTCAGGAAGACCAGCAGGGTATTGGAGCGGGAGACGCTGCCCGTCAGCTTGCGCAGCGCCTGGGACATCAGCCGGGCATGCAGGCCGACATGGCTGTCGCCCATCTCGCCTTCCAGCTCGGCGCGGGGGACCAGCGCGGCGACGCTGTCCACCACCAGCACGTCGATGGCGCCCGATCGCACCAGCGTGTCGCAGATCTCGAGCGCCTGTTCGCCCGCATCCGGCTGGCTGATCAGCAGGTTCTCGACATCCACGCCCAGCTTCTTGGCATAGCCGGGGTCGAGGGCATGTTCCGCGTCGATGAAGGCGCAGGTGCCGCCCTTCTTCTGCGCCTCCGCGATCATATGCAAGGCGAGCGTGGTCTTGCCCGAGCTTTCCGGCCCGTAGATCTCGATGATCCGCCCCTTCGGCACGCCGCCGATGCCGAGCGCCAGGTCGAGGCCCAGCGAGCCGGTGGAAATCACCTCCACCTCATCCGTCGCGGCCTTGTTGCCCATCCGCATGATCGAGCCCTTGCCGAAGGCGCGTTCGATCTGGCTCAGCGCGGCATCCAGAGCCTTGGTCTTGTCCATCCGGCTCGCTCTCCCGAAATCCGATCTCAACCTATGGGTGAAATTGAGGCAGGTGTTCCACCCACCGGTCAATCCCCTGGCCGGAAAAACCTTCCGGTGTGCCCAGCCGGCACCCCGAGGCCTCTCCGCCTGCTGAGCCGAATATCGCGCGGAACCGCGATTCCGACAAGAACATTTAGGAAACTTTTACCGCCCCCTTCGGCAGGATGGCGCGCAATTCGGCCACCAGGGAGCCCAGGCTATAGGGCTTGGCCAGAAGCCGGATGCGTTCCGCCGCCAGGTCGCGCCCCAGTGCCGCCTCCGCATAGCCGGAGACCAGCAGCACTGGAAGATCCGGCCATTTGCCGCGCAGCCGCCCGGCGAGTTCCAACCCATCCATCCCCGGCATGACCACGTCGGAGACCAGGGCGAGCGGCGAAGGGGCCCCGCGCTCCAGCAGTTCCAGCGCATCCTCCGCGCAGCTGGCGCTCATCACCTCGAAGCCGGCGCGGCGCAGCGCGCGTTCGGCCAGGCGCAACAGCGGCATCTCGTCCTCCACCAGCAGGACGGGGGCGCTGCCATAGTTGGCGGCCGGCACCACGGGCACCGGCTGCGCCAGGCTCGGCACGGTGACCATGGCGGTCGGCACCGGCGGATCGGCCGGGCCCTCATGCCGCGGCAGCCAGATGCGGAAGCGCGTTCCCTCCCCGCGCTTGCTGTCGACGGAGATGAAGCCACCGGACTGGCGGACGATGCCATGCACGGTGGACAGGCCGAGCCCGGTGCCGCCCTGGTCGCGCCGGGTGGTGAAGAAGGGATCGAAGATACGCGGCAGCACCTCCGGCGGAATGCCGGCGCCACTGTCCGAAACCTCCAGCAGCGCGTAGCGGCCGGCGGGCAGCGTCTCATTGCCCAGCGGCTCGGGCCGCAGCACCACGGCATGCCCGGTGCCGATCCGCATGGCGCCACCCTCGGGCATGGCGTCCCGCGCATTCAGCGCCAGGTTCATGATGACCTGGTCGAGCTGCGTCGGGTCGATCCGCACCCGCCGGGCCGGCTCCTCCAGCGTCAGCGCCAGCTTCACCCGGCTGCCGAGCAGCCGTTTCAGCAGCTCGCCCATGGAGGCCACGGCCTCGTTCAGGTCCACCACCCGCGGCCGCAGCGCCTGTTGCCGGGCGAAGGCGAGCAATTGGCGCACCAGCGCGGCGCCGCGCCCGGCACTCTCCATCACCTGCCGCAGCTCCGGCGCCGCAGGCCCTTCCGGCGCCCGGGCGAGGGCGGATTCCGCGCTGCCGGCGATGGCAGTCAGCAGGTTGTTGAAGTCATGCGCGATGCCGCCGGCCAGGGCGCCCACCGCCTGCAGCCGGGCCGCCGCCGCTGCCTGCTCCGGCGGCCGGGTCGTCAGCTTGGCCAGGCGCAGCACCGAAAGCCGGTCCGGCGTCGGCAGTGGCCGGCGCTCCGCCTCCAGCTTCGGCGCGCCGTCGCTGGCCATGGTGACCACCAGCTTCTGCCCGCCGGCCAGTGCCGCCAAGGTTTCCTCCCGCCCCTCCCGCGCCAGCAGCTGGCCGAAGGGCATATCCTCCCGCGGCGGCAGCATCGGGCCGCAAAGGCCTGCGAAGTCGCTGTTCCAGGCGGTCAGCCGATCCTCTGAATCGAGCAGGGCCATGCCCGTCCCCGCCGCCTCCAGCACCGCGCGCAGCACCGGGTCCGGGCTGGGCCGAAGCGCCCGGCGCAGCAGCGCCTGCAATCGACTTCGCGATTCGGTCATGCCGTTCTCCTCGGCCCCGGGCCGCCGGGGCAGCGGATCCCTGGCACCCACGCACTCCACGCGAGCAAGCCTATACCAATATCAACCTGGACGGGAAAATAAGCCACGTTGTCTCCAGACGTAAGCGATGATTTCGGCGACCGCCTGGTAGTGCTCGGGCGGGATCTCGGCATCGACCTCGAGCCGCCACAGGGCGCGGGCCAGCGGCGGATTGGCCACCAGCGGCACGCCATGGGCCTGCGCCACCTCCCGGATGCGGGCGGCCATGGCGTCCACGCCCTTGGCCACCACCTTCGGCGCGCCGCCATCGCCGCCATAGGACAGGGCGACGGCGTAATGGGTGGGGTTGGTCACCACGACATCGGCGCGCGGCACGGCAGACATCATCCGCCGCCGGCCCTGCGCCTGGCGCATCTGCCTGCGGCGCGCCTTCATATGGGGGTCGCCCTCGGAGTCCTTCGCCTCCTCCCGCAGCTCCTGCTTGCTCATCCGCAGGCGGCTGAAGTGGCGGTAGCGCACCCACATCACATCGAGCCCGGCAATGCCCGCGAAGGCGACCAGCGCCGCCAGCATCAGATGCAGCGCCGCCGCGCCGGCGGTGGCCGGCAGGCCGCCCGGCGCCTGGTGCAGCGCCGCCTGGATCTCGTGCAGGTCGCCCAGCGCATACCACAGCGCCGCCCCCACCAGCGCGAGCTTCAGCAGGTTGCGCAGCAGCTCCATGGCGGATTCCGGGGAGACCAGCCGCTTCACCCCGGCCAGCGGGCTGATCTTGTCGAGCCGCGGCGCCATGTTCTTGGCCGTCACCAGCCCGCCGGTCTGCAGCAGGGTGGCCGCCACCGCGCCCAGGGCCGCCGCGGCCGCCACCGGCAGCACCGCCATCAGGCCGAGCCCGGACAGCCGCAGCACCGCATCCGTCATCTCCAGCGCATGGCCGCGCTCCAGCGTGGCGCGCATGGCGCGCAGCATCTCGATGCCGGTGACCGGCAGGGCCAGCATGGCCGCCAGCGTGCCGCCGGCCAGCGCCGCCCAGCCCACCGCCTCGCGCGACATGGCGACCTGGCCATCCTCCCGCGCCTTTTCGATCCGCCGCGGTGTGGCGGCCTCTGTCCGATCGGCGGCATCGCCCCCCTCGCCGCCTTCCGCCATGCCTCAGCGCAGCCCCGGCAGGGTGGCGAAGCTGCCGCGCGCGGCCTCGGCGAAGCTTGCGATCAGCGCCGGGGCCAGCAGGCCGAGCAGCGCCAGCCCGGCCAGGATCTGCCCGGGCACGGCGACGAAGAAGGTCTGCACCTGCGGCGCCAGCCGCGCCAGCAGGCCCAGCGCCACGTTCAGCACCACGGCGCCGATGACGAAGGGCGCCGCCAATCGCAGCGCCAGCGCCAGGGAATCCGCCCCGGCCTGGGACAGGGCCTCCACCGCCGCCCCGGCCGGGAAGGGATCGCCCGCCGGGATCACCGCATAGCTTTCGGCCAGCGCCCGCAGGGGCAGCGCATAAAGGCCCGTGGACAGCACCAGCACCACCGCCAGCAGCCCGAAGGCGCGGCCGAGCGCGGTGGCCTGCGCGCCCAGGTTCTGGTCCATCACCAGCAGCCCCGCCAGGCCGACCAGGGCCGAGATCGCCTGCCCCGCCATGGCGAAGGCGGTCATCGCCAGCCGCGCCAGGCCGCCGATCCAGAGCCCCACCACCACCTCGATCGCCAGCAGCCGCGCCGCCTCCGCCGCATCCTCCGGCGCCGGCGGCAGGCCGGGCGAGACGACCGGGAACAGCAGCGCCAGCAAGGCGAGGCCGAGGCCCAGCCGCAGCGGCGCCGGCACCTCCTGCTCCCCGAGGCCCGGCAGCAGCAGGGCCGCGGCGCCGAGGCGGGCGAAGACCAGCACCGCCTGGAAAGCCAGCGCAGGCAGCGCCTGCACCAAGGCGAGATCGGCCTCGGTCACGGCGCGCCGCCGATGGCGACCATCCGGTCGAAGAGCGTCGCCGTCCAGGCCACCATGACGGAGGTGGTGAAGGGGCCCAGCAGCAGCATCAGCGCGCCGCCGATGACGAGCTTCGGCAGGAAGGCCAGGGTGGCCTCCTGGATCTGCGTCAGCGCCTGCACCAGCGATACCACCAGGCCGATGGCCAGGATCGCGAGCAGCGGGGGACCCATCACCTGGGTCGAGACCCAGAGCGACTCCCGCAGCGCCTGGCCCATGGCCTGTTCCGACATCCGGCCCTCCTGGCCCGCATCCACGCCTCTTGGCGCTTCGATCCGTGTGGTCTCCGAGCGCCGCCGTCAGATCGGCATGCGCATCACTTCCTGATAGGCGGCCACCACCCGGTCGCGCAGCGAGACGGCCGTCTGCAAGGCCAGCTCGGCGCGGGAGATGGCCAGCACGGCATCCGAGACACTGCCCTGGCCCATCAGCGCCTGGGTGGCGCTGGCATCGGCCGTGCGCCCCAGCTGCACGCCCGTCTCCAGCGCGCGATGCAGCGCCGCGCCGAATTCGGCACCGCCCGAGGCGGCCGCGCCGGCCGTACCAGCGCCGGCCGAGGCATAGGCCGCCGCCGCCTGAACCGCGCCAATGGCCATCAGCGCAGCGCCTCGATCGCCCGCGTCAGCATGCCGCGCGTCGTCTCAAGGACCGAGAGATTGGCGCTGTAGCTGCGCTGCGCCTCGCGCATGTCCATCACCTCGACCACGCTGTCGACATTGGGCAGCTTGACGTAGCCATTCGCATCGGCGGCCGGATGCGCCGGGTCGAAGCGGGTCGGGAAGTCGCCCGGCTGGGTACCGATGCGGGAGACCTCGACGGCCTCCGTCCCCATCGCCCGGTCCAGCCGATTGGCGAAGGTGACGGTGCGGCGGCGATAGGGGTCGGCGCCCGCGGTCTCCCCGGTGCTGTCGCGGTTGGCGAGGTTCTCCGCCACCACGCGCAGCCGGGTGGATTGCGCCGCCATGCCGGCGGCCGAGATGCGCAGCGCCCGATCGAGATCCATCTCCTGCCCTCCTCCAGACGCCCGCCTCAGCCCTGGCGGCCGAGGGCGAGGCGGAACATGCCCATGAAGCTGCGATGCACGGCCATGGCGAGCGCATGGGCCGTATCGGTTTCCGCAATCCGCACCGCCTCGCGGTCCAGGGAGACGGCATTGCCATCCGGCACCGCCTCCGCCACCTGGCGATCCTCTGGCGCGCCGGCCTGGCCGCCGCCGCGCGGCGCCAGATGCGCGGGCGCGGTGCGCGCCATGGCGGGCGGCAGCGCGGCGGCAAGGTGCCGTGCGAAGGGCTGCAGGTCGTGGGGCCGGTAGTTCGGCGTATCGGCATTGGCGATGTTCTGCGCCAGCACCGCCTGCCGCCGGTCCAGCCAGTTCACCCGCCGCGCGGCGAGGTCGAGCGGCCCCGCGGCACGGGCCGGGTTGGCGCGGGACGACGCGGCAGGGGAAAGGGGGCTGGCTTGCATGCCGTCATCCTGGCCCGCATCGGTGAAGGAAGGGTTTCCGGCGCCCGGCACGCCGGACATTCCCCAATCGAATGCGCCGCCGTTGAGAAATCCTTCACCCGGACCTGCGCCAATAGCGCCATGCCGCAACCCGCCACCCATGCCGAGGCCGTGCATGCCGCCATCGAGAGCATGGGCGGCACCGTGCTGGTGGCGCGCGTCCTGGTCGAGGGCGGGCGACAGGTGGACCTGGAGGGGCTGGACCGCGACGCCACCGCGCTCTGCGCCGCCGTCCTCGCCCTGCGGCCGGAGGAAGGCCGCCTGCTGCGCCCCGCGCTGGAGGGGCTGCTGCGGCAGGTGAACGAATTGGCGGCGCAGGTGGCCCGCGGCTGATCCGCAGGACCGCCAGCCGGACGCCCTGCCAAAAGGCGGGCGCGAGAGGACAGGATGACCGAGACCGCCAGCCTCATCACCGCCACCCTCACCGCCGCCGCCGCCCTGGTCGCGGTGCTGGCCGCCCTGCTGCTCGCCGGCCGCGCGGCGCGCGCGGCCGGGATCGGCGCCCGCATCGGCCGCCGCCTGGCGGTGGAGGAGACCCTGGCGCTGGATGGCCGCCGGCGCCTGGTGCTGCTGCGCTGCGATGGCCGGTCCCTGCTGCTGCTGACCGGCGGGGCGCAGGAGGTGGTGCTGGGCTGGCTGCCGCCCGAGGCGCCCGGCCCCGAGGCGACGGGACGGGAGGCGCCGCGATGATGCGCTGGCTGCTTCCCCTGCTGCTGCTGCTGGCGCCCGGCGCCGCGCTGGCCCAAAGCCTCAGCCTCGACCTCGGCGCCGGCGGCTCCGGCACCACGGGGCGGATGATCCAGCTGACGGCGCTGATCGGGCTGCTCTCCCTCGCGCCGTCCCTGATCGTGATGACAACGGCCTTCGCCCGCATCGTCATCGTGCTCGCCCTGCTACGCAGCGCCATCGGCGCGCCCTCCATCCCGCCCAATCCGGTGCTGATCGGCCTGGCGCTGTTCCTCACCCTTTTTGTCATGGAGCCGGTGCTGCTGCAGTCCTGGCAGCAGGGGCTGCAGCCCATGTCGGCCGGCACGATCGGGGAGCTGGAGGGGCTGCAGGCCGCCGCCGAGCCCTTCCGCAGGTTCATGGCGGCGCAGGTGCGGGACGCCGACCTCGCGCTGTTCCTCGACCTGGCCAATCTGCCGATGACCGGCGCCAACGAGGCGCCCTGGCGCGCGCTGACGCCGGCCTTCATGGTCAGCGAGCTGCGCCGCGCCTTCGAGATCGGCTTCCTGATCTTCCTGCCCTTCCTGGTGATCGACCTGGTGGCCGCCAGCCTGCTGATGTCGCTGGGCATGATGATGCTGCCGCCCACCGTGGTGGCGCTGCCCTTCAAGCTGGCCTTCTTCGTGCTGGTGGATGGCTGGCGGCTGATCGCGGGCAGCCTGGTGCAGGGGTTCGCACCCGGATGACCGGGCCGCCTGAAACAAGCGAAACCGAATAAACGTTGCGCCGCCGCCATCCCGCCCCGCAGCCTGCCGCGACGGGTGCGGGAGGCGTCGATGCTGCGCTGGATCATCGCGGTGCTGCTGCTGGCGCTGGCCGCCCTGCCGGCCGCGGCCCAGGCGCCGTCACGCGCCATCCAGTGCAGTGCGCCGGTGCCGGGCGACCAGCCCTGGCGCGTCGGCTCCGGCTTCATGGTGATGGAGGACCTGGCGCGGCACCTGAACACCAGCGCGCCGGCCCTGCCGCTGGGGCCGGTGCGGCAGACCTCGAAGGCCGTGCCGACGCTGGAGATCACGGTGGCGCGGCCGGACTGGCTGACCCCCGCCGAATGGCGCAACGCCTTCTTCGAGGCGGTGGTCTATGCCGATGGCATCTCCCCGGTCGCATTGCGGGAGGGCGACCTGCAGCGCGGCACCGTGCTGCCGCCCACGCCGCGCGATGCGGAGACCACGCTCTCCGTGCTCTTCCCGACCATCGCCCACGGCTGGCTGCCCTCCTCCTGGCACGTGGTGCTGCTGCTCTGCCTGGACCCGATCCAGGAGGGTGCGAACCAGCTGCGCGCCCAGGGGCGGGAACTGCGCGCCTATGCGCGCCAGCCGCTCTTCGTCTCCACGCTGCGCCTGTCCACCGCGGCCGGCCTGCTGACCGTGCTGGCCGCCTATCTGGTGCTGGCCTTCGCCGCCGCGCGGATCCATGCACGGCAATATGCGCATGGCCGCGTGCTGCTGGGCGAAGGCGCGCCCTCCGCCCTCGCCTATGCGCTGCGGCCGACCGTCATCGCCCAGGACAGTTTCGGATATTGCAGCCTGTCGCGATTCCAGGTGCTGCTCTTCACTCTCGTCCTCGCCGGGGTCTATGCCTATGTGATGGGGCGCACGGGCGAATTGCCGGAGCTGTCGCAATCCGTCCTCACGCTGCTGGGCGTGACGCTGACGGGCTCCACCCTCGCCCGCCTCACCGAAGGTTCGGTGATGCAGACGCCGAACCGGCTCTGGCTGCTCGGCACCGGCGTGCTGGACCCGACGCCGCGCCTGCCGCGCTGGACGGACCTGGTGGAATCGGATGGGGAGATCGACGTCACGCGGGTGCAGGCGCTGCTGTTCAGCCTCTTCGCCGCGGTGGCCCTGGTGGTCAGCGGCACCGGCGACCTGGAGAACTTCACCCTGCCGGACCAGCTGGTGACGCTGATCGGCATCAGCCAGGCGGTCTATGTCGCCGGCCGCGCTTTGCCACGGGATTCGGCCAAGCGGCTGAACGAGGAGATCGCCAGCATCCGCAGCGCCGAATCCCGGGTGCTGGCCGACCCCGCCGATGCCATCGCGCGCAAGGATTTCGAGACCGCGCGCAACGCGATCGCCTCCTCGCTGCGCGACGTCTTCAGCGAGCGTTTCTGTGAGTCGCGCCTGCGCGGCCTGCAGCCCGGCGACAGGGTGCCGCCGCCCGTGGAGGCGTAACCGGAACCGCTCCCCCCTTCTCAGGGGGGAGGTTGGGTGGGGGGCCGTCACCCCCGCGGCAGGTGCATCGCGATATAGGGCGGCAGGTTGAAGGCGCCGACATGGATCTCGGGAGTCCAGTAGCGCGTCGTCTCCAGCACGCCGGCCACCTCCGCGCGGCGGCGGATCTCCGCCACCTCCACCTTGCGGCAGGCGGCATCCTTCGCCGCCCAGCCCAGCGTCATGAAGCCGCCGACATAGGTCGGCACCGCCGCCACATAGGCAAACACATCCGGGAAGGATTTCGCGCGGCGCAGCGAGGTCTCGCGCAGCTCCTCCGCCTGCATGAAGGGCACGCCGCACTGGTTCACCACCAGGCCGCGCTCCGTCAGGATGCGGGCGCAGTTCGCGTAGAATTCGTCGGTGAACAGCACCTCGCCCACCCCGATCGGATCGGTGCTGTCGACGATGATGACGTCGTAGCTGCCGGCTTCCGCGGTGCGGACATGGTCGATGCCGTCGCCCACGATCACCGTCGCGCGCGGGTCGGTCCAGGCATCGCCGCCGATGGCGGGCAGGTGTTCCTTGGCCAGGCGGATCACCTCGCCGTCGATCTCCACCATCACGGCCTTCTCCACCGTGCGGTGCTGCAGCACGCGGCGGAGCACGCCGCCATCGCCGGCGCCGATGATCAGCACGCGCCTGGCCGCGCCATGCGCCAGCAGCGGCACATGGGCTAGCATTTCCTGGTAGACGAACTCATCGGCCTCGGTGATCTGCACCACGCCGTCCAGCAGCATGACGCGGCCATGCAGGTGGCTTTCGAAGATCCGGATGTCCTGGAAGTCCGACTTCACATGCGCCAGCTCCCGCTTCACCAGGAAGCGCTGGCCCCATTCCGCGTAAAGCGTCTCGTTCACCCAGGTCTCGTCGCTCATCGTCACTCTCCGCACGCGCAAAAAAGGGCGGACCCTGCGGCCCGCCCCATGTCACCCACCGGCCTGCCGGCCGGCTTCAGCCGATCAAGCCGCGCTTATGCTCGGCAAGCTGCACGCGCTCCGCGAGAAAACCCTTCTTCAGCGCCGGCAGCGCCTTGTAGGGATCGCATTCGCCGCAGACGAAGATGTCGAGCGCGGCATAGTCGCGCTCCGGCCAGGTGTGGATCGACACATGGCTCTCCGCCAGCACCAGCACGCCGCTCACGCCACCATTCGGGGAGAAGTGGTGGAAATGGCCGTGCAGGATGGTGGCGCCGGTGGCCAGCGCGCCTTCGCGCAGCACCGCGTCGATATGGTCGGGGTCGTCGAGATTCGTCGCCCCCCACAGGTCGATGATCAGATGCGTTCCCGCATAGCGCACGCCGTTGCGATGGATGAAGTAATCCTTCGTCTCCACCGAGCGGTTCTCATCATTCTGGGCGTCGCTCGGGAGATCCGAGACCATCCCCAGTTGGACGAGAGCTTCCATGGTTTGGGCTCCTTCCAGCCAGCAGATGACCGGGATGATCGCTCGCCGCGGGAGTGCGGCTGGTCAAAGCAGATCGGGTCAAGGCGGCGGCATATGGGGCAAACCAGGGGGGGGTGCAAGCGAATTCGGGACCCGAGGCCGCAAAAAAAGTGGGTCCCCCCCCGGGGGGGACCGGCTTGTTCGCCGGTCCCCCCCGGGGGGCGGCACGTAAATCATCTTGTCGCGGGGGTTTCGCCCCGCAACCCGTCCAGTCTGGCGGGCAGCCCGCGCGCGACATCCAGTTCCTCGCGCAGTCGCGGCAGGTCGCCGAGGCCGGCAACACGTTCCGATGTGAACAGCGTGAAGGCCTCGGAGAGCGGTCCTTCGGACATCCGCGCCTGTTCCTCCGCCCGCAGCGCGGCCAGGGCCGATTCGTCGCCGGCCAGGGTCAGCAGCGCGGCGATGCGCGCCACGACGGGCTTCAGCGCCTCCGGCAGGGGCGCCGGCGGCGGCGGCACCAGGGTTTCCAGGTGCTGGCGCAGCGCCGCCGCGGCGCCGGCCCAGTCCTGCTTCTCCTCCAGCAGCACGGCGAGTTCCGCGGCGCCGGCCGGCCCGGCCTCCCGGTAGCTGGCCATTGCCGCCTGCGCCTGGCCGGCGCGCGACTGGGCGCGGGCCTGCAGCAGCAGGCGGTTGCGGGTCAGCTCGGCGGAAAGGCCGCGCCCCTCCGTCTCCCGCAGCGCGGCCAGCGCCGCCGCCGTATCCCCGGCGCCCAGCGCCAGGGTCGCCAGCCGGGCGCCGAGCCGGGCCTTCGCCTCCGCATCCGGGGCGCGGGCCACGGCGCGGCGCAGCACATGGCCGGCGCGGTCCAGCAGGTCCAGCGCCGCGAGCCGGTCGGCCAGCGAGCCCAGCGCCTGTTCCGTCGCCTCCCCCGCCGGCAGCATGTCGGCATGCGCGTCATAGAGCACCACCGCGGCCATCGGCGGCTCGCGGTCCAGCGCGCCCAGCAGCGCCTCCACCTGGCGCGCGCGCAGGCCGGCAGCCAGTTCGGGGAACATCGTCGCCGTCTCGCGCAGCAGGTCGAAGGCGCCGCGGGAATCGCCGGCCTGCTGGCGCAGCTCCGCCAGGCGGGACCGCGCCTCGGTCTCCAGCGCATCGCCGCGCCAGGCCGCCAGCGTCGCCTCCAGCGCCGCCGCGGCGCCGGCGGCATCCAGCAGGCCCTGCGCCAGCCGCAGCTCCGCCGCCCGCCGCATGGCCAGCGCCCTCGCGCGGCGGTCGCGGCCGCGGGCGATATGGTCATAGGCGGCCAGTGCCGGCTGCACCTCGCCCTCCGCCTCCAGCAGGCGGGCGCGGGCCAGCAGCAGGCTCGGCTCCTCCGCCTCGCGGCTCGCCAGCAGGCGGCTCGCCGCGGCCAGCTCGCCGCCGCCCAGCAGGGCCTCCGCCGCCAGCGGTGCCAGGCGGGCCAGCAGCGGCTCGGGGTAGGAGAGCAGCAGGGGCAGGCTGGCGGCGATGCCCTTGGCATTCTCGGGCCCGTCCTGGCCGCGCGCCGAGGCCAGCAGGCCGCGCCACAGGCGGATCTCATCCGTCTCCGTCAGCCGCGGATGATCGAGGCCCGCCGCATCCGGCAGCCGCCCGGCCAGCAGCGCGGCCATGCCGAGCAGGGCCCGGCTGCGCGGCGCCTCGGCCAGCACCGGATCCTCCTGCATCGCCAGGCTGATCATGGACTGCGCCTCCTGCGGCAGGCCGAGCGCCAGCAGCGCCTCCGCCGCCCGCAGCCGCGGCGCGCCCCGGCTGAGCGGGGCGGCGGCGGCGATGGCGGCCGTCGCATTGCGCAGCCTTTCCTGCAGCGCGGCCGGCGCTTCCGCCGGCAGGTCGAAGCTGCGGGTCATGGCCGCGGCGGCGGCGGCGGCGGCCGCACCCGGCACCTCGGGCCCCAGCGCCAGCTCCGCCCCGGCGGCGGCGCCGGCCAGGAAGCGACCGGGCAGGACGCGCAGCGTCACCGTATCCGCGCGCGGCAGCAGGGCGGCGCCGAGCCGGGTCGGCAGCAATTCGAAGACGGCGGCGCGGCGGCCGAGCGGCACCGCCTCCGCCCCCTCCCGCACCGTGCCGACCAGCAGGGCGGTGCCCGTTTCCGGATCGAGCACCGAGACGCTGCCGCTGGCCGCCGCGGCGCGCAGCACCAGGCGCGCCGGCGGGCCGGGCTCGATCTCGGGCAGCAGGGCGCGCAGCGGCGCCTCCTCGGCCGGGTGGTCGACCAGCCAGGCCGCACCCTCGCGCCGCAGTCGCGGCGTGCGCAGCCCGGCGGCGGGCAGGCGCAGCGTGGTGGCATCCGGGCCGGTGGTGGATTCGGCGGCGGCCAGCAGCGGATGGGCGCGCAGCGCGGTGAGGTCGAGCGGCAGGGGCGCATCCAGCACCACCATCCAGACGCCGCCGCGCCGGAACAGCGCGGCGCCGACCTCGGCCGCGGCGGGGATGGAGAGGGTGGGCCCCGGCATCAGCCGCACCGCCACCGGCCTTGGCCCCGTGGCCAGGGCTGGCATCGGCGCCATGGCGGGCGCCGGGGCTGCTGCGGTGGCGGTGGGCGGGGCGGGGCCGGGCGCGCCGGCGGCGGGCAGGCTCTCCTGCTGCACCGGGGCGCGCGGCGCGGCTTCGACGCGCACGGGCGCCTCGGGCGGCGGCGGCGTGGCCGGCTGGAAAGGCATGGCCTGGCCGCGCGGCGGCGCCGCGCCGCGCGCGGGGGCGGCAGCCGGCGCCGGCCTGGCGGCTGTGGGGGGTGCGGCGGCTGAGGGTGCGGCGGCGGGGGTTGCGGCAGGGGTGCGGGCCGCGAGGGCCGTGGGCGCGGCGGCGGCAGGGGCGGTCGCGGCGGGCGCAGCGGCAGGCGCACCAGGCGTGGCGGCCGGCGCGTTGCGCGGTGCATCGGCATCCAGCACATCGACCACCACCCGGGTGCCGATGCGGAAATGGCGCGTGCGGGTATTCGGGGCGAGCTGGATCTCGGCCCGCATCGGCTCCGTCGTCACGCCCAGCACATTGCGTGTCGGGCGACGCAGGCCGCTGAGGTCGAAGGCGGCGGGGGCGCCGAAGCTCAGCACCAGCCTTCCCTCGGTCTCCTCGACCCGATAGGCGACGCTGCTGGGCCAGTCGAAGACCAGGCGGCCGAAACCCGGATGGTCGCCGGCGCGCACGCCGACCCTGTCCTGGGCCCAAGCCGGGCCGGGGCCGGCAAGGCAGAGGCCAGCAGCCAGAAGGGCGACCGCACCGGAAAGGCGGCGCGGGTTGCGCAATGCGCCGCCCCCTTCCGGTGCCGGCCTTTCCAGTGCGGGTCTCAATCGAAGTCCGCCAGCAGCTTGTCGATATCGGCCTGGCTGACGCCGGCGCCGGGCAGCTGCGGGCCATTCGCCAGGCGGCGGCCCTCGGTTGCATCGGCATCGGCCGGCGCCGGGGGCGGGGCTTCGGCACCCGCCGGCGGCAGGCCGCTGGTGGCGGCGCCGAAGCGGGAAACCACCTGGTCCACCCGCGCCTCGATCGCCTTCAGCGCCGTCACCACCTTGCCGATGCGCTGGCCGGTGATGTCCTGGAAGCTGCAGGCCTCGTAGATGCGGGTCACCGCATTGCCCAGCGCCTCGGATTCCGCCCCGCCGATGCGGCCGGCGACGGCCTCCAGCGTCTCGCACACGTCCAGGATCTCGTTGGTCGCCTGGGCGGTGTGGCCGACGATGGCATCCAGCTCATCGGTGGCGGAGGGGATGTGGCTGAGGGTGATGTCGTCGACGCGAAGCGAGGCGATCTCCTGCTTCGCGCGCGCCACCGTGCGGCCGAGCCCTTCGAGCTCGGCCAGCAGCGAGGCCTCCACCACCGTCAGGTCGCCGGACATGCTGCCCAGCACGGCGCGCACCGCGGTCTCGATGCGCGCGCCCTCAGGTGAGGTGTCTGGCCCGCTGGGGGCGCTTCCGTCAGGCATTCGCCATCACCTTCTCGATCTTGCCCTTCAGCGTCTCGGCGTTGAAGGGCTTGACGATGTAGTTCGAGACGCCGGCGGCCTTGGCGGCGACCACGTTCTCGGTCTTGCTCTCGGCGGTGATCATGATGAAGGGTGTGTGCTTCAGCCGCGCATCGGCCCGCACTTCCTTCAGCAGGTCCAGGCCCGTCATCGGCGCCATGTTCCAGTCGCTGATGACCAGGCCGAAATTGCCGGCGCGCATCTTCGCCAGCGCCTCGCTGCCATCCGTCGCTTCCTCGACATTCTCGAATTCGAGCTGCTTGAGGAGGTTCCGGATGATCCGCAGCATGGTCTTGTAGTCGTCCACGATCAGGACTGACGTGTTCTTGTCCATCGGCCTTGCGCCCCTGTTGTCCAACCCACCGCCATCCTGGCGAAACGCACGACGCCATCCTGGCGCCCATCAGTTTGCCGACACGCGGGCCGCGCGCAGCCGCGCCAGCTCCGCCGTCAGCAGCCGCGCCCGTTCGGGGCGCATCGCCCCCATCACGGGCGCGGCCTTGGCTTCGCGCATCTGGTCCATGATGCGGACCAGAACGGGCATCTCCAGCTCGTCGAAGATCACCGCCGCATCGCGCGGCCGCATCCCTTCATAGAGCTTCACCAGGCCACGCAGCCCGGCCTCCTCTCGCGCCGCGCGCTCGCGCTCCAGCGCCTCCAGCCGGCGCTGGATGGCGACCAACTCCTCGACGCGCTGCGCCAGGCGGCGCTCGGCGGCGGCGACCATCGTCTCCCGCGCCACGGCCTGGGCCTCGCGCAGCTCGATGGCGGCGCGGCGGGCGCGCAGCTGTTCCAGCACGGCGCGTTCCGCCACCTCCTCCGCCGTCGGCGCGGGCGGTGTGGCGGGGGCTGCCGGCGCGGCCGGGGCGGCGGCGGGCGCGCGGGCGGGCGCGGCCGGCGGCGGATC